>CASGAP010000001.1 GCA_949299515.1 uncultured Desulfovibrionaceae bacterium
GACGAAGACTGGCGCAACCGTGCCAAAAGCGAAGAATACAAAATTGCCGCCAATGAAATGTTTTTGCGGACAAATACCGTGCAGGCGCCGTGGATAATCGTTTCCGCGGAAAACAAGTACCATGCCCGCCTGGAAGTGCTCAAAGCCTATAAAAAAGCGCTGAAAGAAAAGCTTGCCGCCGCGGAAGATTAAGCTTTTGTCAAATTGTGTTCCGAAAAAAATGCCGTTTACTGCAGACGGCATTTTTTTTGTGCCGTGAAAATATAAGAGCAAATAGATTTTCTTTTTTTTCGTGAGGGAAATGAATATGTTGTTTTCTATTTGCCTAACGTTTGCAGGCTCACTAACGCAAACGACTCCCTTTGGGCGGCTTTTCTGCTCCCTATTATTGCGCGGCTGAAAATCTTTTTTTACTGTCATATCCGCATACAGGCAAAACTGACGATTTGGGAAATTTCACTATTTGAAGATACGTGTGAATGTTCCCTGCCGCAAATTTGTGAAATAGGGGTTATGTTCAGGGGGCAAGGGAATAATGCTGCTATCTAAAAGACAGCGAAGGTATTTCTTGTATGCCGAACTTGTGAGGCATAAAGAAATAGACAACAACGCCGGGGAAGACTGCTAGTTTCCTGTTTTGCATAACATTGCAGGCCAATATATTATAAAGTAAAAAGGAGTTTTCTGCGGCACTTGTTCATGTCATTTGCGGAGCGGGGGGAAACTGAGTTTTGCGCAAGCTCCGTAAAAAACGTGTAACGAAGGAGCGTGGGGGAGTCACCAAAAGGCGATAAATCGTTTGCGTCAGTGAGCTTGCGGACGTTACGCAACTGGACGGCAACACAAGTATTTCCTGCAAAAAAATAATAAGACGCGCAAAAAAAAAGGGAACTTGCGTTCCCTTTTTATATTCGGCAGTCAATGACCGTAAGACAATTAGTCTTGTTCTTCTTGTTTGCCGAGGCCTTTCAAGCCGTACATGGTGGTAGAACCGGAAGACCAGTACATGAGTTTTTCATCGGCAATAAGTGCAGAAAGAACGTCTTTAACCTTACGCGGGCTTGCGCCTTCGAAGAGGTTAAGGAAGTCATTGAAGTAGTATTTGGTTTTGCCGCCTTTTTTGCCTTCGAGGAAGTCGATAACTTTTTGTTTGTCTTCTTCGGTTACGGAAGCATGGGCAGCAGCTGCGTGAGCGGCAGCACCTTCGTATGCGTGGAGAGCAGCTTCAGTGAATTTGAACTGAGTGCTTTGACGCCAGGTGTAGTAAGCCGGGTCACGGAAGTCGTCGATGAGGTGGTGGGTAAATTCAAGATCGCACAGTTCAAAGAATTTTTCCCAGCCGATGCGTTCAGCCCATTCGCCGAGACGTTCGTATTTGCGTGCGTGCTGAGCGTATACGTCGATGATGTGTTTAATGGTTTTGGTAAGTGTGGGCCAGCGCGGAGTTTCGTTCGGAATGTAGTGAACTACAACCTTGGAGAACTTCGGCATACTGATACGGTTGGAAACCTTGCCGCCTACCATGATAACTACGCCGTCGCCGCCCTGACCGTCGGAAATCGGAAGAGCCGGGCACATGGTGTAGCAGTTGCCGCAGTACATGCAGCGTTCGCTCTTGATGGCGATGGAGTTAACTTTCTGGCCTTTGAATTCTTCTTTGGAAGGACGTACTGCAGCAACGGGGCAGGCAGCAACGGCAAGAGGAATTTCGCAGAGTTGGTCAACCCATTCGTGGTCGATCATCGGAGGTTTGCGGTGAATACCTACGATACCGATATCGGAGCAGTGTACGGCGCCGCACATATTAAGGCAGCAGGCAAGTGAAATACGCACAGGAGCAGGCAGGCGCATATTTTGGAAGTCGGAGAAAACTTCGTCCATAACAGCCTTAACCGGGCCGGAAGCGTCGGTTGCGGGAGTATGGCAGTGTACCCAGCCTTGGGTGTGAACGATGTTGGTAACGCCGGCACCGGTACCGCCGATGGGGAATTTGTAGGAGCCAGCTGCATATTTGCGGGAAGCAAGGTCAGCTTTGAGGGCTTCCAAAGTTTTTTCGTCGGTTACCATGAACTCTACGTTGTTACGGGTGGTGAAGCGGAGGTGACCGTCGCAGTATTTGTCAGCGATTTCACAGGCTTCGCGGATGTATACGGTAGAAACGGTACGGGCTGCGCCGCAGCGTACGGTGTATACTTTGTCGCCGCTTTCAGCAACGTGCAACAAAACGCCGGGTTCAAGAATTTCATGGTAAAGCCATTTGCCGAAGTTCTTTTTAATAACTTCAGGGAAGAAGTTATCGTATGGACGAGGGCCGATATCAGAATTACGACCTTCCATAGGGTTCGCTGGATTATATCCGGAAGAAATGAAAGCCATGTTTGCTCTCCTCCTGAATTAACGTTGGTGTCTTTTGCGGTATTCAACAATGTCGCGGTTCCAGCCGCCGGGCACTTCTTCTTCTTTGAAGAAGATGTACGGGTTGGAGCGGGGTTCAACAACATGCTGCGGTACTGCCGGGATTTCGGTAACTTCGAGAAGTTTTTGGAATGAAAGACGTTTAATGGTTTCACCCACACGTTCACGGTTTTTACCTTCTTCCATCCACCAGTCCCAAATCTTTTCGATTACGCCTTTGATTTCATCAAACGGTTCTTCGGCAGGAATGAACGGAACAAGCAGGGAGCCCATTTGAGCACCGTCAAGAATAGGAGCTTTAGCGCCGAGAAGAATTGAAGCGCCGCGTTCGTCACCGATGTGAAGAGCGCGCGGCATGGTGTTGATACAGTGCATGCAGCGTACGCATTCTTTGGTGTCAATGGAAAGTTTGGAGCCGTCCCATTTCATGCATTGGCTCGGGCAGCGGTCGATAACTTCTGCCTGGATGTCGAATTTGCCCCAGTCGCGGCCTGCGTGAGCGCCTGCGTTGGGTTTGAATTCGCCGCCGACATATGCTTTAACGGCTTCTTGGTCGATTTTGATATCGTCTTTCCAGGTACCGATAACGGAGAAGTCGGAACGGGCGATAGAAGCAACACAGCCGTTGGGGCAGGCGTCGAATTTGAATTTAAATTTGTAGGGGAATGCAGGACGGTGCAGTTCGTCTTGGTAATCCATGGTCAGCTGGTAGCAGGCCTGCTGAGAGTTGTAGCAGGCGTATTCACAGCGGGATTGACCCAAGCAGGATTCGGGGGTACGGAGGTTGGAGCCTGAACCGCCGAGGTCTGTGGGGTATTTTTCGTCGTGGGTGAGTTCCCAGAAAATTTCTTCCAGCTGAGGAGTTTGGGTGCCGAGGAGAACGATGTCGCCCGTTGCGCCGTGCAGGTTGGTAAGACCGGAACCGCGCAGATCCCAAATATCGCAGATGTGTCTCAAAAATTCGGTGTTGTAGTATTTGCCGGCAGGTTGGTTAACACGGATTGTGTGGAAGTGTGCTACGCCGGGGAATTGTTCGGGTTGGTCGCAGTAACGGCCGATAACGCCGCCGCCGTAACCGAAAACGCCTACGATACCGCCGTGTTTCCAGTGAGTTTCGCCGTCTGTATAAGACAGTTCGAGAATGCCGAGAAGGTCTTCGGGAGCATCAACGGGAATTTGATAGTCAAGACCTCTTGGGTTCTGTGCACGTTCAGCTGCAGCCTGTTTAATGTCAGACACGAAGCTTGGCCATGGGCCAGATTCGAGTTGATCTAACAGAGGGGTTGCATGTTTCGCCATTGCCATACCTCCAGATGGGTTAATGAATCTATCGGAATAATCCGATTTTACTTCTAAAAATTACGATAAAAACTTTGCGGAAAAGAACATACTTTTCTACAATACCTTAACGTAGGACTACAATACATCATTTTCGGCTTAATCACAACCTTTTAAAAATAAAATTGCAAAAAAAAGATAAGTTAAAAAAATAACTTTTTGAATTTTAGGAAGTTATCCCGTTAAAAAATTTAATTTCATTTGTGAGATTTTTTTCAAAAACAAGCTGTTTTAACGGGATTTTTTGTTCGTATGCCGGCAGCAGCCGCTTTTTTGTGCCGAAAAGGCTGCTTTTGAAGCGCAGAGGCAGGGCAACGGTCTGTATGCCGCTGTTTTGGCTGAGGGTCTTTGCGACGGTTTCAAACAGTGCGCGGCTTTGTATGTCGCTGCCCAGGCTCGGGTGTCTGGGGCCGGCAAGCAGGCTTTCGTCAAAGGTTTTTTCCGGCGCCACGGAAAGGCGTATGACAGGAATGCCCTTTTCCCATGCCATGGCAAGCGCGGTTCCCAGCGTTTCGATGCACTGCCCGTCGGTCCAGGGCAGGAATTTTTTTTCGGCAAAAAGCATGGCCAGCGGCGTGTCCCGCGGCACGAGGCAGGGATAGTAGCGCAGGCAGGCAGGCGCAAGGGCAAGGGCTTTGCGCACATCGTCAAGAAAAACGGCCTGGCTTTGGCCGGGCAGTCCCGCCATGAGCTGTATGCCGAGTTTAAAGCCCGCGTCCTGTACGGTGCGGCAGGCTTTTTCCGCGGTTTCCGGCGTATAGCCGCGTCTGCTTTTTTCCAGTACGGTATCGGAAAAACTTTGTATGCCGAGTTCGATAAGGTCAATGCCCGCTTCTTTCATGGCGTGCAGGCGGGGGGCGGAAAGACTGTCGGGTCTTGTGGAACAGCGCCCGCTCAGGCGTATGTTTTTTTTGTGCGCCGCTTTTTTTGCCTGCGCAAAAAATTCGAGGCAGGCGCGAAAATCGTTTTCGGCAACCGCGGTGAAGGTGCCGCCGTAAAAAGCCAGGTCTGCCGTATCGGTGCGGCAGTTTTCCAGAAAAACGGGAAAATCTGCGTATGCCGCGCGCAGCGCTTCTGCGGCGCTTTGCCTGCCTGTGCCCGTCTGGCGTTCCTGCGCGCAGAAAATGCAGCGGAACGGACAGCCGGCAAAAGGAATGAACAGCGGAAAAATTTTGCCGCGGTTTAGTTTGCAGTCTACGGATTTGACGAGGCAGTTCATGAAAATTCCCGAAAATTTAACTGTATTATCGGCCGGCGTTGTGCTATTCTTGCTTGCAAGCTTATGATGTATGTAAGACGTTCGGAGGAAATATGCAAGAAAAAGATTGCCTGTTCTGCCGCATTGTCCGCGGCGAAATCCCCAGCTGCAAAGTGTATGAAGACGAGTATGTGTATGCTTTTTTGGATATAGCTCCGAGTTTTCCGGGGCATTGCCTGGTGGTGCCGAAAAACCATTGCCGCAATATTTTGGATATGGACCCCAAAGAAGCGGAACACATTTTCGGAGCCGTACAGAAAATTGCTCCTGCCGTGGTCAAGGCCGCGGGTGCGGAGGGTTTTAACCTTATACAAAACAACGAAGAGGCCGCAGGCCAAACCGTATTCCATGCCCACTTCCATATTATTCCCCGCAAAAAAGGCGACGGAATGGGCTTGTGGACGCCGGGAGCCTATGCTTCGGCGGAAGAAATGCAGGAAACCGCCGCAAAGATTGGTTCCGAAATGCGCTGAACGGTTCTTTTTTGCGCACAGTATTAATTTTTTTTGGATATTGAAAAATTTAACTTGCAAAATAAGAATGTTATGCGTATTAAAAAAGAGCAATTCGGAGGTTTACATGAATAAAGCATTGACCAAAGCAGATATTGTCGAATCAATTTATGCGCAGACTGAAAAAAACAGAGCCGAAGTTAAAAATATTGTGGAAACCCTGCTTACCCTTATGAAGCAGTCCATAAAAAAAGACCATGCGCTTTTGATCAGCGGTTTCGGCAAATTTGAAGCGTATGACAAAAAAGCCCGCAAAGGCCGCAATCCGCAGACTAACGCTTCCATTACCCTTCCTCCCCGCAAAGTTGTCGTTTTTCGTCTGTCACGCAAATTCCGTGCTGAACTCAACGGCGAAGAAGCGTAAGGCGCAGTTTCGGGAAATTTATAAAGTGCGGTATGTCCGCACTTTTTTTTACGGTTTTTGGCATTTTACAAAAACCGTTTTTTTTTGTATGCTGTTTTAATAAGAGGTAATAAATGAATACGCTATATACGAAATTAAAACAGGGACATTTTATTTTTGCCGGGCCGTGCGCTTTGGAAGAATACGGCATGGCGCTCGAAACGGCGTATAAAGTAAAAGAAGTTTCGGAAAAATATAAGCTTACGGCTGTTTTTAAAAGTTCTTTTGACAAGGCAAACCGCACGTCAGCAAGCGGATTCCGCGGCCACGGCATGAAACTGGGGCTGGAATGGCTTGCCAGAATAAAAGAAGAAACGGGTCTGCCCGTGGTGACGGACATTCATCTGCCCGAACAGGCCGCGCCCGTGGCGGAAGTGGCGGACGTGCTGCAGATACCGGCTTTTTTGTGCCGTCAGACGGATTTGCTGGAAGCGGCCGCCAAAACGGGTGCCGCGGTCAACGTGAAAAAAGGGCAGTTTCTTGCCCCGTGGGACATGGAACAGGTGAAAAACAAACTGCGGAGTTTCGGCAATGAGCAAATTCTGCTGACGGAGCGCGGCGCAAGCTTCGGCTACAATAATCTTGTGGTGGATTTCCGTTCTCTGCCCATTATGCAGAAAATGGGCGTACCGGTGATTTTTGACGCAACCCATTCCGTGCAGATACCCGGCGGACAGGGGGCCTGCTCCGGCGGCTGCAGGGAATTTATTGCGGGGTTGGCGCGCGCGGCGGCGGCCATGGGGGTTGACGGCGTGTTTTTTGAAACGCACCCCAATCCGGACAAAGCCCTGTGCGACGGGCCCAACAGCCTGCCCCTTTCCCAATTTGAGCAGATGATAAAAGAACTTACCGCAATTTGGAATATCCCGAGTGCGGTTGACGTGCAGCAGGCATAAAGGACGCACGGCATGGAGTATGCATTTAAACATATTGATATCAGCCACTTGTCCGCAGAAACCGTGGCAAGGGCCAAAAAAATAAAATTCCTGGTGCTGGATATCGACGGCGTGTGCACCAACGGCCAGCTTTACATCAACAATCACGGCGAAACCACCAAAACGTTCCATGTGCACGACGGCATAGGCATAAAAACCGCGTTCATGGCAGGAATCGGCGTGGGCATTATCACGGGCCGCCGTGATCCCTGTGTAGAAGCGCGTATGCGGCCCCTCGGCGTGGAAGAATATTACTGCGGTTTTTACAGTAAGCTGGAACCGCTTGAACAGATAGCCAAAAATCAAAACATCACTTTTGAGGAAATGGCGTACCTTGGCGATGACATTATTGACCTTGACCCGCTTTTGCGCGTGGGCCTGCCCTGTGCCGTGCACAACGCGCGGGAAGAGGTTAAAGAAGTCTGTTCGCTGGTGACAAAAACACGGGGCGGTGACGGCGCGGTGCGCGAGCTGGTGGAAATTCTGCTGGCCTGTCAGGAAAAACAGCCTGCTCCGTATTACTGGATACACTGATGGCGGAAAATACACGTTCTGTTCCTGTGCGAAAACAGGAAAAGAAAATACATCCGTTTTTGTTTCTGCTGATTTTGGCTGCGGCCGTTATCGGCGCTTCCGTTTTTTGGAACGACTGGCGGAAAAAAAGCGAAGCCAGGCGGCTGGACGATATTACCCAGTCCCAGGCCATTACCGAGCTGATAACCGGCGAGGGTTTTAATAAAAAGGCGTTTTCCGAGGATTTGGAAAATCTCAGGCAGGCCCATAAGGCGGAACGTTCCCTGCAGGGAAATCTGGAAGATATCGTGCGGTCTTTTGCCGATATTCCTGATTTTGCCGACGACGATGTGGGACTGGCCATGCAGGGCATACAGGTTTCCCAGGGTGAAGACGGTCTCGAGGAATGGAGGCTTTTTGCCAAATGGGCGACAATGCGCCAAAAAACCGGGGTGCTGCAGGTGGAAGATCCCGTGATGTGGCACAGGATCGGCGAATCTTCCCTGCTTTTTGACGCTGCCGCACGGGAAAAAGCCATGCATCTGCAGGATGACGGCGGCAAAATCGTGCTTAAAGCGCTGCACGGGCTTGTTTATGACAACAATAGCAAGGTGCTTTTGCAGGATACGGTCAGTGCCGAGCAGAACGCGAACAGCGTGCACGGCCCTCTGCTCAGTTACAGCAGTGAGGAGCGCGTGGCGGTTTTTCCTGAAAACGCACGGTTTAAAGGCGAAGGCATTTCAGGCAGGGCAGATGTTCTTTCCTGGAATATGAATGCGAATAAAATTTATGGTTCCGGCAGGGTGTACGTGGAATGGATGCCGACAAAAGAATAAAGGCCAAACCCGCGGCTGAAAGCCGCTGCGGATTTGGCGGCAAATACAGAACAATGAAATATTTTATGGTGCTTTTTAGCTGTGCCGTACCGTTATTTTTCGGGAATGCAGCACAGGCGGGCGGCGTTGCGGCGGACTGCACGTACAACGGCATACCGCTCTACGGCAATGTTAAAATCGTGGATCATTTTCCTGATGTCAAGGTGCAGGCAGTGAGCCGTTTTGCGGATTTGCGCGTCAAAACCGTGGACGGGTATGCCAATTCCTGCGGCCGCTGGAAAATTGTGGACAGTTTCCCGGATTTTACCGTGCAGTTTGTGGAGCATTTTCCGGATATTACCATACAGATTGTGGAAATATATCCCGGTTTGACAAAGTAGGTTTAACATGAAAAAATTCAGTCTGTTATGTATGTTTTTTCTTGGTTTGGCGTGCTGTTTCGCTGCTGTCCGTGCTTTTGCGGCGGATCCGCTGGCGGGCAGAAACGATTTGCCGGTGAAAATCAATGCCGACGACATGGAATACGATATCAACCGCAGTCGGGTTACGTTTACCGGAAACGTGGTGGTGGACCGCGGCAGTTTTCATATGACCGCGCCCAAAATGACTATTTTTCTGAAACAGACTTCCCGAAAAGATCAGCTGGAAGTGCCGCATGAAAACATTCCGCTGACTGGCAGGGTCGAACAGCAGACCCAAACCGTGGACACGCAGAATAAAATCGAAAAAATCGAAGCCTATAACGGTGTGAAGTTTAAATATGAAACGCAGTCCGGCCGTGCCCAGACCGCAGTATACAATGCGGCCAAAGGCGTGCTGACTCTCAAGGGCAACCCGGAAGTGCAGGACGGAAACAATTCCATAAAAGGCGAAACCATTCTGTATTATCTGTATGAACGCCGCAGCGAGGTTGTCGGCTCCGGCAAAAAACGCGTTGAGGCCATTTTCGAGCCGAATAAATAGCAGTATCGGGAAATTGTATGAAAGCGACATTAGTGGGCGAACATCTGGCTAAAAATTACGGCGCAAGACAGGTTGTGCGCGATGTGAACATTCAGATTACGCAGGGCGAGATAGTGGGACTGCTGGGGCCGAACGGTGCCGGCAAAACCACCTCGTTTTATATGCTTACGGGCATTATCAAAGCGACGCAGGGCAGAATTTTGTATAACGGCGAAGACATTACGTCCTGGGCGCTGTACAGGCGGGCGCGGGTGGGCATAAGCTATCTGCCGCAGGAAAGTTCCGTGTTTAAAAGCCTTACGGTTAAAGAAAACATTAAAATCGTCATGGAATATACCAAACTGTCCAAAAAAGCGCAGGAAGAAAAAATCTACAGCCTGCTTGACGAGTTTGGGCTGACACGGCTGGAAAAATCCTATGCGTCCTATCTGTCCGGCGGCGAGCGGCGGCGTTTGGAAATTGCCCGCTGTTTGGTGCACGATCCGTCTTTTATTCTGCTGGACGAGCCTTTTGCGGGCATTGACCCCTTGGCCGTGGGCGATATTCAGGATCTGATACGCCGCTTGAAAGAGCGCGGTATCGGCGTGCTTATTTCCGACCATAACGTGCGCGAAACCCTGTCCATCTGCGACAGGGCGTCCATCATGTATGACGGCGTTCTGCTTCTGTCAGGCACGCCCGAGGAGCTTGTGAACAACGAAAAAGCCCGCGAAATTTATCTCGGCGACAATTTTTATATGCAATAGTTTTGCGGCGTATGAAGCAATATCGGAAAATTTGTTTGGTTCTTTTGGCAGGATTGTGTATGCTGGGATTTTTGCAAAAATTTTTTATGCCGCCTGTGCCGGCTTTTGCCAAGGCGGTTACAGCTGCGGAGGCGCGGCAGCTTATGGCCGATAATCCGGATCTGTTTCTGCTTGATGTGCGCACGCCGCAGGAATATGCGGAAAAACATTATCGCGGCGCCGTGCTTATTCCTGTTTCGGAACTGGCGGCGCGGGCCGGCGAAGTTCCGAAAGACAAAGACGTGCTGATTTACTGCCGCAGCGGAAACAGGGCCAAAGCCGCTCTGCGTTATTTTGAAGACAGACAGGATCAACCCATTTATTTTCTTGACGGTTTTCCCGATTATGAATAAACAGCCCCCTTTTAAGGGGAGGTAATTTTTGGGGGAAACGATTGCCTTGCTGTCCGTTTGCGTAAAGTTTGCAGGCTCACCGACGCAAACGGCTTGTCGTCCTTAGGCGGCTTTCCCGCCCCCCATGGTGAATTTTCTTGTCCTTGAAAAATTTCGGGCACAGAGCCATAAACAAAAACCGCCTCATATGGGCGGTTTTTGTCCGTATGCCGTTTGGTTACGATTTTTATTCTTCGGCAAATCCCGTATCCTGCGGCAGATTGTCTTTTGCGGCTTCGGTGCGCGCCAGTTCGTCGCAGCGCTCGTTTTCCGGGTGGCCTGCGTGGCCTTTTATCCAGTTGAAGGTGACATTGTGGCGGCTGAGGGCTTTGTCCAGTTCAATCCATAAATCCTGGTTTTTTACGGGTTTTTTCTGGGCGGTTTTAAAGCCGTTCTTTTTCCAGTTTTCCAGCCAGCCCTGTTTTATGGCTTTTGCCACGTACTGGGAATCCGTGTAAATGTTCACGGTGCAGGCTTCTTTGAGTTTGTTCAGCCCCGTAATGACTCCGAGCAGTTCCATGCGGTTGTTGGTGGTGCGGCTGAAACCGCCCGTCAGTTCCTGTTTTTTGCCTTTAAATTCCAAAATGGCGGCATAGGCGCCTTTGCCGGGGTTGCCGAGGCAGGAGCCGTCGGTGTACAGGTTGACTTCTTTGTCCGCGGCGATATTGCCGTTGATATGGATTTGTTCCGTGTCCGCAGCGTCTGCCGCTTTTGCCGTGTCTGCGGAGGCCGCGGTTTTTGTTTTTCGGGTGCGTTTGGGTTTTTCTTCGTTGTTTTCCGTGTCTGCGGCATTTTCCGTTTGGTTTTTCGCTGCTGCCGTTTTTTTGCGGCTTGTTTTTTGGGGTTTGTCCGTTTCCCCGTTCTGTTTTTCGGAAGCGGTGCCGGCTGTTTTTTTGTCTGTTTTCCGTTCTTCGGCGGCAATGTCCGCTTTGGGCGGCAGCTGGCCGGGCAGAAGCGGAATCTGCACAAAGGCCGGTTCAAATTCTTCGCCGTCTTCGCCGATGAGTCTGGTGTAGGAACAGGATTTGTTCGGGCAGGCGATATGCTCGCCCTTGGCTTTGGTGTTTTTGCGTACCAAAATGGGAGAGCCGCATACAGGGCATTGTTCTGCTATGGGGTAATCCCACAGGGCATAGTCGCATTTGGGATATGTGCTGCAGGAGTAGAAAATTTTACCGCGTTTGGAGCTTTTTTCCACCAAAACACCTTCATGGCACTGCGGGCAGGTGACGCCTGTGGAAAAAGGCGCGGCGTAATCGCATTTGGGATAGTTGGCGCAGGCAATAAAGCGCGCGCCCGTGTGGGAGCGTTTTTCCACGGTATTGCCTCCGCATTTAGGGCAGACACCCACGACTTTAAGCTCCGGTGCGGCCTGCAGTTCTATTTCGCCCTGTTCGTTGCGGATGAAATTGGAGGTGAATTTGCATTCGGGATATCCGGAACAGGCCAGAAATTCGCCGCTTTTGCCGAACTTGACGGTCAGGTTTTTCCCGCATTTGGGGCAGGGGACGTCAGTTTGCACGCCGGAGGATTTTATGGCTTTCATGTGTTCGCCGGCCTTGGCAAGCGTGGTGTTGAAATCTCCGGAAAAGTCCGTGAGCAGTTTGACCCAGCCCAGTTCGCCGTCTGCCACTTTATCCAGGTCTTCTTCCATTTTTGCGGTGAAGCCCACGTCCATAAGCGTGGGAAAATTGTCCCGCAGCTGGGAGCAGACCACGTTGCCGAGGTCGGTGGGGACAAAGTGCTTGCCGTCAAGGCGCACGTATTCCCTGTCCTGTATGGTGGAAATAATGGTGGCGTACGTGGAGGGACGGCCTATGCCTTTTTCTTCCAGCTCGCGCACGAGGGACGCTTCGGTATAGCGCGGGCTCGGCTGGGTGAATTTTTGCTCCTTGAGGATCTGTTCCGTGCCGAGAATGTCTTTTGCCGCCAGTTTGGGCAGTTCTTCTTCTTTGTCGTCACTGCTGCTCAGTACGGTGAGAAAACCCGGGAAAAGCAGGCGTTCGCCCTTGGTTTTCCATTCGGTTTCCAGGGGATACAATTCTTTTTCCGTGTCGGTCTGCGGCTGTATTTCTTTGTTGCTGCAGGAGATGACAACCGCAGTATCGTGGAATTTGGCATTGGCCATCTGCGATGCCACAAAGCGTGCCCAGATAAGATTGTACAGGCGGTACTGGTCGGGCGTGAGGGCGGCTTTGACCTCTTCGGGCGTAATGTTTACGTCGACGGGGCGTATGGCTTCGTGGGCGTCCTGAATGGCTTTTTTGCCTTTGAAATCCCTGCCTTTGCCTCCTGCGGCAATGAAGTCTTTGCCGTATCTGCCCGCAATGAATTCTTTGGCGGCGGCTTTTGCTTCGTCGGCAATGCGCACGGAGTCGGTACGCATATAGGTAATGAGCGCAACGGTGCCGCGGTCTTCGATGTCTATGCCTTCGTAAAGGCGCTGGGCCGTGGTCATGGTGCGTTTGGCGGAAAAGCCGAGGCGCTGGTTGGCGGCCTGCTGGAGCGTGGAGGTGGTAAAGGGCGCCTGCGGGCTTTTGCTGCGTTCTTTTTCTTCCACGCTTTCCACGACAAAAGACGCGCTTTGCAGGGCTTTTTCAATGGCAAGCGCCTGTTCTTCGTTTTTGATTTGGACTTTTTTGCCGTTGACTTTGGTCAGTTCCGCTTTAAAAGACATACCGCCGGCTGTCAGGGCGGCTTTGAAGTTCCAGAATTCTTCGGGCACGAAGGCAAGGCGTTCCTCTTCGCGTTCCACGATAAGGCGCAGGGCCACGGACTGCACGCGTCCCGCGGAAATGCCGCGTTTTACGGACTTCCAGAGCAGGGGGGAAATTTTATAGCCTACCAGTCTGTCCAGAATGCGGCGTGCCTGCTGGGCTTCAAAAAGGTGCGGGTCTATTTCCCGCGGATGTTCTATGGCGTCTTTTACGGCTTTTGCGGTAATTTCGTTGAACTGTATGCGTTTTATTTCTTTGGAGCAGTCTTTTATGGCTTGTGCGATATGCCAGGCAATGGCTTCCCCTTCGCGGTCGGGGTCGGGCGCAAGATACACGATGTCGGCCTTTTTTGCGGCTTCCTGCAGGTCGTGCACAACTTTTTCCTTGCCTTGGATAGTGACGTATTTGGGCATAAAGGTTTGTTCGTCGACTCCCAGCTCGCGGGAGGGCAGGTCGCGGATATGTCCCACGCTTGCCTGTACCATGTAATGACTGCCCAGGAATTTTTTAATGGTTTTTACCTTTGCGGGCGACTCCACTATAATCAGGTCTTTGCTCATGCTCGTTCACTTTTGTTCTGTTTTTTTATGAAGATAAAGCATAAAAAATCAGCGTCAAGAAAAAATTTGTTTTTCGCAAAATTTTTTTTGAATTTTCCGTGTGCTTCGTTTTTGCTTGCTTTTTTTCAGAGCCTATATAAAAATACAAAAACGAGGTACGTTATGCAAAAAGCCTATGCTGTAATTCCGGCGCGTTATGCGTCAACGCGTTTTCCGGGCAAACCGCTTGTTCTTATCGGCGGCAGGCCGCTTTTTTGGCACGTGTATATGCGCGCCGTGCAGGCTGATATTTTTGAAAATGTTTGGCTGGCAACTGATGATGAACGCATTGAAAAAGCGGCGGCGGAACTTGGCGTTCCCTTTGTGCATACGGGCGAACACCAAAGCGGCACCGACAGGGTGCGCGAAGCCGTAAATATTTTGGGACTCGACGAACAGGCCGTCATTGCCAATATTCAGGGCGACGAGCCTTTTATCACCAAAGCAATGATAATAGCCCTGCTGGACCCCTTCCATACCGCAGGCTGCGAAAGCGCCACGCTCGGTGTTGTTTTGGACGAAGAAAAAGACAAAGAGCGCATAGCTTCTCCGAATCAGGTGAAGATTGCCCTTGCCCAAAGCGGGGAGGCTCTGTATTTTTCCCGTCAGCCCATTCCTTTTGCCCGCGACGGCGTGCGCAGGGCTCCTTATGTGGGGCACGTGGGCGTGTATGCGTTTACGCGCAAAACCTTGGAAAAAATGGCGCAGTTTCCGCCGAGTCCTTTGGAGGAAACGGAAAAACTGGAACAGCTCCGCTTGTTGGAACACGGCATACGTATGCAGGTACGGCTTATTGCGGCGGCTCCGCAGGGAGTGGATACTCCGGAGGATTTGGAAAATGCCGTGCGTTATTACCGGGAACATCCGGAGTATTGGGTAAACGAACAATAATGTGCGTGCCGCGCTCTGCCTCCGTCCGGCGGGATCCGCAGTGACGGCAAAAGGCTGCAAAGCGGCATGAATCGGGATATGTTATGAAAAAAGGTACGCTTATTTCGTTTTTGGCAGGCCTGCTTATATTGGTCGGGCTCGGCTCTTTTATCGCAGGCCGGGAAAAAAACGTGGATGAGGCCATAGCCGTGGAACAGCCCGCGGAATATATCGGATATGCCGAATATGCGGCTGTTTGTATGCTTAAGGAAATTTTTCCGTATTCCGTGTATAAGGAATGCGTCCGCCCCCATGTGCAGAAGCTGCTTGTCAAGGAAAAAGTGAGCAGACAAGAGTTTGCCGCCTTTGAACAGGCTGTGGACAAAAGTCTGAAAAGCCGCGGCTACTCCGTGAGGCAGCAGGTTTTAGCCCTTGCGTCGGAAGAAAGTTTTTCCGATTCTTTCCAAAAAAATATGGATAAGTTCGGCGATGACGCGTCCAAAATGGGCAAGGACATCAAAAAAGGCTTCAACAATCTTATGGACGACATCGGCAGACAGTTTGAAAAAGACGAGCCCAAGCCCCAGCCCAAAAGCACGGAGCTTTAAATGATACGCTTTCAGTCCTGGAACGTGAACGGTTTCCGTTCGCTGCGCAAAAAAGATGAATGGAAATGGTTTACTGCCGAAAACAGTGCCGATATTGTCGGCATTCAGGAAACCAAGGCCCATGAAGACCAAATTGCCGAGGAAGACAAAAATCCCGGCGGCAAAACGGGGTATTGGGCAAATTCCCTCGTGAAAAAAGGCTATTCCGGAGTTGCCGTGTTTACGCGCCTGAAGCCGCTCCGCTCGGAAATAGAATTGCCCGACCCTGCCTATCGGGGTGAGGGCCGCATCGTGCATCTGGAATTTCCCCGTTTCCATTATTTTAACGGATATTTTCCCAACGGCGGCGAAGAACTGGCAAAGGGCGTGTTTAAGCGCGTGCCGTATAAAATGGGCTTTTTTGAAAGTTTTCTGCGCTATGCCGAGGAGCTTCGGCGCGAAAAGCCCATTGTGGTCTGCGGCGATTTCAATATTGCCCACAAGGAAATAGACCTTGCCCGCCCCAAGGACAATGTGCTGAATACCGGTTTTTTGGAAGAAGAACGGGCGTTTTTGGATAAAATGACTGCCATGGGCTATGTGGATACGTACCGCCACGTACACGGCGATACCGAAGGCGCCTATACCTGGTGGTCTTACAAAACCCGCGCACGCGAACGGAATATCGGCTGGCGCATAGATTATTTCTTTGTTTCCGAAGAACTTAAGCCTTATATTGCCGACGCATGGATTGAAAACACCGTGCACGGTAGCGACCATTGCCCCGTGGGGCTTTGCCTTGACTTGCCTTTGGAATAGGACGGCGGCTGTGAATTTTTGCGGAAAAAGGATACAAAAAAACCCAAGCAGTGCTTGGGTAAATCTGGGGCGAAAGATGGGATTTGAACCCACGGCCACCTGGGCCACAACCAGGTGCTCTGCCAGCTGAGCTACTTCCGCCGTGAAGAAAATTTTTATGCTAAAATATTCGGCTCGTCAAGCTTTTTTTGAAAAAAAATTTTTGGAGTATATATGGACAGTCTTTTGATTCAAGGCGGTGTTTCCCTGAAAGGAACGGTTAAGGTCAGCGGTGCGAAAAATGCCGCCCTGCCCATTCTGTTCGGCGGAATTTTATTTGATGAACCTGTTGTTTTTGAGAATGTGCCGCATTTGAGAGATATTCAGACTACCCAAAAACTTCTGGAAACCTTGGGCTTTGCAACCAATTTTGAGCAAAACCGCATGGAAATCGCCCCCAAAGGCAGCGGCATTGTGCCGGAAGCGCCCTATGATTTGGTAAAAACCATGCGCGCTTCCGTGCTGTGTCTCGGGCCTTTGCTGGCGCGGCTCGGCGAGGCAAGCGTGGCCATGCCCGGCGGCTGTGCCATCGGCGCGCGGCCCGTGGATCTGCATTTGTCCGCGCTGGAACGCATGGGTGCGGAATTTACCCTTGACGGCGGCTATATCAAAGGCCGCTGCAAAAAACTCCGCGGTGCGCACATTCAGTTTGATTTTCCCACTGTGGGCGGAACGGAAAACATTATGATGGCCGCCTGCCTGGCAGAAGGCGAAACAGTGCTGGACAATGCCGCGCGCGAGCCCGAAATTGTGGATTTGGCAAACTTTTTAAACAGCTGCGGCGCGAAAATCGAAGGCGCGGGGCAGACGCAGATACGTATCCGCGGCGTGACGGGCCTCAGCCAAGAACAGCCTTACCGTATTATGCCCGACAGAATAGAGGCCGGCACATACCTTATTGCCGCCGCCATGACCAACGGCGAGGTGCGCGTGGAAGACTGCCCGTATAAGGATATGGAAGCGCTGTGCAGCAAGCTTGAGGCGTGCAACGTGCATTTGAGCTATGAGGACAATGCGGTTGTTGCCAAACCCCACGGAGAACTGAACGCAGTTGATATCCGCACCCTGCCGCACCCGGGATTTCCGACGGATATGCAGGCTCAGTTTATGGCCATGCTGACCATGTGCAGAGGTTCCGGCATTGTGGAGGAAACCATTTTTGAAAACAGATTTATGCACGTGCCCGAACTTGTGCGCATGGGTGCGGATATCCGTCTTTCCGGCAATTCTGCTTTGGTGCGCGGCGTGCCGAGCCTGACGGGCGCGCCTGTCATGGCCAGCGATCTGCGCGCGGGTGCGGCTTTGGTTATTGCAGGACTGTGTGCCGACGGCGAAACGCGCGTGGACAGGATTTACCACGTGGACCGCGGCTACGAGGGCATGGAGCTGAAACTGCAGGAACTTGGCGCCAGAATAAGGCGCGTGCAGACACCTGCCTGATTTTATACGGAAATTTAAGGCCTGCCATGAGCAGGTCTTTTTGCCGCTTCAGCACAAAAAAACACCGGCCAAGCCGGTGGAATGGAAAAATCTTTAGATACAAGACTGTCCTCCTTTGGCATACATTTGCTGTGTTCGCCAATGATAACCAAGGACAGCGTTCTTAATTTAATAAAACCAAT
The DNA here is from genome assembly GCA_949299515.1 of uncultured Desulfovibrionaceae bacterium. Taxonomy (GTDB): domain Bacteria; phylum Desulfobacterota; class Desulfovibrionia; order Desulfovibrionales; family Desulfovibrionaceae; genus Taurinivorans. The sequence goes on from CASGAP010000001.1 coordinate 17,604, forward strand.
ATGTAGAGTATGTTTCTTAATTAATGCCTTTGATAATAGACTTATAAAAAATATTAATCGAAACAGACTGTTTTAAAACTTTTTTGGGGTTGGGAAAAAGATTTTTTCAGTCGCTCTTATTCACAGTATTTGCGGAACCGAAGCCGAAACTTTCGGCAAGGTTCCGCAAATACTGTGTAATGAGGGGGCTTGGGGGAAATCATTTCCCCCAAGAAAAAAAGAAAAATAATTTGGAAACACACCCTAATAATTTTGGTATATTTCAAATTTTCATTATAAAATTGATTGGTTGGGTTATTTATTTGAAAAAGGCATAATTTTTGATTTACGGTGTTTCACCCTTTGGGTCGGGTTCAAGGGGTGAAGCCCCTTAGAAATATTTTATATGATTTTGTCTGATAATTATGACGCTTATATGAAATAAAAAATTTTTATGCGATAAGAATAAAGTAATTTCAGCAGAAGGTATAAGAAGCTGCTTCAGCAGCAGCTTGTGAATGTAATACGATCGGCGAACAGTTCAAAGCGCCTTGAGGTGTAAGCCGGCGGTCTTTATTTTGCATTTATTTTTCGGTGTGTCTGTTTAAAAACGGTGTCCGCCGGGGATTTGTCTGCGCTTTGCCGAACCGCGTCTGTACAGTTTGGCAGAAGGCAAAAAAAAAGCACGTAACGTGCTTTTTTTATTTACAGTGCTATTGTCTGTCAGTGCGGCGCAACCTGAATTTTGTCCCCGATGGCAAGGGTTGCGTTTTCGGACATATTGTTCAGCGCCAGCAGTTCGTCGGTGCTCATGCCGAATTTTTGCGAAATGCTCCAAAAGCTGTCGCCCTTGCGCACTTTGTAAGTCTGTACGGAACGGGCGGCGACTTGGAAGTCGGGGCCGGGGATTTTTACTTTCTGCCCTACGGAAAGGCTGTTGTTTTTCAGGTTGTTGAAAGCCACGATGGCGTCAACGGAAACATTGTAGTTTCTGCCGATGCTGTAGAGGGTGTCGCCTTTTTTGACGATATGGACAATGGTTTTTTGTGCAGGGGCTTTAGTTTGGGCAGAGCCGGGAATGCTGATTTTTTGGCCGATGTTCAGGCTTGCGGTAAGGCCTGTGTTGTATGCCCGCAGTTCTTCAACGCTCATGCCGTGGCGTTTGGCAATGGAAAACAGGGTATCGCCTTTCTGCACGGTATAGGTTTTGTTCGGCGTGCGCTTTGCTGCGGTTTTTGCGGGACTCGGTTTGCCGCTGACTGCCAGTTTTTTGCCTACAGCCAAACCCTGCGGGGAAATGCCGTTGTTCAGTGCCTGCAGTTCTTCAACGGTAAGGCCGTGCTTTTTGGCAACGGAGTAGAGCGTATCGCCTGATTTTACGGTATAGTGAGCTCTTTTTGCCGCAAGTTTTTGGGTTGCTTCGGCAAGGCTGCGGGTTTTGTCGGTTTTAGCCGTCAATGCGGTGTTTTTTGCAGTTTTTGGTTTGTTCTGCGCTGTCAGTGTGCTGTCGGTTTTGGTTTTCAGGCCGGGAATATAGAGTTTTTGTCCGAGGGCTATTTTGGTAACGTCGCGTACCTGCGGATTGGCTTTTTTGAGTTCGGCAAGGGTGAGGCCGTGGTTATTGGCTATTTCGCCGAAGGTGTCGCCTGCCTGCACCGTATAATTGGTGTCGTGTTTGGGGCGCGTGCCGAGATTTTTGCCGGAAGCTTTATCCGCCACATAGGTATTGCTTCCCGGAATTTTGAGGCGCACGCCGATCTGCAGCGGTTCGCTTATGGTATTGGCTTGGCGCAGCACATAGATAGGCACCCCGGTTTTTTTGCTGATGCCGGAAAGCGTATCCCCGCGGCGTATGGTGTATGTGGACCAGCCTGCCACCGTTTTCATTTTGCTTACTTCCAGCCCTTTGGCCTGCAGGCTTGCCGGAACATAAAAAACGGTGTCTGCGGTCATGGGGGTTACCGTCTGGAGGAAAGCGGGGTTATAGTCGCGGAATTCGCGCCAGGACATATCCAGGGCTTTGGCAACGGCTTTCAGGTCTGAACCGCGCTGGGCCTTTATGGCAACGGCGCGTTCTTCGATGACTTTATGGCCTTTGCCGAGGTCGTTCTCTTTTGCTTCATAGCCGAGCAGGTCAAAATTGCGCATGATTTTCACCATGGCGATAAAGCGCGGGACATAATCGGCCGTTTCTTTTTTTATGCGGATTTTGGAGCTTTTAATGCTGTCGTTGGCGGCCATGAGGTCAAAGAAATTGTCTGTGCCCGTTTCTTCCAGGGCGCGGCGGATTTTGCCGGGGCCGGCATTGTAGGCGGCAAGCGCCAGATGCCAGTCGTTAAATTCGTCATGCATTTCCTGCAGATAGCTTGCCGCTGCCTTGGTAGCCTTGTAGGGGTCGAGGCGTTCGTCTATCCACCAGTTTATGGTAAGGCCGCAGTGGCGTGCCGTGGCTGCCATGAACTGCCACATACCCATTGCATTGGCGGAGGAACGGGCGAACGGGTGATAGCCGCTTTCCACAAAGGCAAGATAGGCAAGTTCTTCGGGCATATTTCTGTCGCGGAAAACTTTTTTGGTATAGTCAAGATACGGAGCGGCGCGGTACATAAAGCGCTCTATGGTAACGCGTCCGCGCGGGTTTTTTACATAGTGCTTGTATTCTTTTTCAATGATTTTAAGCTGTTCGGCGGTGATGTGCCTGTCAATTTCGCCTACGGAAAGAAGGGCTTGCTTTTCCGGTTCCAAAAGGGGGCCGGTTTCTTCGTCCACGCTGACAATGTAATCTTCATAGAGGGATTCGCTGGTGGAAACGTAATTGTCTTCCATTTGGTATTCTTTGGTGCCGCAGGCTGTCAGGGCTGCGCAGAACGCAAGGGCAGCGGCGGTATGCTTCAGTTTTGATACGGAAAAAAACAGCACGATTCTCTCCTTAAAATGGATTATAAAAATACTTGTTTTATTGCGGTATTTCAGTATGCTGTACGGAGAATTTCATTATCCCCGCAAGGAACAGGACAATGCAGGAAAAAAAGTATACACCGTTCGGCAAACATAAACAAGAAATAACTCCCCAAAAAAATAAAAAAAATTCTCAGCACATTCTTCCGGGGCTGAAGCCGGTTCTGGAACTTCTGCAGAGCGAACCGGGAAAAATCGACCACCTTTATCTGAAAAAAGGCAAAAATACCAAGGAAACGGCCGTCATTCTTTCTCTCTGCAGGGAACATTCCGTGCGCCACACCCTTGTAGGCGACGAAGCTCTTGCCCGACTGTGCGGTGCGGCGCAGCATCAGGGCGTTGCCGTCCGTCTGCGGGAAGTCAGCTGCGTTCCCTATGAAACCTTGCTGGAAACGGCTTTTGAGGCGCCGCTTCCGCTTATCGTAGCCCTTGATCAGGTGCTGGATCCCGGCAATGTGGGAACGCTGGTGCGCACCATGTATGCCATGGGCGCCGCAGGGCTTGTGGTGCCGAAACACAACAGCTCCTTTCTGGGCGCAGGGGCTTCTCGTTCTGCCGCGGGCAGTCTGGAAAAACTGCCTGTCGCGGAAGTCGTGAATTTGGCGCGGGCCGTGGAGCTTGCCGCAAAATCGGGCTATACCGCGTATTATGCCGATATGCGCGGAAAAAATGCCCTGACGGCCGAAACGCAGGCGTCTTTGCGTTTTCCTGCTCTGCTTGTGCTCGGCAGCGAGGAAAAAGGCGTGCGCCAAGGGGTGCAGAATCAATGTTCCGAGGCGCTTTGCGTGCCGTTTCTGCGCGAGTTCGATTCCCTGAACGTGGCGCAGGCAGGCGCGGTTTTGCTGGCCGCGTTTTTTCAGGCTCACGGCAGATAGGCCGGCAAATACTTTAATGCAAATTTTGTTCCGGAAAAATTTTTCCTATCGGATTAATCGCCGGAACAAGCAAAATTATAATGTCTGCCGCACAGGTTTGACGCAGAGGTTTGGCGTACAGGTCTGGCGCAGGCGGAAAACAGGGCAGAAAACAGGGCGGCGCGGGCCGCCCTGTTGCTGTCAGGCAAACAAGGTGCTGTCTTCAAAAATCTTTTTGTTTTCCACGCGGTATATTTTTGTACCCTGTACGGTTTCCTGCAGGATTTGGGCCGTGCGTTCGTGGCAGGTATAGTATAGTATCTGCTGATTGTTGTACATATTCAGGGTTTCCTGCACCATGAGGTTCAGAACTTTGGCGGTGTTGCGCATACGGCGTTCGTCAAAGTTGACCAAAATGTCGTCCATAAGCAGGGGCAGGGGCCGTTTGCTCATGGAACGGTGTTTGATGTGGGCAAGACGCAGGGAAAGATAGAGCTGTTCTTTGGCTCCCTGGCTGAGCATTTCCGCGGGAAGAACGGCACCTTTTTCGTCCAGTACGCCGACGCTGCGGTCATCGAGGCGGACTTTTATGCCCTGCCATGCACCGTCGGTTATTTGGGTGAAAAATTCGGAGGCTATCTGCACGATCTGCGGCTGGCTGTGTTCTTCGTAACGCTGTTTTGCCTGTTCCAGAATTTCTTTGGCAAAAGCCAGTTCCAGCCATTTGTTGTAAGCATTTTTAATTTCTTCTTCGGTTTTTTTCATGCGGTAGCCGGCTTCGTTGGACAGGCTTTCTTCATATACAAAAGAGCTTTCCGCTTCCACTTTGCCTTTGAGTTCCTGTATATGGTTTTCGATGCGTTCCAGACCGGCGCGTTCTTCCTGCAGGTCTGCAAGTTCTTTTTCAAAACGGCTCTTGGCATTTTCGTCGAAAAACGCGAAAATTTCGGGAAGCGGCTTTTGCTGCGGCAGTTCTTTGTATTCGCGGCAGGCCGGTGCGCTGCTTTTCTGCGTATATTTCGGCAGCGGTTCTTCCCGCAGGCTTTCTTCAATAATAACTGCCTGCTGGGTGTAGCGTTCGCTTTCTTTGATTTTGGCAAACAGGGCTTTCAGGGCGTCTTCGTTTTCGACGTTGGCGGTGGCATACAGTTCCTGCAGGGCCTGTTCCACGCTTTGCACGTCCCGTGCCGCCTGTTCCTGTTTTTCCCTGACTTGTCCGTATTCCTGCATAAGGCTTTCTTTTTGGCGGAACAGGGTGTTTTCCTGTTCGGCTTCTTTTGCAAGGTCTTGATAAACCTGCAGATAATCTTTTTCAGAACGGATAGCTTCCTTTGGGCTGAAATCACAGCGCATAAGAATTGTCCGCAGGGGTTCGGTAAAGTCTTTCAGCGTTTCGTGCATGGCAGCAAGCTTAGCCTTGCGCTCTTCCTGTTCGGTATACAGGGTGTGCAGGCGGTACAGGGCTTCCAGACATTGTTTGATATTTAAGAACGTACCGGAAAAAATATCCTGCTCCTGTTCTTCGGCATGAAGCTGCTGCATAAACGCGCTGAGCCTTTCTGCGGGGAGAAAACCGTGTTTTTGCAGTAAATCCGCCAGTTCTGCGTAAATCTGTCCCAGATTTTTTTTGCGTTCTTCCAGTGTTTTTTCCACGGCGGCGCAGTGTTCTTTGCTTTCTTCGAGGGCGGAAAGGCTTGAGGCAAAAATGGCACCGTGCATTTCCTGAATTTGCCTGAACTGCTCGTCGCGGATTTTTTGGCGGTATTCCGTAAGGGCTGACAAATATTTGTCGCTCGGAATTTGGGCGAACGTTTCAAACAAATGGGGAACCGCCGTTTTAATCCAGACGATAAAATCTTCATAGACCTTGTGGCAGTCATGCACTTTTGCGCTCAGTCCATTAACTTCCTGTACCAGCAAGTCCAGGCGTTTTATGATTTTAAAGAATGCAGGAATGTTTTCCATGCGTTCGACTTGGCAGTGCAGGGACTGCAGTTCGTTTTTGGCCGTATTTTCAAGTTCGTCCGCCCTGCGGCGCAGATCTGCGATTTGTTCCGTGCCGATTTGCGGTTCGGCAGGTTTGCTGCTTTGGAATTTTTGGGCGTAATGGCTGTGCAGGCTTGCGCGTTCTTTGGCTCTTGCGATATGCCGGCCGAGCGGCGAAAGTTCGTTTTCGTGCAGTTTTTCGGAAAGGGTCTGTCCGAACTGCAGCAGATCGCCGCTCTGTTCGGGAACGGTTTCGCCGTCAGTGTTCTGCCGTCTGCCGGGAATTTGTTCGGGATAGAATGTTTGCAGGAGTTTTTCCTGTACATCGAGCAGTTCCTGCAGATCCTGCAAAAGCGTGTCGATATGTTCGCCGTTCGGTGTTTCGGCCGCAGTGTCGGGCTGTTTTTTGCCCGAACGGCGGAAAAGGGCTTCCAGTCCTGTGCCCGCGCCGAGCAGGATAAGCGGCAGGACAAGCGGAATGTTCAGGGTGCCGAGAAAGGTCTGCACAGCCGCACTGCCGCTTCCGAGGCGCAGCAGCAGGAATACCGTGCCGAATATCAGACAGGCGGCGGACGGAATATGCATATATGCCGGCAGTTTTTCCGGTTTTTGTTCCGGCTGCCGCGGTTTGGCGGCGTCGGCTTCTTCCAGCTGGCGGAAAATGGTCTGTACGGCTTTTTCTATGGCCTGAATTTTTTCTATGCGTTTTTGGTTTTCTGCGTTCAGTTCGGCCTGTTTTTTCCGGAGCATATGCTGTTTTTCGAGATCGGCGGCTTTCTGCAGAAGCGTTTTGTGTTCTTCCGCCATGGCGGTAATTTGTTTTTCCCGGCTGTTGGTCTCGCGCACGACCTGGGCGAGCTGCATATAAATCTGCAGAAATTCTTTGGCGTTGTCCTTGGAGATTGTGCAGCCCTGCAGATTCGCGAAGCCCAGGGCTTTTGCCTGATTCAGAAATTCCGCGCACTGCTTGGCGGAAATGTCCAGGTATTCGTTTTCTTTGTCTTGGGTTTCCTGCAGGCGGTTCTGCCAAATCTGCAGGTCTTGTTCAAAGTCTATGTCTTCCTGGCGCAGCAGGGAGTTTTTGCTGAAATTGTCCTGTTCCTGCTGTTTTTCTTCCAGAACGGCCTGATATTTGCGTTCTGCTTTTTCGGCGTCGCGGCGGGCGTATTCAAAGGCAGTTTTGGCATTCTGCACGTGAGCTTTGGCTTCGCGCGTTTTGGCGGCGCAGCGCTCCAGATCGTCCAAAAAGAGCGTGTCTTCCAAAATCGGGGCAAAATGTTTGAGCGTGTCTTCCGGTTCGGCAAAATCGTATACGGCGGGATTGCCGCAGAACGCGTGCCATTTGTCCAACATTTTGGAATTTTGTTTGACGAGGGCATGGAAGGACTGTTCGATCTGCACCTGCTGAACAGGAATTTCCGCAAGGGTTTTTTCTGCACGGGCAAAAGCCGGAGCTAGCTCTTTTATCGCCAGGTATTGTGAAATAAGGGAGGTTTTTATGCTGAATTTTCTGAGGCGCGCTTCGTATTCGCGCTGGGAGGCAAGCAGCTGTTCGGCCTGTTCTTCTTTGAGGCGCCGCTGTTCGAGGATTTTTGCGAAGAGGATTTCGGCGTTTTCCGCAGGCTGTTCGCAAAAGTTGCTGCTTACGGCTTTCATGCTGATAAATTCTTTTTGCAGGTCTGCCCATTTTTTCCATTGTCCCCACAGGGCAAGGAGTCTGTGCAGTTCTTCTTCCTGGTCTTTTATGCGGATTTTTTCCTGTTTTACCTCTTCGCAGGACAGTTTGGCGTTTTGCAGTTTGTTTTGCAGCTCGTCGAATTTTTCAATACGGCGGTTGGTTTGTTCGAACAGGGTGTTCTCTTCTTTCCATTTGGCAAAAAGCCCTTGCAGGACAGAAGATTTCCCCTTGGGTTTGTACAGCTGTTCCATGTCCTGGCGCAATGCGTTCAGGGCTTTGTCCGGGCTTATGAGGCCGAGTCCGTAGCTTGCGCCCAAAATATTTTCAAAAACGCCGGCGTCCTGAAAAGCGGAAAAATTTTGCAGTTCCGCCAGGGTAAAGCCGAAGATAAGCCGATACACGTCCTGGGGGATATTGTCTATGGCGTTCAGAAAAACCGTGTTGTCGATTTTTTTTCCGTTTTCGCCGAATACTTTCAGATTGCGGTTGGAGCGGGCCGAAAAGTTGCGTTCTACAAGCATTTCGCCGTATTTTTCGTCTTCCGCAAGCAGGGAGCCGCCGCGGAACGTTTTCATGCTTTGGTAAAAAAGGTCGCGCCTGTTGGGAATGCCGGTCAGCATGGTGCGGATGAATTCCATGGAAGAGCTTTTGCCGGCTTCGTTGTCCCCCAGGAAAACCGCCAGGGTCTGCGGCAGGTTTTCCGCAGAAACATCGGTCAGCGGTCCGAATTCTTCGATGTGGAATTTTTTGATGTACATATTTTACCCGTTTATTTCGGTTCTAACATATTGACACAGATGTTTTCGCAGGCTTTGAGCAGGCTTTCTTTGTATTTTTCCAGCTGTTTTTTGCTGCGCTTGTCGGAATGCTCGAAAAAGCCCAGTTCGATATCGTTTTTTATTTTAAATTCGTTTTCTATTTTTTTGAAAATGCTTTCGAAAAGTTCGGGGTCCTGCCGCATATCCTCCAAAACCCGGAACACTTCGCCGAGGAGATCTTCGCGTTTGCGGGCGTTTTCGTAGCCGAATTTGGGACGTAGCGTGGATTTTATTTTGCGGATACGGATTTTTGTGTCCATGTCCAGTGCTTCCAGTTTCGCTTTGAGCTGTTCCGTAAAGGGTTCCTGGCCGAGTTCTTTGTACAGTTCGTGCTGGCCGTCGATGAACAGGGTAAAGACGCGTTCGGTGCAGAGGGGATTTTTCTCAAGACGGGCATATTCTTTTTTGAAATAATACAGAAAATATTCCATGCACTGATCGGCGTTTTCCAATTCTTCGGCGGCTTCTCCGGCAAGGGGCAGGGTAAAGGCGTAAACTTCCAGCGGCGCAAGGGGGTGAAAGGCCGTATGTACGGATTGGTTTTGTTTGTCCTGTACATTTTTTACCGTTACCAGCACGGCGCCGTGAAGTCCTGTTTCGCTCATGCGCGTGGCCTGCATGGCGCCGGCGTACATGATCATGGGGTTTTCCTGCAGGACTGACGGTTCGTGAATATGGCCGAGCGCCCAGTAATCAATGGGAAACGGTGCAAAATCCGCTTCTTTGCACAGGCCTACCACGTGCTTGTCGGTGTTTTTTATTTTGTCGGAGCTGTTTACGGTGGCGTGCAGCACGCCGATGCCGAACGGCGCGTCGTCTGCGGGCAGGGTCGCTTTTGCGTTGTTTTCAAGTTTCGCTGCGGACGGTGCCGCATTCGGGCCGAGCGCAAGCTCTTTCAGAAAATTTTTGGTTTCTTTGCGTATGCTGTGGCTGACGCCGTAAATGCGGCACAGCGGCGTTTCTGCGTCATGGGGCGGGTAGGTGAAGGAAGACCAGGTCTGTCCGAAGCGGTATACGTTGTCAAATGAGCCGAAAAAAGCGTCGTTTTGTCCCAGGTGGTCGTGATTGCCGCAGGCGTAGTAAAAGGGAATGCCGAGTTCTTTGAGGGCGCCGAAAAATTCCGTGAGATGAAAGCGTGCCTTAAGACTCAGGACGCCGTGTTCGTGAATGTCGCCCGAATACACGATGAACTGCGGACTTTTTTCCCTGCACAGGGCAAGCAGGTTGTCAAGGGCTTTGTAGGGCGCTTCGTGCAGACTGACGGCGATTTCGTCATGTTCCTGCTTTACCGGCGGAAAATTATCCAAGTGCAGGTCGGAAACATGGATAAACGACAGGTTTTGCATAAAACCTCTTATTTTGGCTGCATTTTGTTGACTTCAATATATTTTTTTGCCACGGCCTGATTGTTCGGTTCGGCTTCTGCGGCTTTTTTGTAAAAATGCTTGGCTCTGGTAATATAATTTTTTTCCAGATACATCTGTCCGATAAAGGCGAAAATCGCTGTTTCGTCCCGATAGTTTTCCAGGGCTTTGTCAACGGCTTCGTCGGCTTGTTCCACAAAGCCGCGGCTGAGAAAATCTTTTGCTGCGATGAGGTTTGCGTCAATGGCTTTTTTGCGTTTGAGGGCTTCTTCGTAGCTTTCCTTTGGAGTATCGTCTTTATTGAGGTGTTCGTAAGCTTTCATGCATACGAGCAGCAGTTTTTTTTCTTCTCCAGGAACGTAGGCGAAGGATATTTTCAGTTCTTCCTTAAGTTTGCCGAAGGAATTGTATTCGCCTGCCGTGTCGCGGATAAGGCTTTTCAGGTCGGTAGGTATGGCTGCGTTGGTGTGGACAAGGGCGTGCAGGGCGTAAATGAAGCGTTTGAGGGAATTTGATATGTCGCCTTTTTTGGCGTTTGCCTTTGCGGTGGCGAGCTGGGTTTTTATTTGATTGATATCCATGAAAAAAATACCCCTGGATTACATTTTCCCTATTATGCAATAAAAAATCCCTGATAGCAAGGAATAAAAGTTTTTTTAGGAAAAATTGTTTTATAACACACTATTTTTATTGCAGAACAGATTTTTTATCCGCTATGGCTTGCAATAAGGCTTTACTTATGGCATAAGAAATGCATACAAAGCAATTTGACTGTTTGGAGTATGGATATGGCTTTAGAATTGAAACAGCAGCTTAAGCAGACTCAGCAGCTGCTTATGTCCCCGCAGCTGCAGCAGGCTATCAAGCTTTTGCAGATGTCGCGCCTGGAGCTTGCCGAACATATCCAGCAGGAGCTTTTGGAAAATCCTTTTCTGGAGGAAGTTCAGCCGGAACCCGAACTTGCCGGAACCGACAAAAACTTTGAAGAACTGAACGAACACAGGGTTTCCCAGCAGGCGGACGAAGGCTATTCCTTTGAGGAAGTCAATAAAAACGGCGACTGGGAGGATTATCTCGGAGAGCTTTCCTCTGCGCCGAAAACGTCGTCCATGCACGAATACGAATCTGTTGAAGACAATAATTTTCTGGAAACCCGCTATGCGGAAAAAAGCTCGCTGGACGCGCACCTTATGTGGCAGCTGCGCCTTTCTTCCTGCACGGAAAAAGAAATAGAAATCAGCGAAAATATTATCGGCAATTTGGACAGCTCCGGCTATCTGCGCGCGGAACTTTCCGAAATCGCCGAAAGCACGGGCAGCACCCCGGAAGAAGTGGAAAACGTTCTTTTCAAAGTACAGCGGCTTGACCCTGTGGGCGTTGCGGCAAGAACGCCGCAGGAGTGCCTGCTCACTCAGATAGAAGTGCTGAAATACGATCGCGACCCGATTTTGGTGGAACTTATAAAATATCATCTTACGGATTTGGAAACGCACCGTTACAAGCCGCTTCTGCGCAAATTCCATATTGATATGGACACGCTTAAGGAATACCTTGACGTCATTCAGTCCCTTGACCCCATGCCGGGCGCGAGCTTCGGCGAAAGCGAACCCATGTACGTAAGCCCCGATGTGTATGTGTTCCCCAGCGACGGCGACTTTGTTATTCTGCTCAATGATGACGATATCCCCAGCCTGCGGCTGAACGATTTTTTGGACAAGTCCCATATTTCCGCGGAAACCAAGGATTTTACCAATAAAAAAATTGCCTCCGCTTCCTGGCTTATCAAAAGTTTGGAGCAGCGCAAGCGTACGCTGTATAAGGTTATGGAAAGCATTATTAAATTCCAGCGTCCGTTTTTCGAGGAAGGCGTTGACAAGCTTAAGCCGCTGATTTTGAAGGATATTGCCGAAGATATCGAAATGCACGAATCTTCCGTCAGTCGCATTACCACCAATAAATATGTTTCCACGCCCCACGGCGTGTTTGAACTGAAATTTTTCTTTAACAGCGCGCTCAGTTCCGATGACGGCGATTCTGTAGGTTCCGAAAGCGTAAAAGCTCTTATTAAAAAAATGATAAGCAAGGAAGACCCGAAAAATCCCCTTGCCGACGAAAAGCTCTGCGAACTTTTAAAACAGGAAATAGGCGTGGATATTGCCCGCAGAACCGTGGCGAAATACCGCACTGCTTTGAACATTCCGTCATCTTCCAAGCGCAGGCAGCGTTTTTAACGGCAGCAGAGTATGATATTCCGTATTGTATGTTCTTTGTTCGCGGTTTTGTGTTTTGTTTTTTCCGCGCAGGCTGCCAAGCTGAACGTGCGCGGCGCCATTTTAATGGACTTGGATACCGTGCGCGTTATTTACAAACAAAACGAGGACAGGCGCATTCCGCCGGCTTCGCTGACCAAAATAATGACCATGTATTTGGTTTTTGACGCGATTAAGGCGGGAAAGCTCAGTTTGAATACCAAGGTAAAAGTAAGCGCAAGAGCGGCACGCACGGGCGGTTCCAGTATGCATCTGCGCCGGGGCGACGTGGTGACAGTAAAACAGCTGCTTTACGGTATGGCCGTGGCAAGCGGCAACGATGCCTGCGTGGCGGTTGCCGAGCATATGGCAGGTTCTGAACGCAAATTTGTCGTGCTTATGAATAAAAAAGCCAAAAAACTGAAAATGCGCAATACAGTTTTTAAAACCTGCAGCGGTCTGCCCGCCGAGGGACAGTACACCACAGCCAGCGATATGCTGGCCCTCAGCCGCAACTATATCATGATACATCCCGAATGCTTGGTGTATCACAATACCAAAAAATATTCCTACAGGAAATACCGCCTGAAGAACAACAATCCCCTGCTGGGGAACTATAAGGGCGCGGACGGCCTGAAAACCGGCTGGACCATTGCTTCGGGCTATAATATTGTCAGCACGGCACGGCGCGGGGGCACCAGGCTTGTGGCAGTGATTTTGGGCGCAAATTCCAACCAAATCCGGGCCAGGGAGCTGCGCAGGCTCATGGATGCCGGCTTTGCTTTTGCTTCCCGCAAAATTTCGCGTGTATCAAGTGTCTTGTAAATGTTTACAAAATTGTAAAGAAAGTTCAGGAAGCCGTTTTTCGGAGCAGACCCCGTTTTCGGGGCTTTATTTTTATGAAGAATGGTTCCTGATAGGTGGTTTTTATTGCTGAAGATTTCGCTTGATTAAAAATTAAGAATGTTTTACTATCTATTTTTACAAAATTGTAAAAATGGCTGTGGTCTTTGGATGTAACAATTATTGCTGAGAGGTTTTCACATGAACCAGCTTATGGATCAACTTAACGCTTTGGTTTCAAACATTAACGGTATCCTTTGGGGACCTTACTGCTTGATTCCTATTTTAGTTGGTGCCGGTATTTATTTTACGTTTAAACTTAAATTTGTTCAGGTCAGACGCTTTGTGCAGGCTGCCCGCTACGGGTTCGGCGATATGTCCCTGCAGGGCGAAAAGGCCGGCAAAGACGGTATGAGTTCTTTCCAGTCGCTGACGACTGCGGTAGCAGCCCAGGTCGGTACGGGGAACCTTGCCGGTGCGGCAACAGCTATTGCGTGCGGTGGTCCGGGGGCCATTTTCTGGATGTGGATTGCGGCCTTTTTCGGCATGGCAACCATTTTCGTGGAAGCTGTTTTGGCTCAGCTCTATAAAACAAAAGACGACAGCGGCCATACCGTGGGCGGCCCGGCTTACTATATTTCCAAAGGTCTCGGCAGCAAAGGCTTGGCAGTGTTCTTTGCCGTTACCATTATTTTGGCTCTCGGCTTTATCGGCAACATGGTGCAGGCTAACTCCATTGCGGATTCCTTTTATACGGCGTTCGGCATTCCTCCTCTTGCCGTAGGCCTCGTGGTTGCGGCGTTTACCGCGTTTATTTTCCTCGGCGGCGTTTCCCGCCTTGCTTACACCACGGAAAAAATGGTGCCGCTCATGGCTGTTTTGTACGTGGTCGGTTCTTTGATTGTTATTGTTACGCATCTTGACAACTTTATTCCTGCTTTGAAAATGATTTTTGTCGGCGCTTTTGACCCTGCGGCTGCCACCGGCGGCGTAATCGGCGCTTCCATTAAAGAAGCTATGCGCTACGGCGTTGCCCGCGGTCTTTTCTCCAACGAAGCCGGTATGGGTTCCACTCCGCACGCCCATGCCATCGCCAAGGTAAAATATCCTGCGCAGCAGGGTTTGGTTGCCATTATCGGCGTATTCTTCGATACCTTCATCGTGCTCAATATGACGGCTTTTGTCATCATTATGACCGGCGCCATCGGTACCGATCCCAATGCCGTGCCGCAGGGAATTGCTCTTACCCAAAGAGCGTTTACGCTCGGTTTCGGCTCCCTGGGCAACAGCTTTGTTGCCGTATGTCTGTTCTTCTTTGCCGGTTCCACCATTTTGGGCTGGGCGTTCTTCGGCGAGCAGAATATCAAATTTCTGTTCGGTTCCAAAGCGGTAAAGCCGTATAAGGTTATTATCATCGTCTTCCTGATTTTGGGTTCTGTGCTGAAAGTGGATTTGGTATGGAACCTGGCCGACCTTTTCAACGGCATTATGGTGCTGCCCAACATTATCGCGCTGTTTGCCCTGGGCAAGTTCGTCAGCAAGGCTTTGGACGAATACCAAAAAGACGTGCATTAATTTCTTTACCCTTAATAAAAGGCCTGCCTTCGGGCAGGTCTTTTTTTATGCCGAACTAGGTGTTTTGCTGTAGTTATGTTTTTTTATTGGATATTTTAATGTATAATTTTTATACAAAAAAGTTCTTCGGGTGTATAAAAGGTTTTCGTTTTGTGTGTGCCGCGGAACGGCGTATTTTTGAGGCCTGTTATAACCTATTGAAAAAAATAATAAAAAATGTGTTTATGTGGTTTTGGCACGGGCTTTGCTATAAGTAAAGCATACCGCATCAAAGCCCTGATTTGATGCGTTGCAATAGCTGCCAAAGCAAGGGGAATTCGGAACCCCTCAAAAAACACCGTTCATATAAACTCTCCTTAAGTAAACTGCCTCCTTTTTAGCCCTTTATTGCCTGGATAAAGGGCTTTTTTTATGGATTTTTTGGGCTTGAAAATTATTATGAAAGCGGTTATTTTTTACACAGTGCAAAATCAGAGGAATGTTTATGTCAGATACAATATCTTCGTCAGCCGCGGAAAATTCTGCTGCAGGAAAGCCTGCTGCGGAAAATTCCTGCCGTCCGCGGGAAGCGCACGGCGCCATTGTGGTTGAGGGAGCGAAACAGCATAATTTAAAAAATATCAGTGTCCGTATACCGAGAAATGAATTGGTTGTGGTCTGCGGGCCGTCCGGTTCGGGCAAATCAACGCTGGCTTTTGATATAGTGTATGCCGAGGGACAGCGGCGCTATGTGGAATCGCTTTCCGCGTATGCCAGGCAGTTTCTTCCCAAAATGGACAAGCCCCTTGTGGACAAAATAGAAGGGCTTTCGCCTGCCATAAGCCTTGAACAGCAGACTACGGGCAGAAATCCCCGTTCCACCGTGGGAACGGTGACGGAAGTATATGATTTTCTGCGCGTGTTTTTTGCGCGGCTTGGCAGTATGTACTGCGTAAAATGCGGTACGCCCATCGAAGCGCGCGCCGCCGACGAAATTATCGCGGACATTATGGAGCTGCCGCAAGGTTCGCGCATACTGCTGCTTGCGCCGCTGGTGGAAATGCAGAAAGGCACGCATCAGGACAGATTTAAAAAGCTCAAAGCAGAAGGTTTTGTGCGCGTGCGCGTGGCTACGCTCGGCGAAGAGAAAAAAATATATACTCTTGACGATGTGCCGGAGCTGGACAAAAATAAAAAGCACAGCATTGATCTTGTGGTGGACAGGCTCATTATTAAGGACGATATGCGCACCCGCCTTGCCGATTCCGTGGAATTGGCGCTAAAATACGGGGAAGGCCGCATACTTGTCGCCTGTGAGGGCATGGAGGAAATTGTCCATTCCACGGACAGCGTCTGCCCCAAGTGTCATACGTCCATGCCTGCACCCTCTCCGCAGCTTTTTTCTTTCAACAGTCCTCAGGGGGCGTGTCCGCAGTGTGCGGGCATAGGCACGGTGGCGACGTTTGACGCGGGCCTTATTGCGCCGGACGAAAGCCTGTCCCTGGCAGAGGGGGCATTGGCGCCGTTTTCTTCCCGTCATATATGGGCACAGCTTGAAAAACCTTTGGAAGAATTGGGAAAACGCCGCGGCTTTACGCTGAATACGCCGCTTAGGGAGTTTTCCGAAGAAGCGAAAAAAGCGCTGTTTCACGGCGAAGCGGGCGGCGTGAACCGCACGGGCAGCCTGCGCCGCAATTTCATGGGCGGCACAAGTCTGAACAGGGACAGCGGTACGGAAATGCTCAGCAATGCCCATTGGCCGGGCGTGATGTATCTGCTGGAGCGTTTTATGCAGCATAACGATGCCTGGGGCGAAATTTTATCCAAATACAGCTATGCTGTGGACTGTCCGCAGTGTGCGGGCGCGCGGCTGCGGCCGGAGTCGCTGTGCGTGAAAGTGGGCAGGCAGCACGTAAAACACCCGGTGCAGGAATATACGATTTTTGAATTTTGCAGCCTGTCCATAGCCAAAGCCCTGGCTTGGCTCAACACGCTGGAATTTACCGGCAGGCACGCCGTCATTGCCGAGCCGCTTTTGAAAGAACTGACGCACCGTCTGTCCTTTATGGTCAATGTGGGGCTGGATTATCTTTCTTTGGCGCGTTCCATGATTACCCTGTCCGGCGGCGAATCCCAGCGCATACGTCTTGCTTCGCAGCTTGGCTCCGGTTTGGTGGGCGTAACCTATGTGCTGGACGAGCCTTCCATCGGCCTGCACCCCAGGGACAACGAACGCTTGATAAAGACGCTGCGCAGCCTGCAGGCACGGGGCAATACCGTGTTGGTGGTGGAGCACGACGAGGCCACCATACGCGAGGCAGACACCGTGCTGGAACTTGGTCCCGGTTCGGGCGCGCAGGGCGGAGAATTGGTATTTGCCGGCAGTGTTCGGGAACTGTTTCAAAATTCCCGGTCCCTTACGGCAAAATATCTGCGCGGCGACCTGAAAGTCCCCCTGCCCGACGAACGCCGCGAACCTAAGGAATTTCTGACCCTGAAGGGCGTAACCACCAACAATATCAAAAATATAGACTGCGCGATACCGCTCGGTCTGCTTACCTGCGTAACCGGTGTGTCCGGATCGGGCAAAAGCTCTTTGGTTATTGATACGCTGTACAAGCATATTGCCATGCACTGCGGCATTAAGGTTGACCAGCCGGGAAGCGTGCGGGAGATTCTCAATCTGGACAAAATTGAGCGTGTCGTATCCATTGACCAAAGCCCCATAGGCAGAACGCCCCGTTCCAATCCTGCTACCTATACCAAGATATTTGACGAAATCCGCAATATTTTTGCCATGACGCAGGATGCCAAACGCCGCGGCTACAAGGCAGGGCGCTTCAGCTTCAACGTGGCGGGCGGCCGCTGCGAAACCTGCAAGGGCGACGGGCAGATACGCGTGGAAATGCATTTTCTGCCGGATATTTTTGTGCAGTGCGACGTGTGCAAAGGCCAGCGCTTTAACCGCGAAACCCTGGAAGTGCGCTATAAAGACAAAAATATTGCCGAAGTGCTGGATATGACGGTAAGCGAAGCGCGGCAGTTTTTTGAGAATTATCCTGCCCTGGAACGCAGGCTGTCCATGCTGGAAAGCGTGGGGCTTGATTATATTCGGTTGGGACAGCCCGCTACCACGCTTTCCGGCGGCGAGGCGCAGCGCATTAAAATTTCCCGTGAACTCGGCAAGCGTTCTTTGCCGGGAACGCTGTATATTTTGGACGAACCGACCACCGGCCTGCATATGCACGAAGTGGGCAAGCTGGTTACTGTGCTGCACCAGCTTGTGGAACGCGGGGCTACCGTTGTGGTTATCGAACACAATACCGACGTTATTTTGGCATCGGATTATGTTATCGACATCGGTCCCGGCGGCGGCGAAAACGGCGGCACCATTATTTCCCAAGGCAGTCCGGAAGCCATCATGGCGGACAGCAATTCCGTAACCGGAAAATTTTTGGTGGAAGAACGGCGTATGCGGCGCAAAACTTTTTAGGATACATCATGATACAATACTTTTTTGCGGACAGGGACGGTACGCTTATTGTTGACAAGCATTATCTGTGCGACCCCGATCAGGTGGAGCTTTTTCCGCAGGCGGGGTATGCGCTGAAGCTTTTGCAGGACCGTGCAGTGCGGACATATGTAGTCACCAACCAGTCAGGCATCGGCCGCGGTTATTTTTCGGAAACCGAATTTTTTGCCTGTCAGGACAGGCTTGCGGAATTGTTAAGCCGCGAGGGCGTGCGTCTTGGGGATTATGCGTACTGCCCCCACGCGCCGGAAGAAAACTGCACCTGCCGCAAGCCGCGGCTCGGAATGTGGGAGCGGCTGCGGGCACAGTACGGCATGGACCCGCGGCAGTGCGTCATGATCGGCGATAAAAAGGAAGATGTGCTTTTCGGCATTAACGCAGGGTTTGCCTATTCCTGCCTTGTGCTGACGGGAAAAGGGAAAAAGACTGCCGAGGATTTCGGACTGGAAATCGGCGGCGGCATATGCGAATTTTCCGCAGGCGTTTTCGGAGCGGAGCAAAGTACGACAAAATGCTGTACGGCGCCGACCGTATTGTCCTTTGTTAAGCATATGCTGGCAGAATAAAAGGAACAGGCTATGAATATAACAGAAAATTCTTTGATATGGCTGAATGCGGCATTGTCGGCAGAGCCGTGCTGCAGCACAGAAGCAGAATTATGGGCAAAGCTTTCCGAAGAAGATCGGCGCATTTTTGCCGAAATCAGGGAAACAATTCTTGAACAGAAACGAAAAACGGAAGAGTTGGAAATAAAACTGCAGTATTATCTGGGAGCTTTTAATGCCCTGCCTATTCCCATGGCCATAAAAGACAGTGAGGCCAGGTATTTGGATATCAACGATGAATATGCAAAAACCGTAAATCCGGGAAATATTCCTTTTGTCGGAAAAGATCTGACGCAGCTGCTTTTTTTTCCGACGAAGAAAAGCAGCTGATGCAGAAAGACAATCTGTATGTGCTGGAACATCTTGTGTCCATGGAAAAGGATCTGTCTTTCAGCAATGACGAAAAAAAGAGAAATTACGCATACTGGCTCGGCGGTTTTGAAACGGAAAGCAAACGCCGCGGGCTGCTGACTCTGTATTACGATATCACCTTGTTTCAGAAAATGGTCAGCCAATTGAATAAAAAAGTGGAAGATTTGGAAACCGAACAGCAGGATATTATAAAAAGTTCCAGTCTTGATGCCCTTACCGGTGCCTACAACAGAAGCGTTATGCAGGAATTTTTGGACAAAGCCCTGGAGGAAGCCCAAAAAAACGGCAAGGAGCTTTCTTTGCTTATGATTGACATTGATCATTTCAAAAAAGTCAACGATACCTACGGCCATTTGACGGGAGACCAGGTTCTGCAGCTTTTTGTCATGCTTCTGCAGAAAACCCTGCGCGACAAAGACTGCGTTATCCGTTACGGAGGCGAGGAGTTTCTTATTATTCTGGACAATACGAAATTTGAGTTTGCCTACAATGTTGCCGAACGTATCCGCAAGCTTGCGGAAAGCAACATGGTAACCCCGGATCAAAAGCCCATTACCGTAAGTACCGGCATTGCTTCGTTCAGCGGGGAAGAAAGTTCCGAAGAACTGCTCAGAAAGGCGGACGAAAACCTGTATAAAGCGAAAACCCTGGGAAGAAATATCGTAATTCCCGAAGCATAACGGTGAAGAATGGAAAAAGCGTTATTAACAAAAAAATCTTGGGCTGTGCAGTTTTGTCTTGCGCTGTTTTTTCTGCTGCTGATTTGCGTTCTGCATACATGGACAGATCTGGATTTTGCTTTTCAGCGTTTGTGGTATGACGGAACACTGAAAAAATGGTGGCTCACGGCCGAAGAATTTCAGGCCACGCGCTGGCTGTGGTACGGCGGAGCCAAAAAAGGCATATCTATTTTTGCAGGGGTCTGCGGTTTTATTTTGCTGCTGTCCTTTTGGGCGGAAAAATTCAAAATCTGGCGCAAATGCTGCGTGCTTTTGCTGCTGAGCCTTTTGTTTGTCCCCCTTGTTGTCGGCATGGGAAAAAAAGCCACTAATATTTATTGTCCCAATCAGATAACGGAATTCGGCGGCACTTATGAACAGCACCGCATTTTTGAAATACTGGAAGGCGCGCGGGCAGAAGAACCCAGGGGCTATTGTTTTCCCGGCGGCCATTGTTCGGGCGGCTATGCGCTGCTTATGCTGTTTTTTGCGCTGCCGTATCCGCGTTTTCGGTGGCTCGGTCTTTTAATCGGCTTGACAGTCGGTAGTTTGATGGGCGGTTATCAAATAGTGCGCGGCGAGCATTTTTTGTCCGATACGCTGGCAACAATCTGTGTTGCCTGGATTATCAATCTTCTTGTCGTATTGGCCGTCGAACGGTTTAAATATACGTTTCGGCTTGGCAATGATCCGCATTTAATGGATTTTTAATCTGATTTTAATTTTTTCCGTCAATAATGAAAAGGCACGCATCTGCAGCGGGTGCTGGGTCTTTTTTTATACCGTAAATTTTGTTTATGGAAATTTGCGCTGAAATTTGTGCTGAAATTTGTGCTATAGACGACTGACTTTTTGAATTTCGTAAAAGGAGTGAAAATGAAATTAACTTCTCAAATTTCCTCTTCCGCATATTCTGTGCTGCGTTACAGATTTGTGCTGATGTTTGTGCTGGCGGGGATATTTTTTGTGCTCAATCTCTTGTTCCGTCTGAGTTTGCAGGTTATGTTCCCTGCCTCCCTGCCGCTTTCGTTTGTGATGCTGCCCGGTCTTTTTTGGGGAGCGGTGAATGATTTTTATACGGTATTTTTTATTCTGATTCTGCCGTTTCTGCTGTTTTTTCTGCCCGGAGACAGATTTTTGAAATCCGTTGCCGGCAGAATATACACGCTGGTTATTTTGTTTGTGTACAGTTCGCTGCTGGTATTCAATTGCTTCGCCGAGTATTTTTTTTGGGAGGAGTTCAGTTCCCGCTTTAATTTTATTGCCGTGGACTATCTGATTTATACTACGGAAGTGATACAGAACATTGTGGAGTCCTATCCGCTGTTTTGGCTTTTTACGGCAGTTTTTGTTCTCGGTTTTGCGATAACGTATCTGGCATGGCTGTTTTTGCGCAGACGTTTGGCGCAGGCTGTGCCGGGCAGCGGTTTTTTTGCGCGTCTGGGTCTGCTTCTGTGCTTTTATGCCGCCGCGGCAGGCAGTTATTTTGTTTTTGATCCGCATGACAGCAGCAAAAACAGGTTTTGGAACGAATATGCGAAAAACGGCGTTTATGAACTGTTTTCGGCATATCTGCATAATCAGCTCGATTACCGCGTTTTTTATCAGACCATTGACAGTGCCCTTGCTTTTGACATTGTGCAGAAGGATTTGGTGCCGAATTTGGCGCCGGCATTGCCCGGCAATTCCATAGTCCGCAAGGTTTATGGCAAGGAGCAGGAAGAACGGCCCAATGTTGTCGTGGTTATTATCGAAAGCCTCGGTTCCGGAAAATATCTTGACGACAGGCCATTTCTTACGTCTTTGGAAAAGCAAAGCCTGAATTTTACCAATCTGCGTTCCACGGGAACCCGTACTGTACGCGGCTTGGAAGCTATTATGCTGAGCATACCGCCGACGCCGGGCAATTCCATTGTGCGCCGTCCCGACAATCATGATTTCTACAGTCTTGCCACGCCGTTTAAAGACAGGGGGTACAGTCTGGATTTCATTTACGGCGGCATCGGCTTTTTTGACAATATGAATGATTTTTTTGAGGGACTCGGTTTTAATGTTAATGATAAGCTGGATTTTGCGCCGGAAAATAAAACGTTTTCCAATGCTTGGGGACAGTGCGACGGCGATTCCTATGCCGAAAGCATACGCCTTGCCGATCTAAGCTATGCGCAGAACAAGCCGTTTATGCAGGTTATTTTGACGACGTCCAACCACAGACCCTTTACTTTTCCCGAAAATACCGTAGATATGCCGCAGGGTACGCGCGAGGCTGCTGTCCGCTATACGGATTACGCCATTGAAGAATATATGAAAAATGCCCGGAAAAAGCCGTGGTTTGAGAATACCGTTTTTGTTTTTATGGGAGACCACCCCTCTTCCATTGCGGGCAAAACAGAGGTTCCTGCCAAGGCTTACGGCATAGTAGGCATGATTTATTCCCCGAAATATGTTGCTCCCGCACAGGTTGACGTGCTGTGCAGCCAGATAGACCTTGCTCCCACTCTGCTGAATATTATCGGTTTTACCTATGAATCTCCGTTTTTCGGCAAGGACGTGTTTACGCTTACGCCTGAAAGCGGCAGGGCGTGGGTATCTACGTATCAGCTTTTGGGATTTGTGGACAAGGACTATCTTGTGGTGCTTGATCCCGAAAAAAATGCCGTGCTGACCAAATACAGCCCGGAAACCAGTACGCTGGAAAAGGAAAAAGCTTTTATCGAAAAAGCAATAGCGTATTATCAGACTGCGTACGATATGTTTTCGCAGAAAATGCTGAAAGAACAGGCCGTAAAAGAAGCGGCGCAGTGATTTTTGCGTAATGGGATATTGTTTTTTCGGGAGATATTATTTTTTGCGGGGGAAATGACTGCGCTGCTGTCCATTTGCGTAAAATCCGCAAGCTCACCGATGCAAACGGCCTGCCGCCCTTTGGGCGGCTTCCCTGCGGCCTCTTACTCGTAAGGGTACGGACTGATATATTCCGGAATACTGATAAAGCGGACATTTGTCCGCTTTTTTATTGTTTCGGCCGATTGCCGATTACGATATGCACGGGCTGCGGGCTGTAGGGCAGCACATAGCCCCCGGAAATGTTGTGGTCGTGTTTTAAGTAGCAGATATCTTGGCCGCTGGGCAGGAAAAAAGCGGGTCTGTGTACAGCCGTGCGGTTATGGCCGTGTACGGCGGTACAGGCGCTCAGCAAAGCCAGCAGAGCGATAAGCAGGCAGTGTTTCATTGTGCTGTTCCTTGCGGCAGGAATTTGGTGAGTGTGCACAGTCCGAAGGCAGGCTGTGCCGTATGGGAAAAGTTCTGCCGCTGTTTGGGGTATACAAGCAAAAAAGGACTGTGCGGGCACAGTCCTTTTTTTATGACGGATTTCTATAAATTAGAGAATTCTGAAATCACGGCTTGTATTGGTTTCGTTGTCGATAACGTGAACGGCGCAGGCCATGCACGGGTCGAAAGAGTGGACTATGCGCAGAATTTCGACAGGACGTTTCGGATCGGCAATGGGGGTGCCGATAAGCGCTTCTTCAACTGCGCTCATATTGCCTTTTGCGTCGCGCGGGCCGAGGTTCCAAGTGGAAGGAACAACGAGCTGGAAGTTTTTGATAACGCCTTCTTCAATGACAATCCAGTGTGAAAGGCCGCCGCGGGGAGCATTGACAATGCCCACGCCTTTGGCTTTCTGCGGTACTTCGGCATTAATGCACAGGGAAGTGTCGCCCTTGGCAATGTTCTTTTTCAGCTCTTCAAACCATACTTTTACCTGACGGGTGGTAATGAGGCATTCTGCGGCGCGGGCGGCTGTTCTGCCGAGGGTGGAGAACAGGTCGGAAGCCTGCAGGCCGAGGGCTTTCAATACGAAGTCAATAGTTTCTTTTACTTCTTTATGGCCGTGGGCATAAGCTACTACCATGGTGGCAAGCGGGCCGGTTTCTACAACCATGCCGTCGTAGCGCGGAGCTTTGAGCCAGGAATAACGGTCGGTATCGCCCATTTTGGTAAATTTCGGCTTGGTTTCGCCTTCGTAGGGATGTCTTGCTTTGTCGCCTTCGTACCAGCTGTGGCGGACGTGTTCTTCGATTTTGCTGAAGTCAACGTCGTATACTTTGCTGAGGTCGCGGTTTTTGACAAGGCCGGGTTTGATCCAGCGGCTGTTTACGTCGCGTTCTTTGCCCGGAGCCGGGAATTCGCCGAAGGAGAGATAGTTTACTGCGCCGCCGCCGAATTTGGTCCAGTCTTTGTATGCGCCGCCTACGAGGAGAACATCGGGAACAAGGGTGTTTTCGATGAAGGAAAGGGTTTCGTTGTAGAGCTCTTCAAATTGGGCGAGAGCTTCTTTTTCAAGGCTGTTGTAACAGGTTACGCCGCCTGCGATAAGGGTTTGCGGGTGCGGGTTTTTGGAACCGAAAATAGCCATGGCGCGGGCTGCTTTTACCTGAATGCGCAGTGCTTCGAGGTAGTGGGCAACGGCAAGCAGGTTTTGTTCCGGGGTAAGGTAGTAGGCCGGGTGGCCGCCCAAAAAGTATGCGTTGCTGAAGGGGCCGAGCTGTCCGCTTTGCACCAGTTTGGTTACTTTGTCTTTAACTTCCTGCAGTTCTTTTTCGGAAGTGGGTTTTTTGGAAATGCTTTTTGCAAGTTCCGCGGTTTTCTTTACGTCGGCAGTGGTTGCTGCTGCTGCGTCCACAAAGTCCAGGGCGTGCAGGTGGTAGAAATGCACGATGTGGTCATGGGCAAACAGCATACCGAGCATGATGTTGCGGATGTGGGTAGCGTTGGCGGGGATTTCAATGCCCATGGCGTCTTCAAGCGCACGGGTAGATGCCAGAGCGTGGGTATAGGTGCAGACGCCGCAGGTTCTTTGGGTAAAGTGCTGTGCGTCGCGCGGATCGCGGCCTACAAGGATATTTTCAAGGCCGCGGAACAGGGTGCCGCAGCTTCTTGCGTTTTTGATGGAACCGTTTTCTACTTCAACTTCGATGCGAAGGTGACCTTCAATACGGGTAAGCGGATCCACGACAACCGGGCCGCTGTAATTGCTTTTTGGAGTTGCTTGACTCATATGGTAGCTCTCTTTAAATCTTTATGCCTTAGGGCGTGAAAAACTGATTGACACTGATTATGCTTCATAGAAGGGGGATAAGCTGTCCCAGAAGTCCGGTTCGCTGCAGCCGATGCAGGGGTGGCCGCCTTTGACGGGCCAGCTGACTTCGTTAAAGAGAACTTTCGGACAGTTATTGTACGTGCTCGGGCCTTTGCAGCCGAGTTCGTAAAGGCACCAGCCTTTCTTTGCTTCTTCGGAATCGAAGGAAGGAGCAAATTCGCCGGCTTCAAAATGAGGCAGACGTTCGCACTGGTCGTGCACGGTTTCGCCGAAGAACATGGTGGGACGGCCGTAGTCGTCAAGTTCGACGTTTTTGCCCTGCAGAAGTGCTACCAAAGCGCCGACCATGTTGAGGGGGTTCGGCGGACAGCCGGCAATGTTGATGGCTTTGATGCCAAGGTCTGCGTAGCAGTCGTTAATGCCTTTGGCGCCGGTCGGGTTCGGAGCGGCTGCCTGAACGCCGCCGAATGCCGCACAGGTGCCGATGGCAACAACAGCTTTGGCTTTGGGCAGGATTTTTTTGCAGTTGTCGTACATGGTGTGGCCGGAAATGGTGCCGTACAGACCGTCAAGAGCGGTGGGAATGGCACCTTCTACCAGGCAGATAAAGCCGTCGGGGTGGTTGATGGCTTCTTCAAGGGCTTTTTCGGCCATTTCGCCGGATGCCTGCATGATTGTTTCATGGTATTCAAGAGAAATGGTATCGAACAAAAGAGCATCGAGGAAAGGCTGATAGGTGCGCAGCAGCGCTTCGGAACAGCCTGTGCATTCTGCATTGTGAAGATATACCACTACAGGACGTTTGCCTTGGGTGAGGGCTTTTGCAACTGAAGGGGCCATGGAAGGGGCAAGACCCATTGCAACAGCTACCGCAGAACAGAATTTAAGGAAATCGCGGCGAGACACGCCATTTTGTTCAAGACGTTCTTCGACTCCGTCTTTTCCGAGTCCGATGGAGAAACGCATAAGTAGCCTCCGTGTAAGTTTTTATGAAAAAGGAAAGAAGTTAACCTTCTTGCAAAGGATAATTTTTTTTATCATACATATTAAAAATTTTTGCGTCAAGAATGGCTCTTGAAATTAATGTGATTTAAGCTTGATTTTGTTGATAATAAAAGAAATAAAAACGTGTAAAACTTTTTTTCACAAGTATTGATGTATGCATTAATGCGTAAAAATTAGTTTTTGCTTTTTTTTGAAATTCATTATATGAGAAAAGCATATATTTTGGGAGGTTCTATGAAGAAAATAAAATTGTTTGCTTTTGCGGCTGCCTGTTTTTTTGCTTTGACGGGAACGGCCTTTGCAGAAACCATTAAAATCGGTTTGATGTGCCCCCTTACCGGCGGCTGGACCAGCGAAGGCAAGGACATGGAACGCATTGTCAGCCTTTTGGCCGAAGAAGTGAATAAAAACGGCGGCATTAACGGTAAACAGATTGAGCTTATCGTGGAAGATGACGCGGGCGATCCCAGAAGCGCCGCCCTTGCCGCTCAGAAGCTTGTTTCCAGCGAAGTTGTTGCGGTTATCGGCACTTACGGTTCCGCCGTAACCGAGGCTACGCAGAATATTTACGACGAATCCGAAATTCTGCAGATTGGCACGGGTTCCACCAGCATACGCCTTACGGAAAAGGGTTTGGAATATTTCTTCAGAACAAGCCCGCGCGATGACGAGCAGGGACTTGTGGCTGCACAGTATATCCAAAAACTCGGTTATAAAAACGTTGCCATTTTGCACGACAATTCTTCCTATGCCAGCGGCCTTGCGGAAGAAAGCCGTGCGGAACTGGAAAAAATGGGCATCAACATTGTTTTTTATGACGCCCTTACTCCCAAAGAACGCGATTATTCCGCTATCTTGACCAAAATGAAAGCCGTAAATCCCGAACTTATTTTCTTTACCGGCTATTATCCTGAAGCAGGCCTGCTTCTGCGTCAAAAATCAGAAATGGGCTGGAATGTTCCCATGATCGGCGGCGATGCCGTCAATAACCTCGATTTGGTGAAAATAGCCGGCAAATCCGCCCAAGGCTTTTTGTTCCTCAGCCCGCCGGTTTTGGAAGATTTGAGCACGGCCCAGGGCAAAGCGTTTCTTGCGGCGTATAAAGCCAAATACAACAACACCCTGCCCCAGTCCGTATGGGCAGTTTTGGCAGGCGATGCCTTTAATGTTTTGGTGCAGGCTCTGAAAAATGCCGAACCCAATGCCGAAGCCCTTTCCGCATATCTTAAAAACGGCTTGGGCGAATACGAAGGCATTACCGGCACGTTCAGCTTCAACCAAAAAGGCGACCGCGTAGGCCCCCTGTACCGTCTGTACGAAGTCGACGCCAACGGCAATTTTGTTATTAAAGAATAGTGCGGTATGCCGCATACATATAAAAAGCAGGGAAATCCCTGCTTTTTTTGTGCCGTGTCCGGGCGGCGAATATGTTTTGTGACGGATGTGCAAGACCGCATACGGAACCTTGGCGGAATTTGTTTTGCCGGAGCGGGGCAGAAAGTTAATTGCAGGACGGCTGTGCCGAAACATATATAGAAAGCATACTGTGTGCCGTGTTTTGCGGCAATATCGGGAAAAGTTCCGGCGGTGCGCAAAAGAAAAGGGAGCGTAAGCTCCCTTTTTGCTGCGGTTTATGGCTTATGAAATATTAATCGGTTTTGGTTTATTCCGCTTTTTCCGCGTCTTGGGCTGCGGCGGGACGTATTGTCAGCACAGGGACTTTGGACTGGGTGACAACTTTTTCCGCAACGGAACCGAACAGAATTCTGTCAATGCCTTTGCGGCCGTGAGTGCCCATAACGATAAGGTCAGCGTTGAATTTGTCGGCCGCTGCGAGAATTTCTTCGGTTGCGTAGCCAACCACGACTTCGGATTCGACATCTACGCCTTGGAAATGTTTTGCCACAAATTCAGCCATGCTGCTTTCAGCACCGGAAACAATTTCACCCACAAAGCCGTCGATTGTGCTGGGAGCAACATGAAAGCCCGTATACTGGGTCATGGTCGGCGCTACGTACATGGCATGAATTTTTGCGCCTGACAGCTTTGCAAGCATGGAGGCCTGCTCTGCCACAACTTGACTGTGTTCTGATAAATCCAAGGCACAAAGAATAGTTTTTAATGATGGCATAAGACACTTCTCCTATGTGATTTTAATTAAAATGTATACGCTGCCGGGCGGATTGTCAATATACCGCACTGAAGAAATATATTTAACCTTGCAGATTATTTATATTTCGTCTTTCATTTCCAAATAGGCGGAAACAATGTCCTGCGTGCCGCCGCTTTCCGCTTCTTCCTGGGCTTCGCGCATAAGCCTGCCGATATATTGAAGATGCCGTCTTTTAGCTTCTTTGTTGCTTATTCTTCTGAATTCGGCAAAGGCTTCCCGCAGATCTTCGGTAAGCGGCAGTTTTGCCAG
Organism: uncultured Desulfovibrionaceae bacterium; assembly: GCA_949299515.1. Lineage (GTDB taxonomy): Bacteria > Desulfobacterota > Desulfovibrionia > Desulfovibrionales > Desulfovibrionaceae > Taurinivorans. The sequence continues at coordinate 45,646 of CASGAP010000001.1, forward strand.
TTTGGCGGGAGCGAGGTTTGCAAGCTCTTCGCCGATTTTCTGCAGCTGCGAACTGTCGCGTTTTTTTTGCGAGCGGCTGATGTATGCATCTTCGGTATCGTTGTCTTTTTCGTATTGGTAGCGGTTTTTCTTTGCCATTACTGTTCCCTGCCGTTTTTGCCGTTTTCCGGTTCGTATCCTTGCATTTCTTCTGCTTCGAGGGTGTTAATTTTCTGTGCCAGCCAGTTCAGCAGGGCTTTGGCCGTGTGGTGGCTGATCAGGACTTTGGAGTGAATTTTGCGGACAACAGTGCGGGAGTCGTCTTCCGCCAATGTCAGTTCCGGGCCGAAGGTTCCGTCGGGTTTGAGGTAGCGTTCCGAACTTTCGGGGATTTTGTCCTGCTCCGTATAAAAGTTTATTTCGATTTCGCCCTGCGGGTTTATTCCGCCCCACACGCCGTGGGCATACTGCATGGAAATATTTTTATCTTCCTGATATTCATAGCGTATTTTTGCAGGCAATTGCATTTTTTCCATAACGGCTCCAGAAATTTTTTTATATTCTACTTTGCTTGGCCGGGATTGTAAAGTCAAGGTATCTTTATTAATATTTGACACATATTTCAAAGCGTATATACTGGCGGTATATTTTTTACATGAGGATAGTATGGCAGAGTATACCAAAGAAGTGCTTGCGGTTCAGCCGTATTTCGATATGGAAGCAGTCATGTCCCTGTTGCAGGAAACCCGCATCGGCGGACAGGTTTTTGAATATTTGGTCAATACGTTTGAGCGCTTGGCAAAGGAGCTTAATGCGGTTGTGCTGAAAACCGAAAAAGGCGATTATTTGGCTGTTTGGCTCAATGAAAGCGTGGAACAGGAAGCGGACCGCATTTTTGCCGAGGACCCGGAAAAAGGCTTTCGCTACAATTGTGTGGGACAAAGCGTTGTCATGAATGCCGTGTATCAGATTTTGCCGGAAGTGGAACAGGCCGGCTGCGCTCCCTGTCCCGAACCGAACGAGGCCGTTGCCGAAGCTCTGAAAGCGGAAAACATTCCGTATATCGAAGGCGAACCGACTCTTGTGCGGCGTTTCAGCGTGCTGACGTCTTTGCCGTTCCGCGGTGCCTGTGAAATTTGTTATCTGCGCGAGGCCTGCCCTAAAGCCAACGGACAGAGCGACAGCTTCCATTCTGTGGAGCTGCCGGGATATCAATAAACCTGCGGCAGTTGCGGCATAAAGGAAACAGTATGGAAAAAAAGACCGGTTTTATTCATGGAACACTGCACGTTTTTTATGCGCTCAGGTATTCTTTGCAGGGCATTTGGACAGGGCTGCGCCTGAGTTTGGCCATACGGCAGGAATTTTTTATTCTTGTACTGCTGTGCTTTTTGGCCTGGTATACCGCAAAGCCGTGGTATCTGACCGCTGTTTCCCTTATTGCGTGGCTTTTTGTCATTGTGGCGGAACTGTTCAATTCCGCCATCGAGGAAGCACTGGATTTAATAACCCATGATTTTTCTCTGAAAGTAAAAGCCGCCAAAGATATGGGATCGGCGGCGGTGTTTATTCTTGTGCTGATCAATATTTTCGGACAGGCCGTTATTTATGCTCCCGAACTCGTCAGCCTGGTGCAATATGTCAAAAATCTTTAAGCCCGAGACAGGTGAATTATGCAAAATCATCTCCGACTGCTGACTCCCGGCCCCACCGCCATTCCCGACAGGGTGCGCTTAGCCATGGCCATGCCCATGATTCATCACAGAAAACCCGAATTTAAAGCTGTTATGGAAGAATCGCGGGCGTATTTAAAACAGCTTTTCGGCACACAGCAGGAAGTTTTGCCTTTGGCCAGCTCCGGCACGGGCGCCATGACAGCCGCCGTGACCAATCTTTTTGCGCGCGGCGAAAAAATTCTTGCGGCGCAGGCAGGAAAGTTCGGAGAACGCTGGATAAACATTGCCAAAACCCAGGGACTGGAAGTTGTCGAACTGGCCAAACCGTGGGGACAGGCCGTGTATGCCGCCGAAATTGAAGAAATGTTGCGGAAGGATCCCGATATTAAAGGCGTGTGCATTCAAATCTGCGAAACGTCCACCGGCGTTATGCATCCGATTTGCGAAATAGCCAAGGTTACCCAAAAATACGGCGTGCTTTTGGTGGCGGACGGTATTTCGTCCGTGGGCATTTCCCCCGCACCCATGGACGAATGGGGCATTGACGCGCTGCTGACCGGTTCGCAGAAAGGACTTATGGTGCCTGCGGGGCTTTCGCTTATCGCGCTTTCCGAAAAAGCGTGGAAAAAAGCCGAAACAGTGGAACCCAGCTGTTTTTATTTCAATCTTAAGGCGGAGCGTAAAAATGTGCTGAAGAACCAAACCAATTTCAGTTCGCCCGTATCGCTGATTATCGGTCTGCGCGAAGCGCTTTCCATGATTTTTGAAAACGGCGGTCTGGAAAGTCTGTATCAAAAGCATTATGCTCTGGCGCAGATGACGCGTGCCGGCATAAAAGCCATGGGCCTGGAACCCTTTGCCAAAACCGATTATGCCTGGGGCCTGACTTCCGTGGCCATGCCCGAAGGTGTGTCCGGCAGTGAGCTTGTCAGCCTTGCCGCCAAAAAAACGGGCGTGGTCATTGCCGCGGGGCAAGATCCCATGAAAGACGCCATGATACGTCTTGCGCACATGGGACACGTGGATTTTGGGGATATGCTTGCGGGGCTTTATGCCGTGGCGTCCAGTCTGCCGCACAAGCCCGCCGCATTTTCCGATGCGTATTTGAGTATTGCCATGCAGGCGTACGAAAATGCCGGGGCATATCCGAAAAATGCCCTGTAGGTGCAAAATGGGAATACGTTTATTTATTGTGATTTTTTTGCTCTTTGCGCAGGCTGCTGCGGCTCCTGCCAAAGAGCTTTCTTTTTATGAAGAGTATGTGCCGGAATTTTCTGCGGGAACAGACAGCCGGCCGGAGCAGACGGAACAGGCGGAACAGTCGGAACAGGCGGAACAAAAGGGAAAATCGGTGCAGGCTGGGGATACAGCAGTTCAAAATAAATTTTCCGCCGCGGAGCCTGGTGAGTCAAATGAAGCGGATACGCAGAATGCTGTGGAAGATTTGCGCGGCGTTCAGGACAGACAGGCAGATACTGCGCAAACTGTGCGGCATTTTTTTCTGACCGACGAAAAGCACGGCCGATTTTTGCTGGAAAGCGAAGAATATGCCCTGGCCGATGCCATGCTCAACCAAACATGGCGGCAGCTGGTAAAGAAGCTGGATAAAAAAGCTTACAGGCAGCTTTGGAAAAATCACAAACTTTGGCTTGCTGCGGAACGGGACACGGCTGCCAACAGTTTTCTGGAAAAAGTTCCCGATATTCCTGAAGAATATGCGTATATGCTTGTTGCGGCGGCCAAAACGCAGGAACTTGCACAGAAATTGTGGCGTGCTCCCGCAGCCGGCGAATACAGGCCCGTTTCCGGTGAAAATCGGAAAGATGATCTGCTGGTAACGCTGCAGCGCGAGGATAATATGTTTGTTGTGCAGGGCTACGGGGTTTTGCCTGCCGCAGCCGAAGAAGTTTCTGAAGGCGGGAACGGTGCGGCAGACAGGAAAAACGCCGCAGACGGGGCAAAGCAGCTTGTTTTTCGGGCGGAATTTCCTGCGGACGGCAGATTGTGGCTGGCTTTGACCGCTGTTTCCGGGCAAAAGCTTTTTATTTTGACTATGGAAAATTCTTTGTGTCTTGTGCACGCCGACAACGCTTTTCCGCTTGATTTTAACGGAGTTTTCATAAAGTAAATATTGTTTGTCTGTGATGTTTGCGGCGTTTTTTCAGCTGCAGCGGACAGATTTTTTAAAACAGATACCCCCGGCAGTTTCTGTCGGGGGTATTGTTATGCCGTTATGTCGGTGAATTTATTTATCGGCTTTTTCACCGGTAAGGGGCTTGCCGTTAAATTCGCCGGTAAGGGTGCGCATGAATGCTACAATTTGGGCTCTGTCGGATTCCGGAACTTCCATGCCGGAAAGGTAAATACCCATAATGCGCACGGCTTCGTCCAGGGTTTCAACCGTGCCGTCGTGCAGGTACGGAGCAGTCAGCTCAACGTTGCGCAGGTTCGGCACTTTGAATTTATGCAGGTCAAGCGGATTTTTGGTGAAGCCTTCGAGGCCGCTGTCAGAACCGAGCGGGTTGCCGCGTTCTGCAAAATAATCTTTCTTGAGATCCATATATTCAAAGGACTGACCGCCTACAGACTGGCCGACATGGCAGCTGGAGCAGCGGTATTGTTTGAATTTTTGATAACCTTCCTGCTCATAAGCGGAAATTGCCGTGCTGTCGCCTTTAAGCCATTTGTCAAAGCGGCTGTTGGGCGTAATCAGGGTTTTTTCGTATTCGGCAATGGCGTCGGTAATGTTTTCGCCGGACCAGCCGTCTTTATAAACCGCGGTGAACTGTGCGGTCAGTTCCGGGTCTTGGGCAAGTTTTGCGGTAATCTCGTCCCAGTTTTGGCAAGCCATTTCAATGGGGTTGAGCGGCGGGCCGCCGGCTTGTTCCTGCAGGTCGGCTGCGCGTCCGTTCCAGAACTGTTTTACGTTAAATACGGCGTTGAATACCGTCGGTGCGTTGATGTCGCCCACTTGCTTGCGCACGCCTTCGCTGAACCGTTTGTTGTCCGTGCCTGCTTTGTCAAAGGCGTGACAGGTGGCACAGGAAACAGTGTTGTCTTGGGAAAGGCGTTTGTCATTGAAAAGCTTTTCGCCGAGGGCAACTTTGTCGGGATTTGCCGGCAGTTTGTCCGGAAGCGGCTGCAATGGCTCATTGGCGTGTTCGGGAGAAGCCAGTCCTGTTGCATAGTGGGCGGCACGGGTTTCTTTAACCCAGTTCAGAATGATTTTTTTGTCTTCGGCCGTAACCTTGCTGCCCCAGTGTACCGCCGTGAATTTTGCGGGCGGCATGGTGTCGTTGGTAATTACCCATTCCATTTTTGCCAGGGTGGGGTCGCTTACCGGGCTGTTTTTGTTAATGCCCACAAGTTCCTGGTTTAAATCCATGGCACGCAGGCCGTCGTTAAAATCTTTTTCAATAATGCTTTTAATGCCGGGTATCTTGGCATAAAACGGCAGGTCGTAGTCACGGGAGTGACAGGCCATACATTTTTCGAGCACTATCCCTGAAACATCTGCAAATTTTTCCATCTGAGGCTGGTTTAATACTTTTTTTCAGCCCCGATGCTTTCATTTGCCGCTCCAATCGCCAGCGAAGCACACAATACCCCTCCGGCTATGAAGAATAATGAGCCATACTTCATAAAACCTCCAGAACGATAATAATTATTATTACCACTTAGTTATTTTTGTAACATAGTCACATTTTGATTGCAAGATATTTGCGAGAAAAACTATATTTTATTGATATTGTTATAAGTTTTAAAAATAACACGTGCAAAGGAATGGCGGTTTTGCAGGCATTGCGGGAAGCGTGCTTAATAAAGCAGAAGCCCCACGCAGTACCTTGTGCGTTTTGATTATCCGAACAGAAAAAATCCGTCCGTTGTGCTGCGCGGCAGTGTCGAAGAAATACAGAAGCTTATCGACAGTCTTGTCACCAAATGGAAATTCAGTGCAGGCGTATTGTCGTGGCATTCGCAAGATAATGTCAGCAAAGAGCAGGAAGATTATGGACAGTTTTGAGCGGCTGCCTTTGCAGGATTGGAACATGACCGACGTAATATTTTGCGGTGCGGCACAGCCACGTCAAGCACCAGGAACTGCACTTTGTAATTTCCCGTGCCGAATTGTACGGCGGCAAGCGTATAATTTTTAATAAGCACGGCGGCATTATATGACCCAATCGTTTTACTTGCCTGTTTGATTTAATCCTGCTAAAATAACATATGACCGCATGGTGCAACGGTGCGAGTTTTACTTGCCTGTCTGATTTAATCCTGCTAAAATTCTGTTCAGGAATACAAAGACAATAACTGCGTTTTACTTGCCTGTCTGATTTAATCCTGCTAAAATAATCCTGCCGAAGATAAAGCAATAAATCCAGTTTTACTTGCCTGTCTGATTTAATCCTGCTAAAATAAGCCGCAAACACAATGCAGTCTGATGCTAGTTTTACTTGCCTGTCTGATTTAATCCTGCTAAAATCACACGCACTCTTGCCCGTTTCTTAGATGAGTTTTACTTGCCTGTCTGATTTAATCCTGCTAAAATCTTTTAATGTATTTCCTTGAAACTGTTTACTTTTTCATGGAAATCCCGTATTAAAAACTCAAAAAACATGGATATTAATTCATTGTTTTTTGAGTTTTTTTGATTTTTTTGGGGGGAAATTTATGGCAAGTTATGTTTTGGAAATTGCAGAAAACAACCGTTATCTTTCCATTCAGCATAAAAATATTTGTATCAAAGAGCAAAATACCGTTCTTGGTACAGTGCCTCTTGATACGGTTGCCTGTGTTATGCTTACGGCTCCCGGAATTACCGTAAGCAAACAGTTTTTGGTCTGCATGGGCGAAGAAAACATTCCTGTTTTGGTTATGGGAAGCAATTATCTGCCTGTTTCCATGGTGTTGCCTGTCAGTTCTCATTACAGGCAGTCGGCTGTTGCGGAGGAACAAATTAAAGCAGGACCGACGATTAAAAAGCAGATTTGGCAGCAAATTGTTATTGCCAAAATAAAAAATCAAGCCCAAGCTTTGGAAAAATGTGTTCTGCCTTTAAATACAAGCATAAAAAAAGATATTGAGGCATTAAAATTTTTGGCACAGCGCGTCCGTTCCGGTGACAGCGACAACAAGGAAGCGCAGGCCGCCAGAATTTATTGGCAGGCTTTGTTCGGCAAAAATTTTTTGCGCAATGCCGAAGATGAAGGCATAAATTCCTTTTTGAATTACGGGTATGCCATTGTACGGGCAGTATGTGCAAGGGCTTTGTGCGCGAGCGGTTTTTTGCCCATGTTCGGGGTCCATCATCATAATCAGTTTAATGCTTTTTGTCTTGCCGACGATATTATGGAGCCTTTCCGCCCCTTTGTTGATTGCCTTGTATACGAGCTTATCCAAAAATATGAAAACGAAAATATGCCGCCAAGCTTAAGCGTGCAGGATAAACGGCATATTTCCGCAATTTTGCAGTCTCCCCTGTATTTGGAGGACGAGGAGAGCACGCTTATGCCCGTTGTTTTAAAAACAGCCCGGGCTCTTTACAAAAGCATTGCGGAAAAGCGTGCACTGCTGCAGTTTCCCGAATTAAAAAAGCAATAATTGTTCCATTTTTTTGCGTTCGCTCTCTTCATTTTTCTGTTTCTTTTTTCCGAAATAATTTCTTGTCAGTCCGTATTGTCTGTCGGTTATAAAAAAAATGGAAACGCTTCCTTCGTCCGTCAGACAGCGTCCGACCTTTTCCGCCATGGTTTCCGCGGTCTGCATATTTTCGCAGTGCCGCATATACACGGAAAACTGTTTACGCGTAAACCCAAGTTCCAGCAAACTGTTTCTGAACTTTGCCGCAATGCGCATTTGTTTTTGCGCCAATACGGGCAAATCAAACATTACAATAAGCCACATAACGGAATATTGGGTCGGACGGTCTGTTTGTTTATATTTTCTTGCCATTCCACAGTTTTTTTTCTTTTTTGCGGATTTTGCCGAAAGGCGTGAGCAGGACTTTGCGTGCCTGCATATCGCAATAGGTTTTTAATCCATTACCGCCGCCCGTCCATAATTTAAAATTTTCTTTGTCGATTTTGGCGGGATTGCCCGTGCCCTGCCGTGCGTCAAAACAAGACACTATAACCATATTGGTAGAACTGAACTTCAATACTTTTGCCAACATGATTTGTTCGCCTTGTTCGTTTTTCTGTATAAAAGCTGCGGGGATTTTGCATTTTGCAATCAATTCTTGATTCAGGCGCAGTTCCAGCAAATCCCCTTTGCATACGCTCCACAGAAGTTTTGCGTTTTGCTTCCACTGCGGTTCAAAATGCGGATTGGCGGCATCAATGCTTTTTATGCATTCCCAGCCTATTTTGCCTTTGGCCTTTCCTTCCGTATACACAAAAAAGTCCATGCGGTGATTGCTGTCGGGTTCATAGCCGCACTGCTGTTTTTCCCGAATGTTGACAAGGGTATATTTTTGGGCAACGGGATATTTTTTTCCCGCGTTTGCAAGGCGTATTGCTTCCTGCACCAGATTTTGTTCGTTGATTTTTATTTCTTTTTTGCCCTGTTCTTTGTATTCTGCGTTTTTTTGTGCAAGGCTCTGTTCCGCGGCAAATTTCTGCGCGGTGACGGCGTTTATGATTGTTTGGCAGCGGCTGCGGATTTTCTGCAGGGCGGCACTGTTTCCCAAATCTTCCGAAACCGCAATTTTTTCCAAGGTGGAAAAACTGTCGATTTTTTCCAGCGAACGCATATAGGTTGCAGTATGCAGTTCTTTTTTATCGTCATAATCCAAAATCCGCAGTGCGGTTTCATTGTGCAGCTGCATATTTGTGTCGTGTTCCGCTTTGTGGGAAACTTTTATTTTCCGCAGGGTGTCCAAAACAATATGCCTGAAATCTTGGTCTTTCGGATATGCGGAAGAATTAATAAAAGGCACGGAAAGCAAAGAAACATCTATTTTTTGATTGCGTTTGGCAGCTCTGTGCATTTTTTGCGCCAGCGAACGGGTAACGGCACACAGAACTATGGCGTCCAAAGCGTGATGCCTGTGGTCTATGCGGGGTTTTGGCTCCCAGTCCGGGTTTATTTGCGGTTCGCCGTTCACGTAGATTACTTCGCCTGTTTCCGTGTTTATCTGATGACGGGGAACGGTCAGCCCCATAAGCTCAAATTCTATGCCTGACAGCTGCCACACTTTTCTCAGTTCCGCTGTCATTGAACCGCGTACGGCCAGAATGTTGTCGGGACAAATGCACTGCAGATACTGCAGGGCAATTTTGGTCATATAGCGTGTGTCCTGTAAGCGTCTGTCCGCATAATCATTGTCCAATTCGTCACCCAAAAGGGAAAATCTGCTTTTGGCGTCTTCCTGAAAACGCCATGCTTTGTTTTTGGGCATTGTTTCCAAATCTTTTTTAATGGCTTCCCAGCGGTCGCTGAACCTTGACTGGATAAAGTCATAGGCAAAGGTGTCACTTTTTAAATTGTTTACACGGGTTAACAGCAAGTTGGAAAGTGTGTTTGTACCGCCTGCCGCCTGCGGGATAATATGGTCGATTTCATAGGAAGCAAAATCCGTTACCGGAATGGGTTCCTGTGTGTAGATATCTTTTTTGTTTTGGCTTTCCCACAATTTGTATTTTAGCCTGTTGGTTTTGGTTCTGGCGTAATGGTATTTCTCCAGTTCTTTATCTATGCGCATATTGTTTTTTTCGTTTTGCTGCTGTTCCCGTATCAGTTTGTCCCGCTTGACTTTGGACAAACCGAAATCCCTGGCCACTTCCAGCTTTATCATTTCGGGCTTGCCGTATAAGTCTATAATTTCATTGACGACTTTGCGGAGCTGATTTAAAATGACGTGCACAACGGGATTGGCTATGCGGCCGATACGCTCCTCTTTTGCCGCTCTTTGTACGTGCCAGGGGTGTATGGGCAAAATGGCGTGCGGCAGGACTTCGCCGTAATAAGGAAGTTTTTCCAGTTGTTTGGCTTGGGTGTTTTTATTTTTAAATTCACATTCCATAACCGCATCATAGTAGGTGGGCGCCGTCCAGACGTTTTCTTTTGATATGCCGTCCCGCAGTACTTTTACAATCGCTTGCGTTGCCTTTTTTCCGAGCATGGTTCTGTCCTTGGGAAGAGCATTCAGACAGGCATACATTTTTTGTTCGCCGTCCGTGCCCGTCAGGTTTAATTTTTCCATGCACAGAGCCAAAAATGTTTCTTCATCATATAAAACGGGCTTGCTGCCGTCTGCTTTTTTGTCCAGCGGGTCGGCAATAAATTCTATGAGTTCGTCCTGTTCCTGTTCGGACATCTGCCAAAATGACGGAATGTCTTTAAACGCTTTTATCAGGGCAAAAGGCTTTATGGCTGCAATTTCTTCATCTTGCACAAAATTATTGGTGGACAGGATTTTTTCGCCCGTATGCTTTTGTAGAATTTGTTTTATTTGTGTTTTTTTCAGTTCCTTGCCCTGCATAAGTTCCGTTACCAATGCGTCGCGCATTTCTTTGGTCAGGGGCTTTGAACCTTGCTCCGTTTGATAACGGATATTGTTGCACTGCTGATATATTCTTGCATATTCGGCAAGCCTGTGCATTTTGGGAAGCCTGTTTCCCGTTTCGGGCAGAAGCGAACAGGGCGCATTGCCGTAAGGTGCTTTGGGAAAATCCGAGAAAATGATTTTGTATATTGCTTTAATTTGTTCTTCCGTCAGAGAAAAATTCTTTGCCTGTTTTTGCATGAGGTCATGAAAATCTTTTTTTACCAAATAGCGCGGTACGGAAAATTTAACTTTTGTTTCCAAAAATTCCTTACGCTGGCGTACGCATTGATTTTCCCGCAAATGTTTTGCCAAAAATTCCGACAAGGTTATTTTTTCCTGCTTTAAAATTTGCTCAAGAAGGGAGTATCTGCTTGCTGTTTCTTTTGAATTTTCTTCATCGTCGCTTTCTTCAATAAAACCTGCTCCGCGGAGTTTGGCTATGTTCATTATGCAAAAACCAAGTTCATGGGGGTGACGCAAAGGTTCCTGCATGGCTTTTGCCCGCAGAGCATAGGGAGCCGAACGCAGGCCAAGTTCTAAGGCTGATCTGTCGACAGGGAGCAGTCCGTATTCCTGCAAAAGCGCTGTCAGTTGTTTTTTGCGTATTTTTCTGTGTTTTTTGTTTGTCCGCTGATTGCGTGCAATGCGCCTTGCCTGCGCACCTTCGGGGCAGGAACAAATACGCACGCCTGCATCTAAAATGCATTCAAAAGAATGTATGTCATTTAAATCCTTTGCGTCCTGTTTTATTTTAAAAAGTGCCGTGCCGATGGAGCTTATGCCCAAATCTATTCCCAATATGTAACGCGGTTTCATACTGTTTTCCCCTGTAAATTGTGCTTGCAAATATTTTTCTTCTTTGTTATAAAAGATTATCTGATTTATTTTTAGCAGGATTAAATCAGATAGGCAATAAAACAAGTATGATTTCTTTTAGAAATTATGCGTAAAATTTAGAAAGCCCTTTCGGGCTTTCTTTTTTTATGCTGTTTTTATACTGTAATTATCCGCTTGGAACGCCGCAGACATTTTCTTTCATAGTCCGCATTATTGGTTCGGTGTCTGCATTTTTTAGGATTATTATAATTTGTAATAAGTTGAGGTGTTAAATTATGATATTTTGTTGTTTTATGGAAAAGTGTTATAAATCTTCCTCTTCTTCGTAGCATTCAAAGGGGAAATTGTCCGTATAATCTTTGAGGGCTTCTCTGACGATTTCAAAGCGGGGAGTATAGTATTCTTTTTCAAAATAAATGATTTTGTCGTACAGTTCGTCGGGCAGCTGAATTTTGACGCGTATCATTTTATACCTCGTTTTAATAATAGTTTTTATAATATTCCAAGGTCATGGGCGGTTCTTCGTCAGTGAAGTCAAATTCAGGCGGATCGATATGGAAGGAACTTTGCAGAATGTATAGCTTTTCGGTTTCTTCCAAATGTTCCTTTATGGCCTCGATAATGACTTCTTTTACGGGAATTTTTCTGCATTCTGCGACCTGTTTTAATCGTTCCAATACATCTACTTCAATATTGACAATCAGTTGTTTCATATTCTCCTCACTTATTTTTTGGGGACTGCTTTGTTTTGTTCAATCAGTTCTTGTTCCGTGAGATAGATTTTTTCCAGTTCTTCAAGGTGCAGGCGTATTGCTTTCTGAATGTAAAATGTTTTGCTGCGGTCGGTGCGTTCCGCAAGCCGTTCCAAACGGGCGTGCAGTTCAGGGGTCAGCCTTAATGATGTAGAATATGCTTTTCTTTCTTGGTTGGTTTTGAATCCGCTGTTCATGGTACCTCCTGACAAGCTGCTGTGTATTGTAAGTGTACTACTTGTAGTACACATATATAACCATGTCAAGTTAACGTTATACAGGAATGAAGTAAGGAGAGTTAAGGGATATTGTGATTTGTAACTGGAAAAATTTTTGCAGAATTGTTTGGACTGTGCAGAACAATTTTTTTGATTGAGGGTATAAATTTTTTGTGGGGAATAGTGCGGGGAACAAAAACAAAAAGGACTTAGAGGTTTCTCTAAGTCCTTCAAATTTGTTGGCGTCCTCAGGGGGATTTGAACCCCCGTTGACGGCGTGAAAGGCCGCTGTCCTGGGCCGGCTAGACGATGAGGACGTGTGCCGTGAAAAGTCTTTTATGTAAAAACGGCGGGTTTGTCAAATGTTTTTTTTAAAAAAATTAAATTTTTTTGGATTTTCTGTTTGATTTCTCGGATTTCTTTTTTCCTGATTTTTTGCCAGTCTTTTTCTCTTTTGATTTTTCTTCCGCACGCGGTTTGGTTTTGCCTTTGCCGTCCTTGGCTTTGGAAGAGTGTTTTTTGTTTTTTCCGGTGCTGCGGGGATTTTTATCGGATTTTGCAAACAGTCTGCTTTTGCCTTTTGCCCGTCTTGGGGTGACGCCCTCCAGGCTTAAATCTATTTCCAGGCGGGTAATGTCCACAAATTCCAGTTTGACGGTTATTTCGTCGCCGAGTCTGTATTCAGTGCCCGTGCGTTCGCCGTAGAGGATTTGAGCGTCTTCGTCATAGACGAAATAGTCGCTGCCGAGTTTTTCCATGCGTATCATGCCTTCGGCCATATTTTCGGCAAGTTCCGCAAATACGCCGAAATTGCTCAGGCCGCTGATTACGGCTTTATAGGTTGTGCCGATGTGTTTTTCCAGCATGAGGCAGGAAAGGCGGCGGAACACTTCGCGTTCGGCGCTTTGGGCGGTGCGTTCCCGTTCGTTGCAGATATCGGCGGTGTTTTCCAGATAGTCGGGGCTGAATATTGCCTGTTTTCCGTCAATTAGGCCAAGCTGTGCTTTAAGGCTTCTGTGTACCGCTAAATCCGCATAACGGCGTATGGGTGACGTGAAATGACAGTAGCAGCGGGAGGCCAGGCCGAAATGTATGTCCAAATACGGGCTGTAGCGTGCCTGCATCATGGAACGCAGAATCATGCGGTGGGCGAGGTAACTGTTTTTGGCTATGGAAGCCAGCGGGCTGTCCGCATTATTTTGGGCGCTGTGTCTGGCGTTTTCCAGACTGTCCAGAATTTGGGCAAGCCAGGCGTTTTCGCCGAGCTGGCTTGGGGATTGGCCCGGTAAAATTTCTGCCAGGGCGCTCTGGTTAAAAACCGCGGAAAGGGTTTGCAGGCGTTCCGGTGCGGGGGCGGGGTGTATGCGGTACAGGCAGGGCGCGCTGTTTTTGTGCAGAAATTCCGCAACAGCCTCGTTGGCGGCAACCATGAATGCTTCGATAAGTTCGTGTGCGAAAAAGTGCGGACGCGTTCCGAGGCCGACTACCGTATCATTATTAATGATGCAGCGCTGTTCTGGAATGTCCAAATGCAGGGCACCGGCTTTGCGGCGTTTTTTGATGAGGATTTCCGCCAGTTCTTTGGCGCAGAAAAGCATATTTGCAACTTCTTCGGTTACGGCGGCGGCAAAAGTGTCCCGTTCTGCTTTGCCGGTATTGAAGAGTTCCTGCACTGCGTCGTAGGAAAGCCGAGCTTTGGAACGCATGATTCCCTGACCGAATTCTGTTTTTTTGACTTGCCCTTTATCGCTGAAAAGGATTTTTGCAAACATGACCCGATGGTCTTCCCCGGGACGCAGGCTGCACAGACCGTTGGAAAGCGCTTCGGGCAGCATGGGTTCCACGGAATTGGGGAAATAGTAGGAATTGCCGCGGTGTTTGGCTTCTTTGTCCAGTTTGGAATAGGGCGTGACATAACGGGATACGTCGGCTATTGCCACGGTAAGCAGATATTCCGTGCCGACTTTTTCCGCACATACAGCGTCGTCAAAATCTCTGGAATCCGCGCCGTCAATGGTTACAAGGCACATTCCACGCAAATCCGTATCGCGCTCTTCGGGCTGAATGCGGTACTGCTGCCGATCATTCCTTCCGAGCGGAAAGCCTTCCGCACGGGCGATGTTTTCCGCTTCCGCAAGAACATCGTCGGGAAATTCCGTGGGGATATTGTTGCTGACTTTGGTGATGTTTTCCTGTACGGAAACTTTGTTTTGGCCGCCGAGGAATTTTTCCGGCATACCGAGCCATAGGGGACGGTCCAGCCGTGAGGGCAGGCATTCGCCCATGCGCACCTGAAGCAAATCCCCTTCCTGCAGAACGGCGTTTTCTTCTGCCGCAAGGCTGTGCAGAAATTCTTCCGTCAGCGGCACCAGTACGCCGAAATTGAAACGGCTGTCCGTGGGACTGGCAATGAAGCCGTGTTCCGCCAGATGTTTGATATGTTTTTTTTGCCGTTTGTCTGCGTCTTTTTCCAGCCGGACGGTAAGAACCTTGTGTGTGCGTTCGATGATTTTGGTTACTTTGCCTTCGCGGCGTTTGACAATGCCGCGGGCGTTGGGCCGCGGTGCGGGCAGGAGGGCAACTTCCACGATGTCGCCGTTCCATGCGTCGCCGATAAAGTTTTCGGGAATATAAACATCTTCTTTTATCTGCGGGAATTCTTCTTTGTTTATGGCAACAAAGCCTGCTCCGGAACGCTGAATGGCAATTTTGCCGCTTACGTGCAGAAGGTCTGCGCTGACGGAATACGTGCCGCCGCGGCGGCGTATTATTTTGCCTTCTTCCGCCAGTTCCTGCAGAAGTTCCAGCACTTCTTTTTTGGAGTGCCGCGTTACGTCTGCCCGCCGCAGAATATCGTCAAGCCGCAGGGGGTGGGGCGTGTTTTGCAGGATTTCGTATATAATGCCGCGGGAAAAGCCCTGGCGCTCCGCGGAATGTTTATTGTGTTCCGTCGCAGTGTCTTGGTCTTTTGCGATGCGTTCTTCTTTGCCGAAATATATTTTTTTCTTTTTGGAGTTTTTTTTCATGGTATTCTCTTTATTTTCTTTTTATGTTTTATAATCGCGGGACAACGGTGTCTGCAAGCCAGGAGTCAAATGACTGTGCCGTGAAAAGCGTAGCATGAAAATTCAGCTGCGTTGCGGTAAAATAAATTTCTTTGTCCGCAAGCTGCGGAAACGTTTCCAGCTTTGCCGCGTCTTTTTCCGTGCAGACAAGCGGGATTTCCAGCCGCAGAAGCTTGGGCAGCACGCTGTCCATAGGGGCGTGGTCTTTCAGGAAAAAGTCTGCGCTGCTGGGCCTGCCCAGAAAACGTTCCGCGCTTTCTTTGAACTGCAGGGGATTGCCTATGCCTGCCAGCAGAGCGTAAGCCGTGAGCGGTTTTGCCGCTTTGCCGAACAGCGGCACCAGTTCCTGTATGCGTAAATCAAAAACAAACAGGGGCTTGCCGAAGGGGCGGAGTTTTTCTGCGGCGCTTTGGGCGATGCTGTTCCATTCCTGCGGCGGGCATTTGACCAAAAAGCAGGAGGCGCGGTGCAGGGCGCTTTTGGGTTCGCGCCAAGTGCCGTACGGGATAAGCCTGTTCCAGCTGTAAGTGGCAAACGGGCTGTTTTTTTTGGCAATTAAATCGTCTTTGTCCAGCAGTACCAAATTAAAATCACGGGCAAGGCGAAAATGCTGGAAGCCGTCGTCCATGAGCAGAAGCCGTGTTTCGGGCAGGTATTTTTGTGCATAGGCGGCGCTCAGTGTCCTGTCCGGGCCGATGATCACTGCGGCGTCCGGGTTTTTTTTTACGAGCATACGCGGCTCGTCGGGAAGCGGAACTGTACTTAGCAGTGAATTTTTGTCAAGCAAAAAAGGGTGTTGGGGCAGTTTTGTGCCGTATCCGCGGCTGAGCACCGCGCAGGGTACGGAACGGGCGCGGAAAAATTTTAGCAGATAATCTATGACCGGGCTTTTGCCTGTGCCGCCCCAGGAAATATTGCCCACGCACAGGCAGGGAACGTGCGGGCGCAGGGATTTTTTTATACCAAGGCCGAACAGCGCCGCCCGAAGTTTGGCAATGGCGCCGAAAATCAGGGACAGAGGGAAAAGCAGCGGCGCCAGCAGTATTTGCGGTTTATGTTTTTGTGCCATACAGTTGCTCAAGATATATGCGTTTTTTGTGTTTCGGTAATCGTTTAATAGTATATTCGGTTTTAAGTGCAAGTGATTTATTGGGAAATTTTTGGAAAAAAATAAGTAAAACCGGCCGCCTGCCTGCCGTATATTTGGCGCCGCCCCTGATCAGGCCGTTATGCTGCTGAAATCGGGTTATGATGTTGGAAGTTATGCCGCAGTACAGGGTTTTGTCGCTGCATTCGGCAAGATATACATACCATTCTGTGTCAGGGCTTTTTTTCACGGGAGCGGATAAAACCTCTTTTTTTTCCAAGATATACGCAAACAAGACAGAGCACAACATTTAAAAACAGGTTTAAAAGCGCGTGCAGGCCGTGCAGCGCGGAAAACGGGTGGCCGGCAAGGTAGGCGGCAAACTGCGGGGAAAAGTGCGCATGGGGTGCGGCATATGCGGCGCCTATGAGAAAAATGTCGTGGATAAAGGCGGAAAACGTTGTCAGCGAACCGAGAAACGCCGTGGCAATGCATATTGTCTGATAGGAATTTTTGTCACGGGGAGTGCTGTAATAAAGGCCGAGCAGGAACGAGCCCAGCATATTGGCAAGCAGTATGCCGAGGGGAAAGGCAAAGCCGCCGCAGGCGGCGACGATTTGTCCCCGCAGCAGGGCGCCTGCGGCGGCACCGAAAAACAGGCATAAAAAAAGTAGCAGATATTTTTTCATAGCAGGAATGTGACTCCGAAAAAGCCCAAGGAAAACAGAATAAAGCCGAAGCTAAGGTTCAGCATGACATTGACGGCGGCATGGAGCAGGCCTTTGTTTATAAAGAGCATATAGGTATCGTGGGAGAATGTGGAAAAGGTGCTGAGGGCGCCGAGAAATGCATACATTGTGTTCTGCAACATATTAATATCATATACAAAGTTAATAGCCGCGGCAAAGCTTGTTCCCATTATAACGCAGGCGAGGCTGTTGCAGACGAGTGTTCCGTATGGGAATTTATACTTATTAAAAAAGGAAGTTATGGAAAAACGGAGTGCGGCTCCCAAAAAAGAAAACACGCAGATTAAAAAAATTTTAGTCATAATAATGAAATTTTTGTGAAAAAAAGAATTAAACAAATTTTAATATAACTTGTTGATTATTTTGGATAAACAACAGTTTTTTCTGAAAATCGCGTCTTGACGAAGAATAAATTATTATTTAGTGTAACTCAAGTTTTAAGGTGATTTTATTTTAAAAAGGCAAAAAAATAAATAATATCACATAATTGTATATAAATTTTTAACGGTTTGGACAATTGTGTGCGGGCATTTTTAAAATAATATCATAGCAAACGGCAGAGTTTTTTGCCGTTACTTGTGTTGATTAGGTTTAGAGTTGGAGGATTTGATGAAAGATTCAGAAAACCAATGTCATGGCGAGGTAAGGACGCAGCTTGAGAAAAATCTTAGTCCGCTCGAAGTGACGGCGCTGGCCCTCGGTGCCATTATCGGCTGGGGCTGCTTTGTTCTTCCTGGAATTCGTTTCCTGCCCGATGCTGGCCCTTTGGGTGCCGTGCTCGGCTTCATGATCGGTGCTGTTTTTCAATGCATTGTCGCACTTAACTATAGTGTGCTTGTCCGTCCTTATCCCGTTGCGGGCGGTTCGTTTGCTTACGCTTATGCCGGATTTGGCTCCAAAGGTGCCTTTATCTGCGGCTGGGCTTTGGTTTTGAGTTATGTTTGCGTTATTGCCGCAAACGCTACGGCAATTATTTTGCTCACCCGTTATCTTATGCCCGGCGTGCTTGACGTGGGCCACTTGTATTCCCTTGCCGACTGGGAAATCAATGCCGGCGAAGTGGGATTTGTTTCCGCGATTTTGCTGCTTTTGGGATATATGAACTATAAAGGCGTCAGTGCCGCTTCTGCCGTGCAGGTGTTTTTGGCCATTGCCTTAACCCTCGGTATTTTGGTTCTTTTCTTGGGTACGGCTACGGCAGAAACCGCAAGCATTGACAATTTGAAGCCGTTTTTCAACGAAAACCGCGGCATTATAGCCAGCATTATGATGGTACTTGCCCTGACTCCCTGGCTTTTCGTGGGATTTGACACTATCCCCCAAACTGCCGAAGAATTTACGTTTTCTCCGCACAGAGCCCGCGATTTGATGATTATTTCCATTCTTGTCGGTGCGGTTTTGTATTCCCTTATGGTGCTTGCGGTTGCTGGCTATATTCCGTATCCCGAACTTCTTGCCAGAAAATATGCTTGGGACGCAGGCTGGATTGCCGACCAGGTATTCGGCCGCTGGGGCGGCATTGCCCTGTGCATTCCAGTTCTTGCCGCTATTTTGTCCGGCATGAACGGTTTCTTTATGGCAAGCACCCGTCTGCTTTTCAGTATGGGACGAAGCAAATTTTTGCCTGATTGGTTTGCGGAGCTGCACCCCTGCTACGGCACGCCGTGGAAAAGCACGCTGTTTATTCTTGCCTTTACGCTTATCTGCCCGTGGTTTGGCCGCGAAGCTCTGCTGTGGATTGTTGATATGTCTTCCATCGGCACAGCGCTTACCTATCTCTTTACGTGTATGTGCGCATATAAATATCTTGACCAGCATCCGGAAGTTGCCCGCGCCGGCATGGGAAAAATTCTTGCCGTCATCGGCTGCATGACTTCCGTAATCTGCTTTATTCTGCTTATTTACCCGAGCTCTCCGGCAAGTATCGGCATTCCGTCTTGGGTATGTCTGTTCTCATGGATAATTTTGGGCGGTTTGTTCTACATGACCAAACACGCAGATTTGACCGCAACGCCGCATTCCCGTCTGCGCTATCTGCTTTTCGGCAAATCCGATTATCATGTTCTTTTTGCTATTGACGAGGACGAAGAAAAAGCAAAAGAACAGGCTTACGTTAAATAATCTTTTGTAAACAAAAGGGGTTATTATGAAAATTAAATCTTGGTTAAAAACATTGGCAGTTGCAGTTATGGTGGCAGGTTTTGCAAGCCCTGCCATGGCTAAAGTTGTTGACGTGAAGACTGCTTGGGTTCCCGGACAAGAAGGTTTCCCTGTTTGGTTTGCAAAAAAACAAGGTTGGGATAAAGAAAAAGGCATAAATCTTGTGATGTCTACTTATGGTTCCGGCCATGAGTCCCTGCAGGATTTTGCCGTAAACAACTGGGTGCTCGGCGGTCTTGGCGCCATTCCCACGGTTAACGGCGCAAAAGACGGCAACATGATTGTTATTGCCATCGGCAACGACGAATCCAAAGCCAATGCCGTTATGGTGCGCCCCGGCAGCCCCATTCTTTCCAAAAAAGGCGTTGCCAGCTCCTATCCCGAAGTGTACGGCAGTGCCGTGGATCTGCGCAAAAAATCTTTTATCGTGACCGCGCTTTCTTCTTCCCACTATACGCTGAACAAATATCTTGAAGTGCTCGGCGTGACGGAAAAAGAAGTTGAGGTGAAAAACCTTGACCAGGCTCTCGGTCTTTTGAGCTTTGAACACGCCAAGGCAGATGCGGCGGCGTTTTGGGCTCCGTTTACCTTTATGGCCAGCGGCAAAGGTTTTGTAACCGCCGCAACCGCGTACGACATTGACGCGCGTATTCCCATGTACATCGTCGCCAATAAAGCTTTTGCCGAACAATATCCCGATATTACCAAAAACTTCCTTGCCCTGTATCTTAAAGGCGTTGACTGGCTTTTGAACGCACCCCGCGCGGAAGCCGTAAAAGCCATGCAGGAATATTATAAAGAAGTTTTCAATCTGGACTATTCCGAAACCATGCTTGACCTGCACTTCAACGTGTTCCAAATTTTCGGTCTTGAACAGCAAAAAGAATTGTTTGCGGCACAAAACGGCGGCGAAAGCCAGGTGCAGAAATGGCAGGACAGCATAACCAAGTTCATGCTTGACCATAAAGCGGTGCATAAGAACCTGCAGAAGAATGTTCTTGGAAGCAAGTACATTGTTCCGACCTTTATCAACATGATTGAACAAAAAGATTTGCAATAGGACATTCGGAGAAAATATGCGTGTTTTAGGTTTAGTTATTCTTGGCGTATTCATATTGTGCGCAGAGGTTTTTCTTGGCGTGCAGAGCTTTTTTCCCCAGGCTTTGCAGAAGCAGAAAAGCGACCTTGTGCAGACTATGATTGAAAACAAAAAAACCATTGTGGACCAGCTTTCCGAACAGGAGCTTGCATGGCTTGCCGAAAATAAAACCGTGCAGGTCGGCGTGGACCCCAATTTCTATCCCCTGGAAACGTTCAACGAACGCGGACAGTATACCGGCCTCGGAGGCGATTATCTGCGCCTGCTTGCCCACCTTACGGGACTCAATTTTACGGTGCAGCGTCAGCAGGACTGGGCTACCGTTGAAGAGCTTGCCCAGCTTAAGCGCATTGACCTGTTTATGGCCGTGGCAAAAAGCGAACGCCGCGAACAGTATCTCACGTTTGCACAGCCCTATGTCAATATGCCCGGTATGATTATGGTGCCCCGCTCCAATGATGTCCAAAATCTTACCCTGCAGGATCTTAACGGCAAAAAGCTTGCCGTGGTAAAGAATTATTATTGGGAAGACTATGTTTCTTCCAAATATCCGGACATTATTCTTGTTCCCGCGCGCGATACCATTGAGGCTATGCAGATGGTTACAAGCGGACAGGCCGATGCCGTTATTGACTATGAGTTCAACCTTAACGAAAAAATCCAGGTAGCTGGTATTTATCAGCTGCATACCGTGGGACAGGTTCCCTCAGAATTTGGTCACGGCGTTGCCGTGCGCACCGATCTGCCGGAACTGTACAATATTATTTCCGTTGCGTTGGATCAGATTACCCCGCAGGAAAAACAGGCTCTTGCAGACAGTTGGCTTAAAAAAGCCAAGCCCGTAACGGACAGCAAACGCCTGCAGTGGTATTTCTTCTTCTTTACCCAGGCTACGCTGCTTGTTCTGCTGATTATCAGCTATGTAAAGGCATATGCCCGCAAAGCGGCGATTAATAAAGCCAACGAAATCCGCGCAAAAATGGCGTAATGCCCGCGGAAAAACCTTTTATGAAAGCCTTGCTCCCAAAGCAGGGCTTTTTTTTATATTTAAATTGACAATATCAAGATATCCTTATATAGTAATTTTAACAACACGGAGGACTGTATCATGCATATCGGAGAGTTGATTAAAAATCAGGATAAGCCTTTTTTTTCAGTAGAATTTTTTCCGCCCAAAGAAAAAGAGAAATGGGGGGAGTTTTTTCAGGTTGTTGAAAAGCTTAAAGTCATAAATCCGCTGTTTGCGTCCGTTACCTGCGGCGCGGGCGGTTCCGGCCAGGACAATACCGTGGAAGTGGCAGGCATCATTAAAAATACGTACGGCATAGAGTGCATGGCGCACTGCACCTGCGTCCGTTCCGATAAAGACAAAATGGACCAATACCTTGCCGATCTGCGGGGCGTCAACATTGAAAATATTCTTGCTCTGCGCGGGGACAAGCCCAAAAATGCCGAGGGCATTGTGGACGAATCGCTGATGAGCCACGATTTTAAATATGCGTCCGATTTGGTGGAATACGTGCGCAGTCATCATAAGGATTTTGACGTGGCAGTGGCGGCTTATCCGGCTCCGCACCCGGAATCCCGCACTTTTGCCGAAGACAGAAAATTTTTGACGGAAAAAATCCGCAAAGGTGCAAATTTTGCCATTACCCAGCTTTTCTTCGACAGCCGCGAATATCTTGACCTGCAGGACAGGCTGAAAAAAGACGGACTGGTCGATTTCCCTGTTATTCCGGGTATTTTGCCCATTCAGAGTCTTGCGTCCATTAAGCATACGCTGTCTTTGTGCGGCGCCAATATTCCAGGCAAATTCTTTTTAGCGCTGGAAAAAGCCTATGAAGAGGGCGGAAACGAAAAGGTAAAGGAAGTGGGTCTTAAATATGCCGTTGACCAAATCCGTATTCTTTTGGACAACGGAGCCAAAGGCATACATTTGTATACCCTGAACAAAGCGGATTTATGCCTGCAGCTTGTGGATATGATATAAGCGATATTTGCCGCATATAAAAAAAGGATTGGAAATTCCAATCCTTTTTTTGTATGCATATTCTGCAAAAAAATCTATGTTAAAGTTTGTGCTGACTGAGGAAAAATATTTTTACTGTCACTCTTGCCCGCGGTATATACGGAGCAGAAGCCGAATTTTTGGCTTCTGTTCCGTATATACCGCGTGATGAGGGGGGCGGGGGAAATCATTTCCCCCGCAAAAAAAAATAATTCGAAAACACTAAAGTTCCTGCACTTTCATTATGCTGACTTCAAAAAGCAGGGGGTTGATTTTGCCGAGACGCAGCAGCACTTCTTGGCCAAGCAGAGCTTTGTCCCCGAAAATTTGCCGCTTCGCGCGGACAAGAATCTGTTCGCGGGTAAGGGTCACGGTAACGAACATATCGTTTTCGTCGGAAATAATGCCGTGAAAACCGCAGTTTTCGCCCTGTCTTTTGGCTTCCTGCTGCATGAACACAAAGCGCCAGTAGCGCGGTCTGCTGCGCTGTACCTGCCCTGCCAGTCCGTTGTGGATATTGTAGCTTGTAAGCATTTGTTCCAGTTCTTCACGACCGAACAGCGGAGTGCCGAAATGATGGTAATGCATAAGCTGCGCCTGATTGATTAAATCCCCGTAGCGCCGCAAAGGAGAAGTAATGGGGCTGTATGCTTTTAGGCCCAGGCCTGTATGGGGTTTGGGCTCTGTTTCCGTAATGGCGGGGCTGAGCAGGCGCGCAACTTTGGCAATTTCTTCGGGTTTTCTCCAAATGCCTGCCATTTCCTTGGGTATGCCGACGTTCTGCGTTCTGAAAAAAAGCGCTATATTGTTTTGGGCGGCAAAATCCGCTGCCATGGCATTGGCTATGACCATAAATTCGGAAACAACGAGCTGGGCTTTGGGATTTTGCGGCATGGGCTCGATAAAAACCTGTGTCTGCCTGCCTTCGCCCTGCAGGTAAATGTCGTATTCGTCGCGTTCGATGATAACGGCGCCGTTTTCAATGCGCTGCTGCAGATGGCTCTGTGCAAAAACGTACGCCTGCCGCAGCATGGTACGGTATTTTTCGGCTTTGCGAAGCGCTTCGTCGTCGGGAGCGTATTTCTGCGTGTTGACGGGGTAATAGGTCGGGGTGTTTTTGTCTGCCTGTGCCAGCAGGTCTTCCATGGAACATTCTCCGTGTTCCGCAGAGGGGGCATCTTCCAGGAACTGTTCGCAGGCGTCATACTGCAGATTGTCCTGTACGATAATGCGCGCTAACTGCATACTTGTCTGCGTAAGGGCATTGTCTGCGCCGAACACGGCTTTCAGCACCATGGCGGGTCTTACGGTCTTTTCAACGAGGCTGAACGAATCCGTGGACAGCGCCTGCGGCAGCATATGCAGGCTGTGTTCCGGCAAATATATGCTGGTGCAGCGTTTGGCTATGCATTTGTCCAGTTCGCTGTCAAACTGCCAAAAAAACGCAGGGCAGGCCAAGGCTATGTACAGCTCTTTGCTGCCGTCGCTTTTTTGTTCAAAATAAAAGGCATCGTCAATATCTTTGGTGCTGGCGCTGTCAATGCTGACAAATTGATGGGGCAGGGCTTCGGCAAAGGCGGAACAGAGAATGTCCGCGTCCCGCAGGGAGGCGCGCAGGGCGTTTTTATACGGCGGATTGCTGTCTGCGGACGGAAAAGGACGCGGGGGTGCGCCGGTGTCGGCGGGCAGGGCGGCAATTTTCTGCGAAAGAGTTTGAATTTCCGCTACTTCGGCGGCAAAGGGCGCGGCAAAATTTTCTGTTTCGTCATAATCGGCTTTAAGCAGCCAGAAATTGAAATGCTCGGGCACGATTTTCCATGCCACTGCCAAAAGATATGCCAAGTGCGGATCGTCCGGGATCTGTTTGGTTACCTGTTTCCAGAGCAGGTTGTCTTCATGGCTTTCCGTTTCCGACATATGTTTAAAGAGCAGGGTCTTCAGTGTGGAGGCTACGGGTTCCTGCGGCTGTTTGGCAAGGTCTTTGTCGGCAACGGTGTGGTGTCTGCAGGCTAAATCCCACAAAAGCTTAAACCATTCCGCACCCCCGGAAATCAGGGCAGTGCGTTCTTTCTGCTGTTTTTCCGCAAGCTGTTTCGCTTCTGCCGTTTCGCGGCTGTATACTTCAAAAAGCGGGTTCTGGAATTTGAAATACTGTTTGTTTTCCAGCAGGGCATGGGCATAGCCGGCAAGGATGTCGGGGGTGACTTCCGCTTCTGTGAGGCCTGCGAAAAATTCGGCGCTTTCTTCGTGTATTTCGCCCTGCGTCATTTCCCACAGTTCCTGCACGTTGACGCGTTCCTGTACGGCCGTGCGTGCGTCCCTGTGGCTGTTTATGGCAGCAATGATGTCCTCTTTTGCCTTTGCCGCAATGTTTGGGCCCGTCCATGGCAGAATCCGAGCCTGGGTCAGATTTATTTCCCGTCTGTTGGCAAGGAGCAGGCGTATTCTGCCGCCCTGCTCTTCAAGAACGTATCCGAGTGTCGGGGCGTTGTCCTGCATAAATTCTACAAGTGAACCGGCTTTGATTGTCATGGTATTCCTTTTGGTGTCAAACGGTGCGGCACGGGCGGCGGTGCCGTATTAAAAAAGACAGGCTGCCCCGCCTGCTGTATAGGGTATTTTTAGAATTTTCCGTTTATTCATACTGCACGGCATTTGCGGTCTGCGGCCGATGTGTTCGGCTTTGGTGTCGCAAATGCTGTGCATTGCCGAAAATGCTTCAAGGGAACAGGCAGATATGTCCTAGTGTTTGAAAGAGCGCTGTCCGGTAAAGAGCATGGCGATATTTTTTTCGTTGCAGGCTTCGATTACCTCGAAATCGCGCAAGGAGCCGCCGGGCTGGGCAATGGCCGTTATGCCTTGGGCAGCGGCGGTATCCACGCCGTCGCGGAAGGGGAAGAAGCCGTCGGAAACCATGCGCGTGCCGATAAGGCCGCCTTTGGCTGCGGCGGTTTCAGCCATTACTTCGTCCAGTTCTTCTTTGGCTTTCGGGTCGGAAAGGGCAAGAAGCTGCCATTCGTACAGGGATTTTTGGCGGCGGTGGTAGATAATGGAGTCCGCATATTTGGTATATGCTTTGTGAACCGTCAGTTCCACGCAGCCTACTCTGTCCTGTTCGCCGGTGCCTATACCCACGGTTGCGCCGTCTTTTACAAAAATAACGGAGTTGGACGTAACGCCCGCTTCAACCGCCCACGCAAAAAGCAAATCTTCCACTTCTTCGGGGCTTGCGCTGCGTGTGGCGTAGGATTTGCCTTCTTTGTCCATGGCTGTTGCGGGAATAAAGTCCTGTGCGGTGCGGATGCGGTTTACAAAGGACTGCTGAATGATCAGACCGCCGTCCATAAGACTCTTGATGTCAAGGAAAGGCGTGCCGCAGTATTCTTCGAGTCTGCCGAGCTGCGGAAATTCCATAATGCGCAGGTTTTTGCGGGATTTTAGAATTTCGACTGTGCCGTCTTCAAAGCTTGGGGCGGCAACCACTTCGAAATATTGGGAAGAAATCAGTTCTGCCGTGGCTTTGTCCAGGGCGCGGTTGACGACGACGGCGCCGCCGAAGGCCGCAATCCTGTCTGACCAGAAGGCTTTGTTCATGGCGTCTTCAAGGCTGTCCTGCCAGGCCGTGCCGCAGGGATTGTTGTGCTTCAAAATGGCAGCTGCGGGTTTTTTTGTAAGGTACTGCAGGATATTGGCGGCATTGTCCACGTCGGTAAGGTTTGTTTTGCCGGGGTGTTTGCCTGCCTGAATCATTTGCCGTTCGGTAAGGGCTGAAGAAATGCCCTGTTTTGCGGCTCGCCATTTTTTGCCGCCCAGCGTGCATTCGCCGCTTTCCATGGCGTAGAGGGCTGCGGGCTGGTCCGGGTTTTCGCCGTAACGCAGGCCGCGGATTTCGCCGCCCATGTCCCAGGTACGTTTTTTATAGCAAAGTTCGGTATTGCCGAGGGTGATTTTCAGGGTGTCGGGAAATTCGTCCGTCACAATTTGGCTGTACATTTTTTTTAAGTCGCTCATGGCCGCCTCCTATTCGTTTACGGAACCGATGTCCGCTTTCATGGCGTGTACGGGACAGATTTTTATGCAGCGGGTGCATACCACGCATTTATCCACATCAAACGCCAAATGCCGTTCTTTGTCCATGTGCAGGGCGGCAGTGGGGCAAATGGCGGTACAGGCGCCGCATTCCACGCAGGACTTTTCGTCCCGGAAAATCCGCTGTGCCACGTCGGAAACAATAATGCCCTGTTCTTCGAGATAGTGTTTCGCTTCGTCGACTTTTTCCTTGGAACCCAGTATTTCCAATATGAGATATCCTTCGCGGCCGCTGGAAATCTGGGCTTTGGATATGTTAAAGTCCAGATCGAATTTGCGGGTCAGGTTGCACACGACGGGCTGCGTGCTGATATTGGCGGGAAAACGGAGATGAATATTGTAGCCCATGGCAATTCCTTATAATGTTTGTAAAATGGATTGAGCGCGCTTAGCTTCTGCGGCTTTGGGATAAATTGTCACCAGTTCGTTGAGGCGCTGCTTGGCTGCGTCTTTTTTGTTCAGTTCGATAAAGCTCATGGCCTGTTTGAGGTAGCAGGCAGGTGCTTTGTTGCTGTTGGGGAATTGGGAAATTACCTTTTCGTAGGCAAGGGCCGCGCCCGCATAGTTTTTCAGCTGATATTCGCATTCGCCCTGCCAGAACCAGGCATTGGAAACCAGCTTGTGATCCGGATAAACGGTTGTGAAATCTTTGAAGGCATTGAGGCCTTTTTGGTATTCGCGGCTGTTGAAGCTGTTTATGCCGCTGTCATACAGCGCCTGTGCCGTATCGGCGTTTTGTGCGGGCTGGGTCTGCGGTGCGGCTTGGGCAGGAGTTTGGGGCTGCGTGCCCGGAGTCGGGGTGGTAATTATCTGCGTATTGGTGGTTTCGGTAGGAACGGTATTGCCGTTTGCCGCGGGCATGGGGGAAGCCGGGTCGTTAAGCTGCAGGTCCATGGCAAGCTGGGTTTCGATGAGGCGCAGGGCTCTGTCGTGGCGGGCAATGATATTGCCGAGTTCGGCAGTGCCGCCGAGGTGGGCTGTGCTGTTCTGCAGGTTGTCGAGAGAGCCTTTTAAAGAAGCCATTTCCTGGCGCAGGGCCTGAATTTGTGACCAGCTGTCAGCCTGTGCGGGCTGCACGTTGGCGATCTGCGCCTGCAGCTGGCGTATGGCGCGTGTATTTTCGTTTACTGCGTATTGAAGATTGTTTCCGCCGGTTGCCGTGCAGGCGCCCAATAAAAGCACTGCGGACAACAGACTGAATTTTGCGTACATTTTCATTATGCTGTCTCCTTATCGGATAGGTTTGCTGCGTTTAAAGCCGAAAATAAGATATAAAATGCCGCCGAGCACGGGCAGGAAAATTCCCGCAAGCACCCAGAGCAGGCGTTCTTTTTCTTGGGGAAAGGCGTGGTTCATGGCGTGCCAGATGGTCCATAAATTGAGTACGGCAGGCAGCATGAGCAGAAAAATCGTCAATCCGGAGGCATTGGAAAAAAACATAGTTTACCTGTTCGGTTCCTTGTAAAAAATCCAGGCAGCGATAAGCGTGCCCAAACAAATCGCAATATCGGCTATATTGAAAACGGGCCAGTGCCATTGCTTGTAGTAAATATCAATAAAGTCAATTACATATCTGAGCCGTATCCTGTCGATGAAATTTCCCGCGGCACCGCCCAAAATACAGGAAAACCCAAAGCACAGAAGCTTTGAGTAAGGCATTTTCCGCATGAAATACAGGATAATCCACAGGGCAGTCAGGGTTACGCACACAAAGAACCAAAACTGCCAGCTTGTGTCGGGATTGTTCAAAAAGCCGAAAGCCGCGCCGTAATTGCGCACGTGCACGATATTGAAACAATGCGGAATTACGGCAAAGCCGTCATATAACGGGATATTGCGGACAATTGCCCATTTGGACGCCTGATCCGCAATAATCCAAAACAAAGCAAAAATAAGCAGAATTTTGTATCTGTTGTCTTTTGCCATTCATTATCCTAAGTTTTTCATAACTTCCGCACAGCGCGGGCAAAGGGTCGGATGTTCCGGATTTTTGCCCAGCTCGTCGGAGTAAATCCAGCAGCGTTCGCATTTTTCGCCTGCCGCTTTGCTTACGGTAACGGCAACGCCTTCGGTTTCGGCAAAGTACGCGTCGATGGGGGCGTCTTTTATGTCGTGCAGGATAAGCTGGGAAACAATGCATACGGAACGCATATCCGTCTGCAGGCCGTCAAGGGCTTTGCGGATGTCTTCCCTGAGATACAGGTCAACGTGCGTATCGAGGGAATGGCCGATTTCGCCGCTTTGGCGGATAGGTTCGATGGCCTTGGTTATTTCTGAACGGACGGCAAGGAGCGTTTCCCAGTTCTTGCGGGTTTCTTCGCTGAGGGCGAAGTTTGTGCCGTCAATTTCCTGTGTGGCGAAAATGGTTTTTGCTTCGGGCTTCAGCGCTTCGGGAATGTAGCGGTAGCTTTCTTCCGCGGTGAAGCTGAGCACGGGCGCCATGTCGCGCAGAAGCGTCATCAGGATATAGTAAACCGCGGTCTGGGCGGAACGTCTTTCCTTGCTTTCGGGATGTGAGGAATAGAGCCTGTCTTTCAGGATATCGAAATAGAATGCGGAAAGTTCCGTGGCGCACAGGCCGTGCAGGGTATGGTAAACCTTATGGAATTCAAAGGCTTCGTAGGCTTCCTGGATTTTGCGGTGCGCCTGGAAAACCGTGTCCAGCGCGTATCTGTCAAGGCTTTCCATATCCTGAACCGCAACCATGCTTTCCTTGGTCAGGTCGAAAATGCTGCCCAGCATATAGCGTATGGTATTGCGTATGCGGCGGTAGGCGTCCACAAGGCGGTTCATGATTTCTTTGGAGTAGCGGATATCTTCGCGGTAGTCCACGCTGGAAACCCAAAGACGCAGCAGTTCGGCGCCGTTTTGGTCGATAACTTCCTGCGGGGCAACCACGTTGCCTATGGATTTGGACATTTTTCTGCCGGCGCCGTCCACAACGTAGCCGTGAGTGAGCACGTTTTTATACGGAGCCACGCCGCGCGTGCCGATTGAGGCAAGGAGGGAAGAATGGAACCAGCCGCGGTGCTGGTCGGAGCCTTCCAGATACAGGTCTGCGGGGAAACCGCCTTCGGGGCGTTTTTCCATAACCGCGGCAAAGCTGGTGCCGGAATCGAACCATACGTCCAAAATGTCTTTTTCGCGTTTGAAATGGGTGCCGCCGCAGTGCGGGCATTTGATGTCAGCCGGGATAATTTCGCTGTCATCGGCTTCGTACCAGTAGTCGCAGCCCGTGGGGTGCTTGGCGAAGCGTCCGGCAATTTCGCGCATCCATTTCGGGTCCTGCCATGCTTCGCCGCAGTCTTGGCAGAGCAGGGCTAGAATAGGCACGCCCCAGGTTCTTTGGCGGGAAATGCACCAGTCGGGGCGCTGTTCTATCATATTGTAAATTCTGTCTTCGCCCCAGGACGGTATCCATTTAACGCCGCTGCGGATGGCGTCGAGGGCTTTTTGGCGCAGGTTGTTGGTGTCCATGGTGATAAACCATTGGGTGGTTGCGCGGAAAATAACCGGTTCTTTGCAGCGCCAGCAGTGCGGGTAGGAGTGGGAAATTTTGGCCTGAGCCAGCAAATTGCCGACTTCTTCCAGCTTGGCGATGACATGGGGGTTGGCGTCAAAAACCGTCATGCCCGCGAAAAATTCCACGGCAGGCAGGAAACGGCCTGCGTCGTCCAGCGGGGAATAGGCTTCCAAACAGTATTTCAGGCCGACTTCGTAGTCTTCTCGGCCGTGGCCGGGAGCCGTGTGCACGCAGCCCGTGCCCGCGTCAAGGGTGACGTGTTCGCCGAGAATCATCAGGGAGTCGCGGTTGTAGAAGGGGTGGCAGGCTTTGAGATTTTCAAAGGCTTTGCCTTCTGCTTCGGCAAGCACGGTGTATTCTTCCCAGCCGAAGATTTTTGCGCAGTTTTCAAGCAGTTCTTTGGCAAGGATATATTGGCTGCCCTTGGCTTCCACGAGAGCGTAAATAAATTCCGGGTGCAGGCAGACGGCAAGATTGTCCGGCAGTGTCCAGGGCGTGGTTGTCCAGATAACCACATAACTGCGGCTTGTGTCCGCTTCGGAGAAAATGTTTTTCAGCTTCTCGTCTTTGAGCGGAAAACGCACGTATACGGAGGGGGAAGTGTGGTCGTCGTATTCCACTTCCGCCTCGGCCAGAGCTGTTTGGCAGGAATTGCACCAGTAAATGGGTTTTTTGGAACGGCTGAGGTTGCCGTTTTCCGCAAAATTGGCAAGTTCTGCCGCGGTTACGGCTTCATAGTCCGGAGCCATGGACATATAGGGGTTGTCCCAATTGCCGAGTACGCCGAGGCGTTTAAATTCTTTTCTTTGGATATCGAGGAATTTTTGGGCGTATTTGCGGCAGGCTCTGCGGATGGACGCTTCGGACATCTGAGCTTTTTTCTCGCCGAGTTCCTTTTCCACGTTGCGTTCGATGGGCAGGCCGTGGCAGTCCCAGCCGGGAATGTACGGGGTTTTGTAGCCTGCGAGGTTTTTGGATTTAATGACGATATCCTTGAGGATTTTATTTAAAGCAGTGCCCAGATGAATATGCCCGTTGGCATAGGGAGGGCCGTCGTGCATACGGTATGTGCCCTTGCTGCCTGACGCTTCCTGCATAATTTCATAGACATTGTTCTGTTCCCAGAATTTGAGCATTTCCGGCTCTTTGTGCACGAGATCCGCTTTCATGGGATACGCTGTTTTCGGTAGGTTCAATGTTTTTTTGTAATCAGCCATTCTAATTTGCCTCCAAAGCTGTAAACATTGTATTTTTGTCTATTCTTGATAAATCGTCAAGCAAATACAAAGGGTTTTTAAAATTTTTTTTGCCGCTGCACGGTCAGTGGGCGGTGCTTTGCGCGCCCAAAACAAAAATGCTGCCGTTGGGTGCGTTTTCAAAGGTTTTGCCGCCGTATACAAGAGCGGTTTTTTCTATGTTCATGTTCGGCCAGCCCCCGAACTGTGCGCCGAAGGTTTTCAGCAGGGCTATGGCCGTGGGGGTGACGGTTTCGCCCGTGCCGGCAAAGGAACATACGCTTACCCCCTGCAAAAGTTTGAGAACGGCGGGCGCAGGGCTCGGAATGATGCCGTGCCGGCAGTGTATGGCGCCGTCCGCCAATGGCAGGGCTCCGCAGATAAAGGCGTCGGGCGCAAGTTCGGCAAACAGCGTGCAGGCAAGGCATATATCCGCAATGCTGTCCAGGGCGCCCACCTCGTGGAAGGTGACGTCCGCGGTGTTTTTGCCGTGTATTTCCCCTTCGGCTTCGGCGAGCAGGGTAAAGGCTGCGGCAGCCAGTTTTTTGGCGTTTTGCGGCATAGCGCCGGTTTCGATAATGCGCAGAATGTCGGCAAGCGTTCTGTGGGCGTGTTCGGCGGGCAGGTCAACGCGGGCGCTTTTGCCGCGTATGCCGCTGACAAAACGGTCTTCTATGTGTATGCAGTTCTGCAGTTCGGGCATATTCAGGCTTTGCAGGCGGGCGGCAAGCGCGCTGTCGTCAAGCTCCAGCATGAGGGCAAGGCCGCACAGCAGCATATCGCCGGAAAGTCCCGACTGAGGGCGTATGCACAGGATTTTTGCCGCATGGGCAGTGGAAGCGGCGGGGCGGTGCGTATGGCAATGTCCGTTCTCGTGGGTATGTCCGTGCATATGTTCATGTTCGGGAGAATGTCCGTGTTCGTGGTCGTGAGAGTGCCCGTGCGTATGTTTGTGTGTATGTTTGTGTAGTTGTTCGCTGGACATGGCGGTTCCTTATTTGTTTGTCTGCTGCTGTTTTGGTCAGCAGAACATATTCAGAATGCGGACGGCGGCGCAGGCGGCGCCGAATCCGTTGTCGATATTAAAAACGGAAATGCCCGGGGCGCAGCTTATGAGCATGGAAGTCAGTGCGCTTTCGCCCTGTTTTGCCATGCCGTAGCCAACGGAGGTGGGCACGGCCAAAAGAGGCTGGCGGATGAGGCCGCCGAGTACGGAAATAAGGGCGCCGTCAAGGCCGGCGGCGGCTATGACTATATCATGTTCCCGAATGGCCGGCAGGGCTTTTTGTATGCGCCACAGTCCGGCGACCCCGCAGTCTTCGAACATGGTATGGCGGACGCCGAGATATTCCAGGGTTCGTGCGGCTTCCCATGCGGTTTGTGCGTCGGCGCTTCCTGCCGAAACAACAGCCACTTTTTTTCCCGATTTATGCGGTTCCAGAGCAAAGGCAAAGGCCGTGCGGGAAAGTTCGTGGTAATTTACGCCCTGCTGTATTTCTTTGGGAAAAGCGTAAAAAATTTCCGGCTTAAGGCGCGTGAACAGAATGCTTTTGCCGGTGCTGCGGCTGAATTCCCGCAGCAGCGCGCAGAGTATGGTGCTGTCTTTGCCTTCGCAGAAAACCGCTTCCGGCATACCGAGCCGTTCTTTGCGGGCATGGTCAAACTGTACGTGGGAGATATTGTCTTTGTTTTCCATGGCAGGCATAATAGCCGTGTTTCGGCGAAAAGTAAAGAAAAAGCACGGTTTCCCGTGCTTTAGTTATTTGGTTTCCGCAAGAATCCGAACGGCTTTTTGGTAGATGCGGGCTCCGGTGCAGAGCTGTTCGGGTTCCGTGTATTCGAAGGGGCTGTGGCTGAGTCCGTTTTTGCTCGGCACAAAGAGCAGACCTGAGGGGACAATGCGCGCCATGCACGCGGCGTCGTGGGCAGGGCCGCTGTTGAGATCCATGCAGTCTGCGTTCAGGGTTTCGCAGGCTTGGCGAAAAGCGTTTTTGACTTTGTCGTCCATTTTGCAGCCGCCGCTGAAAGAAAGCTTTTCTATGTTGATTTCAATTTGATTTTCCCGTGCGCAGCCGCGGAGAATTTCTTCCGCGGTTTCCCAGCTTTTTTCAAGGAGAGGGACTTCAAGCTGTCTGAAATCCAGGGTAAAGGAAAATTCGCCGGGAACTACGTTGGCTATATTCGGTTTGCATGCAAACTGACCGAACGTAAAGCTTGTGCCTTCGGGGAATTTGCCTTGGCGGTATGCTTCCTGTATGGCTTTGTGCGCGTCGGCAAAGCAGGCGGCCGGGTCGCGTCTGCCCTGCATGGGGCTGGCGGCGTGTTCGGATTTTCCCGTATAGGTGATGCGGTGCATGAGCATACCGCTTATGGCCTGAACAATGCCTGCATCGCATTTGTTTTCTTCGAGTTTGCAGCCTTGTTCTATGTGGATTTCCAAAAAGGCGAAAATTTCTTCTGGACGGAGCTGTTCTTTAGCTATTTTTTTTGGACTGAGTCCAAATTCTTTCAGCAGATTCCAGGCTGTAGTCTTTGCATTTTTCAAGGTTTTGAGATCCTGCGGGGCAAAGGCGCCCGTTATGAGTTTGCTGCCCAGGCAGGTGGTGCCGAAATTGGAGCCTTCTTCTTCCGCAAAGGCGATAAATTCAATGCTGCGGTAGGGAATGTAGTTTTGCTCGTAAAAGGAGCAGAGGGTTTCGCAGGCGCAGACTACGCCGTAGGTGCCGTCGTATTTGCCGCCGTTTTTTACCGTGTCAAGGTGCGAACCGATGACAATGCGGGGGGCTTTGCTTTGGCCTTTATACAGGGCATGGAAGTTGCCCGCGTTGTCCACCCAGGTTTTTATGCCTGTTTTGGCGAAGCGTTTTTTTAAGCAGCCGAGGGCTTTTTGGTAGGTGCTTGACCATGCAAAACGGGTAACGCCGTTTTCCGGGCTGTCGTTATAATCCGCGGCAAGTTTTTCAAGAACGGAGAGAAGTCTTTTTTCGTTCATAGCAACTCCTTTAAAAGACGTAGTCGGAGTATCGCACAAAACGGTTTTGCAGACAATGCCCCGAAACGGTGAAAATGCAGTTTTTGCAGTGTCGGCGGGATATTAGGGGGCAAATTATTTTTCTTTTTTTCTTGGGGGCAAATCTTTTTTTTAACCAAAACAAACGTTAAAACGGTCTGTTTCCGAAGATATTTTTATAACGCTGTAATCAATGGCATTAATTCGGAAACATACCCCTAATAATAAACAGCCGAAAAAAAGCCCCGAGCGGGGCTTATTTATTCGGACGCAAGCCGGCGTATGGCTTTTTCGTAAACCTGGGCGCCGTTGTACAGGTCATCGGCAAGAGCGTATTTTTCCTGAGTGACAGGGTCGACTTGGTTAGCCACGAGCAAAAGCCCCGCAGGAACGAGGGTTCCCATGGGAGCGGCGTCAAAAGCCGTGCCGCAGTTCATTTCGTAATAGGGAAAACCGAGTTCGTCGGCTGCGTTTTTGTAGGCGTTCTGCACCAGTTCGGACATTTTTACCCCGCCGCTTTTGGACAGGGGAACGATTTCGGCCTCAATGCCGTTTTTTTCCGCAACGCTGAGGATGATGTCCTTGATTTTGTCGCTGATGGCAGGCAGGGCGGAAAGTTCCAGGTTGCGTATGTCGATGGTGAAAATACATTCACGGGGAACCACGATGGGGCTGCCGGGGTTGCAGGAAATCTGCCCCACGGTGAAGCGGGTGTTTTCCGGGAAGATTCCGGAATTGACCGTTTTTTGAATTTCCGTGTGGCATTCGATGAAGCTCATGACCGGGTCTTTGCGGTCTTTCATGGGGGTTGCCGCAAAAACGGATTCCCCGCGGTAGGTGATTTTATAGCTGCGCATGGCGCTTATGGCTTTTACGACGCCGAGCGAAAAGTTGTTTTTCGTCAGGCGGCGTTCCTGTTCCACGTGGGCTTCCAAATATGCGTACACGCTTTGCGGGTCTACTTGCTGTTTTTCCAGATTTTCCGGTTCCAGGCCGAAATCTTCGAGCATCTGCCAGGCATTGGTTTCGTTGTTTGTCAGGCTTTTCAGTTCGTCGGGCTTTACTATGCCGGTGATGAGTTTGCTGCCGAGGCAGGTGGTGCCGAAGTTTGCGCCTTCTTCTTCGGCAAAAGCGATAAATTCTATGCTGCGGTTCGGGATAAAGCCTTCTTCGCGGAAGGAGCGCAGGGTTTCGAGGGCGGCAATGAGGCCGAAGGTGCCGTCATAGCGGGCGCCGTTGCGCACGGTGTCAAGGTGGGAGCCGACAATAACGCGGGGCAGATTGGTTTTTCCTTTATACAGGGCGTGCAGGTTGCCCGCGCCGTCGGCAATGAGGGATATGCCCATGCGGGAAAAAGCTTTTTCGAGCCAGGATTGGGCAAGGCCTGCCGTATGCGTCCACGAAAAGCGGGTGACGCCTTTGCCTTTTGTATCGTTGTAGGCCGTGGACAATTCTTCCAATTGGGATAAAAAGCGTTCTTTATTCATATGTTGTCCCCTTCAAAAAAACATTTTTTTGCTATGGTAGCATAAGGGGAAATATTTTTCAACTGCAGCGGCGTTTCTTGTCGGAAAAAGCTAAAAACAGCCCCAGAGTGCGGCAATGACCACGGAAGGCAGGGTATTGGCCACGGGAATCTGTTCTTCGCGGATAAGGTTCAGGCCTACGCAGAAAATAAGCACCGATCCCACGTAGGAAAGGTTGGCGATTGCTTCCTGCGGCAGGAAAGAACCGGCAAAATAGGCGGCGGCGGTTATGCTTCCCTGAAAAATCGCCACGGGCACGGCGGAAAAAATACAGCCTTTGCCCTGTGAGGCCGTCATAATGCTGATGATTATGGCGTCCAGTATGCCTTTGACGAGGAGTATGGAGCAGTCGCCGCTTATGCCGTCCTGAATGGAGCCGATAACCGCCATGGCGCCTATGCAGACCGTACAGGAAGCGCAGGCAAAAGCCCGGACAAAGGAAGAATCGCCGTCACTGCGGCTCTTTTTTTGTATCCATGTTCCGAAATCATTGATTTTTTGTTCCAGCTTCAAAATTTCGCCGATAACGGTGCCCAGGGCAAGGCTTATTATCATCATTGCCGCTCCGTTCATGCGAAGGCCGGAAGGCGTAATCTGCAGCATTTTTTCCAGCGTGCCGCCTATGCCGAAGAACAGAATGGCAACGCCCGTAACGGCCATGAGCGTTTTCTGCGCTGCGGGGGTGAGCAGTTTTTTGCAGAAAAGTCCGCACAGGCCTCCCAAAACAATACATACGACATTAAAAACCGTTCCCGTTCCGATAACCATATAAACCTGCTTGCGGCGCGCTGCGGCAGTGTGCGGTCTGCGCGCTGAGAAAAACCAACGAAAAAAAGCGGCGAATTACGCCGCTTGTATCATATATGCTTATGCACCAATACTGTGGTGCCCAGAGCGAGACTTGAACTCGCACGACTGTTTCCAGTCCAGGGATTTTAAGTCCCTTGCGTCTACCAATTCCGCCATCCAGGCATCAGCACGTATGGTTATACAGGCAAAAAAATGCTTTGTCAAAGAAAAAATTCCGTATTTGCCGTGTATGAAAATTTGTTATTTTGGTATGTTAATCTGTTGACAGGGATACGGAATGCGGGTACTAATTAACTAGTAATAATTACTGTTAAGGAGTTTTCATGAAAGTTCAGCAGAAAGCGCCGGCCTTTACCAGCAGTGCGTACCAAAACGGTTCGTTCATTACGGTAAATTTGGCCGATTATAAAGGCAAATGGGTAGTGCTTTTCTTCTATCCCGGTGATTTTACGTTTGTTTGAGCAACGGAAATTTCAGCAGTTGCTGAAGCTTACGATAAATTTGCGTCTTTGAATGCGGAAGTTTTGACCATCAGCGTAGACAGTATGTTTGTGCATAAGGTTTGGGAAGAACAGGAACTGAGCAAAATTTCTCAGAAAAAAGTGCCGTTTCCCATGGTTTCGGATCTGAACGGAACTATCGGCAAACTGTATAATGTTTATGATGAAGACCTCAAGCTTAATCTGCGCGGCACATTCATCATAGATCCCGACGGTATCGTGCAGGCAGCGGAAATTCTTTCTGCGGGAGCAGGCCGCAGCATTGCGGAAACTATCCGCAAAATTCAGGCAGTGCAGCACGTAAAGTGCACAAACGGCGCGGAAGTCACTCCGGTAAACTGGGAACCGGGAAAGCAGGTGCTCAAGCCTTCTCCGGAACTTGCCGGCAATGTTTGGAGCGTATGGAAAAAATAATGGAATAAGGGAGGGTTTCCTCCCTTTCTTTTTTTTCAGTTTTACAGTACAGTTTCGGAAACGGAAGGATACGGGCTGAAAGGGCCTGTGTTCGGCTTTGTGATGTTTTCATTGATTAAAGGGGCATTTGTTATGTTTGTATCCGTTCAGGAAGTGTGCGGGCAGATTTCTCCGGTCAGAAAGGATTTGCTGGATGCTGCGCAGGATCATTTGGACAATCTGACCAAACCCGTGGGCAGTCTGGGCAGGCTGGAAGAATTTGCCGCCCGTCTTTCTGCTATTGGCGGCGGCGCGTTTCCTGTTGAAACCGACCCTGCCCTGCACGTGCTGGCAGCCGCGGATCACGGTGTTTTTGCCGAGGGTGTGGCGCAGAATCCGCAGGAAGTGACGCATCTTATGATCGTGAACATTCTGCAGGGCGGCGCGGGGATAAGCGTGCTTGCGCGGCAGAGCGGCATGGATATTGTTCTGCTTGACGCGGGCCATAAAGGGGAGTGCCCGCAGGACAGCCGGGCAAAGCGCATCAATGACCTTGAAGTCAGCGGCAATCTTGCCAGGGAAGACGCCATGAGCCTTGAACTGTGCGAAAAGCTGGTTTTGGCAGGGGCCAATGCCGTGGCTGAGGGCGTGCAGAAAGGGTATAAGATTTTTTCCGTCGGCGAAATGGGCATTGCCAATACGACCCCCGCCACGGCGCTGTATGCGGAATATTTCGGTTTGGATCCCAAAGAAATTACCGGACCGGGCGCAGGGCTGTCCAAAGATTGCATTGCGCATAAGGCGGCTGTCATTGCCGGTGCGCTGGAGCGTCACAGAAAGCAGCACGGCAAAGCGGACGCCATGCAGGTTCTTGCCAGTCTGGGCGGTTTTGAAATCGCGGCGCTGTGCGGCGTGGTTCTCGGTGCGGCGGCGCTGAAAAAACCGGTGATTATCGACGGCTTTATTTCGACTTCGGCATATGCCGCGGCTTACTGCATTAACCGCACCGTCAGGGATTATGCGTTTTTAAGCCATGCTTCTGCTGAACCCGGTTATCAGAAGGTTATGGACTGTCTCGGCGAAAAGCCTATGCTGCATTTCGGTATGCGCCTCGGCGAAGGCACGGGCGCAAGCCTTGCCCTGCAGATACTGCGTTCCGCCAAAGCCGTATACAACGAAATGGCAACTTTTAAAGACGCGAATATCGCAACCGATACGTATTTGCAAAAATAGCATGGATATACTGACTGTCAGGAATTTAAGCAAAAGTTTTTTTCTTCGTACCGGTTTTGGCCGGCGCGATGAATTTTTTGCCGTGCAGAACGTAAGTTTTTCCTTGGAACAGGGGGCTTGTCTCGGACTTGTGGGCGAATCCGGCTGCGGAAAGTCGACTCTTGCCAGAATGCTGGTGGGGCTTTTGCCCGCGACGGACGGGGAGATTTTGTTCAAGGGCAGGCCTGTCAGTGAAAATTTTCATAATCCCAAAGCGCTGCAGATGGTGTTTCAAGACCCGTTTTCATCGCTCAATCCGCGGCTGTGCATCGGAAAAAGCATAGGCGAACCGTATAAAATAAACAATTCCGGCTGCGGGGAAGCTGCCGTGCGGGAAAAAGTCCGGGAGATTTTGCAGGAAGTCGGACTGGAAAAAGAATATTATTCGCGCTATCCCCATGAATTTTCCGGCGGCCAGCGGCAGCGCATTGCCATTGCGCGCGCCATCATCACCAAACCGGAACTGCTGGTCTGCGACGAACCCGTGTCGGCCCTTGATGCTTCGCACCAGGCGCAGGTGCTGAACCTGCTTTTGGATTTGAAGGAAAAATATCGGCTGAGTTATTTGTTTATTTCCCATAATCTGCAGGTTGTGTCTTTTATGTGCGACGCTGTTTTGGTGATGTATGCCGGGGAAATTGTGGAATATGCGGCCAAGGAAGATCTTTTCGCCAATCCTTTGCACCCGTATACCAAAGCCCTGACCGCTTCGGCGCCTTCTGTCGGAAAAAAGACAGAAAATGCCGTGCTGCAGGGAGAAGCTCCCGGACTTATGCACAGAAAACAGGGCTGCAGCTTTGCCGGCCGCTGTGCTTATGCGCAGGAGCGCTGCCGCAGGGAAAAGCCGCTTTTGCGGAGCATAGGCGAAAACGGGCATAAAGCGGCCTGTCATTTGCATTCGGCGCGGTAATGCCGCCGTGCGTTCGGCACTGCCGTAAAAAGGAGAAACTATGTTTTTTAGAAGTTCCCGGGAACAGCAGACCACGCTGCCCTGTCCCCTTTGTTCCGACCCCATGCTTATCAAGCGAACCTGCCATGAAGCCTATATGTACTGTGCCAGCTGCCGCCGTCAGTTTGAGCTGAAAGGTTTTATCCCGCAGATGGACGAGGCCATGGAAGAATTTTTGGAAAATCTGTATTCCAACAGAATATAGTTCTTGGCAGACTTCGGAACAGAAGCCGCTGCCATGCAAAATGTCGCAGCGGGAATTTTCGGTGCGCAGGCTCGGGTGGTTTTGTTCTGCGGCGCCTTGCCGCGTGGGAATGCAGGGCGTTTTAAGAAATAACCGTAAGCAGGGTGCGGACGGCGGAAACGTAAAGCAGAACGGCAAAAACTTTTTTCAGCACGCCTACGGGCAGGGCATGGGAAAGCCGCACCCCGAGGGGCGCGATCAGCATACTGGTGGCTGCAATGCAGACAAGTGCGGGAATGTGGATATAGCCGAGGTTGGTGTTCGGCAGGTCGGACACGTTCCAGCCGGAAATAATGTAGCCTATGCCGCCCGAAAGAGCCAGGCTCCACGCCAAAGCGGAGGACGTGCCTATGGCCTTGTGGATATCGCCCGTGGTATAGCGCAGAAACGGCACAAAAATACTGCCGCCGGCAAGTCCTACGAAGCTGGAAAAAGCGCCGATGATAAAGCCGCTTATTCTGTAGGCTCTGCGGCTGAAATCGGGAGCGTCGCTTTTGGGATATATTTCAAACATGATTTGCGTGGCCACGAGAAAGAGGAAAACAATCAGTATCCAGCGCATGAAGTTTGCGGAAAAATATCCTGCAAGGTAGGCGCCGAGCAGGGTGCCGAGCACGATAAAGGGGCTCATGACCCTGACTACGTCCCACAGCACGCAGTGATGTTTTTTTGTTTGGGCGTAGGCGCTGGAAAACGATGTGAAAATCGAGGCGGAAAGCGAGGTTGCCACGACAACGTGCATAATGTGCGCCGGCGGTATTTGGTTGGTGGTTTCAAAAACTATAATGAGCAGAGGCACGATGACAAGTCCGCCGCCAAGTCCTAAAAGGCCCGAAAAAATACCGGACAAAATGCCGCAGAAAATAAAAACTGCCAAATCAAATATGCTGATGTCCATTGTTTTCCTCTTTTTTGCCGGTTATTTTTTATAGCGTCTTACTCTTGTCTGCGTGCCGTCTTTGAAGCGTACCGTGTCGTACTGCGGGTTGTCTTTCCATTTTTTGCTCAGATACAGGAGAATGAAGCCGGTTAGGAACATGGGCAGACAGAGGATTTGCCCCATGGTGGCGAATCCGAAAAAATAACCGTACTGCGGGTCGGGAATTCGGAAAAATTCCGCAAAGCAGCGCGCAAGACCGTAGCCTATGCAAAATATCGCCGAAATAACCCCTTTGGGCGGATTTTTGCGGGCAAGGAAAAACAGCACGGCAAACAGGAGCAAGCCTTCCAGTCCGGCTTCGTAAAGCTGGCTCGGGTGCCTTGGTACATTGCCGCCGGAAGGAAAAATGACCGCCCAGGGCAGCGTGCTTTCTTTGCCCCACAGTTCGCCGTTGATGAAATTGCCGATACGGCCGCAGAAAAGCCCGATAGGAACGCACGGGGCGATAAAGTCCGTCAGTTCTATATAGTCGCGTTTATGTTTTTTCGCCCAGTACAAAAGGGCGAAAAGCACGCCGAGGAAACCGCCGTGAAAGGACATTCCGCCCTGCCATATTTTTATAATATCCAGCGGGTGGGCCAAATAATAAGGCAGGTCGTAAAAAAGGACATAGCCGATGCGGCCGCCCAAAATAACGCCGAGTATCATGTAGGTGACTAGGTCTTCCACGTCGTTTTTGGAAAAAAGCGCCTGCGGCCTGCCTGCCAAATATCTGGCAACGCCCCAGCCGAGGAAAAAGGCGGCAACATACATCATGCCGTACCAGTGAATGCTGATGAACGGTTCTGCGGAAAACAAAACAGGGTCTAAATTATGCTGATAATACATGGGCTCTCCGGTGCTGATGTCTTTTATTAGCAGAGAAAAGCCGCTTTGCAAAGCTTTTCGGCCGTTTTTTTTTGTTGCATTTTGCGGGAAATAGTCGTACATATGTTCGGTAATTTTGAAAATAATTTTCAATACAAAGGTAATATAATGAAAAAATTGATTTTTGCTGTTTTAGTTTTGTGCGCGGGCTTTATCGGGCATTCGGCGGCAGAAGCCAAAGAACTGCTCGCGGCCGTAAGCATTGTGCCCGAAGTTCGTTTTGTCAGGGAAGTTGCGGGGGATAAAGTTAACGTTTTGTGCGTCATTCCCGAAGGCGGCAGTCCTGCTTCGTATTCTCCGAGTCCTAAGGAATTGGCGGCGCTGCGGGAGGCGGACGTTTATTTTACCATTGGCGTTGCCGGCGAGCAGCGCAATATTTTGGGACAGCTGCCCGCAAACCTTGCGGTTGTGCCGCTGCATGAAAAGGTTGCTGCCGTGTATCCGGATTTAAAAATAGGAAACAGCCGCGATCCGCATATTTGGCTTTCACCCCGGCGGGCGGAACTTATGGTGCGGATTATTGCCGAAGAACTGGGCCGCCTTGATCCGGAAAATGCGGATTTTTATGCCGAAAATGCCGAGCGTTATATCGGGGAAATCCGCAGAACGGACGCCGAAGTCAGAGCCGTCCTTTCTGCTCTTTCCCGAAAAGTTTTCATGGTTTTCCATCCAGCTTTCGGCTATCTTGCCGACGAATACGGGCTGACCATGTATGCCCTGGAAAAGCACGGCAAAGAAGCAGGGGCGAAACACTTGCAGGAAATGACGGATATTGCTAAACAAAACAATGTAAAGGTGATTTTTTATCAAAAAGAAATAGCAGGCAGGCAGGTGGAAGCTTTTGCGCGCGAAATCGGCGGCAGGGCCGTTATGCTCAGTCCGCTTGCCTATGATTATACGGAAAACTTGCTGAAAATGGCAGAAGCAATGCAAGAATCCATGTGATATGAAAGCATTACAGATTGAAAACGTGAGCGTGCAGTATGCACGGCATCAGGCTTTGAAAAACATTAACCTGACCGTTGAGGAAGGGGATTTTCTTGGCATATTGGGCCCCAACGGCGGCGGAAAGTCTACGCTTATCAAGGCCGTCATCGGCAGCGTGCCCTACAGCGGCCGCATCGGGATTTTCGGAAAAAGCGGCAATCTGTCCGCCGTGGGCTATATGCCGCAGTCCAGTGATCTGAACAGAAAATTCCCCGTCAATGTGCTTGAGGTGTGTCTGAGCGCATACCTGCACCGAAAATGGCATTTTTTTTATCGGTATACGGCGGCAATGCGCGAAGAGGCGCACGAATACCTGCGCCTGGTCGGCATCGAACATTTGGCGGGCCGCACCATTGCCGAGCTGAGCGGCGGCGAGTTTCAGAAACTGCTCCTGGCGCGCACGCTGCTGACCAAGCCGAAACTGCTTCTTTTGGACGAGCCGACCGCCAACATCGATCCCCAGTCTTCGGAGCATATTTTTGAAGTGCTTGCGGATCTGAATAAAGACATGACGATAGTCATGGTCACGCATGACCTTTCAGCCGTAGCTTCCTGCGTAAAAAGCATAGCCTGTCTCAGTCAGACCCTTATTTATCACGGAGAGCCGAAGCTTAACGCCGAAATATTGACCAAAATGTACGGCTGTCCCATTGATCTGATAGCCCACGGCCATCCGCACCGCGTTTTGCCCTGTCACGGCCATGACGACGAAACTGGCGAATGTTTTGACACGTTTCATGACGGGGCTGAACACGAGGCAAAAAATCCCTGCTGTAAATACCATTGATTAGCGAGTGAACCATGTTTTCAGCCTTATTGGAATATCAGTTTCTGCAGTATGCCTTTGCCGTCATTGTGTTAAGCAGTGTGGTCTGCGGCATTATGAGCAATTTGATCATCGAAAAGAATATGCTGATGATAAGCGGCGGCCTTGCCCATACCGCTTACGGAGGCATAGGCCTTGCCTGTCTGCTGGAGTTCAGTCCGACTCTCGGCGCTTTGGGCTTTACTTTGTGCTGTGCGCTGTTTATCGCGCTGCTGCATAGAAAATCCCATGTTTCCAATGATATTTTCATTGCCTTGTTTTGGGCGCTGGGCATGGCGCTCGGCATAATCTTCATCGGGCTTGTTCCGGGATATACCCCGAATATCGAATCCTATCTGTTCGGCAATATTTTGGCTGTTTCCGACGAAGACGTGCTGGCCATGCTCTGTCTCAGCCTGCTTATTGTTTTCAGCGTGCTGGCGTTTTACAGGGACTGGCAGGTTTTTCTGTTTGATGAGGAATTCGGCCGTCTGCAGGGCATTGCCGTTAATTTTTATCATTATTTTTTGTATGTGCTGGTG
The DNA here is from genome assembly GCA_949299515.1 of uncultured Desulfovibrionaceae bacterium. Classification (GTDB taxonomy): domain Bacteria; phylum Desulfobacterota; class Desulfovibrionia; order Desulfovibrionales; family Desulfovibrionaceae; genus Taurinivorans. The sequence goes on from CASGAP010000001.1 coordinate 89,519, forward strand.
ACCCTCAGCATTATTTTGCTTATCCGCGTGGCCGGCATAATATTGGTGCTTGCCCTGCTTTCCGCGCCCGCGGCAAGCGCGGGGCTTTGCTGCCGCAGTTTTAAAGGCCGGCTTGTGCTTTCCGTGCTGTTTTCTTTTGTGTTCAGTTTTTTCGGGCTGTGGCTTTCGTATACCCTGGATATTTCGTCCGGCGCCTGCATCGTGGTTTTTGCGTTTTGTATTTATGCCTTGCTTTTGTTTGTGCGCAGAAGTGCGCGGTAGTGCGGAAAGGCAGTGAGGAGTTTATAAAAAAAGCCGCCGAACGGCGGTTTTTTATTTTCTTTCTTCTTTTTATTTTTTTGGGGGGGGAAATGATTGCGTTGCTGTCCGGTTGCGTAAAGTTTGCAAGATCACTGACGCAAATAACTTGCACAAACGGCTTGCCGCTCTTTGGGCGGTTCCCCAAGCTCCCTTATTGCACGGCATTTGCGGAGCCTTGCCGAATTTTTCGGCTGGGGCTCCGTTAATGCCGCGAATAAGAACGGCTTGATTTTTCACGGTGTTTGTTAGAATTGGAATTTTTTAAGGCGTTCCACGGCTTCGAGGGTATTTTCGCGGCTGCCGAAACCAGTCAGGCGGAAATAGCCTTCCCCGCACAGGCCGAAACCTTCGCCGGGCGTGCCTACCACGTTTACCTGCGTAAGAAGCTGATCGAAGAACTTCCAGGAATCGTTTTCGGGCAGTTTCAGCCATACATAGGGGGCGTCAACGCCGCCGTATACGGTAAGTCCCATATTGATAAAACCTTCGCGGATGCATTTTGCGTTTTCAAGATAACCGCCGATAAGTTCCTGAACTTCTTTTTTGCCCTGTTCGCTGTGTACGGCTTGGGCGGCGCGCTGCACGATGTACGGGGTGCCGTTGTATTTGGTTGTCTGGCGGCGCAGCCACAGATCGCGCAGGGCAACTTTTTTGCCGTCGGCTGTTTTCAGGCTCAGGTTTTTGGGAATGACCACATAACCGCAGCGCAGTCCCGTGAAGCCGGCAATTTTTGAATAGCTGCGGAATTCCACAGCACATTCCAGCGCGCCTTCCACTTCGTAAATGCTGTGGGGAATGTTCGGGGTGCGGATATAGGCTTCGTAGGCGGAGTCAAACAGAATAATGCTGTCGTTGGCGCGGGCGTAGTCCACCCAGACTTTGAGCTGTTCCTTGGTCAGTACGGTGCCCGTTGGGTTGTTGGGATAGCAAAGATAAATAATGTCGGGGCGTTCGCTCGGCAGTTCGGGCACAAAGTTGTTTTCTGACGTGCAGGAAAGATAGATAATGCCTTGGAAGCGGCCGTCTTTTTGGGCGCCTGCGCGGCCGGCCATAACGTTTGAATCGGCATAAACCGGGTAAACGGGGTCGGTAATCGCCACTTTGCAGGAGCTGTCGAAAAGTTCCTGAAAATTGCCGATGTCGCTTTTTGCGCCGTCGCTGACAAAAATTTCGTCTTTTTCGATGCCGAATTGTTTAAAGCAGTCTTCCACAATGGTTTCGCGCAGAAAATCATAGCCTTGTTCCGGGCCGTAGCCGCGGAATCCTTCCGCGGTTGCCTGTTCGTCGACCGCTTTGTGCAGGGCGGCGATAACGCTGGCCGGAAGGGGCTTGGTTACGTCGCCTATGCCGAGGCGGATAATTTTTTTGTCCGGGTTTTCGGAAGAATATTTATTGACTCTTTTGGCAATTTCGGAAAAAAGATAGCTGCCTGCAAGGTTTTGGTAAAAATGGTTTGCGAGTGCCATATGTCCTCTCTTGTGAAATGGATTTGTTTCTTTGTTCTTATAAAGAATTATTTTTATTAAGGCAATGAATTAAAACAAGGATTTTAAAATCCGCAAAAAAATCCTTTGCATAACCCCAAAGACAGAGTGACAAAGAGCAAAGAGTGTGCTATGAAATCTTATCTTTCAGTATTACTTGTCCAAAGAGGGTTATGCGTATGGATATGCAAGAAGTAAGAAAAACAGCCAGGGAACGTATGAAAGGCTTCTGCCGCGTCTGCACCGTATGCGACGGCAAGGTCTGTGCCGGCGAAACGCCGGGCATGGGCGGCTGCGGAACCGGTTCTGCGTTTCATAATAATATGAAATCACTGAAAAATATTCATGTGAATATGCGCCTGGTGCATGATATCAGGGAACCGGAAATCAGCTGTTCCGTTTTGGGGCTGGATTTGGAAATTCCGGTTATCGCCGCGCCTATCGGCGGCGTGTCTTTCAATATGGGCGGCGCCATTACCGAAGAACAGTACATTAAAGCCATTGTGGACGGCTGCAGGGAAAGCGGCACCATAGGCTGTACGGGCGACGGCGTGCCTGCCTTTATTCATGAAAGCGGCTATAAAGCCATTGCCGAAGCCGGCGGTTACGGCATTCCGTTTATTAAACCGTGGGAAGCGCAGGAATTTGACGAAAAACTGGAAAAAGCCGTACAGACCGGCTGTTCCGTAATCGGTATGGACATTGACGCCGCAGGCCTTATCACGCTGGCGAAAATGGGCCGTCCCGTTTCACCCAAGGGTCCTCAGGAACTGAAAAACGTTGTGGACAAAGTGCACGCGTACGGCAAAAAATTTATTCTGAAAGGCATTATGACCGTTGCTGACGCCCGTGCCGCGGCGGAAGCAGGCTGCGATGCCATTGTGGTTTCCAACCACGGCGGCCGCGTACTTGACCATGCCATGGGCGTTGCCGATGTGCTTCCGGAAATTGCCCAGCGCGTCAAAGGACAGGTTACCGTACTTGCCGACGGCGGCGTGCGCGACGGCGTGGATATTCTGAAAATGCTTGCTCTCGGTGCGGATGCGGTTATGATAGGCCGTCCGTTCAGCGTTGCGGCCGTGGGCGGCGAAACCGAAGGCGTAAAAGCGTATATCGAAATGCTCAAAGGCCAGCTTAAGTCTACTATGGTGCTTGTGGGCTGTCCTTCCGTCAAAGAAACCAGTATGCATCTTATCAGTATTCCCAAAGTGTATTAATTGGGGTTATTCGTAAGCAATAAGCCTGTCGTTTCGGCAGGCTTTTCTTATGTCCTTATTAAACATAAAAATTAAACATAAAAAAGACCGCCTTTATACGGCGGTCTTTTTGCAGACGGTTAAATTTTCGGTTAGCCGATAATGAATTTTGCGGCGAAAATAATTGCCAAAATAAATGCCAGCGGGTGGATTTGCTTGATTTTTCCCGTCAGAAGATTGATGACCACATAGCTGATGACGCCCCAAGCGATGCCGTGGGCAATGCTGTAAGACAGCGGCATACCGATAATTGTGACGAAAACGGGTACGGAAACGGTAAAATCGTCAAAATCCACTTCTTTTATCGGGCTGATCATAAAAAGGCCCACGATGATAAGGGCGGGTGCCGTTGCCGCAGCGGGAATAAGCAGGAAAACAGGCGCAAGGAACAGGGAAATAAGGAAGAAGAACGCAATAACCAAGGCAGTTAAGCCGCTTCTGCCGCCTGCTGCCACGCCGCTGGCGCTTTCCACGAAAGAAGTAACCGTGGACGTGCCCAGCACAGCGCCGACGCAGGTTCCGATAGCGTCAGCCATAAACGCCTGTTTTGCTTCGGGCAGGCGTCCTTCCTTGTCCAGAAGGCTGCCTTTGGTGGCAACGCCCACTAAGGTTCCCACGGTGTCGAAAAGGTCGACAAAGAGGAACGTCGTGAGTACGAAAATCATATCCGTGGTGAAAATTTGGGAGAAGTCAAACTGCCAGAATGTGGGTGCCACGCTCGGTACGGTGAAAATGCCCGCAAGGGTGAAGTTTTCTGTTTTGGTTACGCCGAGGAATGCGCCGATAACCGTTGCAAACAAAATGCCGTAGAGCAAAGCGCCGCGCACGTTGTAAATCAGCATGACGGCAACGGCAAAAAGGCCGGCTATGGTAACAATGGCGTTGGGGCTTGTAAGACTGCCCATGGATACGAGGGTTGCCGGGTTATCGACAATAATGCCGGAACCCTGCAGGCCGATAAAGGCGATAAACAGGCCTATGCCCGCGGAAATGGCTTTTTTCAGGGAAAAAGGAATGCAGTTTAAAATTGCTTCACGCAGGTTTGTGACGGTGAGAAGGATAAAGATAATGCCTTCCAAAAATACGGCGGTAAGGGCGAATTGCCAGGAATAGCCCATGCCGAGGCAGACGCTGAAGGCAAAAAAGGCATTGAGGCCCATGCCGGGAGCAAGACCTACGGGCAGGTTGGCATACAGGGCCATAATGGCGGTGGCAATGGCGGAGCTTATGGCCGTGGCGGCGAAAACGGAGCTGGCGTCCATGCCGGTAGCGCTCAAAATGCTGGGGTTGACAGCCAAAATATACGCCATGGTCATAAAGGTTGTCAGACCTGCCAATACTTCCGTACGGACAGTCGTGCCTTTTTCCTTGAGTTTGAAATAGGAATTAAGATCCATTTCCTTCTCCTTTTGCGGTGCGTGTTAGGGTGATAAAAGTGAATGCTGATTTTTAGCAAAGGTTTTAGTAAGTTGCAAGCAAAAAATCTTTTCTGTCCCGAACCGTGCGGCGTCTTTGGCGGGGACGGCCGCGTCAGAGCCGTATCTGCAGGTTTTTGCCGTAAAGGGTGTGCTGTCCCCAGTGCAGGCCGAGATAGACGCTGAGCGCCACGGTAATGCAAATGGCAATGGTTATGCCTACCTGATACAAAATTGCCGTATTGGGCAGGGCCCCTGCCAAAATCTGGCCGGTAAGCATACCCGGCAGTATAATGATTCCCATGCTGACCATGGAATTAATGGTAGGGATAAGCGCCGTTTCCAGGGAACTGTTGATAAACGGGTGCAGGATTTTTTTTGGGTGCACGCCGAGCATGACCAGGCAGTTTATTTGGTCTGCATTGCTTTTTAACTGTTCGTACAGGGTTTTCAGCGCGATATTGAAGCCCGTCATGGCATTGCCTATGAGCATTCCGGTTATGGGGATCAGGTATTGGGGATTGAAAAGGTTTTCCCGCGCTACGATTAAAATGAAATATGTGCTGACAAAAAGCGCGGTGCCGATAAATGCAAAAGCGACCCGAAAGCGGAAAGCCCGCGGAAGCTGCGGCGCTTTGATCAGTATGCGGCGGGTGGCAAGGCTTATCATAACAATTAAATAGGCCAGGCAGAACAGGGGGTGCGGATTTTGAAAAATATACGTCAGTACCAGACCCGCAAGAATAAGCTGTACGGTCATCATCAGCGAAGCCAAAAACATTTCTTTGCTTTTGTATATTTTGCCTGCGCGTAAAATAAGCATTACGCAGAACAGCAGGATATAAATGCTTAAAAACTGTACTGTCATGTAAAAGTGTGCCTGTATGTCCATGGCTGTTCCTTTTTTCGCAGAGCGGTTATTTTCCTAAATGTATGCGGGAATCTGTATAATCGAAAAGGCTTTGGTCGTGGCAGACCATGATAACGGTGCAGTTTTTTTTGAGGCGGCGCAGAATATGCAGAAGTTTTTTGGCATTTTCGGCGTCAAGGGCGGAGGTGGATTCGTCCAGCAAAAGTACCTGCGGTTTCAGGGAAAGGCAAAGAGCCAGATATACCCTGTGCCGTTCGCCGCCGGAAAGTTCCTGACAGAGGCTTGCGGGATCTTTTTCCAAACCCAGTTCTGACAGATAATGCCGTATTTCGCTGTCTTTCGGACAGGGTTTTTCCAGCAGACGGTAAAACTGCGCAAAATTTTCCTGTATGGACGAGGGGAACAGCCAGATTTTCTGCGGAACAAGCAGAACTTCCGCGCGCAGCGTCAGGGGCGGAATGCCGCGGATTTCCCTGTCCTTATAAAAAATTTGTCCGCTTTCGTATGCAAGCGTGCCGTTTAAAAGCTGCAGGAGCGTGCTTTTGCCGCAGCCGCTTTGGCCTGTGATAAAGGTAAGGCTGTTGGGGTACAGGGAAATGCCGCTGTAAAAAAGCGAGCCCCGTACGCCGACGCCGTTCAGCGAAAAAAGAGCTTTTTGCATAACTGTCCAAAATTGTGTTAAATGCCTTGCTGCAAGCCTATAATGTTTTTCTTCTTTGTCAAGCAAAAAGCATAAAAAAGAAATAACAAAAATGTAAAAAGTCATGCCGTGACTAAAAATATTTTTGCGGGCTATGGCTAATAATGCTTGACCTTTATTAATGGGATACGTATACTTTTATGTTACGAGATTTTAATAATCATGCGTTACGCTATGAGAGGAGACTACTATGGCCGGTTTAGAACCTACCCCATTCATCTGGTTTGACGGAGAACTCGTTCCCTGGAATGAAGCTAAAATTCACGTTCTTACCCATGCACTGCACTACGGAACCGGATATTTTGAAGGTATCCGCGCGTATAAATGCGCCAATGGGCAGTCAGCCGTATTCCGTCTTCGCGAGCATATGCAGCGTATGGCAAATTCCGCAAAAATTCTTGGCTTGCCGTGTCCGTACAGTGTTGACGAACTGTGCAAAGCCACCATTGATACGCTTGTGGCCAATAAAATGAGCGCCGCGTATATCCGTCCCATCAGTTTTGTCGGTTACGGCGCACTCGGCGTTCATCCGGGGCAAAATCCCATTAACACCGTAATTGCAGCCTGGAGCTGGGGCGCATATCTCGGTGCGGAAGCGCTGGAAATGGGCGTGCGCGTCAAAACAAGCTCTTATAACCGTATGCACCCCAATACGCACATGGGCAAGGCAAAAGCCTGCGGCAACTACGTAAACTCCGTGCTTGCCAAAATAGAAGCCGTGCACGACGGTTACGACGAAGCCCTTATGCTCGATACCAACGGTTTCGTTTCCGAAGCAACCGGCGAAAACGTATTCATAGTCCGCGGCAAAACCATAAAAACTACGCCGCTTACTTCCATTCTGGAAGGCATTAACAGAGCAAGCGTGATTACTCTTGCCAAAGATCTCGGTTTTGAAGTTGTGGAAACCCAGTTCACCCGTGACGAAGTATACTGCGCCGACGAAGTGTTCTTCAGCGGAACCGCCGCGGAAATTACCCCTGTGCGCGAAGTGGACAACCGCATTATCGGTCAGGGCAGAGCCGGCGAAATTACCAAAACGCTGCAGAAAGCCTTTTTTGAAATTGTACAGGGCAATAACCCGAAATATCAGGACTGGCTTGCCCCGTATTCCTTCTAGGGTATTTTTTTTGAATTAATACAGCTGATTACAGCAGTTATATAGAATATCAGCAGAAACAGGCCGTTTTAACGTTTGTTTCGGGTTGGGAAAAAGATTTTACAGCCGCTTGTATTCACGGTATTTGCGGAACCGAAGCTAAAACTTTCGGCAGGGTTCCGTAAATGCCGTGCAATGAGGGGCTCCCAAAGGGCGGCAAGCCGTCTGCGTCAGCGAGCTTGCAAACATTACGCAAACGGACAGCAATGCAGTCATTTCCCCCAAGAAAAAATAATTTGGAAACACCCCTAATCAGGATTTTTTATGGCGAATATTTCTCTTGCGGCAAAATACCGTCCGCAGACTTTTGCGGAAGTTGTCGGGCAGGATACGGTTAAAAAAGTGCTTTCTCTTGCTTCTTTGCAGGATAAAGTTGCTCCTGCCTATCTTTTAAGCGGTACGCGCGGCGTGGGCAAAACCACGCTTGCAAGAATTTTTGCCAAAGCGTTAAACTGCGCAAATGCTCCCACTGCCGAACCCTGCAATCAGTGTGAGGCGTGCAGGAAAATTACACAGGGGGCATTTGTCGATGTGGTGGAAATCGACGGTGCGTCAAACCGCGGCATAGACGACGTGCGCAGGCTGCGCGAAGCTGTTGGGTATTCTCCTCTTGAGGGACGGTATAAGGTTATTATTATCGACGAAGCCCATATGCTTACAAAAGAGGCGTTTAATGCCCTTTTGAAAACCCTTGAGGAGCCGCCGCGCGGGGTTGTGTTCATTTTAGCCACCACGGAACAGCATAAATTTCCCATTACTATTTTAAGCCGCTGTCAGCACTATGTGTTTAAGCAGGTTGCGGAGCAGAGCATTGAAAATCATTTGGCAAACGTGCTGAAATCAGAGCACATCGCTTATGATGAAGACGCGTTGTCCCTTATTGCGCGCCGCGCCATGGGCAGCGTGCGCGATTCCATGTCCCTGCTCGGGCAGTGCTTGGCGCTTTCTCCCAACGATATGGAAGGGTTTAAGCTGGAATCCAAAACCGTTCGTCAGACTCTCGGGCTTGCCGGCATAGAGGTTATGGACAGGCTTCTGCAGGCCATGCGTTTTCAGGATGTGGCAAAAACCACTGTTTTGGTGCGCGATGTGCTTGCCGAGGGCGTGGATATCGGCTTTTTTCTCGGCGAATTGGTGCGTCTGCTGCGCAATATGTTTGTGCTGAAGGAAGCAGGCAAAGAAGTGCTTGCCGATTTGCCTCTGCGCGAAGTTGTGCGTCTTGAAGAAAGTGCCGTGCATTTTTCTGCGGCATTCTTGCACGCTGCATGGCAAATGGTGCTGGAAAACCAGCGCCGTATTCTGCAGAGTTACGAACCTGCCGCCGCTTTGGAACTTCTGTTATTAAATCTTACGCTTCTGCCGCGTCTTTTGCCCCTGGAAAAAGTTCTTTTGCCCGATGAAGCGGAACCTGAGGCCAAACAGGGGGAGTAGCTGCCCCCGGCAAGCCGGTACTTGCGGATATGGGGGCAAAATCGGCACTGAATACGGATACGGAATCCGAAATCCCGCAGAACGCAGGCAATGCGCGGTTTACGGCATTTTCTGCCGATGGTTTTGCAGCCGAAATCAGCCAGCCGAAAGATGTTTCGGACGCAAAAAACGAAGCTGTTGTTCGGGAGTCTGCACGGACTGCCGCCGAACCGTTTTCCGCAGACAATGCGGTGGGCAGGCCTGAAGCCGCGGCAGCAAATCCGTTTAAGCAAAAAATTCTGCTGGCGCAGCAGGCGCAGGCTGAAAGCCAAAAACGCGAATATCCCCGATTTGCGCAGGAGAATGCCGAAAAAAATATTCTTTCCGAAAAAACAGTTTCTCCGGAAAAGAAAATCCCCATTGACGCGGAAAATATTATCCGCCTGCCCGTGCCTCCTGAAACTTCCGACGCGTTCGGGGGAACGGATTTTGATTATGCCGACGATGAAGAACGTCTTGCGGGAGCAGTCAGAACCGAACAGGCTTTTCCTGCTTTTGATTTGTTTTCGGAGCAGGCTGTCAGTGATGCTGAAAAAGAAAATATTGATTGGCACGAATTTTTAGCGTATTGTGAACAGCATGATTTTCCAGCGGAATATGTGCCGCTTATGCAGGGTCTGAAAGTTACCTTGACCAAAACGCATTGTTTTATTAAAATGTCCGGCGGGCCGCAGGCTGCCATTTTTACAAAGGTGAAAAATCAGCTGGAGCAGCTTTTGTGTGCGTATCTGCAGCGGGATGTCGCCATTCAGTCCAGCATTGTCGCCTATGAACTGACAAGCGACGACGAACTGCGGGAAAAAGCCCTGAACAATCCCCGCATACAGCTGCTTATGCATGAGTTCGGGGCGGAAATTTACAGATGTTACGACATCAAACACGGTAGAAAAAATTAAGGAGTATTGCCTTGAGAAACATGAACGATTTGGTGCGCCAAGCACAGATTATGCAAAATAAAATGGCCAAACTGCAGGCAGAAATGGCAGAACGCATTGTGGAAGCCAGCGCCGGCGGCGGTATGGTCAAAGTAAGCGTGAACGGCAAAAATGAACTGAAATCCATCACCATTTCCCCGGAAGTGACGAATGACGTGGAAATGCTGCAGGATCTTATTGTCAGTGCCGTCAATGAAGCCAACAGAATTGCCAAGGCCGATATGGAACGCGAAGTTTCCAGAATTACCGGCGGCATTAAAATCCCCGGTATGTTCTAGTGTGTTTCTAAAGTATTTTTCTTTTGATTCGGAAACATACCCTGACAGGGCAAAATACTGTATACATTCAAAAAGGCTGTTTACGGACAGCCTTTTTTTGTGTATACTTGTTTTATTCCCGTTTTCGGAGGTTTTATGGCAACGCTCAATACACTTTTTCAGGAGCATATCCGCAAAAAAGGCATGATTTTTTCGCCGGTGGAAACCAGTATTTTCGATTTGCTCAAATGCGGTCCGGGACCGTCCAGCTCCCATACCATAGGCCCCATGAAGGCCGGTTATGATTTTTTGTGTCTGTGCAGGGAAAGGCTGAACGGTTTTGCCAAAAAACCCAGTCACTTTATCGTGCGGCTGTACGGTTCGCTCAGCGCTACGGGCAAAGGGCACGGCACTTGCGCCGCCGTGCTGGCGGGACTTCTCGGCCATAAGCCGGAAAAATGCCCGGCAGGCCTGCTCAAAGAAATCAGCCGATCCCCCGATCAGCATTATACGCAGATGCTCGGCGATATCCCCATTACCCTGTCGCTGCATAATGTCATATATGACAGCGTGGTGCATAATTTCCCTTATAATAATACCTTGGTTATCGCGCTTATGGATACTCAGGGCGAAGTGCTTTTTGAACGCGAATATTATTCCGTGGGCGGCGGCTTTATCCAGTGGAAAGGCTGGCAGGCCCCGCAGCTCGGCAAGCCCGTCCACCCGTACCAGACCATGAAAGAACTGCAGATACGCCTGGAACAGACAGGGCTGACCCTGCACGAACTTTTGCTGGACAACGAAACAGCCATAACCGGCACGTCACGCGTGGAAATTCTGCAGTATCTTGACGAGCTTATCGAAACCATGGTCATGGGCGTCAAGCGCGGCCTGTCAAAAGAAGGGGTTTTGCCCGGCACGCTCAACGTGCAGAGAAAGGCAGGCGTGCTGTATGAAAAAGCCAAAACCCTGACCATTCCCCACGAACGCTTTATGTGCTGTCTGAATGCCTATGCCATGGCAACTGCCGAAGAAAACGCCGACGGCGGGGTTATCGTTACCACGCCGACCTGCGGGGCGTCAGGCGTTTTGCCTGCCCTGCTCTATGCCATGCGCTACGATATGCATATCGGTGACAGGGCTGTGCGTGAGGGCTTTTTGGCAGCAGTGGCAATAGGTTTTCTTGCCAAGCATAATGCCGCCATTGCCGGGGCGGAAGTGGGCTGCCAGGGCGAAGTGGGCGTAGCCTCCGCCATGTCTGCCGCCATGCTTACGCACGCGCGCGGTTTTAATGCCGAATATACCGCCAATGCCGCGGAAATTGCCCTGGAACATCATCTCGGCCTGACCTGCGATCCCGTGGGCGGCTATGTGCAGATACCCTGTATCGAACGCAACGCCGTGGGTGCCGTCAAAGCCTATAACGCATTTTTGTTGGCTATTTCCGAAGACCCGAAAAGCCACCGCGTCAGCCTTGATTCCGCCATTGAAGCCATGGGCGAAACAGGCCGCGAAATGAATGCCAAATTCAAGGAAACCTCCCTCGGCGGTCTTGCCGTGTCCATGGTTAACTGTTAGGATATTATAAAATTATTTTTTATTTATTTTTGGTATGAATGTCTAGTAATAAAATTTTTTGCAAGGGGCTTCAATCCTTGAACCTGACCCAAGGGTAAGCAATAGGGGACTTCGTCCCCAGCTCTCACCCTTGGGGAACCCGAGCTTCCCCCTGTTTCACACTTTTTCGGCAGGAAACTAACGTTTCCGCCTTCAAAGGGTGAAACCCTGTAAATCAAAAGTCTTACTTTTTTTTAGATAAATGAGACTGCTTGGATTGATTTTATTATAAAAAATTTAGAAATACACCCTAGTAAACGTATCTTGTTATATTATAAAATTTATAAAAGATATTTTGAAATTTTCGTGTTTTTTTATATGTTCATTTAAAAATAAAGACGGATTGATATAATGATAAAATTGTCTGAAATAGATGTCGATTATGATTTTACGCTTGATGATAATTCTTATTATTGGAAGAATTTTTGGCAAAATAAAAATGGGTTGGGGGTAGGAAATTGTGACCCTGATATTAGCAGTGTGGCTTTAAAAAGATATCATCAGTCTTTATGGAGTAAAAAATTACCTAATGGGGAATTTTTGGATTTGGTTCTTGGAAAAGGCAATGATTATTTAACATGGAAAAACTTTCGATTTGGCAGTGATTCAATTGTAGCAAGTTTTCGATATGAAAAAAATAGACATATATTGGAAGATGTAAAAAATAGTTTATCTAATTATTATCAATTTATGGAAAATTTTTTGCATAAAACATATACAATAGGTGGAGCAATAATTTTTCCTAAAAGACAAGGTGGAATTAATCAATCTCGAGGTTGTAACCCAAAAATAAAAGACCGCTGGGACTTGACGCTGGAGTGTATACGAAAATATTATTTAAATGAGGTAAGTCCGTTATATAATGTACTAGATAGTGATAGAAATTTTTTTGAGTTGTTTATAGATTTTAAAGGCTATATTAATTTTTTTTATTTAAATGATTGTGTTTCAGCGGATTATAAAAAAGTCATTTTTGGAATTAATCATATTGACTTTACAACTAATTGTTTACCAAAAAGTAAAGAAGAATATTTTCAATGGCTAAATTTTAGTTTGGATTTTGTAAAAAAAAGAAATTGCAGAATAAAAGAAGCAATCAAGAACAGAAATAAATAATTATGTTTACAGTGTAAAAACTGTTTGTTCGGTAAATTCGTTTTCGGGCAGGGTGATTTGGCAGGCCTGCAGGAAGAAGCGGTCGTTTTTGCGCAGGAATTTTTGGGGGGCGTATTTTTTGTCGCCGACAAGGGCAAAACCGAAATGGGCGAGCTGGGCGCGGATTTGGTGTTTGCGGCCCGTGTAAATGCCGATTTCCGCAAGACTTACGGTTTTGCCGTTATGGGTTTTTGTCTGCAGGACTTTAAGCGCTGACAGGGCGAACAGGGCTTTTGTTTTGCGGCTGTCTGCCGTAATTTCCCTGCAAATGCCGAATTTCTGCAAAACAGCCTGTGCGTCTTGGGCTCCGTGTACTTTGTGGGCGGAAAAAACCTGTTCTTTTTTTTCTGTTTCGTTGTGGAACAAATATGTGCAAAGATACGGATTTTTTTCAGCAAAGCCTGTAATGTCGCTGTATACCCAGGCACGGTAGATTTTTTTGGGGGCTTTTTGCATATCAGCTTTCAGTGTGCGTTCGTCGCCTTTCATGCACTCGGTGAGAAAGCGCAGGCAGGCATAGGATTTGCCGATAAGCAGAATGCCCTGCGTTTCTTTATCCAGGCGGTGTGCGGGTGCAGGCACGAAAGGCGCGTTTTTGAAATATGCTTTCAGCATATCGGCGATATTTTCTTTTTGTCCCATGCCGCCCTGACAGGCAATGCCCGGCGCTTTGTCGATGACCAGCAGATGTTTGTTTTCAAAAAGTACCGTGAAAGGGAAATTCTTGTCTGCGGCGGCAGAATATTCGGCAAGCGGTGCAGTTTGTTTTGGAGGTATCGGCGTATCGGAGCGGTTTTGCCTGTTATCCGCCGTTTTTGCGGCTTCGCTGTTTGGGAGCTGTTCCGCAGTGCAGGCACCGGGCTGGGTTTGCGCAAAGGGCGGAATGCGTATGCAGTCCCCCTCTTTGACAATATCGAACGCGTCGGCGCGTTTTTTGTTGATACGTACCTGTCCTGTGCGTATCCAGCGGTGAATTTCCGCATTTTCGCCTGTTGTTGCGCGCTTTAGAAAATTAAACAGTTTTTGGCTGTCTGCTGCCGCACTGACAAGAAGTTCCTTTGCCATGTCCGTTCCTTTTGTTTATACGAGAAAAGACACCAGCGGTTTGCCCATGACTATGCTGATGAGCTGTGCCGTGTACAGGCTGTACAGGATAACCATGACAATTCCCTCAAAGCGGGTGATTGTGCCTTCAAGCTGTTTGCCCACGCGCATTCCGAAAAGGAACAGGAAAAGCGTCATGATAATATTGATGGGCATATCGCGCACGATAACCCCGTGTTCCACGGGCAGGGGGCTGATAATGCCGGAAACGCCGACAACGGTCAGGGCATTGAAGAAGTTTGAGCCGATAATATTGCCGATAACAAGGGAATGTTCGTTTTTGCGGGTGGCGGCAATGGCAGAGGCCAGTTCCGGCAGGCTTGTGCCTACGGCTACAATGGTCAGGCCGATGATGATGTCGCTTATGCCGATGTAGTTGGCCATGCCCATGCGCGTGGCAACGGCGGAGGAGCCGTCCACAAATTTGTCCGCACTCCAAATAAGAATGTAAAGACCGACAGCAAGACCGATGCAGTAATACAGCAAATCCATAGTATTTTCACCTTATTAATGTTCAGCAAAAAAACTTCAGCCGCATAAAAAGGGGAAAAATACTGTTACATCGGTTGTGCCTCCAAAATTTGTTTCAAATTTTTTAATAGCACCGCGGGGCGTTTTAGGCAAGGAAATTTTTTATCCTGTCTGCCGGCGGCAGGCACAGGCAGTGCAGAGTTTGAGAAGGGAAATCATTTCCCCCGCAAAAAAAGAAAAAAATAATTTTAAAATACACCCTAAGCTAAAATAAAAGTTTAGAATTTTTGCGGTGTCGGTTTTTTTATAATGCCGCGCAGCGGCGGCACCATAGGTTTCTTTTAAACGGCGGTTTTCGGCGGTTCCGTGCTTAGGGCTGTATACGTTCAGCGTGTGTTTCGGCTTGTTTTGCCTGGCGCAGAGGAAAAGCCGGGCACTTGGGAATTCTTCGGGCAGAAAAAAAGGGGCATATGCCCCTTTTGTCAAATATTGCGCGCAGTGCGCATTACATACTTTTTGCCACCATTTTGGTAAGGCGTACCAGCTGGTTGGTGAAGCTGGTTTCGTTGTCGTACCAAATAATGATTTTAGCCATGTTGCCGTCCATTACGGAAGTAAGTTCAGCGTCGACCACGCCGCCGTGGGTGTCGCCGTTGAAGTCAATGGATACGAGCGGTTCTTCGGTGTAGCCGAGATTTTCTTTCATGGCGCCTTGGGAAGCGGCTTTCAGTGCGGCGTTGATTTCTTCGGCAGTGGTGGATTTTTCCAAAGTAACGGTGAAGTCCACAATGCTGACGTTCGGTGTGGGAACGCGGATGGCCATGCCGTCGATTTTGCCTTTAAGTTTGGGATATACAAGGCCGATTGCGCGTGCGGCGCCTGTGGACGTGGGGATCATGGAAACGGCGCAGGCTCTTGCGCGGCGCAGATCTTTGTGGGAACCGTCAAGAATGCGCTGGCTCATGGTGTAAGAGTGGATTGTGGTCATGAGGCCTTTCACGATGCCGAAGTTTTCGTCAATAACTTTGGTGGCGGGAGCGAGGCAGTTGGTGGTGCAGCTTGCGGCGGAAATCACTTGGTGTGCGTTTACGTCGTAGTCGCCTTCGTTAACGCCCATAACGATGGTTGCGTCGGCTTCCTTGGTGGGAGCGGAAACAATAACTTTTTTGGCGCCGCAGGCAATGTGTCCCATGGCGGCGGCTTTGTCTTTCATTTTGCCGGTGGTTTCCACAACAAGGTCAATGCCCATTTCGCCCCACTTCCATTCGCCGAGGGCGTCGCGGGTCACTTTGATTTTTTTGCCGTTGACAACGATGCCGTCTTCGTAGGCTTCCACGGGATACGGGAAATGTCCGTGTGTGGAATCGTATTTCAAAAGGTGGGCGAGGGCTGCGTTGTCGGCGCGGGCGTTGATAACCGCAACTTCAAGTTCGCTGCTGTCGGCGAGAAGACGCACAAGATAGCGGCCGATACGGCCAAAACCGTTGATACCTATTTTTTGAACTGCCATTTTTATCTCCGAAAAATGTGGATTTTTGTTTGTGTTTGATTGTTATATTTTATTGGAAGAGCCCAATACGTTTTTGATTTTGTGCTGAACCATGGTGCGCACGGCTTCGCGAGCGGGCTTGAGGTAAGAGCGCGGGTCGAATTCTTCCGGCGCTTCGGCAAGCTGACGGCGGATATAGGCAGTCATGGCAAGGCGGATATCGGAGTCGATATTGATTTTGCAGACGCCCATGGAAGCCGCTTTTCTGAGCATTTCTTCGGGAACGCCTTTGGCGGAGCCGAGTTTTGCGCCGTATTTGTTGGCCATTTCCACAAATTCCTGCGGAACGGAAGAAGCGCCGTGCAGAACAAGCGGGTAGTTCGGCAAAAGGGCGCTGATTTTTTCGAGGCGTTCAAAATCAAGTTTTGCTTCGCCTTTGAATTTGTATGCGCCGTGGCTTGTGCCTATGGCTATGGCAAGGGAATCGCAGCCGCTGCGTTCTACGAATTCCACGGCCTGGTCGGGATCGGTGTAGACGGATTTTTCCGCGGAAACGTGTTCTTCCACGCCGGCAAGCTGGCCGAGTTCCGCTTCAACCCAAACGCCTTTGTCGTGGGCGTATTCCACGACTTTTTTGGTAATGGCGATGTTTTCTTCGAAGCTGTGGTGGGAACCGTCGATCATAACGGAGGTAAAGCCGCCGTCGATGCAGGCTTTGCAGATTTCAAAATCCGCGCCGTGGTCAAGGTGTATGCAGATAGGAAGATCATTTTCCTGCAGGGCAGCTTCGGCAAGCTTCATGATGTAGGGCTGACCCGCATATTTTCGTGCACCAGCAGAAACTTGCAGAATAACAGGAGATTTTTCTTCTGAGGCGGCCTGCATGATGCCTTGGATAATTTCCATGTTATTGATGTTGAATGCTCCGACGGCATAAGACTCGGCATAGGCGCGAGCAAACATTTCTTTTGGTCCAACTAAGGGCATAGACGTCCTCCAAAAATTCATGCGTAATTTGATTGAAAAATCATACTATAAAGCGGAAATTTTGGCAATGTGTACGCAGGAAAAATAAAATTTTCCGGGAAAAACGGCTGTTTTCGGCGTAAACTTTGGGTTTGACGAAAGAAAGCATCTGTGCAAAAATATTTGCGTTCGTTTTAATGTATACATAAGGAAACCCCATGCACAGAATCTGCATTAAAGATATTCAGAAAACCATACCCGCGGGCGAAGGAATCTGTTCCGTGTTCCTCGTCAGTTCCGCGCAAAAATCCGAAGGCCGCAATGGCCCGTTCTGGTCGGTGAAGCTTAAGGACGCCACGGGTGTCTTGGACGCCAAAATCTGGTCGCCGCTCAGCCAAAGCGTGACGGATCTCAAAGCCGGCGATTTTATTGAAGTAAAAGGCAGGACTTCCCTGTTCCGCGATCAGCTGCAGATGACGGTGGAAGCCCTGCGGCCCGTGGAAAATCCCGAACACCTGAATATGGGGGATTTTATCCCCACTTCCGCGGTGGAGCCTGCGGAAATTCTTGAACAAATTGAAACGCTGGTCAGTCAGGAAATCACTTATGCGCCGTGGAAGGATTTTTGCAGATCCGTGCTGAAAGACAGCAGGATACGGGCAAAGCTTCTGCTTGCGCCTGCCGCCAAATCCGTACATCATGCCTATGCGGGCGGCTTGCTTGAACATATGCATTCCGTTGCGGGGCTGTGTCTGAAATTCTGCGACCATTATCCGGAACTGGACAGGCAGACCCTGTTTGTGGCGGGGCTTTTTCATGATATCGGCAAGCTGGAGGAATTGTCCGGCGGCCTGGTGAACGATTATACGGACGAAGGGAAAATGCTCGGTCATATCGTGCAGGGTATTTTAATGCTGCGGCCGTTTTTGGAAAAAGCAAAAGTGGACGAAAAACTGGCGCTGCATTTGGAACATTTAATATTGTCCCACCACGGCGAACCGGAATACGGCGCGCCGCGCGTGCCCCTCAGTCCCGAAGCCTTTGCCCTGCATTATGCGGATAATTTGGACGCCAAACTGGCGCAGTGCCGCGAAGCGTTTGCCCAAATGCCCGCCGCCGAAGAGGAAGAAGATCAAGGCATAGGCTGGTCGGCCTGGATAGGCCTGCTCGGCAGAAGTCTGTGCAAAATGCCGCAGACTCCCAAGCCCAAGGAAAAAGAAAACGCAAAAACCAAAAAAACGCCCAAGGAAAAGCAGTGCTCCCTGCTGGGCATTACGGAATAGGAATATGGCAGGGCTTTTTATCACTTTTGAAGGCATGGAGGGCGCGGGCAAAACCACGCTTATCCAAAAACTTGCCGCGCATTTTTCTGCTTCGGGCCGTGATGTGCTGATAACGCGCGAGCCGGGCGGCAGCGGACTCGGCAAAAAACTGCGCACCATTATTTTAAATGCGGAAGAAAAAATCAGCAGCAGTGCGGAATTGTTTTTGTTTCTTGCCGACAGGGCAGAGCATATCGAAGACGTTATAAAGCCTGCCCTGGAACAGGGAAAAATTGTGCTTTGCGACCGATTTACCGACAGCACGGTTGCGTATCAGGGCTATGGCAGAGGCATGGACAGAGCCTTGCTTGAAACCCTGAACGGCGTTGCCGCGGGCGGGCTTGTGCCCGATTTGACCGTTGTGCTTGATTTGGAACCCGAAGTCGGGCTGAGCCGGGCAAAAAAGCGCAATGCCGAACAGAACCTGACCGTGGAAGAGGGCCGTTTTGAGGCCGAAGCATTGATTTTTCACCGGAAAATACGCCAAGGCTTTTTGGAAATGGCCCAAAGCGGCGGCCGCTTTTTTGTCGTGGACGCCATGCAGGACGCAGAGGCCGTTTTTGAACAGGTAAAGCGGAAAATCGAAAATATGCCGGAAACGGAAAAACAGCGGTAATTCGGAGCAGGTATGAGATTATCGGCACGCGGACAAAAATTTTTGAAAGCCGTGCATTTGATCACTGCGGTCTGTTGGGTGGGCGGAGCATTGTCTTTGCTTGTTCTGAACCGTCTGACGGGCGATCTTGCCTTTACCGAACACGCTTACGGCCTGAATTTTGCCAAACACAGCATTGATGTTTTTGTGGTCATTATTCCCGGAGCTGTGGGCTGTCTGCTGACGGGGCTTTGTTATTCCCTGCTGACGCCGTGGGGATTTAAAAAACACGGGTGGATTTTGGCAAAATGGGTGCTGACCGTGGGGCTGATTGTGTCGGGTACGTTTTATCTCGGTCCCCGCGAGCGTTTTTTATTGGAATTTTCCAAAAACAGCGGCGTGCAGGAACTTCTTTTGCAGACAGGCGACTATGCGCGGGTTTTCGGCGAATATACCGCGTTCGGTTTGGTGCAGAGCTGTTTGCTGGTATTTTTGATTGTGCTTTCCGTGTGGAAGCCGAAAAAAAATAAGGCTGTGTTTTCCAAGTAACGGCATTGACGGCAGCAGTTATAAAACAGTCTGCAAAAACAGGTTATTTTAATTGCGGAAAAGACTGTTCTGCCGTTTTTATTTTTGCAAGGTTCCGCAAATACCGTGTAATGGGGGATCACTTCTCCCAAGAAAACAAGAAAAATAATTTGGGAGCATATCCTAATATAATTTAAAAATAATCCGAAAAGAATAAAGAATAGTGTGACGTAGACCCTTAAAGGTTTGGTGAATCATGAAAAAATCTTTTGTTCTTTTTTCAGCGCTGTGTTCAGGATTGTTTTTAGCGGTGCCTTCTTTTGCCGCGGAAAATTCCGCGGGACAAGGCACAGGACAGGCCGTGCAGTCCGCACGGCAGTCCGCGCAGCAAAGTTCCGTTCCCGTACAGGTTAACGTGAATGTCAATACTTCTGCCCATGCTCAGGGAAATACCCAGACCGCAGAAATTTCCAATACTCAAAATCAGGCTCAGACCCAGTATGCCGCAGCTGCGCCCGTGCCTGCGCCAAACGCCGTGCAAAGCGGTGCAAAACGGCTGAGCGGTGCGGACAGTCTGTACGGCGATTATGCGGAATCTCCGTATCAAAGCAGTCTGCAGACGGAAATGCTGCGCCATACGGTATGGGGTTCTCTTGTTCCACGCAAAAAAATATATGGGGACCCTGCACTCGGCAAATATCCGCCGCGGTATTCCGCGTCTAAGCCTGCACAGTTTAAGCCCGCCCGGTCTAAACCTGCCGTTTCCGGCAATGGCGCGGCAGTGCAGAACGGGCCGCAAACCCTGCATATGCAGGGAACGATAAACGGTACCGTGAACGGAACGTTTACGGGAACGGTGACGGGAACCGCTTCAGAAACCGTTTCGGGAGCGGCTGCCAATGAACAGGCTGCAAATTCCGCCGCTGTGCCGAATACCGCAAAGGAAACGGGCAAAACGTCTTTTTATGAGCCCATGAATGCCGCTCCGTCCGCGCAGGAAGCCGCAGGCCCGCGGCAGGACGTGCAGGAAAAAGTGGAAAGCATTCAGGACGCTTTATTGATACCGAAAGTATAAATACAATAAAAACAATATGTTGCAAAATAATAAAACAGTTTGAATACTGTGCTGTTTATGATATAGGATTGCGTGAGGTCAGAAAAAAGGTATTTACCCTATGAAAAAAATTCTTTCTTTTGTTTTGGTGCTGTTTGCGTGCATAAGCACGGCGCCTTTTGCGCTGGCAGCGACCATGGTGGATATTTACGGTCCCGGCCAGAATATTGTGAATTTAAGTATGGCAAAGCCGCTCACCGCGCCCATGACGGAGGCCAAAGGGCTGGGAGCCGCGCTGGATAAGGAAATCCGTTATAATTTGTCTTTTTTGCCCTTTATGAACCTGGTGCCCGACGCCAACATTCTCGGCGGCACGGTGCTGAATGCCTGGAGCGGCGCCAATCTTGATTTCCGCCGTTTTCAGATCGGCGGGGCGGATCTGCTCGTCACGTCTTACTGGGGCGGCGGCGACAATAACGGCAGCAAAGTGGAACTGCGCGTTTTTGAAACGTTTTCCGGCAAATTTATTTTCGGCAACGCCTACAGCAATATTACCGATAAAGAAGTGGAAGCCGTGGCGGATAAATTCTGCGCCGATCTTATGAAAGCATTGACCGGCAGCGGCGACTTTTTCCTTTCCACGCTGACTTTTGCCAAGGACGCAAGCAAAACCAAGCGCGATATTTGGATTGTATCGCCCACGGGAAAAAATCTTCGGCAAATCACTTCCCTCAAAGGGATAGCCATGTCTCCCGCATGGTCTCCCGACGGCCGTTACATCGTGTTCAGCCATATTGACGAAGGTTCCCATGCCCTGGGCGTATGGCAGAGTGCCAACGGCAAAGTGCAGCGCATACGTTTTCCCGGCAATACCGTCATAGGCCCCAGCTTTATGCCGGACAACAAAGTGGCGGTAAGTCTGTCTTCCGGTTCCCAGCCGGATATTTTCCTGCTGGATCACCGTTTCAGAAGGGAACGCGTGTTGGAAAACAGCCCGTCCATTGATGTTTCCCCGACTTTTGACCACAGCGGAACCAAAATGGTCTTTACGTCCAACCGCCTGGGCGGCCCGCAGATTTTCCTGAAAGATTTCACCACTGGCACCACCACAAGGGTAAGCAAAACAGGGTCCTACAATACCGAACCTGCCATAAGTCCCGACGGAACCGTTGTGGCCTATACTAAGGCAACGCCGCAGGGACACAGAATTTTCGTGCATGATTTGGTAACGGGCATCGAGCGTCAGGTAAGCTTCGGCCCCGGCCGCGACGAGCACCCGTCCTTTGCGCCGGACAGCTATTTTCTGGCCTTTGTTTCCAACAGAACCGGCGTGAAGCAAATATATCTCATCACCCGCCACGGCGGTACGGCAAAGCACGTGCCCACGGGCAGCGGCAATGCATATTTCCCGCGCTGGGGCAAAATTCCCCGATAATGCGCAAAACGCATTTTTCCCCTTTCGGAATTATTCCGCAAGGGGATTTTTTTTTGTCTGTCGCAGCGGAATATGCCGAAAACAGCGTGCGGCGTCGGTTTATTTATTCTTCGGGTTATGCTACAGTGTTTTAAAATCGGTTAAGCGAGGCAGGCAGTATGGACAGTGTTTTGGTGACGGGCGCGGCGCAGGGCATAGGCAGGACGGCGGCGCTGTTTTTTGCGGAAAAGGGCTATTGTGTTTTTGCGCTGGATATTCTGCCCTGTTCCTTTGAGGACGGCAACATCACGGCTTTTCGGGCTGATGTGGCGGATACGCAGGCACTGCGGCAGGTTTTTGCGGCCGTCAGGGAGCAGTGCGGCGCATTGAACATTCTTATTAACAATGCGGGAATAAGCCGTTTTCAAAAGCCGCTGGCCGATGTGGAACCGGAAGAATTTGACAGAATTATGGCAGTGAACCTGCGCGGCGCGTATTTTTGCGCCAAGGAATTCGTGCGGGCAAACAAGGGCGCGGAATACGGCCGTATCGTCAATATTGCGTCCACGCGTTTTTGTCAGAACGAGGTGGACTGGGACTGCTACGGCGCCGCCAAGGGCGGGCTTGTTTCGCTGACGGCAAGCCTTTGCGTATCGCTGTCGGGCACGGGTATAACCGTCAATGCGGTAAGCCCGGGCTGGATAGCCTGCACGGATTATGACAGGCTGACGCCTCTTGACCATTTCCAGCACCCCAGCGGCCGCGTGGGCAGGCCCGAAGATATAGCGCGGCTGTGTTATTTTCTTTGTCAAAAGGAAAACGATTTTATTAACGGGGCCAATATCCCTGTTGACGGCGGCATGACTAAGCGCATGATTTATTTTGAATAAAACGGTTTTTTATAAAAAAAAGAAACATTTCGCTTTAATTGTATTCCGAACCGAAAAGGTTGTGTCTGAAAATCTGTTTGGAACGGATTAAGCGGTTTTTCGGCAGAAAAAGGATTTGTCATGGCATATTTTCAGGATTTGTACGCGCAGGAGTTTTCTTGCCAGGAAGAGCGGCTTGATTTTCTTACGGCAGTGCTTCGGGAGCAGTGTGCGTTAAATTTTCCGCGGCCCGAAAGTCTTGCCGAAAAAAAGACGTATCTGCGGGCGCTGATGAACGTATGGCAGGTGCAGGAACTGCCGCAGGGCTTTCTGCCCGTGCAGGACGCGTATCTGCAGGAAGAGCTGCGCGCAAAACCCGTGCAGGACGCCGCAAAGCTGGAATATCGGGATAATGCCGCCTTGTGGCAGGGTGACATTACCCTGCTGCGCGCCGATGCCGTGGTCAATGCCGCCAATAAGTATCTGCTGGGCTGTTTTGCGCCGCTGCACAAATGCATTGACAATGCAATCCATTCCTTTGCGGGGCTGCAGCTGCGCATACAGTGTTATAAGCTTATGCAGGAGCAGGGGCACGCGGAAGCGGCAGGCGGGGCAAAGCTGACGCCTGCCTACAATTTGCCTGCAAAATACGTGATCCATACCGTCGGCCCCATTGTGGGACAGCGGCTGACGCAAAAGGACGAGGAACTGCTTTGTTCCTGTTACCGCGAATGTCTGCGCCGTGCCTGCGAAGCCGGGCTGGAAAGCATAGCTTTTTGCTGTATTTCCACGGGAGAATTTCATTTTCCCAACGAGCGCGCCGCGCAGCTTGCGGTGCAGACCGTGCGGCAGTGCCGTGAAGATTTTGCAGGGGATATAAAAATTATTTTTAATGTATTCAAAGATAAGGATTATGAAATTTACAGAAGAATACTCGGATAACTTTGCACGCTTTGCGGAATTTTTCCGTACTGCGGACGCTGTGCTCGTGGGGGCGGGTGCGGGGCTTTCGCTGGCCGCGGGCTATGCTTTGGACGGCGGGCGATTTGTGGAAAATTTTGCGGATTTCCATGAAAAATACGGTTTTTCCGATATGTATTCCGGCGGTTTTTATCCCTTTCCCACGCTTGAGGAATATTGGGCGTACTGGAGCAGGCATATTTGGCTGGAACGCTATGCCGAAGAAAAAAGCGCTTTGTACCGTGCGCTGCTGGAGCTGGTGGAACAAAAGGAATATTTTGTGCTGACTACCAACGTGGATCATCGTTTTCAGCGTGCCGGCTTTGCCAAGGAACGGCTTTTTTACACGCAGGGCGATTTCGGGCTGTGGCAGTGTTCGCGCGCCTGTCACGCAAAAACGTATGAAAACAGGGAAGAAGTGCTGCGTATGGTGCGGGAACAGCGGGATATGAAAATCCCCTCTGCCCTTATTCCGTATTGTCCGCGCTGCGGCAGGCCTATGACAATGAATTTGCGCACGGACGGTTTTTTTGTGGAAGACGCGGGCTGGGAACGGGCAAATACCCGTTATCAGGAATTTTTGGAACGGTTTTCGGGACAAAAAGTTTGTTATTTGGAGTTGGGGGTGGGGCAGAATACTCCCGGCATTATTAAATATCCGTTTTGGGCGCAGGTTTCTCATAACGAAAACAGCCTGTACGTGTGCGTAAACCGCGAGCAGTTTGCCGTACCGGAAAAAATGCGTGCGCGTTCTTTGCTGTTTTCTGCGGATATTGCCGAATTTATCAATAATTATTTTTCGTAGTGCCGATATCTGCGTAGGCTGAAATTTTAAGCGGGGGAAAATTTCCCCCGCTTTTTATTAATTGGCTTATTAATCAAATGATTAATTATACTTGTACGTAATATATTGAAATATCACAATAAAAAAGTTTACTCCGTTGATTTTATTAAGTTTTATTATAATATATTGAAATAATATATTTTTTTGATTTTTAAAATGAAATTAGTTTTCATTTTTTATGTAACATACCGTTTTTTTTATTTTCTTGTAACCCTTTAAAATTTATGTATAATAAGAATAATTAGCATTATATAATTTGTTTGTTTTTTGGGTTTGTGTTTTTTTGTCAGAGCAATTTTTAGTGAGGTCTTATGAATAACAATATTTGCAAATGGGGTGTCGAACACCAAAAAAGTCTGTTGGAGAAAGGAAAAAACTTAAGCCGTCGTTTGGTCAAAAAATTTCTGCTCTCGCTTTCGCTGCTTGGAATGCTCTTTGTCGGCGGCAATGCCTATGCTGTACCGTCTTTTCCTGTTACCCAGCTGCCTGTTGCAAGTAATTATGACAAGGTTTATAATACGGATGAATTGTGGCCAAAAATAACTGACAATGTTATTGATGGTTATTATTTTTCAGGTGATGGGTTAGATTGGGATGAAAAGAGGTATTTTTACTTTGTAAGACCGGAAAATTCTGAAAATGCAGATTTAACAATATCCAATTCTTGTTTTGCGCATAATGATGTAGCGCTATTATATCTAGATTAAATCTTTATTTTTCAGGAGCTACTCTGACCGAAGAAATTACATTTTCAGACAGTAGCGTGACTGCTCCGATATATATTGATGGCGCTATCATAAATAATAATGCTGTTGACAGCGTTACTGATATTTCAGAGCTTACCTTTTATAACTCAACTTGGAAGCCTAGAACAGGGGAAGAATTAAACAATGTTGACTCAATAGAATTTCTATACGGTAATTTGTATTCTGATAATTTGTTAGGGTATACTGGAAATCTGGTGTTGCTCCGACCATACTTATTTCATAATGAGGGAGTTAGTAAATTTGAAACGTATATTCTTCCCCAAAATACAGAACTGGTGGGGTGTTATTTAGATTATTCCTTGGATGACAAAGCCTATGATATGGCTATGCATGATGATATTCTTTTTTTTCAAAAAGGCTCTGAGGTACCTTTGATAAAAATTGAAGAAGGCGGAAACGGAAAATTTGGTTATCAATATTTTGTCATAGGGGGACAGCCTTTTTTATTTAATCAATCCTATGATTTTACAGGCAGAACATATGAAACTCCTGATAAGGTTGCCACTATTTATTATGATGTAACCCTTGATCCTTTTGAGAATAGTAATGAGCTGGCACTTTATTTCAAACTGCACAGCATAAATATCAAAGATGAAAAATATTTTTCATTAATCGGCAATATCGGAAGCGAGAGCGAGTATATCGACCTTGAAGGCGGCTTTACCGGTGACGGCGGCTTGAATTTGGTTGCGGAAACAGATGAAAACGGTATTGTAGATACGGAAATTTATTTGGGCGGCGACGCCAACACCTATACAGGGGCTACCATTGTTAACTCCGGTGTGACCCTGCACCTTGAAAGCGCAGACACTATTTCTGATTCCACGGAACTGAAGTTGTACGGCAACGCAAGTTTTGTCGTAGACGACAGTACGGGTACGGGAAACGAATTTACCAATTTTAATAAAGTTACTTTGGTGGGTACTTCCAGCACGGGCGCGGACGGCGCAACGCAAACGCAGATTAGCGGCGGCGGCAGTGCAATCAAGCTTGACGGGACAGGCAAACAGTTCAGCTTCTTCCAGGAAGATTCCCTGCACCCCGACGAGCCGCAGCCTATGGCAGCCAATTTTGCACTTGCAAATTCCCCGGTACCCTATTCCAGCTTGCTGACTCACCATACCGTTAATGTAAAATCAGGAAGTGTTGATATTTTAAACGGCGCGTCTTTGCTGGTAAACTATTTGGGCAAAACCATAGGCGGAAATCTTGATCCTTCCGCTCAGGACAATGTGACTGATCTGGCTATTTTGGCTTTGGGCGAAAAGGCTAATGTGCTGATTGACGGGTACGGCGCAGGCGACAACACTTCCGCCCACCTGTACATGGGCAACGGCATTATCCGTCTGGACAACGGCAGCAGCCTGACCCTTGCAGGCGGTGCTGCCATACATTTCAGCGCCCACCGCGACGGTATGTTTGAATATCCGTATAATGATGACGGAAGTGAAATTGCTGACCTTGCCGATAACCATAAGTACGCTTCCATTGAGCTCAACGGCGGCACGCTCAACTTGGAGCTTGACGCACAAAGCCACCTTTATTCCGACCATATTTTGTCTGCCGACCATAAGCATTTTCTTATCGGTGCGGCATATGTGGACAGTGACGGCAACCCCATAACCAGTCCCGTAAGTGTTGCGGACAATGTTACGTTCTGCCTGACATCGGATGCTATCAACCGTATTGCCGGGCTTATTGACGATACCATTACCCAAGATTGGGAAGAACAGTATCATCTTCCCCTTGAACAGGTACAGCAGCTGCAAACTATTTATGATGAGCAAAACGGAAAGTATAAGGTACTGATGGACATGGTTAAAGATACCGCAAACCCCAGTGCGGTAGCTGCATTACAGCAGGCATACCAGGACGCTGTACCCGGAGCAACAGCCGAAGATTTTAATAACCTGCTTTCTACCCTGGTAACGCTGGGTATGAACAACGATGTGCACGGCTTCATGTTCCAGAAATACGGCGTGCAGTTTACCGACAAAGGCGCGTATATGTACGTGCTTGAAACCTTAAGCGTTGAAGACTTTATCAATCAGACCGGCATTCAGGTTTCCATTAAAAACGAAGTAAACGAAGTGCTTGATATTCTGCAGGGCGGAAAACAGCAGGATTACGTCAATTCCGGTGCCTTTGTTATTATCAACAACGTGTTGGATACGGTAACGGGCGAGCAGACCTACGATGCAACCGTTGCCGCTGCCCGTACCGTGGACAGCGCGGCACAGCTTTCCACTGTGGTAGGCACCCAGACCCTTGCCTGGGATATGCTCCAAACCAGAAGCGACAGCACGCAGCGCCATTTGGACAGCATAAAAACCTGCCGTCCAACAAACTGCACCTTTGGGCCGATTTTCTGTATATGCACAACAGCAGTCACAGTATGTGGACTGACGTAAACGGCGAACGCGAAGTTCAGGCTGATCTCGGCGGCTTTATTGCCGGCGGCGATTACCGTTATAACGAAAATGCCGTTGCGGGTGCTTCATTCTCCTTTATGGCAGGTACGGCAGAAACCACACTCGGAAAAACCTATGCCCTTGATATCAGCAATGATGTATACAGCCTTGCCGGCTCCGTGTATGCCCAGTATGATTTTGCGCCCGGCTGGCGCGTCCGCGGCGATGTGGCGTACCAATATACGAACAACGACGCGTAAATGTCCTTCCCCGCTCCGTACAATATCAGCGACAAGCTTACCGCCGATGTGGGCACCAATGCCGTGCAGGCTCTTGTAGCTGTGGAAAAAGACGTGAACCTTTCCGATACCGTTGTGCTTACCCCGTATCTCGGTGTAAAATATACCTATCTGCGCACTGACGGCTATACGTCCAAACTCGGCGCAAAAGACGCGTTTACGACCGACGCGGCAGATCAGCACATAGTCAGCGTGCCTGTGGGCGTTAAAGTTTCCAAAGAAATCGAGCTGAAAAACGGCAAAAAAGTCACGCCAAGGGCAGGCGTGTATGTTCAGCCCAATTTCGGCGATACGGAAGTGGAAAACCATGTACAGGGTGCCGGCCTTACAAGCAGTGATACCATTCACCCTGAAGTTATCGGCACGTTCAGCTTCGGCGGCCATGTCGGCGCGGAAATGGAACTGAACGACAAATTCAGCCTGGCTCTTGACTATAACTACAACGGTTCCGATAAATTAAACAACCATAACGTAACCGCTTCCATTGTGTTCAAATTCTAGCTTATCCCGCAAATTCGCTGTCCCGCAAGGGCGGCGGTTTTGCTTTTTTGAAAACCATAATTTTGTAAAACATATAAGGAACTATAATGGCTCTATCATCAGCAGAACGCGTCAGGCAGATTGTGGACTGCATTACCGCAGAAAGCATTGCCCCCCTCGTCAGACAGTACGACTTGGCAGATAACGCCAAAATGCTGTTTAAAGATCAGGTTTGCCGCGATATTTTTGAACGGGAACTGACAAACATCATGCTTGTTTCAATAATCGGGGCAGAAAAAGCCTTAATGCTTGCCCCTAATTTTATGAAAGAAGTTTGGGATACCGCCCTGAAAACCTATGAGAAACAGCGGAAAAACAAGCTTATTCCCAAGCTGAAACTCCTTTTCCCGGAAAATTCCCCCCAGGCCCAGGCGCTGAATGTTTCGTATTTTGCCCTGCAGCAGTACAGCTTTAAAACCATAACCGTTAACGAAGACGATATAGTTTTGGATTTCGGGGCAGGTATGGGGCATTTTGCGTTTTGGGCCGACAGCAAAAAAGCAAAACGGATTTATTCCTTTGAGGCAAATCCGTCGGTATATGCCGTGCTTGAGGAAAATGTCAAAGCCTTTGACAAAACAAACATTATTGCCCTCAACACTTTTCTTGCGCATGACAGCGGCAAAGCGGAATACGCGGTGAACAAAACGGGGGAAAAGGTTTCCGTTCCCGTAATTGCTCCGGACAAGTGGGCAAAAGAGCTTGCTGTCGTGCCGAATTATTTAAAAGTGTCGTCGGACAACGGCAATACCATGCTTGCCCTGGCAGGGGCGCAGGAGCTGATCAAAGAGCACCGCCCCCAAATTGCCGTGGTTATCAACCGGAAATTAAGCGATATGTGGGAAGTGCCGCTGTTCATAAAAAAATTGGTGCCGGCATATTCGCTGTTCTGCAGAAAAAACGCCCCGATAGGCGATTTTGTTCTGTATGCTTCGGTGTCAAAATAATTTGATGTATCTGAATATTTTTCCTCACACCAAACGGCATAATTCCCCGGATAATCATGCTTTTCTGACGCAAATGCCGTTTATACCCAAAAAGGATAAAACAGTATGCGAAAATCCGAATTAATACAAAAAATTGCCGAAAATACCAACGCTTCCCCAAAAGAAGTAAAGGAAATTTTGCGCGGCTTGGCGGAAATTATCACGCAGGAAACGGTAAAAGGCGGGGAAGTGCCGCTGCCCGATGTGGGCAAATTCAAAGTCCGCAGAATGTCCGCCCGTATGGGCAGAAACCCCAAAAGCGGAGACCCCCTGCAGATACCCGCCAAACGGAAGCTGCACTTTGTCTGCAGCAAAGAACTCAAAGAAAAAATTGCAAATAATTAGCTGTACGGATATGCCTTGCCGACGGCAGGCGGCCTTTGTGCCCCTGCCGTTTTCATTTTGAACTGCATTTTTTGCGTATCAGAAACATTAACGGTTTTCTGCGCGTTATGCCGTTATTGCTTCCGTAAATTCCGCAAAACGCTTTGCCAGGCTTTCCCAGTCAAGGCCTGCGGCTTTGCGCAGGTCTTCCGCGGGGCCGTGTTCCACAAATTTGGCTTCGGGCAGGCCTATGCGCAGTATTTTTACCTTTGCCAGCAGGTCTTCGTCGGACAAAAATTCCAGACAGGCTGAGGAAAAGCCGCCGGCACGGCAGTTTTCTTCCACAAAAATAAGGCCTTTGTATGTCTGCGCCAATTCTTTAAGCTGTTCTTTGGGTACCGGGCTCACCCAGCGGGCGTCAAAAAGGCTGATGTTTTCCTGCCGTAAAACGCTTATGGCGTCTTTGCAGGGGTGTACCCTGTGTCCTGCCGCAATGACGCACACGTCTTTCTGCGGTGCGCTGATCAGCATTTCGCCGCGGCCGACTTCCAAAAGGCGGAAGTCTTCCTGGGGGGCTATTTTGGCATGGGTGGGCATGGCCGGATAGCGTATTGCCACGGGCGCATTCATCTGCAGGGCTGTGTACAGGCAGTTTGGCAGATCTTCTTCGTCGCGCGGGGCCATAACGTGCATATTGGGTATGGAGCGCAGATAGGTAAGGTCAAAGGCTCCGTGGTGGCTGGGGCCGTCTTCGCCTACTATGCCCGCTCTGTCCAGGCAAAAGACTACAGGCAGCTTCTGCAGGCAGATGTCGTGGATAAGCTGGTCGTAGGCACGCTGCAGAAAGGTGGAATAAATGGCGACTACAGGCTTGAAGCCGCGTGTGGCCATGCCGCCCGCAAAGGTTACCGCGTGTTCTTCGCAGATGCCCGCGTCGATGAAGCGGTCGGGGAAGCGGGAGCGGAATTCCCCAAGTCCCGCGCCGTCGGGCATGGCGGCGCAGATTGCCACGATTTTTTTGTCTTCGCCTGCCAGTCTGCACAGGCTAGCGCCGAAAATTTTGGTAAAGCCCGGTCCTTGTTCCGCGTTGATTTTCGGGGAGGGCACAAGACCTGTTTCCGGCTCGAAGCCCGGAACGCGGTGGAAGCGGGACGGATTGTTTTCCGCAGGCGGGTAGCCGAGGCCTTTTATGGTGCGGATATGCAGCAAGATGGGTTTTTCCGCCGCTTTGGCGATTTGCAGGTGGCGGATGAGCACTTCCAGGTTATGGCCTTCGATGGGGCCTATGTAGTTGAAGCCGAGTCCTTCGAAAATCATGCCCGGCGTGAAAAAGGTCTTGAAGCTTTTTTCGCCGCGGTCGGCAATGTCGTAGAGGGCGTCGCCGATTTTGGGAATGCGCTTGAGGAATTGGCCTGTGGCTTCTTTAAAATTGAGAAAGCCTTTGTGCGCAAGGTTGCGGCTTAAAAACTGGGACAGGGCGCCGACGTTTTTGGATATGGACATTTCGTTGTCGTTGAGGATAACGATCATGCGTTTTTTGAGCCCGCCTGCTTGATTGAGGGCTTCATAGGCCATGCCGCCCGTGAGGGCGCCGTCGCCGATGACGGCTACCACGTCTTCGCTTGTGCCGTTCAGGTCGCGGGCCATGGCCATGCCCAGCGCCGCGGAAATGCTGGTGGAAGCGTGGCCGACGCCGAAATGGTCAAATTCCGGGCTTTCGCTGATTTTCGGAAAGCCTGCCAGGCCGTTCATCTGACGCAGGGTTTTGAAATCTTTAGCGCGTTTGGTGAGCAGTTTCCATGCATAGCATTGGTGGCCGACGTCCCAGATGATATGGTCGCGGGAGGGATTGAACACGGAAAGCAGGGCAAGGGTCAGTTCCACCACCCCCAGGGAGGGGGCAAGGTGTCCGCCGTTTTTTGCCACTACCTGAATAATTGTTTTGCGTATGTCGCGGGCGAGTCTGCCTTTTTCTTCAAGGCTCATGCGCTGAATGCTGTAAGGCAGGTTTTCGTCCAGCAGGCTTTCGGGTATATTGAAGTCGTTCATCAGTAAACTCTGTATGCCATGTCATGGGCGGTTTTCTGCAGGAAATACCGTTCTTCCTTATTGAGGAAATGTTCTTTTTCCGCAAGGGCCTGCATATTCTGCACGGCCTGTTCGCAGTATTCGACGGCTTTTTTCCTGCTTTCGTCAATGCCTATGAGGGAGGGCCATGTGGATTTTTGGTTGGCTTCGTCGCTGCCGGTATTTTTTCCGAGCAGCTTGGAATCGCCGGTTATGTCAAGCACATCGTCGATGATTTGGAATGCGATGCCGATATTGGTTCCGTACTGTTTTATGTATTCCTTGGTATTGGAGCTTGCGCCCATGAGGGCAGCGCCCGCAAGGCAGGAGCATTGGATAAGCGCGCCGGTTTTTTTGGCGTTCAGCACGCACAGTTCTTCAAGGTTTAGGGTGCGCCGTTCCGCTTCCATATCCAGCATTTGCCCTCCTACCATGCCTTGGGAGCCGACGGCTTTGGCAATAATCTGCAGGCTTGGCAGAACGTTCTGCGCAGGCAGGCTGCAGTCTGCCATGAAATAAAACGCGTCGGTCAGCAGGCCGTCGCCTGCCAAAATGGCTGTGGCTTCGTCAAAGGCTTTGTGACAGGTGGGCTTGCCGCGGCGCAGGTCGTCGTTGTCCATGGCGGGCAGATCGTCGTGGATAAGGGAATAGGTGTGTATCATTTCCAGTGCCGCCGCAAAGGGTATGGCGTACAGCCAGGCGTTTTCCTCTTTGCAGGAAGCGGCGCAGAGCTTTGCCGCGGAAAGGCACAGAATGGGACGCAGGCGCTTGCCGCCTGCCAGCAGGCTGTAGCGCATGGCTTCGGAAAGGCGGCTTGGAATTTCTTCGTCCAGAAGCATGGTTTCCAAAACTTTTTCCACGGCCTGCAGGCGCTTTTTCATAATTGCCTTGTGCAGGCTGTTCAGTTCTTCGAGCCTGTCTTTTTTTTGCTGCAGGTACACTTCGTCAAAAAGCGCCGTGTATTCCTGCGGTATTGCGAAATTTTCCAAAAAAAGCGTGTGTATCGTTTGCATAGCTGTTCCGTTAGAAAGAGATTTCGCCGCTGTCGGAATATGCAGCAGGATTTCGGTTTGCTGCGGCATCGAAAGGTTCCGGCGTGTCGTTTTGCAGAATTTTGACTTCATGTTTGGCTTTTTCGATTTCCTCTTTGCATTTTGTGCTGAGTTCAAGCCCTTCTTTGTAAAGCTTTACGCTGTCGGAAAGGGAAATTTCGCCCTGTTCCAACATTTCGACTATTTTCTGCAGTCTGTCCATATTTTCTTCAAAAGACGGCAGGCCGGCAGTGTTTTGCTCTTTGCTTTTTGCTGTTTCTTTTGCCATAAACGCTTCCCGCTTATTTTTTAGGCTGCTGTTTCGGTGCCTTGGGTCTGGGTTCTTCCTTGGTGGGGCCGCCTATGTATTCCAAAGGGTCGGTTCTGAAAAACGGTACGGCATCAACGGCGACTCCCTGTATGTACAGGCCAAGGTGCAGATGCGGTCCCGTAACTCTGCCCGTGGCGCCCACTTCGCCGATTTTCTGTCCCCGTTTTACGGCATCGCCCTGTTTTACGGCAAATTTGGATAAATGGCCGTACATGGAAACAACTCCCTGGCCGTGGTCAATCCATACGGCATTGCCGGAAAAATACTGTTCTTCCGCCAAAAGCACCGTTCCGTCGGCCATGGCAAGCACGGGCGTGCCCACGGCTCCGCGCATATCCGTTCCCAAATGCGGGGAGCGCGGCTGATTGTTGAAAACGCGCCGTGCCGCAAAAGAGCCGCTGATGGTGCCTTTTACCGGCCGGACAAAGGGCAGCGTCCACATGGGGGCAGGACTTACAGTATTGAGCGCTTTTATGGTTTTGCGGCGGTCGCTTTGGATTTTGTCCAGAACGTCTTTGGGCGGTTCCACGTATTTCGGGGCAACAGTGAGTTTGTGCGTTACCCATTTGACGTTCAGGGGGGTGACGGTTTTGCTCAGTTCTTTATCGGCGGTGCGCAGAATGAGGGATTGCCCGTTTTTGGCGTCAATGGGCATACCCAGCAGAATAGTTGCCGTATAGCCCGCTTTGCTTTTTTCTGCGGTGAACGGAATGTTTTTTTTCTGCCAGAGCACGGTGCCGGAAAAGGGTTCGCTGTCGCTGATTTCTGCGGTAAAACCCCGTCCCTGGCTGACTTTTTCGGGAACGGAAAGCGTAAGGGCCCGGGCAGAGCCTATGCCTGCGGACAGGAATGCAAAAATAAAGAGCGCGGTAAAAAATTTTTTCATGGGCTATCCTTTATGAACAGCATGAGCATATACGGTTTCGGGCATTTTTGCAACGGAAATGCAGGGAAAAATCCCGTGCAAAACGGAGAAGTCAGCCGAGGATTTTATTTATGGCCGCAAGTATTTCTTCCGTTTGGATTTTTTCCAGACAGCTTTCGTTCTGCGGGCATTTTTTGCTGCCGTGCAGGGAGCAGGGACGGCAGGGTACGGCTTTTTGCAGGATACGGACATTTTCGCCCACGGGGAAAAAGCCCCATTCCTTGGTTGTGGGGCCGAACAGCGCCAGCAGC
Organism: uncultured Desulfovibrionaceae bacterium; assembly: GCA_949299515.1. Taxonomy (GTDB): domain Bacteria; phylum Desulfobacterota; class Desulfovibrionia; order Desulfovibrionales; family Desulfovibrionaceae; genus Taurinivorans. The sequence continues at coordinate 123,686 of CASGAP010000001.1, forward strand.
GGGGTATTTACGGCATTGGCAAGGTGCATGGGCCCGGAATCGCCCGTGATAAGGAGGTCGCATTGGCTTAAAACGGCGCAGAGTCTGCGGAGCGTTGTTTTGTTGACAAGGCTTTTGCCGTACATATTTTCCGGCAGTTCGCCCTTGCCGATAAAGAGGATATAATATTTTTCGGAAAGTTCTGCGGAAAGTTTTTGCCAGCGCTGCAGGGGCAGGGTTTTTGCCGCGTGCGTGGCAAAGGGGTGTATGGCGATGATTTTTTTTTCGGAATCGGGAAACAGGGCGGCAAGCTGTTTTTTTGCGTCGCCGATTTCGTCTTCGTCCAGAAAGATCTGGGGCTTCAGCAGGGCGCGCGGTATGCTTTCGCCGCATAAAAGGGCGGCATAGCGCTGGCAGACGTTTTTTTCCAGCAGGCGTTCTTTGCCTATTCTGCCTTTTGTCCATAAAAAAAGACGGCGCAGCACGGGCATTTTGTTGTAGCGGTAAACGCTGGTTTTCCATTGGTGGGCAAGCAGGCGGGAACGGGTGGAGGCGTGCAGGTCAAGCAGGGGGAAGTCCGCGTATTTTTCCGCAAGTTTTCGGCAGGTTTTTGCGTATTCTTTTTTATCGAGATTTTCTTTGGAAAGAGCCTCAATGCCGGCAATGGCCGGGTGGTTCTCGAAAAGTTCCGCCCATTCGGCGCGGGTGATGACAATGAATTTTGTGTGATACAGGCTGTTCCAGTAAGAGAGGACTCCGGTAATAAGGGCCACGTCGCCCATGGCGCTCAGGCGGAAAATGACGGCGGTATTGGAAGAAAGGGAAATTTTCATAAAAAATGCTCGCTTATAAAAACTCATATAAGTATGCCTTATTTTGTTTTTATAAGCAAGCAAAGGGATTAGGCATTTTTACTAAAATGCAGATGCATGATCATAAGCTGTTTTTCTTCATGTTTCAACCTGTATCCGTGTTTTGCGGCGGTGCGGATGATATTTTCGCGGCTTGTTATGCTGTCGGTGAGAGCCGTGAACGTATCGGCGCCGTTTTGCTGAATAAAATTAAGCACCTCTAAAGCCGGCTGCGGGCAGGAAAGACCGCAGGTGTCGATAATGTTTTCCATATGTTCTCCTAACGTTTTTTGGTGTGGGCAAAAGCAATGGCAAAGCAGACGGCAAGGCCGAGAATAACCGCAAAGGCGCTGTGGGGGCCGATTGCCTGCGCAGAGCTTGCAATGCCGAAGTTGTGGGCAAAAGCCGTGCCGACGAACAAACCGATGATATAGGTTGCGGAGTCGTTGTTGCCTTCGCCCGTGGAGAAGAACTGACGTCCGGGGCAGCCGCCTGCAAGGGCAGCGGCAAAGCCGACTGTCAGCATACTCAGGAAGTTCCAAACGTGGTCGGTATGGGCAATGGGCTGTCCCACAAAGCCGGGATTGAATTTGCCGTTGACAAGATTAAGAACAAGCACGGCGATAAACAGCGCAAAAAGCCCGGAGAACAGGTGGATTTCCCTGAACAGGAAAATATCTCTGAATGCGCCCATTGTGCAGAAACGGCTTCTTTGCGCAATAATGCCGACAAGGAACGCAACGCCGAGAGAGATCAGCAAAGGTGCGTGCATGGAGCCTGGGCCTGATTGAGAGTAATAGATAAGTCTGTTGTAGACCGATCCGTCTTTTTCAGGGCTGAAGATTAATAAAAGAAGCAAACCGAGCATAAGCAGCGGAAAGACAAGTCCGGCTTTTTGGGAAATGGGCATACTTTTTCCGAGGGTATAGCCGCGTTTGAAAAAGCGTGTGCCGATGAAAATGCCTGCGGCAAAGCCGAGAACGCCCACAACGGCATTCAGGTCGCCGCCTGCGATGCGCAGAACCATGCGCCACGGGCAGCCGAGGAAAACAAGGGCGCTTGTTCCGGTAATTATGCCGAGCACAAAGCGGACAGCGGGAGATGAACCGCTTTGGGGCTGAAATTCTTTTGAAGCCAGGGCGGCGGCAAAAGAACCGAGAACAAAACCGATGATTTCCGGGCGTATGTACTGCACGATTTCCGCTCTGTGCAGACCGAGTCCGCCGGTGGTGTCGCGGGTGAAGCATACGACGCATATGCCCATGTTGGCGGGATTGCCTAAAAACTGCAGCAGGAATGCTCCGATGCCAATAAGTAAGCCCGTGAGAACAATTCCTTTAGAGGAACTGAAGAAATTGTACATGTTAACCTCCTTTATGTACAATCCGTATTTTTCTTTTGGGCAAACTTACCAAGACAGCGTTGGCAGAATTTACCAAACAAAAGAAATATTTTTTTCTATTTCCGGGTGGAGGCTGAGGCATACCGGGCAGGAGCGGGTAATGGTTTCCAGTTCTGTTTTCTGGAAAGCGTCCAGCCTGATGTCCGGCATGGTGATTACAATGTCGATTTTGCCGATGCGGCGCGGATTGTCCGCCATGGTTTTGGTTATTTCCGTTTTCATTCCTTTAAAGTCCAGGGAATGTTTTTGGGCGTAAATGCCGAGTATGGTCATAATGCAGGTGCCGAGCGCCGTTGCCACCAAATCCGTGGGGGAAAAGCTTTCGCCTTTGCCGTGGTTGTCCGTGGGCGCGTCGGTAATAAGAGCCGTGCCGCTTTGCAGGTGCGTGCTGATGCTGCGGTAATCGCCTTGATACAATGAGGTAACTGTAGTCATGGAAGCTCCTTTTTTTGTATTGTGCAAAAATTCGGTTTAGGATATTTTTATGGTTAATGAAAAGGATTTGCAAGAAGTTTTCAAAATGTTTAAGGACTATATATGGCAATATATCGGAATAAATGGGAAAAATTATTGACGCCCAAACGTTTCGGCAGGGAAAGCGTGCCGCCTATCGATAAGGCGCGCAGTCCTTTTATGGTGGATCACGACCGTATTCTTTTTTCCGATTCGTTTCGCCGCCTTGCGGGCAAAACCCAGGTGCACCCCCTGACTGCCAACGACCATGTGCATACGCGGCTTGCCCATTCTCTGGAAGTGGCTTCCGTGGGCCGCGGGCTGGGCACGCAGTACGGATATTTTCTGCAGGAAAAGGGAGATTTGCCCGGTTTTGCCGAACCGTACCATATAGGCGAAATCGTGCAGGCGGCCTGCCTTGCCCATGATATCGGCAATCCGCCGTTCGGCCATGCCGGAGAATATGCCGTGCAGGAATGGTTCAAAGACAGGGCAAACGAGCGCTATACAAACGGCCTGAGCAGTGCGGAGCTTGTCGACTTCGAGAGCTTTGACGGCAACGCCCAGGGCTTTCGTGTGGTAAACGTGGTGGAAAACGAGCGGGAACAGGGCGGGTTCAGGCTCAGTTATCCGACAGTGGCAAGCGTGGTGAAATATCCGCGTTCGTCTTCCGAAGCAAGGCGGGCAGGTTCGAAGAAGTTCAATTTTTATCAGAGCGAACAGGCGTTTTTCGGGCAGGTTTTTACCGAACTCGGTCTTGTGCGCGAGGGAAAATTTCTGCGTCACCCTCTGTCGTATTTAATGGAAGCCGCGGACGATATCTGTTACCGCATTATTGATATGGAGGACGCGCGCGAACTGGGCATTCTGCGCTATGAGGACATACGCGGCGTGCTGGCGCCCGTGTGGAAGCTTATGAATGTCGATGAGGCGCGGCTCGGCGCCATGCATTCCGACAGGGCAAGGGTCAGTTATCTGCGTTCGCTTGTCATCGGCGTGCTGGTGCAGGATATTCTGCGGGTAAGCAGAGAGCGGTACGATGCGCTTATGCAGGGCGAAGCGCTCGGCGCGTATATGGATTTTGCTTCCGCGCAGGTACGCGATTATATGCAGAATGCCAAAATTTGTTTTAATGAAGTGATTTTGAAGCATCCGCAGAAAACCAGTCTGGAAATAGGTTCGTACAGCGTGTACAAACGGCTTTTGGACGTGCTCGTTCCGGCTGTGCACAACATGGTGCACGGCAGGGAGCTGACGTACAGGGAAGAACGTGCCGTAAGCCTTATGGGCAGCCATATCCTGAGCAGCAATTATACGCTGTATCAGGCATATCTGACGGTTATCGACTTTATAACCGGCATGACGGACAGTTACGCTACGTTTGTGGCCGGGCAGTTTGCGGGCGGCGGCAGGAGCCTGTAAACTTTCCGCCTTTTTAACTATACGAAATTATTCCTTTACTTAATGACAAAATGCGGGTATTGTTATCCGAAGTTTTTAACGTATGCTGTCAACGGCAGCAATATCGTAAAATTTATGGAGGTTTAGCATGGCTCACAAAAAAGTAGAACGCAGAAAAGAGCTCGATCGCCGTCGCCATCGCCGCGCAGAACGTCTGAAAGAACGTATCCGCGAAGCGAAAAAAGCCGCGAAGAAATAAGTTTTTTATGAAATAGGGTCTTGCTCCGCACGGGGCAAAACCTTTTTCTTTATTTGTCACCTCGACAAGAAGCCGAAGAACGGTTTTCTTGAGGTGTGCTTTTTGTATTTAAACTACGGTGGTGCTTTGTGCCTATTTATGAATACACGTGTTCAAAATGTCAGAATGTTTTTGAGGAATGGGTAAAATCCGCTTCTGCTTCGGAAACCGATTCCTGTCCCTGCCCCAAATGCGGAGCGGATTCTTTCCGCATTATTTCCAATACTTCCTTTTTACTGAAAGGCGACGGCTGGTTTAATACCACCTATCCGAGCGCAAAATCCGCAGGTGCGGGCACAGGTTCTCAGGCCGCGGATTCGCGGGGAGCAGGTTCCGATACGGGCACAAATAAGGCAGATACCGCTGCAGATAAAAAGACAGAAACAGCAAAAACAAAATAAAACAGTAGGATAAGCGTATGATAGATCGTTACAGCCGAAAAGAGATGGCACAGTTGTGGTCCCTGGAAAACCGCTATAACGCATGGCTGCGCGTTGAGCTTGCCGTATGCGAGGCATGGTGCGAAAAAGGCCGCATAGATCCGCAGAGCATGGAAGAAATCCGCCGTAAAGTCGCCATTGACGTGGACCGCATTGCGGAAATCGAAGAAGTGACCCGTCACGACGTTATTGCTTTTATTACTTCTTTGGAAGAAAAAGTCGGCCCTGCGTCCCGTTTCATTCATTTAGGCTGCACGTCTTCTGATATCGTCGATACCGCTAATGCCCTGCTGCTTGTGGAGGCCGGTGAAAAAATTCTTGCCGGTTATGATAAGCTGTTAAATTCTCTGAAAAATTTTGCGGAAAAATACCGCGGTCTTGTGTGTATGGGCAGAACGCACGGCATTCATGCGGAACCGACTACGTATTCTTTGAAATTTGCGGGTTTTTATGCGGAGTTCAAACGGCATAAGGAACGCTTTCAGCTGGCTCTCGAAGATGTGCGCGTAGGCAAGCTTTCCGGTGCCGTGGGTACGTATACCGTTCTTTCTCCCGATATCGAAGCCCGTGCCTGCGAACTGCTCGGTCTCCGTCCCGATACCATTTCCACGCAGGTCGTGCAGCGCGACAGATATGCCAATTATTTTACCGCGCTTGCCCTTGCTGCCGGCGGCATTGAACGTATCTGCACGGAACTGCGTCATCTGCAGCGTACCGAAGTGCACGAAGTGGAAGAAGGCTTCGGCAAAGGACAGAAAGGTTCTTCCGCCATGCCGCACAAGAAAAATCCCATTTCCGCGGAAAATATGTGCGGTCTTTCCCGCCTTATCCGTACCAATTCCCTGGCAAGCATGGAAAACCAGGCTCTTTGGCACGAACGCGACATCAGCCATTCTTCCGTTGAGCGCGTGATTATGCCCGACTCCACGATTTTAATGGATTACATTCTGCACCGTCTGACCAATCTTATCGACGGTCTGCGCGTTATTCCGCGCAATGTGGAGCGCAATCTCTGGGGCAGCTACGGCCTGTTCTTCTCCCAGCGTGTGCTTACCGCTCTTGTGGATCATGGTATGCCGCGTCAGGAATCCTACGTCATGGTGCAGGAGTGTGCCATGCAGAGCTGGGAAAGCGAGGAAAAATTCCCGGATATCGTGCGCCGCAGCGAAAAAATTTCCAAAATTCTTTCCGAGGAAGTCCTGGATACCGTTTTTGACATCAATTACTATACCCGTTACGAACAGATGATTTTAGACCGGGTTTTTGAATAGGGGGAAATCATGCAGAATATGTCCGTTGAAGAAATGAAAGTGCGCCTTGCAAAAATTTTGTATGAGCGTTCCTATAAAGAAGGTGAATTTACGCTGACTTCCGGCCGCAAAAGCGATTTTTATTTTGACGGCAAACAGACTGCCCTGCACCCGGAAGGGGCCTATCTTATCGGACATCTTTTTAATCATATGTTAAAAGATCACCCGGAAATTACCGCCGTGGGCGGTCTGACTCTCGGCGCGGATCCGCTTGTCAGCGCCACCAGCGTTATTTCCTATCAGATAGGCAGACCGCTGCCGGCGTTTATTGTGCGCAAAAGCCCCAAGGGCCACGGCACCAATCAATATTTGGAAGGTCTTTCCAATCTGCAGCCGGGCAAACCCGTTGCCATGCTCGAAGACGTGGTGACAACGGGCGGTTCCTTGCTGACAGCCTGCGAACGCGTGAAAGAGGCCGGCTTTGAAATCGGTATGCTCTGCACAGTGCTTGACCGCGAAGAAGGCGGCAACGAAGCCATTCAAGCCGCCGGCTACGAACTGCATTCCATTTTCCGCCGCAGCGAACTGCTGAAACTGGCGAGAAGCTAGGCCGCATATGGGTTTAAAAAAAGTTGTTTTATCGTTGGCGGCAGCAGGGCTGTTCTGCGGCTCTGCCTTTGCGTGGGAAGCAAGCCTGCCCGATACTGCTTTGGAAAAAAGCCTTATTCTTGTGGATAAAGGAAAAAAAGAATTCTTTTATCTTGAAAGAAACGGGGAAAAAATCACCCGTCTGCATTATCCGAGCATACACGGTGAAATCGAGGGCGACAAACAGTTTGAAGGGGATTTGAAAACTCCCGAAGGCGTATACTTTGTGCGCGGAAAAATTCAGGTGCCTCTTGATTTTGAAATGTACGGCAACCATGCCTATGCGCTCAATTATCCCAATCCCATAGACAGGCTGCGGGGCAAAACGGGCGGCGGCATATGGATACACAGCAAGGGCGACCCAATCGCTGGGCAGTTTACGCAGGGCTGCGTTGCCATAGATTTGGCAAACATCAAAACCTTGGACGAATACCTGAAACCCGGTACGCCCGTACTTATTGCCCAGGGCATTCACAGCGGTTTCCATAAGGAAAAAATGCTGGAGCTTGCTGGACAGGACGGCAGTGCGGCAGCTTCAGCCACTATTGCCGCGGCGGATTCCGCTTTGCCGGGAACTGCATCGGCTGCAGCGGACCTGCAGCAAAAAACTCCTGCGGAAGGAGCGGTTTCCCAGGCCGTGACGGCATTGACTTCCGAGAATAATATTGTCATTGTGGACGATGAGGCGGAAGTTGTGTCCGCAGGTGCGGGACAGGGGGCGGCTGTCAAGCAGGAAAATAAATTGCCTGCACAGGTTCTTTTGCCTGCCGAAGACAGTGCGGCGGCCGCACGGGCAACGGAGCGCGGCAAACCGCTAAACGGTATGCCGCAGGCTGTTTCGGAAGATAAACCTGTTTACGCCAGCACGCTGTATGTTCCCGAACCTGTTGAGGTTTCCGAAGACGAAGCCTATGTCCGTCAGGCGACATTGGATTGGAACAGAATTTGGTCTGAACGGTCGGAAGCTTTTTTTGACTTTTACAATGCTGCCGATTACAGTAAAACAACCGGGGATTTTGAAAAGTTCAGACTTCAGAAAGAAGGGCTTTTTAACACGCTGTCCTGGATATACATAGCCATAGGCGATGTGGAAGTTCTGCAGGGGCCCGACTATTTTGTTTCCTGGTTTAAGCAGTATTATGTGGCTCCGAACCATAAAACGGAAGGCATACGCCGTCTGTACTGGACCAAGGGGGCGGACGGAAAATACAGGGTTTCCGCCATGGAATGGTTTCCGCAGGCCGTGGGGCTTGAATACACGCTGGACGACAAAATAAAAAAAGAAGTGCCGGTGCTGATAGAAAACTGGCGCCTGGCATGGGAGCAGGCCGATATTCAAAGTTATGCTTCGTACTACAGCGAGTATGCCCTGCAGGATACGCGCAAAGGCCTTGAGGCGATAAAAGAGCAGAAGCAGGCTATTTGGGAAGTGAAAAAGCCGAAAAAAGTCGTATTCCGCGATATGGTTATGTATATGGAAAAAGATGGCCTGAAAGTGGAAATGAAGCAGGATTACGAAGATTCCGCGGGATACAGCGATAAAGGAATAAAAGTGCTGACGCTGCACCCGAAAGGCGACGGCTGGGTTATCTATAAGGAATCCTGGCGCAGGCTGTAACTGTGCCAGTCCGCCGGGAGGCAGGCGTATATTAAGTTGATTGAGGAGAGGTATAACGTTTTTTTGATAAGAATGCACGCCGTGCATGAATGCTGCGGGCAGAAGCCTGTTGGGAGCGGGCAAAGCCGTGCAGTTGTGTCGTGTTAAGGGGTCGTTATGAGTGAAAAGTCTATAAGCGTTATTGTCATGCGTGACAGAGGCAAGTCGTTTTCATTGCGCTTTCCTCCGAATACGTTCAGACTTGTTCTTTTCGTATTGTTTGTCATTCCGCTTTTGCTGGCGGGCAGTCTGTGGTTCGGGCTGCGCTTTTACGGCAAATACGTTGCGGTGCTGGAGGAAACGGCAGTCCTGAAAAACACTATCGAGCAAAACAGGCAGACCGTTACGCGTCTTGCCAATCTTGAACAGTTTCTGCAAAAATATTCTCCGAGTATGCTGGGACTTTTGGTGCCTTCGGAAAATGTCGAACTGGACGAACTGCCGCTTATCGACGGTGACAAAGAAATGCTGATGAGCGAGCTTGCCGAAAGTATTGCCGGAACAGCAATGAGTTTTGATATTGTCGAACCGCAGAATCAAACAGCGGACACTGAAAAAGGCGATAATCCGCAGGCTGGGCCAGCGGGAGCGCAGGAAAGCAAATCAGCAGGACAAGTTTCCGATAATACGGCAAAACCGAAAAATGCCGATATCGCGGAAAACTCCCCGCCGGAAAACGGAGCCGAAAACAAGCTTGCCGTTTCTGCAGAACAGACTGCACACGGCAGTACGCAGGAACAGAATGGCAGCTCTGCCGCTGCGGCCGTGCAGCCCGCAGATCAGGAAGCTTTTGTGCAGAAAATTGATTTGGGGTACGTGGGCATTGAAAATCTTACGGTAAAACTCAGCGCCAAAACCCTGCACATCAATTTCAGGCTGTTGAATTTGGGCAAAAAAGTGCCTGTGCAGGGTGTGCACAGGTATTATATCTGCAGCGAACTTAACGGAAAAATTCGGCGGCAGGAACTGCAAAATCCCACTGACAGCACATTCAGGATTAAAAAACTGAAAAACGTGAAGAGCACGGCATCGGTTATGGGTATGGAAATCGGCAAAAAAGCCCAGTTTGTCGTAGATGTCGTGGTGGACGGCGAAACCGTGTTCAGACAGTTTTCTCCGATAACCCGTTAATTAATTTTTTTAAAATCTGTTAAAATTGCTTGCAATTATTAAATTTAATGTATAAAGTGAACAGTCCTTACGGTAATAGAGCAAACAATTAACAAGCCTTAAGGCTGAAAAATACGACAATAATACCTAACAGGTATATATTTTGGAGGAATATCATGGGTAAACAATGTGAAGTTTGCGGTAAAAAAGCTCAAGTAGGTAATTTGGTAAGCCACTCTAATATCAAAACAAAACGCCGCTTCAATCCGAACCTGCAGACAGTTCGCCATCAATTTGAAGACGGCACTGTCCGTTCCATCGTATGCTGCACTCGCTGCATTCGTTCCGGTGCTGTTCGCAAACCCAGCCCAAGAACCGTGAATGCATAATTAAACGTTTGATTTAGGTATTTATACATTCGCACAAGCCATTGGCACAAATGTTTTACTTGTAAATCATATTGTTTAATATGCGAGTATTCCAAAATTCAGCCCCGCAATACGGGGCTTTTTTTGTTAATTTCGGCCTAAGCCGTTTGACAGCTTGGATTTTATCCCGTATTTTAGAGAAAAAAGCCAGCGAGGGAGCTATGGTCAAAAAATGTCTGTTTGTTTTGCCCGCAGTATTGCTGTGTGCCTGTTCGACGGTTAACACGGAACAGAATCAGCGTTTGGACAGCCTGGAAGAAAAAGTTGATGCCCTGCTTGTCTATAATAACAAGACGTACGATATAATGGTCGATAATGAACTGCGTATCGGCGAACTTGAAAAAGACGCAAAAAAACGCGGGGTGCCCGTGCCGCAGAAGCTCGTAACCGTGGACAGTTTGAGGACGCCTGCCCAAAATGCGGAAAATCAGCGTGCTCAGGAAAAACTTCCCGTTCAGGATGCCGCAGCACTGCAAAATCAGGCAGTGGGCGCCATTACCGGTCAGGATTTGACGAAAGCCGAAGAAACAGTTCAGGCGAATATTGCGGAAAACATTACCCGTCCGCCGTCAGGCGCTGCGCCTGCTGACGGCAGTTCTGCAGCAGCAGATACCGTTCCGCCTGCAGGATCTGTATCGGGGCAGGCTTCAGAGCTGCAGGCCGCCGATAAAGCCCCTGCACAGGCCGCGGTTTCGCAGCAGTCAGCCCAGCCGACTTCCGAAAAGATAAAACCCGCTCCGCAGCCGCAGAAGCAGACGGCACTATCCAGCAAAGATATGTATAACAGGGCTTATGGTTTATATCAGCAAAGACAGTATGCCGCCGCAGAAAAAGTTTTTGATGAATTTCTGCAAAAATTCCCGCATGATGTGCTGTCTCCCAATGCTTTGTATTGGAAAGGCGAAACCCTGTATGCCCGTGCCATTTATCCGCAGGCCATTTTTGCCTTTAAGGAAGTGCAGACCAGATATCCCAAACACCCCAAGACTGCGGATTCCTTGCTGAAAACAGCCATGTGCTATGCCCGTCTCGGCGATACGGAAAACGCCAGCCTGCATTATTTGGTTTTGCAGGAAGACTGGCCCAATTCCGAAGCCGCTCGCAAGGCAAAGGCCATGGGAGCGGGCAATTAGCGGCTGAACTATGAATGTTTTGGACAGGCTGAGCGAACAGGGAAAAAAAGATTTTTGGGCGTCTTTGGCGCTACGCGGTGCGCAGGGCATGACGCCCCGTCTTTTGACAAAAATTCTCCGTGCTTTCCATTCGGCCTATGCCGCGTATGAAACGCTGTGTTCTGCGCAGGTTCTCGTAAGCAGTACGGGAGCTGTGCCGAAAATTCCGCCGTCTGTCCGTTTTTCCCTGAAAAGCGGCAGCTGGCGCGGGGCCGCCTTGGCGGAATGGCAGGAAGCCCAAAAAACCGCCTGCGAGGTTGTGCTGTGGAATGATTACAGGTATCCGCTGGCGCTGAAATATTTGCCCGATGCACCGCCTTTTTTTTATGCCAAAGGACAGATAAGTCTGCTTTCCAGTCCTGCTCTGGCCATTGTCGGTGCCAGAAAACCGCTGCTGCAGAGCGTTAACCGTGTTTATGCCTTTGCACGGGAGCTGTCTTCGCTTGGGCTGTGCATAGTTTCGGGCATGGCGCGGGGCATAGATGCCGCGGCGCACGGCGGCGCCCTTCAGGGCCAGGGCAAAACCATAGCCGTTCTCGGTACGGGCATTAATATTGTTTATCCCAGAGAGCATAGGGATTTATATGAACAAATTGCCGAAAACGGTTTGATTGTCAGCGAATTTTCCCCTTTTTCCAAGGCGTTGGCGCATAATTTTCCCGTGCGCAACAGGCTGATTACCGGTATTTCGGAAGGCGTGCTTATTGTGGAGGCTGCGCTGAAAAGCGGCAGTCTGATTACGGCGCGCCTTGCTTTGGAGCAGAATAAAAATGTTTATGTCTGTCCTCCGCCTTTGCCCGCGTACAGTTTGGGCTGTCAGAAACTGCTGGAAGAAGGCGCTCTGTCCGTTCGGGACTGCCGAACCATAGTGGCGGATTTGGTGCCGGCGCTTATGCTTCGGTATGAAAGTCTGGCTGCGGAACTGGAAAAAAGCGGGCAGGCAAGTACCGCGCACAGCACAGCGGAGCAGGCAACAGACGGCAAGGAAATACCAAGCGGCAAGGAAATGCAATGTACCGCAGAGCCGGAAGAAAACAGTGAAAGTACGCTTACGGGAGCATATTCCGAAATAAGGCAAAAAGCGGTATATCAGTCAGTTATGCAGACAGAAAAAAACAGGACTGCACAGCGTGTTGGTCAGAGCGCAGCGGCTGTGCCGGAGCGGGAGCTCGAAAGCAATGGTTATGCCGCATATACTGCCGTGCAGAAAAATCCTGTCAGCAATATTTTGCAGCACCGTCCGAAGCCTGAGGACGATTTGCAGCTTTTGAACGTGGATTTCGGCGGTATGGCGCAGGAAATTCTGCATAAAAAAAGTCCCGCAAAAAAAACGCTGCATAATGCCGTGCGGAAAAAAAAGGCAGACAGCCGAAAAACTTTTTCCGAACAGCAGGAAAAAATCCGTGCGGCCGTGCCGCTGAACCGTACCGCGGAAATATCTGTTTCGCAGGCGGGGCTGACATTTGAGTCGGACAGTCCGATAATTTCGGTTCTGCAGGAGCACGGAAACCTTTGTGCCGATGAAATTCTGCTGTATCTGCAGAGCCGCGGCGCGGAAACGGATATGGCAGGTCTGACGGCGGATTTGCTTATGCTTGAAGTGGAAGGCCGTATCGAGAAACTTCCCGGGGCAAGGTATGGGATTATTTATGGGTGATACTGCCGTGCTTTGTAAAAATGCGGCGCTGTTTTTGGCGCATCTGGAATTTCAGAAAGCCTATTCTCCGGCAACGCTTAAAGCATATGCCGCCGATCTTGCCGAATTTGAGGAATACCTGCAGAGTATGGGCAAAAGTACGGCTGTTCCCGAGAAGATAGGCAGGCAGGATATACAGGGGTTTTTGGCTTGGCTGTATGAACGGGATATGCGCAAAAGTTCCATGGGACGCAAACTTTCCTGCCTGCGTTCGTTTTTCCGCTATCTTTTGCAGAAAAAACTGCTGGGGCAAAATCCCATGCAGGGCATACGCAATCCCAAACAGGACATTCATCACCCCACCATGTTAAATGTGGATCAGATGTCTGCTTTGCTGGATGATGACAGTTTATGCGCCGATGAATTCGGGTGCCGCGATAAAGCTCTTTTGGAGCTTTTGTACGGTTCAGGGTTGCGTATTTCCGAAGCGCTGGGACTCAACGTGCAGGATTTTGCGGCGGGACACAAGAGCATAAAGGTCTTGGGCAAAGGAAGCAAGGAGCGTGTGGTGCCGCTTTCCGACACGTGTATGCTTGCGCTGGGGGCGTGGCTGGAAAAAAGGGCGGAATTGGGGTACTGTCTGCAAGAAAAAGCTCTTTTTGTCGGCAAGCGCGGCAAGCGCCTGAACCGCCGCGAAGCCAACAGAATTATAGAACGGCACAGGCTGGAAGCCGGGATAGCGGTTTCGGTTTCCGCTCACGATCTGCGCCATTCTTTTGCTACGCATCTTTTGGAAGGCGGGGCTGATCTGCGTTCCGTGCAGGAGCTGCTGGGGCACAGCAAAATTGCCACTACCCAGCGTTATACCCATTTGGATATGGATGCGCTTATGCGCGTTTACGACGCTTCCCACCCTTTGGCCGAGCGGCCTGCCGTTTTTGGGACAGAAAATGCGCAGTGTGCCGAATCCGCCGAAAATGCTGCGGCAGGCAAAAACAGTTCGCACGGCTGCGAAGCAGAGAATGCAGCAGACGGCGGTTTGCGGTCTAAACGTGCCGAAAAGGCAAAAAACAGGAAAAACAATGCAGTATAAGGAAGAGGACAGTGTACATTTTGTCCATATCGGCAGGGACTGGCATATTTACCGTGCGGATATGGAAAAACTGTGGGCCGATATGGACAGCGATCAAGAGGCGCTGCAGGCTTTTGCCGAAGACGAGCGTCTGCCGTATTGGGCGGAATTGTGGCCGTCAAGCTTCGGACTGGCGTCGTGGCTTTTGCGGTGCAAAAGTGAAATAGCGGGCAGAAAGTGTATGGATTTGGGCTGCGGTCTGGGGTTTACCGCATTGTGCGGTGTGTTTTTGGGGGCGGAGGTTTTGGCCTGCGATTATGAGGAAAAAGCTTTGGAATTGGCGGCATTCAATGCCCGTGCAAATAATATTCCGCTTTGTTCCTATGATGTTTTTACTGCCGAAACGTTTGCCGCAGGTCCCTGTCTTTGTTCTCTGCACATGGATTGGCGCAGTCCCTGCGTGGAAGCCGGTTCTTTTACCCAAATTTGGGCGGCGGATATTGCGTACGAACGTAAATTCATGCCGCAGATTCTTAAATTTTTGGATTATGCCTTAGCTGCAGACGGCATTTTTTGGATAGCAGAGCCCAGCCGTGCCGTTTATGCCTGCTTTTTGGAGGAAGTACGGAATTTTCCGTTTACGATCGAAAAGGTGCATATGCAGACCACACCGAAAATAAACGAGTATATTTTGTCAGCCCGCGTGAATATCTGGGAAATTAAACGAAAATAGAAAACCGGGGAAATTCCCCGGTTTTCCGTCAGAGAAGGTTGGTTTGGTCTGATTTTGAGGGCTAATAGCAGGGGCGGTGCATTCTGCCTTGGCGGTGATGTCTGCCGAATCCGCCGTAATATTCAATGCCGAATTCTTTTTCAAGCTGTGCGCGGAAGCTGTCGCGTTCCGCGTCGAGTTTATTTTCAAGGGCAGTGATGTCCTGTACGAGTTTGGTCAGTGTTTCGGGCTGTACGTTGGGATTGTATTTGAGAGTGTCCAGTTCAATGCGTTTTTCGCGCAGGCTGTCCCAAAGCGGTTCCATGGTTTTGAAATGGTTTTTGCGCAGTTCGCCGATTTGTTCGATTTGTTTGTCGGAAAGTTCTTTGTCCTGTTTGTTGTAGTAGCCGTAGCAGCCGCGTCCCGTGCCGTCATTGTAGGGGCAGTCCGCAAAGCGGTGATAGCCGTGTCCGTATCCGCAGCCGCCGTCTGCGGCATAGCCGTGTCCGTATCCCATGCCGCGGTGTCCGTTATATGCCTGAGCCATGCTTACGCCGCCCGCAAAAACTGCCAAAATTGCCAATGAACCGATAATTGTACGTTTATTCATGATAGTTCCCCTTTTGTGAGATTATAATGATATGGTTATGCGGAAGTTTTCCGTTGTTTTTTTATTATTTTTCTTTTTTCCGGGGGAAATGATTTCCCCCGGTCCCCCTCATCTTTCGGAATTTGCGGAGCTTTGCCGAATTTTCGGCTTCAGCTTCGCAAATTCTGCGGCTGAGTGTGATCTAAAATTTTTTCAATTAAAAATAACTGCTGTAATCTGTTTTTTTTGATGTTTTATCATAGGTATACCAACAGTAATAATTAGGAAACATATACCGGTTGGTTACCTGAAATGTCTGTAAAAATGCGGGAAAACCGCTTTATGGTGGTGAAATGCCTGAGGGGGGTGCGGCGGTTTATGCGGGTATGGCTTGGTATGATAAACCGAACAGCCGGCAGTCAGAACTGTGCACAGCAGCAATAAACTGATGAAAGCTGTTTTTTTCATTTTTTCCCTCGATTGTTGTCTGTATTAATAGCAGGGGCGGTGCATTCTTCCCTGGCGGTAATGTCTGCCGAAGCCGCCGTAATATTCAATGCCGAATTCTTTTTCAAGCTGTGCGCGGAAGCTGTCGCGTTCCGCGTCGATTTTGTTTTCAAGGGCAGTGATGTCCTGTACGAGTTTGGTCAGTGTTTCGGGCTGTACGTTGGGATTGTATTTGAGGGTGTCCAGTTCAATGCGTTTTTCGCGCAGGCTGTTCCAAAGCGGTTTCATGGTTTTGAAATGGTTTTTGCGCAGTTCGCCGATTTGTTCGATTTGTTTGTCGGAAAGTTCTTTGCCCTGTTTGTTGTAGTAGCCGTAGCAGCCGCGTCCCGTGCCGTTATTGTAAGGGCAGTCCGCAAAGCGGTGATAGCCGTGTCCGTATCCCATGCCGCGGTGTCCGTTATATGCCTGAGCCATGCTTACGCCGCCCGCAAAAACTGCCAAAATTGCCAATGAACCGATGATTGTACGTTTATTCATACTATGCTCCTTGTATCTGTAAGGAAGTTTTATTTGTTGTATGTCTTACATAAAGCAAGGAACGTGCCAAAACTTTATCATGTTGAATTAAAAGTATTTTTGTTTTATTGCCTGCTGTACGATATATAAATGTTGTGAAAAAGTGTTACCTTTGTATTCAATTTGTAACTTTTTTACTCATGTGCCCTAGGGTGTGCAGTTTGGCTTGCAGGCAGACAGTATCAAGGCAAACAGAAAAATTGGCGTGCTTTGCTGGAGTTTGTTTCGGCGGATTTGGAAAAAATGTATCAGATGTGTAAAATAGTAACAGATAGGGCAGAACATAAAAAAAGCCCCGCATAAGCGGGGCTGAAGCTGTATGCTGCGGCACGCTGCTTAGGCAAGGGCGATAAGCAGAAGAAGCGCAACAATGTTAATGATTTTGATCATCGGGTTAACGGCGGGGCCTGCGGTGTCTTTATAGGGGTCACCTACGGTGTCGCCGGTAACGGCTGCTTTGTGGGCATCGGAACCTTTGCCGCCGAAGTTGCCGTCTTCGATGTATTTTTTCGCGTTATCCCAAGCGCCGCCGCCGCTGGTCATGGAAATAGCAACGAAAATACCGGTTACGATTGTACCCATGAGCATAGCGCCGAGGCTTGCAAATGCAGCGTCTTGGCCGCCTACGGCATTAATGACGAAGTACAGAACCACAGGGGCGAGAACCGGAAGCAGGGACGGTGCAATCATTTCTTTAATGGCGGCTTTGGTAAGCATATCAACCGCAGCATGATAGTCGGGCTTGGCGGTGCCTTCCATAATGCCGGGGATTTCTTTGAACTGGCGGCGAACTTCAACAACAACGGCAGCACCTGCACGACCGACGCTCATCATGCCCATGGCGCCGAAAAGATACGGCAGAAGGCCGCCGATGAAAAGGCCGATAAGCACATAGGGATCCTGCAGGTTAAAGCTGATGTCGGACAGCGGGAAGTAACGGGAAAGGTCTTCGGTGTATGCAGCGAAAAGAACAAGGGCTGCAAGGGCGGCGGAACCGATGGCATAGCCTTTGGTAACGGCTTTGGTGGTATTGCCTACGGCGTCGAGGGCGTCGGTAACTTCGCGCACTTCTTCGGGAAGACCGCTCATTTCAGCAATGCCGCCTGCGTTGTCGGTAACCGGGCCGTAAGCGTCAAGGGCAACAACCATGCCTGCAAGGGCGAGCATGGTGGTAGCGGCAACGGAAATGCCGAAGAGGCCTGCGTTATGGTAAGCAAACAAAATACCGGCGCAGATTACGATAACCGGAAGAGCGCAGGCTTCCATGGAAACGGCAAGCCCTTGAATAACGTTGGTGCCGTGGCCTGTGGTGGAAGCTTTGGCAATGCTGCGTACCGGGCGGTAGGAAGTGGAGGTGTAGTATTCGGTAATCCATACCAGCAAAGCGGTAACAATGAGGCCGGTAAAGGAGCAGAGCAGCAGGTTGCCGCCGGTGAATACTTTGCCGTTTACGCTCATTTCAGGAACGTTCCAGAAGAAAGCCATGGTAATGAAGGTTATAAGCACCGCGGAAATTACGGCAGTGGCAAAGAAGCCTTTATACAGGGCTTTCATGATTTTTTTGTCGTCGGAAAGTTTTACGAAGAACGTGCCTGCAACGGAAGCCAAAATGCATACGCCGCTGATAAGGAGCGGATACATGATCATCAGGCTCTGCAGGGCGCCTTCAAAGTAAATGGAGGCCAGCAGCATGGTGGCTACTATGGTAACTGCATAGGTTTCGAAAAGGTCGGCTGCCATGCCTGCGCAGTCGCCTACGTTGTCGCCTACGTTGTCGGCAATAACGGCAGGGTTGCGAGGGTCGTCTTCAGGAATGCCTGCTTCGACTTTGCCGACAAGGTCAGCGCCCACGTCGGCGCCTTTGGTAAAGATACCGCCGCCGAGACGGGCGAAAATGGAAATCAGGGACGCACCGAAGGAAAGCGCTACAAGAGCCTGCATAAGGGTAGCGGTTTCCACTTGGAACATCTGCAGAAGCGCATAGTAGAAGGTAACGCCCAAAAGACCGAGGCCTACAACCAAAAGACCGGTAATGGCGCCGGACTGGAAGGCAATGTTCAGGGCAGGGGTAAGGCCTTCACGGGCAGCTTCGGCAGTGCGGACGTTGGCGCGCACGGATACGTTCATGCCGATATAGCCGGCAACGCCGGAAAGCACGGCGCCGATTACAAAGCCGAGCGCAACAAGGAAGGAAAGGAAGGTAAGAAGCAATACGGCAACAACAATGCCCACAATGGCAATGGTGCGGTATTGGCGGTTCAAATATGCTTGAGCGCCTTCCTGGATTGCTCCGGCGATACGCTGCATATCTTCATTGCCGGTGCTGGCGGCAAGCACGGTTTTGGAGGCTTTGAATGCGTAATACAAAGCGAATGCGGCGCAAGCAAAGACCAATAACAAAGAGATAGAAGTCATATAAGACCCTCGCTACGTTGAAATGATATGGGAAAAGCGTTTATGCTCTGTCCGACATATAGAATGGCAAATTCTATATAATCTTGGGAGATTAAGCAAGGGTAAAGTCTTGGCCGCAAAAAATAATTTTCAGGGTTTTAAAATCCCAGGGAGGTAAGCACTTCATGGGGTATGGTGTTCCACCATTTGGCAAGCATTTCCGGGGTGACGGGATTTTCTTTGCCGCCCAGCACATAGGCCTCGTCGCCGATGCTGATGTTGCTGCCGTCGTAAATGTCCGTAATGTCCACGGCGGTCATCTGCATCGTGACATAGCCGAGTACGGGGCAGTGATGTCCGTTAATGCAGACATGGGGGACAAAATCGCTGTCCTGGCTGAATACGCGGTTGCTGCGGCGGTAGCCGTTTGCATAGCCTATGCCTATCCATGCGGCAACTGTGTCGCGTTCGGCGGTAAAGCTCTGCATATAGCTTAAGCATTCGCCGCGTTTGAGGCGGTTTATGCTTAAAATGGGCGCGGTAAGGGAAAGCGCGGGCATAAGGTGCGGGGTAAGGTGTTCTTTTTCCGTGCCGACAAGCGGATTGCCCCCGTAAAAAATCATGCCCACGCGCGCAATGTCGCCCATAAATTCCGGGTATGCCACAAGGGCGGCGGAATTGGCAAAGCTTGTTTTCAGATCGGGGAACGCGTCTTTCAGCGCGCTGACTGCCGGTGCCAGTTTTTGTGCCTGAAACTGCATATAGCCCTGTTCGGAAATAATGTCCGCGCTGGCGTAATGGGTCAGGGCGTAGCTTGCTTTTTTTCCGGCGCGTTTTATTTGGTGAATGACTTCGCCGATATCTTGGGGCAAAAAGCCGAGCCGTCCCATGCCGGAATTGATTTTTACGGCGATTTTGTCCGAATAGGTTAGGGCTTTGTCCAGCGACTGCGCATTGTGGGCAAGGCTCACTATGTCAGCTTCGGCGGCTTTTTTGTATTCTTCGTCGGCAATGGCGCCGAGCAGGGGGATAATTTCCTGGGCAATGCCGTTTTCTCTCAGTTCCAGGGCTTCGTACACCGTGCCCGCGGCAAAGTATTCAACGTCTTCTGCGGCAAAAAACTTTGCAATGTCAACGGCTCCGTGGGAGTAAGCATTGCTTTTGATTACCGGCATAAGATTGGGGTGCAGTTTTTTTATTTGCCTGAAATTATACAAAAGCGCGTTATAGTCGATATGCACGTTGCAGAAAGCGTTCTTCATAGCCAGCCCTTTTTTGTGGAATAGGTTATTCTAATATTATTGCGGCAAATTGCAAGACTGTTTTTTTCAAACAATTTCAGCATATTATCGAAAGACTTCAAAATAATTTTTTTTTGCTCTTATTTTCTTTATCAAAAGAAATATTTATGCTAAACTGCCAGGGATTAAAAATACGATACCAATGTACGGGAAAAATCATGTTGCGCTGTGTACAATATATAGTTTTGGCTTTTTTTCTTTGTTTCGGCATACAGGCTTTTGCCGCGGAGTTTCCTACCGCTATCCGCGAAGACGGTTCCCTTGTTTCCGAAAACGAACAGCCGTGGAAAATTTACGCGGATTCTCTTGTCAGCAAAAACGACGGCGTGGTTATAGAAGGCAGGGGCAATGTGCTTTTGGTGCGCGGAGAGGATTATCTGAAAGCGGATTTTGCAAGGCTGTATACCAATACACAGTGGATTTTGCTGCAGGGCAATGTGTACGCAAAGCTCGGCGCCGACGAGGTGGAAGCGGAAGAAGCGGAATTCGATCTTAATAACAGTACGGGCTGGCTCAAAGACGCACGTCTTTTTCTTGCCGGGCCGCATATGTATTTTAAAAGCGACGAGGTTGTTAAAACCGGCGATTCCCGTTATTCGCTCATAAAAGCAAAGGCCACAACCTGCGACGGTTCCGTGCCACTTTGGAAAATCGAGGCGCAGGAAGCCGATTTGGCTGTAGACAGCTATGCCCATTTCCGCAATGTGGTATTTAATGTAAAAGATCACGGAGTGTTTTATACCCCGTATTTTTTTGCGCCTACAAAAACCACGCGCCAAAGCGGTCTGCTTCTTCCGGATTACGGCATAAGCTCTACGCAGGGGCTTTTTTATACGCAGCCTTATTATCATGTGATAGACCAAAGCCGCGATTTAACCGTTTACGGTACTATTCTTACGGAAAAAGGCTTTATGCCGTCATTGGAATACCGTTCCCATACCAAGGAAAACGAAAAACTGTGGGCTATGCTGGATTTTTTGTATGACGATACGCGCGTTCTCTCCGAAAATGACGACGACGTGGACAGGGGCGACGGCAATATCCGCACCAACAGAACCAGATATTGGCTGCGCGCCATGGGCAACGGCGATATACTGGAAAGTGAGTGGAAGTATAAGTATAATCTTGACTATGTTTCAGACCAGAACTTTATCCGTGAATTCAGCAGCCGTATGACCGGCTTTGATTACACCAAGGAACAGAGTTATCAAATGTTCGGCAGAAACTTTACCGAGGCCGACGAAAACAGAATAACACAGGGTTTTGTTTACAGAAATTTTGAAAGGTTTTATGTTACCGCAGGCATGAAATACACCCAGGACCCGCGGTTCGGCCACGGCAACCTGGCAAGAAAGTACGATACCACGGTGCAGCAGCTGCCGGAAATTGGCCTGTACTGGAACCGCGGCGCCGTTTTGGAACAGCTACCTTTTGAATGGAATATGCTGTCCACTGCGGGATATTTTTACCGCCGTTCCGGAACCAAGGGAGCCAAAGGCGAAGTGTATCCGGAACTTGTTCTGCCTGTTAATTTGGGTTTTCTGCGCGGTGAAATTGCCGGGGCGGCCAGGGCTACTTTGTATACGGCCGTTGCGGGAAACGATACGTCGTTTTTTGAGTCTGCGGCTTCCGCAAGGGCGGGCGCCAGGGCGCAGCAGGACGACGCAACCCGTTTTATTCCTGAATTCAGGGCAGACTTTTTTGCCCAGGCCGACAGGGTTTGGCAGCTTGGCGAAGCCTATGCTTCTGTAAGCGAAAATGTCGGAAAAAGAGAAATTGCCGCCGTAAAGCATACAATACAGCCGCGTATCGGCTATGAATGGAAACGGGACGTCAATCAGGAAGACAATCCGTTTTTTACGCTTGACGACAGGATACAGGGGCAGAATAACTTTACGTTCCGCCTGGACAATCTGCTGACGGCAAAACAAAGCACGGTAACACGCCAAAAAGACGGGATCAAAAAAGTAACTTCCTATTTGGATATGGTAAGCTTTATCGTGGAAACCGGCTATGACTTTAAAGAAGCGGACAGAACCAAGCATACGGAATTTTTTGAAAACAGGCCGTGGCATGATTTGCGCACGCGCCTTGTTGTCCGTCCGCTTAAGTGGATAAGCTTTGACGCAGATGCCTATTATTCCTTTTATGACGGCAAAATCAACGCGGTGGATTTGGGAACAACCCTGTACCATGAAACGTACGGTTCGTTCTCCACAAGCTACAGCCAGCGCGAGCCGAATTTTGATTACCGCCGTTTTGTCAGCTACGACAACGTATTGGATATTATTCCCACACAAAAAATCAATGTCATTACCAATACGCTCAGGCTGAATGTCACGCCGCAGTATCTTGTGTATATAATGGAGCGCACCAATCTTGACAGCGGCAAAAGCTATGAACGCATAATCGGGATCGGGTACAAGCACCAGTGCCTGTATCTGTACGGCGAATATACGAAAGACCCCATCGAAGAACGGGTAAGCCTTAATATCGAGCTTGCCGGCTTAGGATTTTAGCATGATAGCACGGCTTGTCTGCGGCGCCCTGCAGGGTATAGAGGCCTATAAGGTAGATTTGGAAATAGATTATACCAAAGCCGGAATGCCGTCTTTTGTTATGGTGGGGCTTGCCGAAGGTGCGGTCAGGGAAGCCAAGGAACGCGTGTTTACCGCAGTGCGCGCAGCGGCGTTTAAAATCGCTCCCGCAAAAATTACCGTAAATCTTGCTCCCGCGGACAGAAGAAAAAGCGGAACCGCATATGATCTGCCTTTGGCTGTGGGACTGCTTGCCGCTTCGGAAAACATTAAGCCCGTTCTTGATATCGAAAAGATTTTTTTTGCCGCGGAACTTTCGCTGAGCGGAAAGCTGCGGCCCGTTTCCGGCATACTGCCGCTTGCGCTGCTGGCGCGTTCGCTCGGTGCCGAGGCAATGGTCGTGGCGCAGGATAACGCGGCAGAGGCGTCGATAGTCGACGGGCTGACGGTTTACGGCTTGGATACGTTGTCCGATGTGCTGGATTTTGTCTGCTCGCGGGCGGAGTTTCAACCTGCCGTGTATAAACACGGGGAAAACTGGCAGGATTATGCCGTGGATTTTGCGGAAGTGAAAGGTCAGGAAGAAGCAAAACTGGCTTTGGAAATTGCGGCGGCAGGAGCGCACAATCTGCTGTTCATCGGCGCGCCCGGAAGCGGCAAAACCATGCTTGCCAAGCGTATTCCCACGATTTTGCCGGAACTTTCCTTCGAGGAAGCGCTGGAAGTCACGGCTGTTTACAGCGTCAGCGGCAAACTGCCGCAGCAGGGACTGATAACAGCAAGGCCGTTCCGTTCCCCGCATCATACGGTTTCCGAAATTGCTCTTATCGGCGGCGGCAGCTATCCTAAGCCCGGTGAAGTCAGTCTGGCTCACCGCGGTGTGCTGTTTTTGGACGAACTGCCCGAATTTTCGCGTTCTGCTTTGGAAGTTCTGCGTCAGCCTCTTGAAGACGGCACGGTTACAATTGCCCGCTCTGCCCAAACGCTGGCTTACCCCGCATCATGTATGCTTATTGCCGCAATGAATCCCTGCCCCTGCGGCTATTACGGCGATTCCAGGCATTCCTGCACCTGCACGCAGCAGCAGCTTGCGCGGTACAGGGCCAAACTTTCCGGCCCTCTTTTGGACAGGATTGATTTGCATATTGAAGTGCCGTCCGTACAGTTTGAGGATTTTCGGTCGGATTTTAAAGGCAGGGATTCGGCTGCCATGCGCGGACGGGTAAAAAAAGCCCGGGCAGTGCAGGCTGAACGCTATGAAGGCACGGCCTGCCGCACCAATTCGGAACTTAATGGGACCATGCTTGAAAAATTTTGTTATTTGGGTGATAAAGAAAGAAACTTTTTGGGCAAAGCCGCAGAAAGGCTGGCTTTGTCCGCCCGTTCCTTTACCAGGATTCTGCGGGTTGCCCGAACTGCGGCCGACCTTGACGGAAAAGAACTGATAGGAACGGAACATTTGGCGCTGGCTATTCAGTGCCGGGCCTTGGACAGAATGAAACAGTAGGGAGTTATCATGAATCCGTTGCGTCATAAATTTTTGCCGATTTCTTTCGGAGTAAGCGTTATCGGCCTGGCTTTTTCCGTATATAACATTTTAAGTACGTTTTTGTTTGAAGAAGCCTGTACGGAGCATTGCAGCGTCTTTGCCAATTTTACGTTTATGGGTTTTTCGCTGTGGTGGCTCAGTACCTTGGTTTTTGCGGCGATACTTTTGCTGTCCTTGTTCGGTTTTGCCTATCTGATACGGCTTATTACGGCAGCCGCGCTGTTTTTGGATTTATTCCTGTTTGCCATAATGCTGACGACTACCCTTTGCACCATGTGCATAGGCGCGGGAATTTTGTTTGCGTGTTCGTATTATGCCGTGCGTTATGAAAACAGGCGGCCTATACATCCGTATCCCAAAACGGTTCTGCTTACGGTCTGGAGCGTGCTGTTTATCGCGCTTGCCGGTTCGGGCATAAACGCGGCACAGACCCCTTATCCTTTGCTGGAGTCGGAAAACGCAGCTGCCAACGTGTTTTTTTCTCCTTCCTGCCCGGCCTGCAAACAGCTGATTTCCGCGGAGTTCGGCAATAAGCGCATTTCCTGGTATCCGGTTGAAGAAAACGAAAACGATATCTGGCGCATTATTTATATGCAGGAACGGCTTGCCGCAGGCGATACGCTGGAACAGGCTTTTTTGAAAGCAGAACGTGACAGGCCTGAAGAAAAAATAGGGATTTTCAGTGCCTTGGACTGGGATTATTTGACCATGCAGTATGCGGTATGGAAAAACAGTGCCATAGTCAAGCGAAGAACATCGGTTTTGCCCTATACGGAAGTTTTCGGTACGCCGAAAACTTTGGGCGGGCCCGAAATATCCCTGCAAAATTCTGCGGCCGCGCAGAATGATGCCGATGCCGTGGCTAAACTTATCGGCGCGGAAACAACATTTTGCGGTGACGAAAGCAAGCCCTGTGATGAAAAATAGTCCGCAGTTTTGCGGTAGTTGCCGTAAAGGAACTGACAGCTTATAAATAAGAAAACCGCCCGGATACGGCGGTTTTTTTGTGGCGGCATTTTGCTGCTGTTATTTGGCAGAGTATAAAAACAGCTTAACAATTTATTTCAACAGAAAAATTTTTTCTGGTACGTTAGTCCGCAGATACCGTGTAAAGAGGGCACGGGGGAGCCGCCTAAAGGGGGATAAGCGGTTTGCGTCAGTGAGCTTGCGAACCTTACGCAAACGGACAGCAGCGCAGTCATTTCCCCCGGAGAATAATAAAAAAACAGCATCACTTTGGAAATGATTTTTCCAAGCCGTTGGGAACACGGAGTCGGCGCAGCCCTTATGCCTGTCCGGGATCTGTTTTTGGGGTGCAGAAAATTTCCTGCACGTGGATCAGGGCCTCCTGTGTTCCGAAAAGATAGACGATATCTTCAGCGCAGAATTCTGTCTGCGGGGTCAGTTCTGTTATGTCTTCCGTGCCTCTGTGAATGCCCGCTACGTTGACTTTATATTGTCCGCGCAGAATGCCGTCGCCGAGTTTGGTGCCCGCAAGCCGTGAACCTGTTTCAATTTTAATGCTGGCAAACTGCAGATTGGGCAGGCTGTCTTTAATAGACTGCAGACTGCTGCCGAGCACTGAGGATCTGACGCCGGAATACACATCTTCCCGGATTTGCTGGATATATTCCTGTATCTGCTGCATGGGAATCAGATAATGGTTCAGGACTTTTGCAAAAACTTCAATGGAAGTTTCAAATTCTTCCGGCACGACGTCATTGGCTCCCAGCTGTTTTAATCCGGTAATTTCCGAAAGGAAGCGCGTGCGCACGACCACATACAGACGGGGATTGAGTTTTTTTGCGTTGCTGATAATGGCGCGCGAGCCTACAGGGTCGGAAACCATAATGGCCAAAACGCGGGCTTTTTCCACGCCGAGGTGTTCCAAAACCAGGGGATAGCTTGCGTCCCCGTGATAAATGGGTTCGGTGTTTTTATAGCGTTTGACGGTATCGGGGTTCAGTTCGGAAATAATGTAGGGAATGCCGCTTTCTTTGGCTACTTTGGCTAAGTTTTTTCCGCCTATGCCGAAACCGATGATAATGATATGGTCTGCAAGGTTATTGTGCTTTTCGGGAAGGGCGTCTTCCTGTTCGTTTTCGTATTTTTTGAAATAGCGGGTCAGCAGGACTTTTGCAAACAGGGGGCCGCTGTTAATGAAATACGGCGTCAGGATCATGGTGATAATGCTGGCGGCCAAAAAAGCCTGGTAGCCGTCTTCGTTCATCAGGTGCAGCTCCAGGGCATGGCCTGCCAGAACAAAAGAAAACTCGCCGATCTGCGCCATGCTGAATGCGGCGATAATGGCCGTGCGCATGGAATAGCCCGTAAGCTTGACCACAGGCACCAGCGAAACAAGTTTTACCGCAATGATCACCGCTGCCACAAAAAGGACAATTAAAATATGGCTGACAAAAAATTCCAAATTGAGCAGCATACCTACGGAAACAAAGAAAATACTGGTAAAAACTTCCTTGAACGGCAGCACGTTTTCCATAACGCTGATGCTGTATTCCGATTCGGATAAGAGCAGACCGGCGATAAAGGCGCCCAAGGACAGGGAGAGTCCTATGGAAGCGGTGATAAGCGCCACCAAAAAGCAAAAGCCCAGGGTAGTCATGAGCATAAGTTCCCGCGAACGGGTTTTGACTACGGCAAACATCAGTTTCGGCAGAATAAATTTGCCGAATAAAACAATGCCGAGAATAACCAGGGAATTTTTGCCTAAGGTAATCAGCCCTTCCTGCAGGGAAAGTTCGAGTTTTCCGCTGAGCAGCGGAAAAAGGAGCATCATCGGGACTATAATTAAATCCTGAAAAATGAGAATGGCAAGGCAAATCCTGCCCTGCGGCGAATCGGACTGGGCTTTTTGCTGGAAAAGGCTCAGCACTATGGCAGTGGAGGAAAGCGTGACCAGACAGCCGAAAGCCACGGCTTCCTGCCAGGTTATGGCAAGGGAAAACAGCGCGGTAATAATCAAAACCGTAAAAGACATCTGTCCGAATCCGCCGATAAGCAGCGGCCGCTTTATGCGTGCCAGTTCTTTCAGCGACAGTTCCATGCCGATTGTAAACAAAAGCAGGGCAACGCCCACTTCCGCCATGATGTTGACGGCTTCCGCTTCGGAAACCAGTTTCAGCGCAGAAGGCCCGCAGATAATGCCTGCAAGCAGCAGGGCAACAATGCTGGGTATTTTAAATTTTGCGCAAATTAAAATAACCACAATGGAAATCATGAACAGCGCAACCAATTCCTGCAGAAAAGCAAAGTGCATAGTTTCACCTTATAACCGGAAATATGAAAAATAATATGCATTTTTTCGGGGCATTGCAAGGATAAATTTGTGCTTCTTATCCGTAACATTGCGGAAAATATGAAAATTTTTATGCAAAAATGTGCATGGCTGAATGCGCATACGGGGCATGAAAGCCTGCCAAAGCGCCGTATTTGCGGTGTCTGAAAAAGTATATTAAACAACAAAGAGCACCATACAAAAGCAGGGTGCTTTTTATTGTACCGAAAAAGCAGGAAAATCAGTTAAGAGGCAGAAGCCTCTTAACTTTATTTATTGTTGATTTTCACAATGCTTTTAACAGTGTCAGACATTTGGGCGCCTTTTTTGATCCATTCCTGAAGTTTTTCTTCGTCAATGCGAACTTCGGCAGGATTTTTGTGCGGATTGTAGTAGCCCAAAAAGTCCAGAGGACGTCCGTCACGGCGGGTTTCGCTGTTGATGGCAACAACACGGTAAAAAGGAAGTTTTTTAGAGCCGCTGCGGGTAAGTCTGATTTTTACAGCCATTGTAATCTCCTATGTATTAATGATAGATGGTCTATCTTTTTTTCTTTTTCTTTTTATCTTTATCGCGTTTTTTCTTGGTGGCGGAACTGCCGCGCGTGCTGGGCATACCGGGAAGTCCTCCCATGCCGCCGAAACCGCCGAAGCCGCCGAGTCCGGGCATACCGCCCATGCCGCCGAGCTGGTTCATGTTGGGCATGGGGGGCATTTTTCCTTTGCCGCCCTTCATAATGCCGGACATCATTTTGCGCATTTGTTCAAATTGGCGCAGAAGCTGGTTGACGTCCTGGACTTTTGTGCCTGAACCGTTGGCAATGCGGATTTTGCGCGATGGGTTGATAATATCGGGGTTGCGGCGTTCTTTCATGGTCATGGAATTGATAATGGCTTCGGTTTTGGCTATTTCTTTTTCATGGCCTTTCATTTCGCCGAGCTGTTTTGCAATGCCGCCGAGACCCGGAATCAGTTTTAAAATTGATTCAAAGGAGCCCATGGAACGCATACGTTTCATCTGCGTGCGGAAATCCTCAAGGTCGAATTTGGCTTTCTGCATTTTTTTTGCCAGGGCTTCGGCTTCTTCCTGTTCCATGGTGCTCTGCGCTTTTTCCAGAAGGGTAAGCACGTCGCCCATGCCGAGTATGCGTCCCGCAACGCGTTCCGGGTGGAAGACTTCCATTTCCGAAAGTTTTTCGCCCATACCGACAAATTTTACGGGAGCGCCGGTTACGGATTTAATGGAAAGAGCCGCGCCGCCTCTGGCGTCGCCGTCCATTTTGGTAAGCACGACGCCGGTAATGCCTATCTGCTGGTTGAACGCGTCTGCAACGGTAACTGCGTCCTGACCTGTCATGGCGTCCGCCACAAAAAGGGTTTCCTGCGGTTTTGCCGCTTCTTTTATCGCCTTAAGTTCCTGCATGAGGGCGTCGTCCACATGAAGGCGGCCCGCAGTGTCAAGAATGACAACGGTGCACTGTTTTTCTTTGGCGTCCTGAAGGGCGTTTTTGACGATATCCACGGGTTTCATGTCAGCCTTGGAATCGTAGCAGGGAATGTCGAGCTGTTTTGCCAGGGTGCGCAGCTGCTCAATAGCCGCAGGACGGTATACGTCAGCCGGAACAAGGTAGGGCTTCATTTTTTGTTTGCGAAGCAAAAGGGCCAACTTACCCGAGGATGTGGTTTTACCAGAACCTTGTAAGCCTGCCATAAGGATAACGGCAGGTTGCTGCCCTTGCAGTTTTAGTTCCGTGCTTTCACCGCCAAGCAGGTGCACAAGCTCGTCATTAACAACTTTAATAACCTGCTGAGCCGGGCTTACCCCTTTCATTACCAGCGTGCCGAGTGCTTTTTCCTTTACCGTGTCGGTAAATTCTTTGACAACTTTAAAGTTTACGTCGGCTTCAAGAAGAGCAAGGCGCACCTCGCGCATGGCTTCCTGAATGTTTTCTTCCGTAAGCTGCACTCTTCCGCCAAGTGTGCGGAATACTCCGGAAAGTCGGTCGGTCAAGCTTTCAAACATGGTATATCCTATTGTTAATGCCCTTATGAATAGTAGCTAATTAGCGTTACTTGAAAAAGTGCGTTACGTCAAGAAAAAATAAAGTGTTTAAAAATATTTAACTTTTTTTTGTCATATTAAAAATCTGTATAAAATTTAGACAAGAGCAGTTTCTTTTTGTGCAAAAATTAGACATTTTTTATGGTGTATAAAATTAAAAATAAAATAATTCAATATGTTAATAGTTTGGCACAGTGTTTGCTGTTATGTTGGTACCTCTCTAAAATGAAGCATTACTTACCAAACAGGTAAAGTACTCCTTCCTATCTCCCCTTATAAGCCGCCTTCCCCTGGGCGGCTTTTTTTGTCTGTTGTTTTTTGAATAAAAAAACTTGTCAATTGGAAAAAGAAAGTGCAATATACAGAAAATTTTTTGGAGGAACGCTATGAGTCTTTGCCCCTGCGGTTCACAATTGGAAGATAAAGACTGCTGTCTGCCTATTTTGGAAGGCGCAAAAAAAGCTCCTACTGCGGAAGCTTTGATGCGTGCCAGATATACTGCCCATGTGCTGAAAAAATATGATTTTCTCGTGGAAAGCGCCCATCCCGAATTCCGCGATGACGTTAATCCTTCCGAAATTGAAGAATGGTCTTCTTTAATGGACTGGAAGTCTTTGGAAGTGCTCGGCACCAAAGACGGTCTTGAAAACGACGAAACCGGGGAAGTAAGTTTCTGCGCGCATTATACCGTGCGTGATTTTCCGCAGGAACTGCGCGAAGATGCCTTTTTCCGCAAAGAAGGCGATACCTGGTATTATGTGGACGGCACGGTTTTCGGAAAAGAACCCGTGCGCCGCGAAAGCCCGAAAATCGGCAGAAACGATCCCTGCCCCTGCGGAAGCGGAAAAAAATATAAAAAATGCTGCGGAAAGCAGGCATAAGCTTAAGCCCGGATACGGGCTTTTTTTGTCTGAGAATACTGCTTGCAAAATTATGCGAAATGGCATAGGGTAATAGAAGGTAAAATTGTTTCCGAAGGTGGAGGTATTTATGCTTATTCGTGAATGGATGACAAGTTCCGTAATCTCCGTAAAGGAAGACGTGTCCATGCTTAAAGTTTCCAAACTTATGAAAGAGCACGGAATTAAACGCGTTCCTGTCGTTGACGACGAAAACAGGCTTATCGGCATTGTTTCCGACAGGGATATTAAGGAAGCCTCTCCTTCAAAAGCCACAACTTTGGATATTCATGAGCTTTCTTATCTTTTGTCCGAGCTGAAAATCCGCGACATTATGACTAAAGATCCGGTTTCTGTCAGTCCCATGGATACCATTGAGCAGGTTGCGCTTATCATGCTGGAGAAAAAGCTGACTGGGCTTCCCGTTGTGGATTGGGAGAAAAAGCTTGTGGGCATTATCACCGAAGCCGATATTTTTAAAATATTTACGGAAATTTCCGGCGTGCGTTTGGGCGGTATTCAGTTTGCTCTGGAACTTTCCGAAGAGCCGGGCACGCTGCCTCCTGTTCTTGACCTTATCCGCGAAAACGGCGGCCGTCTGATTTCCGTGCTGACCGGCGGCTATAAATGCAACGGCACTATCCGTGATGTATACATCCGTATCCGTCCCATGGAAGAGGATGAAGAAAATGCCCTTATCGAAAAGGTCAAGGCGCATTGCAAGGTTGTATACTGGGTAAAGGACAAAGTTCATCTTGTGTAGATAACGTGCTGTAATAGTGTAGATTTCTTAGGAAAACTTACTGCTTCTCGAAGAAAATTAATGAAAAACACTTTACAAAAATAATTTTAATGCGTATTACTAAATAAATGAAAGCCTTTCCGCGAAAGGCCGTGGGTCGAAAGAATTTATCAATGCTTGCTTGCTTTTTATGAAAATATATGGCAAGAAGTAAGAAAGGATGACAATCCTGTTCGATTCAAATATTTAACATTGTTTTGGTTTGCACAAACTGAAACGAAAAAAACCAATGTCCATATTGTCCAAGGAGGACCTCACATGGCTGAAGTATCCTACAAAGGAAAAACCTTTGAAGTTGACGAAGACGGTTTCCTTCTTCGCTTTGACGACTGGTGCCCGGAATGGTTGGAGTATGTAAAAGACTCTGAAGGCATCACCGAACTCAACGAAGATCACCAAAAAATTCTTGACTTCCTTCAAGACTACTACCGCAAAAACGGTATCGCACCGATGGTTCGTATCCTTTCCAAGAACACCGGTTACAAACTGAAAGAAGTATACGAATTGTTCCCCTCCGGTCCTGGTAAAGGAGCTTGCAAAATGGCAGGTCTTCCTAAACCTACAGGCTGCGTATAGTCTTTATTTTTACAAGGGCAGGATTTGTTCCTGCCTTTTTTATTTTAATCAATAATTTTTTTTAAATATTGTTTGCTTTTATTTCTTGGCGTGCCAAGGAAAAACCGGTCTTTTTCCTTTCTTTTTACTTACTCATGGAAATTCTTTTTTTTCTGATTATTAAAAACTGATATATCATATTGATTTAATGATAAAATTATAAGCTGTAAAAAAATGTTTTGACCACACGGAATACAGGAAAAATTTGACAAACATAAAATTCCGTGCAATATTGAAACATAAGGGAATACTTTCCTTAATGTTTCAGCAATACAGCCAATATGGAGGCTCATATGAAATTTAAATCCTTAATTGCCGCATTTGCCATGGTGCTTGGTTTCAGCACCGCAGCATCTGCAAACGGTCTTGTCCGTACTGTGGACAGTTTTGATTATCTCGTAGACTATTCCGGTTCTATGATGATGACCGAACAAGAAACCAAAATGCCTAAAATCGAAGTTGCAAAAGCTGTTTTGAACAGAATTACCCATGCAATTCCCGATCTTGGCTACAAAGCCAGCATGCATACTTTGGCTCCTGCGGGCGAAGTTCTTGCTTACGGTGATTTTGCACCTGCCCAAATGGAAGAAGCTACCAATTCCCTGCAGTCCGATTTGGCTATTTTCGGCAGAAAAACCCCGATGGGCAACGGCATTGCTTCTTTTGCTCCCGCTTATGAACAAATGGCACGCCCGACAGCTATCATTCTTGTCAGCGACGGTTTGAACAACATCGGTATCGAACCGGTTAAAGCTATTGTAGACAACAATATCGGTGCCTGCTTCCACATTATTTCCTTTGCCGACGAAGCCGAAGGCCAGGCAACTCTTGATGCCATCGCAAAACTCAATGACTGCACCGTTATGGTAAACGGCGTTGATTTGTACAAAGACGATGCCGCTTTGAATGATTTTGTTCAGAAAGTTTTCTATGCCGGCCTTGCTAACGATGCCCTCGTTCTCCGCGGCGTAAACTTTGCGTTTGACTCTGCCGTGCTTACTGACGAAGCCAAAAACATTTTGGGCGACGTAGCGGTTCTCCTGAAAGAAGACGGCAATGCCGTTGTGCTTGAAGGCTGGACAGACAGCGTAGGTTCCGATGCTTACAACAAAACCCTTTCCCAGCGCCGTGCCGAATCCGTAAAGGCTTACCTTATTGAAGAAGGCCTTGCAGCCGACAAGCTTGAAGCCAAGGGCATGGGCAAATCATTCAAATATGACAACTCCAATGCCGACGGCCGTTATCTGAACCGCCGCGTAGAAGTGGTTGTAAAGTAATTTGAATGTAAAATAATTTTCTGCAAAGGCTATTTATTAACTATTAATAAATAGCCTTTGTCCGATTAAAAATACTAGCATGGGCAATATGCGTATTGAAAATGCAAAGCGTTTATCGGAGAGTTTCTGTGTATGAAAAAAGTTCTTGGTGTATTTGTTCTGTCTGTTTCCCTGGCTGCCTGCAGTTCTGCAAAAGAAGAAATTGCCCCTGTCAGTCAGGAATGTGAAACTGCCCCTGTTATTGTTGCGAAGAAAGAAACTAAAGATTTGACTGCGCAGGAAAAAACAGTGTACGACCAGCTGGCTTCCTTTGCCCATGCGCACATTAAAAAAAGCAATTCCAATATTATTCCCAATAAGCGTGCTCCGAAAGTCGAAAAGAAAAATAATATGTATGTGGCAAGCTACGTGGAATTTGATGCCGAAAGTCTCAGCATGGAACTTATTCCCACTCCCCACAGACAATATAAATATTTGGCAAAAATTAAATACCGCGAACGGTTGTATCAATGCAAAGCCGAAACCAGGCAGCTGGCTTTGCAGGGAAATTTCAATGAGGTGGGCAGCCGTTTTATTACGGAAGTACCCCGCTATAAACAAGGTAAATGGTGCTATTAAATAAAGATAAAGGGGGAATGCCCCTCTTTTTTTTAGGGGAAGACGCTGTACATGAAAAGCTGCATAGTTTCCGCAAATTGCCAGGGAGTTCCGCTTTCCAGACAGTTATTGACTTTTCAGCCGTTCGGTCGGGAATTTTCTTTGGAATATTTTGTAAATTTCCGCAAAGAAACAGTTCCGCTTGAAAAACTGCAGAACTGCGATTTGCTGATTTATCAAAAATTGGACAATTCCTGGGGCGAACTGTCAGAAGAATATTTGCTTTCCCACGTAAATCCCAAGGCAAAAACTATCTGTATGCCCAATATATACCATAAAGCTCTGTGGCCTATTTCCAAGGGCACGGGCGTTTTGTCCACACTGTATGACGAAACGTATGTTGACGAGCTTATGCAGCGAAATCTTACCATTGATGAAATTGTCTATTTGATGAAAAAAGTGGATTTGGCTGAACATTATGATCTGCGGCAGCTCTATGAGGAATCCATACGCACGGAGCGCGGCAAAGGATATTTGAAATGCGCGGAACTTTGTGATTATATAGAAGAAAATTTTTCGGAAAAGCGTTTGTTTTCCACGCTGAATCACCCTTACGGCCCGCTTTTGAATTTGGCGGCGAAATTTGTGCTGGAGGAGATAGGCTATACCAAAGTGCCTGACTGTATTTTGCCCGACATTACCTGCGATGACGAGTATTATATGCCTATTCATCCCTCTGTGGCCAGGTTTTTTAATCTGAAATATGCCGACGAAAACAGCCGTTATCCCGTATACGGCAATATGCTGAATTATTATGAATATATCCGCGCTTATGTAATTGCAAAGCAAAACGATTTTCCGCTTGCCGTGTTTTTTTACTGGCTGGCAAACAATAAGGAAGATTTGTCTTGACTAAGCGCAATTGCTTCTTATTTATTAAGGGAATGAATAAATAAGGAGTGTTGTATGTCTTCAACGTATAAATTTAAAGCAGAAACCCATAAGGTTTTAAATATTCTCACGCATTCTTTGTATACCAACCGTGAGATTTTTTTGCGCGAATTGCTGTCCAATGCTTCCGACGCGTTGGATAAACTCCGTTTTAAACAAAATAAAGGCGAAACTGTTCTTTCTCCGGAACTTCCTTTGGAAATCAGAATCAGCACCGACAAAGATGCCGGCGTGCTGACGGTGCAGGACAGCGGTATCGGCATGACCAAGCAGGAAATGCAGGATAATCTTGGTATTATCGCAAAATCCGGCTCCGAAAAATTTTTGCGGGATATCGGCGATGCCTCCTGCGACAGCAGCAAACTGAAAATAGATCCCTTTGCCGAAGAGGAAATCGTCGAACATACGGAGGGCGCCAATGCTGACGCTTCCCAAATTATCGGACGGTTCGGCATCGGATTTTATTCCGTATTCATGGCAGCGGATAAAGTGGAGGTATATTCCGTACCTGCTCTTGAAAGCGCCAAAGCGGAAGGCGATGCAAAAGCTCATGTATGGACTTCCGCCGGAACCGACAGTTTTACCATAAATGCTTTGGACGAAGTGGCAAACCTGCCGCGCGGCACCATGATAAAAATTTATCTCAAAGAGAATGCCAAGGAATTTATTGAAGAATATCGTTTGGAAAATATTATCCGCCGTCATTCCAATTTCCTGCCGTTCCCGATTTTTCTTAACGGCAAGCAGATAAACACGACTCCCGCGCTGTGGCGTGAACCGAAGTTCAGCATCAAAAAAGAACAGTACGACGAGTTTTACAAATTCCTGACCTATGACAGCGAAAATCCGTTTGATGTTGTTCATTTGTCTGTAGACGCGCCGGTGCAGTTCAATGCATTGCTCTTTATCCCGCAAAAAAGCGAAGATTATTTCTTGGATCAAAAAGACGCCTGGGGGCTTGATCTTTATGTGCGCCGCGTGCTGATTGACAAAAACAGGCAGGAACTTCTGCCCAATTACCTGGCTTTTGTCAAAGGCGTAGTGGATACGGAAGATTTGCCGCTGAATATTTCCCGCGAAACTTTGCAGGAAAATATTGTACTGAAGAAAATTTCCCAAACCATAGTGCGTCAGCTTATGAGCCATTTTGAAAAAATGGCGGCGCAGGATAAGGAAAAATACAATGAATTTTGGCGCAAACACGGAAGATATTTCAAATTTGCGTTCAATGATTTTGTATACCGCGACCGCGTGGCAAAACTTATGCGTTTTGTTTCTTCCGCTTCCGACGAACTGCTCAGTCTTGAAGACTATGTAAGCCGTGCAAAGGCGGGTCAAAAAGAAATTTGGTATGTAAGCGCGTCTTCCAAAGAGGCGGCAAAGCTCAACCCGCATATGGAACGCTTTGCGCGCAAGGGGCTGGAAGTCTTGTACCTGCTTGAACCGGTGGAAGAAATTGCTTTGGAAAGCCTGCAGAAATATAATGATTTCACCTTTAAAAACATTGAACAGGCAGATGCGCACGCTTTGGACGCCTTTGCCGACGTGGAAAAATCCGAAGAAGAACTGCCGAAACTTTCCGAACTGGAACAGACCGAATTTGAGCAAATGCTCGAACGCATGAAAGAAATTCTCGGCGATAAGGTGAAAGACGTCAAGCGCACGGACCGTCTTTCCGGCAGTCCTGCCTGCATGGCAACGCAGGACGGCGTAAGTTCAACCATGGAAAAGCTTATGCGCTCTTTCCAAAAGGACGACAGCGTTCCGCCGAAAGTGCTGGAAATCAATCCCGACCATGCCCTTATCCGTTCTTTGCTTGCCATTTATAAGGACGACAGCCGTTCCGGTCTTTTTGAAGAAATGGTCTGGGGTATTTTTGACAATACGGTTCTGCTTGACGGGTATATAAACGACCCGTATGTAATGGCGCAACGCAGTCTTAAACTTATGGAAAAAGCGGGACAGTGGTATATGGATCTGCGTTCCAAATAAGCTTGCCGCCCAATATTCCGAATGATTGAAAACTTCCCGTTTCTGCGGGAAGTTTTTTTATGCATGACGGAACACAAAACGGTGCGGAATATTTTAAACTTTTGGCACGCTCTTTGCTTTAGTATGCATAGCTGGGCAGTCAAGCAGAATTTCGTCAGATTTATGACAGGCTGTCAACGGCAAGGAGTTTGTATGCAAAACGCACTATATACAGGATTGTTTGCGTCACTTACCACAGAACACAGAATGGCAATGATCAGCAATAACTTGGCCAACGTCAATACGGCAGGCTATAAAGCGGACGCGCTGGCGTTTAAAGATACTATGATACATTTTGCCCATGATTTTATCCGCGAACCGCTGGAAAATCTCCGTTCTGAGCCGTTATTCCCGGAACAGTGCCTGAGGGCGAGAACCCGTATCGCCACCAAGGAAACGGATTTTTCCCAAGGCAGTCTGCAGTTTACGGGCAATCAGCTTGATATTGCCATAGTGGGTGAAGGATTTTATCGGGTGCAGGCGCCGCAGGGCGAATATTTGACACGTTCCAGTGCTTTTACCAAGGGGCCCGACGGTACGCTGATGACCAAGCAGGGCTATCCTGTGCAGGGCATAGGCGGCAATATCGTGCTGCCGCCAAATTCACGCAATATCCATATCACGCAGGACGGCGGCATTTTTGCCGACGGCGTGGAAGTGGGTCAGCTTGACGTGGTTACTGTGGAAGATCCCCAGCTTTTGAAAAAAGTAGGCAATAATCTGTACGGCGTGCCCGAGGGCATGGCTCTGCAGAACGTGCTGGACGGCGAAGGAACCATGGTCAGCCAAGGGTATACGGAAGCCGCCAATGTGAATGTTGTGTACGAAATGGTGAATATGATCGAAGTGCAGCGTATGTTCGAGGCTCAGCAAAAAGTGATGAGCACGGCAAACGATGTGGATAAACAGGCAATTTCTACTGTGGGCAAGGCTCGCTAGTAAAGTGAGGATAGCAATATGATGCGTTCATTATGGTCTGCGGCAACAGGTATGCACGCGCAGCAGCTGAATATTGACGTTATTTCAAACAACTTGGCAAACGTAAACACATCGGGCTTTAAAAAAAGCAGGGCCGAGTTTGAGGATTTGATGTATCAAACCATGAAAATAGCAGGTTCTCCTGCTCCGGGTGACGGGCAAATTCCTGTGGGCATTCAGGTCGGTATGGGCGTGCGCAATGTTTCCGTGCATAAATTCTTTACACAGGGCGATTTTCAAAGTACAGATAACCCGTTGGACGTTGCCATTGAAGGCGAAGGCTTTTTTCAGGTTCAGGTGGGCGAAGAGCTGATGTATACCCGTTCCGGCGCATTTAAGCTGAATTCCGACGGCGTTATTGTGACGGCCAACGGCTATGTGCTGCAGCCGGAATTTACCGTGCCGCCGGAAACCCGTTCCATAGCCATTTCCGAAGACGGGGAAATTGTCTGTCTTGACAGCCAGTCCAACGAAATCGCGGCGGCAGACATTCCTATTTATACGTTTGTCAACAACGCAGGCCTCGATGCCCGCGGCAGAAACCTGTATATGCCTACGGAAGCTTCCGGCGAAGCCATTCAGGGCGTGCCGGGCGAAGATAACGTCGGAACCCTGGCGCAGGGCTTTTTGGAAATGTCCAACGTGGAAATTGTGGAAGAAATGGTTAATATGATTGTCGGCCAGCGTGCCTACGAAATGAATTCAAAAGCCATTCAGACCTCTGATACCATGCTGCAGACGGCAATTAACGTAAAACGTTCATAATACGGCTTAGGGGGAGCATATGCACGGCAGTGTTTTTTTCAGAAACATTTTATGTCATAGATTTGACTTAAAACTGTTATGTGTGTTTGCTTCCTGTCTGTTTATGCTTGCCGCTGTCCCGGTTTTTGCAAAGCAGGCGTACAGTGACAGCAACAGCGTGCAGAGCGGCAGATACAGCGAGCCGTTGGCCGATAACGTGTGGCGGCTGAAAATTTTTGATGCGGCCATTGTGCGCGGCGATACTGTCCTGCTTGGTGAAATTGCAGAACCGCTCGGCGCGATTTCTCCCGAAAAATGGCAGGAACTGGCAAAAACCCGTTTATGGGACAGTCCTCCTCAGCTCGGAAAACCCTATAAAATCAGCAAAGCCAATTTAAAAGAAGCCCTGCGGGCAAGCCTTGGAATGTATGCCGATTCCTGCCTTCTGCCCAACGCGCTGGTTTTGCAGAAAGGCGGGGAAGTCGTGCGTGAGGATATGCTGCGGAAAATGGCTGTGCAGTATCTGACGCCGCAGATGAACAAGCTGGACGGCCGCTGTGATTTGACGGATTTTCGGCTGCCGGCGTATATTTTTGTCAGCAGCCGTTCGCAGAATTTGGTGCTGGAAAATACCGTTGTGGAACCCGGCAGAATAAACCTGCGTTTTGCCATTCAGGAAATAGACGGCAAAATCGTACAGCGTTTTACCGGATCGGCATTTTTAAACGTGTGGGTGGATACCCCGGCAACGGCACGGCCTCTGGCAAAAGGCGATACGCTGTATCCGCAGGATATTACTTTTAAAAATGTTAATTTGGCCTATGAACGCGCCGAACTTTGGGACGGAAAAGGCGGCCCCTGGCAGCTTACGCGTTCTCTCGGCGCTTTGGAAGCCATAAGCGTAACGGATCTTAAGCCGCTGTCTGCCATAAAAAAAGGCGATAAAGCAACGCTTGTGTACAGCAATAACGGCGTTCATCTCAGCGTTTTGGTGGAAGCCATGGAAGACGGAGCCATGGGCGATACCATTTTGGTCCGCAATATTGATTCTAAAAAACAAATTTACGGAAAAGTGCAAGACTCGGACACTCTTCTTGCAAAGTAGGGGATTATGAAAACATTTGCATATTTTGGACAGGCAGGTACGGTTTTGGGCATGGCGGCAATGCTGTGTATGTCCGGGTGCAGTGCGAGCCGCGAGGCGCCGAAAGTTACGCAGCCGGTTATGCAGCCGGCAGTGTATCAGGAGCCTGCGCCGACCTATGACAATCCGGGCAGTCTGTATAATCCCAATCAGTTCCGTTCCATTTATGAGGACGGCCGGGCAAGACGCGTGGGCGATATCGTGACCATAAACGTTATCGAACAGCAGTCCGGTTCCCAGGAAGTGACGACCGACGCCACCAGGGACAATACCCATTCTTTGACAGTTTCCGCCCTGGCAAACAGAAATAGTCTGTTTGGCATTCCCATAGGCGCAAGTTCCCCGATTTTTGACGCTTCCAGTTCCAGCGATTTTTCCGGCGATGCGGAATCCACCAGAAACAGCACAATTACGGCCACGCTGGCTGCGCGGGTTATCAACGTGCTTCCCGACGGCAATCTGCAGATAGAGGCCGTACGGGAAATAACCCTGAATAACGAAACCCAGTTTATGGTGGTGACGGGCATTATCCGTGCGCGGGATATTTCCGCAAGCAACACCATTGCTTCCACCCAGATAGCCAATGCCAAAATAGAATACTACGGTCAGGGTGTTTTGAGCCAAAAGCAAAAACCAGGCTGGCTGTCCCGCTTCCTGGAAATGATTTCTCCGTTCTAAACGCTGCGGTTACGGCTAACGGTTGTTTTTTTTGGGGGGTTGGGCAAGAGGCTGTAAAATTTTTTTCGGGGAAAATGTAATTGCGCTGCTGCCTGTTTGCGTAAAGTTCGCAAGCTCACTGACGCAAGCGAATTGTCGCCCTTTGGGTGGCTCTCCAGGGCCTCATTATTGCGCGGAATGTACGGAGCTTTGCCGAATTTTTCGGCAAAGCTCCGTACATTCGCGAAGAACAGCAAAAGAAAATTTTTTTATAATTAAAATAAGTTGTTTTTGCAGATAATGTTATAACTGCTATAATCAGTACCGTTAATTCGGATACTATCCTAATCAGTTAATTTGAAATTGCATTTTGATATTGCATTGCAAAAAGCCTGTCGGAAGACAGGCTTTTTTGCCGTTGATTCAGTATACAAAAATACAGATTAAACCGTTTTTTTATTTTAGTCGGTTTGCAAAAGTTATTGCTTGACGAAACAATTTTAAAATTATATTTTCTAAATGTCGACATATTATAGATGTACGTAGAAAAAGGAGTATGTCATGTGTGAAAAAACAGAGGCAGGGAAGAAGGAATTTCTTCAGATGTATGGCGGCATTTGGGGAGGAATGGTTCCTCTTTTGATTCTTATCGTCGGCCTTGTTTGGCTTTCCGTGGCAGAACGCGGCGGCACCAAACCGTTTTGGGCCTGCGGCTGGCTTGCCATTGCCGGCGGCTTGTTTTTTGCCAAAAACAAATTTGAATATTGCCAGGCAGCCATGCGCGGCATCGGCAATGAAACGGGTATTGTTATTGTTACGGCGTGGCTTTTTGCCGGTGTGTTCGGCAAAATTATGGCCGAGGGCGGTTTGGTAAACGGTCTTTTATGGCTTGGTATGTCAACCGGGGCGCAGGGATCGATTTTTACCGTGCTTGTGTTTGTGGTAGCCATGCTTTTTTCTCTCGGCACGGGCACCAGTACGGGTACCTGCCTGTCATTGACGCCGGTTTTGTATCCTGCGGGTGTTTTTCTCGGCTGTGATCCGGTTATGCTCGGTACGGCGATTTTGTCCGGGGCGGCTTTCGGGGACAACCTTGCGCCCATTTCCGATACGACCATTGTATCTGCGTATACGCAGGGCGCAGAAATGCGCGACGTCGTGCGCAGCCGTTTTCCGCTGTCCATAAGCGCGGCAGCCATTTCCGCCGTTATTTTCTTTATTTTCGGCGGCGGCAGAGAAGTAAACATTATGCCTGACCTGCATGCGCAGCTGAATCCGTCAGGAGTATTCCTGCTGATTGCCATGGCTATAGTCGTAGTCAGCGCACTGCTTGGCAGACACATTATCGAATCGCTCATTTACGGCAATATTTCTGCCATGATAATCAGTGTGGCCATCGGTACGCTGAAGTTTACGGACTTCTTCGGCATTCCGGAAGCAGGCCAAAGCACGGGCATTATCCAAAACGGCATTGAGGGCGTAGTCGGCGCGATTATTTTTGCCATTTTGATTTTGGCGGTAACGCAAATTCTTGTGGAATGCGGCATTTTGGAAAAAATTCTGGAATTTGCCAACAGAAGCATTGTTGCAACCGTTTCCCAGGCGGAATTGTTCATTATCGGCGTAACGGTTATTGCCTCTGTGCCGATTTCCGCCAATGCGCCCGCATTGCTCTTGGTCGGTCCTTCTCTTGTGCGTCCCATGGGTGAAAAATTCGGACTTGCCGTGGCAAGACGCGCCAACCTTATGGACTGTGCGGTCTGCACCATATTCTTTATTTTGCCGTGGCACATTGCGGTTGCGGTTTGGTACGGCACCTTGGTAACGGCTGCGGAAACCTGGGGCATAGAAGCTCCTTCCGTCAGTGCCGCGCTGATGAACCCCTATTCCTGGGCTCTGCTTGCGGTAATTATTTTCTCCGCGCTTACCGGCTGGAACAGAAAATACGAAAAACAGCCTGCGCAGGCATAACGGCAAATTGTATTTGCCTGATACGGCGCATAAAAAATCCTTCCCGTTGGGAAGGATTTTTTTTGTGCCGCAGTGTGCGGAATATGTTCTGCGTATCGGATTATTTTACGAACAGCATATTTTGGTAGCTCGGGAAAGGCCACAAATCTTCGGCGACCATGCTTTCCAGCGTGTCTGCGATTTGGCGCAGTCCGTTCATGGCAGGCAGAATTTTGCTGCGGCAGTGTTCTGCTTCGGCAGCTTGGATGTTGGGGGCAAGACCGGGATTTTTGCCTGCGTTTTCGCGGTCTTTTGCGTCAACGGGATCGGTTTCGATCTGTACCTGCAGTTCGCGTATGGCTTCGTCGAGTCTGACAATGAGTCCGCTTACTTCTTTGAGCAGTCTGTCATTGTTTTCTATGCCGAGCCCGGCCAGCACTTTGTGGTTTTTTGCAAGTTCCGTCTGATAGCGCATGGCGGCGGGGTAAATGTTGGTGCGGGCCATGCTGAGGGCAAGCTTGGCTTCGGTGTGGGTGGTTTTAATGTATTGTTCGAAATATACTTCCTGACGGGAGCGCAGTTCTTCGCGGCACAGCACGTTGTAGCGGGTGCACAGGTCTATGATTTCCGGATGCGTGAAGACGGGCAGGGCGTCGGGAGTATGGGGGTGAATGGGCAGTTTGCGGCGTTCCGCTTCCTTGTGCCATACTTGGGAATAGCCGTCGCCGTTAAAGAGTACTGCACTGTGTTCTTCCACCACGTAGGCAATGAGTTTCTGCACGGCTTCGCCCAGGGCGCAGTCTTTCTGCATTTCGCGTTCAATGAATGTGGCGCAGAAATCCAGGCTTTCCGCAATCATGGTGTTCAGCGCCACAATGGAACCTGCGGGGTTTTGGGAAGAGCCCACGGCGCGGAATTCAAAGCGGTTGCCCACAAAAGCGAAGGGGCTGGTGCGGTTTCTGTCGCCGGGGTCGGCAGGAATGGGCGGCAGGGTGTCCACGCCCACGTTCATAATGCGTTTTTTGCGGCTGCCTTTGACTTCGCCGATGCGGAACTGTTCCAATACGTCCTGCAGCTGATCGCCGATGAACAGGGACATAATGGCTGGCGGCGCTTCGTGGGCGCCGAGGCGGAAGTCGTTGGAAGCGGAAGCCACGGTGGCGCGCAGAAATGCGCCGTATTTATGAATGGCGCGGATAACGGCGCAGAGAAAAACCAAAAACTGCGCGTTGTCGTGCGGGGTGTCGCCGGGATCGAAAAGGTTGCCCACTTCGCGGTTGCCTATGGAATAGTTGACGTGTTTGCCGGAGCCGTTCAGGCCTTGGAACGGTTTTTCGTGGAGCAGGCACACAAGGTTGTGCTTTCTGGCAACGCGGCGCAGTACGGTCATAATGAGCTGGTTGTGGTCGGTGGCGAGGTTTGCGGCTTCAAAAAGCGGGGCAATTTCGTATTGGCTGGGCGCCACTTCGTTATGGCGGGTTTTGACGGGAACGCCGAGTTTGTAGAGTTCCTGTTCGACCTCAATCATATAGGCGAACACGCGTTCGGGAATAACACCGTAGTATTGGTCTTCAAATTCCTGTCCTTTCGGCGGTTTTGCGCCGAAAAGCGTGCGGCCTGCGATGAGCAGGTCGGGCCGTTTCATAACGTAGTCGCGGTCAACCAGGAAATATTCCTGTTCCAGTCCGCCGTTGGCGGCAATGGGCAGGTTGGTTTCCACGCCGAAAAGCTTGAGTACGCGCTGAGCCTGTTTGTTAATGGCCTGGTTGGAGCGCAGGAGCGGGGTTTTTTTGTCCAAAGCAAGGCCTGTCCAGGAAAGGAAGAACGTGGGAATGCACAGCACTATGCCTCCTGCGTTTTCCATTACGTAGGCAGGGCTTGTTACGTCCCAGGCCGTGTAGCCGCGGGCTTCAAAGGTGGAGCGCAGGCCGCCTGAGGGCAGGGAAGAGCCGTCGGCTTCGCCTTTTACGAGATTGGAGCCGCTGAACTCGGCAATGGCGCCGCCGTTTTCGTCGGGGGTAAGGAAGCCGTCATGCTTTTCGGCGCTGTTGTCGGTAAGGGGATAGAAAACGTGGGTATAGTGGGTTGCTCCTTTGCTTACGGCCCAGTCTTTAATGGCGGAGGCCACGACGTCCGCAATGGCGGGGTCGAGTTTTTCGCCTTTTTCGATGGTTTGTTTTAAGGATTTATAGACCGCCTTTGGCAGGTGCTGCCGCATTGCTTTATCATTGAAAACATTGTCACCGTAATAATCGGTCGGTAAGGGTTTGTTTTTCTGTTCGTATAGGGCGGACATATATTCTCCTTTTTAAAATTATTTTGAAATTCTGCGGTATTGGCCGCCCACGGCATAGAGGGTGTCTTCCGCTATGAACATGGCGTGGGGGTCGTGCCTGAAAACAAGCTCTTCCACAGCTTTAATGCCTGTTTGGGTGGTGATGGTGATGACAATTTCCTTTGCTTCGTGGCTGTAGCCGCCGTAGGCGGGCAAAATGGTGGTGCGGCCGCCGGTTTTGGCTATTTCCATGCAAAGTTCCTGGCCTTTATTGGTGATGATGACGACCATTTTGCGCTGGTTGAACATACCGACGACATGGTTGGTCACCTGTCCTACGATGAAAATTTGGATAAAGGAAATAATGATAAGATCCGGGCTGATGCTGAAAACGGAAGTCATGAAGATAACGCAGTTGAACATAAAGGAAAAACTGCCGAACTGCACGCCCCATTTTTGGTTGAGGTAGGCGGCGATAAAGTCAAGGCCGCCGCTGGAGCCCTTGGTTTTGAGCATGACGCCGCAGCCTGT
Source organism: uncultured Desulfovibrionaceae bacterium (assembly GCA_949299515.1). Taxonomy (GTDB): domain Bacteria; phylum Desulfobacterota; class Desulfovibrionia; order Desulfovibrionales; family Desulfovibrionaceae; genus Taurinivorans. The sequence continues at coordinate 168,395 of CASGAP010000001.1, forward strand.
GCCGTAAAGTACGCCGGAAAGTATGCAGGCGTACAGCGGATCCTGAATGGGCACGGTAATTCCCTGCAGGACAACGCCCCAGGCTGACATGGCAAAGGTGCCGTAGGTGGTGTATATCACAAAGGCGCGGCTGATGTTGAACCAGCTGAAAATCATAAGCGGAATGTTGAAAAGCAGGTTCCAGGTAGTGGCGGGAAGCAGGTCGCCCGTAAGGTAGGTGCACAAAAGGCTGACACCCATGATGCCTCCGGTCAGGAAGCCGTGGGGAGCGGCCACGTTCTGCACGGCAAATGTCACGAATGCCGCGCCGACGGTGAGCAAAAACAGATTCCAGAGAGTATAGTCGTATAAACGCCTTTTCATATGTCCGTTACCAGCCTTGGGAGCCGACAAGATCCACAAACGTGGTTGCTCCGTGGTTTTCTTCTTTGCAGCTGCCGTTGTTTTTGAATACGCGGATAAGGTTTTGGGTCATTTTTTCCCTGCCCACGGGAATAAGCATAATGCCTTTGTCCGCCATTTGGCTTTTCAGGGCTTCGGGAACGGACGGGCCGCCCGCCGCAACGATAATGCGGTCAAAGGGCGCGAACTGTTCCAGTCCCAGGGTTCCGTCGGAAAGGAAAAGCAGTATGTCGGCATAGCCGAGGGTTTTGGTCAGCAGGGTTTTGGTTTTTGTATACAGCTGTGCAATGCGTTCCACGGAAAAGACTTTCAGCCCCATTTCCCGGAGAACGGCCGCCTGGTAGCCGGACCCCGTGCCTATTTCCAAAACGTTCATGCCTTTTTCCGCCATAAGCAGCTGGCACATGAGGGCTACGGTATAGGGCTGGGAAATCGTCTGGCCGCAGGCTATGGGCAGGGGCCTGTCGTCGTAGGCGGTGGAGTGCAGGGCTTCGCTGACGAAAAGATGCCGCGGCACAACGCTCATGGCGTGCAGCACGTTTTGATCGGTAATGCCCCGTGCTTCCAGCTGTTCGCGGACCATGCGCGAACGGGAATATTTGTAAATATCGGTTTGCGGTTTGGTGTGGACGGTGCGGGGAGCTGCGCGTTTTTTGTAAGTGTGCAGAAGTTCCGCGGGGGTGATGATGTGGCGTATGATTTCCCGCGCAGGGGACTGTTCTGCTTCTTTTTGGGCAAACTGCGCCTGCAGGCGGACAACGCGTTCCGTGGGGAGCCCCCAGGGTTCATAGCATAAGCCTTCGATTTTTTTGGCAGAAGTTTTCGGTTGTCCTGTTTTGTTTTTTGTATGCATCATATCCCCTTTTTGTGCTGCCAAGTGTAATAAATAAGCCCTGTTTAGTCAAAGCATTTCTTATGCTTGGAGGATTTTCCCCACAGCCTGCAGAACTTCCGTCTTCAGGGCACGGAAGGTGTTTTCGTCCGCCGCTTCAAAACGGAGGGTAATCTGTTCGCTGGTTTGGGACGTGCGCGCCAGAAACCATGCCCCTTTGAACGGGCCGTGCCTGAACACGCAGCGTATGCCGTCCGTGCGGTTATGCTCGGCTTGAGGATAGTGTCTGCAAAAATGTTCCGCCAGTTTTCGGTTGAGGTGTTTTTTTTGTTCCTTGGTGCAGGGTATGCCGATTTCTTCGCCGGAAACCGCGGCCGGCCATGCGGGCAGGGCTGTCAGGTCAAGTCCGTTCCGTTCCAGTATGGCAACGGCGCGCAGGGCGGTGAGTATGCCGTCGTCGGTTCTGTACCAGTTTTCTTTATGGAAAAAATGTCCGGAAAATTCGCCGCCGAATTCGGCGTCCGTGGCAAGCATACCTTTTTTCAGCAGGGAGTGGCCCGTGGGCATGAAGCGGCAGCGCGCCCGCAGCTGTGTTATTTCGTCCGCCAAGCGCTCGGAGCATTTTACGTCCAGCAAAAAAAGCGGATTGTTTTTTCTGGCGGCAATGTCGCGGATAAAAATGCTCATGAGTTCGTCGCTTTTGAGGGCGCGGCCGTTTTTGTCCGCAAGCACGACGCGGTCGCCGTCGCCGTCAAGGGCTATGCCGTATTGAAAAGAACCGTTTTTCAGGGCGGTTAGGAATGTTTGGATATTTTTTTCTTTGGTGGGGTCCGGTTCGTGGTTGGGAAAGTCTTCGGCGTATTCGCAGAAAAGTTCCTGCACCTGTGCCCCGTTTCTGCGGAAAATTTCCGCGCAGAGCCTGCCTGCGGCGCCGTTGCCGCCGTCTATCAGCACGGAGCAGGAAAGGGGCGGAATATGTTCGGAAACTTTTTCGGCATAGCTCGGCGCAATATCGAAAAATTGGATAAAGCCCTGTTTGGGGGCAGGCGTGTCGGCATACTCGCGGCCGGTGCGCTTTTCGTTTTTCAGCTTTTCGGCAAAATCCAGCATTTTGGGATACAGGCCGCGTATTTCTTCGCCGGAAAGCACGGTTTTGCCGCTCCAAAGCTTAAAACCGCCGTAAGCTGCGGGATTGTGGCTTGCCGTAACCATGATTCCTGCGGGAAGGCAAAGGCTGTGCACGGCAAAATACAGGCAGGGCGTGGGAACAAGGCCGAGGCTGACGGTGTGCAGTCCCTCATGGGCAAGGACTTTTGCCAGAATATCGTGGTACAGGGCGGAGTTTCTTCTGGTATCATAGCCGAGAAGCACTCTGCCGTGTCCTTTGCTTTTGAAAAAATCCGCAAGCACAAAGCCGAGGCAGTACACAAATTCTTCGGTAATTTCCGTATCCATGACGCCGCGTATGTCGTATTCGCGGAAGATATGTTCGGGTATTTCAGGGTGCATAATTTGCTTTACTCACAGGGCTTTTGCGGGTACAAAGGAAAACGTGTCCCAAACAGTATACGGGATAATTGTGTTTTTTTCAAGCAGGTTGAAATGATTGAAAATATGCTTTTTTGTTTTGCCTTTGCCCTGCAGATTTTCGCTTGGGTGCTTGCCGGCGCGTCAATAGGGTTCGGAAGCCGCCGAAGCTTCCGCAAAGCAGGCGCGCGGCAGCAGGGACAGGCCGAAAAACGCAGGCCGCGGTACAATACGCTTGTGCTGCGCAGGGTATATTTGTCTGTCGGCGCGGCGGTGGTCTGCGTGTTTGCCGTGCTTTGCCGCGATTATATTCTTTTGGCGGGGCAGCTTGTTCTTTTTGGCGTATTGTGGTTTCGTGTCGGGCTTGAGCCGCACGCAGACAAATAAACGGAATGCGGGATCGTTTTGAATGCCGGAACAGATATGCGCGGAAAGGCAGGTATGAAGCAGTTCGGGATTTTTTTGCTGCGGGCGGCAAGAGCCGGGTCGCTGATTGTGTTCTGCGTGGTTCTGTATGCGCTGTTTCAGCGCTGCGGCGTGGACTTTCAGTCTTTGGCGGCATTTACGCAGCAGTATGTGCAGCGTTTCGGAAATCTGGGCATTGCGCTTTTTTTCGTACTGAGCGGCATCGGTACGTTTTTCTTTGTTCCCCGTCAGGTTCTCAGTTTGGTTGCAGGATATTTTTACGGCTGGAAAATTGCCGCGGTGACCGTTTCGCTGGGAGCGGGGCTTGGCTGTCTGCTGTCCATGGCATACGGCGGTTTTTTTGGCAAAAAATTTTTTTCGGCAGAAAATGGCCAAGCGCATACGGTGCCTTGAAGCGGTTTTTGCCAAATCCGCATTCGGTGTTGCCGTAGGCATACGCATAATGCCCGTGGGCAGCAATACTTTGCTGAATATGGTCGCCGGGGCGGCGGCAATTCCGTTCTGGCAGTTTTGGCTGGGTTCCGTGCTGGGGTATGTTCCCCAAAACCTTTTGTTTGCCGTACTCGGCAATGCCGGAAAAACCGAACAGGATTTGGCTGTTTATGCCAGTCTTGCCGTTTACGGAGTATTGTTTTTGGCTGGTTTTGCCATTGTGAAAAAAAAACTGCCCGAAAATATTACCCTTACATATCTTTATAATGGGATTATTAAAGGAAAAGATTAATGTTTACTTCTATTTATGTGCTTGTAGCTGGAATTCCTTTCGGATATCTTTTCCGCAAATCGCGCCGCACCGTCAGCCTTACGGACAGACTGCTGACGTTTTCCGTTTGGGTGCTGCTGTTTTTGCTGGGACTCGGGCTGGGGGCTGATGCGGGCATTATGCGGGAAATACAGGTTATCGGTCTGCAGGCTCTGTGCGTTACGTTTTTTGCCGTGCTCGGTTCTTTGGTTTTTGCTCTGCTGACTGCCAAGCTTTTTTACAGGGAGGCGCTGCGCGCTTCTGACCATACGGTTTCGCACAAAAACGATGAGGCAGTTGCCGGCAGCAAATGGGCGGCCATAAAAAGTTCCTGCATAGTGCTGTGTTTTTTTCTGAGCGGTATTTTTTTGGGCAGCGGGGAGTATCTTCCGCGGGAACTGTCCGAAGGCGTGTATGCCGAATGGGCGCTGTACATACTGCTTTTTCTGGCAGGAATGAGTGTTGGCTTTGATTTGCACGCTTTTAAAATCATTCAGGAACTCAAAGGCACGATACTTGTCATGCCGGCCGCCACGGTGGCAGGCACAGCACTCGGATCTGCCGCGGCAAGTTTTCTTGTGCCGTCCCTGCCTGTGCTTGATGCCGTTGCCGTGGGCATGGGGCTCGGCTATTACAGCCTTTCTTCCACCATTATTTCGCAGCAGGTAAGTCCTGCTTTGGGTTCCGTGGCTCTGCTTGCCAATATCATGCGCGAGGTAATCTGTCTTGTTTTTACGCCGGTAATGATAAAAGGGTTCGGCCTGCTCGGTCCGATTTTTGCCGGCGGCGCCACTTCCAACGACAGTTCTCTGCCTGTTATTGCAAAATTCTGCGGGGAGCGCTATGCTATTATTGCCATTTTTACCGGAGTGGTTTTGACTCTTGCCGTGCCGTTTTTGGTGCCTTTTGTTTTATATTTGCGATAATTGCGTGAGGACAGTATGCCGATAGCCGAACTTGAAAGACAATTTGCGGAAACCCGTATGGTTTTGTCGCGCCGCGATTTGCTGCTGCATGAGGAGATGCTGTGCAGGGATTTGCGGAATTTTCTCCCGTTTGAAAGTCATGCTCTGTATTTCCCCGTGGAAGACGAGTTAAAACAATGCACGTATATAGCGGAAGAACAAAAACTGCTGCTGCCGCTGCGGCATAACGGCTTTTTGCTGGGCGTGCTGCTGCTCGGAGGCGTGCGGCAGGAGGACGTGTCTGCCCTGCTGCCTGCTGCCGCGCAGCTTTGCCTGGAAAAAATCGAGCTGTGCAAAAAAGAACGGCTGGACGAACGCAGCGGTCTTCTGCGTCCTCGCTTTTTCATGGAAAAACTGAAAAAAGAAATTCATGCCATTAACTCCTATTTTCTCAGCACTATGCAGCACGGTATGCACAAACAGTCCGACGAGTTTCCGCTTGCCGGCTTTGCGTCCGCATTGTCCGGGATTTTTGAGGGATACGGGGAAACGGAATATGTTTTGTCCGCTTCAAAGCAGAGCAGTGTCGGGCTTATGGTTTTGCCGGTATTGGGGCTGGAGGCTGTGCGGCGGCATAAAGGCTATCATGCGGCGGAGCGGTATTATGCCGTGCTGGCGGAAAAAATCCGGGCAAGCGTGCCGAGCGAAGCCGCGTGCACGCTGCTTGACGAAAATAATTTTGCTGTACTGTTTCCGGGCGCCACACGCAAAATGATGGACAATCTTGCCCATGACTGTCTTGCCATAACGGAAAGCGTGCCTTTTGACGTCTATAAAAAGCCCCTGCTGCGGGAAAAAAGCGCTACGCTCAGTCTTTGCGCCGGGTATGCCCTGTTTCCCCAGGACTGGGACGGCACGGCCGATTCGCGCAGTGCCGAGGAAGTTCCGCATTTGCTTGTGCATAAAGCAAAACTGGCGGCTGAACGCCTGAAGGCCGCGGCGGAAAAACGCGGGGCGGCCGTGCAGAGCCTTGCGTACAGGCAGATACTTCTGCACGGCGGTAGTGTTGCCGCGGTAAAGCCTTATTCCCGTCTGGAAGTTGATTTGGGCAGGGAAAGCGGCGCCTGCGAAGGAATGTGTTTCAGTGTGGGCGGTACGGGCGCAGGCGGCGCGGAAGATGTGCGCAAAGGCGAAATCGTGCTGCGCAGGGTGTATAAAAATCATGCCGAAGCGGAAATTCTTCTTCTTGACAATCCTACCGTAAGCATAAATGCGGGAGACAGGCTTTTTTATGTTACGGAGCGGCCTTTTGCCGCCTTTGCTTTTGACGGCGATAATACCTGCCTTGCATACCGTGATTTTGTCAATGCCGTGAACGAGGATATGGCGCGGGAGCAGAAACCGGAATTTGCCCTTGCCCTGCTGCTTTTTCAGTGGCCTGACGTGCAGGAGCTTACCGAAGCGCAGGCGGATTCCGATTCTGCGCTGCGGCAGGATACTGCTCAGGTCATGAAAGCCGTACTGTACGAATTGGCGGAATTTTTGCGTATAAACGGCAAAGAAAACGGCATTTATGCGGAAACGCCGAAATTCGGTATGCTGAGTTTCAACAGCATTTTGGTTTATCATAAAAACAGCACGGCGGCTGCTTTGGAAAATTTGTATAAAGACGCGCTTGCGCATATCGGGAAGAAATTCCGTATGCACGGTGCGGCGGGGCTTTGCTCTTATCCGTTTTTGACATACAGTCCCGCGGAAATGTGGGAGGGCGTGCGCAAGGCGCTGAATTATGCCTTGCTTCTGCCGGCGCCTCATGTGGGAATTTTGGACAGTTTGGCCATAAACATCAGTGCGGACAGAAAATTCAGCCTTGGCGATACCTTTGGGGCGGCGGAAGAATACCGCATGGCGCTTTTGGCGGATACCGACAATATTCTGGCATGGAATTCCCTTGGGGTATGTCTTGCGGATCTTGGCAGGAACGCCGAAGCGAAAAACGCTTTTGAAGTGGCTTACAGCAAAAACAGCAGGGATTTTACCACCTGTTATAATCTCGGCACTGCCTGCCTTGCCCTTGAGGACAGAAAGGCCGCCAAGGAATTTTTTCTGGCAAGCCTTGCCATAAAACCCGACCATGTATATGCGCGCATTCGTCTCGGCGAAATTGCGGAAAAAGAAAAAGATGTTGAAAGTGCGCAGGAACAGTACGGTTTGGCTTTGCGGGCAAATCCCGAAAGTTCCGTGCCGTACCGCTGTTTGGCAAAACTGTATATGCAGCAGGGGCGTTTGGACAAAGCCCGCGAATATCTGCAGCTTGCCCTGCAGAAAAACGGCGAAGATGCCGTGAGCCTGCAGCTTTTGGCAGGTCTGTATCTGGACAGTCACGAAGACGCGCACCTTGCGGAGGTGCTTGCCAGACAGAGCATTGCCCTTTTGCCGTTCCGCCGCACGGCCTGGGCGGAACTTGCCAGGGCCTTGGACGCGCAGGGCAAAACCGGAGAAGCCGCCGAAATACGCCGCAGCAGCATGAGGCTGCAGTAGCGGACGGCGGTACGGAGCGAAGGAAGATTCGGCTGTTTATGGACGCTGCAAAACTCTCAAAAAGCGAGGAAAGGCAATGACCAAAGAAGAACGCAGGGAACTTGGCAGACTGCTTATGCAGGAAGAAGAACTGGGCATAAGCGAAAAGGTTCAGGCGCTCGGCAGTGCCGTGCTTGCGGAAGTGTTCCGTTTGGAACAGGCGGGAGAATGCGGCGAAGCCAAGGCTTTTGAAGCGTTTTTGCCCCTTGACGAAGATTTCCTTGCTTCGCTGGCGCCGCTTATTGGGCAGGAAGAGTTTGACAGGACAATAAACCTGTACAGAGAAGAAAAGCGCAGGGCCCGTCTGCACTATCTCGGCGGTGCGGGCTGATTTTTTTATGTGACTTGATTACTTGACCAAAGCTTGATTGACGGGTATATATAAGGTAACGTGAAGGACGGAGGTAAGTATGTTTGGAATTGGTATGCAGGAACTGCTGATTATTTTGGTGCTGGTTCTTGTTATTTTCGGGGCTAAGCGTCTTCCGGAAATCGGAAGCGGCCTTGGCAAGGCTATACGGAATTTTAAACAGGGTGCGACCCAGCCTGACGAAATAGACATTACGCCGAATAAAAACGACGACAAAAACGAAAAGAAAGAAGGCTAAATATGATAGTTGAACAGATTTCTATTTTTCTTGAAAATAAAGCCGGCCGCCTGATGGAAGTTACCAAAACCCTTTCCGACGCACATATCAATATCCGTGCCTTATCTTTGGCAGACACGTCCGATTTCGGCATTTTGCGCCTTATTGTGGACGATACCGCCAAAGCTCAGAGCGTGCTGAAAGAAAAAGGCTTTACTGTCGGCAAAACAGGCGTGGTTGCCGTTGAAGTGGGCGATAACCCCGGCGGTCTGCAGGCTATTTTGGAAGTTTTGGACAAAGCCGGCGTAAATGTGGAATATATGTATGCGTTTGTACAGAAAAACAGCGAAAACGCCACACTTATTTTCCGCCTCGACAGAACGGAATACGCGCTTGAAGAACTGAAAAAGCACAATATCAAGGTTCTTCCGGTTTCCAAGGTTTGCGGCACTCATTAGAACTTAACGAAAGCAATGCATAATGCATTGCTTTTTTTATATTTTAAAGGGAAGCCCGTCTTTTGCCGCGGGCAGAAATACACATGGTTAGACTTACTGATTCAAAGGTTGTCGGGGTTATAGACCTTGGAAGCAATTCCGTGCGCATGAACATCGTACAGATAAATCCTGACGGTTCCACTGATCTTTTGACGCAGGAACGGGAAATGGTGCAGCTCGGACAGGGCGCATTTTTGGATAACGAACTCAAGCAGGACGCCATGCAGCGGACAGCGGACGTGTTAAAAATGTTCGCCGATATCTGCAAAGAATATAATACCGACGAATGTCTTGCCGTTGCCACTTCTGCCGTGCGCGACGCCAAAAACGGCAGGGATTTTCTGAACCGCCTGACCGAACAGACAGGCATAAGTTTTTATTCCATTTCGGGCGTGGAAGAGGCAAGGCTGATTTATAAAGGCGTATCGCAGGATTTTCCCGTGTCCGATACCCTGCGTTTTTATCTTGATGTCGGCGGCGGCAGTACGGAGTTTATTGTCGGGGATTCCTATATGCACAGGGAGCTCGATTCTGTCAAAATCGGCTGCGTGCGCATGGCAAATATGTTTATGCAGGATAAGCACGGAACCGTTTCCGAACAGGAATACCGGCAAATGCAGAACTATGTCCGTCTTGAGGCCAGCCATACCTTGGGACGTATGTCTTCTTATGTTTTGGAGCAAATGGTTGTCAGCTCCGGCACCGTGCAGTGTCTGCTGAATTTTGCGCGCGGTTTTGAGGAAGAACATCTCATAGAAGAAAATTTTCTTTCTTATAAAAGTCTGTGCAAAGTTGTGCGCCTGCTGTGTTCCAAAACCGAAGAAGAGCGCAGAAATATATCCGGAATGCACCCCAAGCGCGCAAATATCATTATTCCCGGGGCCGCCATTTTGCAGACCGTTATGGAAGAGCTGGGCTTCAGCGGCTGTTATGTAAGCTCCTGCGGCCTGCGCGAGGGCATTCTGCGGGATTATCTGGAAAAAAATTTTCCTCACGCCAAAGTGCAGAACAATACTTTTATTCAGGAGCGCAGTGTTTTTAAACTGGCAAAGGCCTGCAAGTTTGAGGAACAGCACGCAAAACACATTGCTTTTCTTACCCTGCGCCTTTTTGATAATGCCAAGCTGTTGGGAATTCACGATTTCAGCGAAAAAGACAGGCATATGCTCTATTATGCCGGCATACTGCATGATATCGGCATTATAATAGCCTTTACCGGTCACGACGAGCACGGCTATTACATCGTAAAAAATTATGCCGGCCTGCTGGGCTTTACCGAAGAACGGCAGACGGAACTGGCTCTTTTGGTAGGTTCGCACCGTATGAAAGAAAATTCCCTGCTGAACGCGAACAGCGATATCTGCCAGCACAGGAAAAAAGAACTGGCTTTGCTTTCCTGTTTTCTGAAGCTGGCGGAATCCTTGGACCGCAGCCATGACCAATATGTGGAAGACGCATATTTTGAATATGACGGCGATGAGCTCAACCTGTGCGTGATAAGCGCTGTGCCGGAATGCGTGGAGCAGGGTAAGCTGGCAGAAGGAATTCCCGTTCTGCGCTCTGTTTTGCCGCAGTTCAATGCTATTATTTGGAAATCGAATAAATAACGAAACAGTAAAAATTATGCGGAAGCTGTCTTAAAAGGACAGCTTTTTTTTGTCGAAATTAATTTTTTTATAAAATGATATTGACATTCATTTTCAATTAAGTAAGTATAGGCTTAACGAAACGGTGCAACAGCAAAAAGTGAAATTTTAACCCAAACGGAGTCATTATGAGTTCAGCGGTTTACAGCGTGGATTATCGCCACAGCAACGGCAATATGCATATAGGCGTAAGCGGTGAATTTACTGCGGGTGCCGCCGAAGCGGTACTGGATATCCTGCAGAAGGCATATACGGGCAGCGGCCGCATTTTTATTGATACGCTTAATATTAACAGTGTGGCGGAAAGCGGTGCGGAATATTTTAAACAAGCTTTTGTCAAAGTTAATCTGCCTGCCGCCAATTTGTTTTTCAAAGGAGAAAAAGGCAGAAGCATAGGCCCGAACGGCTCAAAACTGATTATTTTGAAAGCAAAGGAAAAAAAACAGTGCTGCGGTAAGTGTAAAAACTGTTCCTGCAAAAATCATCATACTCATCACAATCATCATTCCCATGAAGGAGAATAATATGGCAAACGTACGAATTGTTTACGGTTCCGAAACAGGCAATACCGAATCCATTGCGGAAGAAATTGCCCGTATTTTGAGCGAAAAGGGGCACAGCGTACAATGCGAAAGCGCTGCCGATGCTGATCCCAAAAATTTGGCCGAAGGCTATGACCTTGTACTTCTCGGTACGTCTGTTTGGGGTACGGATACCATAGATTTGCAAAGTGATTTTGAAAGCTTTGCCGAAGATTTTTCCGTTATGGGCCTTGAAGGGGTAAAATGCGCGGCATTTGCCTCAGGCGATACCTCATTCCAATATTTCTGCGGCGGCGTTGATTATATTGAAGAACATCTGCAGGGTGCAAATGCCGTGCTCGTAGCGGAAGGTCTGCGCATTGAAGGCGATGCTTCCGGAAGCAAAGCCGAAATAGCCGAATGGACAGAGCGGTTGGCGCAAAGCCTGTAAACAGGGATACCATGAAAATCCAGTGCCGCGTGTATAAAGGAAAAAATACGGTAAACGGAAAAGTCAGACCGTACTGCATGGTTTATCTTGTCATTGTCCACAGTGTAACGTAACATTCATTGTAAAGTCCTCCACAAAAAACGGGCCGTTCGGCCCGTTTTTTGTGTATCGGCAGGGAAAATTTCCCGTTATAGGGTATAGTGCAGGTACATCATGACGGCAAGACTGCCCAAAACCGTAATCAGAAAACGGGCGAACTGCATGGACAGCACAATGGTCAAAGCGGCTTTTACGGGAAAAATTCCCAGTGCTGTGGGCAGGTTGCGGCGCATGGTGCGTATGGGGTTGCCTACGGCGCTGGCTACCAGCATGGCCAGCAGTATTTGGGCATGGCTGATCAAGTTTTCCGCCAGAAAATGGGCAGATACGCCTGCGGACTGGATAAGCCCCCCGATTTGCGCGATTACTATGGCAATAAGTTCGGCAGGGAAAAATTTTGCAACCTGACGCGGTACGGCCTCTTCCCAAAAATCCAGCAGACCGGATTTGATAAGCCATTCCGTGCCGAGCATGAGCGGTATGGTGATATAGCCCATGCGGAACAAAATGGCCAGGCTGCGCAGTGTACCGATTTTCAGGGCGCTTTTCCAGGGCTTCGGTTCTTTGTGTTCCAAGGTGAGAGCGGAAAAATCCCGTTCCTGTTCTTTGCTTTTGTGCCGGTGAACGATAAAGACGCCGCATACAAGCAAAAGCCCTCCCAAAAGCTGAACCGCAAAAAAGCCGATGCCCGCTATGCCGATAAGGGCTATCACCGGATACATGACGCGCACGGAATGGGAAAAATGCGCCAGATAGCTGTTGGCCATGCCGCCGGTTATAAGGGCAGACATGGGAATTTCGCCTTTTTTATGACTGGCAATGAGCATACTGTTCGCGCCGACGGAAGAATACAGCGCTATGGGCATGGCCAGGCCGACAATTTCGGGCAGGCGTGCTTTTTGCGTAATGCGCACAAGTCCTTTTCCGAAATAACGATACCAGCAGCGCGCTTCCATCAGTGCGCCGATGAAAGACGCTATGCCGACCATGAGAAAAAGACGGGCTATGGGCTTGGCTTTGGCCAAAAGTTTTTCTGCGGAAGATTTGCCTGTTTCGGAAGCTTTCATGCGCATTTTTTGCGGAGCGTTCTGCTCAACATAGTTTTTTGCCGTTTCAAGCTGAATCTGTTCTTCGGCTGTGTTTATTGTGCTTGAATGTACGGCAAAATCTTTGTGCGGCATATTCAGGGTAAGAAATGCGGCGAAACAAAGCGCAGCCGCCAAAAGCATACAGCGCAGCGGAGACTGCCAGGGGTATTGCTTGGTCTTTTTTTTAGGCATGGTAAAAAGAAAGATAACGCCAAACAATGTTTGGCGTTATGGAGTTAATTTTTGCTGAGTATGGTGCCGTCTTTGATATTGTCATGACTGTTTGCGGTGTGCTCAAGGAAAATCTGCTGTATGCCCGGAACGGAGCCCAAGCCGTCAAGTATGGCGTGTACTTTGTATCCGTTTTTTTCCAGCACGGTTTTCCATGCATCGTCCTCACGGCCAGCCATATCGTTCTTGGCATGGTCGCCGGCAACGATCATAAACGGCATAAGCCAAACGGTTTCGGCGCCGCTTTTTTGTACTTGGGCAAGAACACCGTCAAAGGCAAGCGCGCCTTCCACGCTTGCAAGCCATACCATATTGTCCGCTTCGCGGAACCCATGGGCTGCCGCCAAAAGGGTTAAATCTCCGGTGCCGCGGTCATTGCCGTGCCCCATGAGGATAACGGCGTCTTCTGCTTTGCGTTCTTTAGGCAGGGCCGAAAAAACTGCCTGTATGGTTTTGTCAAGATCTTCCTTGGAAGATAAAAGCGGGTGTCCCATGATTACGCTGTCGAAGTTTTTGCCGTTAATTTCCATATAACGGCTGATCAAGCGGCAGATTTTCATATATTCTTCCGCAGGAGCCACGTGCAGGGACTGGATTTTCACATCTTTATAACCGTTGTTTTTGGCATAATCCAAAGCCTCGGTTATGGAATAAACCGTTTGTTTGTCTTTGTTCAGTTTGGCGCGGATAATGTTGGAGGAAAATGCCCAGATAACAGTATCCCCCTGTTTTTCGTAGGCGGATTTAATGGCGTTGAGCGATTTTTGGGCTTCGCCGTCAGATGTGCCGAAAGCCGCCAAAATGGTCAGCTCTTTGGCAAAAAGTGTCTGCGGAGAAAAGAAAAGACCGCAGAATGCAAGCAATATGCCTGCAGCAAAAAGAAAACGTTTCATGATAAACTCCTTGTTCAGAAACCGTGAACGAAATTGAGTACACATACAGGCTGGTTTTCCGGCTCAAGGATCATTCCGCTTTATGCCTTCCCGTTTGCACAGTGGCTTGTTATAAAGCGGTCCCCTTTCACGGCTACGGTCTAGCGTTGTTAACTTCCCATTTACCTGCAAAAGCAGAACCTGCAAGATAGGATAATTGTATCGGGTTTTGTTTTCTTGTCAAGGAGATGAGTTGAGATTTTGGCTTATGTGCTGCTGGCAGAGTTGTTTTTGCTGCCAGTAACTATTTGTTCAGAAACAAATTCCCAAGGGAAATTGAGCATGGTTTTTGTGTGGCCTTTTTTGGTTTCTAAATATTTTAAAACACCGTTTAGGTCACGGGACAGATTGTGTTCCGAAACTTCGTTGTTTGCATTTGGCGTAGTTTCACGTATATTTCCGAAGCGTCGGAATGTCATGCCGTTCTTGGTAATATATCTTCGAAAATAAATGTCATCGCCGTAAGTACCAACGATATCTTCGTCATAACCGTTGAAGTTTAGAAAAGTAGATTTTAATACTGCAAAGATATTAGGATAACAAAGAGAATGTTTCGCCCTTTCATAACCATTTTGGGTTAAAACTTGTCTGTTGAAAATTATCATTTCATTGGGATAGATTTTCCCGTAAATCAGACTTTCAAGTGTTTTTTCTTCGATAATTATATCCAAATCGCAAAAAACAAGTTTTTTGCATCGGGAATAGCAAGCTCCGAGGTTTCTTGCCCCGCAGGCGTTCCATGCTTTGTCTTCTAAAATGCGCAGGAGAGTGATATTGAGATTGTAAGTGTTTTCTTGAATAAAGAGCGGAGTGGGAGAACCGTCATCAATTAGGATAAGCTCAAATTGTTTTTTTAACGAGTCGTGAAAATTGTTATAAACGGAAAGCATATTATGCAGAGGGCTGAAATCCCCTTTGTTAATGTAGATACCGTAAATCAGTGATAATTTGGGTTCGTTTAAAAAAGAGTCCGTGTCTAGGGTAAGCGTTTCGGGAAGGCGCTTGTAAGTAACTGTTCCTTCGCTTAATTTGTCCATGACTGTTTTCTTTCGTAAAAATTTAGGAACCAAATTCATATGTTTTCCTCTATTAATAACAGTTATTTTATAATAACACCATTCTTAAATTCTGTAAACAGAATTTATTATGCTGCTGTTTTCTGCATAAAATTAAAATAGTGCGTTATGCGCAGCAATTAAAAAAGAGGATAATCTCTTTTGATAAAATCATTTTTAAAGCGTTAGGAGATAATAGGGGCGAAACAGATTGATAAAATAGAAAAAAATATTTGGCGGAACATAGAAAACTGTTCGGTGGCAGACAGTTAAAATAAAAAGTTTTGTAAGGGGTGCAGGGGACAAACTTTTTCAAAAGTTTTCCCCTGCAAAAATATAAAAAAAGGAGCGGTTTTGCCGCTCCTTTTTGTTTATTCTTGGTCAAAATCCACAAGAATCGGATTTTCTTCCAATTCCATAAGGAATTTGTCCGGTCTTTCTTTTTGTTCGGGCACGCTGATTTCTTGGTGCACGTATTCGCGGTAGCCGGTACCGGCGGGAATGAGACGTCCGACGATAACGTTTTCCTTGAGGCCGCGCAGGGAGTCATGCTTGCCTTTGAGGGAAGCTTCCGTAAGAACTTTTGTGGTTTCCTGGAAGGAAGCCGCAGCAACCCAAGACAGGGAAGAAAGAGAAGCCTGGGTGATACCGAGAACGAGCGGTTCTGCGGTAGCGGGCTGTCTGCCTTCTTTGATTGCTTTTTGGTTTTCTTCCTTGAATTCGGATTTGTCAACCTGTTCGCCGATAAGGAAGGTTGTGTCGCCCGGATCAAGA
Source organism: uncultured Desulfovibrionaceae bacterium (assembly GCA_949299515.1). Lineage (GTDB taxonomy): Bacteria > Desulfobacterota > Desulfovibrionia > Desulfovibrionales > Desulfovibrionaceae > Taurinivorans. The sequence goes on from CASGAP010000001.1 coordinate 183,690, forward strand.
ATGGAAACTTTCTTGAGCATTTGGCGCACGATAACCTCGATGTGCTTATCGTCAATGGCAACGCCCTGGAAGCGGTACACTTCCTGGATTTCGTCCACAAGGTAGCGGGCAAGATGTTTTTCGCCGCGGGTTCTCAGAATATCGTGCAGTTCCGGGTGGCCTTCGGTGAGCAGGTCGCCTGCGTCCACAAAGTCGCCGTCGGCAACAATGATATGCTTGCCTTTGGGAATGAGGTATTCTTTTGCTTCGCCCGTGTCGGGACGGACAACGATTTTTCTCTTGCCTTTGGATTCGCCGGAGAATTCAACGCTGCCGGCGATTTCGGAAACAACGGCCATATCCTTGGGTTTGCGTACTTCGAAAAGTTCGGCAACGCGCGGAAGACCGCCCACGATATCCTTGGTTTTTGAGGATTCGCGCGGTTTACGGGCAATGATGTCACCGGCGGAAATGCTTTGTCCGTCTTTTACCATCAAAATCGCGCCTACGGGCATGGTGTAGCTGGCCTGTGCGGCAGGGCTGTTGCCATGGGCAGGACGGGTCTTGATGACGCCGTTTTCGTCCGTTACGGAGAGGGTCGGGCGCAGGTTGGTGGTACGGTAGTCGATAATGGTTTGTGAAGTCTGGTGTGTGGCTTCGTCCATTTTATCCTGTACGGTTTTGCCTTCGATAATGTCGGAGAAGCGGATGATGCCGTCGACTTCGGATACGTACGGTTCAACGGACGGATCCCATTCAGCCAGTTTGTCGCCTTTGTTTACGGCCTGCTGGTCGGTCACAAAGAGGCGGGCGCCGTTGGGCAGAATGTATTTTTCCACTTCGCGGCCCTGGTCGTCGATAATGCTTACCTGGCCGCTCTTGCCGAGAACGGTGGTAATGCCTTCTTTATTTACAACGGTACGCACGCGGGTAAGCACGACATTGCCGGAGTATTGGGCGAAGTAGCTGGACTGTTCAACTTTACGGGAAGCGGTACCGCCGATGTGGAAGGTACGCATGGTAAGCTGGGTTCCGGGTTCGCCGATGGACTGGGCGGCAATGGTTCCGACGGTTTCGCCGACGTTGACGAGGTGTCCGCGGGCAAGGTCGCGTCCGTAGCATTTAGCGCAGATGCCGCGTTCGGCCTGGCAGGTGAGCGCGGAACGGATAGTTACGGAGGAAATGCCGATTTCTTCGAGTTTATCGCCTACTTCCTTGGTTACCAGGGTGTTTTCCGGGAACACGAGTTCGCGGGTTGCCGGGTGGTAAACGGGATACAGCAGGGTTCTGCCCAAAATGCGTTCTTTAAGGGTCAGTTTTACGTCCGTGCCGTCCATAAGCGCAGTCATTTCGATACCGTCAACGGTTCCGCAGTCTTCCATGGAAACGATAACGTCCTGCACAACGTCGACAAGACGGCGGGTAAGGTAACCGGAGTTCGCGGTTTTGAGCGCGGTATCGGCAAGACCTTTGCGGGCGCCGTGGGTTGAGGTGAAGTATTGCAGCACGGTGAGGCCTTCGCGGAACGAAGAGGTAATAGGCGTTTCGATAATATCGCCTGAAGGTTTGGCCATAAGACCGCGCATACCTGCAAGCTGTCTCATTTGGTCTGCGTTACCGCGGGCACCGGAGTTGGACATCATAAAGATCGGGTTGAAGCTGATGTCTTCCTTTACTTCGCCTTTGTCGTTCTGGACGCGGTCTACGGAGATTTCCTTAACCATTTCTTTGGAAACGGCGTCGGTGGTGCTGGTCCAAACGTCAACAACCTTGTTGTATTTTTCCGTTCTGGTAATGATACCGTCGCGGTATTGGCGGGTAATGTCGTCGACTTCTGCCTGGGCTTTGTCGATGATGGCTTTTTTGCGTGAGGGGATAATCATATCCTTAACGCCGATGGTTACGCCGGCGCGGGTCGCAAATTCATAGCCTACGGATTTTAAGCGGTCGCAGAGAATAACCGTGGCTTTGATGCCGGAAAGTTCGTAGCAGATACTTACCAGTTTGCCTATGGTTTTCTTGGTGAGAATGGTGTTGACTTCCTTGAAGGGCAGGCTGTGCGGCAGTCTTTCCCAAACAAGGATGCGGCCTACGGTGGTATCTACAAGCTGTCCGTCTTCCATGCGGACCTTAATGCGGGCATGGAGGCTTACGGTTCCGGCGTCATAGGCGGCTTCCACTTCCCACGGGCCGCAGAAGATCATGCCTTCGCCTTTTTCAAAGGAACGGTCAACGGTCATATAGTAAAGACCGAGAACGATATCCTGGGAAGGAATGATAACCGGGTTGCCGTTTGCGGGGGAAAGAATGTTGTTGGTGCTCATCATAAGCACGCGGCATTCGATCTGCGCTTCTACGGAAAGCGGAACGTGCACGGCCATTTGGTCACCGTCGAAGTCCGCGTTGTAGGCGGTACATACCAGCGGGTGCAGCTGTATGGCTTTGCCTTCGACCAAAAGCGGTTCAAAGGCCTGAATGCCGAGGCGGTGCAGGGTAGGCGCACGGTTGAGCAAAATGGGGTATTCGCGCACGACTTCGGAAAGAATGTCCCAAACTACCAGTTCTTCGCGTTCCACCATTTTCTTTGCGCTTTTAATGGTGGAAGCATGGCCGCGTTTTTCCAGTTCGGAATAAATGAACGGCTTAAAGAGTTCCAGGGCCATTTTCTTCGGCAGGCCGCATTGGTGCAGTTTGAGGTTCGGGCCGACAACGATAACGGAACGGCCGGAATAGTCCACGCGTTTGCCGAGCAGGTTCTGACGGAAACGGCCCTGCTTGCCCTTGATCATGTCGGAAAGGGATTTCAGCGGGCGTCCGTTGGTGCCGGTAATGGCACGGCCTCTGCGGCCGTTGTCGAAGAGGGCGTCCACAGCTTCCTGCAGCATACGTTTTTCGTTGCGGATAATGATATCGGGAGCACCAAGTTCTTTCAGGCGTTTCAAACGGTTGTTGCGGTTGATGACGCGGCGGTACAGATCGTTGAGGTCGGAAGTTGCGAAACGGCCGCCGTCAAGCGGAACGAGCGGGCGAAGATCCGGCGGAATGACGGGAATTACTTCCAGAATCATCCATTCCGGTTTGTTTTCGCTTTCAAGGAAGGCTTCAACGACTTTCAGACGCTTGGTGAGTTTTTTCTTTTTGGTCTGGCTTTTGGTGGTCTGGCTTTCTTCGCGCAGTTCGGCACGCAGGGCTTCCAGATTGATTTCGCGCAGCAGTTCGTGCACTGCTTCGGCGCCCATGCCCACGCGCAGGGCATCTTCGCCGAAACGTTCGATAATCTGGTAGTAGTGGTCTTCTGAGATAACCTGAAGTTTCTGCAGGTTGGTGGAACCCGGGTCCAGCACGACAAAGGAGTCAAAGTACAGGACTTTTTCCAAATCGTTCATGGTCATGTCAAGGAGCATACCGATTTTGGAAGGCAGGGTTTTCAGGAACCAGATATGCGCTACGGGTGCGGCAAGTTCGATGTGGCCCATGCGTTCGCGGCGGACTTTGGACGCAATGACTTCAACGCCGCACTTTTCGCAGACAATGCCGCGGTGCTTCATGCGTTTGTATTTGCCGCAGTTACATTCGTAGTCTTTTACGGGGCCGAAGATTTTAGCGCAGAAAAGACCGTCCCTTTCAGGCTTGAAAGTACGGTAGTTTATGGTTTCGGGTTTTTTTACCTCGCCGAAAGACCATTCGCGGATTTTTTCAGGAGAGGCAATCGTGATTTGAATGGATTTTAAGTTGCGAATATTAGTTACACCGGTGTTTGCGTTGGAACGCACGGAGAACAAATCGTCCAAACTCATTTTTTTCTCCCTTTTACAGGGTTATGGCGGGGGGAAAATCCCCCGCCTGATATATGCAATCGCTAAGGATAGCGTACCAATATCTTATTCGTCTTCACTCATGATCGCAGGCTGGGAAAAGCTGCTGCGCTTGGGGCGTTTTTTGCCTTCTTCCTGGTGAAGGTTCACGTTCAGGCCGAGGCTCATCAGTTCTTTTACGAGAACGTTGAAGGATTCCGGCAGGCCTGCTTCGAGGAAGTTGTCGCCTTTGACGATCTTTTCGTACATTTTTACACGGCCGGATACGTCGTCGGATTTTACGGTTAAAAATTCTTGCAGGAGATAGGAAGCACCGTAGGCTTCAAGGGCCCAAACTTCCATTTCCCCGAGTCTTTGGCCGCCGAACTGGGCCTTGCCGCCGAGAGGCTGCTGGGTAACCAGTGAGTAGGGGCCTGTGGAGCGGGCATGGATTTTTTCGTCAACCAGGTGGTGCAGTTTGAGGTAGTACATAACACCCGTGGTGACGCGGTTTTGGAACGGTTCGCCCGTTCTGCCGTCGTACAGCACGCTTTTGCCGTCGTTGGGCAGGCCGGCGCGTTCGAGCCAGGACCAAATCTGTTCTTCTCTTGCGCCGTCGAATACCGGGGTTTTGGTGACAATGCCCTTGCGCAGTTCTTTTACCGCTTTTTTGAAGGTTTCGTCGTCCATGCCGTCTACGAGGGCGTCGATGTCAAGGCCTTCCATTTCCGTGGAGAAGATGTCTTTGACTTCTTTGCGCACGGTGTCGAGGGCAGTGCCGTTATCGATCATGTCCGCAAGCTGTATGCCCAGTTCCTTGGCGGCCCAGCCGAGGTGGGTTTCAAGGATTTGTCCGATGTTCATACGGGACGGCACGCCGAGGGGGTTGAGCACGATGTCAACCGGACGGCCGTCGGCAAAGAAGGGCATATCTTCTTCCGGCAGAATGCAGGATACGACACCTTTGTTTCCGTGGCGGCCTGCCATTTTGTCGCCTACGGAAAGCTTACGCTTAACCGCAATGTAGACTTTGGCCATTTTGATAACGCCCGGAGGCAGATCGTCGCCTTCGGTAACTTTTTCGCGTTTGGCGTCGTACAGTTTTTTGATAATGTCAACCTGCTTGTCGTAGGCGTCGAGCATATTGGCGATTTCTTCGTTGACTGCTGCGTCTTTGAACGCGGCGACAAGTTTTTTGATGGGAAGTTCTTCCATGGCTTCCCAGGTCAGGCTGTCGCCTTTTTTCGCCAGCACTTCGTCTTTGCGTTTGCCCTGCAGTTCCACGGCAAGTTCCTTGCCTTCGCACAGCGGGCGCATACGTTCGCGGGTGCGGTTGGTAAGGGCGCGGATATGGTCGGCTTCTTTTTTGTCCAGCTTCGCGATTTCGTAGTTTTCGATTTCGTGCGTGCGTTCGTCTTTTTCGCCGGAGCGGCGGTTAAAGAGTTTTACGTCGATAACCGTGCCTTCTATTCCCGGAGGTACCTTGAGGGAGGTATTTTTCACGTCGCGGGCTTTGTCGCCGAAAATGGCGCGCAGCAGTTTTTCTTCCGGGGTAAGCTGGGTTTCGCCTTTGGGCGTGATTTTGCCCACCAGGATATCGTCCGGTTTTACCGGAGCGCCGATGCGGATAACGCCGCTGCTGTCAAGGTTGCGCAGCATATCTTCGCTGACGTTCGGAATATCGCGGGTGATTTCTTCCGGTCCGAGCTTGGTGTCGCGGGCAACGACTTCGAATTCTTCGATATGGACGGAAGTATAAATGTCTTCCTTAACCATTTTTTCGGAAATGAGTACGGAGTCTTCGTAGTTGAAGCCGCACCACGGCATAAAGGCTACGGTAAGGTTTTTGCCCAGCGCCAGTTCGCCGTTGTCGATACCCGGGCCGTCAGCCAGAATGTCGCCTTTTTTGAAGCGCTGTCCGGGCATGCAGCTCGGTTTTTGTCCGAAGCAGGAGTTCTGGTTGGACTTGTGATATTTTAAAAGATTGTACGTGCGGATTCCGCCGTAGTCTTCCATATATAAATCGTCGTAGGCTACGATGACGCGTTCGGCGTCGGCATAGCGGACAACGCCGTCGCCTTCTGCCACGAGGCAGGCGCCGGAGTCGCGGGCTACGTCGATTTCCATGCCCGTACCGACAAGAGGACGTTCGGAACGCAGAAGCGGAACGGCCTGACGCTGCATATTTGAACCCATGAGCGCGCGGTTTGCGTCGTCGTGTTCGAGGAACGGAATGAGCGCCGCGGAAATGGAAACCATCTGTCCCGGTGAAATGTCCTGCAGGGTAATTTCTTCTCTGCCTACCTGCAGCACGTCGCCGTCCGTGGAGCGGGCGGTGATGAGGTCGCCTTTGAGGGTGCCGTCTTTTTCGGTGGGCACGTTGGCCTGGGCGATGATTTGGTTAAGTTCGCGGGTTGCGTCCACGTGAATGATTTCGTCGGTGACTTTGCCGTCTTTAACCACGCGGTACGGGGTTTCGATAAAGCCGAATTCGTTGACTTTTGCGTAGGTTGTCAAAGAAACGATAAGACCGATGTTCGGACCTTCGGGCGTTTCGATGGGGCAGATACGGCCGTAGTGGGAAGAGTGGACGTCGCGTACTTCAAAGCCTGCGCGTTCACGGGTAAGACCGCCGGGACCCAGCGCGGAAAGGCGGCGCTTGTGGGTAACTTCGGACAGGGAGTTGGTCTGGTCCATGAACTGGGAAAGCTGGCTGGTGCCGAAAAATTCTTTGAGTACGGCTGCAACCGGTTTCGGGTTGATGAGGTCATGGGGCATGAGGGAGCTTACTTCCTGAATGCTCATGCGTTCCTTGATGGCTCTTTCCATGCGCACAAGGCCGATGCGGTACTGGTTTTCCACCAGTTCGCCCACAAGGCGCACGCGGCGGTTGCCGAGGTGGTCGATATCGTCGGCGGCGGCATGGGTGTCTTTCAGGTTGCAGAGCACTTTCATGGCCGTAAGGATATCGTTGTCCGTAAGGGTGCGCAGGTTTGTATCTTCGTTCATGCCGAGGCGCTGGTTGATTTTGTAGCGGCCGACGGATGAAAGGTCGTAGTAGTCGATGTTGCGGAAGAGGTTGTCAAAGAAGGTTGCCGCAATTTCCGGGGTCGGCGGGGAGCTCGGGCGCAGTCTGCGGTAGATTTCTTCCTGGGCTTTTTCCTGGCTTGTGGTTTTGTCAAGCGCAAGGGTGTCGCGTATGGAGGAAGACGTGTCGGTTCCGCGGGTGTAAAGGATTTGAATGTCCTTAATGCCTGCTTCGTGGATCTGCGCGATAAGGCCCGCGGTGATTTCGTCGCCGGCTTCGGCAATGATTTCGCCCGTGGACGGGTTTACAAGGTCGGCCGCAAGGAACAGACCGAGAATGGAAGCAGGGTCCACTTCCAGGTATTCGCGGCCGGAATCGCAGAGATTGCGCCAGTCGCGGGTGGTCATGACTTTGCCCTGCTTGATGATTACCTTGCCGTCTTTGTCGGTCACTTCGGCGAAGCAGGGTTCTTTGCGGTACATTTCCCTTTGGATTTTCCAAAGGACTTTATTATCTTCAAGACGGTATTCTTCTTTTTTGTAGAAGGTGTCCAGAATGTCGGTCTTGCTCATGCCCATTGCTTTGAGAAGAACGGTGGCGGGCATTTTGCGGCGGCGGTCTATGCGGACATACAGAATGTCTTTGTGGTCAAAATCGAAATCGAGCCAGGAACCGCGCATGGGAATAACACGGCAGGAATACAGAACTTTGTGGGAAGTATGCGTTTTTCCGCCGTCGTGTTCGAAAATAATGCCGGGAGAGCGCTGGAGCTGGTTAACAATAACACGTTCGGTACCGTTGATGATGAAAGTGCCTTTTTCTGTCATGAGAGGCAGGGTGCCGAAATAGATGTCCTGTTCCTTGCCGTCGCGGAACGTGCGGTTGCCGGTTGCTTCGTCGACATCATAGATGTCCAGGCGCACTTTCAGGCGTATGGGCGCTTCGTAGGTGAGGCCCTTGGAAATGCATTCTGCCTGGTCGTACTTGGGTTCGCTGATGTCGTAGCTTAAATATTCTAAGCTGGCTGTACGGTTAAAATCTTCAATGGGGAATACGGAACGGAAAACCCCTTCCAGACCTTCGTCGGGAAGACGTTCTTTTCTTCCTTCCTGCAGGAAGACCTTGTAAGAGTCCACCTGCAAATTGAGCAGGTGGGGAATAGGTATGGAAACCTTGATTTTACCGAATTGCTTCGTTAATTGGCCCATTACTTTACCTCAGATTGGCTTGGTCCTACGGCGTTGTAGGAAAGTTCTCCCAAAAAATTATTTTTTTGGCAGGCTAGTTAACGCTAAAAAAACACGAAAAAGCCCCCAGCTTTTATCCGTAAAAGCTAGGAGTCGAATTTCATGTTACTCTTAGTATCTCTTTGAATTGTTTGCACAATTTCCTTTTTGTGTTAAACCCAAAATGCAATAAGGTTGCTTTGGAATTAAAAAAAATAGCTTTTTTTATTTAAAATAGCAAGTATTTTTTGGGGAAAATTTAAAATTTTTTAATGCGGTTAAAAGATATTTAAAATGTAGCGGAGGTTACAGCCCTGCCTTTAATATTGTGATAAAAAGCCCAATAGTTGACAAATTACAGGAACCTAGGTATAGACTAAATACTTTGCACAGAAAATTTTGCAGAATAAGTCTTTTTTGCATTGTTTTGCAGGAAAATCTTTTTTGCGATGTGTCCGTTAAATTTCTACCCGAAAAGGGGAGTGTATGAAAACAAGTTCAATAAAATCCGTTGTGGCTATGGCGTTGTGCCTGACAGCGTTTACTTTTGCGAACGCAAGCGCAGGCGATGAAGCAGAAAAATACCCGTTCGGCGTCGTTCCCGGCGAAATGCCCGGCATTACCATGAAAGACGGCGATGCCCTGCATGATTTGCATACGGAAAAGCTCGAAGCGCTCGGAAAGGACTGCACCGTCTGTCATATTGACGACAATTATGAAGCTTTTATGGCTGCAGACACCATGAAAACCCAGGACGAAAAAGTAGCGTATCTGCATAAAAACTGCGTAAGCTGTCATGAAGCGCTCGGCGGCCCGAACATTACTTCCTGCCGCAGCTGCCATACCGACAAATACGCCGTAAAGTAATGGATAAAGGAGGCTTTTTATGTTAGATTTTCTTTATGGACCGCTTTTATACATTGCCGTTGCGGTTTTTGTCATCGGCATGATTGCCCGTGTTGTTCTGTACATCAACGGTCTGAGCCAAAAACTCGACAGGGTTGCGTATAAGCCCCAGATGGGTCTCGGCATTAAAGGTGCCCTGCATTCCATCGTTAAATGGCTTATTCCCGGCGGAACCCGCGCCTGGCGCATCAATCCTTTCATGACCGCTGTTTTCTTCATGTTTCACGCCGGCATGATTCTGCTTCCGCTTTTCCTTCTGCAGCACGCCGTGGTTATCGAATATATGTTCGGCATTTCCCTGCCGACCCTGCCGGGCGCCTTGGCTGATATTCTGAGCGTGCTTGCCCTGCTCGGCTTCTTCGGACTTGTTTACCGCAGATTTGCCGTTGCCAGCGCAAAAGCCCTTACCACCAAACAGGATTGGTTTGTGCTGATTGTTGCCGGTCTTCCGCTCATTACCGGCATTATGTTCCGTTTCTGCGGTTCCGGTTATGCTTTTTGGGAGTTTGCGCATATTCTTACCGCGGAAATTTTCCTTATCGTCGCACCGTTTACAAAACTTTCCCATATTGTTTTGTTCTTCATGTCCCGTGCGCAGATCGGCATGGACTTTGCGATCAAACGCGGCGGCCACAACCGCGGCCCTGCTTTCCCGTGGTAATCGTCAATCAGCTAACGCTTAACCTTATATAAGGAGCCTACAATGCCAGAAGGTATTTTTTGTAAAAGAGAGCCGGTCACCACTGCCGAAGGCGTAAAGCATCTTCTCAGTGACAAAGGCGGCAAACAATATTATGCGGAAATGGAAAATTTGGAAGTCGATGTGGATATGCTCCGCAAAGATTTGGAAGAAACCTGCAAAAGCCGTACCCGCACGTGGCTTGAAATGTGCGCGCACTGCGGTATGTGCGCCGAAAGCTGTTTTTTGTATACGGCAAACAACAACGACCCCAAACAAATTCCTTCCTATAAAATTCAGCATACGCTGGGCGAAATGATCCGCCGCAAAGGCAATGTGGACACAAAATTCATGCTGCACGCCATGGATGTGGCATGGAGCCAGTGCACCACCTGCAACCGCTGCGCTCTGTACTGTCCTTACGGTATTGATACCGGGGTTATGATCAGTTATCTGCGCGGTCTTTTGTTTAAACAGGGCTTTGTGCCGTGGGAACTGAAAATCGGTTCCGGAATGCACCGCGTATACGGCGCGCAAATGGACGTAACCAGCGAAGATTTCGTCGATACCTGCGAATGGATGGTGGAAGAAAACGAAGAACAGTGGCCCGGTCTTGAAATTCCCATTGACAAGGAAGATGCGGATATCATGTACGTTATCAATGCCCGTGAAGTAAAGCACTATCCCAACGACCTTGCCGAAGCTGCCATTTTGTTCCATATTGCCGGTGAAAACTGGACCATGCCGAGCGTGGGTTGGGACAGCACCTCTCTGACCATGTATGCAGGTGACTGGGAAGGCTGCACCCAAAACGTCAACCGCATTTACGACGCCATCAAGCGCCTCAGACCGAAAACCGTTGTGGGAACCGAATGCGGCCATGCGTTCCGTGCTTCTGCCATTGAAGGCCCGTACTGGGCAGGCATTGAAAACGGCGAAGCTCCCGTGCGTTTCATGCACTATGTGGAATGGGTTGCCGAAGCGCTGAAATCAGGCAAGCTGAAAATCGATCCCGAAAAGCGTATCAAAACTCCGATTACTTTGCAGGATTCCTGCAACTATGTGCGCAACTATGGTCTTTCCGAAGCCACCCGTACCATTATGAGCTATATTGCCACCGATTTCCATGAAATGGAAAACAACAGGGAACATAACTACTGCTGCGGCGGCGGGGGCGGTTTCAACGGCATAGGCCGTTACCGCGAACAGCGGAACATCGGTCTGCGTCCGAAACTGGATCAAATTAAAGCCACGGGCTGCAATTTGGTTGTTGCTCCCTGCCATAACTGCTGGGACGCAATCCGCGACATGAAAGAAGTGTACGAAGAAGATGCCAAGGATCTGGAATGGACCTTTATCAAGCCGCTTCTTCTGGAAATGGTTATCGTACCGGATCATCTGAAACCGCAGGAAGACGAAGAATAACGGTTTTTCCGAATAAAAAAAGCGTACCGCAGGGTACGCTTTTTTTTTAGGCAAAATTTTTATTGCCTTTGTACTATTAAATCCCTATAATACATCGTTATTTGTAAAAAAAAGGAAAAAATATGTTGCAGTTGGCAGAATTGAAATCTTGGTGTCACAGCCTTGCGGAACAATACGAAACTCTTTGGAGGAGGCTTTGACCTTGCCGGCAAGGAAGCCCGTCTGCAGGAAATAGAAACCGCAGTTTCCGCGCCGGACGCCTGGAGCGACCAGGCGAAAATAACGCCTTTGCTCAAGGAAAAACGCCGGTTGGAAGAAGAAATTGCCGAATACCGCGAGCTTGAACGGACATTTTCCGATATGCGGGAATGGCTTGTTTTTGCGGACGAAGGCGAAGAAGAAGCGCTTGTTTCGCTGAACGAGCAGGCCGAAGCCCTGCACACTGTTTTGGAAAATACGGAAATGGCGATTTTGCTTGCGGACGAAACCGACCATATGGACGCCATTGTCGATATACACCCTGGCGCTGGCGGTACGGAAGCGCAGGACTGGGCAGCCATGTTGGAGCGTATGTATTTCAGATATGCGGACCGCAAAAAATATAAGGTGGAAATTTTGGATTATCTTCCCGGCGAGGAAGCAGGTACGAAAAGCATTACTTTCCGTGTACAGGGCGCCAATGCCTATGGTTTTTTGAAAGGTGAAAAAGGCATACACCGCTTGATCCGCATTTCGCCTTTTGACAGTTCGGGCAGGCGGCATACCTCATTTGCTTCGGTTGATGTGCTGCCTGACGCCAGTGAGGATATCAATATCGTCATTAAAGAAGACGATCTGCGCATAGACGTATTCCGTGCTTCGGGCGCCGGCGGCCAGCACGTGAACAAAACCGAATCCGCTGTGCGCATTACGCATATTCCTACGGGGATTGTGGTGCAGTGTCAGAACGAAAAATCCCAGCACAGCAACAAAGAGTCCGCCATGCGCATTTTGAAGGCGCGCCTTTACGAGCACGAGCGGAGCATACGCGATGCCGCCAAGCAGGCGGATTATGCCGGCAAGGATTTAATTTCATTCGGAAGTCAGATCCGAACCTATACCATGCAGCCGTACCGTTTGGTAAAAGATCACAGAACCAATTCCGAAATGGGCGATGTGGATGCCGTGCTTGACGGCGAACTTGATCAGTTTGTCCGCGAGTATCTGCTTTATGCCCATGAGCAAAAGAATAAAGGATAAAATAATGCTGGACAGTGCAAGCCAATGGAATTTGCTCGCCGATTGTGCAAAAGACTGGGGTTTTGCCGCCGAAATGCCGAAAACGGAATCTGAGCCGAAGCCGCAGTTTTCTCTGCGTGAGCTTGCAGACTCCCTGCGTGACGAAGACGATGACGATGCGGCAGCCGCCGAAATTGCGGATATGCGCACAGGACAGGCTGACTTGGTGCATTATGCGGTTTTGAGCGAACAGGAAGAAAAAGCGCTTTTGCATGACCTTATGGCCAATCCCAAAAACGCTACTTTGTGGCAGCTGTGCTTAATGGGGTACAGCAGGGAAAATATCGCGCAATATGCCGACAGTTTGGAAAGCCCCCTGCAGGGAGTGGAAGCCTGGCTTATGGAAGGGATAAAAAAAGGCTGGCTGCGCAGGCAGGAGCGGCATTATGATTTGACCGTGCTGGAGTATCCGCTGTTTGTGCACAGGCTGGAGCGGGACTGTCAGCTCGGAGGCGGGGTTTTTACCCTGGGCCTTGTCAAAATCCGGACATCGGATTTGGTGCGGGATATTTTGCTGCAGAGTTGTGCCGCACATTTGTCCGTAGAAGATTACCTGTGTAATATAAACGGATTAGGTTATGCTCTGGTCTTTTGGGGCCGGAAAAATTTTGCCGCCAGTGCCGTAATGGAAAAAATTTTGGACAATTTAGAACAGAATTTGCATAGAGAACATATTGCCGAACAATTCAGCGCAGGCCTGTCGGAATATTGCCGGCAGGACACTGCCGAGGCCCTGCTGGATCATGCCAAGCAGGCACTTTCCATGCCGAGTCCCGCGGGGATTAGGGTTAAATCGTACATTAACCGGCAGCAGACAGCAGAAAATAATTCCTTGGTGCATTCCAACGAAAAGCGTTTTTTGTTTTTCGGCGTGCAATAAAGGACAGGATACAGTATGAATACAATGAGTTTAGCTATTATGAGCGGCAAAGGGGGTGTGGGCAAAAGCAATATCTCCCTCAATCTCGGCTACAGCCTGGCGCAGAAAGGCCATGCGCTTCTGCTTATGGACTGTGACCTTGGGCTTGCCAATCTGGACGTTTTGCTCGGCATTACGCCTGAGCAGAATTTGCAGGATGTGCTTCTGAGCGGGGCAGATGTGAAAAATGCCATTGTTTCCCTGGAAAAAAAGACGACGGAAGCCTTTGACATTCTGCCTGCCGCTTCCGGCGTGCCCGAACTGACGGATATGAACAGCGATATGCGCGACCTGCTGATAAAACGCATCAATCCCGCGCTGCGCGATTACCGGATTATTCTTATGGACCTTGGCGCGGGCATTCACGGTACGGTGCAGTCCTTTGCCGCCATGGCGGCCATACGCGTCATTGTGCTGACTCCGGAGCCTACCGCGCTTACGGACGCCTATGCGCTTATCAAGGTATTGAGTCAGGATCTCGGCGTAAAAGATTTTCTTGTGGTTGTTAACGATGTGGCAAGCAAAAAAGAGGAAGAAATAACGTTTAAGCGTTTGGAAATGGCCTGTCAGAAATTTTTGAACGTCAATCCCGTACTGCTTGGCAGCGTGCGCCATGATCTTAAGCTGCAGGAATCCGTACTGCGTCAAAAGCCGCTTATGGAACTTTTTCCCGAAGCCAATGCTGCGCAGGATATAAATACCTTGGCGGACAGGATTTTAAAAATATACGCAAGAATGGAACCGCATCTGGAAGGACAGGAGCCTTTGCGCGTTTTGAACAAAAAATAGGATTTTGCGTTTTAAATTGTTGACTTATTGTTTTTTATATGGAATTATTTCCAAATCTTGTGTGATTAATTGGTCAGCCCGCACGGCTGGTGTAAGGAGAAATACATGAATAAAAGCGAACTTATTAAAAGTTTGTCTGAACAAACCAATATTTCCATTGATGAAGCGACATTGGTTGTAAATACGTTTGTAGACAGCATGAAAAACGCTCTTTTGGAGGGTGATCATGTTGAAATCCGCGGTTTCGGCAGTTTTAAAGTGAAAGAGTACGGCGCCTACGCAGGTCGCAATCCCCGCACCGGTCAGAAAGTGGAAGTGGAATCCAAAAGACTGCCTTTCTTCCGTGCAGGCAAAGAGCTGAAAGAATTTTTAAACGACTAAGCTGTCTTTTTGAAGATTTTGTTGGCCCATACTTGTTTTGCGCAAGCTGTGGGCTTTTTTTGTATAAAACGTGTTTTGTAACACTGTGTTTTATGAGGAGTGTTTATGCTGGAACTGATAATTGCCGTTGCTTTGGCAACCGGTATTTCTTCGCTTTGTTCCACTGCCGAGGCCATGCTGTATTCGCTTTCCTGGACGCATATCGAACGGCTGAAATCCAAGGGAAGCAGGGCAGGCGAGCTTTTGTATGCCATGCGTACCAATGTGGATAAACCTATTTCCGCGGTGCTTACTCTGAATACCGTTGCGAATACCGCGGGCGCCACTGTGGCAGGGGCATTGGCAGCAAGCGCTTTAGGGGAAGAAAATCTTATTTATTTCAGTATATTTTTTACGGTTTTGATTTTGATATTCGGTGAAATTCTGCCGAAAACCATTGGGGTTGTGTATTCCGCGCCGCTTTCTTCCGTGCTGGCATATTTTCTGCAGTTTATTATTGTCGTGCTTACGCCCATTACGTTCTGCACAAGTCTGATTACCCGTTTGATTACCCCGAAAGATACGGCTCCGACGGCCACGGAAGACGATATTAAAATTTTGGCAAGCATTTCCCGTCAGTCCGGTACCATTAATGATTATGAAGAAACGGCCATCGAAAACGTGCTGACTTTGGATAAGAAAAAAGTCAGCGATGTCATGACCCCGCGTACAGTTGTGTTTTCTCTGCCCATGACTACAAAAATCGAAGACGTTTACAGCCATGACAAGTTTTGGGCGTTCAGCCGTATTCCCGTATATGCCAGCGACAACGAGGATATTGTGGGGCTTGTGCAGCGCAGGGAAATCGCTCTTGCCGTGCGTGACGGCAAAGGGGCGCAGAGCCTGGAAAGTATTATGCAGCCTATTCATTACGTTTTGGAAAGTCAGGCGCTTGACCAGGTTCTGCACAGATTTTTGGATTTGCGCCAGCATCTTTTTGCGGTGCTGGACGAATACGGCGGGCTTGCCGGCGTTATCAGCCTTGAGGATATTTTGGAAGAGCTTATCGGCCGCGAAATTGTGGACGAATCCGACATAGCCGCGGATATGCGCGAGGTTGCCCATAAACGCAGGGAAGCCGCAATGAACAGAATGAAAAAGGGATAATATGCTGACAGCTGAACAGAAAGAACAGGCTTTGCGTTTGGGAAAACTGGTGGTGGAGCAGGAAGAGCGCGCTCTGCATACACTGTGCGAAAGTTTGGGAAAGGATTTTTGTGACGCGCTTGAAATGATTTTTCACTGCAGGGGCCGCCTTGTGATAACCGGCATGGGTAAAAGCGGGCATATCGGGAAAAAAATTTCCGCCAGCATGAGCTCGACCGGCACGCCGTCCTTTTTTCTGCACCCGGCAGAAGCAAGTCACGGGGATTTGGGAGCGCTTACCAAACAAGACGTTTTATTGGCGATTTCCAATTCCGGCGAATCGCAGGAGCTTGTGGACGTGCTGGAATATGCGGGCCGCCACGCCATAAAAATTATTGCCGTCACCAAGAACAGAAACAGCTTTTTGGGGCAGCAGGCCGATATCTGTCTGCAGCTTCCCAATGAACAGGAGGCCTGTCCCATCGGCTGTGCGCCCACGTCTTCGACAACCATGACTTTGGCTTTGGGTGATGCCCTTGCCATGGCGCTCTTGGATCTGCGCGGGTTCAGTGCGGAAGATTTTCATGATTTCCACCCGGGCGGCAAGCTCGGCAGCAAGCTGAAACGCGTGCGGGATTTGATGCATACGGGCGATGAACTGCCTCTTATCGGCGAAAATGCCAAAATGCATGAAGCCATTGTGGAAATGACCCGCAAAGGTCTTGGCTGCATTGCCGTTGCGGAAAACGCCCCGGACGGCAGGCATATTCTGCGCGGCATTATTTCCGACGGGGATTTGCGGCGGCACATGAGTCCGGATTTGCTGGAAAAAAGCGTGCGGGACGTGATGACGCGAAATCCTGCCACCATTGACGAACTGTCCCTTGCTTCCAAAGCCGTGGGCCTTATGAACGCCAAGTCCATAACCGGGCTTGTGGTGCTGGACGGGCAGGGCTTTGTGGCAGGTTTTATTCATATGCACGATTGTCTGCGCGCAGGGATTGAGTAGATTTTGCACGTTTTTTTGGGGTTTTGATTTTTTCGGGGGAAATGATTTCCCCCGATCCCCCTCATTGCGCGTCATTTGCGGAACCTTGCCGATTTCTCGGCTTCGGCTCCGCAACTGCCGTGAAAAATAGGTGAAATGTTTTTTGGCAAACAAAAAGCCCCAGCAAAAAAACAGGGGCTTTTTGTTTGGAACTTTGATTTTACTCTTTGGTATCCCCGGCTATTATGCCGCGTTTGGACTGGCGGATAAATTCAATATACTGTTTGATTTCCGGAAGGTGGCCGTATTCGGCCTCCAGCTGGTCCATGGCGTCTGGCCGCGGTATGTCGGACTGCCAGGTCAGTTTGAAAGCCTGTTTTATGGCGGAAAACAGTTCTTGGCTTGCTTTCATGCGGCGCAGTCCCACAATGTTGGGGGAGTGAACCGTGGCCCTGTTGCCTACGGCAAGCATATAGGGCGGCAGGTCTTGGGTAATGCCGGAAGCGCCGCCCACAAAAGCATGGGTGCCTACGCGCGTAAATTGGTGTACGGCGGAAAGGCCGCCCAAAATTGCATAATCGTCCACAATGCAGTGTCCGGCTAGGGTTGCGTTGTTGCTCATGACGATATTGTTGCCGAGCTGGCAGTCGTGGGCAACATGGCAGTAGGCCATAATCAGGTTGTTGTCGCCGATTTTTGTCACGGAACCGCCTGTTTCCGTGCCGCGGTGCAGGGTTGCGAACTCGCGGATATTGTTGTTGCTGCCGATAATGAGTTCGCTTTTTTCGCCGTGGAATTTCAGATCCTGCGGTTCGCCGCCGACCATGGCATAGGAATGGATATGGTTGTTTTCTCCCATGGTCGTATATTGTTTTACGGAGGCAAAGGCGTCTATTCTGCAGTTGTTGCCGATGACGACATCGTCTTCGATATACGCGCAGGGGCCTATGCTTACGTTTTCGCCGATTTTTGCGCCGGGGGCGACAAATGCTGAGGGGTGAACGGTTGCAGCCATAATAAGTCCTTTAATTAACGCTGTCTGCTTTGGCGGCAGCGGCGGTAAGGGTTGCCTGGGCTACAAGCTGTCCGTCAACATAGGCTTTGGCGTCCATTTTCCACAGCTGCATTTTGCGCTGCAGGTTTGTGCATTCGATGACCAGTTTGTCGCCGGGTACGACGGGGCGGCGGAATTTCGCTTTTTCAATGCCGGTGAACAGGTAAACCATGTTTTCTTTTTCCGTGTCAATGCCCAAAGTGTTGACCACAAGAACTACGCCTGTCTGCGCCATGGCTTCGATAATCAGTACGCCGGGCATGACAGGGGCGGCAGGGAAATGGCCTTGAAAGAAGTTTTCGTTGAAAGTAACATTTTTATAGGCAACAACTTTTTCGTTGGGTACAAGCTCCGTTACTCTGTCGATAAGCAGAAAAGGATAGCGGTGCGGCAGAAGTTTCATGATATCGTTTATTTTTAATTCGGTAAGTGCTTTTTCTTCCATGGTATTTTCCTATTTATTATTTTCAAGCCGTTCTTCGAGTTTGGCTATTTGTTTTTCCAGCGCGGAAACCCGTTTAAAAAGTTCCGGTGTTTTGGGCAGCAGAATGCAGTAGCGCATATAGGTATTGTAGTCCATGGTCGGCGAACCGCTGACTACGCTGTTTTCCGCTATGTCTTTGGTAACGCCGGCCTGCGGGCCTATGGTTACGTTGTCGCCGATATTCAGATGGCCGGAAAGCCCCACCTGTCCGGCAAGGGTGCATTTGTTGCCGACTTTGGTGGAACCGGCAATGCCCACTTGGGAAATAATGAAGCATTCTTCGCCAATTTGCACATTGTGGCCGATCTGCACAAGGTTGTCTATGCAGGTGCCGTTGCCTACGGCTGTTTTTGCGAGGGCTGCCCTGTCAATGGTCGTGTTTGCGCCGATTTCCACATTGTCGCCGATGTGGACATGGCCTATCTGGGGAATTTTTTGCACGCCGAAATCCGTGCGCACAAAACCGTAGCCTTCGCCGCCGAGCACTGCTCCTGGCTGAAGGTAACAGTTTTCGCCGAGGCGGGTGCGGGACATGAGCACGCAGTTGGGGGTAAGCGTGCAGCCGTTTCCTATTTCGCAGTGTTCGCCTATGTATACCCCGGAAAAAATGGTGCATCCGTCGCCGATTTTTGCATGGGCGCCGATGACGGTAAAGGGATATACGGTGCAGTTTTCGCCGATAACGGCACTGGGATGTATGGAGGCAAACTCGCTTATGCCTTCAAAACAGCCTTCTTTTTCCGCAAAAAGTCCCATGCAGCGGGCAAAGGCAAAATAGGGGTTGTCGCATAAAATGGCATTCTGCACATTATGGGCTTGGTCTTCGCGGATAATGAGCGCACCGGCCTTGGTGGTTTCGGCCTGTTTGATATATTTTGGATTGGCTAAAAAGCTCAGTTCCGTGCTTTGGGCTTCTTCGAGGGTGTTAAGTCCCGTTATGGTGATGTTTTCGCCTTTATAGGCTGCCCCTAAAAAATTTGCTATTTCAGCTACGGTAAATTGTTTTGCCATAATTTTCGGATAGCAAAAAGCCTGCGTGTTCGAAGACAGGCAGGCTTTTGTGCGGATTAAAGTTTGAATTTGGAACCTTTTTCTTTCCAGATTTTGTTGACTTCGTCGACAAGGCCTTCTTCCACGTTGGCTGCGGAATTTGCGTACAGCACGGCGGCGGAATCAAGAATGATGTCGTAACCGTTGGCTTTGGCGTAATTTGCGCAGGCATCGCCGAGAATTTCAAGAATTTGCTGGTTGATTTTCTGTTCGATGGGGCCGGCTTTTTTTGCGAATTCCTGACGGCGGGTTTCAATGGCGCGGGCTTCTTTTTCCAGTTCCTGAGCTTTTTGCTGACGGGCGGAATCAGAAAGGGCTGCGGCCTGTTTTTGGAATTCGCCGGCTTTTTTCTGGAACGCTTTTACGTCTTTTTCCAGTTTTTCTTTGTCTTTTCCGAATTTAGAATCAAGATATTTTTGTTTGGCGTCGTTGAGTTTGCTTTTTGCGGCAACTTGCATGAGAGGCGCAATTGCAACATTGGACGCGGCTTGGGCAACGGTCGTGGTTGCAAATACAAGAGCCAATGCAAGAACAAGTGAACGAAACATAGGTTTCTCCTTATTAGAATTTTAGAGTAGTGTACTCTTTATTTAAATAATTGCAAGCAAGGGAAAATGCCGCCCGCCCGGTTAGGAAAGACGGCATTTAAAGTCTTCGTAGCCAAAATGTTTCATGGCAAGGGTTTTGCCGCTGCGCGAATCCCAAAGGGCAACGGAAGGCAGGCGCAGGCCGTTGAAAGTCGTGGTTTTAACCATGCTGTATATTGCCATGTCTTCAAAAACAAGCCTGTCGCCTTCTTTGAGTTCTTCGTCAAAAGAATAAATGCCCACCGTGTCGCCCGCAAGGCAGGATTTTCCGCCGAGACGATAACTGTAAGGCTTTTCGTCCTGTTCGCCCGAACCGGTGATCATGGGGCGGTAGGGCATTTCCAAAACATCGGGCATATGGCAGGCGGCGGAACTGTCGATAATGGCCGTGGGCATATCCGCTTCTGTGATATCCAGTACGGAAACAATGAGATAGCCTGCTTTAAGCGCTACGGCTTCGCCCGGTTCGAGATATATCTGTACGGGATATTTGGCTTTTACCCGTTCGATACAGGCGCACAGCAGGTCAATGTCGTAATCGTCGCGGGTAATGTGGTGGCCGCCGCCGAAATTGACCCAGGACACGTGTTCCAGCATGAACGCGAAATTTTTTTCCACCACCTGCAGCGTTCTGTCGAGGGCGTCGGCGTTTTGTTCGCACAGGGTATGGAAATGCAGGCCGGTAATGCCGTCAAAAAGTTCGTCAAGGTTTTCGTTTTTAAAATCTTTGAGCCTGATGCCCAGCCTGGAAGCGGGGGAACAGGGGTCGTAGATTTCCACGGCGCCTTCCGAATGTTCGGGATTTATACGCAGCCCGCACAGGACGGGCTTTTCGCTGTTTTGGTTGTACTGCGCGATCATGGGCCGGAATTTTTTCCACTGCGTCAGGGAATTGAACGTTATATGGTCGCACAGGGGCAGCAGTTCCTGCATATCCTGCAGGCTGAATCCCGCGGCAAAGGCGTGCACTTCTCCTTTGAATTCTTCTTTGGAAAGCCGTGCTTCGTCCACGGAACTGGCGCAGGCTCCGTACAGTTTGCCCTGCATGGCGCGGGAAAGATAGGGAAAGCTTTTCCACTGGGCAAAACCTTTGAGCGCAAGCAGAATTTTTGCGCCGGTTTTTTCCTGAACGGAATTTAATATCTGCATATTTTTTTCCAGCTTTGCCAAATCCGTAACAAAGCAGGGGGACGGAAAATCGAAGGGATTTAATTTTTCTGGGCTGTGCATGGGCAATCCTTATTGTTTTGTCGTTTTTTTATAGCAAGAGCGGGGGCTTCTTTCAAGCGAAAACTTTCTGTGCCGCGGCAGACAAGAAGTGTCCGATGTTTCGGCACGATTTGACTTTGGCGCCGCTCTCCAGTATAGACAATATACTTTTATGATTGGATTTGCCCATGAAAATTGCAAAGAGTTCTTTTTATGACGGGGTAAGGCTCGGCCTGCCCATTATGATAGGCTATATCCCTTTGGGGTTTGCTTTTGGCGTGCTGGCCGTCAAAAACGGCATCAGCGGATTTTGGGCCGTTATGCTGTCCGTGTTTGTTTTTGCCGGGGCTGGGCAGTTTATTGCCGCCGGAATGCTTGGGGCGGGTGCGTCGTTTTTGTCCATAGGCGCGGCGAATATGCTGGTTAATCTCAGGCATATTCTGATGAGTGCGGCGCTTGTCACGCCGTGGAAGCATCTGCCTTTCGGGTGGAAAATGTTTTTGGCTTTTTTTCAGACCGATGAGATTTTTGCCGCGAATATTTCCCATTACAAATCAGGAAGGGAAGTGACCGTAACCCAGGTGTTTACCCTTGCCCTTGTGGCGCATTTCGGCTGGATTTTCGGGACGTTTTTGGGCGCTGTGTCCGGTTCTCTCATAACCAACGTGGAGGCGTTCGGACTGGATTTTGCGCTGCCTGCCATGTTTACGGCGTTGCTTGTGCCGCTTTTGGCCGACAGGGTGCAGGTTATTGTCTGTCTTGCGGGGGCTCTGGCTTCTCTTGGCTTTATGCAGCTCGGTTTTGACCGCTGGAGCATTATTCTCGCAACGCTTATAAGTGCGAGCGCAGGCTTATATTTGTCTTTGCAAAAAGAAAAAAATTAAGTATTATCGGGAGAAAGGAATATGAGTGTTGCCGAAGGCCTTTTTTTTGTGGCCGTGATGATGGCCGGAACGCTGCTTCCGCGGCTTTTGCCCATGGGGCTGCTGGCCAAGCGGGCAATCAGCAAAAATCTGCAGATTTGGCTTTCCTATGTGCCGGTGGCTATTTTGTCCGCACTGCTGGCTCCTGAAATTTTTATGAAAAACGGCAGTTTGTTTTTGGCCAAGGAAAATCTTTTTCTGACGGCATTTTTGCCGGTGCTGGCTGTAGCGTATTTTACCAAAAGCCTGTTTGCCACGCTGCTTACGGGTATGGTGCTGGTGGCGGGTATGCGCTATTTCCATATTTTTGTATGAGGAAGTTATGAAAAAACGTTTGATTTTGCTTTGTCTGCTCTGTGCCGTGCCGCTGTTTCTGAATGCCTGCATCCAGATCGGCGGATATCGGGTACCGCTTTTTGAAACCGAATCCGTGCCGCGGTACAAAGCACCGGGAAAAACGCAGTTTTCCCAAAGCGATCTCAACGGATACAGAAAATCAGGCTCTTATTATAAAAACCTCAATGCCCAGCGCAACAGCCATTTGCCCAAAGGCAAGGCATATACCGTGCTCGGCAAGCGGTACGTGCCCTATGCTTCTGCGGAAGGATTTGAAGAAATCGGCATAGCCTCTTGGTACGGTCCCGGTTTTCACGGCAAAAAAACGTCCAACGGCGAAACTTTCAATACATACAGCATGACTGCCGCCCATAAGCTTTTGCCGTTTAATTCAAATATTTTGGTAACAAATCTGGAAAACGGCAAAACCTGCGTGGTGCGCATCAACGACCGCGGTCCCTTTGTGGACGACAGAATTATTGATCTTTCCCAGGCTGCGGCGGAAAAAATCGGCATGATTAAAAACGGTACGGCAAAAGTGCATCTGCAGTATATCGGCGGCGAGGGCAGCGTGACTTACAGCGGCGGCGGTGCGGGAAACGAAAGTTCGGGCGGTTTTTTCGATACGCTTTTCGGCGGTGAAAATCCTGCGGAGCAAAAGGCCGTATATTCCGAAAGCGACCAAAGCGTGAGCGCGGCGCTTGCCAGTCTTTCCGGAGGTTCCATGGCAGCGGGCGGCGCGGGCTATACCAGCAGTCAGAGCATGGCGGAAGTCCGCCCGGTTTATGTAAATACCGTCAAATCGTCCGGTTACGGAACGAAGCAGGCAGGGCAGGCGGCAGGGCTGACGGGCGCAAATACCGTTGTCGGCAGCTTATATCTGCATTTGGCGGTATATGAGGATAAAACCGTAGCAAACAGGCTTGTGCAGGAGCTCAGAAAACGCAATGTTTCCGCCAGGGTTTTTAATGACAGCGGATTTTATGCCGTGCAGGCGGGCCCTTTCCGCAGCAGGGATACTGCCGTGCAGGTGCAGCAGTATCTGAAAAAGAATTTCCCCAAGGCTTATATCGTTGTTCGGTAGGTGAGGTATGCAGCAGAACAAAACCGCGCCCGAAGAGCGGGCAAGAAGGCTGAAAGTAACCTGTCTTAATTCCAAGTACGGGCAATATATTAAAAAACTGTATCCGGAACTGGTTTTTGTTCCGTTTTCAACGGCGCTGAAATATAAAAAAAATATTGACGCGTTTATTGCCGTGAAAGGCCGCTGGGCCGGAATCGGGCGTTTTTTCGGCTTTCCTGTGTGGAATATCAGCGAGGGTGTGTTTAAAGTGCCGATCCAGGTTCCTACTTCTTTTATTTTGGAAAAACAGGGTTCCTATACGGACGCGCGTTCCGCTTCCGAGTGGGAAGCCTGCGTCAGGGCCGTACCCGAACTTTTGGATATTTTTAAATCTTCTTCGCTGGAAACGCAGAATATCGAACAGATTTCCAAAATACAGAAAAGCGACGGTCTGTCCGGGTATGCAAAGCGTTTTCTGTCAATTTTGCCTACGGCGTTTCCGGCTCTCAGTCCTTACGGGTTTGAGGACGTGAAAGAACTGCTGGATCAGGTGATTAATCAAAAAGTCGGCACCGAACGGTATGTCCCCGACGCGTCGCCGTATAAACTGTTTACGCCCGGCGGCAGAAAGCGCATCGTCATTATTGAACAGTCCAGAAAGTCCAAGCACGAACTGAAAAAGGTTTTTGCCACGGAAAATACGTTTAAGCAAATGGTGCTGGACGCCAAGGAACAGCACCCGGGCGCCGCGTTTTTTCTTTTGCAGCCCCCTTCCGTGCTGCAGGGCAAAAAAAAGGGGTATCTGAAAAAGTTTGCGCTGGAGAACGGCGTTCAGGTTATTTCCGAACAGGTTTCGTCTTTTTCCATATTGGCGCAGGCCGACGAGGTTTATACGGTCAGCGCGAAAATAGGCATTGACGCGGTTCTGCTCGGCAAAACCGTGCATTGCTACGGTCTGCCGTACTATGCGGGCTGGGGGCTTACCAAGGATAAAATTGCCTGCCCGCGCAGAAACGTGAAAGTGCGGCGCGAAGATCTGTTTGCGGCGCTGTGTTTGTTTTTCACGCGCTATCTGCACCCCATTACCGCGGAGCCTTCCCATTTTCAGGCCATTGTGCGGCTTATTCTGCTGCAGCGGCCGCAGCTTTTTGAAAATAAGCGTTTTATCGCCTGCATTAATTTTGATGAAAAGCAGAAAGCGTTTTTTTCCAAAATGTACAAGCACGCGGATTTGCACTTTATGAAAGAACAGTCCGGCATTGAGGCGGCTTCCAACAATAAGGGCATGGTGTATACGGCCGTGGAACCCACGGAACAGCTGAAAAAAGACTGCGGCAATATTCCGCTGGTGTATGTGCGGCCGGGAGCTTTTGACAGGCTGTACAATCAGCAGAAGCTGGTTTCTTTGTGTTTTGAGGGCGGGCCGTATCCGCCGCTGGAAAAAATCCTGCAGATAAAAACCGTAACCGAAAACGATTTGCTGCGGGCAAGGCTGCTCAGGCAGTTTTTGCTGGAGCTTTCTTCTTTCCGCGGGCATTTTGATTATGACGGCGTAAAAGAAGGGCAGGACGTTGTGGTCATTATCGGCAATGCGGATCTTGCTCCGAAAAAAATGCCCGAAAGCGTCAGCGTGCAGGAGGGTACGGAAGGCAATCTGGATAAAAAGGGCCGCCCTTATCATTCCTTTGCCCTGCCGCTTTCCGATGACGGAAAACTTATCGAATATATCCGCCAACAGCGGCCGGACGCCTATATCGTATACTGTCAGCAGCACAGAGATACCAAAGTTGCCGCGGAAATTCTGGATCTTGCGGACGAGCTTATGCCTTTTGCCCGGCCGTCTGATTTTGTGCCGCTGAATATGCTCGGCTTTGCCCAGGGCGGCTGCGGCAAATCAGTAAGAAACGATGACGGAGGGGAATGCTTTGCCGAGGATTTTTTGGACGATTTGGACGTGTCGCGCTGGGATAAAAAGCAAATTTCCGCAAAGCGCTTTTTGGAAAAAGCCTATGCCATGACGCAGGCGGAAAACCAGTTTTGTATTTTGAATAATCCGATCACCCATGTCAACGGGCACGCATTGGAAATTCATACGTACGATTCGCATTTGGGAATAGATGCCTTGGCCGTGCCGCTGCAGGTATATACTTACGGCTGGCCGTATTATGGGGGGTGGGGACTTACCCATGATGCCGCGCATTATTCCCTTAGGAACAGAAAGCTTAATTTTGAGCAGATTTTGGTCGGTGCTTTTATTACGCAGCCGAGGTATTTCGATTCCGAGAACAATTTGTTCTGCGAACCGGAAAACGCGCCGTTTTTGTTCGGCCGTCTGTAAGAATAAAGCCGCATGAGAAATTTTTATCGCTGCTTGACTTCTTGTTTTCTGAACGATACTAATTCTTAACAATTAAAAGGAGTGTGAAATGGCTAATACACTTTATATCAGTGCAACCGCAGAACGGTCCGGCAAATCCGCCATTACTTTGGGTCTTATGCGGCTGCTTATCGGCAGGGTCGGCAAAGTCGGTTTTTTCCGTCCCATTGTTCAGGATTCTACAGGCTTTGACCATGAATTCCAATTGATTAACGAATATTTCGGCCTGAACCTTCCCCAGGAGCAATGCTATGCGTTTACCTTGGAAGAAGCACGCCGCCTTATCAATTCCGGCCAAAGCAATCTTCTCATGGACAAAATTTTGGAAGCATACAATAAGCTTGCCAGCCAGTATGATTTCATTCTTTGTCAGGGTACGGATTTTTTGGGCAAACACGGCGCGTTTGAAGTCGAACTCAATGCCGATATTGCCGCTACCCTCGGCGTGCCGGTGCTTTTGGTTCATCCGAGCGTCAACAACAGCGCGGAAGAAATCCGTTCCGCCACCATTACGGCCGTGGACGTATTTGCGCAGCGCGGCATAGAAATTGCCGCCCTTATCGTAAACAGGGTTGATCCCTATGCGGCTGATCTGGAAGAACTCAAAAAGGACATCGCTTCCCAGCTTACTCAGAAAAACGCAAAAGACCCGCTTGTTTACATAATTCCGGAAAATAATATTCTCGGTCGTCCGTCCCTGCGCGACGTGGCGAAAAACCTCGGCGCGGAAGTTCTGTACTGCGAACAGAACCTTATCGACTACCATATCGACGATTATCTTATTGCCGCCATGCATCTCGGCAACTTCCTCAACTTCCTGCAGGAAGGCAACCTTGTCGTTACTCCGGGCGACAGGGAAGATATTCTTTTAGGTTCCATTGTGGCCAGTATGTCCAAAGCGTATCCGAGCGTAAGCGGCATTTTGCTTACCGGCGGCCTTAAGCCTTCCCAGGGCATTATGCGTCTGCTTGACGGTATGCGCAATATGACCATTCCCGTGCTTGCGGTAAAAACCAATACGTCAGAAACTATTCAGATGCTGAAAAATCTCCGCGACAGAATTGATCCGGACGATACCAGAAAAGTGCATACCGCTCTCGGCAACTTTGACCGCTATGTGAATGCCGACGAATTGGCAGTGCGCATTGTGGACGACAATACGGCCCGTATGACTCCGCGTATGTTTGAATACAAACTTATGGATCAGGCCCGCAAACATCCTATGCGCATAGTTCTGCCCGAAGGCGAGGAAGAACGTATCCTGCGTGCCGCCGAAGCCCTTTATGCCCGTCAGACTGCGCATATTATCCTGCTCGGCGATCCCGACAAAATTGAAGAAAAGGCCAGAAGCCTGTCTATCAGCCTGCAGGGCATTGACATCATCAATCCCGCAACCTCCGCAAAACTTGACGAATATGCCGCAACCTATGCGGAACTGCGCAAGAAAAAAGGCATTACCCTGGAAGAAGCCCACGACCGTATGCTTGATACCACCTATTTCGGTACTATGATGGTATATCAGGACGATGCCGACGGTTTGGTTTCCGGTGCCATTAACACCACTGCCAACACCGTACGCCCGGCTTTGGAATTTATTAAAACCAAACCCGGTTTCTCCATTGTATCCAGTACGTTCCTTATGTGCCTGAAAGACAGGGTGCTTGCGTTCGGCGACTGCGCCATTAACCCTGACCCAACGGCGGAACAGCTTGCGGATATCGCGATTACCACTTCCGAAACCGCACGCATTTTCGGCATTGATTCCCGCGTTGCCATGCTTTCTTATTCAACGGGCACATCAGGCAAGGGCGAAGATGTCGATAAAGTAAAAGAAGCAACCCGCATAGCCCATGAACGCGCACCGGAACTGCTTCTCGAAGGCCCGCTGCAGTATGACGCCGCCATTGATCCGGAAGTCGCAAAAACCAAAATGCCCAACAGCCCTGTTGCGGGCAAGGCAACCGTGTTCATTTTCCCCGATCTGAATACGGGCAACAATACCTATAAGGCCGTTCAGAGAGCTGCCGACGCCATTGCCATCGGCCCCATTCTTCAAGGTCTCAGAAAACCGGTTAACGACCTTTCCCGAGGCTGCACGGTTCCCGATATCATCAATACCGTGGCAATTACCGCCATTCAGGCTCAGGCCGAAAAAGGCTTGATTTAATTTCTGCTGAATGACAGCGAATAAAAATGCTCCCGTATGGGAGCATTTTTTTTTGTTTTAGTAAAGGCATACGCCGGAATTTTTTATTTTTTCGGCATTTTTATCCGCGGTGTTTGCGGAGCCGAATTTTTCGGCTTCGGCTCCGCAAATGCCGCGCAGTGAGGGGGATCGGGGGAGCCACCCAAAGGGCGGCAAGTCGTTTGTGTCAGTGAGCTTGCGAACGTTACGCAAATGGACAGCAAGGCAATCATTTCCCCCAAAAAAAAATAATTTGAAAACATACTGAAAATATATTCCAACAACATGGCCTGACAAAAGGAAAAATTCTTGTGCATCGGGCACAAAAAAAGCCCTCCGCGGAGGGCTTTTCCGAAATTAATGATCTTGCTGGTGAATGATAACCTGCGTCATTTTCTTTGCGCGGTAGCACATATGTTCAATGGCTCCCACGGCATCAAGGAAGGACAGGCTGGTGGACGAACTGCACAGGCCCTGCGCAAGCCTGTTGACGTGCATATGGCGGATATTGGTTTCCATTTTGCGGACGTTTTGTGCAAGTTCTTCCATTTGGGGAAAGGTTTCCTTGGCTCGTTCAAGGGGCAGGCTGATATTTTGTACTGCCGTTTCAATGGCTGTATTGGTCATGTCAAACATTTCCTGCAGCTCCGCAAGAGCCTGTTCGGAGAAGTGGCCCTGCAGCTCTTCTTTCTTTTCCCAGACATGGAAAAGCATTTTGCATTTGTCGCCGATGCGTTCCATGTCGCCGGCGCTGCTTACGTAGGCGTGCAGGCGCACAATTTCCTTGTCGGTGATGCCCTGGCGCATGAGCTTTTGGGAGTAATCCTGTATGCTGGCGTGGTATTTGTCCAAAAGATTTTCAATGGCCTGCAGCTCTTCGCGGGTAATTTTTTGGTGGTGGAAATAGAGTTCTTCGATTTTGTCGATTGTTTCCAAAAGGGCGGCGCCCATGGCAAGACATTCGTTTTTCACCGCGTCGACGGCAACCGCCGGAGTAAAGGTGATGAGTTTAGGATCGAGATAGGATTTGCGGGTTTCCGGTTTCTTGGGATCGGGAATGATAGTGGTGATAAGTTTTGCGAAAAGTCCCACAAAAGGCAGGAACAGACAGGTATTGCAGATATTGAACAGGGTATGGGCATTGGCGATTTGGTGGCCTATGCCGTCTGCGGAACTGCGGATGAATTCCAGATAAAACGGCATGAGCGGCAGGAAAATGCATACGCCTATGACGTTGAACAAAACGTGCGCAAGGCAGGCCTGCTTGGCATGGCGGCAGGTGCCGATGGAGGCAAGCACGGCGGTAATGGTGGTGCCGATGTTGTCGCCCAAAATAATGGGAATGGCAGCTTCAAGCGGAAGCAGACCCTGCATACCGAGGGCAATGGTCAGACCGACGGTGGCGGAGCTTGACTGCACAAGCAGGGTCAGTACGGTGCCCGCGAATACGCCGAGCAACGGATTGTCTTTGAACATAAGGAACAAATCGCCGCGGGTTTTAAGAATTGACATGGAGCTTTCCATGGTCTGCATTCCGATAAAGAGCAAACCGAACCCGAAAAGGCCGCCGCCCAGGTATTTTTGGTGATTTGTTTTTCCGAAAAGCTGCAGAAGTGAGCCGATAATGATAAAAATGTAGCAGTAATCCTTGATTTTGAAGGCAATGATCTGACCGGTGACCGTGGTGCCTATATTGGCGCCCATGATAACGCCGATGGCCTGTTTGAGCGTCATAAGGCCGGCATCTACAAAGCTTACCGTCATAACGGTCGTGGCGCTGCTGCTTTGGATAAGCACGGTAACCAACGTGCCCACCATAACGCCCAGAATGGGGGTCTTGGTAAGCATACCGATAAGGTTCTGCAGGCTGTTCCCTGCAAGAAGCTGCAAGGATTCGCTAATCATTTTAATGGAGTAAAGAAAAATGCCTACCCCGCCGATTAGCTGTATAGCGTTTAGTAACGTCATGAAAGCTCCAAAAAATATTTGAAGAGTTGCAATAAATTAAGGATAAATTAATTCCTGTTGCCTTAATGCACTATTTAAAAAAATAGAGCAAGCAATTTTTCGTAAAAAATTATGCGGCTGTCAGGAATATTTACTAAAAAAATGCAGCGGAATTTTTGGGGCCGAAGTGCTGAAAAACCTTAGACAGGAATATTTTCGGGGGGCGGGAGTTGACTTTCTCTTTGAATGATGTATAAAAAAGAAAATTAAGATAATACACATATCTAAAATTTGCAGATAGTTTGAAATCGGTTAAAAGGACGCTTTATGATAAAAGCACTTGTTGTTGATGATTCCGTTTTCATGCGTAATTCTATTTCCCGTATGCTTTCCACAGATCCTGAAATTCAGGTTGTCGGTCAGGCCGGTGACGGAATAGAAGCGCTGCAGAAAATTAAGGAACTGAACCCTGATATTATTACGCTTGACCTTGAGATGCCGCGCATGGACGGGCTTCAGATGCTTGAAAAGCTGATGAGTACGAATCCCAAGCCTGTTCTTATTATCAGCTCGCTGACCTACGAAGGCGCAGAGGCCACGTTGAAAGCTTTGGAACTCGGCGCTCTCGATTATATGCCGAAGTATGTGGAAGGAACTACGGTTTTTGCCATTGCCCAAAAAGAGCTCACGGAAAAAGTAAAATTTTTGGCAAAAAAGAACGTGTCCATGCGTTTTCTTACCGCAAAACTGCGCAGCAAGCCTGCGGCGCCGCGTCCTCAAAGTACGGGTACTGCTGTTTCTTCTTTGCGTTCTGCGGGGATCGTGGCGGCGCATACGCATTCCGCAGCCGGTTCTTCCGCTGCTTCCCGATTAAGTTCCTTATCTTTGAAAGCGGCTCCGGGGCAGGCTACGTATGTTTCTTCCAATGAACCGCTGCCCACGGGAAAACCAAAACGCGACATTGTTGCCATAGGCGTTTCCACCGGAGGGCCGCCGGCCGTGCAGAAAGTTCTTTCTGCTCTGCCGGAAAATTTTCCTGCCTGTATCTTGATTGCCCAGCATATGCCTGCAGCGTTTACCGGCGCTTTTGCCAAACGTTTGGACAGTCTGTGCAAAATTAAGGTTAAAGAAGCACAGGACGGCGATACGCTTATAGCCGGTGTTGCCTATGTCTGCCCGGGCGGACAGCATATCAGCATTCAGGTCCGCGGAGCAATGCCGCATATTAAAATTTCTCCGGAGCCGACAACGGAACTGTATAAGCCTTCGGCAAGCATTTTGAACCAGTCTGTTGCCGTTATGGGCAATAAAGTTGTGGGTCTTACCATGACGGGCATGGGCAGTGACGGCTGCGAGGGCACGAAAGTTCTGCGCGCCAAAGGCGGCTATATCATTGCGCAAAGCGAAGATTCCTGCGTTGTGTACGGTATGCCGCGTGCTGTTGTTGAGGCTAAACTTGCGCATGAAATTGTCGATTTAGATGACATAGCTGAATCGCTGATCAGAGCCCTCTATAAATAGACCTTGAATTGGGGAGATAACCATGACTGAAGATCAAAATATATCTGCTGAAGAAACAACCATGACAGAGCAGGAAATTCTGCAGGCGCTTGCTTCCGATGATTCTTTAGTTGTCCGCCAAGCCGCTTTTGAAGCTGCCAACCAGGGCTTGAAATCCGCTTTGCCGCTTTTGGTGAAGCTGTTTGAAAGTTCAAGCATGGGCATTCAGGAAGCCGTTGAAGTGGCTGTGCGAAAAATCCGCGGGGAAGAAGCCGTGCGGCTCATTATCCCCATTCTGCGCAACGAAGATGCGACAGTTAGAAATATTTCCATGGATATTCTGCGCGAAATTGCGGAAGACGATGTTCAGTCCATGATTGATCTTGTATATGACGAAGATCCCGATATCCGTATTTTCGCGTCGGATATTTTAGGCTCGATCCGCAATGCCAGCGTTGTGCAGGCTCTTTGCGAAGCTCTTCTCCATGACCCGGAAGTCAATGTGCGTTATCAGGCTGCCATCAGCCTCGGCGAAATAAAAGATCCCAAATCCGTCGATGTGCTGAAACAGGCCATAAGCGACGAAGAATGGGTGCAGTATGCCGCCATAGGCGCTTTGGCCAAAATCCGCGATACGCACAGCGTGGACATTCTGCTGCAGGCTCTCGATACGGTTTCTCCCCTGGTTGTTTCCATTATTATCGAGGCTTTGGGCGATATCGGCAGCGTAAAAGCCGTACCCAGGCTTTTGGAATATCTTTCCAAATGGGAAGGGCCAATCCGCATAAAAGCGCTGAAAGCCGTTATCCAGATTTTAGGTCCTAACGCCCTTAATCTGCTTGGGGCGCAGCAGCTGTATTCTTTCCAGGAATATATGATCGAAGCCCTGCAGGAAAAAGACGAAGAAGTGCTTATGACCGTTCTTTCAGGCCTGTCCACGGCAGGCATGAACCCGGCGGCAACCAAGGCTATTTTGGAGCTTGGCAAACGCATTGATCCTGATGTGCAGATTGAACTTCTGCAGAAAATTATCGAAACCTTGAAGGATATCGGCTACAATGAAGAATTGGAGCTTGCCCTTGCCAGCGACAACGAACTTGTGCGCAAAATCGCCATCGAAACCTGCGGAAACCTGGAAGGCAAGGCCGGACGCTTTGTGCTGAAGCGTCATTTTGAAAAAATGACCCGTGAGGATAAAATCCGGTCCATTGAACTGCTTTCCTTAAATTCCGACGAACACGATATTCCGTTTTTTGTGAACCATCTCGAAAACAGCCAGGAACCGCAGGTAATCTGCGCTTCGCTGCGCTTTTTGGGCGTCAAGCAGAAATATGTGCAGGCAGCCGGAATTATGCTTAAATTCCTTGAGAGCGAAGAGCAGAATATTCACGATGCCGCCCTTGAAGCCTGTCTTGCCCTGGAAGATGAAGATACGATTTACAAAATCACCGCGTACAAAAACAATCCCCGAGCAGATCTGCGCAAAATGGCAGTCTATACCATGGGATATATCAATGCGGAATTTTTCTTCGAAGACCTTGCCACCGCCATGGACGACACCGACGCATCAGTGCGCAAAACGGCAATCGAAGCTATCGGTTACGGTCTTCCGGAGTCTGAAGCGAAAAACAAAATGCTCATTTTTGCCATGCAGGATGAAGATAAGGACGTGCGTCTCAGCACTGTCGGCATTATGAGCGAGCAGATGAACGAAGAACTTGTTCCTTCCCTTATATCCGCCCTTTCCGACAATGACGACTGGGTAAAAATGAGAACGCTGGAAGTTCTCGGCCTGTACAGAATAGAAAGCGCTGTTCCCATTATTATTGAAATGATTCCAAAATCAGAGCAGCTTGTAAAACTGAAGATTATCGAAACATTGGCATTAATAGGGGGAGATCAGGCATTCCAGGCTTTGCTTGGACTTGTTAGTTCTGACGATAATGAGATTCAGCAAGCAGCACAAATTGCTATGGAATCCATTACACGCGAGTTAGGGGTGGGTAATGAGTAATTTAAATGATCCAAACAGAAAAAGTTTTACTTCCATGTTCGGAACCAAGGCTCCCACGACCGCTGCACAGGGAACGGCCTCCGGAACTGAACAGAGGAGTTCTTTTTTCAAAAGTTTTGTAAAAAATGACGATGCGGCAGCAAAACCTGCTCCGTTCGGGACTCAGGCCAAGACCGATGCGCCGCAGCAGCGCGCAAGTTTTACCGGTACGTTAACCAAGCCCGCAGAACCGGCAGCAGCCAAAGCGCCGCTTACCAGCCCGCTGAAAAAGAGTTCCGTCAATATCCCTTTTGATATCAGCAAGCTGACGCTTGAAGAAAAAATCGCGATTTTGGAAAAAATCAATGCGGAAATTGAAAGCGAAGCCAAAGACAAAAAAATTGTGCAGCCTTCCGTGTCACGCTTTGCGTCCCCGCAGCCCGCGGCACAGGCAAAACCGACGGCCTCTTCTTTGTTTAAATCTTCCGTACAGGCACAGTCCAAAGACGGCGGCGTAAAATCCCTGTTTGCCAACCGCAGTGCCAGTCAGGACGCCAATGCATTGGCAAATAACGCCAATGCTATCCGTTCACCGCTGGCGCGCCGTGCCGCAGGAGCGGATACTTCTGCCAATGAAATTAAAATTACCAATGAAGAATTTATTATTCTTCGTGACTTTTTATACGACCAATGCGGTATTTTTGTGGGTGAAAACAGAAAATATCTCATGGAAAACCGCTTGAATACGCGCCTTCGCGAACTTGGCCTGCACAGTTTCGGCGAGTATCACAACTATCTGCGCTATGACAAAAACAGAATGGCCGAGCTGAACGAGCTGTTTATCAACATGACCACCAACGAAACCAGCTTTTTCAGAAACAATGTGCAGCTTGACGTGTTCCGCGACAAGGTGCTTGCCAAGGTTATTGCCGAACAGCGCGCCAAAGGCGAAAAGAAACTCAATATTTGGTCTGCGGGCTGTTCCTCAGGCGAAGAGCCGTACACCATTGCCATTATCATTCTTGATTTGCTGAAGAACGAAGTGAATGACTGGAATATTAAAATTACGGCAAATGACCTGTCGCTGGCCATGCTGAATATTGCGCGCAAAGGTGTATATTCCGAATATGCGCTCAGAACGACTTCGCCCGAAATAATAGATAAATATTTTATTAAAGAAGGCAAAAACTTTAAAATTATTCCGGCGGCGCAGAAACTGGTTCAGTTCGGCCAAATTAACCTTGCCCGTTCCGATCAGCTTGCAAAGGTTGACCGTTCTCATATCGTATTCTGCCGCAATGTTATCATCTATTTTGACGATGCTATGAAAAAGCACGTAATCAACGCCTTTTACGATAATCTGCTTCCCGGCGGTTACCTGCTTATCGGGCATTCCGAATCATTGCACAACATAAGCAGAACCTTTAAGCCCGAACACCATCCGGGTGCTATTATCTATTGCAAACAAAGTTAATTTAGTGATTCTGGCGTACCGAAAAGGGGCTTTAAATATTTTGCTTTTAGACTAAAGATTTTCAGTCCCTTGCCGTATAGTAAAGTATGCAAAACGAAATTCCGGTATGCTATGAAGATTGAAACAAAAAACAATCT
This sequence comes from uncultured Desulfovibrionaceae bacterium, assembly GCA_949299515.1. Lineage (GTDB taxonomy): Bacteria > Desulfobacterota > Desulfovibrionia > Desulfovibrionales > Desulfovibrionaceae > Taurinivorans. Next base: position 218,526 of record CASGAP010000001.1, read on the forward strand.
TACAGAAGCGTAGGTACTGTATGAGTAATAAAACTATCTTGGTTGTTGATGACTCCAAAACAATTCGGAACTTGGTGGCATTTATTCTTAAAGCAGAAGGAATGAAGGTTGAAACCGCGGAAAACGGAATCGACGGTCTGGAAAAACTGTATTCCACGCCTGAAATCAATCTTATTCTGACTGATATCAATATGCCCAGAATGGATGGTTTTTCTTTTATTGCCGCAGTGCGTGAGCAAGATGCATATAAGGATATTCCCATTATCATTCTTTCTACTGAAGGGGGAGAAGATGATATTCAAAGAGGAATCAGCCTTGGCGCTAACCTTTATATGGTAAAACCTGCCCAACCGGAACGTATGGTTCGCAATATCAAAATGTTATTAGGATAGACGGGCGCAGCCCTGTAAGGTGGTAGGTATGAGTCAAGAATATTTAGACCCTGAACTTGTTTCTGATTTTATCATCGAATCTCGAGAGCACCTTGAGACTATCGAGCCTAATCTTTTAGAGCTTGAAAAGTCTCCCGAAAACTTGGTTCTTTTGAACGATATCTTCCGTCCTATGCACTCTTTGAAAGGTGCGTCAGGTTTCTTGGGTTTAAATCGTATCAATAAACTCGCGCACAGAGCAGAAAACGTGCTTGACGAGCTGAGAAAAGGGACAATGACCGTTGACCCTGTAATCATGGATATTATTCTGGCAACCACCGATGCCTTCAACAGTATGCTGAACAGCCTCGAAAGCACCAACAGCGAAGGCGATACGCCCATCGATCACCTCGTTGACCTTTTGGACAGAATACTTGCAGGCGAACGCTTTACCAGCATGGAAGAAGCGCTGAACGGCGGCAGTGCTCCCGCGGAAACGGCAGAAGCCGCAGCAGCGGAAACAGTTCCTGCCGCAGAGCAGGATACGGTAATTGACGTGCCGGCAGAGGAAGAACCTGCGCTTGAAGCCGCAGCTTCCGAACAGCAGACCGCTCCCGAAGCGCCTGCTGCACAGGCACCGCAAACAGACGGAGCCAAAAAACGCCGTGTCATGCCGCCCAGCGAGTGGATACAAACTCTGCCGAAAAAAGATCCTCTGCAGCTTTCTGCGTTCGGCGAGGAACATTTAAAAGATTTTATCGACGAAGCGCTGGACAATACTTCCATGCTGAACGAAGGGCTTATAGAACTGGAAAAAAGCTCTAACGAACATGAGGACACCGGCGAACTTGTCAATACTTTATTCAGAAATTTCCACAACTTAAAAGGAAACAGCGGTCTTATCGGCTTTCATGATCTGAATGCCCTTACCCATGAGGCGGAAACACTGCTTAACCGCGCGCGTCAGGGTGAGCTTGTTATTACCATGCGGCTTATCGACCTTCTGCTTGTTGTTGTCGATGTCATGGAAGCGCTGATCAGAAGCATCAACACGGCAGCGGGCAATGCGGAAGTTTTTGATACGTCCGAACTGCTTGCCCAGCTGCAGGATGCCGTAGCCGGCAACGAGCCGACTTTGCCTCCTTCCATTTTTATTGACGACAATACCCAGGACAGCGAACCGGCAAAAGAAGAACCCGTTCCGGGCGCGCCTCAGCTTCAGGAAGTTTCCGCTTCCGGCATTAAAGAAATGCCGCTTACATCTATCGGCGCAGGTCTTTTGGACGGCGATGATGATTTGGCGCTGTTCCAGTCTACGGTAAAACAGCAGTATGCCGTTATTCAGTATGCGTTGAAAGAACTGGAAAAAGACCCGAGCGTAAAGGCTCAGCAGGACGCGCTTTTCAGAGGATATACCGCAATTCAGAACGCATCCAGCTTTATGGGCTTTAATGAGCTGAAAGAATATGCCCAGCGCACGGCCAATATTGTGGATCAGGGCAGAACCAGCGATATAGGCTTTGAATGTTTGGTCCCGCTTCTTGACCAGGAAACGGATATTATCGTGGAAATGGCAAATGCCGCCATTGAACAGTCCCTCATCGAAAAAAATCCGGAACTTGCCAAAGCAAAAGAAGATGCTGCGGTTCAGGAAACCGTGCCTTCCGAAGAAGAAGCCGCAAAAATGGAACAGGAAGCCGCCGCAGCCAAAGAAGAACAGCCTGCACCGGCTAAACCCGAAGCTGCTGCGCCCGCTCCTCAGCCAGAGACTCCGGCAGCCGCTCCCGCAAAGGCTCCTGCCGCACAGCCAGCAGCTCCCGTACAGGCCGAAGAAAAAGCCGCAGCCCCGAAACCGGCAGCTCCTGCCGCACAGCCCGCAAATCCCGCGGAACCGGCAGCAAAGCCTGCGGAACAGCCGAAAGCCGCACCGGCCGCAGACCATAAGCCCGCGCAGAAAACGGAACCTGCCAAGCATAACGAAAAATCAGCCACATCCAGCATACGTGTTGACTATGAAAAGCTTGACCATTTGATGAACCTGATCGGCGAGCTGCTCATTAACCGCAACCGTTATGCGATGATTGCCAAAAATTTGGAATCCAATGCCAATGAGATTGACATAGCCAGCGTGGCACAGGATTTATCGGAAACAACCTATGCCATGAGCCGCGTATCCGACGATTTGCAGGATACGCTTATGAAAGTGCGTATGCTTCCGGTTTCTTCCGTATTTTCCCGTTTCCCGCGCTTGGTGCGTGACCTTTCAAGAAAGGTAAACAAGGAAGTCGAACTTATTTTTGAGGGTGAAGAAACCGAACTTGACAAGAGCATTATCGAAGCCATCAACGACCCGCTCATGCACCTTATCCGAAACAGTGTCGACCATGGTATTGAAGATGCGGAAACCCGCGCAGCGCTCGGCAAGCCCGCAGTGGGCCGCGTTGTGCTCCGTGCGTATCATAAGGGCAATTCCGTTGTTATTGAAATCGAAGACGACGGAAAAGGCATTGACCCCGACAAAATGCGCGAAGTCGCGATCAGCAAAGGCATTATTACTCCCGAAGAAGCTAAAAACCTTACGGACAGGGAAGCAACAGAACTTATTTTTGCTCCGGGCTTTTCTTCCGCCAAAGTGGTTACCGACATTTCAGGCCGCGGCGTGGGCATGGACGTTGTACGTACCAATATTAAGAACCTTAAAGGCAATATTGCCATACATACCATACCCGGCCAGGGCACGCGCTTTTCTTTGTCTCTGCCGCTGACACTGGCCATTATTGAAGCGCTCATGATTAAAATGGGCAATCAGATGTATGCCATTCCGTTAGATGCCGTTGCCACCACAACCAAGCTTGAAAGCAAAATCCTTACAAGCATTAATGGCAGAAAGGCGGTAACTTTGCGCGGCGAGGTTCTCGGCATTGTGGATTTGGGCGAACTTTTGAACTTGCCAGAAACCCTGAATAACGATATTATATCCGTGGTTATCCTGCAGGATAACGACAGAAGAATCGGTCTTGTTGTGAACCAGCTCCTGGACAGGCAGGAAATTGTTATCAAGCCTCTCGGTATGTATCTGAACAATATCCAGGGCCTTTCCGGAGCAAGTATTATGGGTGACGGCAGTGTTGTTCTGATTTTGGATCCGCACGAAATTTACACGATGGCTTCGCCTAAAGCCATTGCCAATCAATAACTCATAAGAAAAGGAACAGCAATGTTCCTTTTTTTATTGGAGCAGTATGGCTATTAATTATTTTGATATATTCGTGATTATTGTTTTGGCGTTCTTTTTTATCAAAGGCGCGTACAGCGGTTTTTTTGAAGAAGTGTCCGGTCTTGCGGCCATTGTGCTGAGTATTTTTATTCTGCGCAATTACGGGCAGGATACGGCGGCTTTCATTGGCAGGTACAGTTCCGGTTCTTTTAATTATCCTATAGCTATAGTGCTGATTGTTATCGGAACGTTTATCGTTGTGGCGCTTGCGGCAAAAATTCTCGGCAAAATCATGCAGGTAACGTTTACCGGCTGGATTAATAGGATAATCGGCGCGGTGTTCGGTTTGGTGAAGGGGCTTTTTTTGGTGGGAATTATAGCTTTTATTCTGTCTTGGTTCCTCAAGGACGACCCCTTGGTCAATACATCGCAGACCATACCGTATTTGCTTGATTTTATGAAAAAACTGGTGGATTTTGTTGTAGGAAATTATCAATACGTACAGGTGGAAATATGGAAATAGAAAAGCTTACGCAGGCTGTTGCGGCAATGAACGGTGTTATAGAGAAAATTTTGGCGGAAGAAGGCGGCTGCCCGTGGGATAAGGAACAGACTCCCCACAGCCTTTCAGAATATACCATTGAAGAAATGTTTGAATTTGTCGATGCCGTGCGCAAAAACAATATCGCCGATGCCTGCGACGAAATGGGCGATTTGGTTTTCGGGGTTATGCTTATAGCCCAAAAATACGCTCAGCAAAACGCTTTTGATTTTGCCGATGCGCTGATGAAAAGCGTGGAAAAAATGCAGAGGCGGCATCCGCACGTTTTTGCCAAGACGGAACAGGACGATTTATCCAAAGAGGGGCTGCACCAAACTTGGGAAAAAATTAAAAATCAGGAAAAAGCGGAAAAGGGTGACAAAGAAGGGGCACTGGCTTCCATTCCCGGCAGTCTGCCTGCTCTTACCCGCGCATACCGCATTCATGCCAAGGCGGCAAAGGCCGGCTTTACCTGGGATGACGATGAAGACGTGGAAAAGCAGGTGGAAGCGGAATGGCTGGAACTGCTTGATGCCAAAGCCGGCGGCGATCCCAAGCACATCGAACACGAATTGGGCGATATGATTTTCAGCCTGGCGGAGTTCGGCAGACGTCTCGGCGTAAAGGCAAGCTATGCCGTGGATATGACCTGCAACCGTTTTGTAAAGCGTTTTGAAGGCATGGAAGCTTTGGCAAAGGAGCGGGGGCTTGATTTTGAAGCGCTCAGCCTTGATGAAAAGGACGAATTGTGGAATGAAGTAAAAGAACGGGAAAGCGAATAATCCCGTTTGAATATATTGACCGTTCGGGAACGTTTTCCGCGGCACGGCAGCCTTATTTCGGATAAGGCTGCTTTTTTTATCCGTTTATGAGAAAAATAAAGCGCTCCGAATTTATCGGAGCGGGAATATTTATGGTTAAAGCGGGTAGTTGTTGTCAGCCGCCCATGTTTTGAACTGTTCAATCCATTCGGAAAACGGAGGAATTTGTTTTTGTCTGCGGTAAGCTTTGTATTCTTCGTCATTCATGGCGTCTTCGGTTTTGGCGTCATTGTCCGCTTCTTCCTGCACAAAGCCGTAAAAAACATTAAGTGTGCGGTTAAAACGGCCGTCCAGGCTCATTTCCTGCATAAAAGCGGCAAAATCCGCGTCGGACATACAAAGCTGTTCCTGTACAAAGCTAAAAATAGCGGTTTTTACTCCGTCCAGTTCAATGGGGCTGTGCTGGATTTTTTCCAGCAGAGGAGCAAGGCGGGGTTCCTGTTCCGCACATCGGGCATATACCTGTGCGGGTATTTCAATGACAGCATTCATGCCGTCCGCGCTTTCTTCAAAGCAGAAATAGCGTGCCCAGTGTTCAAAAAAAATGGCGTCCAGCAGCAGTGTTCTTTTGTCCGAGTTTTTTTCCATAGTCTGCCTACAATAATTCCCCAAGCAGGGAGTGTTTTTTTGCGGTTACGATTTTTGCGCTGACAATATCGCCGGCTTTATGGCCGAAGCTGTTGGGAATAATAAGGTTTACGGTGTTTCCCCAGGTGTCGTGTCCCTGCCAGCTTGTATTTTCCGTATCGTTTTCCATATGTTCCGTGACGTTTTTGACGGTTTCCACATCAAGACTGTGGTCCTTTACTTCGGAATATTTGGGACGGGCGCTTTTTGTTTCCAAAAGCACTTCCGTTGTCATGTCCACGCGGGATTTAAGCCAGTCTTCGGCCAGTTCGTTCTGCAGGGTCATAAGACGGTTAAGCCTGTCCAAGCTGACTTTTGCATCGACTTTTTCGGACATTTTGGAAGCCCGCGTTCCCGGTCTGTCGGAATAAATAAACGAAAAAGAGGCAATGAAATTTGCTTCTTTCATCATGCGCAGGGTGTCTTGGAAGTCCTGCTCCGTTTCGCCGGGAAAGCCGACAATGAGGTCAGTGGAAAGGGCAATGTCCGGCCTTGCGGTACGCAGTTTTTCCACAAGACGCATAAAATCCCTGCCGGTATAGCCGCGCCCCATTTTTTCCAGTATGGCGTCGGAGCCTGCCTGCAGGGGCAGATGAAGGCGCGGTGCCAGTACGCTGAGTTCCTTGTAGGCATTGACGGTGGCGTCGCAGAAATCGCGCGGGTGCGGGGTGACAAGGTGCAGGCGTTTCAGTCCCTCCAATTTTGCGGTTTCATAAAGCAGTTCCGTAAAATGCGGGGTGTCGCCCGTGTTGTCTTTGCCGTAGGCATTGACGTTTTGTCCCAGCAGGGTCAGGTCGCAGATGCCGCGGCTGAGCCATTCTTTGCATTCGGCAAGAACGGAAGCCATGGGTCGGGATTTTTGGCGGCCGCGCGTATAGGGTACAATGCAGTAGGCGCAGAAATTGTTGCAGCCCTGCATGATATTGACAAAGGCGCGCGTATCGTTGCCTTTTGTGCTTTCTTCGGCGGAACCGGTCGGCAGAACCGGAACCGTGCGAAAAAATTCCAGTTCCGGTTTTCTGTCGGGAAATTCTTTGGTGAATTTTAGGTAAGAAAGGCGCAGTTTCGGATTTTTTGCCAGTTTTTCAAAGGCTTGCGGCGCATAGGCTATGCCGTCGCTTCCAAGCACAAGGCGCACATGGGCGTTTTTTTCCCAGAGTTTTTCTCCCATTTGCTGGGCAACGCAGCCTGCAACGGCAACACTTGCTTTCGGGTTTGTGTCGCGGATAATTCCGAGCATACTTAAGACTTTATGCTGGGGTTTTTCCCGTACGGAACAGGTGTTGATGAACACAAAATCCGCTGTTTCCATTTCGGATTCTGTCCAGCCCATTTTTACAAGGGAGCGGGCTACCCATGCGCTGTCGTTGACATTCATCTGGCAGCCGTAAGTTATGCAGTGGAAAGACGGCATGAACTATCCTTATACAGTGGTGTCGATATTGGAGTTTTGGCTTTGGGTTTTGCACACGGTAACTTTTGCGGAACGCAGCAGACGGCCTTTAAGTACATAGCCTTTCTGCATAACGGCCACAAGGTGGCCTGCGGGGATTTCCTCATGTTCTGCCTGGGCAATGGCTTCGTGGTATTCGGGATTGAATGGTTCGCCCACGGCACCCACGGGTTCGAGGCCGTGCTTTTTAATGGCGTCGAGCAGCAGCTTGCGGGTCATTTCAACACCCATAATGGTATCCTTGCAGGCTTCGTTTTTGCTGCCGTACTGCAGGGCAAGGTCAAGGTTGTCCAGCGTCGGCAAAAGGTCTGCGAGCACGGATTCCGCGGCATAAGCCATTTGTTCGTCTTTTTCTTTCTGCAGGCGTTTTTTAAAGTTTTCCATTTCCGCCAGGGAACGCATACGGATGTCTTCGGCGTCTTTAAACACGGTACAGCTTGGGCAGATCAGAGCTTTGCACTCTTCCGGATTCAGTGCGCACTGTTGTTCCTGCGTTTCGTCCAGTGCCGTTTCGGCATCTTCGGCGTAATCTTCGGCGTATTCAAGGTTTTCTTCCGTATATTCTTCATTCATGCGGTCATGATGTTTATGCATTTTGGACATAAAAAAATGCTCCTTCGGTATTTTCAAAGAAAGTAGGCATGAAACGGGGCGCTGTCAAGGTTTTGTCTTTAAAATTTCAGACTTTTGCGGCTGTTGGAGCAGGCTGTATTATCTGGGCGGCAGATCCATGCCCTGTTTTTGCGGGTGCATGGCCTGTTCGGCTTTGGCGGCAAGCTGCAGCATTTTGGTAAAGCTGTCCATGATATTTTCCGGGGTGTTGATGCCTTGTATAAGAAAATCGTTAATGGGTTTGTTGAATTGTATTGCCGCGTCTATTTCCGCGTTGGAGCCTTTGCTGTATGCGCCTATATTGATCATGTCTTCGGAAGTGCTGTACGTGGAAAGCAGGGCGGTAAGAATGCGTCCTGCTTTGACAAGGTCGGGTTCGATAATGTCGTTGCGCAGACGGCTTATGGATTTGAGTACGTCGATGGCGGGAAAATGGCCGCGGTCGGCAAGCTGGCGTGTCAGCACTATGTGTCCGTCCAGAATGGAGCGCACGGCGTCGGCTATGGGTTCGTTGAAGTCGTCGCCGTCTACCAAAACCGTATAAATGCCGGTAATGGTGCCTTTGTCGGAGCGTCCTGCCCGTTCGAGAAGGCGCGGAAGCTGGGCAAATACGGAAGGGGTATAGCCTTTTGTGGTGGGCGGTTCGCCTGTGGCAAGGCCGATTTCGCGTGAGGCCATGGCAAAGCGGGTAATTGAATCCATCATCAGCAGGACATTTTTGCCCTGATCGCGGAAATATTCCGCAACGGCGGTAGCGGCATAGGCCGCGCGCATACGCACCAGCGCCGGCTGGTCTGACGTGGCGACAATGACACAGGAGCGTGCCATGCCTTCGGGGCCCAAATCGCGCTCCATAAATTCCAATACTTCGCGGCCGCGTTCGCCGATAAGGCCCATGACAATAACTTCCGCTTCTGTATAGCGTGCCATCATGCCCATAAGCGTGGATTTGCCCACGCCGGAACCTGCCATAATGCCTACGCGCTGTCCTTTGCCCATAGTCAGCAGGGCGTTTATGCAGCGCACGCCCACGTCCAGTGTTTCGTCAATGCGCGGTCTGTCCAAAGGAGAGGGCGGATCGGCATAGAGGGAAACCATGGTTTCCGGATTTATGGGCGGCTTTTTGTCCAATGGATTGCCGAAAGCGTCCAGCGTTCTGCCCAAAAGTTCGGATGATGCGGGAAAAAGCGGCGGCAGGCTGGAATTTTGGATCAGACTGCCGGGACGGACGCCGCGCATTTCGCCGTAGGGCATAAAGAGCAGGCTGTTGTCCCTGAAGCCAACTACTTCCGCGGCAATGGGCGCATCTTTTTTATTGTCGGGAATAATATGGCAGACATCGCCGAGGCTGGCCTTAAGTCCGGTTGCCTCCACCACAAGGCCGACAACCTTGGTAACCTTGCCGAAGCTGTGGACAGGGTTGCAGTCTTTCAGTAAACGTATGCAGGTTTTTGGGTCAAAAGGCATAGTTTTCTCGGTGCGTCTTTGGGGTTGCGTTATTTCTGGCTGAAGCCAAGTTCTGCCAGCAAATCGTCGGCTATGTCGCTTGGCAGGGCGGTATCGTCTTTTTTGGGAGTGCCCAGAAACTCTTCGACCATGTCCAGGGCTTCGGCATGGGCCTGCGTTTCAGCCTGCTGTTTTTGTTCTTGCGGCGGCGCAGAGGAGAATGTCGGCAGTTCTTCGATTACTTCAGTCTGCTCCTGCGGCAGAGCCGTTTCGGGCTGCGGCTGTGCCGCTGCCGCATTGGTCTGCATTTCCTGCTGCAGGGCTTCAAACATATCGCTGCCGTCGTTTTGGGTGCCGGCAAGCAGGGCTTGTTCCGCGTTTTGTGCGGCGGCAAGAATTTCGGCCTGCAGGGGGTCGGGTATTTCATTCGGCAGGTTTGCCTGTTCTGTCTGTGCTGCGGCGTTCTGCTCGGTCTGTTCCGCAAATGCCTGTGCGTCGGGTTCCGCAAAATTCAGGGGTTTGCCGTCGGTATGCGCACTGTCTGCAGTATCTGCGGCGGTGCCGTTTGCCGGTTCGTCTGGGTTTATTTGAGGTTCGGCAGTCTGCCTTGGACTTTGTGTAGGTTCAAAATCCGTATGCCGGGGATCGGGCATGATTTTTTCCAGCGGGATTTCCGTCAGCGGGCTTTGGCTGTTTTGATCCAGCGCATGGGCCAGTACGGGATTATGCTGCATTTCGCGGTCAAGGGCAGTTTTGACGTTTTGGGTAAGGAGCTGTTCGTCCGGCGTTGCGGGCAGCGTGAGATTGTCCAGAATTTCCTGCACGAATTTTTGGCGTTCCGTGCGGGAATTTTTTACGTACACATTGTCGCTTTCCAGCTCCAGACTGCCCGGTTCCAGATCTTTGGAGGATTCCATGCTCCAGCCTTTTTCGCGGGAGTTTTCCAGCACTTGGGTAATGAGCTCCGCGTCGGCGGGATTGACGCGCACGATAAAGTTTTTTTTGTCCAAAAGTTTTTGCACGCTTTCGTCAAGGAGCTGTTTTAAAATGGCTTCTTTTTCTCCCGAAGCTATCCAGCCCGTGCCGACTTCTATGGCGTCAATTGTCAGCTGTTTTAAATCTTCTTTCCAGACATCGTAAAATTTTGCTATTTGCTCGTGAATGGACAAAAGAACTATGGCAGTGCTTTCGCCCAGGGCCTGCTGGTTCTGCATAAGAATTTGCTGTGCTTCCGCATGGGCTTTCTGCACGGCTTCGGCATAGGTTTCTTCGTAGCGCTGCTGTGCCAGTTTTAGGGTTTCCTGGGCTTTTTGTTCGGTTTTTTTACCGTTTTCTTCTGCCAGGGCTGTTATTTCACGGGCTTTTTCTTCGGCTTCTCTGACGATTTCGTCGCTGCGCCGCTTGGCCTGCAGAAGCAGAGCCCGCACTTTTTCCGTAGCGCGTGTTTTTACGCTTTCCAGATACTCGTTTTCCGCTTCTTCACTCCATTTAATGTCCTTTTTGGCGTTGAGGAAGGCGTCCAGGCGGGTTTCCCTGTGGGTGAGCGGCCCCATAAAAATAGTATTGTATTGTTTGGATTCGGGATTAGACAAAGATATCACCTCCTCCGCCGCGGGCAACTATGATTTTGCCTTGGGTTTCCAGTCTGCGGACAGTTTTTACAATGCTTTGCTGGGCGGCTTCCACGTCGGAAAGCTTGGTCGGGCCCATGTATTCCATTTCTTCTTTAAGCATGGTGGCCGCACGGTCTGACATATTGCGGAAGAAGAGTTCCTTCAGCTCGTCGGAAGCGCCGCGCAGGGACAGGGTAAGGTCTTCGTTGTTGATTTCCTTGAGAATTTCCCGTATGCCCTTGTCGTCGATATATTTGCAGTCTTCAAAGACAAACATGAGGTTGCGGATATCTTCTGCCATTTGGGCCGATGTTTCTTCGATTTCCGACAGAACTTCTTCTTCCGTGGCGCGGTCGACTTGGTTGAGGATTTCCGCAACGGACTGCGTGCCGCCCACTTTTTTGCCTTCCTTGCTGCCCATGGCGATAAGCTGGCTTTGCAGCACCCTGTCCACTTCCATAATCATTTCTTCGGAAACGGATTCAAGACGCGCCAGGCGGATTAAAATTTCGGGGCGCACGCCCGGAGGCAGCATGAGCAGCAGGCTTGATGCCTGATCCGGCTTGAGATGACCTAAAATAAGGGCAAGGGTTTGGGGGTGTTCGTTGCGCAGAAGCTGGGCAAGAAGTTTCGGATTTGCGCGGTCAAGTTCCTGAAAGGGCACGGGGCCTGTTTCAAGGTTGAGGGAATCTGCCACGTATTTGGCCGTTTCCGGGTCGAGGTTGCTGGCTATAACCTGTTTGAGGGTTTCCTGGCCGCCGGAAACAACGTCCAGGCCGTCCACCAAGGCCATGTGAAATTCCCGCAGAATTGCTTCCACCTCTTCTTTGGAAACGGAATCCAGCTCCATAATGGCTCTGGAAATATTGGTAATTTCTGCCCGTGTCATTCTGCTGAATACGTCTGAAGCGAATTTGTCGCCCAGAGCCAGCAAAATAACGGCTATTTTCTGTGTACCTGTAAAATCCATGTATCTACCCTTATATTGTCATAAAATTGACGGCAAATAACTGCAGAAAAAACAATGCAAATATGCTGCCAAAACGGTTAAGTATATTAACCTGTTAATAAAATCGGTATGCCGTACATCACTGTTACCACTGCCTGACAGGATGCCGCCAAAATTTGGTTTGTTTTTCCCTGTACGTCTTTGAAAAGCCGGGTTTGGGCGTGCATGGGCACAGTGCCGCAGCCCACTTCGCCGCTTACGCAGACAATCGGTATCTCTGCTGTTTTCAGGGCATCTGCCAATTCTTCGGCCTGCCGCAGAATTTCTTCTTCGCTTTTTCCTGCCAAAATTAAATTGCTGAGCCAAAGACTTATGCAGTCTATCAGAATAATAGCGCAGTTTTGTTTTTTTGCAAGTTCGGCTGCGCGTATCAGGTTAAAAGGTTCTTCAATGGTAATCCATGAAGCGTCGCGCTGTTTTTGGTGTTTTTCGATACGCTTGGCAACTTCGGGGTCCTGAACGGCGTTTGGGCTGTGACCGTCTTCTGCCGCAAAATATTTCTGCATGGTGGCGACGAACGCCTTTTTGCCGGGAAAACGCTGTGCAAAAGCAAGGGCAAAATCGCTTTTGCCGCTTCGGGAGCCGCCGACGCACAGCAGGGTTTTGGGATTGAGGGCGGCAAGGTCCGTTCTTTTGTCGATGCACAAGCAGGTCAGGGCATTATCGCCGCAGCAAGCGGAATTGTCGGTTACGGGATTATTCATAGGACAATATGCTCACGTCATGGCTGAATTGTTCGAGAGCGTCGGCAAAGGCGAGGTCGGCTCCCGGATTGTTCCGCCGCTGCAGCCACAGGGCAAGTTCCAGAATGTCGGGTACTTCGGCAAGATTTTGATCGTATTTTGCAAGATATTGTTTTAAATCGTTTCTTGCATTATTGAGACGGGAGCGGAGCTGTTCGGTTCTGATAGTGCTTTGCTTGATATTTTCTTCATAGGTACGGGCTATGGTTTTGTTTTCTCTGTTTTGTTCAAAGCCGAGCAGATTTTCCGCAAAATATTTTTCTTCTTCTTTCAGGCCGTTTTCAAGAGCGCGCAGATTTTGGATATTTTCCGCAAGCTGGGGTATGGCGTTCAGTTCCCGGATTGCGCGGGCATAGAGGAAACACAGGTCTGCATAGCTTTTAAACATGGATTGTATGGCGTGCGGCGGCATATTTTTTTGTTCCGCAGTTTGCTGCATAGCTTTAATCAGCAGGGGAGACAAATGGGAATAGAGCACGGGAATCATGCTTGCGTTGTAGGCATATTCCAAAACGCCGAGGCGTCCTTTGGCGTGTTCCAGTCCGTAAAGTCCCGTGCCGTAGCGTCTGTTTATTTTGGGCATGGTGACAGCCGCATATCCTTGTCCGTCTGTGTGTATCTTATAATTGTCAACAAGGTACTCCGCCAAATCCTGAATGAAAAACAGCGTGACTACGGGGTCGAAGTTTGCGTCCGGCACAAGGGAGGAAAGCGTGCCCCGGCGGCTTGGCAGGGCGCTTTGTTCTTCATCGGTCAGTTCGGTGTTTTTGCTGCGCAGCGCTTCCAGTTTGGCAAGTTTTTCCTGTCTGTCGCGCTCCTGCGCCTGGCGTATTTCTTCCTCCGTGAGCATTCGGCGGCCGCTTTCAAGAGGATTTACGCTGTCCGGAGGCTGCAGGCTGAATCCGTCCGTATCCGTTTCTTCCGGCTGTGTGCTTTCGCTTTTGGGCGTCATGTCCACAACATTGAGATTTTGTTCGGTATTTTCTCGGGCGGCTGTTTGTGCTTTTTGGTCTGCGGCTGTCAGTTTTTCAAAAATTTCATTGGCTGTTTGGTAGTGGGAACGGGCCGGTTCCGTATCGCCGTCGGTTTTTGTTTCGGCTTCGTTTCCGGAGTCCGGCTGAAAAATCGTGCTCGGGTTTGTGACAAAAGAATTGATTTGCTCCTTCGTTTTTTCGGATACAAAGGGAATTTCTATTTTTTGATTGGGGAATATGGCAAAGTAGGCTGCCGCGATAACGCCTGCAACCGCAAGCAGGGCAATAAGCAGAGAGAAAAAGGGAAATTTTTTCTTTGGGGCGTTTTCTTTCTGTTCCGGATTTTGGCTCATAAAGCTCTCCAAAATTTATAGTATATAGCTTAGTTAGCACAGATTTTATATTGTGTTAAGTTTTTATTTGCAGGGAAAATTTAAAATAAAAAAGGCTTAGTTTCCTAAGCCTTTTGAAATATCTGGTACCGGGAGCGAGACTTGAACTCGCAAGGGCGTACACCCGGCGGATTTTGAGTCCGCTGCGTCTACCAATTCCACCATCCCGGCACAGGCATTACATTTATAGAAAAATTTTTGTGTTGTCAAGCAAAAGTTTATTTACGCTTTTTGTTTGCTTCGGCACTGCGTTTTTCCCACAGTTTCATTTCGCGCATTTTTTTTCTTCTTTCACGCTGCAGTTCTTTGCAGACAAGCGGAATTGTTTTTTTAATTCCCCATTTTTCACGGTAGGATTCTGCATCGAGGCCGTGCATTGCCAAGTGTTTTTTGGTGATGATTTTAAAGCTTTTGCCGCACTCAAGACAGGTGACTGTTTTTTCTTTTATGGATTTTGCGGGACTGATGTTCGGATTGAGCGGTTCTTCCTGCTCTGCGGGAAATTCTTCGAGGCTGCGCAGGTGATGGGATAAATTTTTTACCATGGAAGTAATTTCTTCTTCGGACATAATGCGTACGGAAGCCTGCGCTTTTACTATTTCAAGAGCCTGTTTTAAATAATCGTCCATAGGTATCCTCGTCTATGTTTTTTTTTAGTATACATCTTTAAAAAAAAATAGCAAGTATCGGTGTTAACTTGCTATTTTTAAAGATTATTTGAAGAGCTTGCCGAGGCCTTCTTCCAGCAGTCTGCCGCCTTCTTTCAGGCCGCCGCCAATGGCTTTGCCGCCCTCCAGAACACCGCCGCCGACGGTTTTTCCGCCTTCGACAACGCCGCTGCCTAGGGCTTCGCCCGTGTTGAGCAGTCCTTTGCCGAGGACTTGCAGCTGTTTGCCTAAATCAAGCCCTATTTTGGGGTCGGCGTATGTGCCTGAAACCTTATAGGGGAAAACCAGTCCCTGTTTTTTCAGTTCCGCATTGCCCGCAAAATTGAGGCTTTGCTTTGCAAGATGCGTTGTGCCTGCGGCGGTTACGGAAATGGCAGGGCTGTCCACATAGCTGCTGTCGGTGGTCAGCAGACCGTTTTTAATGGTGAACGGAACATTCAGCTTGGTAAATTCGTAAAAATCCTGCAGGGTAAAGTTGAGCTGGAGCAGGTTGGTGATAAAAGGCAGGAGTTTTGTTTCTATGCGCAGGGCGGAGCCGCTGAGGTTTCCGCTGCCGTTGAGGGTATTCAGCGGGTCGGCGCTTTTAAAGGTCAGGCTGGATTTGGCGGACAGTTTGGCGTCAAGCGGGTTTTTGTCCGTCAGGCCTTTTGTCCATTTTTTTGTGTCCAGATTTTGTCCGTCAAGGCTTACGGAAATTAAATCCTTGGGTTCCAGTTCCAGTTTTGCGCTGAGCTGTATGCTTTCGTCTTCCTTGGTTACGGTAAGGGGTTTTATGGTTACGGTTTTTTCTTTGCCGCTGATTTTGCCGCTGATAAGGCTGTGTACGGCATCAACGGTATAGGTGTTGTAATGGATTTTGCTTGCATCGGCGGTAATGTTGAAAGTCAGGTTTGTGCCGCTGCTTTGGGCTGTTTTTTTATTTTCTGCGGTGCCGGCTGTTTTGGCGGCCGTTTTTTTGGCGGAACCGTTTGCCGTGCTTTGGGGCAGATAGTCCTGAATTTTCAGATTTTCCGCATAGACTTTGGCCTGCAGGTCTTTTTTCTGCATATCATAGCGGCCGCTTAGCTTGATAATGCCGTCATGAACGTTGGCAAGCAGTTCTTTCAGGGTTATGTCCGCGGGCGTGTTGCTGAGGGCTGCTTGTATTTTTACGCTTTTGGGCAGATTGGCGAAACGCGTGTCTGCCAGGAAGTTTTCCTGTATCGCTGCGGGAAAAAGTTCGCCGTCAACGGTAAGATTGCCTTTTTTGTCATCGCCGCTGCCTTTGAGGGTCAGTTCGGCAAAGGGACTTTTAATGACGCCGTTGAGGCTTTCGATGACGAACGGTTTAAAGTTCACGGAGCTTTCTGCTGTAACGTCAACGGGCTGTGTGAACGGAAATCCTTTTACCGGAGTGAAATTAAAGGTTTTGATGTCGTACTCCAGGCTTTGCCCCATAAACAAAAAGCCGATGTCCGTATTCAGGCTGAAAGCGATGTCCTGGCTTTTGTCTTTGTAGGCTGCGTTTCCCTGCAGGGTTACGGAGGAGTTTTTGTTGATGCCGAAATCTTCGATCTGCGCGTTGATATTGTTCAGCGCAACCTGCATGGAGCTGTCTTTGTACTTGATGTTGCTGTTGGTTACGGATATTTTCGCGGGCACAAGGGCGAAAATTTCTTCCAGGGTTTTGGGCTGCTGCGCTTCGGTGGTATTTTCCTGTTTCTGCTGTGCGCTGTTTTTGTCTGAAACTGCGGCATAGTCAAGGTTCAGGGCGTCAACGGCCACGGAATTGATCTGTACGGTGCCGGACAGGAGCTTAAACAAGGATACGTTTACGGAAGCGCTGTTGAAAGTCAGGGAGAAATCCGGCGCTTTCAGCGAAGATTTTCCCGCGCTGACGCTGAGAGAGGGGAATACGCTGATTTTCGGAAGCTGTTCCGTTTCCAGTTTGGCATTGAGGCTGCTTTCCAGTATTTCGCTTACTTTTTGTATGATAAAGTCGCTCTTGGTATTGACGAAAACGGTTAACCCGCCGAAAATGAGAATAAGGACGGCAGCTAATCCTATAAGAACTTTTTTCATGATATGTACCTCATTCTGTGCTGTTTGTTTGTTATCCTTTATAACTGCATAGCGCATTCTTTTATACGTGTCAAAAACAGGCTTTGCGGCAGCGGATTGTAACCTGCTGAAAACGCATGGTTTAAAAAATATTTTATTTTTTTTGGATTTTTGCTTGACTTTGCATGGGGCTTGATATACAAAATCCTCTCGTTGGGGTGTTAACTCAGTCGGTAGAGTACCTGCCTTTTAAGCAGAGAGTCGCAGGTTCGAATCCTGCACACCCCACCACGAATTTTCAAGCCCTGCTTTTGCGGAGGCTTTTTATGCGACCTTTCGGGGTGTTAACTCAGTCGGTAGAGTACCTGCCTTTTAAGCAGAGAGTCGCAGGTTCGAATCCTGCACACCCCACCATTTTTCAGCCACGTAACGTGGCTTTTTTTATTTAATCGGATTTATGCCGCTTCAGTTCCCGCGGATTTTTTTTATTTGATTATATTGCTTAACATATTTGTTTTATTATATTTAAATAGATAGGAAAGAGTCTTTGCGTTTTGTGCGGTTTGTGCTATGATTGCCGTATAAAAGTATTTGACAATATGCCGCAGCGCCTTTGCGGACTGTGCCTGCGGAAGCGCCGCGCAGAAAATAAGGGAAACATATGAAAACAATATTGGTTACGGGCGGAGCCGGATTTATCGGTTCCTGCTATGTGCTTATGGCCGTAAAAAACGGCTTCCGCGTTATTAATCTGGATAAGCTGACGTATTCCGGAAATTTGGAAAATCTTGCCGAAATACAGAATGATTCCCGGCATATTTTTGTCCGCGGCGATATCGGCAATTACGAATTGGTACAGCACCTGTGCCGCGAATATCTTCCCGATTATGTCGTGAACTTTGCGGCGGAAAGTCATGTGGACAGGTCCATTCTCGATCCCGAGGCTTTTGTGCGCACCAATGTTCTGGGCACCTGCACGCTGCTGCGGGCGGTCAAGGAATGGCGCGACGGTTTGGACAGTGCGGGAGAGCTGTATAAAAATTTCCGTTTTCTGCACGTTTCCACTGATGAAGTGTTCGGCGCGCTGCAGCCGGGCGATCCCGCCTTTACGGAAAAAACCGCTTTTGCGCCCAACAGTCCGTATTCGGCCAGCAAGGCTTCCAGCGACCATTTTGTGCGTGCTTATTATGAAACGTACGGTTTTCCGTGCCTTATTACCAATAGTTCCAACAACTACGGTCCCCGCCAGTTTCCCGAAAAGCTTATTCCGCTGGTTACGCTGAATGCCCTGAAAAGAAAGCCGCTTCCCGTATACGGAACAGGCGAAAACATCCGTGACTGGCTGCACGTGGAAGACCACTGCGAAGCCATTCATACCGTATTATTAAAAGGCAGCGTCGGGGAAACCTACTGCATAGGCGGCAGCAGCGAGAGAACCAATATCGAAGTCGTGCGGGCAATCTGCGCCGTTTTGGATGAGCTTCGCCCCCATGCGGACGGCAAATACGAAGAACTCATTACTTTTGTGAAGGACAGGCTCGGCCATGATTTCCGCTATGCCATAGACTGCGGCAAAATAAAAACGCAGCTTGGCTGGGAACCGAAGCATACGTTTGAGGAAGGGCTTGCCGCAACCGTGAAATGGTATTTGGACAACGAGGCCTGGACGCAGAATGTGCAGAGCGGGGAATACCGCCGCTGGCTGGAAAAAAACTATACGGGAAGATAATATGAGCGAATGGGTAGGCATAATTTTGGCAGGCGGTTCCGGAACCCGTCTGTATCCGATGACAAAGAGCGTAAGCAAGCAGCTTATGCCCATTTATGACAAGCCGATGATTTATTATCCTCTGTCTGTGCTCATGCAGGCGGATATTCGGGAAATCGTGATTATTTCTACGCCCGAACATTTGCATTTGTTCAGGGATTTGCTCGGTGACGGCAAAGATTACGGCTGCACGTTCCATTATGTCGTACAGGCCAGGCCCGAAGGGCTTGCTCAGGCGTTTTTGCTTGCGGAGCCGTACATTCAGGGAAAAAATACCTGTTTGATCTTGGGTGATAATATTTTCTTCGGTACGGGACTTGTTGAAAAAGCCCTGCACGCCAAAACTAAAGAAAGCGGCGCCACGGTTTTCGGCTATCATGTCAATGATCCCGAACGCTACGGCGTAGTGGAGTTTGACGAAAATTTCAAGGCTGTCAGCATTGAGGAAAAGCCGAAAAATCCCAAATCAAACTATGCTGTCACAGGATTGTATTTTTACGACGGCCGGGTGCTGGACATAGCCAAAAGCATTAAGCCTTCCGCACGCGGCGAGCTGGAAATTACCGATGTCAATAAAATTTACCTGGAAAACGATCTGCTGAACGTGGAACTTTTGGGACGCGGCATTGCCTGGCTGGACACGGGAACTCATGAGTCCCTGCTGGAGGCAAGCTCTTTTGTCCATGCCGTGGAAAAGCGCCAAGGCCTGAAAATAGCCTGTATTGAAGAAATTGCCTGGCGGAACGGATATATAACCGACGAAGACGTGCTGCGTCTTGCCAAACCCATGGAAAAAAACGAATACGGCCGGTATCTGCTGCAGCTGGTGAAGGATAAATAGGAAACGTTATGGAAGTTATACAAACCCCCATTCAGGGCGTTATGCTGATAAAGCCGAAAGTGTTCGGCGATCACCGCGGTCTTTTTGTGGAAACATGGCAGAAAAAACGCTATGAAGAAATCGGCATACACTATCCCTTTGTGCAGGACAACCATTCCCGTTCCGTGTACGGGGTTTTGCGCGGTCTGCACTACCAGAAGGAATGTCCGCAGGGCAAGCTTGTTTCCGTTTCTTTGGGATCTGTTTTTGACGTGGCCGTGGATATCCGTCCGGGGTCGTCCACTTTCGGGCAGTGGTACGGCGTTGAACTGAGCGCGGAAAATCAGTGGCAGCTGTGGATAGAGCCGGGGCTTGCCCACGGTTTTGCCGTAACCAGCGAAATTGCCCATTTCCATTATAAATGCACGGATTATTATCACCCCGAATTTGAGGCGTCCATTTATTACGCCGATCCGGATATCAATATCGACTGGGGCATTGCCGCGCCTGTGCTTTCGGAAAAAGACAAGGCTGCGCAAAGTTTTGCGGCATACTGCCGTTCTTTGGGATTGTAGGCGGCTGTTATGGATTTGTCTGTACAGGCAGAACAGCTTGCCGTCCGCATTCTTGACGGTGCCGTGCCCGAAAGGGAAGAAATTCTTCGGATCGCCGCGGCAGACGTGCAGGTGCTGGCAGGCTTGGCCGACGGCATACGCAGGCATTTTTGCGGAAATTCCGCGGATATTTGCTGTATTGTCAACGCAAAAAGCGGCCGCTGCTCGGAAAACTGCAAATTCTGCGCCCAGTCTTCCTTTTACCGGACAGAGGCGGAAGAATATCCTTTGGTAAGCACGCAAACGGTGCTGGAACACGCGGAAAGAGCAGAGCAGGCGGGCATTATGCGCTATTCTTTGGTCTGTTCGGGCCGCAAGCCCGCAAAAGCGGATATGCCCAAGCTTGAGGAGTTTTTGGGAAGACTGAAGCAGGAACGCCGCATAGGCCGCTGCGCTTCCCTCGGACTTTTGGAGGAAGAGGAATATCTGCGGCTTAAGGAAAAAGGGCTGGAGCGCGTGCACAATAACCTGGAAAGTTCCCGCGCGTATTTTCCCAATGTCTGTACAACCCATACGTTTGACGATAAAATCCGTTCCATACGGCTGGCCCAAAAATGCGGACTGGAAGTCTGCAGCGGCGGCATATGGGGGCTTGGCGAAAGCTTGGAGGACAGGCTGGATATGGCGTTTGTTCTGTGTGAACTGGGAATTTTGTCCGTGCCTATTAACATTTTGTTCCCGATAGCCGGCACGCCTTATGAGCAGAACGCTCCGCTTGCTTATGACGAAATTATCCGTTCTTTGGCCTTGTACCGCTTTATTCTGCCCGCGGCGTTTCTGCGGCTTGCGGGAGGCAGAAAACTTTTGCCCGACAGCGGCAGGCGCTGTTTTGAAAGCGGCGCTAATGCGATGATTACGGGCGATATGCTGACAACGCGCGGAGTCGGCGTCGAAGAAGACAAAAAAATGCTGAAAGCGCTCGGTTTCAGCGCGGAGTAAACAGTGGCGAAAAAAATGCGTGCCGATCAGCTTGTTTTTGAACAGGGGCTTGCGGAAAGCAGGGAGCAGGCAAAACGGCTCATAATGGCGGGGCAGGTTGTTGTTGACCCGCAGCGCGAGCTTCCCGAAGGCGTAAAACCGGAACCGGTTTTGAAAGCAGGGCAGAATTACAGTACGGAAACCGTATTCATGCTGCTGGGCAAAGAGCGCTTTGTCAGCCGCGGAGGCTATAAGCTTCTTACGGCCATAGAACATTTTAATTTAAATGTGGCGGACTGTGTCTGCCTTGACGCCGGAGCGTCCACCGGCGGTTTTACGGACTGCCTGCTGCAGCACGGCGCCAAAAAGGTTTATGCCGTCGATGTAGGACACGCCCAGTTGCACGAAAAAATGCAGCGTCATCCTCAGGTTGTGAATATGGAAGGCGTCAACCTGCGCTATGCTGACGAAAATTTGCTGCCGGAACAGGTGGACATCATGGTGTCCGATGTGTCGTTTATTTCGCTGACGCTAATTATTCCTCCCTGTATTAAAAGCGTAAAAAAAGGCGGTTTGATTGTCTGCCTTATCAAGCCGCAGTTTGAAGTGGGGCCGCACCAGACCGACAAGGGCGTCGTGCGTGACGAGGCCGTGCGGCAGGAGGCCGTGCAGAAAGTTCTTTCGTTCTGCGAACAGCTGGGACTTGAATGTCTCGGCGTGGCGCCTGCCATGATCAAAGGTCCCAAGGGCAATCAGGAATATGTGGCGTGCTGGCGCAAAAGCGCGGAATAACGGGGCAGGCTGGATATATGGACGAAATTAAAAGCATATTGGTTATTCAGCAGCGGCAGCTCGGTGATGTGGTTGTGACCACGCCTGTTTTTGAAGCGGTAAAAAAAACGTTTCCCGAAGCAAAGCTTACGTTTTTGACCGAAGAAAAATGCGTGCCGCTGGTGGCGCATGATCCGTATCTTGACGAAATCATAACTTTTCCCAAAAATAAAGGGCTGATCGGGCAGCTGGCATTTTATCTGCGTCTTAAATCCAGATATTTTGATGTTGCCGCGGATTTGCAGCAGCTGCCGCGCTGTCAGCTTGCCATGCTGTTTCTGCGGGCAAAATACCGTTTGAGTTTTGCGCCGCGCCATGCCTACAGAAAAATTTTGTATACCCACTGCAGCGTGCCGGAAAACACGGGAACTGATTATACGTCTTTTTCCAAAATGCGAGTTCTTTCGCCGATCGGGCTTGTTCCCTGTGAGCTTAAGCCCAAACTGTATGTATTGGACAGGGAAAAAAATGAGGCAAAAGGCATTTTGGATTCTCTGGGCATAGACGGCGATACCCCTTTTATCACGCTGGACGCGACCCATAAGCACCCCAAGCGCCGCTGGAAATATTACAAAGAGATTGTCAGCGCAATTTTGGAGCGGTATCCGAATTTTGTTTTTTTTGTGATCCGTGCGCCGGGCGAGGACGAACAGGTGCGGCATTTGCTCGAAATTGACCCGAAGCGCGTGCGTATGCCCGAAAAGCCCTTGTCGCTGCGGCAGACCATGGCGTGCATGAGTTTTGCTTCCCTGCATATCGGCAATACTTCGGCGCCGCAGCATATGGCGCTGGCGCTGAATATCCCTTCGCTGATTGTTTTGTCGGAAACCGCGTCTTTTTGGCATTTTAATCCGAAAAATCCGCCTGCTGGCACGGCAAGGCAGGTTGAGGTGCGCCTTTCCGACGAAGAATACGAAACGTACCGCAAAAATCTGCAGTTTTTCCGCGAAGGCAGGCTGAAAGATTTTACGCCGGAGGAATTTCCGCTGATAAACTGCATTACCCCGGAAAAAGCCCTGCAGAAATTTGAAGAACTTTTGAGCAGTCCGTTTTATAATTAATTTTTGCTCTATTCTTTTTGTTGACCTATAAAAAAAAGCAACGTATATTAAATTGTTTGTGAAAGCAAAAAAAATTCCTATGCTTTGGCGAGGTATTTATGGCTAATATGACAGTTTTTGGCGCCCAGTGGGGCGATGAGGGAAAAGGCAAGATTGTCGATCTGCTCAGTTCCGAAGTTGCCTGCGTTGTCCGTTATCAGGGCGGGAACAATGCAGGGCACACCGTTATCGTAAACGGCGAAAAGCACGTGCTGCACGTTATTCCTTCCGGTATTCTGCACGAAGGCACGCTGTGCGTCATCGGCAACGGCGTGGTGCTTGATCCGTTTGTTTTCCTGAAAGAACTGGAAAATCTCAAGGCAAAAAATATCGACACGTCCCCGAAACGTCTTTTTGTAAGCCCGAAAACCCAGCTTATTATGCCGTATCACCGCGTACTTGATTCCGCGCGCGAAGCCATGAAAAGCGCCGAAGGCAAAATCGGCACCACCGGCCGCGGCATAGGGCCCTGCTATGAAGACAAAATGGCCAGAATTGGGGTACGTGCAGGCGATCTGAAAGACAAAGAGCTTGTGCGCAGCAAAATCGAAACGGCGCTTATAGAAAAAAATGCCCTTTTCAAAAATCTTTATCATATCGAAGAAATGTCCGCTGATGCGGTTTTTGACGAAGTAATGGCAATTGCCGATACGCTTATTCCCTATGTGCAGGATACGGCCGCGCTGTTTTACGATTTGAAAAAACAGGGCAAGTCCTGTCTGTTTGAGGGGGCGCAGGGCGTTATGCTTGATATTGACCACGGCACCTATCCTTTTGTGACTTCTTCCAATACCGTCTGCAGCAATGCCAGCGTGGGTGCGGGCATTCCTGCGGAATTTATCACCGAACATATTGCCATTGTCAAAGCATATACCACCCGCGTGGGCGCCGGCCCGTTCCCGACCGAACTTTTTGACGAAACGGGAAAATATCTGCAGGAAAAAGGCGGGGAATTCGGTGCGACCACGGGCAGAACACGCCGCTGCGGCTGGTTTGACGCCTGCGTGCTGCGTGAATGCTACAGAGTCTGCAAGCCGACTACCTTTGCCCTGACCAAACTGGATGTGCTCGGCGGTTTGGACGAAATAAAAATTTGCGTCGGTTATGTTCTTGACGGCAAAAAATTGGAAACGCCGCCAAGCTCCGCTGCCGATTTTGCAAGGGTTGAGCCTGTATATGAAAGTATGCCGGGCTGGAAAGAAGATATTTCTTCCTGTCTGAAATTTGAAGATTTGCCGGAAAACGCAAAAAAATACGTGGCACGGCTTGAAGAACTTATCGGCGTGAACGCAGGCTTTGTTTCTGTCGGTCCGGACAGAAACCAAACAATACGCCGCTGACAAAGAACCTAAAAATCCGTCAAAGTTCCTTTGCCGGATTTTTTTTGCGGAAAACCATGGCAGTAAAAAAAACAGATACTGACGAATTGCTTCCGGACAAGGAAGAGGCGGTCAAAATTTTTGCGCCTGCTCTTGCCCCGCAGTATGACAGATTTAAGGAAAAGCTTCACAGACTGCGGCAAAATCCGCCGCAGCTTCTGCATATTGAGGGCGGCAGTGCGGAACTGCGCACGGCGTTTGCCCATTATTATGCGGGGCTTTTTTTCTGCGAAACTCCGGAAAAGTGCTATGCGGACATGGAAAAGGATTTTGCCTATGCCGATGTGCTGATGCCCTGTATGCAGTGCCCCGAATGTTTTAAGGTTGCGGCGCATATGCATCAGGATTTACTGGTTTTTGACAGCCGCACGGCAAATATTGACGTGGATTCCATGCGCGGGCTGAAAAAAGTTGCCACGGAAGCGCCGCGCTATGCGCAAAAACGGCTGGTGCTTTTGCTGGAAACGCAGAAGCTGAGTGCCGTGTCCGGGAATGCGATTTTAAAACTGCTGGAAGAGCCCAGCCCGTATACGCTGTATGTGTTCACCATGTCCCAGCGGGAAATGGTGCTGCCGACTTTGCTTTCCCGCGGCTTTGTCATGACGTTGCCCTGGAAGGACAGTCTGGAAGAACTTACGGAAACGGAAAAAGAGTGGGAAAATGTCCTTATCCGTTTTTTTCAGGGCGGCAGCGGCCTTTTGGACAAAACTTCCGCAAAGGGTGCCGTTGACGCGGAGCTTGCCAAAAGCATATGCGGCATACTGCAGAAAAATTTTGCCCATGCCATGGCGGGAAGAAAGCAGTATGCGCTTGCGGCATATTTTGCGCAGGTGCCGTTTTCCAAGCTTTTTGAGGCCAATGAGCGTGTCGGCCTGTGTTATGAGATGATAGGGCTTATGGTCAATCCCGCCTACTGCATTGAAGCACTGCTGACGGAACTTTTCGTATTTTTTAAAACCGCGGGAACGAACAAATGAATATGTCCGACCAAATTATTGCCATTGATGTAAGCGAATGCGTGCAGTGCGAAGGCTGTGTGGAAGAATGTCCTTGCGATGCCCTGCAGATCGGCGCGGGGGGCTATCCGTTTTGTGTGGAAAATCTCTGCATACGCTGCGGCAGGTGCATAGAAATATGCCCCGTGCTGGCAATCAGTTTTGAATAAATACAGAACGGAATTTATGGCAATGCACGGCAAAACCACTTTGTGCGTGCAATGCGAATGTTTGTTTTTCAGTTTTGCCGGGCCCTGTCAAAGGCATGAGAGCCGTTTGTTTGCTGTTTTCTGCCGCGCGGTCAGGCTTTTGCGAGTACGATGATGTGAATTGTCTGCACGCCGCTTTTTTTGAGTTCGCGGCAGGCTTCGGAAAGCGTGCTGTTGGTGGTGGCGATATCGTCGAACAAAAAAATTTCCCGAAGCGTATGCGGCATGACGGCAAAAGAGTTTTTTATGTTTTTTTGCCGTTCTTTTTTATCCAGCGAGCTCTGCGGAACCGTAAAAACTTTTTTGCGCAGAATGCCGCCGTGTATGTCGGCACGGCATTCGGAATGCTTTTCCAGACAGATTTTAAAAAATTTCAGAATTTCCAGGCATTGGTTATAGCCCCGTTTTATCAGGCGCCTGCTGTGCAGGGGCATGGGCAGAACATCGAATTTGCGCTGATCGGGAAAACGTTCCAGCACCAAAAAAGCCAGCAGTTCGCCCAAAAATTTCGCACAGGCTCTGTTTTCATTGAATTTCGCTTTTAAAATAAGTTCGCGGAAAACCGAAGAATACTGCATATAAAAGGCAAAACTCTGCCACAGATCGGCAGTGCCGCCGCATTGGCCGCAGCGGACGGGCGCGGCTTTGGGGTCGGAAAGCGCCTGCCCGCAGTGCAGGCAGAATCCGCTTTTCATTTCGGCAAGTTCCGCCGCGCACTGCGGGCATAAATGCGTATGGATATGTTTATGCAGAAGAGAGCCGTCTGCCTGTGCCGTGAAAGGGGACAAACAGTGCAGACAGCGTTTTTCGCGAAAAATATTCCAGTCAATTTTCATGAAATATCTTGATTTCAGCATATAAAATCAAGAATTTGCCGCTGCTTTTGAAGATTTTTCGCCAAATCGCCGGGTTTGTCCAGCCCGTACAGGCAGAGCGTGTTTTCCACTTGGGCGCCTATGCTCTGCATGGCGTACTTTATGCTCAGCTGCGCGCCTTCAAAAAGTTTTTCGCCCTGCTCCCGCGCACCGATGAGAATAACTTTGACGCGCAGATTTTTGGCGGGTTTCTGTTCCTGCGGCAGGATAAACCAGGTCTGCGCCCTGTCAAGAAACGCTTTGAATGCTGCAGGTACGTGGTAAAAGTAAATGGGAACGATGAAAATCGCCCGCTGCAGCTGGAACAGTTCTTTATACATTTGTGTTGCCGTGTCGTCCTGCATGACGCTGAAAGAGCACTGGCCTAAAGCATTTTCGCAGAAACCGCAGGCAATGCAGGGCTGCAGAATTTTTCTGGAAGGGAAAAACAGGGCATAGTCCTGCAGGTGTTTTTGGATAAGTGCCGCGCAAAAGTCGCTGTTTCCGTTGGCCCGCGGGCTGCAGGAGTAAATTCCGTAGCGCATGGTGATTAAATCCGTACAAAAGCGTTTTTGATGCGTTCGTCGCCGATGGTGGTTTCGGGGCCGTGGCCGCAGTAAACAATGGTTTCTTCCGGCAGGGTATAGAGTTTTTCCCGTATGCTTTGGGCCAGCGTGTCAAAATCGCCCTTGGGCAGGTCGGAGCGGCCTATGCTGCGGTAAAAGAGCACGTCACCGGTAAAAACGGCGTTTTCGTCTTTGATGTAATAGGCCAGGGAGCCAGGGCTGTGTCCCGGCACGCGGCGCACGTCAACTTCGATGCTGCCGAAACTGTGAATGCCTTCTTCGAGCGGCTGGGGGTGGAATTCGTCTACTTCCGGCAGGCCGTAGCGTTTGGCGGAACTTAACAGAACGTCGGCAATTTCGATATCTTCTTTGCCGGCCTGAACGGGTATTTTGACAAAGCTTTCCAGTTCCGCACAGCCGTATACGTGGTCAAAGTGCATATGCGTCAGCAGTATGCCTTGAATCGTGAGTTTTTTGTTTTTAATTTCGGTAAGAATGTCAACCATGTGGCCGCTAGGGTCAATGATAAGGGCGTCTGTGCCGTTGTGGTACAGGTGGCAGTTTGTTTCCAGCGGGCCTAAGGAAAAAGTTAAAACAGGCATAGTATCCTCCTTGAAAAGAAAAGTTAACAAAAAAATTTTCCCGTGTATAGGGTTTAAATTTATAAAATTTTTGCGGGAAGCGGCAAAAGCGCCGCTTCCGTTCGGTTGACAACCGCGGCAAAGCCGTGTAAAAAATAAGCATACTATCTTATCGGCAATGATACACAATCGGTATTGCGGTTTACGGCACTGAGCACTGGAGGCGCTATGTATCAAGCAAATGAAAATCCCATGGAGCAAGTTTCTCTGAAACTTGACAACGGCGGTGAAATGAATTTCAAAGGCCGTCTTTTTTCCGAGTCTTCTTGGTACGATGAAGAGGAAGCCTCCCTTACCGTTCAGAAACTTTATGTTACCGACAGCCACGAACAGGTATATTCCGTGGTGTCCGGTTCCGGAAAAAACAAAGAGCGCCGCGCATACAAAATCAATATGCACGGCGATTCCTGTACGGTAAACAACGGCAGCGCGGAAATGACTCTGCCTTTCGATATGCTCATGCTTGCGGTGCGTTCTTTGTGCCGTCTTGACGACGACGCAACCCCAAGCCTTGAAACCGTTGAAGAAACGCTGCGTGCCGCTAACTGCTAATGAGCCGTTTTGTGTATTCAGCAATATTTTATGGCTCGAAAGAGCCTTTTTTTTTAATTTTTTGAGGAAACCATGCATAAAGATTTTACTTTGCTGCGCGAAGAACAGCTGTCGGAAGTCGGCGGCACAGTCAGGCTTTGGCAGCATACTGTGACCAAGGCCGAATTGATCAGTGTTGTCAATAACGACGAAAACAAAAGCTTCGGCGCGGCGTTCAGGACTCCGCCCAAAAACTCCACGGGCGTTGCGCATATTTTGGAACATTCCGTACTTTGCGGGTCAAAAAAATATCCCGTAAAAGAACCGTTTGTGGAGCTTTTGAAAAGTTCTCTGCAGACGTTTTTAAATGCCCTCACATTTCCGGACAAAACCTGCTATCCGGTGGCAAGCACCAATCTGCAGGATTTTTATAATCTTATAGACGTGTATCTTGACGCGGTATTTTATCCGCGCATAGACGAGAACGTGCTGCTGCAGGAAGGCTGGCACATTCATGCCGAAGACACCGATACTTCCAAGTGGCAGTTTAAAGGCGTTGTGTACAATGAAATGAAAGGCGTGTATTCTTCCCCGGATTCCGTGCTTGCGGAAGAAAGCCAGCACTCTGTTTTTCCCGATACGCTGTACAGCCTTGATTCCGGCGGAAACCCTCCGGAAATTCTCAATCTTACCTATGACGAATTCAAAGAATTTCATGCAAAATATTATCATCCGAGCAATGCCCGCTTTTTCTTCTGGGGTGACGATCCGGAAGAAAAACGTCTGGAAATTCTTGCCGAACTTTTGAAAGATTTTGAAGAACTGCACGTGGATTCCGATGTGCCTCTGCAAAAACGCCTGGATTATGAGCGCAAAATAGAAACCTTTTATGCGGCCGAAGACGACGGCAGTCCGAACAATGCCCATGTGACCGTAAACTGGCTGCTGTGCGAAGGCAAGGACGCCGAGGAAATTATGGTGCTGGAAATGCTGGAGCATATTCTCACGGCGCTTCCGGGTTCTCCGCTGCGCAAGGCGCTCATGGATTCCGGTCTCGGGGAAGACGTGACCGGCTGCGGCATGGAAACGGATCTGCGTCAGGCATATTATTCCATCGGACTGCGTTCCGTGCTGCCTGCGGACGGGGATAAAATCGAAATTTTGATCATGGAAACGCTGGCAGAGCTTGCCGAAGGGGGCATAAGCCAAAAAGCCGTGGACAGCGCGGTTTCCGCAACGGAATTTATGCTGCGCGAAAATAATACCGGCAATTTTCCCCGCGGGCTTTCCGCCATGTTCCAAAGTCTGAGCACATGGCTGTACGGCGAGGATCCCTTTGTGCCGCTTGCGTGGGAAAAACCGCTTGCGTCCATAAAAAGCCGTTTGGCAAGCGGGGAAAAAGTATTTGAAAAA
Organism: uncultured Desulfovibrionaceae bacterium; assembly: GCA_949299515.1. Classification (GTDB taxonomy): domain Bacteria; phylum Desulfobacterota; class Desulfovibrionia; order Desulfovibrionales; family Desulfovibrionaceae; genus Taurinivorans. The sequence continues at coordinate 247,692 of CASGAP010000001.1, forward strand.
GCCATAAAAAAATGGTTCTTGGACAATACCCACAGAACGTTGGTGGTGCTTTTGCCCAATCCGCATTTGGCCGAAGAGCGCGCTCAGGAAGAACAGGCGCGCATGGACAGGATTGTCAATGCCCTGAACGACGAAGAAAAGCAGGAAGTCGCCGCGCTTTCGCAGGCTCTTGCGCAGGCGCAGGCAAAGGAAGACAGCAAGGAAGCGCTGGCAACGATCCCGACGCTGAGCCTTGAAGACATTCCTGTCGAAGGTAAGGAAAATCCCCTGGAAGTGAAGCGTGCGGACGCAATAACGGTTCTGCATCATGAACTGGACACCACGGGTATTTTATACGTGCGCATTCTGCTGCCGCTCGATCATGTGAGCCAGGAAGATTTGCCTTTGCTTTCCCTGTATTGCCGCGCATTGACGGAAATGGGCACCAAAAATCACGATTTTGTGGACTTGGGGCTGGAAATTTCCGCGCAGACCGGCGGGCTTGACGCGGGAATTGCCGTACACAGCGCCGTGGATGAGGACAAACCGTTCATGCACTTGCGCATATTTGCCAAGGTGGTTGCGGATAAAATCGGCAGACTGCGCGCACTGCTGGAAGAAATTCTGTTTAATGCGGATTTTTCCAATGCCGAGCGTTTTATGCAGATGGTTTTGGAAGACAAGGCACGCTTTGAGCAAACAATGATTCCCGCCGGCCACAGTCTTTTGGTTTCCAGCATCAATGCCATGTTTTCAAAACTGGGCTATCTGAACGAGGCCATGAACGGTCTGCCTTACTGGGATTATGTGCGCGGTTTGGCTGATACCGTGCAGTCCGGATATGACGGAATTGCCGAAAAACTGAGTTCCGTTCATGCCAGCCTGCTGTGCAAAAATAAGGCAGTGCTGAGCCTTACCGGCAGTGCCGATTTGCTGGAACAGGGCGATATGCTGGTGCAGATTTTGGAAAATCTGTCCGATACAGTTCAGCCTGCGGCGGAGCGCAGGTATGCGTTCAACCGTCAGCCGCGCGGCCTGATTTTGCCTGCGCAGGTTAATTATGTGGGATTGGGCGCCAGCTTAAAAGATACCGGTTATGCGTTTCACGGTTCGGCCCATGTTATTACCCGTTTTCTGCGCATGGGTTATCTGTGGGACAGGGTGCGCGTGCAGGGCGGCGCTTACGGCGCTTTTGTGCGCTATGCGCGCAATACGGGCACGCTGGCCTTTGTATCTTACCGCGATCCCAATGTGGAAAGAACGCTTGCCGTATATAAAGATACCGCGCAGTATTTGGGCAATCTTACTTTGAGCCGCGAAGAACTGACTAAAGCCATAGTGGGCGCCGTGGGCGACATTGATACGTATCTTCTGCCGTCTGCCAAGGGCAATGCCGCGTTATGGGAATATATGACGGGCTATACCAAAGCCATGCGTCAGCAGGTCAGGGAAGAAGTGCTGCAGACAAGCCTTGAGGATTTTCATAATTTTGCGCCGTATCTGCAAAAAGCTCTTGATGCGGGCGTATGCATGGCCTTGGGCGGTGCCGCTGTGCAGAACCATGCGCAGGCTGACGGCTGGGATATTTTAAAATTATTGTAAAAGGGGCGTTCTGCCCCTTTTTTATAGGTGGGATTATTATGAGAGAACTTTGCGAAGAACAGGAACACAAACCCTATGTCGTTCAGGGCAACATAGCCTTTGCCAGCGGCTGTGTGCGTGCGGGCATCGACGCCGTGGAAGGCTATCCCGGCACGCCGAGTACGGAAGTAATCGACAAGGGGCTTGCCAAGGTACAGGATAAAATCAAAGTCGGCTGGTCCGTTAATGAAGCAGTGGCGGCAAGCATGGCGGTAGGCGCCAGCTTTGCGGGCAAGGACGCCGTGGTGACCATGAAGATACCGGGCGTATTCCAGGCAGGCGATGTTTTTACGTCCGCCTCAAGCTACAGCGTGGAGCGCGGTGCTTTGATTTTTTACATAGCAAGCGATTTTGTGCCCAATTCCACGCAGCATATCATAGACCCCCGTTATCTGTACAAAAGCTGTTTTTTGCCGGTGTTTGAACCGCGCAATCACCAGGAAATGCATGAAGCTCCGAGAATTGCCGCGGAAATTTCCAGAACGTACAAAACTGCCGCCGTGGTGCACGCCAGCGGTCTGCTTTGTCATAGCGAAGGGCTTATCCGTCTTATGCCGCAGACAAAGCGCGAAGACGCCAAGGTAGGCTCGTTCCGCGATATGAATTCCCTGCCCGTCAATGCCCGTAAATCCTATGACAGGATTATGGACGAACGTATGCCCGCACTTACGGAGATGGCTGAATCAAGCCCGCTGAACAAAGAATATGTCGGCAGCGGCAAAAAGGGCGTGATCACATACGGTTCGGGCGCGCTGTACATGGAAGAATACCGCGCCGTCGTGGACCCTGATATCGACGTGCTTTCCCTTGCCTTTACCAATCCTTTGCCCATGAAGAAAATCAAGGCGTTTGCAGAACGCATTCAGGCGAACGGCGGAAAAGTCTATGTGCTTGAAGACGGTTACAGATATTTGGAAGAAAATTGTTTAATGGCAGGCATTCAGGTTGTCGGCAAGTCTGCCCAAAGCAAAATCACGGAATGGAATTTTGCCCTGATTACGGAATTTTTGGGCGGAAGTTGCGAAAAAATCCGGCCTGCCGCCATGCCTGTTCCGCGGCCGCCCATGATTTGCGCGGGCTGTCCGTACCGTCTTATCGGCATACTGCTCGGCCGTATGCGCAAACAGGGCAGGCTGGAAGCCGTTTTCGGCGATATCGGCTGCAATACTTTGCTGTATTTCATGGGGGCGTTGGATTCCTGTCTTGCCATGGGAGCCAGCGAAAGTATGCGTGCAGGGTTTGTGAATGTTAAGCCTGAAATGCAGGGCAAAGTTATCAGCCTGCTCGGTGACGGCACGGAATGCCATACAGGACTTGACGCCACGCGCAACAGTCTGTTCAGGCATATAGGCGGCCTGAAAATAGTTTTGGATAACGAATGGATTGCCATGACAGGCGGCCAGCCGAGTCCGAGTTCTCCGATAAACCTGGGCGGCCAGCAGTCACCCTTTAATCTTGTGCAGGCCCTTGAGGGCGAAGGTGCGGAAGTGCTTACCGCAAGCGCTTACGATTACAAAGAACTGCAGGCAAAACTGAAAGAAGGCTTTGAAAAGGGACAGCAAAGCGACAGGCTTGTTGTTTTGGTGATTAAAGGCACCTGCATACGCAAAGTGCCTGCTGCCGAAAAGAAAGCCCGTCCCGAACTTGATCCCGTCAAATGCATTTCCTGCGGTTCCTGTCTGATTTGTCCGGGAATACAGTTTGACGCCAAAAAGAAACCGCAGTGGAACAACCTTTGTACTTCCTGCGCCAGCGGCAGGGCTGCCTGTATGGAAATGTGCCCCAAAGGCGCCATAAGCCAGAAAGACAAAGAAACAGCCGTGCGGCCGGCGGCGGATACTGTGCAGGCTGAAAGTACGGCGCCGCAGGAAATTGTTTTGGAACAGCTTGCGCAGAAACCGCGGCGTCTTAGTCTTGCCATACGCGGCGTGGGCGGCCAGGGCAATTTGTTTTTCGGCAAAGTGCTTGCCCGTTTGGCATTTCTTGCCGGATACGGCGATGAAAACGTTGTCAAAGGCGAAACCCACGGCATGGCGCAGATGGGCGGCCCCGTAATCAGTACCTTTGCCTGCGGCAATGCATACAGCCCCGAACTTGCTCCGCAGTCTGCCGACTGTCTTATTGTTATGGAAAAAAGCGAAGTGCTGCGTCCGGATTTTCTGAGTATGCTGAAAAAGGGCGGCACCGTTATTTTGGCGGAAACTAAAATTTTGCCGCAGGGACAGCCTGCCGACGCATATCCCAAGGACGAAGACATAGAACGCGCTCTGCAGGGTTTCAACGTCCTTTCCGTAGATGTGCTTGCCAAGGCACTAAGTTTGGGCGACAAGCAGGGCAAATGCGCCAATGTGGTCATGCTCGGCGAATTGAGCAAGGCCGCGCCCTTTAATCAAATTCCCGAAAGCTATTGGCTGAAAGCGCTGAAAGAGTTAAGTCCCAAGCCCGAAATATGGGAGCTTAATTATAAAGCCTTTATGTTGGGCAGAAAATAATTGTATAATAATTACAAGAAGAAGCAGGCGCACAGCCTGCTTTTTTTATGGAGTAAATTTTTTTCGGGGGAAATGACTGCGTTGCTGTCCGTTTGCGTAACGTTCGTAAACTCACTGACGCAAACGACTTGTCGCCCTTTGGGTGGCTTTATTGGGGCTCTCATTGCACGGCAGTTACGATGTTCCGCAACGGCCGTGAATATGTTGCAGTAATTGTTTTGCGGAAAACAATTTTCAGGTGTTAGGCGTACTGTTGCTGGGGGTTATAAAACAGGTTAGGAAATGTTCTTTAGGCAAAACAGCAAAAAAGCCTGCACGGGGCAGGCTTGCAATATCGTCGGGCAGGTAAACTCAGCGTTCCAGCCAGTCCGCGAGCAGTTCCTGATATTCCGCGTCGCTGAATGTTTTGCTGTCATACATACCTTTCAGCTGGCGCTGACGGCTTGCTTCGCCGAGCAGCAGCGCGGCAGCCACGGATACGTTGAAGCTTTGTATCATGCCGAACATGGGAATATAAATTTCCCCGTCAACCAGCGGAAAAAGCTCTTCGGAAACGCCTGAATGCTCGTTGCCCATGATAATGGCCGTGGGTATGGTCAAATCATATTCGCGCAAAGGCTTGGCTGTCGGCGTGCAGTTGGTGGCAAGTATTTGATAGCCGTTGTTTTTCAGATCGCCGATAAGGCTTTCTTTATCTTTATGGCGTACGGTATCAACCCATTTGCGGGCAGAAGCGGAAGTCTTTTCGCTCAGGTGCGGAAAAGGGGTGTCAGTATAATATAAATGCACTTTATGCACGCCGAATGCGTCACAGCTTCTGTATATGGCAGAAACGTTGTGCGGGTCGTGGATATTGTCCAAAACAAGGGTTAAATCTTTTTGGCGCTGGCTCAGCACTTTTTCTATTTTTGCGCGGCGCCTGTCTGTCATTGCTCGCATAGGGTATCCTTATTTTTTATGATAACTGCAGTACAATACAAAGCTTTTTTTTATCTGTCAAACTGCGCGCTTTGTTTAATGGAAATTTATTTCGTGAATTTTTTTGTGCAGTGCGGGGGAAATGGCTGCATTGCTGTTCATTTGCGTAAAGTTCGCAAGCTTACTGTCGCAAACGGCTTGCCGTCCTTTGTGTGTTTTTCCCCTCATTGCTCGGCATTTGCGGCGCCTTGCCGATTTTTTTCGGGTTTGTATATGCAGCGGAAAAGCGTAACATAAAAATTTCTTTATTAAAATACATTGTTAAACGCACTGTTTTTACCGTTGATTTCATACCTGCTGCAATCCATACCGTCAATTAGGAAATATATTTTGATGATTTTGTGTGTTGCTCAAAATTTAAGCAAGCTGACCTTATACATAAGTCCGCAGTTTTTTTTGAAACCTTTTGAAATAACCAATAATATCGGACAACAAAAAAGCCCCTCTTGCGAGGGGCTCATATTTTTTGCTTTGTCAGCAAGCTTCAAAATTAGAAGTTGTAAACGAAAGCAAGAGCTGAACGGAAAACATTGTCTTGTTCTTCTTGGCCTGCTGCGAGATCTTGATCAATGATAGCATAACCGAGTTGCAGGGTAGCAGAGAAGTTTTTGTAGATTTCATAGGTAGAATCAAAGTTAATTTCAACGATGGAATCATCTTCGCTCAAACCGCCATTTTCAAAAATATCATGAGCGCCTTTAGCTGGGTCAGCTTCATTAGTACCTTGAATGTATGCTACACGAGCAGTATGGGAAAGTTTGTCGAGGAATGAGAAGTTTGCATATTCAGCAACAAGACCCCAAGTGCCGAACGGGCTGTCTTTACCGGAAAGGTCATAGAAACCGTCAGCACCAACAATGCTGCCATCAAAGGTAATATCAGTAGCTGCAAAACCACCGTCAATAACTACAAAGCCGGTATCATTTCTTTCATTGTCATAACCAGAAGCATACCAACCACCGAGAGCTGCAGTTCCGTTGCTGAATTTGTAAGAAGCTTTAGCGCCTACATACCAAGCATCAAAACCATCTTCGTCAGGAGCAGTTACATCATTAAAGCTGGTGTTGCTGTACAATGCATCAAGAGCGAATACAAAGGGATCGAACATATTAAGTTCGCCGGATACGCCGATTACCCATGCATCAGCTGATTTGCCAGCAGGAGCATTAGAAGCATTGAAGCCAATGTTTGCATTTTCTTGTTTAGAAACATACATTACCCAAGGAGCAACTTTCCAACCGTCGTAAGCAAATTCAGCATTTAACATTGCAGCGTCAGCTTCGTCTTGTGCTCTCCAACCATCTTTGCTAGCATCTAAACGAAGCCATGTAAGACCAAGAGCGATGTTATCATTAATGTTACCGTTGAAGCTTACAGCGTCACCGCGTCCGTCAAGGATAACAGAACCGAATGCATAGGAAGGTGTAACAACAGCTTGACGGCCCATACGAACTTTTACGTCGGTAGAAGGAATGGTCCAGTCAATGTAAGCCAAACGCATACGGAAATGGTCATTAGCGTTATCAACAGCCGGGTCAGCATCAAGCGGGCTGGTACCCCAAGAAGTGTGACGATATTGGAACAACATGGTAGCGGAGAGATCTTCGCTGGCAATGTAGTCGAAACCAAAACGGATACGGGTAGCTGCGTTGAAGTTTTCTTCGCTGCTATTAGGAGTAAGCTGTTTACCTTCGTCACCATAAGTGAATTCTTCAGCGAACTGAGCAAAAGGTTTGAATTCGGCAGCGGAAGCAGCGCCTGCAAAAGAAGAAACTACAAGACCGGCAGCCAATACGAGTGTAGTAAGTTTTTTCATTTTATTTTTCCTCACAGAATTTATGCCTAAAAGGCAAATTTTTAAAATTGTGTTTCAAAAATAAAAATTTTTGAACTTCATGACTTCCTTATACTCACTTTCAATGGGCTTGTAAAGTATTTTTTACAGATTAAATTCAATTTTTTTTACTTTTCTTTTTTGTGTCAGATTTGTTTTTTCAATATACTGATTTTTTTATATATTTTTTACAAGCCAATATTAAATTTTTTGAACGCCGATAAATCGAAGCACTGATTTATAGCACTTTTATAGCACTTTCTGCCGGTTAAAAATATTGCTGTAAAATTTTTGATACAGTTTCGGAACCGCTTTTCAGGCGCTTGTCCCCCAAATGTGCATAGCGCTGTGTCATAAGCGGGCTGTTATGGGTTAAAAGTTTCTGTATGGTATACATATCCACTCCGCTGCAGGCAAGCAGACTTGCAAAATTGTGACGAAGCATATAGAGCGGGCGGAATTTTTTGGGCAATCCTGTTTTTTCTTTGAGTTTTTTGGCTTTCAAGGTGTAATTGTCATACGGTTTTTTGTTGCTGTCCAAAAAAATAAACGGACTTTTGCGCGGCAATGCCAGTAAAATTTTTTTAATAGGTCCCGGCAACGGTATGTATTCCGCTTTTCTTTTTTTGGCATATTCGGCTTTCAAATAAATTAAGTTGCGTTTGGCGTCGATATCCTGCCATGATAAGTGGTATATGGCTTTTTTGCGCATACCGGTAAAAAGAGCGGTCATAATAAAAGCTTTGGCAAAAAAATTTGTTTCTTTTTTCAGTTCGGTTACGTAACGCCGCAGCTGCGCGGCGGAAAGAAATTCCTGAACCGTGTTGTCTATGCTCGGTATTTCTATAAAAAGTTTTTCGTTTTTATCGCATAATCCGTTTTTCACGGAAAAATTAATCAGTGTACGCAATAATTTAAGGATATGAACTATAGTCTGCGGCGAAAGACTTCTGCCTTTTTTGCTTTTTGCCGCTTTCAGTTCTTTAGTGAAACTTTTTATTTTTGCCGTGGTAATGGTGAAGGGAGTTTCTTTATGAAACGGGGAAAGATAGTCAAATAAATTTTTTATGGATGAAAACGAACTCAAGTCTTTTTTTTGCTGCGCATATGCCTGCCATATGTTTTCAATAGTAAAGGATTGCTCCCCAGACTGCGGATACTGCTGACTTTCCAAAATTTTTTGCAGGCGTATTGCATAGGCTTTTTTTACTGTCATGCCCTGCGAGGCAGTACCGACTTTTTGCAGGATTTGCTTACCGCTTCTGCCGCCGATACGGTAATATATGTAATAGGACCAATCCTCCCTGCGGGTTTTTCTTTGTTTCAGATAACGGACTTTTATTCCCGTGTAACAGGAAATTTTATACAGTTTGCCGTCTTTGGGCATATCTTTTAATGTCATGGCCTATCCTTAATATATAGCACTTGTATAGCACCTTCAAAATTTTAAACAAAATCTTTTTTTGTTATTTTCGTATTAAGCATATCTGCCAACAGACCGTTTTCTTAAGTTTTTTTTGCATTTGCCTTTTAGGCATAAATTCTGTGAGGAAAATAAAATGAAAAAACTTACTACACTCGTATTGGCTGCCGGCCTTGTAGTTTCTTCTTTTGCAGGCGCTGCTTCCGCTGCCGAATTCAAACCTTTCGCTCAGTTCGCTGAAGAATTCAGCTACGGTGACGCAGGTTCCCATGACGATACCGAAAACTTCAATGCCGCTACCCGTGTACGTTTCGGTTTTGACTATGTGGCTTCCGAAGACCTTTCCGCTACCATTTTGTTCCAATACCGCGACCTCAGCTGGGGTTCCAGTGATAACGGTTTTGACGGTGATCCGACTTTGGGCGACACCTCTGCTGCACAATTCCGTATGCGTTTGGCTTACATCGACTGGACTCTTCCTTCCACCGATGTTAAAGTTCGCATGGGTCGTCAAGCTTTGGTAGCTCCTTCTTATGCTTTCGGTTCCGCTGTTCTTGACGGCCGCGGTGACGGTATCAACTTCACCGGTGCTGTAAACGACAATATCAGCCTCGGTTTCACTTGGTTCCGTGTTGACTCTGACAGAAATGTTTTCTCTGAAGACGATGCCGATGCCGTAATGCTCAACGCTGAATTTGCATACGACGGCTTCAAAGTTGCTCCTTGGGTAATGTACGCTCATAAAGACGACAACGCTGAATTGGGTTACTTTATTGATAACGGCAATAACGCTGACGCTTTCGTAATTGGTGTTTCTGCAGAACTTAATATGTTCGATCCGTTCGTATTTGCTGTTGACGCATTGTACAATCACATTACACGTGCTGATGTCGCTCAAACTGCTGAAGACCTTGACGGTTACTATGTAGGCGCTAAAGCTTCTTACAAATTCAGCAACGGCACTGCAAGCCTCGGCGGTTGGTATGCTTCCGGTGACGACAAAGACGCAGCTAAAAATGACAATGGTTTCGTTGTTCTTGACGGCGGTTTCTCCGCTACCCATATCGTATTTGACGGAAACGTTGTAGGTGTTGACGGTTACACCAACCAAATCGGTAACGACTCTCCGTTTGGTACCTGGGGCCTCATCGCTGAATATGCTAACTTCTCATTCCTCGACAAACTTTCTCATACTGCTCGCGTAGCATATATCACCGGTACAAACGAAGTTGCCGATCCTAGAAACAGAGCTTTTGATTTTGAAAATCTTACCGAAGATGACAGCATTGTAGAAATTAACTTCGATTCTACTTACGAAATCTACAAAAACTTCTCTGCTACCTTGCAGCTTGGTTATGCTATCGTTGATCAGTCCAACCTTAATGCTAATGTAGAAGAACAAGATAACATCTTCCGTTCAGCTCTTGCTTTCGTTTACAACTTCTAATTTTGAAGTCTGCTGACAAAGCAAAAAATATGAGCCCCTCGCAAGAGGGGCTTTTTTTTGTCCGATATTATTGGTTATTTTAAAAGGTTTCAAAAAAACTGCGGACTTATTTTCTGTGTGCTGTTTGTTTTTGTCAGTAAAAAAAATCCCGGAATATTGCGGGATTTGCTTTGTAACTATTTATAATCAGTGCCAGTCTTTGTTCCAGCGGTTGTGCATCCAAAACCATTGTTCGGGGTTTTGGCGTATTTGTTTTTCCATGGCTTTGGTGTAAAATTCCGCCGCCTGCCGTATTTTTTCTTCGCTTGTACCCTGCAGCTTTTTGGTGTCCAGCGGTTCCTGCAGATGCAGCATACAGCCTTTGTCGATGCGTTCCAGATAAATCGGCCAGATAAGCGCTTCCGCGCGCACGGCCAAAAGCGCGGGGCCTATGTTGACCGCGGCATTTTCACCGAGAAAAGGCAGGGTATAGGCTTCCTGCATTTTGGTTTTATGGTCTATGAGAAAAGCGACTATGCCGTTTTTGCGCAGGGCGCGCAGAACTGCGGTGGCAACGGCGCGGTGGCCGATCATGCTGGCGCCTTTGGCTTCCCTTTGGTTGGAGATAAAGGCGTGCACGGCAGGGTTCGGATATTTGCGCACCACCACCATGCGCGGCCGCGGGGCGCTGTATACTTGGCCGAGCATACTGGCCAAAAGTTCCCAGGAACCGTAATGGCCTGTAGAGGCTACAATGGGGCGTTCGCATTTTTGCATTTTTTCCCATAGTTCCTGATTTTCGATAAAAAGCCTTGTGCCTGTTTGATCTATGCCGAAAGATTTAGTCAGTCCTATTTCGGCAAAGGAACGGAATGTGGACTGAAAACTTTTGTATGCTATGGTTTTTGCCTGTTCAAAAGGCACGGACAAATGTTCCTGTATGCTTTGTATGGTGTTGCGGCGCCTAAAGCCGAGCATATGCCATGCCAAAAACGCAAAGCCGTCAGCCAGTTTGTAGGTAGTGTCAAAGCCGAGACTGTTTATGGCAGTGCCGAGTCCGCTAAGCAGAAGATACTGAATTTTTTGCAGCGGAGTGCGTATTTCAGGAAAGTTTATGTCTTCTCGTTCTTTTTTCATGATAAGCTCGCTTGTATTTAAAAATAATAAAGTAAAAGCCAAGCCATTGTCAAAATGAAAAACCGTCTTAACATAATTATTATTTTAGGCAAACTTGCTCTTGCGTAATGGGGGCAAGTTCTGATATAAGTAAAAATTATAATAAAAAAAACTGTATGTGTTGGTGGCAAGCTACTTACAGTCTTTATAGAAAGTCCATGCCACGGAGGAAGCTTGAACAATAATTTTTCTAAAAATCTTTTAGTTTGGGTTGTTATTGTCCTTGCTGCGATGACGGTATTCAATATGTTTAATAACCCGTTTGCAGCTACGGGACAGACCATGTCCTACAGCGATTTTTTAAATTCCGTTAACCGCGGCGAAGTGACGGAAGTAAAAATACAGGAAAAAAACATCACGTTCAAAACTCAGTCCGGCGTTGAGTATACCACGTATTCCCCTGACGATCCGGGACTTGTGGAACATCTTCTCAGCAAAAATGTGCGCATTGACGCGGTTGCTCCGGAAGAGCCCTCTTTGTTTGTGTCTATCCTGATGTCATGGTTCCCCATGATTTTGCTTATTGCCGTATGGATTTTCTTTATGCGGCAAATGCAGGGCGGCGGCGGAAAGGCCATGAGCTTCGGCCGTTCCCGTGCCAGAATGATAGACGCCAACCAGGCAAAAGTCACTTTTGCCGATGTGGCGGGCGTTGACGAAGCTAAAGAAGAACTGTCCGAAGTTGTGGAATTTTTGTCCAATCCGAAAAAATTTACCCGTCTCGGCGGCCGCATTCCCAAGGGGGTTTTGCTCGTAGGCCCTCCGGGTACCGGTAAAACGCTGCTTGCCCGCGCCGTTGCAGGCGAAGCGGGAGTTCCGTTCTTTTCCATTTCCGGTTCCGATTTTGTGGAAATGTTTGTGGGCGTGGGCGCTTCCCGTGTACGCGATTTGTTCATGCAGGGCAAAAAAAATGCACCGTGTTTGATTTTTATTGACGAAATTGATGCCGTGGGCCGTCAGAGAGGCGCAGGGCTCGGCGGCGGTCACGACGAACGCGAACAGACCCTGAACCAAATGCTGGTGGAAATGGACGGTTTTGAATCCAATGAAGGCGTAATCCTTATTGCCGCAACCAACCGTCCCGACGTGCTTGACCCGGCGCTTCTGCGTCCCGGCCGTTTTGACAGACAGGTTGTCGTTTCCACGCCTGACCTTAGGGGACGCCAGCATATTTTGGGCGTGCATACCAAAAAAACGCCTATCGGCCCCGATGTGGATATTGAAGTGCTTGCAAAAGGCACTCCGGGCTTTTCCGGTGCAGACCTTGAAAACCTGGTGAACGAAGCAGCGCTGCAGGCTGCCAAGAAAAATAAAAATCAGCTGAGTATGTCTGATTTTGAATATGCCAAAGATAAAGTGCTTATGGGCAAGGAGCGCCGCAGTCTTGTGCTCAGCGACGAAGAAAAACGCATAACCGCTTACCATGAAGCGGGCCATGCCCTTGCGGCGGTCTGTCTGCCCGGCTCCGATCCCGTGCATAAAGTTTCCATTATCCCCAGAGGCCGTGCCCTCGGCGTTACCATGCAGCTGCCCGAAGAGGACAGGCACGGATATTCCAGAAATTATCTGCGCAATAATCTTGTGGTTCTGCTTGCGGGCCGTATGGCGGAAGAACTGGTTATGGACGACATCACCACCGGCGCCGGAAACGATATTGAACGTGCCACCAAAATGGCGCGCAAAATGGTCTGTGAATGGGGCATGAGCGAAAAAATCGGCCCGCAGGCCATCGGCGACAACGGCGGCGAAGTGTTCCTCGGCAGGGAATGGGCGCATACCGATTCCGTGAGCCAGTCAACGGCGCAGCTTGTGGATTCAGAAATAAAATTCTTTATTGACGAAGCAAGAAGCCGCTGCCGCAAAATTCTTGAAGACAATATGGACAAGCTCCATGCCATTGCCGCCGCCCTGCTTGAGCGCGAAACCATCAGCGGCGACGATATTAAGCTGATAATGGAAGGCAAGGAACTGGAACCGTTCATTCTTGACGATACAAAGAAAACCGAAGAAAAAGATACGTTTACATGGTCTGAAGAAAGCAAGGAAAAAGCCGGCGGCCAGGCTGGAGCCGAAAATGCCGAAGCCGATACGCCCAAGCCTGACAGCGCCAAATCCGACGGCGCGGCGGAAAGCGGGCAGCCGCAGGCCAATAATCAGGCAGACGCTTCTTCAGCCGATACGGAAAACAAGGATTTGTAGTGCGCTATACATTACAATACAGGGGTGAGGCGTTACGGCCCGCCCCTTTTTATGTTTGGGGCATTGTCAATACCACGCCCGATTCTTTTTATGACGGCGGCTGTTATGAAAAGACGGACCGTGCCGTTGCCCATGCGCGTCTGCTGTGGGAGCAGGGTGCCGCTGTTTTGGACATAGGCGGCGCGTCTTCCCGTCCGGGAGCGGAAGATGTAAGCAGTCTTGAGGAGTGGCAGCGCATAGCGCCGGTCATTGCCGCCGTACGGCAGTTTTCGCAGCCGAGCCGCGGCGCGGACAGTTTGCGCACGGACATAGTTCCTCTTTCTTACGGCAGCAGGCCGCTTATTTCCGTGGATACGTGGCGGGCCGATGTGGCGCGCAGGGCGCTGGAGTCGGGCGTTGAAATTATTAATGATATTTCTGCGTTCGGCTGGGAGCCGCAGCTTTTGGACGTTGTTGCGGAATATAAGCCCATGTATGTGCTCATGCACTGCAAAGGCCGTCCGCAGACCATGCAGAATACGCCGCAGTATGCTGATGTTATTGCGGAAGTTTATGCTTTTTTTGAAGAAAAAATGAATATTTTGGTACAAAAAGGTTTACCTTGCGAAAATATTATTTTAGATTTTGGCATCGGCTTTGGCAAGACCTTGGAGCATAATCTTGCTCTGTTAAAAAATATTGACGCTTTTAAACCGCTGGGCAGGCCGCTTTTGCTGGGATTGTCCCAAAAGTCCATGTTCGGCCATTTGCTCGGGCAGGATAAGGGAGAACGTTCCGTCAGCACGCAGGTCTGTACGGCGCTGGCCATGCACGGCGGCATAGTGCATCACCGCGTGCATGACGCAAAACATACCGTGGAAACCCTTGCCTTGGCCTATGCTCTGAAAAAATAAGCAGGTAGTTATGTTCGGTTTTGATCAGTTTCCCATAACCATAAAAGATGTGCTGGACATTATTGTCGTTACCGGCTGTCTGTTTTATTTGCTGCGCCTGGTGAAAGGCACGCGCGCCATGGCGGCCATTAACGGACTGTTTCTGCTGTTTTTCATTTATGCCGCAGCCAAGCTTATCGGGCTGTTTACGCTTTCCTGGCTGTTGGAAAACTTTTTCGGTTCTCTGTTTCTTGTTATCGTTATTCTGTTCAGCGCCGACATCAGGCAGGCACTTGCCGGCATAAGCCTGCGCTCGCTTTTCAAGAAAAAGGAAAGCATGAGCGAAAATATTATTCAAATTCTTGTCAGTACCTGCGATTTGCTGGCAAAAAAGCGTATCGGCGCCATTATTGTTCTGGAGCGCGAAGTGAAGCTCGGAGATTTGCTCAGCCGCGGCGTAAAGCTTGATGCGCTGCTGTCAAAAGAACTTCTGCATACGATTTTTTTTCCGAATACCGCCCTGCATGACGGAGCGGTGATTATCGACAAACACGGGCGCATAGTGGCCGCAAGCTGCGTTCTGCCGCTGACGCAGAATCAGGAGCGGCAGCATTTCGGCACCAGGCACAGGGCGGCGCTCGGGCTTTCCGAAGTGAGCGACAGCGTGGTGCTGGTTGTTTCCGAAGAACGCGGGGAAGTGACCGTGGCGCAGAACGGCCGTCTTTCCAATCCTCTTAATGGGGAACGTTTAGAAAGGATTTTGAAGAATGTTCTGGTTTAAAAATTTGGCTGCCAAAAAAAACTATATCGAAAACCTGAAAATTTTGGTTTTTGCCTTTTTGCTGTCCTGCTCGCTGTGGTATATGGTGGTGGGAAGTTCGCAGATTGAGGGGGATATTCCCCTGCGTGTGGAATATATTCAGCTTCCGGAAGATCTGATGATTACTAAAGGCATGGAAGACAGCATACGGGTACGGGTGCGCGCTTCCGCAGAACGCCTGCGCAGTATTCAGAACAAGGATTTTGTGTATCCCATAAATTTAAAAAACTGTGTCGTGGGGGCAAATGTTTTTCCTGTGGACATAAATGCCTATACGGATTTTAAAGGCATGGAAATTCTGAGCGTCAGTCCGTCCTATCTTTTATTGGAAACCGATGTGCTGCTGGAAAAAAAGGTGCCTATCGAACTTGTGTTTACGGAAAAGGAAAACGATGACCTGTATATCCGCAACCTGAGCCTGGAGCCGGCGGAAGTTACCCTGCACGGGCCCAAGGAAAAATTGGAAAACATTACATCCCTGAAAGTGGATTTCGATATTAATCAGGTGGAAAAGGCCGGGGAATATTCCAAAAGCCTGCCGCTTGTTTTGCCTGCGTTGGTGGAGGCAGACAAACCGGTTACGACGGTGCGCTTTGAAACATGGTTTGATCTTGTGCCGGTAAGCCTCAGCCGCCTTGTGCAGCTTGACAGGGAAAGTTCTTTGTATACGACGGAACCGAAAACGGTTTCCATAGAGCTGGAAATACCGCAAAGCAAAATGGACTCTTTTAATATTGACCCTGCCTATATGGCGCAGGTGCGGGCCACGGTGCAGAGCAGCAACCCCTTTGCGGACGGGCAGGTGCTTCCGGTGCACATCACCCTGCCCAAGGGCGCCAATTTGGTTTCCGTAACCCCGCAGTATGTAAAACTGATTGAAAAAAAATAGGATTTGGATATGAAACGATTTTTCGGTACAGACGGTATACGCGGTTTTGTCAATACCTATCCCATGACGGCAGATATGGCGCTGCGTCTGGGACTTGCCGCAGGCACGTATTTCCGTGACGGAAAGCACCGCCATAAAGCCATTATCGGCAAAGATACGCGCCTTTCCGGCTATATGTTTGAATCCGCGCTGACCGCGGGACTTTGCGCCGCAGGGATAGACGTGTATCAGGTAGGTCCCATGCCCACGCCTGCCATAGCCTTTTTGACTAAAAGCATGAGGGCGGATCTCGGCGTGGTTATTTCCGCAAGCCACAATCCTTTTCACGACAACGGCATAAAATTTTTCGACAAATACGGCTATAAGCTTCCGGACAGCGTTGAGGACGAAATAGCCCAAATGGTGCTGAACAAGGATTTTGAATGGAACTATCCCGACGCCGACAAAGTGGGCAGGGCAAAACGCATATTTGACGCTCCGGGACGCTATATCGTATTCATTAAAAACAGTTTCCCCGAACATTTGTCTTTGAACGGGCTGCGCATAGTGCTGGACTGCGCCAACGGAGCCAATTACAAAATTGCGCCTTTGGCTTTGGAAGAACTCGGAGCGGAAGTGATTACCATGTCCAATGCGCCGAACGGCACCAACATCAATCTGCAGTGCGGTTCCCTGTATCCCGAATACGTGGCGGACAAGGTGCGCGAAGTGCGTGCCGACATCGGGCTTGCCCTTGACGGCGACGCCGACAGGCTTATCGTGGTGGACGAAACGGGCACCATACTCGACGGCGATCAGATAATGGCAATCTGTGCGGAATATCTTATGAAGCAGGGCAAACTTAAAAATAATACCCTGGCGGCTACTTCCATGAGCAATATGGCGCTGGAACAGTTCATGACCGAACGCGGAGGCACGCTTATCCGTACCAATGTGGGCGACCGTTATGTGGTTGAGGCCATGCGCAAATTTGATTTGAGCCTTGGCGGCGAAAAATCCGGGCATTTGATTTTCCGCGATTTCAGCACAACGGGCGACGGACTTTTGGCGGCGCTGCAGGTGCTTGCCATTATGTGCGAATCCGGGAAAAAACTTTCCGAACTGGCGCACAGGCTGGAATTGTATCCGCAGGAAATGGAAAACGTATCCATAAGCCGCAAGCCGGATTTGCAGACCGTTCCGGAAATTCAGCAGGCGGTTAAAGACGCGGAAAGCCAGCTCGGCAAATTCGGCCGCGTGGTGCTGCGCTATTCCGGTACGGAAAATTTATGCCGCGTCATGGTGGAAGCCCGTGACGAAAAACTGGTAAAACAGCTGGCCAAGGGGCTGGCCGCGGTTGTGCACGGCGCACTGAACAAATAGGAGAACGTATGCAGAATATACAAAAAGTCGTTATTCCCGTTGCGGGACACGGTACGCGCTCCCTGCCTGCCAGCAAAAACGTTCCGAAAGAAATGCTGCCTATTTATAATAAGCCGGTTATTCATTACGTGGTCGACGAAGCCGTCAATGCCGGAATAAAGAATGTTGTTTTTGTGACCAGCAAAGAAAAAACCGCGCTGGAAGATTATTTTGATCACCATTATGCCCTGGAAGACGTGCTGGAGCGTACGGGCAAAAAAGAACTGCTGCGTACGGTGCAGGAACTTGCGGATATGGTGGACGTTATCAGCGTGCGCCAAAAATGTCAGCTTGGTTTCGGCCATGCGGTGCTCTGCGCAAAATCCGTCGTGGGCAGCGAACCTTTTGCCGTTATGGTGGGCGATGATATTATTTTGGGCGAAGATGCCGGGCTGAAGGAGCTTATCGACGTAGCCCAAAGGGAAAATAAGCCGGTTGTCGGCGTTATGGAAGTGGATCCTTCCGTTGTGCATAAATACGGCATAGTGGCAGGCACGCCGCGTCCGGACGGCATTATCGAAATTACCGATATGGTGGAAAAGCCCAAGGCGGAAGAAGCGCCGTCCAACTTGGCGATAATCGGCCGTTATGTGCTGCCGCCGGAAATTTTTTCATACCTTGAAAACGCAAAACCGGGACACGGCGGGGAAATTCAGCTTACCGACGCATTGAGCCGCCTGGCAAAGGACAGGGGTATGCTTGCCGTTCCGGTAAAGGGCCGCCGTTTCGACGCGGGGGATTTGCTCGACTTTTTGTCCGTAAATATGTATTTTGCCCTGCAGGACGATAAAATGAAAGACGGCATGAAAAAACAACTGCAAAAACTTTTAGCGGAATTCGAATAGAGGAGAATATATGGCTCTCAGCATTGGTATTGTTGGGCTTCCCAACGTAGGAAAATCAACCTTGTTTAACGCGCTGACCAAGGCGCAGAATGCCCAGGCGGCAAATTATCCGTTCTGCACCATTGAACCGAACAAAGCGACGGTTTCCGTGCCGGACAAACGTTTGGAAGCTTTGGCAGAACTTGTGAACCCTCAGCGTATTCTGAACGCAACGGTTGATTTTATTGATATTGCCGGTCTTGTGAAAGGTGCCAGCAAAGGGGAAGGTCTCGGCAACCAATTTCTTGCCAATATCCGCGAATGTGCGGCAATTTTGCACGTTGTGCGCTGTTTTGACGATGAAAACGTGACCCATGTGGACGGTTCCGTCAATCCCGTGCGTGATGTGGATACCATCGAAACGGAACTGATTATTGCCGATATCCAGTCCGTAACCAAAAAAATAGAACGCCTGACCAAACAGGTCAAAGCCGACAAGGACGCCGCCAAAAGCCTGGAAGAATGCAGACGCCTTGCGGAGTTTCTCAATGAGGGCAACAAAGCCAGCCAGTTTGACATTCCCGAACATAACGAGCATTTTAAGCAGGTATGGCACGAACTGAGTTTATTGACCGCAAAAAAAATGATTTACTGCGCCAATGTGGACGAAAAGGGCTTGGAAGAAGAATCCGTACACCTGAAAGCACTGCGCGAACTGGCGCAGAAGCAGGGCAATGAGGTTGTTGTCGTCTGCGCCAATCTCGAAGCGGAACTGCAGGGTCTTTCCGCAGAGGAACAGGCTGAAATGCTCGGTTCTTACGGCATAGAGGAAAGCAGTCTTGTGAATGTTATCCGTACAGGCTATCATACGCTGGGGCTGTGCAGCTATTTCACCGCAGGCGTGCAGGAAGTGCGTGCCTGGACCTATAAGCAGGGTTGGAAAGCGCCGCAGTGCGCCGGCGTTATCCACAGCGATTTTGAAAAAGGCTTTATCCGCGCGGAAGTAATTTCCTTTGCGGATTATGTGAAATATAAATCCGAGGCCGCCTGCAGAAGCGCGGGTGTTCTCCGCGTCGAAGGCAAGGAATATGTGGTGCAGGACGGTGACGTTATGCACTTCCTTTTCAACGTATAGGAGTTAACGTGGAGTTTACCGATAAAGAACGCAACGTGCTGCGTATTGTGCAGTTTAACATTCCGGACAGCCTGACCCCGTATGCGGACATTGCCGCAGAGGCGGGCATGACCGAAGAGGAAGTGCTTGCCTTGCTTTCCCGCCTGAAAGAAGACGGCACCATACGCCGTTTCGGCGCAAGCATTAAACATCAGAAAACCGGGTATGACAACAATGCCATGGTGGCTTGGAAAATCAGCGAGGACAAAGTGGACGAGGCGGCGGCATATGCCGTGCGCAATCCGCGCATTTCCCACTGCTATTACCGTCCCAGTCCGGCGGAAGACTGGCAGTATACGTTTTTTACCATGATACACGGCAGAACCATGCAGGAATGTTATGACGTGGTGGAAGAACTGCGCAAAAACACCTGCCTTGACGAATATGCCGTTTTGGAAAGTCTGAAAGAGCTGAAAAAAATTTCTATGACCTATTTTGACGATTAAAAAGGAACAGCCATGAATATCGAAAAATCCAAAGAGCTTTTTGCCCGTGCCTGCAAAACCATTCCCGGCGGCGTCAACAGTCCTGTCCGTGCCTGCCGCAACGTGCACTGCGATCCGCTGTTTATCGCTTCTGCCAAAGGTTCTCACATATATTCAGCCGACGGTACGGATTTTATTGACTATATCGGTTCCTGGGGACCCATGCTTCTGGGGCACGCCCGCGAGGAAGTGGAACAGGCCGTCATCGAAGCCCTGAAAAAAGGCACAAGTTACGGCGCTCCCACGGAAGCGGAAGTTTTGCTGGCGGAAAAAGTCTGTGCGGCTTTGCCTTCCTGCGATATGGTGCGCATGGTCAACTCAGGCACCGAAGCCACCATGAGCGCTCTGCGCCTTGCCCGTGCCGTAACGGGCAAAAACAAGCTGGTGAAAATTATCGGCGGCTATCACGGACACGGCGACGCGTTTCTTGCCAGTGCAGGTTCCGGCCTTGCCACGTTTTCCATACCGGGCACGCCGGGCGTTCCCCAGTCCACGGTGCAGGATACGCTGCTGGTACCCTATAACGATTTGCAGGCTGCCAAAGAAATTTTTGCGGCGCACGGTGACGACATTGCCGCATTTTTTGTGGAGCCCTGCGCGGGCAATATGGGGCTTGTGCTTCCGGCTGAAGGCTATCTGCAGGGGCTTCGCGATCTTTGCACGCAGTACGGCGCTTTGTTGGTGTTTGACGAAGTTATTACGGGGTTCCGCGTTTCCTATCGGGGCGCGCAGGGACGTTTCGGCGTCATGCCTGATTTGACCACCATGGGCAAAATTATCGGCGGCGGTCTGCCTGTAGGCGCTTACGGCGGCAAAGCTGAATATATGCAGCGCATTGCGCCGGCAGGCGATGTGTATCAGGCCGGCACGCTGTCAGGCAATCCGCTGGCCATGGCGGCAGGGCTTGCCACGCTGAATATTTTGGAAAAAGCCGATTATGCGGGGCTTGAACGCCGCGTGCTTGCTTTTGTGCGGGAGCTTGTTTCCATTTTGCAGGGCAAGGGGCTTTCCGTGCAGTATCAGCACATAGCGTCCATGTTTACGCTGTTTTTCACCGATACGCCGGTGCGTAATTTTGCCGATGTGGAAAAGGCTTCCACGGAGATTTTTGAGTCTTATTACAAGCAAATGCGCGAAATGGGCATTTTCCTTTCCCCGTCTGCTTTTGAAACCGCCATGGTTTCCTTTGCGCATACGGACGACGATTTTAACAAAACTCTGGACGTGGCTAAGAAATTAAAATTCTAAAGACGGCAGGCGGATTTTCAGCCAACTGTGTGTAGAATGTGTTTCCGAATTATTTTTCTTCTTTTTTTGGGGGAAATGATTTCCCCCAAGCCCCCTCATTGCACAGTATTTGCGGAACCTTGCCGAAAGTTTCGGCTTCGGTTCCGCAAATACTGTGAATAAGAGC
>CASGAP010000002.1 GCA_949299515.1 uncultured Desulfovibrionaceae bacterium
CTGTGTGTAGAATGTGTTTCCGAATTATTTTTCTTCTTTTTTTGGGGGAAATGATTTCCCCCAAGCCCCCTCATTGCACAGTATTTGCGGAACCTTGCCGAAAGTTTCGGCTTCGGTTCCGCAAATACTGTGAATAAGAGCAACTGAAAAAATCTTTTTTCCAACCCTAAACAAATTTTAAAACAGTCTGTTTCGATTAATATTTTTTATAAGTGCTATAATCAATGGCATTAATTCAAAAACATACCCTAATTACTGAAAAAAATTTTCTTTCGTGCGTATTCGCAGTATTTACGGAGCAGAAGCCGTGGAATGAAAAGGACTGGAAGAGCCACCCAAAGGGCGACAAGCCGTTTGCGTCAGTAAACTTGCGAACTTTACGCAAATAGACAGCAGCACAACCATTTCCCCCGGAAAAAAAGAAAAAAATTTAAAAACACACCCTAAAAAAACACAGTTAATCCGCTTCCATATGAGCCAACACGTTCCGCACAAAATTCTGTGTTTCTTTAAACGGCGGAATTCCCTCATATTTTAACACATTGCCGGCACCCGCATTATAGGCTGCCAAGGCAAGGGACACATCACCATTAAAATAATCAAGCTGCTGTTTTAAATATTTTGTTCCAGCCAAAACATTGTCTTCGGCATTAAGAGGGTTTTCCAGCCCCAGCTCTTTCTGCGTTTCCGGCATAATCTGCATGGCGCCCTGCGCACCTTTAACGGAAACAGCATGAGCCAAAAAATTGGATTCTGTTTTTATGACTGCCCTGATAAGATTTTCTGCCACTCCATAGCGCGCAGCAGCCCGGGCTATAATGCGTTCCCAATTTATGTCATGCGAATTTTCATAATGATGCCGCAAAGATACCATATGCGGCAAAGCCAAAAATTTAGCCGCAGGCGAAAGTGCATACACATCAATTTCATCAATCAGAAACTCCTGTTCCCTGACTGAAGACGAAACCGCACTGCCGGCAGGCAAAACCTGCTTGACTATCTGCCGCTCTTCCACGGTAATTTCATACGACAGCACTTTTCCCTGCTGCGCCGATGCCGAAAAAACGGGAAGAAAACAGCCAGCAAACAGCAGTATCCGAAAATTATTCATTATTTTCTTTGGAAAAATACAATTCTATTAAATTTTTCTTATCGGTATAACTGTAGGAAAAATGGCGTACCAATGATTTAATGAGATGAATGCCCAATCCGCCGATAGGCCTGCTTTCCGCATCGGACGTCAGATCCGGGCTTGGTGCTTCCAAAAACGGATTAAACGGCTTGCCGCTGTCGCAAACCCAAAAACAAAAAAATTCTTCGTTGTCAAAAAACACATCACGGCAGCCGACTAATGCTTCCCCCTGGCTGTCTTCGTATGCATACATAAACACATTAACCAAGAGTTCTTCTGCCACAAGCTCAATTTTATGACGCAGAAATTCACAGTTTTGCGGCAAATTTTCGCTGATAAACGTATTTACTGTCTGCAAATTTTCCAAAGAGGCAGGTACGTTCAATGTAGGCATACGTCCTCGCTTTTTTACAAATTTATGGCTTCGTCAAGAGTTGCGCATATTTTGAGAATAGAAAGAAAGCTTGAAATTTTGAACACTTCGTGCACCATGGGCTGGAGACCGAAGAAAACCAAAGGACAATTTTTTGCCTTGCTTGTTTTTTCCATCATCAAAATACCGCGCAGCCCCGCAGAGCTGATATATTCAAGGGCTGTCATATCCACGATAAGCTTGGCATAAGATTTTTCAAACTGCTCTTTGCAGCGCTCTTCAAACATCGCAACCGTGGTAGCGTCCATTCTGCCGTTCAGTTCCAAAATGCAGCAGCCGTTCTGCTCTTTCACCGTTATATTCATAAAAACTCCTTAACTGTAGCTCAATAACAAACCTTGACTTAATTTCAGCCAACCGTCAAGGGTCACAAACAGCAGCAATTTAAACGGCAGCGAGATGGTCATGGGCGAAACCATCATCATGCCCATTGCCAGCAAAATATTTGAAATAATCAAGTCAATTACAATAAAAGGCAAATAAAGCAGAAAACCGACCTGAAATGCCTTGGTCAGCTCTGAAATGGTAAAGGCAGGAACCAAAATCAAAAAATTGGTTTCCGAAACAAACTGCTGCTTGTCCTGCGGCCATATTTTTTTTGCCGTCTGCACAAAAGCCTTGGTTATGGCAGGGTCGGAATTTTGTATCAAAAATTCTTTCAGCGGCTGGGAAACCTCGGCAGCAAGTTCGATAACCTGCGCAGGCTCAAGGTCTGCGGAAATATTTTTCTTATCCAAAATGGCTTTCATGTCCATGCACATGGGCGCCATAATAAACAGGGTTAAAATCATGGCAAGACCGTTCATAACCATTGTCGGCGGAATTTGCTGCACGCCGAGAGCATTGCGCACAAGCGAAGTGACAACGATAATCTTCACATAGGAAGTCACCATCATCAGGAAAAACGGCGCCAGCCCCAAAGAAGCCATGCCCACGATAAAATACAGCGGATTTATGCCTCCAAACATAGCCGGTCCTATTTATTTACGGAAACAACCTGAACGCCGACAGTTCCGTTGATGTCAACAATTTTGCCGCTGCCAACGGTTTTGCCGTTAACCACAAGCTTTACCGGAGAAAGAAAATCCTGTTCCAGCGCAAAAACATAACCCGGCTTCACCGCCTGCAGTTCGGCCAGCGTAAGCGTCCTTTCTTCCAAACAAAAATGCACGGTCAATGCAATTTGGGAAATATCGGTCTGCATGGAAGCCGCAGCACCGTCCCGTGCAGTGTCCTGTTCAGGAACAGCGGCTGTATCCTGCTGTAAATTTTCGTCTTTTGCTTGTTCCATAGAATATTCCTTTTGAGTAGAAACGGCTGTCCATGCTATAACTTCCGCCGAACCGTCCTTAACGGCGCAGTGCATAAATTCCTGTTCGGAAAACTGCGGAGCCGCACCGTCCTGCGCACGGAAAAATGCCGGATATATCCTGATAAAAGAATTTTTTCCGTACCATTCGTCAAGCAGTATACAATCGCCGCAGGCCAGATTTTGAAGTTCCTGCAAGGCAAGATCGGTTTTCCCGGCACAAAAAAACAAACTGCAGGGAATCTGCGCTCCGTCCAGCGTATTGCGGGGAATTTCGGGCAGCACGGCCTGCAATGCTTCCAATAAAGCAAGACTTTGCAGTTCCTGCGGGATTTCAGCAAAGCAGAGCACAGAGCATACGGGTTCCTCTCCGTCGGATAACTGCAGCGAAAATGTCAGACAGTTCTCCGAATCTACAGTCTTATCGGCATATTCGATATTCTGCACAGCAATTTCCATGCCTATTTTTTGCGAAACCTGCCGGGCAAACGGAACAAACAAACTTTCCAGCAAAGCCTGTTTCAGCTCCGTCGGAAAAATTTCCGCATACTGCCGCAGCGCATCTTTATTCTCTTTAATCTTTTCGCTCAAAGCCGGATGAAAAAGCAGAAGCGCATCACTGTCAAAGGCTATTTTCCAAGAACTCTGCCCTATTTTTAAACACAGCACAAAACAAATGTCCGCAGGTTTTTTGCCGAAAACCGGCGCAGCAACGGCTTTTTTTCCATAAAAATCAAACACGCACAATTCGTCGTATGAATAAAGAATATTGCCGAACCGTGCCGTAAAAGGAGAAATATGTTCAAAAATTTTCTGTTCGCTGTTTGCTGTGTCCATATAGCGCCCTTATGCTGTAATTTGTCCAATATACCTATTTTTTCAAAATTTGCAAGTAATATATATGGATAACAAAAGCCCTGCATTCATGCAGCACACCAGGTCAATGAACAAGGCTTTCCGCCATAATCAAATTACTTGCAAAATCCGTACAAAAAACGTTTTCTGCCAAAACAAAAAGGAGAGTTTCCTCTCCTTTCTGTTATGAGGTACGGAACAAAATGAACCGACGAAACTCAGCGGGCATCTCCCGGCTTTGTGTCTGCCTCGTCTTCATATCCGGTAAGCATTCCTTTAAGGTAGGCAAAAACCGTCGGGCCTGTGGTGGTCATGTACATATGCACAATCACAAATGCCAGCAAGCTGAAAGCGCCCAACGTGTGCAAAGCGGAAATCACTTTCAGGGAAAGCACACCCTGCAGCCCGAGTTCTGCCCAGCTGCTGTAGACATAATACAAAATACCCGTGCCGATCTGAAAAGGCAGCAAAATACTGAGCAGCGAAACATAAATGAGCCTCTGCAGCGGATTATGCTTTGCCTCTGCCGTTTTATGAACGGGATGTTCTTTGCCCAGGAAAATCCCCACAGAATAATAATACACCATTGCGGAAACATTTTTCAGACGGGGCACATACTGCTTCCATTCCCCGGTTACGGCTATCCAAAACAGGATAAAAGCATACAGCACAGCCCATGCCCCGGCAAAAACATTATGCCACCAAACGGCTTTTTCAAATCCAAGCAGCGCATATGTACCGTGAATTTCAACCCCTGTGCAGAGCATACCGATAATCAGAAGAGCCTGAACCCAATGCCAAAAACGTTCAAATCTCGTGTAAAAATATATTCTCATAGCAACCTCTCTACTTTCTCTTGCTGCGGGTAAGAACACGCAGCCCTGCATGAACGGCAACACCTGCCAATGAACCGAACACGAGCAGCCAGCCTAAAGTTTCCAGCCAGCCCACATAATCGCGTCCCGGAATCCAAACGCCGTCAATACCATTAAGCAGGCTGTCCCTGTTATGGCAGCTTACGCAGGACACGCTGTTTTCCTTGGGAGCGACCATGTGCGTTGTGGGATAATAGTACACGGTATCCACAAAAATATACTGTCCGCTGTAGGGCAGGCCCATATAGTCCTGACCTGTCTGAATGGCCTTGTTCCAGTCAAAATTTTTCCAGTATGCGGTATCGTCCTTGCCGAAAAGATGCGGAACCACAAAAGTTTTGTTTACAGGGTCAAAAGGCTGTCTTCCCTTATGTTCCTTGAAAGGCATAATGCGGGCATTGGGATCGGACGCATCGCCGATAATCTTGGTAATTTCCACGGGCTTGGAAATATCTTCGATTTTATCGGTAAGAAGCAGATAATCCATTGAACCGGAATACCAGCGGTAAACGGGGGTTACGTTTTTCTGCCAGTCAAAGCTGCCCTTCAGGCTGGTGTAGCTGTATGTGCCGAATTCATTCTTGACTGAATACGGCCTGCCGTCTTTCAACTTGCCTGCAACTGACCAGTCCCACGCCATTTCCGTCGGTTTTTCCCTTGCAAAAGCAGGGATATGACAAGCCTGACAGCTTACTTTATCCGTATGGTCGTTAGCCTTGTGCCCGGCTTTGTGCGGAGCAGCGGTATGGCAGGATTCGCAGGTAATGCGGGAAGCCAAATCGTCTTCGTTCAGCGTTGTGCGCTCTTCAAAAGCAGGCGTACTGTACGAACGGCCCGCAATCTGATGATTTTCCGTTGTATGGCAGCGCTGACAGGTAAAGTTTGCGCCGTCTTTGCTCATGTGCACGTCAAGGGAACGGGAAGCGTTCAGCAAAGAAGTATCCAAGTCACCGTGCTTTACGGCATCACCGCCGCCGCCAAGGAAGTGACAGGAAGCGCAGTTGGCAATCTGCGGCTTTGCCACGCCAGCCACGATTTTTTTAAAATCAACGGGAGTCTTTGTACCGTCTTTGCCGGTTGTTTCCGTTACCGGCACGCCGCCCACGCCGTCAGCCTTTTTATACAGTCCGGTAGAGTCATGGCAAACCAGACAATCCACATTTTCTTCCTTGGTAAAATCAAAATTTTTATCTGTCCAGCCGTACCCTGCATGGCAGGTGGTACATTTGGGCTCGTTGGAACCTATGGCTATGCAGAAGTTATTGAATGTCAGCGCCCCCTTGCCGAAACGGCTTTTATGCTCCTCATACGCATCCTGCACTTCACCTTTTTTATTAAAATGTTTCCATGTCCAGTGCACAGTCTGATGAACCTGTTTTGCCGCCTCGTTATGACAGGTCAAACAGGCCTGCGTTATTTCCTGCGGACTCTGAAAATCTTTCTGCAAAACTTCATGCCTGCCGTGATCTGTGGTGGAAAACGAATTGTTTTGAATAACAACCGTTGCTTGAGAAAAAGCGGCCAAACTGAGAAATACCCCAATCCCCACGCTTAAACCAATAAACTTCTTCTTGATACAAGCCATAACAACCTCGCATAATTTTTCAATAAGATATTGAAATTATACACTTAATAAAAAATCATGCTTTTAGGTTACCAAAGCCGCACAAATTTTTCCGTGACTATATCACAGTAGAAAGACATTTTTACTCTTTTTTTCACATAATGCCAGAACTCTATAAAATAATTTCTGATGTCCCGCCTTTGCCAACCCCAAAAACAGGCACCAAAAAAAATTACTCAGCCAAAACAGGCTGGTTAACTGCAGTAAAAAGGCGGATACCCTAAGGTATCCGCCTTTGCATTACAGTCAAGAAATTACAGTTTTATCCACGGCCTCTGCGCATATCAAAACGGGTGCAGGCATGAGAGCCGTCCGCTTCGATTCTGAACTGCTCATGCATGACAAGCGGCATTGTTTCATCAGTGGAAATATCCACAATAACGCTGCCGTCCGGCTGCTGTGTCGCTTTCATTGCAAAATTGCCGTGTTCGTTATACTGCACTCCGGGGAACAAACTGCTGAAAAGCCGCGGAGAAATCAGCGAAGCCTGCGAAAATGCCTGCATAACCCTTCTGAACTGGACGTCACTTTGCGTCATACCCCGAACAGTATTCATAATAGCTATGAATTCAGGATGTTGGGCATTATTGTGCTCATCATCGATAGCATGCGGATGCACAGCATACGTATTGCCGTTGACATCGGTAAACGACATCGTTGCCCGCGGATCCTGCCTGGAAAAGTCAGTAACAAGGCCATAGGCATTTTCCGGAACAATGTCACGCAGGGAACTCATTTCCATTTCGGTACTGATATCCTGCAAATTGAGCTCAGCCCCCGGCTTGAGAAGTTCAAACATTTTTTTCGCACTTATCCCGAAACCGATATTATTGGTAAATACCGCATGCAGCAGACCGTCAGGGATATCCGGGTTTATCGCTTTAACCTGCCGCTGATAGCGCACGTTTATCTCGTTCAGCATGACCTGCACAAAATTAGTTTCGTTGAACCGTGACGGACGTTTGCCGCCTACAATAGTATCCCACAGCTGCTGCGGGCTGAGCGGCTTGCCGCCGTTTTTGCCAATGGCCGCAAGCAAATCCCTGCCGCTTGCCGTGACAATGTACGGGATCTGAAAAGCCCAAGGGCTGTTTCCGGCTCTTTGCGTTATTTGGCCAATAAGAGTTCTCAACGTATTCCAATCCGCTTCGCTAAAGGGCGGATTGTGCCGTGAAAGCACTTCATCGGCTTCAGGAAGGTTTCTTCCTCTCAGCAATACCTTTATGGCCTGCATACAACCGTTTGTTCCGTTAGGCACTTCTGAAGGATGATCAATGGGTTTTGCAAAAAACGAAGGATCGCGGGAAGAATTGCCCGTCATCTCAATTTCTGCCATGCTGCGCAGCTGCGTAAAAGACTGTATAAGCCTCATAATTGATTCAGCCTGTTCCTTGGGAACTCCCGGAAGCTCTTTTGCCCAAAGGAATGAGCCGGAAACTTTCCGGGCTGTTTCGCTGTTCAGGTTATCCAGCAGATTAACCATGTCCTGCTCTGCCAGTCCGGCAAATTTCAAAGCAAACTTCGCCATGAACATAAAGGAATCTTCGTTTTCGGCAAAGTCTTTCGGAAGCTTTTGCCGGGCGTCAAAATACAGCTCGGTAAATTTCATGCCTGTTTCGGCAAGCTGGGTAGCTGAGGCCTTGGGAGCAGCCATATTTTTAAGGCAGTTGGTGCTGCCAATGATGGCGGCATGGGCAAATTCCGTCACTGCATTTATATCCCGCAGACCGGTAGAAGTGACGCATTCTTTCATCAATGCTTTTTCATGGTCCGTAAAAAGATAAACATCGTTTTCGTCCACATGGTTCGGGTTGCCGTCCTCTTTGACAGGCAAAGCATCAATGCGTCCGAGCAGCTCCTTGAGTTCCAGCAGATTTTCGGTTATCGCCGCTTCAGCTGCCCTATGCAGCTCTACGCTGTCCAATGTTCGTCCCTCTTCAGCGGCAGCAGCAACCAAACCATTAAGCGCGGCATTCATTTTTACGGCAAAAGAAGACAGATCCAAATTGTCAATATCAATGCCTGCCAAATCATGCCGGGCATCAACAGCGGCAAATAAATCCCTAAAAGCCTGCGTTTTGGATTCCACGTAGTTTCCGGTTTTGGGAATATACGTGCTGAACACCGCATCCGCCAAATTTTTGTTCAGCTGTGCGGTTTCAATTTGCTGCTGATCCGCCCTTTCAGGCTGAATGCGCGGCGGAATGCGCAGTCCGAATTTTTCCGCAAAAGCGCGCATCGGCGCTGAAAAGTTTTCCAAATTCACGTCGTTTTGGAAATTTGATTCCAAAAACTCCTCAAGAAGCAAGCCGTTGCGCCGCTGCGCCGCCGCATCCTGCGGCTGGGCAACTGCAGCCTCTTCAATATGAAACGCCACGAGCTGATCATGGTCCATAAGCGAAATGAGCGCTCTTGCATGGCCTTCCAAAGCACGGTACACGGTCATGCCGGTATGCAGAAAGTTCATGCCTGCAGCACCGCCGAAACCGAGCTGCACTTTGCTGTTTAAAGTTTGCAGTTCACTGGAAAGGCTGCCGAATTTTTGAATGGCTCTTGTCATGACTTCACCGTACTGCGCCGGTTCTACCCCTCTTCTGGCAAGCAAAAGCTTTACGGAATTGCCCAAAACTTTGGCAATGTCATCAGCGCCGAAATCTCCTCTGAAACTATGGGTCGCAGAATTCATGGCTTCTGCCTGCGCTGTCAGTTTATCCATAAAATCCGCATCAATGGCTGTACTTTCATTCAAAAGCGGCTCCAGCACGGCATCGCCGGCCAGCAACGTATTGATATAACGGGGCATGGTTTCAAGCGTCAGCGGCGGATCAAGTTCTGCTGGAGGGTCCTGCGCCATATGCACAAATTCCGTCAATTCCGCCTTATGCGCTGCGGTAAACTGATCGGCTGCGGCAGACAAAGCCTGTTCAACCTGTTCTCTTGTAGGTATATGGCCTGCTCCGGGGTTTTCAGCCAAAAGTTCTTTTGCTTTGGAAATAACTTCCGGATTATGCCCTATGGCAGTTGAAAATCCCTCGGGCAGACCGTGCCTCGTCATAACCTGTTTTGCGGCTTCGCTGGCGAACTGCTCTATCATATAATCCTTAATCATGTTCGCACGCGCCTGCGGCGTATTCATGGCAGCGGACGTATCCAGACTGTAATTGCGAAGAGCTCCGAGCCGTTCCGCTCCGATAAACGGCAGGGCCTCACCCATGGCAGTCAGCAAGTTGGCTGCATTGGGCATACTTTTCATGCTGTCAACAAGTTCCGGGTCAAGGTTCTGCATGATACCAAGATAACGAGCATTTTCCGTTTCAAAACTGCGGGTGAAATCAGCGAATGTAAACGCCCCGCCCTCCGCAAGCTTGGTGTCCAGCACCCTGGCGAAAAAGCCGTTTTCACCCAACAAAGGAGAACAAATATTTTTCAGCAAAGCCTGCATGGCGGCATTTTTTTTCGCTGAACCGCTGTCGGGAAGCATGGTCAGGGAAGGCAGATTCTTAGCGGCAATTTCACTGAGATAATAACTTTTCACTGCGGATATAATCTGCCCCGGAGTTTCGAGAGGCAGCCCTTTCACGGCTGCAAACTGCCCGAAAGACGTACCGTGCCCCTGCGGAAGCATATTTTCTGCAGCCAGCCGTATTCCTAAATTTATACCCTTTGCAACGTCAAGGGCAAGCTTGGTATCTTTAATCACTCCTGCTGACAAGGGTTTTCCGGAATTAATCAACGATTCCAGCGTGCCCCTTACCTGTCCCACAAACTGCCCGTATTGAGGGCTATTGATGAGCGAATCCAAAAACGCCTGGGCAGCCACGGAATTCTCCGCTCTTTGATTTGAAGAAAACAATTTCTTCAATCCATGCAGTCCGGTACCCTGTCTGACAGCATCATCCTGCGTCACATGAAATTTCGTCGTATCGGCAACTGCGGCTGCCTGCTGAAAAAACATATTCGCATCAATAGGCATACAAACCTCCTATACCCGCACAAACTGCATGGTTAAAGCCATATCATCCTGCGGCAGGTCA
Organism: uncultured Desulfovibrionaceae bacterium; assembly: GCA_949299515.1. Taxonomy (GTDB): domain Bacteria; phylum Desulfobacterota; class Desulfovibrionia; order Desulfovibrionales; family Desulfovibrionaceae; genus Taurinivorans. The sequence goes on from CASGAP010000002.1 coordinate 10,263, forward strand.
GACTCAGCATTTTCCGCCTCGGACAAGGCTTGAACGACCAATTCTTCCTGTTCGGCCTTCATTTTTGAAAACGTGTCTTTCCACTCTTCGGCAAGCAGGAGTATTGCATTCATTTTCTGCAAAAATTCTTCCGGCGAAAGGCCATACACCGGCAGCGCGTAATTAAACCCGACCATATTGTTCACACTGTCATAACTCAACGCTCCGCCGCCGCTTTCCATAAACAAAAAATTCGCAGAGAGCAGCTGACGGCATACAGCACTGTCATTAAAGCCCGCCAAATGCCCCAGTTCAACATAAACAACAAAAGAATTTTCCGCGGCATTCCACTGCAAAAGAACTATCCGCCCCTCCTGAACCAAGGTTACCGCGCCGGCAGAGCTTACTGTCAGTTCCATTCCCAATTCTTTAGCCAAAATGTCAATATAAGCTTGTTCCTGTTCCATATTCGCTCCTTTGCTGATTGCAGTTTTATACCTTCATATGCTAAAAACATACCAAGATATCTGTTTTTATAACCACTGAATAACACAGTATTTTTATTAAATAAAGTTCTTTTATGGCAATTTCTGCAAAAAATCGCAAACAAAATTGTCACATCAAAAATCCAAATCAGCAACAAAATTGCAGTTCCTTATTTCTGCAGCAGAAAAACATTGCGTTTATGGGCATACCAAAAAACAGTCCCTGACAGCAAAGGCGCCGCCGTAAGCAGCAAAAACATCGCCGAATACCCTATATGCGCAACCATAACCCCGGACAGCACGGCCCCGACGCTCAGCCCCACGTCAAACCCCATGGCATAAGTGGCATTGGCAGTACCTATTTTATTTTTCGGAGCATTGATAACCGAAAGCGTCTGCGTCGTCGTCAGCACCGCCCCCTGCCCGATACCATAAAACGCCGCCCCCATATTGAACATCATCAGTCCCGAAGCAAAAGCCAAACTCAGCAACGACAGAATCATGCAGACAATCCCGACGGCCATAACGCACACGTGCCAATTTCTGTCCACAAGCTTTCCGATCAGCGGACGGCTGACCATAAGCACCACGGCATAAATCACATAATAGGAAGAAATATTCTCTATGCCTTTGCTTTTGGAATAAATAACCATAAACGTAACCATGGCGCCGAAACAAATATTTGTTATGCAAATAAGCGCCGTAGGCACCAAAGCGGTTTTTTCAACGGCAAACTTCGGTTTTGTTCCTTCGGTTTTTTCTGCGGGTTCATACTTCAGAAACAAAGCCAAAATACTTGCCGCCGCCATCAGCACAATGGAAAAATACAGCAAAGCTTCCATAGACATGGACAATGCCAGCGCAGGGCCGAAAGCCAAAGAAAGCCCGATAGACAGACTGAAATACCCGATGCCTTCGCCCATGCGCTTTTTCGGAATATTGTCCGTGGCAACCGTAGCGGCGGACGTGGTAATCACGCCCCAGCCGAGCCCCTGAAAAAACCTTAGAAACAACAGTGGAACCGCATACGGGAAAAATGCCATTAACGCAACGGTCAGCAAAACAAAAGCCAAACCCGTCAAAAAAATATATTTTCTGCCCCAGGAATCCAGCAAAATTCCGATAAAAGGCCGCACCGCCACGGCCGCTGCCGTTGTGGACGCAGTATACCAGCCCAGCAGGCTTTCGGGAACGCCCAAAGATTTTAAATACGGCGGCAGAGAAGGCGGATACAGCTGAAAGCTGACAAACATAATTAAATTAACCAATACCAGCAAAATAAAATTTTTTGTCCACAAAATCTGCTTTTCTTGTTCTTTCATGACAACAGTTCCGTACTTGATTGAATACACAGAAAATACGGTATTTTTTCCTGCTTAGCAACAGCATTGCGCATTATTTTATTTCAGCCGGAAAACAAAAAAAGAACTCGCCCCATTAAAAGGGGGGGTTGCATCCGCTCAGCTTTGTTATGCATAAAGCACAAAATTTAATCAATCGGCTGACAACATGAACATCAAAAGTTATTTTCAAAAAATGCAGGCCGCAGAAGCCGTGCCGCAGCGCGCGTGCAGACAAACCGTACTGCTGGCCGTGACGGGCAGCGCAATAAGTCTGCTGATCATAGGATACCTGCACGGTTTTGCCATGCACCTGACTAATCTTCCCTTTCTTATTGCACCGTTCGGCGCTTCCGCCGTACTGGTCTTCGGCGCCATGAAAAGTCCCCTGGCACAGCCGCGCAATGTTGTGTTCGGACATTGCCTTTCGGCTTTCGTGGGCATTACGGTATCCCGATTCGTGCACGCAGACGAGGCAATCGTACTGAGCCTGGCCGTATCGCTGGCAATAGGGATCATGCTTGTTACCAATACCGTTCACCCTCCCGGAGGCGCCACCGCATTTGTCACAGCCGGCGGCGGAGAGCTGATAAACAACCTTGGATACTGGTACATACTCTGCCCGTGCCTTGCAGGCACAAGCATTATGATTTTGCTGGCACTGTTTATCAACAATCTTTCCCCAAAACATAAGTATCCGCTGTTTTGGTAACCTCCAGCAAAACAAGAAAAACGGTTGTAAAAACAGCCGTTTTTCTTGTTAATCCAGTATATGCCTGACATTTTTCCCGATGCGGCGTCGGCTGTAATTATAGCGGCAGCACAGCAGGCACTCAAAAACATTACAAATATGGATATAGCCTGAATACGGCTGCTGCCGCAGCAAAAAGTGTGCTTTCCCCGCAGTCTCCTTGCTTTATTGCCTACACTTTTCCAATCCCTGCGCCGCAGCCGCGGCACACGGCTCCAGGCCGCTTTCTTTTTTTAAAGCATAACAACAATGATTCTGCGGGAATTCCTGAAAAATGCTCCACAAAGAAATATTATTTAACTGTTCCTGAACAAGCTTGGAAATGTGCATCCAGGCTGAACTGATTCTGCAGGTATTCTGCATCGGGCATTCATTGGCCTTTTCCCCGAAGCAGACCGCAAACCGAATGCCGTTGTCAAAAAGTTCCGTGATTTTTCCGAGACTGACTTCAGTAAGCGGAATACGCAAAAATATGCCGCCTTTTGCCCCTATTATACTGTCGGTAATTTTTTCCTTTTTCAAAACGGCATGGATTTTTTCAAGGGTTTTCAAAGGAATGCCGATCTGTTCTGCCAAAACGGCAGAAGACTGCGGCATATTGGGCTGCCTAAGCTCAAACAAAAGCCGTATCGCATAACGGGTACTTGTAGAAAACTGCATAACAAAACCTTCCTGTCAATATGTGTGTACGCTCATGGCCGCCCCCGGCAAATACGATACCCCAAGCCATGTAACCATAAGCAAAACAAATGCCGCGGGCAGCACTGCTAGAGCAGCCCAAACAGCGTTTTTGCGCAGCCGCAGATGAATATAAAGCAAATATCCGGCGGCAGTAACAAAAGCCCAGGTTTCTTTTGGGTCCCAGGACCAGTAATGTCCCCAGGCCTCTTTAGCCCAAAACGCCCCGAACAGCAGACCCAGCATTAAAAAACCAAACCCCACGTAAACAATATTGTCTGTAAATTTAAGCAAATCTCTGTCCAATCCGCAGCTGCGGCTTTTATACATCATTTTTAAAGAACACACACAGCTGACGCCAAGCAAGGCATAAGAAAAAATGTATACTGTCACATGGGGGATAAACCAATAACTTTGCAGCGCCGGCATAAGCGTTTTTGAATGCAGTTCGGGTTTTGCCAAATCTATACCGAGAAAAACACAGGCCAGCAAACAGCTTACAGCCATAAGCCATGCATATTTCCAGCGCAGCGAAGCAAAAACCCCGAGAAAAGCAAGGAAAAAGGCATACCACAGCCGGGTTTCCGCCATAGTGCGCAAAGGAGGACGGTCAAGCACATGCCAAAGCCGCGCAATAAAAATTCCCAAAACAACAAGCCCCAGCACTGCCAGCAAATCGGCAATACGCTTTTTTTTAAACCCAAAAACAAAAAAAGCCGATCCAAGCCAAAGCAATACCGCTGCCAACGCAAACCAGACAAAGGAATTCCATGCCATACCGCACCCTGCCTTTTACATTTCTTTTCTTCCAAGCCAAACAAGGATCACGGATCCCAAACAAAGCATTGCAAGACCGGCATAAACGACACCGAGCCAAGGGTCATACACCAGCTCAAAACTGCTGTAAGGGGACAAATCTCCCAATCTGTCGTCATATCCGTACTGATAAATCATCCAATCCCCCAAACGCAGAGGTTTATTAACCTCTATGTCAGTACGTATTTTCAGCCCTTCCCGGGTCATGACAGTAATATCGGACACAAAGCGCTTAGGTTCTGGCTTTGTCATCACAAGAGCCAAATTTTCACCAAGATACAGCGCGGAAACAAATTGGGACATATTGCCGGCCGTTACCCAGCCTTCACGGCTTTCGCCGCTTGTTAAATCCGTGGCGCGCACCTTGGCGGCAGGCGAAGCCCCAATCATGTCATATTCCCTGTACTCGCCGTTTCCTGCCCATACCGCATGATGATAATACGTTAAAATCTCTATATTAAATTCTCCGAGCCGTCCCTGCACATTGCCCTGTTCCTCAAGCTGATAAAACTGCTGCCCCCCGGAGAACACTTCACCGCTTTTTCTGTCAATCAATACAAGCTTGGGCGGATAATATTCCATATCAAAATCATGCAGAGTAACGGCAACGGGCAAATCCACTGACTCCTGCGTTTCGCTGAAAACCTGCCACTGCGTCTGATGTTCGTACACATACATAACAAAGCGCCGCATATCCGCCGCGCCGAGCCCCGCCCCCAAAAGCACCAAAAACAAGCCTGCATGATTGATGAAAAAAAACAGATTTTTCCTGTTCCACACAAAAAGACGCTTAAAACTAAGCGTACCCAAGCTAAGAACAAGCAAAGCACAGCACAAAACAAACTGCCAGCTTGAAGTTACGGCATCAAGTCCGAAACGGCCGATAAAACCGTGAATGTGCCCCATGCCGCCGCGCTGCGGTATAAGCCCCATAAGCACGGCAAGAAAAAGCACGGCTGCCGTAAGGCAAATGCCAAGCGGCAGGCCGGTCAGCCAGCGCACGACCGCATTGTTCAGCCTTGACAGTACAAGGCAAACAAGACATACCGCACCGAAAACCCAGTAATTCACCGGACTGTGCAACAAATAAAAATCAAAACTGCCGACTGCAGCCTGCAGTACTGTACCAACGGTGAGCAAACCGGACACAAGCAAAAAACTTTCCGTAAATCCGAACGGAACAGTCCATAATTTTTTTTTCTTCATAACAGGAAAGAGGCTCCCGAACAAAAAGTCCGGGAGCAGAGGAGGAGGTTTTATATTCTGTTGTTCTTTTGTGCTTCTTCTATCCAGGCAGGAATGGTTTTTTCCAGCCACTGCTGCTTGGCTGCGCGTTCTTTTTCCATATCCAAACCGATATAAGCCTGAGCTTTTTCTTTGCTGGAAACATCAGGAAGCTCCGGATCCAGCACATTATGGGCATACAAAACTTTTTGCAGGGCAAGCTGAGCCTGCAGTGCCTTATCCAGGCTTTGGGACAAAATACGCTGCGTTTCAACGGGAGCATGAAAGCTTGCACCGTGAGAGGCAACACCGAAATCCCAGCGCCACTGGGCCTGACGGATAAGTTTCAGGCTGTCCTGCATTTCCTGTTCCGTTGCATTATGCTCCCAAGCTTTTTGGGCAAGCAGATGGGCTTTTGCCAGTTCCTTTTCCACACGGTTGCGGACTTCCAGAATTTTATCCTGATATCCGTAAACGTAATTGCGCAGATTTTCTTCGGAATCTCTGTGACAGGTCTGGCAGGTTCCGGAAATGTTCGCCAACGGACTCATCACCTGATGATCGGAATATTTGAAAGCGCCTTCGGCTTTATAAGGCATGTGGCAGTCCGCACAGGCAAGGCCGCGCTGACCGTGAGGTCCCATTTTGAACAGCTCGTAATCTGGGTGCTGCGCTTTGAGCATCGGTGCTTTGCTCAGTGCGTGTACCCAGTCGGTATACTGCACTTCATCATAATACTGTTCCATCTGTTCCATGGAAAAGCCCTTATCCCACGGGAAAGTCAAATATTTTCCGTCTCCTTTGAAATAATATTCCACATGGCACTGCGCGCATACCAGAGAACGCATTTCCTGCGGACTTGCTTTTGCAATGTCAATGCCTTGGCGCGCAAACGCTTCGCGCAGGGCAGGACGGGTAATTGTCAGATTCATGGTTGCAGGGTCATGGCAGTCAGCGCAGCCAAGGGGATTGACAATCTGCGGCCCCATTTCGCCCCATTTGCTTTTATAAAAATTTTCCACGCCTATTTCCTGCATCATTCTCGGCACATCGGGGGATTTGCATGTCCAGCAGGTAGCAGGCTGCGGTCCGTCTTCCGGCTTTTCGGGAGTGCCGGTACGCAGGGTCTGGCGCGTATCGGTAATGGTATACATATGCCCTCTGGGTGCATTGTAATCTTTCGCAAAAGCATAGCCTGCCCACAAAATTACCATTTCCGGCCGCTGAGCCAGCACGTCTTCAAACTGATTTCCCAAATGCTTGCTTTTAAAATCCATATTCTGCGTGCGCTGCCAGGTATCATATTCTCTCGGATAATTCAGTGCCCACTTTTCCGCCCGCGGCTCAATGCCTTCAATGGCAACTTTTTTGTTATTGTAAATGGAAGCAACTTCCGCCCGCCGTTCCGTAATGGAAGCCGCCAGCAGCCCCAAAGCAAACACAACGCACATACCGACTGCAAAAATTACCCAATACCATAAATTTTTTTTACGTGACGATTCCGTTACTTTCATAACTAGCCATCCTTTTTAACAAATTAAAATAAATCCTTAAGCCACTTTGGCACCGGAGATGCCGGAAACGGAACAATTGCGTTCGGCGATGACGAAATGTTGCTTGACACGGTATGCGGCACATCTCTGTGACAATCCCAGCAAGCCCGTACACTGCCGTTTTTTACATCCGCATATTTTGCCATGCCTGTTTTGACAAATTCGGTATTCAGCTCCGTATGACAGCGGATGCAGTTCTCCATAATGACCGCATAGCTGGCATCACGGGGACGAATAACATCCGGTTCGGCCCCGGCCGTAAAAACAGCGGCATGGTACAGCCCGTCTTTTGCTTTAAAAGCATATTTGGACACCAAATTGTCGTGCGGCACATGGCAGTCGTTGCAGGTTGCCCAGTTTGCATGGGAACTTCTCTGCCACGACTGATAGGAAGACGCCATAATATGGCAGTTTACGCAGGCGCCGGGATCATCGCCGGCATAAGAATACGCCCGTGACATATAAACAATATACACCGCAAGCCCGGCAATAATTCCCCCGCACAGACAATAGAGGACCAAAAATCTTTTAGGGAGCAAATCAAAAATGCTTTTCATAGGTATGCTCCTTTTATTAAAGCATAAATTCCCCTTGCATTCTGTACCGTACAGAATGCTTAAAATTAGTGTAGCTCACAGAAATGCTTGGGTAAAGTACCAGTTTACAAAAAGAATGAAAGTACCAGTGTTATTATTTTCACATATCGATATTTATTTTTACTTATTGAAATTATTTATTTTTTATAAATTTTCTTGCCACAGGGCTTTTTTACGGTTATCATATATTACGGAGGTCAGCCATGTACGGAATCACCCTCAACCGAAAAAGCCCCATAAGCCTTGCGAAACAGCTTCACCTTGCCATTACGGAGCTTATCCACAGCGGATGCATAAAAGAGCAGGAACGCCTGCCCTCAACCAGAGAATTGGCCAAAGAGCTGTGCATTTCCAGAAATACCGTCAACGAAGCCTATGACCTGCTCATAACCGAAGGATATGTTTACAGCAAAGCCGGTATGGGCTATATCGTGCAGAAAAACCTTATTTTCCAGCATGAAACGCCTGCCGTCCGCTCAAAAACAAACAATACGCCCTGCCGTGAAATACGCTTTAACTTTTCTTTGGGAATACCCGATGTACGGTCGTTTCCCTTCGCATTGTGGAATAATTGCCTCAAACAGGCGGCTTCAGGATTAAAAAACGAAGATTTCGCCTACAGCGACCCACAGGGCTATGCGCCGCTTCAAAAAGAGATTTCCGCCTGGCTTTTCCGGTCCCGCGGCATACAGGTACAGGAAGAGAACATTTTCATAACAACAGGCACAACACAGGCTATCAATCTTTGCCTGGAGCTTTTAAAAACCGAAAATAAAGTATTTCTTACGGAAAACCCGTGCTATTATCCGGTAATCAGTGCCCTGCGGCGGAAAAATTTCAGCATGCACAGCATCAGCACGGACAAATACGGCATAGACACGCGGGAAATTAAACGCTTTGCTTCCGGTATCTGCGGGTTATATGTCACGCCGTCGCACCAATTTCCCAACGGCAGCGTCCTTTCCGCCGAACGCCGAATAGAACTGATCAAACTTGCGCAAGAACGGGATTTTTATATTCTGGAAGACGACTATGACGGAGAATTCCGCTACAGACACGCACCGCTGGCACCGCTGTATTCCCTTTGCCCCGAACGCGTAATTTATATGGGAACATTCAGCAAAATGCTCTTCCCTGCCCTGCGTATCGGCTTTGCAATCCTGCCGCAGCATTTCCATGCCGCATGGAAATGCCTGCGCAGATCCTGCGACAGACAAAATGCCATACACGAACAAGCCGCTCTTGTTTCATTCCTGAAAGAAAGAAAAATAGACATTCATGTTAAAAGAATGAACAAAATCTACGAAAAAAAACTGCATATCCTGCTTGAAAGCCTGAAAAGGCATTTCCCCTGCCCTACGGAACTGCTCGGAATTAATGCGGGAATCCACATTGCCCTGCAGGTCGGCACGCGAAATTTTGACGAACATTTCTACCGAAAATGCCTTGAACAAAACATTGCCCTGTCCTATTTTCCGTGCAGTTCGCATCAAAAAGAATTTGCGGAGGAAAACAGCCAAAACAATATCCTGTATCTGGGCTACGGCGCCATAGAAGAAAGCAGCATCGACAGCGGCATAGCATTACTGGCAAGCCTGCTCTGAGCGGCAATGCCGCCCTGCCATTTTCGCACCTCCCGCGCACGCAAGAAAAACACTTGACGGCGGAAGGTTTATTGTGTATTTTACCAAAAAGCCAAATAAGGAATATTATGAAAAACAACGCACTATTAATCGAACAGGCAAAAATCTTTAAAGCCCTGGGACACCCTTCGCGCCTGATTATGGTCAAGGCCCTGCAGTCCGGAGAAAAATGCGTGTGCGAGCTGCAGCAATTAATCGGCGACGATATTTCCACAATATCAAAACATCTTTCCGTACTGAAAGAAGCCGGCATCGTGACTGTCGACAAACGCGGAACCAATGTATATTACAAACTTGCGATATGCTGTCTGGACACGTTTTTATCCTGCACCGAAGAGCTGATAAAAAGCAAACTGCAGGACAAAATCAGCATACTGCGTTAATTTTTTTTGCATATAATTTGGCTTTTTTGCCAAATAAAAAAATAAAACCGATGCGAGTTATTTATGGAAACTGCACACAAAATTAAATATGCCGCAACAGGCATACTCTGCTTTGTTCTTTGGTACGGGCTATACTGCGCCGTACTGCCCGCATCCCGCTGGCTGACCTATGAACTGCTGCAATTATCTCCGCAAAGCAGCGCAGGAGCCGCCGTGGAATTTTTCCTTTATGACACGGCAAAAATCCTCTTGCTGCTGGTATTTATGGTCTACCTCATAGGCTGGCTGAGAGCAGGACTCAATACGGAAAAAGTACGTACCTATCTGACAGGCAAAACAAAAAGCGCGGGATATCTGCTGGGAGCGGGTTTCGGGGCTGTGACGCCTTTTTGCTCATGCTCCAGCATTCCGCTTTTTATAGGATTCACCACAGCCAAAATTCCCCTGGGCATAACCATGTCGTTTCTGATAACCTCTCCGCTCATCAACGAAGTGGCGGTTATTTTGCTGTGGGGACTGCTTGGCTGGAAATTCACCGTATTGTATGTGAGCCTCGGAATACTGGCAGGCATTCTGGGCGGAATTTTTATTGACGCCGTAAAAGCGGAAAAATATCTGCAGCCTTTTCTCCTGCAGGCCATGAACAGCCAAAATGCCATGCAGGCCTTTTCCCTTGCACGGAAAATAACCATACAGTACCGCCATGACTTTGCCCTTTCCGAAACCAAAACCATCTTTAAACGCGTATGGAAATGGGTAATAGTCGGCGTCGGCATAGGAGCCCTGCTGCACGGCTATATTCCGCAAAACTGGTTTGCGGAAAACATGGGACACGGGGAATGGTGGTCTGTTCCCTTGTCAGTCGTTATCGGCATACCGCTTTATACCAATGTTACGGGAATAATACCGATTATGGAAAGCCTGCTCACAAAGGGACTGCCAGTAGGCACCACGCTTGCGTTCTGCATGAGCTCCGTCGGCGCTTCGCTTCCTGAAATAATTATGCTCAAACAGGTTATGCAGCCGAAACTGCTGGGGATTTTCCTCTGTCTTCTTCTGGTGATTTTTACGCTCTACGGCTGGATTTTCAACGCCCTGCAGGGAATTTTGTTTTAATTTTGCAAATTGTTTTTTCCGGGGGAAATGATTTCCCCCGGCCCCCCTCATTTTCCGAAAACAAAAACAATTGCCGCAAAAAAAACTTCTGCCGGCGCCGCACTGCCGAACAGAAGTTTTTTTATTTTATTATCCGAAAAAATTACAGCCGCCCGCTTAAAATTCTCTCTTTCGGTTCAATGATTTTCCGTTCTATGGCTTCCATTGTCCGCATAAAAACTTCATCGCTCTGCCCGGTAGGATCGGCAAGTCCCCAATCCTCCCTGTGCGCGGCGGGCAGATATGAGCAATTTACATTGCAGCCCATGGTCACAACAATATCAAGAGGCGGCAGTTCACCCTGTACTTTGCTGTACTGCATTTTTTCCATATCGATACCGTATTGCGCTTTCATCAGCCGTACAGCGTCCTGATTGATCGTATCGACAATATGCGTTCCTGCCGAATAACTTTCAAAAACGTCTCCTGCCAAATGTTTTCCGAGCGCTTCGGCAATCTGGCTGCGACAGGAATTGTGCACACAGATAAACCCTACTTTTTTCATCAGTCCAAAATCCCCAATTCTTTAAAAAGCAATTCCAGTTCGGTTTCCGTATACACGCGGCCCACGGAAACAAGTTTTTCATTCACCACCACGGCAGGCGTGCTCATCACGCCGTACCCCATAATTCTCTGCAAATCCGTCACATACTCCACGCTTGCCACAATACCCTTTTTATCGCACAGAGCTTTTGCGGCATCATAAAGAGCATGACAGCTTTTACAGCCTGTACCCAAAATCTTTACGGACAGCACGCCCCGGCCTGCCGCAGGTTTTTCGGCTACGGTTTGGCCGGTGCAGCCGCAGGCGCAAAGCGTTTTCTCCGTATTTTCTTCTTCTTTTTTACTTTTTTTAAAAAAATTCAACATAATTTCCTCCTGGAACAGACTGTTCCCGCCCTGCCGCACCGACAGCGAATACTGCAGACACAAACACGGCAGCTTCGGCTATGCTTTCAGCGATACCAGTTCTTTTAAAAGACTGACGGCTTTTTCCGCCTGCTCCGCACAAATGCCGATGCTTTCTTCCGCCCGACGGTTTCCCGCTCATCAGGCGACCCTGAAGAAGTTTCAGCAGGCGCAGGCGTCGGCTAACTTCCTGCTTGTTTGGGACAAAAGTTCAGGCCTTGCCCGCAACATTGTAGGCGGCGCCGCGACACTGCCCCAGGCCATTGCCCATAAACTCGGCGACAAAGTACAACTTGGCTGCGAAGTTATCAAAGTTATCCAGCATGACGACCACGTAGAAGTCGTATACGTGCAGAACGGCGAAGAAAAAACAGAAAAAGCCCGCTACTGCGTAATGACGACACCCGCTACCATTACCCACAAAATAACCGAAGGGCTTGACCCCATCGTGCATGAAGCCCTCGGCCAGATCAAATACGGCCATTACGTTTCCGGCGCATTCCTCACCAACGAAACAGGCGTGCAGTCCTGGGACAACGTATACGCCTACTGCACCCCGCAGCGCTCTTTCAACATTGCTTTCAATATGTCCAACCTTGTCCGCACCATGGAAAACGGCGAAAGGGCTCCCGGCTCATCATTCATGGTTTTCTCTCCCGCAAGTCTTGCCCGCAAGCTTATTGACCTTCCCGACGAAGAAGTGCTGGACATTTACCGCAAAGACTTGGAAGAAGTATTCCCGGGATTCGGCAAAATTGTTGTGGAACAACAGGTGCAAAAATTCCGAAACGGCCTTGCCTACTGCTTCCCGGGCAGAAACAAGCTGCAGCCGAAACTCATGCGCGCACCGAAACGCATCTACCTTGCCGGTGACTACCTCGGTTCATGGTACACCGAAACTGCCATTCAAACCGGACTTCTGGCAGGTGAAGACATCAACAGCAAGCTGTATACCGAAAACCTTCTTCCAAGCAACGGTTTCAGCTATTAACCCTCAAAATTCGGGAAGGTTCCCGAAAAGCGTTCGGAGATATCATGAGAGATGCAATAAGCAGCAATAAAGCTCCGCTTGCCGTGGGCAATTATTCCCAGGCAGTGCGCGCCGGCAATTTTCTGTTTCTTTCCGGCCAAATCTGCGTCAATCCGCAGACCGGACAGGAAGAACGGGAAAGCATAACTGCCCAAACTACCAGAATCATGGAAAATATAAAAGGAATTGTGGAAGACGCCGGCGCAAGTATGGACGATATAGTCCAATGCCGTGCATTCCTGTCCGACATGAAGCATTTTGCGGAATTTGACGCCGTATACGGAAAATATTTCAGCAAGCCTTTCCCTGCACGCATGACAGTAGCCAGTGCAGGCATTTACAATGTAGCCCCCCTCGGACAAGGCTATAACAGCGCCTATACCTATGAAGTGGCGGCAGCCTATATGCTGTTCCACTGGGGCCCGTATTACTGGGTGCTCTACCTTGTTGCCTGCGTGCCGATTTTCTACTTCCTCGGCATACGTATGTATGACCGTCAAAGAGCTTCCGCCACCCTTGAACCGCTCATCGGCAAAAAAGGCGTGGAAGGCTGGTTCGGCGTTATTTTTGACGCATTCGTAATCCCCAGCCTTGCCGGCGGCCTCGGAGCAACCCTCACTTCCGCGGTACAGCTTGTGGGCGGCCTTTTCGGAAGCTTCTTCGGCATGGAAAACACCAAACAGTTCCAAAGCATTATCCTTTTCACCTTTACCGTTATCACGGCATTCAGTCTGCGCAAGCCTGTCAGCCGCGGCATGAAAGTTCTTTCCGACGCCAACTCCGTACTGGCCATTCTGCTTCTTGCCATTGTTGTTCTCGGCGGCCCCACTGCCTATTTCTTCAGTTTGGCAACCAACACCCTCGGCATGACCTTAGACATTTTCCCCCGTATTTCCGGCTGGACCGACCCCTTCGGCGTAAGCGGCTATCCTCAGGAATGGACAGTGTTCTACGGTGCATGGTTTGTGGCATACGCTCCCATGATGGCCATATTCTTTACCGGTATTTCCATGGGACGCACCCTGCGCGAAGCCATTTTGGGCGTATACTTTTTCGGCTGCCTTTCTTCTTTCCTCTTTACCATTGTCATGGGCGGCTTTGTGCTCTACTGCCAAAAGAACGGCATTGATATTTACGGCTTCTATGTCGCTTCCGGAAACGACCTGCCCAAGACAGTAAGCTATGTGCTGACCATGGTGCCGTTTGCCAAAATTTATGCCCCGCTTTTCCTGGTTATGGTTACAATCTTCCTTGTTACCACCATTGACGCCGCTACCCGCGTTATTGCGTCCATGACCACAAGAAACATGATTGCCGGACAGGAACCGTCCGTATTCGCAAAGATCTCCTGGTGCCTTGCCATTGCTTTGCTGGTCTGGGGCGTTCTGCTGGTAGGCGGACTGTCGGTTATTCAGGCGCTTGTCGTGCTGACGGCTCTTCCGCTGCTGGTTGTCTGCGTCATCATGAACTTCTCAACCTTCAAAGCCATACATCTGGATTTCCCGCATATCAGGAGCAAAAACCTGCTCTTCTTTGAAAACAGACACGAAAAACCGAAAGAAGAATAAAACCCAAAACCCTCAACATACCATTCTCAACAACCGCAGAAAACCATACTGCAGCGAAACAGCGAAACAAATCAGGCATTGCGGCAGTCGACAAATTGCCTTTTCCCTATAGTAATTCTCCGCAGTGCCTGCATTCCGCCCCGCTGCAGCCAAGTTTACTGCCCAGCGTATGCATCTGCTTCGGCAGGTGCATACCCTTCCGAGGCAAGCAATGGAACTTTCTTTTTTTATAAAAGCCGTCCTGATTTTGGCCGCCGCAGCAGTTCTGTTCGTCATACAGAACATTACGCTCAAAATATATGAGAAAGAATGTCTGAAACTTTGGAAAAAAACCAAGACAAAGATACGCCGCGCTCCTGCTGGCTGAAAATAAAACGTTTTGCCCTTGCCCTGACCGTCGCGCTTCTTATCGGCGGCATTGCCGCACTTCTCGGCTATTATCTGGGAACACAAAACTTTTTTCAGCTGCCGTAACAGCCATGCGTCAATCCTTATCCTTTAAAATTATCCTCAATCTTTTTCTCGTCTATATTTCCTGGGGCACCCTGTATCTGTGCAACAAAAACACCATTGAAATATTCGGCCCTTTTCTTACCTGCGGCTTCAGAACGTTCATGGGCGGCGCCGGCATATGCCTTTTTCTTGCGGCACGCAAAGCCATGCCAGTCCCGACAAGAAAAGACATTATCCAGGCAAATATCATGGGCTTTTTCATGGTAACCGTGGGCGCCGGCTTTTTATCCAAAGGACAGGAAAGCGTCCTTTCCGGCACAGCCGCCATGATAACAGCGTCCGTACCCATCACCATGCTCATTTGCGGCTGGCTTTTCGCAGGAGAACCCTGCCCGCAGAAAAAACAATGGGCCGGGCTTTTTTTCGGTTTTTTGGGCTTGGCTGTCATTGCCTTAAATCAGGACACGGAGAGCGGAACAAGGCATAACTCCTTTATCGGCATAGCCTGGCTTTTTTGCGCAACATTGGGCTGGATAGCGGGGACGCTCATTACAAAGCGTTTTCCTTCGGATTCTGCGCTTTCGGGTCTTGCTTCCTGCGCGCTGCTGCTCATGTTCGGCGGAATACAGACGTTTTTGCAGGGACTTGCCGCAGGGGAATACGGCGCGATACAATGGCAAAACGCAGGCATAGCCTCTTTTTTTTCTTTGGCATGGCTCAGTCTTGGAGGCTCCGTCATTGCCTACAGCTGCTACTTCTGGCTTTTGTCCCACACAAGCATTGCCGTTACCGTTTCCTATGAATATGTCGTACCGGTGATTAGTCTTGGGGTCGGTTATTTTTTCGGCAGCGAACCTGTTTCCGCGCTGACAATTGCCGCCGCCGCAATGACCGTCGGTTCCGTATATTTTATCGTCCGGCAAAAAATCAATTGAAATTCTCTGCAGATAGCTTTATCATGTTAAAAATGCACTCTTACCGACAAAAAACAGAGAAAATCCCATGGAAGAAAAAGAAACTTCTCCCCAAAGCGCCGCAGAAAAAAAATATTATACTATCAGCGCCATAACCAAAGCCTGCACCATACTCGATACCCTGGCAGCCAAACAAAGCTGGGATCTGGCAGAACTTGCCCGTACCGCCAAACTGCCCAAAACCACGGTTCACCGCATACTGCTCACTTTTGAAGATTCAGGATACGTACAGCAGGAACAGCACAGCAAGCGCTATTATCTTTCCCACAAAGTCTTTACCCTGGCCAATGCCGTTTTGGCCGGCTCCAATCTCAGGGAAGTGGCAAGTCCGCCCTGCAAAGACCTGCTCGCGCAGTTCAACGAAACCGTCAACTTGTGCGTCGCATCCGGCACGGATATGGTTATCATCGACAAATATGTCACCAGCCAAACCCTAAGACCGGACAATATTGTGGGCTCATCTTTTCCGATTTTTTATTCCGCATCGGGCAAAGCATACCTTGCTTTCAGCGAATCCGGCTATTTTCAGGAAATTCTGCCCAAAATCAAACAGGAAACCGCACCGGCGGTAAACGACACAGCCTTTGAGGCTTTCCTTGAAGAAATCGCCGAAGTACAAAAAACCGGCATTGCCTTTGACAATGAAGAAATTTACCAGGGCGTGCGCTGCATTTCCGCGCCCCTTTTCGATTTTTCGGAACATTCCGTAGGTGCCATAAGCGTTACCGCCCCCACGGTCCGCCTTACCCAAGACCGTATCGAAACAATAAGCCAAGCCCTGCTGAAAACCGCCAAAACCATTTCCCAGCGCCTCGGTTCCAGCAATCCCCTGTTTAAAACGGTTTAACCCAATCCCGAACAGCATACCCAAAAGATGTTTATATGCATTGGAAACACGCCCGAAAGCCCTTGCATACTGTTTTAAAAACCTATATAAAAGAACAAAGGAGATAAAATGCCAACCTGCGACAACACAAGAGAATGCCCCTGTACCTATAACTGCCCGCGTCACGGAAAATGCTGTGAATGTGTAGCGCACCACAGAGACCACAACGAGGGCGTGCCCGGCTGCTTTTTCTCCAAAGAAGCAGAAGCCACCTACGACAGAAGCATAGAAGCCCTGGTCCGCGACCGCGGCATCATAAAATAACGGACAAACAACAAATTATTATGCTGTAATTATTTGTTTTACAAAAGCAATCATACTTTTCCCCTGCAAACATTTCCGCAAAAGCCGCAGCCTGCTGCCATATTCCAAAAAGGCAGGAAAACACAGCAGACTTAAACAATCTGCAATTTTTTCACGGCCTGCATACTGCCTGCAGGCGCAAAAATTTTCCGTACAAACCCAATAATTTTCCGCAAAACATTCTGCCGCAGAAAACAGGCAATTTATCTCTTTTCTCTTTGTTTTGCCGGCACGTTGTCTTCCGTGCCGACAGTCAGACTAAAAATCCGTTCATTAACAGACAAAAGGAAAACAGAATGCATACCTTTCTCGCTGACCAGACGGCTTTTCCTCCTGAATTTCTAAGTTTTCTGCACGACAACGCATTGCCCTTTCCGCCTGTGCCGCAAACGCTTTTGCCACTTTTTGAACAAACAGACTACAACTTTTTTGGCACAATTCCGTATTTTTCCCTCAAAAATATACAGACATTGGAAAATTTAAATACAGCCGAACTCCCAGAAAACTTCGTAACAATCGGAATTTACGGCAATTTGCTGCAAAGTCGGCGTATGGTCTATTTCCTGCATTATGAAACCATATTACTGGGAATTTCGCTGGGCTGGGACAAAACCTATGCAGACCCCGATTTTGAACGCGGCGAAGCGGAACAGGCTTTCAAAATAGCCGCCGCCTGTATCCTGAATATGCCAAAGCAAGGAAAAATAAGCGTTTTTATCAATGAAAGCGGGTGGTTTTGGCAATATACGGACAACAGCACATTCATACAGGGCGACAGTCTTGCCGTATTGCTGGACACCATAGAAACCCGTTCACAAAGCGAATACGAAATTCCAAGTTATTTATGGACCCGCGTATAAAGGAGGCACAGCATGACCCAACGCATAGACCAAACCAATCCTCAGCCCCTTGTCGGCTTGGATACTTCCGCCGCCCCCGCAGAAACTGACAGCGCAAATACTGAAATCAGCCTCCCCGACATCGGCCAGGAAGACGCCGGCATTGCCGCCCAAGCGGAACTGTTCGAAAAAAAACTGGACCGGCTCCTAAACCGCGCGGCATCTTCCGGAACTGCCGGCTTGTCCGCCTCATACCATGAAAGCATAGAAAGCGCCATTCCCCGCCCTTCCTTCGGCAAAAGCGGCTATCTTTTGCATCCCAAAATACTGGACGCAGCCAAACAGTGTGACCTGGCAGCCAAAAACCTGGCGGAGCTTTCTTTAAAAGACTGCCAAACAGCGGAACTCGGGGACAAGCAATTTGACATCATCAGAGAATACGTCACGGCACAGCACACTTTATACGGGGCTATTCAGGCTTATCTCGGCAAAACGGGCAAAGCAAGCCCGCTTCTGGAATCTTTAATGCAGGCAACCCAGTTCAGGGCAGGCGAAGCCCTGAACCTTGTGGGAGCCATGCAGCAGCTTGCCCGAAACAACGTACTTCCGAACGCAGGCATCGAACAAACTGCCGCGGCACTTTCAGGCATAGACACGGAAAAAAGCCTGCTTCAAGGTATGCAGGCCATCAGCCCAAAAATGCACGGCCACGTGCTTGCGGACAAACTGCAGACAGCCGCAGCCGCTCTTTTTGCGGAAACGGAAAAATTGGAACAGACACAGGCCATGCTCAGCCCGACGGACTTTTCCCAAAAAGCGGCAGAACTGAAAAACGAAGTTCAAAACCTGAAAACCCAAATTGCCGCCATAGACAATCCGCAAAACGGACTGCAGATGGACAGCTCCCTGCACGCTGCCCTGTTTTCCTGCGTTTCCCGCATGGAAGCACGGCTGGACGGCATGGAACACATCAATCCCTACGAAACCGTCAGCACCGATGCACAGGTACTGCTGAACACATACGATACAGATATGTTCAGCCAAATCAAAACCAAAAATCCCCTTATCGGCGGTTTTTTAAAAGAACTGCAGACAGCTTTTGCCGCACACAACCAACAGGCAGAACAGTTTAAACAGGATATTCTGGATAAAAAACTGACCCCGCGGGAAGTGCACGACAAACTCTTCCAAATAATGAACGGCCTGTGGAAAAGCGAACCGCGCAAAGCCGTTATTGCGGTTTTCTATATGTCCAGAATCCAAAAATCGGCAGAACGGTACGGTCCTGATTTAAAACAGCATCTCGGTGAAATAAAACAGGATCTCATACAAAATTTAAATAAATTCAAAATCCGGGTAAGCGACAAAGAGGCAAAAGAATTTATTGATTTTTCACTGGAAAATATGGAAAACAAAAGCTTCTCCGCCCTCTGCGAACACTGCACCGAACTTGCTCTCATGTCCTCAGAGCTGTTCACGGCCGAGGCAAGGGAATTATCCGCCATGTACGAAAAAGCCGAAAACAGCCAGGCAAAACTGCAGTCAGACCATATTCTCGAAGCTTTGGAACATAACGTGGATATGTCAACCCTGCTTGAAGCAAGTATGCGCGGCATTCCCCTCGACCAGCTGGAAACCATGGCAGGCGACGCCGTTCTTGTTCAGTCCAAAGTATTGGGACAAGGCGCCGCCAATACCGTAAACCTCTGCACATACCACGGAAAAGACGGCGAAGAAATGCAGCTTGTTTTCAAACCCGAACTGCACGCACGCTACGGACTGGGGCACCTTACCGCCAGCGGACTGGGATATAAATCGGAAACAAAAGTCATGCAGATCAACATAGCCGCCTGCCGCTGCGCCCAAAGCATAGGCTGCGGCGACGTTATCGCAAAATCAAGCATCGGCAGTTTTAACGGAAAATTCGGCCTTTTCATGGAAGCCGCAAAAGGCGCGACGTTTTACGGCATAAAATACAGCAAAAAAGCCAAATGCGGCACAAACAGCAAGGGAGAAACATTCAGCTTCGGGCAATCCATACAGCTTCTTACCCAAAAAGGCCTGCGGGACACGCTCAGGGCAAACCTTCTGCGGGAACTGTGCAAGCTTGAATGGGCGGACTGCCTGTCAGGCCAGGCAGACAGACACGGCGACAATTACCTTGTCAGCATAGACACGGACACAGGCAAAGTCACTGTAACGGGCATTGACAACGATGCCAGCTTCGGCATACGCAAAGTCGGCATGACCAAAATCCGCATCGGCACCGATCAGAAAAAAATTGACAAACTCAGCAGCCTCGGCCCTGTTTCCGTTTCCGCAGACGGCATAATCGACACAGCTTCCTTTAACGACGAACAATTGAAAGCCCTGCAAAGTTTATACGGATTTAACCAGCTTTTTGCCCCTTCTCATATTGACAAGGAAACCTATGACAAACTTATGGCCATTGACGTCGAAGAATACAAACGCAGCCTTGCCGAATGTCTGGACAGCGACGCTGTGGAATCCGCCGTACTGCGCCTGCAGGATGCGCAAAACCATGCCCAGGAGCTCAAAAATCAGGGAAAAGTTGTCGAAAACTGGGAAACCACTGAAATTTATGAAGATTACCTGGAAGAAAGCAAAAGAAGCCAATCTATCAGCATGGGATTTTTTGCCAGGGATTTTCTCCATCTCCCCCCAAAAAAATAATCGCTGCTTTTCAGGCAAGACAATCAACGGACAAAAACTGACGGCGGCATAACACGGCAAAAACTCAGACAAAAATCGGATAGTTTTTTTCAGAACACAACAAAACGGTTCTGCAGACAAAACTGCAGAACCGTACGACAGCCGCTTAAATACGGGAACACATAAAATGCTATACTTTAATGCCTGCGGGGATACTTTCCGAAACGTTTTCTGCCAAAGACATTTCTTCAATCTTGCCTTTCCAGTGGATTACCTGGGCAAGAAACGCATTGACGGCATTTTCAAAATCAGTGTAATCGGCAAAAAAATCATACCGCTTCCAAAGAACAATTTCACCAGCCTGTTTCCAGAGCGACAGCGCGCCGCCGTCGGTTTCCGCTCCCAAAAAAGAACCTGCAAGAAGATTTCGGGCATTTTCAGGATTTGCAAGGCATATGTCTTTTCCCACTGTTCCGTAAAAAATACATGCCCTGCCGTCCTGCTCCAGCGTTATTTCATGCCGGCCGTCAAAAAGCAGCGTGCATTGCCCGTCATCAGCCTCTATGGCAATTCCGCAGGCCTTTCCGAGTTCCTCAAACAGTGATAATTCCATACCCACTCCTTTTACAAAAATTCCAGATAGCGGGGAAAATGCGCTGCTGCCGCGCACTCCCCGGATTAAAACAAAAATACGCTTATAAACAACACTGCGGCCAAAAAGGTTCGGCCGCTTCTGCGTCACACAACGGCAGATTCAGCAAACGGTTTAAGATAAAAACGGTTCAGCAGCGGGAACATATCGGGATAGGAGCGGATTTTGTTTTCGACAAATTCCAAAAACTCCTTATTGCCCATGGGATATTGTTCCTTTACCGCTTCAGATGACGCTATACCCATATCACGCATTGTCTCAAATTCGCCTTCTTCGAGCAGTTTGCCCCTCAATTCCCTTGTCTGTGTTATGGGGTCTGTCATACGGGCAAGAAGATCTGCTTCATTGTGCAGTTTTTCCCTGAGTATGGCATATTCGGGAACATCAAGGCGCGGCCCTTCCAAAGTTCCTCCGCGAAGAAAAGGAAAATATTTGAAATCAAAATCTTTTACGCGTCCGATATCCAGCGAGTCGGCGGCATTCAGCAGCAGGGATTCAAGAGTCGGGCTTGCATGGCCAACAATGGCATGGACAAATTCGGCTTCATAGGCTTCCCCAAAGGTGTCTGCCCCGAAAAGCTCATGCATTTTATCGAGCGCAAGCCGTGCGCTTTCCGTTTCCTGTTCAACGGTATCGGCACCGTTGCTGCTTCTGCCCGCATCATGTCCCGCAATGCCGCACAAAAGTGCGGTTTTGTCCACGGTATGTCCCATGGTTTCCATAATGCCTGCCATGGCCGCGGCAAAAATAAAGGCCCGGCAAATATGCCCGCGTCCGTGATAGGCCGTACCGTGGTCAAAAGCGCCCGGTTTTTCATGTTCGTGATAAACAGGAAGCATAGACAGAAGAAATTCCCGATGCTGCGCGGGAGTTAAACGAAAATCTGCTTTCAATGCCGCCGGAAACGCGGGAAGAACCGGAAAGGCCGTATCAAGAACAGCTGCGGCGTCAGGCAAAGCACTGCGGAGCAAATCACGGTCAGCCTGCGGAATAAGGGACAGTTCCCCTGAAAAAGCGGCCGGTTCATAGACTTTTTCCGCAAGAACCCTGCGAAAACCGTCCTGCAGGGCATTCAGCGCTATAATATCTTTATAAACAGGACTGTTTAAAAAGCCCTTGTCCACATCGCCGAGCCGCAGAAGCACACCTGAAAAACGCTGCACTGCCGGGGCATTCAGCCGTTCGGCAAGCAAATCTTCCATGCGGGGATTTGTCTGTGCCGCCACGGCAAAAGCCAGCTGTCCCAAAGACTGCAGCAGTCTGTTTTCTCCTGTGCTTTCCTGTACGTTCTTGGGAAGAGCCTCAAAAGCTTTTCTGAACGAAAGGGCTGTCTTGCCAAATTCCGCAGCCAAATCGGCGTCAGTCACGGCATCGCCGGAAGCAATTTTGCCCAAAGCCGCGGCTCCCTGCAAAGCAGACGAAGCAAGAACTGTGAACGCTTTGGAAGCCATGGGCGGCTGTTCCGTGACAAAATCAACCAACACGGCCTGCCGCACGGGATCTGCGGTAAGGGAAGCAACAGCGGCAAGCGACTGCAAACGCTCTTTTCCCGCAACTTCTTCCAACGCTCTGTACAGGCAATCACGCATCAGATCTTTTTCGGAGGCCTGCCCCTTTACGGGATTATGGCGGAACTGTCCGATCAGAGCCGTATACGCCTCTTTCAGGCGGGGCAAATCTTCATCGGCAATAAGCTGCCTGCCGTTCAATACCTGAGCAATAGCCGAACCGCCCGAATAGAATTCAAGCTCGCTATCAATAAAAGCTTTCAGTTTTGCATCATCTTGAATGTCACGCAGCGAAGCGTCAAACCGGGACTGATCAAAATGGGCAAGATAATAGTCTCTCTGTTTTGCTTCCATGACAAGCTTTTCTTCAAATTCAGCGGTCTGATTTACAAATTTGACGGGAATTACCGCACCGCCGAGCTGTTCTTTTATCTGCGCAAGTTCCGCAAGCTGTTCAGGGGTCAGCGCATTCATCACCGCCGCGCCGGGTTTTTGTCCCTGCAGAACGGCAACAACAGCCTGCACCCATATTTTTTCGTCTTTTTTAAGCAAATCATATCCGTAATCTTTCAAAATGACGATTTCCGCAACATCACGGGAAAATACAAGGGGACCATGAATTTGCGCCTCAATGTAATTGCAGCTGCCGCATACAAGTTTTCCGTCTCCGTTTTGCTGTTTTTCAAGAGCGGCACGGGCAAGGCTTACGGCATCAGCTTCCCCGAGTTCGGGCAGAAGCGTTTCCAAAGTGTCATAAGACGCCATTACGGAACGGTTTGCCTCAACATCTTTAAAGCATTGAATAAAAAGCCCTGCAAGAGCGATATTTTCATCATCGGAAAGTTCGGGTATGGCAAATTTACTCCGCATCACATTGCCGGACACCGTCTGCTCGGAAGCCACATAATCCAGCAGACCATCAAATCTTTGCCGCAGGGGGCTCCCCTCCTTCATCAGTTCCGCCCTGTTTTGGGGGCTGATCCCCGAAAAATTCGGCAAAAGCGCCCAAATGGCGTCCCTGCCTTTATCGGTATAACGCAGGCGCAGTTTTACAAACGTATCTTCCACCGTATAGGTAGCCCGTCTGGCAACTTCCGGCTTCAAATGCAAAGCCACGGCTCCGTAATTGGCTGCCCCGCCGCTTTTAAACTGCGCAAGATTCAGCGCCGCATAGGTCGGCCGTTCTTTGGCTACAACATTGCGGTCTTCACCAAGTTCGGTAAAAAACGAACGCTCCACCTGATCCCTTTTGTAAAGATACCCCGCACCCTTTACGTCTATGGCGGCACGGCGTTCGGCTTCATCGGAAGCAGACTCCACCATATGGAATATGTGATCCCATGCTCCGCCGGCCTTAAGCAGCGGTTTTGTTCCCCCCATACCGAAAAAGAAATTAATATTGGCATTAATAGTAAGCCCCGCACTGCGCATAACATCACCGAATGCCTTTGCTCCGAGTTTATCCGCCCCGCCGCTTCCGATATTGTGTTTTTGCACCGTATCTGCGGCAATGTTCTCTGCCTGTCTGCCGCGCACCGAACTTTCCCGTTCGATATCCATAACCACCTGCATACTTACGGCGCTCATGTCGCGGGGATCTTCCTGCCTGCGGGCTTCTCTCATGCCTTGAATGCCTGAACCGTATTTTTTCGTAAGGGAAGGAATTTTGTCAGGTTCGGCAAGCCCCTGTGCGGAAATAATACGATTGCCCGCCTCCAGCGTGACAAGAGCTTCAAGCAAAGCCAAATTGGCAGAAGCCGCCATGGCATCGGCATTGCCTGGGTTTACGGCAGCTTCATGCTGCAGCGCTCTTTTCAGGCTGGCCATATCGGAAGAATACAGCTGCTGATACACAGTCAAAAGTTCCGTATTGGAAAGACTTTCCACTTCCGGTGCAAAAGCCGCAAGCACGGCATCATCCATATTGCCCCGTATTTCCCCAAGTTTATTCAGCCTGTCCAAATGGGTCTGCAGAGATTTGGCTGCATTAAGCAAAGCCTTGGCATCCAATTGTCCGCCGGAAGAAACAAAAGCTTTGAGCACGGCCGCAGCATTATCCTGCGCTCCTGTTTTGGCACTGGCAACTTTGGCGGCAGTTCTGAACCCCGCAAAGGGAATTTTATTGCCTTTTATTTGGTCAAGCCTGAACGGAGGATTTTTCCCGATCTGCACAGTGTGAGAGCCCAATTTTCCAGCAGAAGAAACATTTCCTGCCGCTGCGGCCGTTTGTGCGTTGTTGATTCCGTTAATTTGTGACATAATCCGATTTCCTCTTTTATTTAAAAGGGTTAATCACGCTGTGTTAAAATATTGTCGTCTGACTGCGGCACAGCTTCTGTTTTTGTGCAAAACAGCCAGAGGCAATACAGTTACTGCAAAAAATGTTGTCCTGTTTTTATAATTATGCATATTAAATACCAAACTCCGCAAAAATACAAGACTAAACCGTACTGTCACCATTTTTTTAATAAATTACGAACCGGGATATGTTTTCAATTCCATTCCAAAAACAGCGGACAACTCACCAAAAAAAAAGGCAAAGACCCGCATAACGGTATCTTTGCCTTCGGTTAAAGGTTACACATTGAGTTGGAAGAGTTTTTTCAGGAGAATTTTATGATTGTTTTAAATTTGATATCCATTGATGTTATCTGTTCCCAAAACAGCGTTCTGCTTGATTCAGACAAGAAAACGGAATAAAACTTTCCGCATCGGCCAGATTACGGCTGCTGTCATTTTGCCTAATGCCCAAAGCAGCAGCAAGCAAGGGCGAACTGCGGACAGC
This sequence comes from uncultured Desulfovibrionaceae bacterium, assembly GCA_949299515.1. Taxonomy (GTDB): domain Bacteria; phylum Desulfobacterota; class Desulfovibrionia; order Desulfovibrionales; family Desulfovibrionaceae; genus Taurinivorans. The sequence continues at coordinate 35,446 of CASGAP010000002.1, forward strand.
ATTACGGAACTCACCGAAAATGCAAAAATTTTCCATTACAGCCGAACCGTCAGCCCGCCCTTTGCGTTTCAGGGGTTTTCAGAAATTTTTCCGGAAACAATTCTGCCCTAATAAACAGCCACTGAACAAACAGCAAAATATTACAGAATAAAATATGCAATATATACTGCCGATTGTCCGGGGCAGCGCCAAAGCGCTGCCCCGCAGAGTGGTATGAGTATTACCGGAAGCTAATATTTTCTGTCAGCCGGCAGACCGATAACCCTGGCCGGCATTTACGAATCAAAATTCTTAATTCAATCCCATTTCTTTAACGACTTCTTCTATTATATCTGCTATATCATCGCAGTCCTGTACGTTAAAGGTCAGCGGCAGACGCATATCGCACATGGTGGCGAGAACCTTTTTGGTATTAGGCAAATTGAGCGTCGCAAGATACGGGAAATACTGCCAGCTGTCATAGGCACTGGTAAATCCGTTAGGTTCCTTATTGCCGAACCATTTTACGGAAACACCGCGTTCCGCGCATTTTGCTATGAATGTTTCAATCTGTTCATAGCTTGCTTTCGGAAGATTCCATTGAATGGAACTGCCTACATAATATTCTTTGCTGTCACGCTGGGGGCATACGCAGCCTGCAATTTTTTCCAGGCGGGCAGCCATATGGTCATAAAGTTCATTCCAGCGTTTGCATTGGGTATCAAGAATTTTAAGCTGGGGAAGAAGCAGAGAAGCGCGAAGATTGTCCATACGTGAACTGTAGTTCGGCGTAATTTTCTTTACTTTTTCAAAAACTTCCAAAGCAGGTCTTCTGGTATGCGCGGAATAAAGCATATAGGAACCGGAGAACATAATGGCTCTTGCCATAACATAATCATCATTGGTAATAAGCAGGCCGCCTTCGCCAGAGTTCATATGCTTGTATGTCTGCGTGCTGTAGCAGGCTGCTTTGCCGAATGTACCGGATTTTTTGCCGTTCCATGAAGCTCCCATGGTATGGGCACAGTCTTCAAGCATAATGAGGTTGTGCTTATTGACAACTTCCATAACTTTGTCCATATCCGCCATATGGCCGCGCATATGTGAAAGCAGGAAAAATTTTGCTTTAGTCTGTTCGGCTTTTCTGTCAAGGTCTTCAATATCGATGGTATAATCATCTTTTATTTCAACCAATTCTATCTTTGCGCCGGTGTTTTCGATAGCACCCGGAACAGGGGCAAGAGTATAGGCATTGCACAGCACAATATCGCCTTTTTCAACCCCAAGGCTTTTCAGGGCAATATACAGGGCACTGCCGCAAGATGCACAAGCCAGACAATATTTTGCGCCCATATAATCGGCAAAAGCTTCTTCAAGGTCTGCCGCATAGCCCCTTTCTCCGGGCATGGTGTTATATCTGTGCAGACGTCCTGTTTTCAAAACTCCGAGAGCAAGGTCAATGCCTTCCTGCGGAATGGGTTCCTGCAAAGTGAAATCTTTTGTAAATTTTTTCATAGTCAGCTCCCGGTTTTTAATATTTTGGATGTTCGTAAACGTGGAAGTCCCATTCTCTGTTGGGATAGAACTTTCTCAGTCTCCAGTCGCAGGCTCTTGCGTGTCCTTCCATGCCTTCAACACGGGAAAGACGTGAGGCTGCTCCGCCGATAACATCGTTGCACTGTTCGTCAATATGCTGATATGTACAAATTTTCAAGAATTTATGGACATTTAATCCGCCTGAATAGTAGCCGGCTTTTTTAGTGGGCAGAATATGGTTTGTGCCTGAGCATTTGTCGCCGTGAGGAACGGTGCTTCCTTCACCGAGGAACAAAGAACCGTAGTTTACAAGACGCTGACGCCACCAATCCAAATCTTTGGCAATAACCTGAACGTGTTCCGGAGCATAAATATCATTCCAGTGAGCAAGCTCTTCCCGGTCTTCGCAAAGAAGGATTTCGCCGTAATCGTTCCATGCAGTGAGAGGAACTTCCGGATTGGGCATATCAGCGCAAAGCTTAGGCATAAGCTCCATAACTTTTTTGCCCACTTCTTCGCTGGAAGTGAAAAGCCATACGGGAGAAGCAAAACCGTGTTCCGCCTGAGAAACGAGGTCAATGGCTATTGTCATCGGGTCTGCCGTTTCGTCTGCGATAACAGCGGATTCTGTCGGTCCCGCAAAAACGTCAATGCCGCACAGGCCTGAACCGCTGAGCAGCGCTTTGGCTTCGGCAACATAGGCATTTCCCGGTCCTACCAAAATATTGGCAGGTTTTCCGGTAAACAGACCGTAAGCCATGGTTGCGATAGCCTGAACGCCGCCCATTTCCAAAATAACGTCGGCACCGGAAATATGCATTGCATAGCAGGTTGCGGGGTCAATATGGGTTCCGCGCGGCGGGGTTGAGGCTACAACAAAAGGAACGCCTGCGGCTTTGGCCGTTGCAACGCTCATAATGGCAGAGCAGGCATGGGCAAAGCGTCCGCCGGGAACATAGCAGCCGGCTACCTGCATGGGAATAATACGCTGACCAAGCACAACCCCCTTGGTAACTTCTACCTGAAATTCTTTAATGCTGTCCCTTTGCGCTTTCGCAAAACCGGAAACCTGTTTATGCGCAAATTCAAGATCACGTTTTACGTTATCGGGAACCTGAGCGATAAGTTCCTGTTTTTTTTCTTCTGTAAGGATAAAATCCTGATCCCAGTTATCAAATTTTTTTGCAAGTTCTTTTACCTTATCTTCACGTCCGACCCGAATTTCTTCAAGCATCTGTTCCACGACAACACGTGCGTCTTTGCTGTTTCCTTCAGCGGATTTTGTAGCTTTTTTCAAGTAACGCATAATTACATCCTTTTTTGTTTATTTTGTATATTTGAAAAGTAACGGACAGTTTTTCTCGCCAAAAAGCATATATTTCAGTTCTTCGGTAGGAATTGCATTCAATTCCTGAGAACGCTTTTTGTAGAGGAAATAGCCGATTACACACCATACAACCAATAAGATCCATGATTCTTTGCCGATTGCGGCAGGAGAACCGGGAATTGCCAACAGCAGGAATGCGGCAATGGAAATGAGTGTGCCGATTAAGGTAATGGTTTTGGCAAAAGGCATGGTCACTTCTTCTTTATAAAGGGATACATATTTCCAGGCGGCATAGCAGCTGAAGAAGTAGCTGAGTGCGGCACTAAGGGCACAGGTATCGGTGAGCCATGCCAAAACGGGACGTCCGAACCACGGAGCAACCAAAGAAAAGATAAGAACAAAAATAATTGCATTTACAGGGGTATTGTATTTTGGGTGCACGCGTTCAAACCAGGAAGGAATAAATTTGCTTCTGCCCATGCTGAACAAAATGCGTGTGGTTGCAATAAAATAACCGTTCATGCCGCTGAAAATGCCTGCCAAAACCGGAACAGACAAAATAATTCCGCCGATTTTGCCAAATGCCATATTGGATACCGTGCCTGTCAGCCAAGGATAATCGGCAGCCAGCATTTCCGGATACGGCCTGATCACGGCAACGGCAAAAAGTACCAAAGAATAAAGAATACAGCCGCACAGTATGGAAAAAATCATCAGTATATTCGATTTACTGTGACAGAAATCAAATTCTTCGGCTGTCTGCGGAATGGTGTCAAAGCCCTGAAAAAGAAACGGAGCCAAAGCCACGACAGTAATGACGCTGATAAAGCCGGCTTGTTTTTCATTAAAATACGGCTGCAGATTTTCCACTCCCGCTATTTCCTGGACACCGGAGCCAACAGTCAGGGCAACAACACCGACGGCAAGCGACATAGACAGCAGCAGCTGGATATTGTTTGCCAAATCGCTGCCTATATAATTCATATAAGCAAAAAAGACGATAATACAGGAAATCAAAACGACTTCGCCCGCAAAAATCTGCCAGCCTGCCACGGCATACAAATGCCCGACCTCAAAAGCTCCCGGCAAAAGAAATCTTGTAAGCAGCAAAATAGCCGTTGCATTCAATGCAATAACGCAGCTGTAACTCAAAGCAAGCCCCCAGCCGCATACGACCCCGGCAATTCTGCCAAGGCTGGCAAAGGCATAAGCAAAAGCACCGCCGGCAACAGGATATGCTTTAATCATGATTCCGTAACTTAAAGCAACAATGCACATTGCAAAAGCCCCTATGCAAAGCCCCAAAAAGCTGGCAGCCGGTCCTGAAAAAGGCAAAAATCTCGTACCCGGCAAAATAAAACACCCCCAGCCGATGATAGCACCGACAGCCAGAGCCCAGGCCTGTATGGGAAGCACTGACTTTTTCAGTTCCAAGCGTTCTTTACATTCATCCATGCCTGCCATTTCCATCTCCAGTTTTGAATTTTTTGTTTTACTGCTTTATTTGACTTCAGTATATCTAATGAAATATTTTTGTCAATATTTTATGAAATATTTTTAAAAAAAATTTATACCATTATTTGTTGACATAACGATTTTTTTTGATATCCTTTATTATATGAAAGAGTTAAAATTAAAAACAAAATCTCAGATCGCATACGACATGATTCGGGAAATGATTCTTAACGGAACAGCTTTACCCGGCAGCCGTTTGATTTTAATGGATTTGGAAGAAAAATTAGGTGTAGGCAGAGGACCGATACGAGACGCGCTTTTACTTTTGGATCAATCAGGATTGGTTCAGAACGTTCCGTTTAAAGGGGCCATTGTCATGCTCCCCCCCAGTTACAAAGAAATGCAGATAATCTATGAACAAAGAAAGCAAGTGGAAATTGCTTTGGCCATAGAAGCGCTGAAAAACGCAACCCAGCAGCAAATTGACGATTTGGAAAAACAGGTTCTCGAAATGGAAAAAAACAGTAAAAACGAACATTACTTTTTTCATATCGACAGAAAATTCCACAGGCAGCTGTATCAGCTCTCCAATATGCCCCACCTGGTTTCCATAGTTGAACACTTTATGGATTTTGTTCAAACATTTCTGACAGTAAGAACGTATTCGGAAGAAAACATAGAATTGTTCAACAAGCAGCATAAAAACATTATTAAAGCGCTGAATACCAAAAATGAAAAGTTGCTCGCGGAAACCTTGGAAGAAAATATTATGATAGGTTTAAAATTTGTTCAGGAAGAAATGCAGAAATATCCAAAAATAATGCAGAAATAACAAACAACAGTACGTACCGCAGCCGTACTGCGGCAAATCATAAACCACTCCCGCTTCGACAAAAAAAATATACCGGATAAATCCGCCGGTGCCGCACATACAGATTCAGCCGAATCAACGCGGCGCAAACAATATAAAAAAGGCTGAATGCAGCATATGCACTCAGCCTTTAATCTGTCCCGACAATACTGCAATAAGCTATTTCACCGCAGAAGCAGGTTTCTTAATTCCGTCTTTTTCGGCACGGGATTCCATACGGGCAATGCGTTCGTCAAGATCAGGATGCGTTGAAAACAATTGCTCCAGGCCCTTGCTCGGAGCTGCCCCCGCTTCTTCCTGCATTTGTTTCAGCTTTTGGAAAGAAAATGCCATAGCCCATGGATTTTTACCGGCTTTTTTCAAAAAATCATAACCGTAATCATCGGCAGCGCGTTCCTGACTTTGAGAATAATTTGCATGAATAAGCGCTTCACCAAGATCCCCTAGCTGAGAATTTGTCAGTTCAGCGGTTTTTCCGCCCTTTGCTGACAGCCCGTCTTTCAAAGCGGAAGTAAGCAACGCCGTGCGGAAACTGTTTTTGGAATCTTTATGGGCAATATGGCCGATTTCATGTCCGATAACGCCTAACAGCTCTTCGTCTGTCATAATATCCATCAAAGAAGAAAATACGCGTATGCTGCCGTCGGCACAGGCAAAAGCGTTCACGTCTTTGACTTGATACACTTTAAAATTCAGCGGAATGCCTTCAACATTGTCAAAGCCTTTAACCAGCTTGTTCAAACGAACCGTATAAGGACTTTTCGCATCACAGACTTTATTGTTTTTGTCCATCCAGTCAACGTATTCTTTGACATATTCTGCCATTTGCTCATCCGTCAACGTAACGGCCTGGGTAACTTTCACTGCCCCGCTGACAGCTTTTGTCAAATCAAAAGCCACGGCAGGCGCTGCAGTCCCCAAGCACACAACCATAACAAATGCTTTCAAAAGTATTTTGCTTTTCATATTTTTCCCTTTTTGCAATATGTTCTGTAAATATAGCTCTGAATTTTATACCATACAATATAATTATTGTCAATTATACCAAATCGTTAAACAAACACAACAATACAAATAAATCCGTAATTCCCGGGAAAATTTTTTCGGAATATACCCCAGATAACGCAATGCAGCCGCCTGCAAATAACAGATTCGGTACTCCGTCCGATAACAAGCTTTCAACGACGGGCTTTCAAAACTGCGTCACTGCGGTTGAGACATTTTTTCACTATATGTTTGACACACTGCATTCCATACTTTCCGTAAATTACAAAAACAGCCGAAGCCGATTTGTCATAAAAACACACTAGTGATCCGGCCGCACGGAAACAGCGTCCAAATAAACGGAAAGCAGCTGCTTTGTTTTCAGCTTCATATTGTTCTTTCCCTGAGAAAGACACCAGTCAAAAATTATTCCTTTTATGATTATGCACAAATCTTTCTCTATCTCATCTATATCACAAACAGCTTTAATTAAACCGTTGGCATATGCTTCATTCAATTTTTCCAAAATATACATTGAAACGATATCCGTGAAATACTCATCGTTATTTTCATTGTATCTGTTCAAAATAGAGTTTTGCGGGATATAATACTGAGAAATAAAATCAATTCCGATATATTCGCAGTAATTGATGTATTCCAGATAAATATTGATTATGGATTCCCTGAAATCTTTGGACATGGAACAGATTGTATTGAAATTTTTGCCGTTCGTCTGCAAATAATTATGAAATCCGTCATTTAAAAAATATGCAAGAAGGTAATTTTTGGATTTGAAATAATGAAAAAACGTTCCGTTGGAAATATCGGCTTCCTTGCAGATATTGCTGACGGTAAGAGCCTCCATTCCGTATTTTTTTAACATCTTTTCAGTAACATTAATAATTTTATTAACGGTAGCTTCAGATTTTATCTGCCTGGCAGTTTTTATGGAAATTTCATGTTTTTTCATTACAAGGCCTTTATTGCTTTTTATTGCTGACAACAATTGACTTTAATAACATCAAAAAAGAATAGCAAGAAAAAAAGCAATACATAAAAAGCCTCCCCTTTCCGCAGTTCGGAAAGGGGAGGCTTCGGAAAATCAATTATAACTCAAAGAACGCAGCCGCATTGTTATAAAACAAATCTTCAAAACGTTCTTCATGAATTCCGCAGTGCCGATAAAATTTAATGGATTCTTCCAATGAAAAAATAGGATACGCAGAACCATAAATCATTTTTTCGGGAATAAGATAATTAACCGCCCGAATGTAATCGTCCGCTCCGGGACAATTGAAAACATACATATCGGGTGCAAGATATACAAATTCCCTGTTCATGGCAACATGGCATATTTCAGCGGTATAAGGCCAGCAGGCATGACATACGGCAATTTTCAGATCAGCAAACCGGGCAGCGACATTGTCAATCTGCATCGGATCATTAAAACTTACGTTCGGTCCGCAAAAACCGCCGACAGAAAGCAAAACGGGAATTTTTTTGTCCTGGCAAAACTCGTAAACGGGAAAAATCCGCTCATCATCGGCAAGCAAAGGCTCGTCAAGATATCCGGGTTCCATCATAATGGCTTTGCACGCACCGTTGACTACATATTTTTCTATCTCATCCAAAGCGGCAGGACTGAGAGGATCAATGCACGGAGCCCCCAGCACTTTATCCGGATAAAGAACGGCAAACTCGTTTACGTCTTGATTTTTAACTCCCACCGGCTTTCTCAGGTTTCCTGCTATGACGACTTTTTCAATATTGGCCTGCTCGGTTTCCTGCCAGAAAATTTCAAGGGACTTTTCCACCGCAGATTTTCCCAAAGGAACACCGAAACGTTTTGCCCACGCAACCATGGACGGAGTATCATATACTTCACAATCCATAAAACTCTTAAAAGGGGGGCGAACCCGAAAATCCAAAATTTTCATAACAAAACTCCTTTTTTATCAAAATAAACCCAACAAGGTCCAATACGGAACCATAACAACACCGAAAAACAGCAAAAACATAAAGACATTAAGTGCGCTCAGTATTACAAAGTTTTTCATGCTTATCATTCCGAAGCCAAACAGAACAAGCCAAACCGGAATTTCATAAGGAAGAAAAATCAAAAAGCAGGAATGATACAAAGCCAGCAAAGGAGGCCAAAGGGACAGTTCAAGATTGGAAACAACCTGCGCCACAGGTCCGGACAGGGAAGCAACCATGGCAAAAGGTGTCATAAACAAGTTTGCCAAAATTCCCAGTCCGAGCACGACATACAAAATATACAGAATATGCTGCCCTTCCAAAATCAGAGCCAAAAAAGCGGAAATAACTTTAGGAACGCCCAGGGCATTGCCGACCATACCTATACCAAGACAGGCGGCAAGGCTCTTGACTAGCATCTCATATAGATATTATAAATAACTATATGAAATATCATAGAATAAGTAACTATAAGATTAAAAAAATTATTAAATGCTTTGCAGAAGATTTAACTGCCACATCTACAAGCAATTTATTGGGCATAAATCGTAATACTATTAATGCTTATTATACTCTTTTGCGAGAAAAAATTTTTCTTTATTCTATTGAAGAACAGAAAAAAGA
>CASGAP010000003.1 GCA_949299515.1 uncultured Desulfovibrionaceae bacterium
AGGCGCTCGAGAGAACTCTGGCCAAGGAACTCGGCAAAATGACCCCGTAACTTCGGAAGAAGGGGTGCTCCTCTGTGTGAACGGTTTTACATTGTGAGCATGAGGGAGCCGCAGTGAATTGGTGGTGGCGACTGTTTACTAAAAACATAGGTCTGTGCGAAGTCGCAAGACGACGTATACGGACTGACGCCTGCCCGGTGCCGGAAGGTTAAGAGGAGAGGTCAGCGCAAGCGAAGCCTTGAATCGAAGCCCCGGTAAACGGCGGCCGTAACTATAACGGTCCTAAGGTAGCGAAATTCCTTGTCGGGTAAGTTCCGACCTGCACGAATGGCGTAACGATCTCCACACTGTCTCGGCCAGAGACTCGGTGAAATTGAATTCGCGGTGAAAATGCCGTGTACCCGCAGAAAGACGGAAAGACCCTGTGCACCTTTACTATAGCTTGACATTGGATTTTGGGCCTGTATGTGTAGGATAGGTGGGAGCCAGTGAAATCTGTACGCCAGTATGGATGGAGGCACCGTTGAAATACCACCCTTACATGTTTAAGATCCTAACCCCTGCCGGTGAACCCGGAGGGAGACAGTGTCTGGTGGGTAGTTTGACTGGGGCGGTCGCCTCCTAAAGAGTAACGGAGGCATGCAAAGGTTCCCTCAGCCTGATCGGAAACCAGGCGTTGAGTGCAAACGCATAAGGGAGCTTGACTGCAAGAGAGACATTTCGAGCAGGAACGAAAGTTGGCGTTAGTGATCCGGTGGTCCCGAATGGAAGGGCCATCGCTCATTGGATAAAAGGTACGCCGGGGATAACAGGCTGATCGCATCCAAGAGTTCACATCGACGATGCGGTTTGGCACCTCGATGTCGGCTCATCACATCCTGGGGCTGAAGCAGGTCCCAAGGGTACGGCTGTTCGCCGTTTAAAGTGGTACGCGAGCTGGGTTTAAAACGTCGTGAGACAGTTTGGTCCCTATCTTCTGTGGGCGTAGGAAAATTGAAAGGGCCTGTTCCTAGTACGAGAGGACCGGAATGGACGCACCTCTGGTGGACCTGTTGTCGTGCCAACGGCACAGCAGGGTAGCTATGTGCGGAAGGGATAACCGCTGAAAGCATCTAAGCGGGAAGCCTGCCTTAAGATAAGTTTTCCCTGAAGGACCGATGCAGACTACATCGTTGATAGGTCGGAGGTGTAAGCACGGTGACGTGTTCAGCTGACCGATACTAATAGTCCGTTTGTCTTGTTTCCAAAAACTTTCTTCTTTTTCTGTCAATTATATATTTAGCTCGCCTTTTGGCTTGAGCGCAAATTTGGCTTAGTGTCCATAGAGAAGAGGGTATACCCGATCCCATTCCGAACTCGGAAGTCAAGCTCTTCTTCGCCGATGATACTGCAGTTTCTATTGTGGGAAAGTAGGACGATGCTAAGCCTTTTCTTTTACCCTTTGTTTGACTTGATATTTACGGCTGACCCTGTGTCAGCCTTTTTTATGTATATAAAGAACACTTATTATGTAGGTGGAATACAAAATCTTTGATATAAGACTGTTTTTTTTTGGGTATACAATTGATGTATTTGTTAATTACAACCAAAGAAGGACATTTCCATGAAAGGCTCTAGACTATCATTTTTTATTTTTGAAATACAATTTCATAAGAAATTTTGAGAAATTTTATTTCTAAGATCAAATCTAAAGTTACATCCTTTTAGATACAAAATACATTTTTCATCTGTAAGACCATTAAATTTTGCTAATCTTCTTTTGGCAGTACTCAAAAATCTTTTTATTTCATTAATGTATGATTTTTCCCTTACAAATTCATTTTTATAGAGAAACACCATGATAATGGCTACAATTGTTTACGATAAGCTCGTTATAAGCTTTTCATACTTTGTATGAATTATGAAATTTTCAAGGATTAATTTTTGAGTTATAGGCATCAATTCTTCATTCTATCCGTGAGGAACTATGTTTACAATAACTTTTCTTTCTTGTTTTAGAATTCATAAAAAGGATTTTTTCCGGTTGCTCTACGTCTCCGTTTCTTTTGATTCTTTTAGGTTCGAAATAATTTTCTTTGAACTCAAAAACTCCTATTTCTTTTGTTGTTCCGAACGCTTTTTTCAAGGATAAGTTCTCTGAATTCCGTCAAATAATGATTGATTTTTTTGATTATTTTTAATAATTTTCTTATTGTCGCGGCTGTTAAATTTATAACAAAGCAGTTAATAATTTTTTTATTTTTTATTTACTTAATCTATTGAATTTCATTATGTTATTAAAATATTATTTAATCTGACAGAATTTATTTTATGAATATATTAAAAGATGTATCCTTTCAGTCGATATTTTTCCAAAATAGTATAAGCTTCTTTTTCTTTTTCTTTTTTATAAGTTGTGATATTTGCTATACTGTTTTCCTTTCCTAAAAGATATGCATTAATGGCATCTGCTAAATATAGTGTTCGTAAAATTGCTCCTTCGGCATTTGCATGGTATGCGGTGTCATAGGAATAGGGTAAATCAAGAGTTAATAGTTTAGGATTTCCTATTAAGGGTAAATGAAATTCAGCAAATTTCTTTTTGAATTTTTCTATAGAAATTGCGTTTTCTTTTTTTGATAAATTAAACTGAGAATTATTAAACATGACAGGAAAAGTGAATAACAGTTGAATATTTTGTTTTTTTAAAGTATCAGCCAGAAGTTTCAATTCATTAAATCGAAAATTTTTAATATGTTCTAGGTTAATATAAGAGTAGGTAACTGTTTGGGGTAGTTTTGATTTTTGATCCATAAGTATTTCGCCGTAGAAATTTATTGAATTTCCATAGTCATATTTGTCAGAAAGCAATGCGGACATATTTTTATTTTTGACATATTCGTCATATGTTTTTATCGGTAGTTTAAAAGTACATTTTTTTAGCCTGTTATAGTAGGTAGACATTGCTTTTAGTATTATTTGGGTTCTGTCCAATAAATTGAAATCTTTTAAATATTCGATGCCCCAAGTGGTTAAATTTTCTATTTGCCATCTGTTGAAAATTTTTTCCGAACAATAATATGAAAATTCCAATGGCATAAGAACAATATCGTTCGGTTCTGCATACTTTTTTGCGAGAATGATTAAAAATTCCAAAGGCAGACTTGCATGCAGTCCTAAATTTAATACATTGTAGCGGGTTTTTTCCTGCAATAATGATGAACATATTCCAAACAATGAATTTGAACCGCTTATAACAATAATTTTGGGTGAACGGATTTGTTTGTTATATTCATTTTTTATGGTAATTGCGTCTTTTAGCCAGTATTCAGCCTGCGTATATAAAGGGTATTTTGCAAAAAGCAATATGAAAAAGAAAGATAAAGCGAATAATAAAAAGCTGATAAGAAAAAAAAGTTTTATTCTCTGTTTGTACATAAAATTTCCTTTTAAAATTGGAAATAAATGAATTCTTGCGTGTTTTCTGGAGAAAGAAGTTTTAAGACGCATAAAAAGAACAGAATCCCGCAATATACCGTGAATCGTTTTGTTTTGAATTTACGCTGCAACTGCTGGGTGTTTTTCAGAAAAACAAAAACAAACAATACGGCAAGAATACCGAGGGCTTTTTCAGGATAAAGGGAATCTGGGGCATTTATTTCTTTGATAAATGTTTTGCTGAACAAAAAGCCGTGCTGAAAAGCAAATGCATCGCCAAAAACCGCCAGTCTGTCTAAATCCGTTATTCTGAATACAATCCAGGAAAAGTTGACGAATAAAAAAGTAATACCCCAAGATACGGCAACGGGCAGCTTAATGAACTTTTTTTCTTTCCATATTCTGTGTACGATTAAAGCAATTCCGTGCAGTATTCCCCAGATTATGAACGTTACGGCGGCTCCGTGCCAAATCCCTCCTATAAGAAACGTGACAAACAGATTGAAATAGGTGCGTTTTTTTCCCTTTTTGCTGCCTCCGAGCGGAATATACAGATAATCTCTCAGCCAAACAGACAGGGTAATGTGCCATCTTCTCCAAAAATCCTGTATGGATGTGGCTTTATAGGGAGAGAAAAAGTTATGGGGCAGTTTTATATTGAAAAAAAGGGCACTGCCCACAGCCATATCGGAATAACCCGAGAAATCAAAATAAAGCTGAAACGTATAGCATAAACTGCCGAACAGCGCTTCCAAAAAGGAAAGTTGATCCGTTTTGTCAAAGCAATATGCAACAAAAGGGGAAAGATTGTCGGCGATAAGCAGTTTTTTGGCAAGTCCCAGAGTGAAAAACATAATCGCGTAATGGATGTTTTTCCAGCGTATGATTTGATTGCGGACAGAATGAAATTGGGGAATGATGTCTTTGTGGTGAACAATGGGGCCGGCTATCAGCTGCGGAAAAAAGCAGATGAAACAGCAATAATTGAGAAAGCCTTCTCCGGAACTTATATGTTTTTGGGTATAACAGTCGGAAAGATAGGCGATTTGTTGAAAGGTGAAAAAGCTGATGCCTATGGGAAGGATAATATGAAATAAGGGAAGCTGCTGATTGAAACAGTAATTGATAACAGAAACGGAAAAATCCAGATATTTGTAAATAAAAATTAAAAGAATATTAAATAATACGGACAGAATAAATATTGTTTTTCTGAAATTGATTTCAGAACACAAAATTTTGCTGAAAACGTAGTTTGTTACAATGGAAATTAAAATAACAGACAAGTTTGTAGGGTTCCAGTAACCGTAAAAAAATATAGAAGCTGTAACAATGACAGGCAGCAAATATTGGGTAAATTTTTTATACAGACAGAAATAATAAACAGCAACTGTTATGAATAGAAAAACAAAATATTCAAAAGAACTGAATACCATACACCCTCCTCTTTCAATATATATATATAGGAAAGTCAAACCAAAATTTAATGTTATTAATGAGGAATAGTTATAAAATTTTGGCTTTGGGGTTGTTATGAGCTTTTAACCAAAAGCTGGCTTTGTCATGAAATGAGTACAGTACCGGATATTATATAAATAAAATACGATTGAATTTATTTTGTTTGGGTATGAAAAAAATGTACTTGCAAATTAGGGTGTGTTTTTGAATTAATGTTATTGATTGAGATAAAGATTTTTTTGGTCGTTCTTATTTACGTTATTAACGGAGCTGAATCCGAAACATTCGGATTCAGCTCCGTAAATTCAGTGTAATGAGGGGGGGGCGGGGAGAATCATTTCCCCCGCATAAAAATAAAAAAAAATTGCCCCTGTGCAGCAGGGGCAATGAGCATTTATATAAAATAATATTACAAAACAACAACGGGTTTAATGAGATCTTTGGGTTTGTCTTTCATAAGCAGCAGGGCTTTTTCCATATTATCGAATCCGTCGAAACGGTGAGTAATCAATTTTGATAAATCAACTCTTTTATGCTGAACGAGTGCGGCAAGTTTTTCCATTCTCAGACGACCGCCGGGCATTAAACCGCTTGCAATAACTTTATGTCCCATACCGCAGCCCCATTCGACTCTCGGAACTTTCACATAATCGCCTGAACCTAAATAATTGACGCTGCCGATTCTTCCGCCCGGTTTCAGCATGGTGATTGCCTGGGCGTAGGTGTCAACGGTACCGCCTGCAATAATGACTTTATCAACGCCTTTTCCTTTTGTTTTTTCCATTATTTGTTCGACAATATCGCCGTTTTTATAGTTTATGATGTCTGTTGCACCGTATTCTTTGGCTACTTCTGCGCATTTGGGGCGTGAGCCTACGGCAAAGAGGTTTGCGGCACCATGAAGCGCAGCTCCTGCTACAGCCATTAAGCCTACGGGGCCTATTCCGATGACGCACACATCATCTCCGAACGTTACCTGGGCAAGTTCGACTCCGTGAAAACCTGTAGGCATCATGTCGCAGAGCATACAGGCACTTACAATATCTACGCCTTCCGGAAGAAGAGCCATGTTTCCGTCAGCTTCGTTGACGTGGAAAAGTTCTCCGAAAACACCGTCTTTAAAGTTGGAAAACTTCCAACCTGCAAGCATACCGCCTGAGTGCATGGAATAGCCGGCCTGTGCTTCAATTGATGACCAGTCTGGAGTAATGGCCGGAATAATGACTGTGTCACCCGGCTTGAAGTCCTTAACGAGAGATCCTACTTCAACGACACGGCCAACGGCTTCGTGGCCTAAAATCATGTCGTGCCTGTCTCCTATTGCGCCTTCCCAAACAGTATGAATATCAGAGGTACAGGGTGATACAGCTAAGGGCTCAACAATGGCGTCCAACGGGCCGCACTGCGGGGCTTGTTTTTCTATCCAACCTACTTTGCCAATACCAAGCATAGCAAATCCTTTCATGGTAGTCCTCCTATATTTTATTGCGTATTTTAACCATATCACCGGCTTATATTTTTTGTAAATATTGTGAAAATTATTTTATAATTCAAGATATTATATTCACATAGCCCAAAATGATGGATAATAGTTTATAATTATAAATAATTTGTATAAGTATTATTTCACATAACGCAAAAATTATAAAAAGGGACAGCAAAGGATAACGTTTAACTAGGTCGGCATTATAATATTTTAAACCGTAAGGAAGTTGATTTTTTTCATTTAGGAAAAAGAATTTTTTTGTTTTCTTATTCACTGAATGTACGGAGCTGAAGCAGATAATTCGGTAATGCTCCGTATATTTCGGTTAATGGCGGTGACTGCGGGGAAATCATTTTCTGCAGAAAATAATTTAGAAAAATATTTTAGTGCAATTATAAAAAAAGACCTGCATTTTTGCAGGTCTTTTTGGGTTGTGCATAAAAAAACGTTATGATTAATCCTGCATGGGCTGCATATCGTTTTCTGCTTTGGAAACTGCCAAAGCGCCTGTTGCGTCGCCGAGCACGTTAAGAGTTGTTCTCATCATGTCAAGAACGCGGTCGATGCCGGCAATGAGGGCAATGGCTTCGAGCGGAATGCCGACTTGGGTAAATACCATGGAAATCATGATAACGCCTGCACCCGGAACGCCCATGGTGCCTACAGAGGCGAGCATGGCGATGATAACGATGAGGATTTGTTTATCAAAGGTAAGGTCAATGCCGAAAAAGTTTGCGGCAAAAATGGAGCAGACGCCCATATAAATAGCGGTTCCGTCCATATTGATAGTATTGCCCAAAGGAATCATGAAGCTTGAAACAGGTTTGGATGCGCCCAAACGCTGTACGCTTTGCAGGTTGCTGGAAAGTGCGGCTGCGCTGGAGGCACTTGAAAAAGCGATAAGGATAGTAGAGGTGAGTTCATTGAAGAAGCGTTTAATCGGGACGCCGGAATATTTAACGCAGGGCAGGTAGATAATAACAACATGGATAAGGGAGGCGATAAACATTACGATAATGAGTTTTAAAAGCGGAAGCAGCACTTCTGCTCCGTAGGTACCGACCGTGTATGTAAGAAGACCGAAAACGCCGATGGGAGCATAAAGCATAACCATGGAAGTAAGTTTAAGCATTGCTTCGGCGAAGCTGTCGAAAAACTGGTGGATATGGTTATGTTTTGAGCCCAGTGAGCTTACGGCAATACCGAGGAAAATCGCAAAGAAGATGATTTGCAGCATATTGCCGTCGGTCATGGATTTTACGGGGTTGGTTGGGATAATGCCCATGAAAACGGAAAGCAGGGAAGGAGGGGTAACGGCAACTGCTTTGGCCGTATCCGCATTGAGTTCAACACCGCTGGCCGGCTGCAGGATATTGGCAACAATCAAGCCGATAGTAACGGCAATGATAGTTGTAACGGTATAATAAATAAGGCTTTTTACGGCAATTTTTCCAAGGCGGCTCACATCGCCCACAGCGGCGGCACCGGCAACAAGGGTTGTAAATACCAACGGAACAACCAACATTTTAATAAGGTTGATAAAAACATCGCCCAGAGGTTTAAAATATCCCGGATCAATACCGATATTGGATACGATAAGACCGCAGATGCAGCCTGCAATCAGGGCAATCAACATTTGACTTGTAAGGCTAATTTTCACAGCCGACCTCCCACAAAATAGAATAATTTTTTATACGTTTTTTTTTTATGAATTTGCAAGAAGAGGGATAACCTCGGAAAAGACCTTTTGCACTTTTTGGGTATTTTTTTTCATAACGGCTTTAATTTCTTCCCAAGTTACCGGAGCGATATTTTCGCGCCATGTGTCGTAATCGGTGCTCATGGCAATGGTTGCGTAGGGTATTTCCAGTTCAGCCGCCAAAATGGCTTCCGGTGCCACGCTCATATTGATAATGTCCGCTCCCCAAAGGCGGAACATATGGGATTCTGCTCTGGTAGAAAAGCGCGGGCCTTCAATGGTTATTACGGTTGCTTTGGGGTGATGGTCAAATTTTAGCAGTTCGCATACTTTTATCAGCGCATTGCGGATAGTTTCGTTAAACGGGTCGGCAATGTTCAGATGGTGTATGCCGTCTTTGAAATTTTCGTGAAATGTATTGGCGCGGAATCTTGTAAAATCTATAAACTGATCGGGAATAACCAAATGGCCGGGGTGAATTTCTTCGCGCAGGGAGCCGACTGCCGTGCTGGAAATGATATGGGTGCAGCCGATTTGTTTAAGCGCGGCGATATTGGCACGGTTGTTTACGTGTGTAGGCGTTATGGAATGGTCGTAGCCGTGGCGGGAAAGGAACGCTACCTGCACGTTGCCGAGCGTTCCTTCTGTAATCGGGGAAGACGGTTTGCCCCATTTTGTATCGATTTCCCTGACGGTGACGGATTGGATAAGGTCGGTTTTTTCTAAACCGCTTCCGCCGATAATGGCGATTTTAGTCATAATGTTCTCCTTTTTTACACGCGGTGCATTGCTTTTTGCGTGCTTCCTGGCAGATGAAAGCAAGCTGCGCCTCAATATGGGCAATGCTCATGCCGTATAGCAAAATCCCTTCTTCATGGCCGAGCATGGCTATTATTCCTTCCGAGGGATATTTTTGTACGATTGCTGTTATGGCCTGTGCCATTTCCGGGGTTCCGTAGGCAATGTCTTCGGCCGTTGACAGAGCGTTTTTTTCTTTCAGCAGGCTGAAAAGCGGCATATTATGGATATGCAGCACAAAGCGTGCGCTTGAGCTTGCGGCATAAACCGCGGCGTGGGACATGGTTTCCGAACTTGCGGGAAGCGGTCCTATGCTGTAAACCGTATTGTTTTTTATATCTGCTCCGCATACGAGCGTATAGCCGTCAATGCCGAGTTCTCTTGCTCCGCCTGTGCCGCTTGCGGTGATAATGAATTTGTCTTTGCAGCGGAAAGACAAATTGCCGTATCCTATGCCGTTTTCGTACATTCCGATAAAGGATTGGTCAAAAATCCGGGTTCTGAACCTGTCTGTTTCCTTCAGCAGACTCAGCAGCTCTTTATCAAGCGGCAGTTCTTGGCTGTTCCACTCCGCGTAGGTATGGCTGCAGCGGAATTTTATGCAGCCGTCTTTGGGGGCGTTGTGTGACATGAATGTATTGTGTCCTTCGGGGTTTTGGTTACAGAAAGGCCTTTGCTTCCGGATAGCAGTTCAGAATGGCTTGTTCGTTGGCTTCAAGAATGCCGCGTTCGGTGATGAGTCCGGTTATCAGCGTATGCGGGGTTACGTCAAAAGCGTAATTGAGTCCTTTTGTTTGATAAGGGCATATTCTGACTTCCTGAATGCGGGCTGTTCCCGTATTGTCGTAAAATTCTCCGGTAACGTATTCGGTTTCTCTGGCACTGCGTTCTTCGATTTCAATTTCTTTGACGCCGTCTTTTACGGAAAAATCAAAGGTGGAAGAAGGAAGGGCCGCATAGAAGGGTACACTGTTTGCCAGGGCGGCAAGGGCTTTTAAATAGGTTCCGATTTTATTGGCCACATCGCCTTGGCGGCTGACTCTGTCTGCGCCGACAATTACCAGGTCAACCATGCCGTGCTGCATGAGGTGTCCGCCGACATTATCCGCGATAAGGGTGTGCGGGACGTTATGTTCGGCAAGTTCAAAGGCCGTAAGGCTTGCGCCTTGGTTGCGGGGCCTGGTTTCGTCTACATAGACATGAACGGGAATGCCGGCGTCAAAAGCCGTGTATACAGGCGAAAGGGCTGAACCGTAGTCGGTAAAGGCAAGCCAGCCTGCGTTGCAGTGGGTAAGGATATTGACGGGCTGCCCGTTTTTTTTGTCGGCGATTTCTTTTATCAGCGTTTTGCCGTGTTCGCCGATTTTTTTGCAGAAGCGTATGTCTTCCTCCGCAATGGCTATGGCTTCCTGTTTCAGCAGCGGCAGGGCTTCCGCAAAAGAGTTGTTTTGCCAGATTTTTGCCTGTCTGTCCAAGGCATAGGAAAGATTTTTTGCCGTGGGGCGGGTTTTTAGCAGTTTTGCGCATTCTTCGCGCATATATTCCTGCCAGTTGGTATTGCCGCAGAAATTTTTGGCAATACGGTAGACCCCGTAGCCTGCGGTAACGCCGATAAGCCCTGCACCGCGTACCTGCATGGAGGAAATGGCGCGGCATACGTCTTCGTTGCTTTTCAGCGTAACGGTTTCAAAGACAAAGGGCAGTTTGGTCTGGTCGATAATCTGCAGGTCGTCGTCCTGCGTCAGCCAGATTGTTGTGTAGTGTTTTCCGTGAATCTGCATATTATTTGAACACCAGCTGGTATTTTCTGCTGTGTATTCTGTACAGCAGAGAGGAGGAAACAGGGACTTTCAGGTCAAAAACAATGCGTGTTTTATCTCTTTGGGCATTGAAACGGATATCTTTTACCATGCGGTTGCTGATAAGGCGCGGAAGTTTTAAAATCCAGTAGCCCTCGATGTCCACCACAACGCGGTCGGGATCGTTCAGTCTGAACGTTTTGGGTTTAATCGGTTTGTCGCCTTCAAATACCAGGCCGACCTGGTTGCCGTCCATCATAAGTTCGGCATAAATAATGGTATTTGCGTTTTTTTTCGGTTCAAGGATACTGCGGGTTTTAAGGGAGTCTTCGACAAAAGGCACAGGCAGTTTGTCCTGCAGCACAACGGGTTTTGTTTCCTGTTTTGGTGCCGGACTTTCTTTTTTGTCTTCCAAAGCAGCCGGCTGCGGCATTGCTTCTTCAGTTTTTTCTTCTACGGCGTTTGCCTGCGGTTTGTGATTTTCAGGGGACAGCGGCTGTACTGCCGTATATGCTTTATTTTCTTCGGGGGCTGGCGGGGGTGTTGTTATGTCGGCTGTATTGTTTTGGGCGTTAAAGACCAAGGAATCCGCCGAAGGGGCGTCAAGGGGAGTATTGTCAGCCGTCAGCAGGCTTGCGTCCTGTTCCTGAAGCGCTGTTTCCTGTATGGGCTTGTTTGCGGCAGGTTCGGTAAAAACATAGGCAATGCACAGGGCGAGAATTAAAAATACCGCGCCTGAAGCAAGGTAGATCATGTTTTTTTTCATAGCAACGTCCTTTATTTTGTTCATAGCTTATTTGTTAATGGCTTTTCTGCGCAGACATTCTTTGATAATTGCGGACAGGCGCACGGCAGGCGCAAGACCGTGTTCCAGATTAAGGGTTCTGTCAATGTACTCATTGGCTTTTTCATAGCGTCCCAGTTCATAGTACAGTCTGGCAACATTAAAAAAAGCGTGGCTGTCGTCCGGGCTGAGTTTGGTGCAGCGGATTGCCGCCACCAGTGCCAGGTCGTGCTGGTTTATTTTGCGCAGCTGAATGGCAAAATCCGTAAACATATGTTTGTGGGCAGGGACAAAATTTGCCTCTTTATTGATGATATTGTGGAATTGCCGCAGCGCCATGTTCTTTTTGGACATATACCAATGATTGAGGCTGACTTGGAATTCCGCACGCAGGAAATTGTCCAGTTTCTGTGCTTTTTCCGATTGGCTGATGGAAGTTTTGCTGCCTTTTGCGGGCAGCAGTCCCTCGTCTGCCCCGGGAGACGTGTTGGGTTCCGCTGTCTGAACAGTGGCCGGAAGCTCCGTTTTTTCTTCTTTGAACAGGTTGTTAAAAAATTCGTTGTCGCCGTCTATGGTTTGCGGTTCTGTTTTTTCCCGTCCTGTTCTGTGATGAACCAAAACTGTTTCCGGGGTCAGTTGTTTGGATTTCAGTCCGTAGAGATTTTTTTCGAAGCCGGATCCGGCCTTTTCTTTTGTCTGAGGCTGTTTTTTGGGGTCGTTCAGGCTGTTTAAAATAGTGTCCAAACCAAAACGGTCGGCACAGAATTTTTCGTCAAAGGGGTGCTGGTCGGTATTTTTATCATATGGGTTATATTGTTTGCTGTTTTCGTGTATTGCCGCGCCCTGTTCCTTTTGCTGCGGGCTGTCGGAAAGATTGAGCTGAAACTCTTTTGACTGTTTGGAAGAAGGGGACTGAATAAGAGTGATGTCGTCCTCTTGGGTTTTGTAGGGATTTTTTTGAGCGGTTGTCCCCATTTGAAACGAAAATTCATTTGTTTTCTTTTTTGGGGGCTGCTCGTTTTGATGCTGAAAAATGGAATTGAACGCGGAATGGTTTTTGAAAAAGGAAGCAAAAAAAGACTCGTGCTTGTCTTTGTCCGTATCAAGCAGCTGCAGTGTTTTTTCCGCGGAACGTTTTAACAGCGCGTTTTTAACTTGGCGGAAGTTAACGCCGAAATAGGCAGGCGAAATTTTGTATTGTTCGGCTGTCGGCTTGTTTTCTTTGTCCAGCTTTTGAATGACGTATACCTTATTGTCTTGTTTCAGGTATACGTTCCAAAGCGAAGGGACATCAAGCATACCGGATGAGTCTTTCGGCGGATTGCCCGAATAAATGCCTAAAAAATGAAATCCTTCCATAGTACAGCCTGTTTCTAGAATATTCCGTAAACTTTGCCTGTTTCTGTGTTGACGTCTATTTTTCTGAAAGCCGGATTAGAGCCGGTGCCGGGCATAAGGCTGATGTCGCCCGCGACGGGAACGATAAAGCCTGCTCCGCCGTAATACAGCACATCTCTTATTTTCAGGTTCCAATCCTTCGGCACGCCTTTAAGGTGCGGATTGTCGGAAAGGGAGAGGCTTGTTTTTACCATGCAAAGGCCGAGACCGCTTAAATCGTGCTCTTTTTCGAGGCGGCTGATTTTTTCTTTGGCAAGGGGAGAAAGTTCAATGTCTTTGGCTCCGTAAACCTCTTTTGCCACTTTGCCGATTCTGTCCGTAATGGGCATATCCCATGCGTACAGCGGGGCAAAGGATTTTTGATCTTCGCAGGCATCGAGTACGGCGTCTGCCAGTTCCAGGGCTCCGCTGCCGCCTTTTGCCCAATGGTCGGAAACGGCAACGCGCACGCCGTCGTGTTCGCACAATTCTTTGATTTTGGCTATTTCGGCTTTGGTATCGGTTACAAAAGCATTAATGCAGACAACAGGTTTGATGCCGGATTTTTTGACAATATTGATGTGATGCAGCAGGTTTTGCGTGCCTTTTTCCACGTATTCTATATTTTCATGCTTATATTCGTCGGGCATGGGGCGGCCTGTCACAAACTCGGGGGCTCCGCCGTGGCTTTTCAGCGCTCTGACCGTGGCGACAATAACAACGGCATCGGGGGTCAGCCCGCTGAAATGGCATTTGAGGTTCCACATTTTTTCGTAGCCGATATCGGCGCCGAAGCCGGATTCGGTAATGTGGTAATCATTGAGCTTTAAAGAAACTCTGTCCGCAATAACGGAGCTTTGGCCTATGGAAATATTGGCAAAAGGCCCGGCGTGCACAAAAACCGGCTGTCCTTCGAGGCTTTGGATAACGTTCGGTTTTATGGCGTCAACGAGCCAGGCTGTCATGGCGCCGTCCACTTCAAGGTCATGGGTTGTTACGGCTTTGCCGTTTCTGTCATAGGCAACGATAATTTTTCCGATACGTTCGCGCATATCCTTAAGGTCGCTGCAAATGGCAAGTATGCCCATAATTTCGGACGCTACGGCAATATCGAAATGGGATTCCATGGTAAAGCCGTCTTTGGGGCCGCCGAGTCCGATAATGATATTTCTGAGGGATTGGCAGCAAAAATCAATGACAAAGCCTATGCTTACGCGTTTGGGGTCAATGTTGAGGCGGGCTTTTTTGCTGAGCCGCAGCAGGGTTTCGTCATCGTAGTTGCGTTCGTGCTGCATACGTGCCGTGAGGGCTGTCATGGCAAGGTTGTGGGCATTGCTGACGGCGTTGATGTCGCCGGTAAAACCTAAAGAATATTGGGTCAGGGGTATGCATTGAGAAAGGCCGCCGCCGGCAGCGGAGCCTTTGGTGCCCATGGTGGGGCCGCCGGAAGGCTGGCGTATGGCTGCAGCAACTTTTTTGCCGCGTTTGCCGAGTCCCTGCAAAAGTCCTATAGTGGAAGTGGATTTGCCTTCGCCGAGGGGCGTGGGCGTAATGGATGTTATGGTGATGTATTTGCCGTTGGGCGTGTTTTGATGTCTGTTCAGCACACTTTGATAATCGACTTTACCCATATAATGGCCGTAGGGCAGAAGTTCTTCTTCCCGAAGCTGCAGTTTTTTCCCGATTTCCGTAATTTTAAGCATATTTTTTTCAAAATGTTCCGCAATTTCCCAGTCTGCCATCTGCGTAGGATTAATCGTCATAGTGTCCTCGTATAAAATTCATTGACAAAAATCCTATCATAAAATTAAATAATAATCTAGCTTGTTGCCGGCGGAATTTTTCGGTAAAAAAAGCCTATGATTATGGTATGTAATCCTCTTTTTCGGGGTTTAATAACAGTCTTTTTGTCTTTGGTTTTGGCGTCCTGTTCGTTTTTTCAGAAGCAGGATTCTTTGGGTGTGCCCGGGCAGAAGGAACAGACTGCTGCCAAAAAACAGGAAACAAAACCGGCTTATGCCTATGAATTTGTTTTTGCGGAAAAAAACAATGCCGCCGATCCCCAAACGCGGCAGGCGATTTTGGATCTTGTAAAAAAGAACAGCCAGCTTGAATTTTTGAAAAAACAGCCCATTGACAATGAATTTGCCTTGATACGCCGTATTAACAACGATGTGGAGGCCGCCAAGCAGGTGTTGGAGGCGTACGGTTATTATTCGGGCAGCGTTGCATATGAAATTCAAAAAAAAGACGGACTGGATTTTGTGCGCATTATTCTTGATCCCGGCGAGCGCTATACCATAGGCACCGTTGCGGTTCGCTATACGCACAGCACTGTTTTGCCGGAATATTTTTTAACATATGAAAATAAAAGGGAAAGTATTTTTAAAAAATATACTCCGTATACAATTCCCGTTTTTGAGAAGGAAGTACGCTTTGCCGACAGATATGCCGTTGCCGAGGATATTCTTGAAACAGTGGACCGTTTGCCCTATCCTTTGAAATCCAATGGCTATCCCAATGCCAAAGTTACTTCTTCCGCCTACAGTCTGGATAAAACCAGAAAAGAACTGAACGGCACGGTTTTTGTCAATCAGGGACTTCCTGCCGTTCTTGGCGATGTCAAGCTGTCGGGCAATACCGAAGTTTCTTCCGAATATATTCTGAAACTCTGCCCGTGGCGCAAAGGTGCCGTTTGGGATGTCCGGTATTTGTATCAATACCGCGATGCGCTGCAGAAAACGGGTTTGTTTGAAAGCGTAAAAATAGAATACGATAAAGCCGTGTACCGGGAGTATAACCAAAAATACAGGGAAGACAGAAAAGCCGAAAAAAACAAAGATATCGCCGTGGAGCCGGTTGAACTTCCCGTGGTTTTGGAAGTGACCGAAGGCAAAAAGCGCAGTATCGGCGGTTCCGCGTTTTATTCTACCGATCAGGGACTGGGGGTAGAGGCTTCCTGGGAGCACAGGAATTTTTTCGGCAGCGGGGAAATTCTTAAGCTGAATATGCCGCTGAAAGACGAAGAACTGTATTTGGGAGCGGATTTGAAAAAGCCCGCTTTCGGTTTCAAAGAACAGAATTTGCTTGTGCGTTCCCGTATAGGCTATGAAAAAACCGATGCCTACAATCAGAAATTTGCGGAAATCGGTTTGGGCATTGACAGGGAAATTCATGAAAAATGGTGGCTTGAAAGCATAGTTTATGCCGATTATGTCATTCCGAAAAAATGGCAGGGCGAAGAATATTCGTCACTGACCTATTCCAATACGCTCAAATACCGCAATACCGATTCCAAAATGAACCCGAAGCGGGGGTATGGCGCATCGCTGAAGCTGGCGCCCATGGCCGGCTTCGGCAATGTAAATTTTTCGGCGTTGGTGACGGAGCTTGACGCGGCGTTTTATCTTCCGCTGGGCGAAAAAACCGTACTGGCGCTTCGCGGTGCCGTGGGGTCCATGCTCGGCGGTGATGAAAACATACCCCGAGGCAAGCGCTTTTTCCTGGGAGGCGGCGGTACCGTGCGCGGTTTTGAACATCAGGAAATAGGCAGGCATGACGGAAATAACGATCCTATGGGCGGTGTTTCCTATGTGCTGTTCAACAGCGAGATACGGCAGCATATTACAAAGGATTTTGTTTTGGTGCCTTTTTTGGACGGCGGCATGGTTTATGAGGACGTGCAGCCGGATTTGTCCGAAAAGTTTGCGCTCGGCGCGGGCATTGGCTTTCGCTACAATACGCCCGTTGGGCCGGTGCGTTTGGATATAGCCGTGCCGCTGACCGGCGCATACCCCGGAGATGAAAAGGAAATTACCGATTTTCAGCTGTATATCAGCATTGGGCAGGCATTTTGATGAAACGCATATCCCTTAGAAAAATAGTTGTAAAATTTGCCAAATATACTGGACTGACGGCGGCGGCTTTGATTTTTGCCGTGTTTTTTGCGTTTGTTTGTCTGCGTTTCGGTTTTGTGGAAGAAGCGGTAAAAAATTATGCTCTTTCTTCGGTAAATGCCGTGCTGTCCGCTTATAAACTGGAAGCCGATGCCGAAAAGCTGGATTTAAATCTGCCTTTTTCCGTGCGTGTCAGAAATGTGCGCCTGAAAGACGGGCAGGGCGAATTTCTTTCTTTGGAATCCCTGAATGTTGACAGCCGCTTTTTGGCTTTGCTCCGGTACAGGGTTGTTATTCCGAGCATTGAGTTCCGGGCACTTTCTCTGCAGCGCGTTCCCGGTATTGCCGTACCGGAAAAACCGCAGGAAGCAGACCCTCCTTTGTCTTTTAAAGAACAGTTTGAACAGGTACATACCCTTGCGTTCGGCAAATATATGCCGTCGGTGCTGGTAAGCAATATATCTTTTGTCAATGTCCGAATCAGTCCGGCCGTGCTCAATTCTCTGAAAAAATCCACTGCGGTTGCGGAAAAATTTTTTGACGAGCCTTTGCGTTTGGACGGCAGCTGGTATGCCGGCCTTGAAAAGGAATTGTTTCGTTTCAGCGGAAAGCTTTCTGCCGGGTATCGGGAAAAAACGGCGTCCTGGCAGACAGGGCTCGATGTTTCCGCAGATAAAATAATCCGTCTTTCTGCCGAGTTGACGGACGGGCAGGGACTGTTTTCTTCTTTGGCGAAAAATGTGCTGAATCTGCCTGACACTCAAAAGGCCCATGCTGCGTTTTCTTTTCGTGCGGTGGGTACAATAGACAGTTTTGAAGCTGAAAGCAGTGCCGAAGTATTTGACGGTGATTTTTTGCGGGAACCGGCAGCTGCAAGTATGTATTACCGCACCAATCCTTATGCGGGCAGCCTGAATGTCAGTGCAAAACCTCTTGTGCCGGGTCTGTTTAATTCTGCGGACATCACTGCTGCCGTCAATTTGGATACGTTTTCCGTTTCGGAAAGCGGCGAACGTTTGGAAGACGCACCGAATATTACGGTCAAGGAAGCCTTGAAGGCAAAAACGGAAATTCCTAACAGAAATGTTGGTTTTTCGTATTCTCTGCAGTTTAAAAATATGAATTTTGTCAATCCCGCGCTGAAGGAATTGCTCGGCAGGGAACAGGAAATAACCGGACAGCTTGATGTGCAGTTTTTTACGCGGCAGCTGCCGAAGATAATGGCCAAAAATATTAATTTTATCGCGAAAAACGTACAATACAAAACCAATATTGATATTTCCAGAGAAATTGCCGCCAATTCGGAATTTAAAATAAAGAGCTTTTCTTTTTTGGATACCCCGCTGCAGGCGGTGACGGGAACCATGCACGGTACGTTCAGCGCGTCCGGCAGGCTTGAGGATCCGAAACTTTCTTTTACTGCGGAAATACCGCAGTTTAAGGCAATGGTTTACGGCAGTGAGTCTGATAAAAAAGACGGGGTCAATGCTCAGGAATTTAAATTGGAAAATTTGAAGTTTTCCATAAAAAGCAATGGGTTTGAGAAACCGCAGGAGGTTATTCCCCTGGATATCGAGGCCCTGACTGCCCTGTATCGGAAACACCCGTATGCGGCCTCGATAAAGCGTATGCAGGAACTGTATCAGAGCGCCGTGAATTATCCGGTAAAACTGCTTTTTTCGTTCAAAGCGGATTATATGGATATCCATTCTGCCGTTGAGTCTGAAATCCGCATGAGCCCGAAAGTATTGGGGCTTGGTGAGGGCACGCAGAAATTTATAGAGCTGAAAACCTTGAAAGGAACTGTTTTCGGTGCCGGTTTGTCGGGAAATCTGCGGGTAGATATGCCATTGGGCGCTGCTGAAGCAGAAAAGTCCTCTGATACGGATAATGCGAAGGAAAGCGCAGGCAATGAAGAAATGCAGGCTCTGCGCATCAGCGGGGCGCTCAAAGGCAGTATGCCCAAGGCCGAGGCATTGGAAAATGCGTTTTTTATTCCGCTGAAACTTGCAGATCTTGAATATTCGCTGGAATTTAAACACAGCAAGCAGAAAGGGCAGCAGGTTTTTGGCCGGGCCAGAGCCAAAAGCGGCAGTTACAACCTGTATGAATGGCAGGATTTTGATTTGCGCCTGGCACTTGGCGATTTGTGGGGCAAAGGGTCTGCTGATGCTTCGGTCGGCCTGAAATTCCTTGAACTGGCCGATATAGGGAAAGTTACGGATTTAGCTGTTTCTTTGCAGGGGCCTTTTTCCAAAATGCGTCTGCGGGCGGGCTTTGGCGGAGATGCCGTTTTTGAAACGGAAGCGCAGCTGTCGACGGATTTAACGCACGTTTCCGGGGAAGTGCAGCGCTTTGTTTTTGATTACCCGTATAAAAAAACTAAAATAGCATTAAAGAAAAAGGCCGGATTTTTTATTTCATCGGAGCAGATTGATTTAAGTCAAATTATTCTCAGTATTGCCCCCAAAGGCGAGCTTACGCTGAGCGGGGTGGCGTCGCAGCAGAAACTGGACTTGCGGGGGAACATGAAAAACATCGACCTTGCGTATCTGCCGAAAGATTTTAAAGGTTTGTTAAATTCTCATTTCACTGTTTCCGGAACTTCGTCCAAGCCTAAAGGAAGCATGGAAATTTTGCTGAAAGATTTTCAGACGCTTTCGAGCCCGAAAGCTTCTTTTTCGGTCAAAGGCAATATTGCGGAAGTCGGTCAGGAGCACAGGGCAAACTTTTCTTTAACTTTGCTGGACAAGGAAAAGTATGGCGTGCAGGAAGCGTTTGTATCTCTTCAGATTCCGCTGGCTTACGAACCTATGCTGCGTGTTTCCCAAAATAGGCCCGTCAATGGCAAAATCCGTTATAAAGGAAATCTGAAAACCCTTTGGGGATATGTTCCGCTTGACGGAAGAAAGCTGGAGGGAGAGCTGGATTTGTCGGGCACCATTTCCGGCAGTCTTTCCCGTATTGCCCTGACATTGGAAGCAGAATCCCAAAATGCCCGGTATGAAGATTTGCTGTTGGGCGTATTGTTTACGGAAATAAATTTAAAAACGACGCTGAAAAACGGACGGAGCCGCATAGAATTTTTTGCAAAAGACGGCAGAAAAGGCACGGTTTCGCTTAACGGTGCGGCAGACATTCCTTTCTTGTATCACGGCAAGTATTATCCGCATTATTTGGAAAAGGACAAAACTCTTTCCGGTGCGGAGTTGGAACGCAAAATCAAGCAGATGCAGCGTTCGCTGGCCGTTGTGGCCGTGGAGGCGAAAGTAAACGGATTTAATCCTTTTTACCGTAATGATTTTACGGCAACGCTTTCCGGGGACCTCAGCATTAAAGGCATGGTTGAAGCTCTGAAGATTGAAGGCGACATTACGGTTGACAGCGGTGAGGTGCATTTGGAAAATATCCGCTCCAGCTCCATTCCGAAACTGAATATTGTGGAAGATTCCGACAAGAGAATACGCCGCAAAAAAGCCGCAAACCGAGGCAATCTTGCCATAGCCGTGCATATTCTGAAAAATTTCGGCGTGTACGCTCCGGGAATTGAAACTATGTGGAAAGGAGAACTGCTTCTTCAGGGCAGACTGGATAATCCTGCAGTCAAAGGCACGCTGTCCGCATGGAAAGGCAGCATGAATATTTTGGGAACGGTGCTCAAGCTGAACAAAGGCGATATTGTTTTTAACGGCGGAACGCCCATTGTGCCTGATCTTGATTTGAAATTGGAGCATACAGGCAACGGCGTTACTTCCTATATTACGTTAAAAGGCATGGCGTTCCGTCCGAAACTGGAGATGAGCAGCAATCCTTATCTGCCTTCCGACGAAGTGCTGGCGCATATTTTGTTCTCCCGTTCCATGTCGGAACTCAGTGATTTTGAAAAAATCCGTTTGGCTACGGTGTTAACCAGTTTGGTAGGGTTTGATATCAGTTCGGGCATTACCGCCACTACCAAAAATTTATTCGGTTTGGATGTGTTGTCCATTGACAGCAGGCAAAGTGCCGGCGGAGAAGAGGAAGTGAGCGTGCAGCTCGGAAAATATCTGCGCAACAATGTGTATATTGGATTGGAGCAGGAAGTCAGTTCGCCCGATACCTCCGGTGTGCTGCAGTATGAAGTCAACGAAAATTTTTCTTTGGGCACAAAAGCCGGTACGGAAGAGAGCGAAATAGGTTTCAAATGGAAATATGATTATTGATGTTTTGCACTGGCCTGTTTTAAAAATTTAATTGTTTGCAGGGGTCTTAAAAAACAGGATAGGTTTTGCAGAAATACTGTCTTTGGGCAAGGGCAGAGCGTTTGGAAAATATTTTCGGAATGCTGCTGCAAAAAAATCCCTTCTGCCGCGGCTGCTTGATAAAACTGCGGCAGGGCAGGGCATGGCCGAAGCATATGCCTATATGGCAGAACACTCCGGCATAGACAGCGAATACAAAGAACAGTACCGCAAAACCGCGGCTTTGATGCGTGCGGCAGGCCTTTAGAAAAAGTCAAATCCGTCCTGCGGGGTTTGCGCAAAATCCCTGAAAGGTTCTTTATTGAGTATGGCGTTGATTATGAGGGCTTTGCTGTCAAGCATGGCGCGCTGCTGTATTTCCGCTTCCACCTGTTTGGCATAGCTGTTTACGTTTTTGGGCGGAATGCCTTTTTCGGCAAGCACTAGTTCCGCAAACTGCGTTTGTTCCCAAACGCTTAACAGTTCGTCATCGGAAAGAAGCTGAAGATCAAGCGCCTGTGCCGGCAGATTTGCCGTATCGGAAAAAGAAAAAATCGAAAACATACTTAACTCCTCGGCAATTCATAATACGAAAATTTTCTTCTTGCAAGTCTAGAAATTTTCTAATATTTTTGTTACAGTTTATATGTTGCACGGAAAAAAGGATGGTTTAAACAAAAACGCGGTTTTCCCCCGGAAGAAAGCTTTTGTTTATCTGTCTTGTTTTATTGCTAAAATGGAAGGTTTATGACGCAGCGACTGGCAAAAAATGCAGAAAGGTTCCGCGGCAAAGGCGATATAGCGCTTGCTGCCGGCGTTGTATTGATTTTGGGATTAATGCTGATTCCCCTGCCAACCATTGTTTTGGATCTTATGCTTTCTTTCAGCATTTCTTTGTCCTTTCTTGTGCTGCTGACTTCTATGTTTATGATAAGTCCGCTGGAATTTTCCATTTTTCCGACTCTGCTTCTTGTTACCACTTTGCTTCGGCTCGGCCTGAACGTTGCTTCTACCAGGCTTATTTTGCTGAACGGCGACAAAGGCGCCGCGGCAGCGGGGGAAATTATCCAGTCTTTTGCTGAATTTGTTGTGGGCGGCTCCTATGTTGTGGGTGCCGTTATCTTTTTAATTCTTTTTATTTTGAATAAAGTCGTTATTACTGCCGGTACCACGCGTATTGCGGAAGTTGCCGCACGCTTTACTTTGGACGCCATGCCCGGCAAGCAAATGGCCATTGAAGCGGATTTGAATGCCGGCATCATTTCTGAACAGGAAGCTATTGAACAGCGTAAAAATATCCGACGCGAAGCGGATTTTTACGGTGCTATGGACGGTGCGGGCAAGTTTGTTCAGGGTGACGTGACCGCAGGTATGTTTATTACCTTCGTCAATATCATAGGCGGGGTTATTATCGGCGTTCTGCAGTTTGATATGGATTTTCAGACAGCCCTGAAAACATATGCTCTGCTGACTATTGGCGACGGCCTGGTTGCTACCATTCCTTCCATTATTATTTCCGTTTCCGCCGGTATTATTGTTTCCCGCGCTGCTGCTGAAAGCAAAATGGGTGAGGAGTTTTTAACCCAGCTTACGTATAATTCCAAAGTGCTGAAAATGGTTTCCGGCGTGTTGTTTTTGCTCGGCATCGTACCGGGTCTGCCGCTGGTTCCGTTTTGGACGTTCAGCGCCCTGCTCTTTTTGGTAACCAGAATTTTAGGCGATAATGAAGCGTTGGGCGCAAAATCCGGGTCGCCGGCAGGCAAAAAAGCCGTTGGCGGCGGTGCAGGCGGCAAAGCGCTCGGCCCCGGGGCCAAAGCTTCGGAAAATTTGGACAGCCCGGAAGAAGTGCAGAAGCTTCTGCCGCTTGATTTGCTTGAACTGGAAGTGGGCTACGGGCTTATCCCCCTTGTGGACGAAGAGCAGAACGGCAACCTGCTTTCGCGTATCCGTTCCATACGCCGGCAGTTTGCTTTGGATATGGGTGTTGTTATTCCTGCTTTGCATCTTAGGGACAATCTGCAGCTGCGGCCGGGGCAGTATTCTTTGCTTATTAAAGGAAATCAGGTGGCTACGGCAGAAATTCTTATAGATCATTATCTTGCCATGGACCCTGGCAATGCCACGAAAAAAATCGACG
This sequence comes from uncultured Desulfovibrionaceae bacterium, assembly GCA_949299515.1. GTDB lineage: Bacteria > Desulfobacterota > Desulfovibrionia > Desulfovibrionales > Desulfovibrionaceae > Taurinivorans. The sequence continues at coordinate 23,069 of CASGAP010000003.1, forward strand.
GTATCGAAACCACGGAGCCGGCATTTAATTTGCCCGCACTGTGGATAAGCGAAATGCAGAAAGAGGCTGCCATGGTGGCAGGATATACCGTGGTTGACCCGGCAACGGTTATTGCAACCCATATCACGGAAGTATTCCGCCGCAACCTGCCGGAGTTTCTTGGCCGTCAGGAAGTGCAGGGATTGCTTGATACGCTGGCCAAAACCGCACCGCGCGTTGTGGACGAACTGGTACCCGGCGTGCTGCAGCTCGGACAGGTGCAGAAGGTTTTGCAGAATCTTGTGCGTGAAAATGTCAGCATACGCGATATGCTGACCATCGTCGAAACGTTGGCCGACTACGGGCAAGTAAATAAAAATCCCGATACGCTTACGGAATTTGTGCGCGAACGCATGGCACGAACCATTATCCGTCCGTATCTTGACGACGAAAACGCTCTCGTAGTGATGACGCTCGATCCGCAGGCAGACAAAACTATTCAGGAATCGCTGCGTCAAACGGACAGCGGAGCGTTTCTTGCATTAAATCCCATGGCTGCACAGAAATTTATAACCAATATAAGTCAATTGGTTGACAATGCGGTGATGTTTTCCAGCCAGCCCGTTTTGTTGACATCACCGATGATACGGCCCCATGTGGCACAGCTTGTAATGCGCTTTCTGCCTAATGTGCCGGTGCTTTCGCAGGTTGAAATACCTGCGGATATCCGTTTGCATTCCGCAGGAACGGTAGGAATTGAATAATGCAGGTTAAAACATATACAGGAAACAGCACCAAGGAAGTTCTTGATGCCATAAAAGCCGAACTTGGCAGTGATGCGGTTATTTTGTCCAGCAGGGAGCGGCAGAAAGACGGCCGCAGGGTTTTTGAGATAACTGCGGGTACGGAACGTGCGGAACAGAACCGCAGTGCGGATAAGGGCGCGGCAGCCGGCGTGCCGAGCGGCTGGGACGACTGGCACAGGGAATGGAGCAGGCTGAAAGAGCATATCTATACCCTTATGCAGCCTTCTCTGCATTTGGAAAAACTGACGCCGCATCAGCGTGTCGCTTTGGAATATCTGCAGCGCGAAGGTGTTGAAAACGAAGTAATCGTCGAATTTTACAATATGCTTATGGCAAGGCAGGCGGAAGATCCTTCCATGCTGAAAGTGCTTGCCTCGCTGGTGCCGGTGAAAAGCTTTATGTTTGAAAATTATCCGCAGCGCATTCATATTGTCACCGGGCCTTACGGTGCGGGAAAAACAAGCACTGCGCTGCGACTTGCCCTTTTGCGCAAGCAGCAGAAACCGCATCATAAGGTTGCCTTTGTCAATACGGACAGCCTGCGCGGAAACGGCAGGCTGGTGCTGCGGCATTGGGCGGATTTGTCCGGTTTTCCGTATTTTGAAGCGCCGGATAAGGAAGCGATGTTTGCCGCGCTCAAAGCCTGCGGAGAGGCAAACTGCATATTTATTGATATGCAGGGGCTTGCAAAAAACGAAAAATTGGAAGATAAAGTACGTATGTTTGGGCTGGATTCCGTGCAGGCGCACGTGCATATCGTGCTGTCGCCGCATTACAGATATCTGAAAGAACTGCTGAAACGCTACAAAAGCGCTTTTCCTTCTTCTCTGGTCTGGACAAAACTTGACGAAGCCGAACATTTTGCCGAGCTCATCAATATAGCCGTTTGGACGGGTATGCCTGTTTCTGCTTTGTCGTTCGGCGCAGAGCTGCAGGGATCGCTGCTGCCCGCAGACGAGGCGCAGTTATGGCGTTTGATTTTAAAACATCAATTGCCGAAAGGATAGGGTATATGAATATACAAAATCAGACAATGCCAAAGGTCATTACCGTCACTTCCGGTAAGGGCGGAGTCGGAAAAACCAATATTTCCGTTAACTTAGCCTGCTGTTTGGCAAAACAGGGAAAACGTGTTATCCTTGTTGACGCCGATTTGGGGCTGGCCAACGTAGACGTGATCTTGGGACTGACGCCGCAGTACACTGTTTATGATCTGTTCAGGGGAAAAGATCTTGCGGAAATTCTTTTTGATACGCCGTACGGGTTTAAAATTTTGCCGGCATCTTCCGGCGTAAGCGACATGATGTCCCTTGAAACGGGGCAGAAGCTGGAACTTCTGGAAGCGTTTGACGCGTTTGACGAAACAATAGATTATCTGATTGTTGATACCGGAGCAGGCATTCACGATACGGTTCTGTATTTCAATCTGGCGGCGCAGGAACGGCTTGTGGTGCTGACTACGGAGCCGACTTCGCTTACCGATGCTTATGCGTTGATAAAGGTACTGAAACAGCGTCACGGTGTTTCAAGCTTTAAAATTTTGGTTAACGCAGCTTCAAACGAAACTATGGCAAAGGAAATGTTTACGCGGCTATATACGGCTTGCGATCATTTTTTGGAGGGGGTAAGTTTGGATTATCTCGGTTATATTCCGAAAGATACGGCCGTGCGCAAAGCCATTATGGCGCAGACGCCTTTTTGTATCGGCGATCCGAACTCTCAGGCAGCCAAGGCATTGGAAAAAATTTCCAAAACTGTACAGAATTGGGACAGTCCCGATTCTGTCGACGGCAATATAAAGTTTTTCTGGAAAAAACTTCTCTTTAGAGGATAGAGTATGACTCCCTGGGTAGAAATGGAAGGCGGAGAGAAAGTTTGGGACGATTTCTCTTCCATTGAAAAAGAAATACTGATAAAGCACTATGCCCCGCAAATCCGCTATTTGGCGTATAGGATGAAAGCTAAGCTGCCTAAGAGTATTGATATGTCTGAACTGATTAGCGCCGGAACGCTCGGCCTTATGGAATCGCTGAAAAAATATCGGGCAGACCTTGGCATACGCTTCGAAACATATGCCGAAAGCAGAATACGCGGTGCAATGCTTGACGAGCTGCGCCGTCTTGATTGGTTTTCCAGAGGGCTTCGGCAGCGGGTGCGTCAGCTTGACGAAGCGGTCTGGCAGCTGGAGCAGGAGCTTGGAAGGCAGCCTTCCCTTGAAGAAATACACGAAAGAACCGGGCTCAGCGAAAAAGAAATCCACCAAGGCATGGAAGCTTTGCAGAGTCAGCTTGCCATTCCTTTGGACAGCATAGAAGACACGCTTGCCAATGAAGGGGATAAAAACGGCGAGCCTTTTCACGATACCGTATTTAATGAACTGACCGAAAAAATTGCCGTGCTTATAGACAGATTGACAGATAAAGAAAAATTGGTACTATCTCTTTATTACACCGAAGAACTTAACATGAGGGAAGTTGCGGAGGTGTTGGGAGTAACCGAAGGCAGGGTGTCTCAGCTGCATTCGCAGGCGATATCGCGCCTCAGAAGGGAGTTTGTACACAGCTTCGGCGACGGCGGATTATTTTAATCTTTAAAGAAATTAAAAGTATTGCCGATATACTTTTTATAAAACATAAAATGAGGGAAATATGCCATTTGATCCGAATATGCAAGTGCTGATTGTTGACGATTTTTCCACAATGCGTCGTATAGTAAAAAATATTCTCCGTCAGCTGGGTTTCAATAATATCGTTGAAGCCGATGACGGTACGACTGCCTGGGAAATCCTGCAGAAGCAAAAAATTGATTTTATTGTTTCCGACTGGAATATGCCTCAGATGACGGGCATTGAACTTCTGCGCAAAGTCCGTGCCGACGAACGAATCGGACATTTGCCGTTTTTAATGGTAACGGCGGAAGCGCAGCAGGAAAATATTTTGGAAGCGGCGCAGGCTAAAGTTTCCAACTATATCGTAAAACCGTTTACTGCCGATACGCTGAAAAAGAAAATTGACAAAATTTTCCCGTAGCATGAAAAAAGGGCCGTGTTGTGAGTCAGACACAAGAAAAAGTCTCTCAGACCATTGAAAGCGCAGGTGACGAAAATCTGCCTGCGGCAAAAGAAGACGATGATTTTCTTGCCTTGGCGTCTGATAAAGTTGCCTTGGACTTGGAAGATGCGCCCTTTTTAAATGAAGAACCGGAAGTAAAAGAAGAAAAAAAAGAAAATAAAGAAAGCAAGACCGAAAGCGCAGAAAAAAATGAGGATGAAGCCGCTCCTTCGTCCAAAAAGAAGAAGTTCATTCTTATCGGCGTCGGTGTTGCTTTACTTTTAATTATTATTGTCGGAGTGTTTGTTGTTCCGCGTTTTTTGGCCGAAGAACCCATTCTGCAGAACGTGATCGTTGTGCCCAGCAGTGAGGTGCGGACACCTCCGAAAGTTCATCAGATAAAACTGGATCCTTTTGTTCTGCAGTGTGCCGATGCTATGGGCAATATGCGCTTTGTCAAAGCCAGTTTTATTCTGTCAACTGCCGATTACAATGTTTTTCATGAAATTTCCAATAATCAGAAAGTGCTGCGCGATGCCATTTATTATTATTTGGAAATTCAGGATGCGGAAATTCTTTTGGATACGACAAATCAGCAGAGTATCAAAGTAGGGCTTTTGGAAGCCGTCAATAAATATGTTGTCAACGGAAAGGTTGATGAGCTTTATATAGACAGTTTTTTGGTTTTCTAACCTCTTTTGCAATATATAAGGAGGGTTTATGAGTAATGAAATAGTTCCGCTCCTTAATGCCCAGCAGCAGGGAATGTCTGTCACTATTGCCAATATTGCCAACAGGCAGGAAGTTTTTGCCCAAGTGGCACAGGTTGTGGCGGCGCAGACCGTTGCGGAGGAAAACAAAAAATTGGAAAAAACGGCAGAAGACCCGCAGGCTGCCCTTGTCAGCCGAGACGGAGGGGGAAACGGTTCGGGATTTCAGGAAAAGCCTGCCCCCCGCCATGAAAAAGATGAAGATGTCGAAACCTGTCCGTCTTATCACAATCCTTTGGCCGGTAAACTGGTAAATGCCAAAGTCTGAGAGGAACGTTACCGAGGGGTTATATGAATTTGCTTGTGTTAGCATTGATCACCGCAGCTGAACTTGTGCTGATTATTTTGGTTTTGATCTTTTTTAAGCGTCTGCGCAAGTCCGAACAGGTGCTTTTGGCCATGCAGAATAATCAGGACGAACTTATGGACAGAATGGTGCGTAATGCTAATTTGGAGCAGGAGCTTGTGGCAACCTTTGTGCAGCGTCAGGCAGAATTGGAACGGCTTAATATTGCCATGGAAGAGCGTATTTTTATGCTGAAAAAACTGCTGAAGCAGGCGGAGGAAATCAGCCATTCCCCGTATCTTTTGCGCGAAGTTATTTTAAACGCGCGCAAAAAAGGCATGAACAGTGCCATGATAGCTCAAAAAACAGGGCTGGCAAAAGACGAAATCGAGTTAATTTTAAAAAAGGAAAATCTGCTGTAATTTTCCGTTCCGCTTTGTGTTGACAGCCTGCAAAGCTTTTTGTACCGTATAAAAAAGAAATAAAGGCATTGCTGCAAGTATGAGCTATCCTCTGAAAAAAACTCTGATAACCTGTCATCAAAATGCGGATTTTGACGCTTTGTGTTCGTTGTTCAGCGTTTCGCTGTTTTTCCCGGGAGCCCAGATTGTGTATCCGGGGTCGCAGGAAAAAATTGTGCAGGCTTTTGTGCATGAAGTCATTGATCCTTTGTTTTCTTATATAACCCCGAAAGAAGCGGATTATGAAAATATTGAACGGCTTGTGGTGGTGGATACGTCCCATACAAGCCGTTTGACGCATATTCAGCCTTTGCTTGACAGGCTGGGATTTAAGCAAAACTGCGATGAACTGCAGGAATGCGGCGATATCGAAATCATTGTTTTTGACCATCACCCCCAAACAAATATTAAGGCACATGGCGGCAGGATTGAGCTGGTAGGCTCCACGGCGACATTAATCTGCGAAAAAATTCAAAAAGAATGCGAAAATATTCCCTGTGAGTTTTTGCATCTGCTCGGTCTTGGCCTGTATTCCGATACCGGGGCTTTTACCTACAATTCCGTGACTCCCCGTGAAACCAGAGTGCTCACCTGGCTTGTGGAACAGGGGTTTGAACCGGATTTTGTTACTCCTTATGTCAGCAAGCAGATTAATAAAGAACAGCTTTTTGCATTGAATGATTTGGTGGAGTCTGCAAGGTTTTATGATATAGCCGGGATTAAATTTGCGCTGGCAAGTTCCAAGTTTGAAGAATGTTTGTATGACATAGCATCGCTGACACCGCTTTTTTTGGAAATTTATCCTTGTGACGTGCTCTTTATGGTGGCTGCCATGGACGGCAAAGTTCAGGTTGTCGCGCGCAGCAAGGATTATTCCGTTGACGTGGGGCAGATTATGACTTTGCTCGGCGGCGGCGGGCATGCCTATGCCGCGGCTGCCACAGTGAAAGACAAAAGTATGCACGACGTGCTGACGTTTATCGAAAGCCAGATTATGCTTTTTTCCCATAAAGACAAGACGGTGCGCAGGTTAATGTCTGCTCCTGTCATCGGCATTGACGAAAACGACAGCATCGACGCCGCAACCGATGCCATGATGCATTACGGTTTTAAAGCCATTCCAATTTGGACAGAAAAAAACAAGCGCTGTGTGGGAATTTTGGAATACCAGACGGCAGCAAGGGCCGTTAAGCACGGTTTTGGCGGCTGCAGGGTCAGCCAGTTTATGAGCCGCAATATCCGCTGTGCCACATTGGAAACCGACCTGCAGACTCTTATGGATATTATTATCGAAGACAGGCAGCGCCTTGTACCTATTGTTTCGTCGCACACGCTGGGCGAACAGCCCTTGAGCGAGGAAATGTATAAGGATTTGCCGGTAATCGGTGTGGTGACCAGAACAGATTTGGTGCGGCTGTTTTTGGACGAGCAAAATACGGCCCTTTCCAAGAAAAAGGCCCATAGGCTGAATAAGCGCAATGTGCAGCGGCTTTTGCGCGTGCGTACGCCCAAAGAGTGTGTAAAGCTTTTGGAAATAGCGGGACAGCTTGCGGAGGAAATGGGTATTTCCGTGTATGTTGTGGGCGGTTTTGTGCGCGATTTGATTATGGACAGGGAAAAATGGCGCTGGCCCAATATGGATATTGATTTGGTGGTGGAAGGGGACGGCATTTTGTTTGCCCATTATCTGGCAGGCAAACTTGGGGGCCGCGTGCGCGAGCATAAAGAATTTATGACTGCCCTTGTGCTTTTTCCTTCTTCCGCGCTGGAAGACGAAACCATGCATTTTGAATATGCCGCGCAGGAACTTCGGGTTGATGTTGCTACGGCACGGCTTGAGTATTATCTGAGTCCGGCAGTGCTGCCCACTGTGGAGCTTTCTTCTATCCGTATGGATTTAACCCGCCGGGATTTTACCATTAACGCCATGGCCATAAAACTCAATACGTCAAATTTCGGCGAACTGGAAGATTATTTTGACGGTCAGGGCGACATTAAGCAAAAATCGATCCGTATGCTACACGCGCTCAGTTTTGTTGATGATCCTACCCGTGCCATGCGGGCAATCCGTTTTGAACAGCGCTATGATTTTAAAATCTGTATGCAGTGCGATCGTTTGATACGAAACGCCATAGCCCTGCAGGTTATGCAGAAGCTGGACGGCAAACGCATTCTTACAGAGCTTGAAATTATTTTGCATGAAGAAAATGTGCTGCAGTGTATTTTGCGTATGCAGGATTTCGGTTTGCTGAAGGAAATTCATCCGTGTCTTGAATTGAGCACTGACGAAGAAGCCGCGTTCGTTACCGAAGCGTATAAGGTTTTGGACTGGTACCGTATGCTGTATCTGCACGAAGAAATTGATGAAGTGCTGTTTTTTGTGCTGGCCATGGGCAAGGGTGTCGGTACGTCTGATATTGGGGAGCTTTTGCAGCGTTTGTGCCTGTCCGAACAGCAGACAGAAAAATATTTGGAAGTGCGTTCGCAGCTGATTGGGGTTCAGCCCAAGGTTGAAGCATGGTTTAGAAATAAGGAGCCTATGAGTGTTCTGCATCTGCTTTTGAAAAATCTCGCCATGGAAGCCGTGCTGTATATGGTTGTGCGGCTGGAGGAAATTTTGGGCGAGGAAATAAAAAAACAGCTTTCTTATTATATTTATCAGGTTCGGTATGAAAAAATAGAGCTTACCGGCAATGATATTATTGCATTGGGCGTAAAGCAGGGGCCTGTTGTGGGAACAATTCTGCAAGAGGTGCTTGCCGCTAAAATTGACGGAAAAGTTTCCGGTTATGACGAGGAAATTGCCTTTGCGCATGCGTGTGCCCGCAATGCCGCCTTGCAGGACTGAATATCAAGGGATCAGTCATAATTGCTGACAGGGGAAATATATGGAAGCAGAAGCGTTTTATGAACTGTGCCAGCTGAAATATCGGCAGAAAATTTTAGATATTAAAAAGCGGGCTGCAGAGGGCAGAAAAATCCGTGTGGGATTTTTTATGCATTTTTTGCCGGCTTTTGCTTCTGTGCTATATGATGTTTTTAAAAAAGACCCGGTATTCAGCGTAAAAATTGTTTTTCAGGCAAGTATCTTTCGTGACGATTATCAGGCGGATCTTGAAAAGGCCCGGCAGCTGTACGGCAAAGAAAATGTCCTGACTTCTTTTTCAGAAAGCGGCGGTTTCAGAAATTTCGATAATTATTTTGATATAATTATTTTTGGCGCCGGTTATGACAGCATTGTCCCGAAAGAACAAAAAATGGAACATTTTGCCGAACTTGGCATTTTAACCGTGTATATTCCTTACGGCCTGCTGGTTTCCAATACCATGCTGGATGTTTTCAGAAAAGGCCGCGCAATGAACTGCCTGTGGCGCTATTATTTGGATACCAAGGCAACATATGAAGAATATCTGCGGCATTCTGTCATGAAGGACAGGAACGGACGGTTTTTGGGGTATCCGAAAATGGACAGGCTTCCGGAGCTTTCCGCTGCGCCGAGAGGGCGGAAAAGAGTTATCATTGCTTCGCATCACAGTATTTTTGAAGATGTCGGGGTACGTTTTTCCTGTTTTTTGCGGTATTATGATTTTTTTATCCGTCTGGCCAAAATGTATCCGGAAACAGACTTTGTTTTTCGTCCGCACCCTGCATGGGAAAATTCTCTGCGCAGATATTGGCCGCAGGCTATGATTGACGAGTATTACCAAAGGATTGAGGAACAGCCCAATATGTTTTTGCATACCGATCCCGATTATTTCGGTTTATTTTCGGTTTCTCATGCCATGATTAATGACTGCGGTTCGTATTTGGGGGAATATATGTATACCGGCAGGCCCCTTTGTTTTCTTTCCAAAGGAAAAATTCAGGACAGAATGAATTATAATGAACATTTTGCCCAGCAATGCATTAAACACCATTATTCCGCAGTCTGTGAATTGGAAATTTTTGCTTTTATCGAAGACGTGGTTTTGAAGGGAAATGATGTGATGAAAGAAGCGCGTATGGCTTTTTTTGAAAAGGAAGTCAGGGGATATTGGCCGCATTCTTCGGAATGTATTTATCAAGATATTAAAAATGCGGTTTTGGGATAAAAAATGGTCAGATTTATCTTTGATTTGGACGGTACGCTGACAACCTGCGAAACATTGCCGGTTATTTCCGACCATTTTGCCTTGCAGGAAAAAATTGCGGATTTGACCAGGCTGACAGTGCAGGGCAATATTCCGTTTATCGAATCCTTTATCCGCAGAGTAGGCGTTTTGGGAAAATGTTCAGTTTCGCAGATTTCGGATTTGCTGGAAAAAGTTCCTTTGCACGAAAAAATTTGTGCGTTTATTGCGGAAAATCCCGAACACTGTGTTATTGCAACCGGCAATTTATACTGTTGGGTGGATAAGCTTGTCCGCAGAATAGGCTGTCAGGCATTTTGCTCCGAAGCTGTGGTGCAGGAAGATAGTGTAACCAAGATATCCTCAATTCTGAAAAAAGAATCGCTGGTGACGTTTTACAGGGACAGGGGAGATACCGTTGTTTTTATCGGTGACGGGAATAATGATATGGAGGCCATGCGGCTTGCCGATGTGGCCATCGCCGCAGGGCTTATTCATTTTCCGGCTCACAGTATTCTGACTGTGGCGGATTATGCTGTTTATGATGAGGGGGCGTTATGCCGTTTGCTCGGTCAGTTATTATAAGTTGTGCCGGCATAGGTTCCCGTCTGGGACTCGGTACGACTAAAGCGCTTATCGAGATTAATGGAAAAACTCTGATACGCTGGCAGCTGGAACAGTTTTGCGATGTGGAAGATGTGCGGGTTGTTGTCGGTTTTCAGGCGCAGGATGTTATCGATGAGGTTCTTTCTTACAGGAAAGATGTTATTTTTGTTTATAATCACAATTATTTTGAAACCAAAACCGGTGCCAGTTATTATCTTGGGGCAAGACACGGCAACGAATACGCTTTTGAATATGACGGCGATTTGCTTGTTCACCCGGACGATATAAAAATGCTGCTGGAAACGGAAGGCGAATGGATTGCATATTCCGATAAAATGTCTGACGATGCGGTATATGTTCGGCTGAACGGACGGGGAGAGGTTACTGCTTTTTCAAAGGAACTGGGAGGTTTTGAGTGGACGGGCCCTTGCTGCATACAAAAAAATAAACTGAAATACCTTTCCGGAAATGTCTATAATCAGCTGGAGCCGTATTTGCCTATGCGGGGTATAAAAATCCGTGCCTGTGACATTGATACGTATGACGATTACCAGCGGGCACTGGTTTGGACAAAAGAAAATTTTGCTGGAACTTGGAAATGAACGAAAAGGTTTTGGAGTTTTTTGCCGGGTTGGCACAAAGGGAAAATGTGTCTCGGACTGCGGTTAAATTTTCGGATAAAAATGATTTTACTTCGTATGATGCCGAATTTATTTTGGGGTTTGTTTCCGCTGATTCACAGCTGTTGGATATGGGGGCGGGGACAGGACTTATTGTCAATAAATTGTATGATAAAGTACGGTATATCGAAGCCGTGGAGCCTTTTGAAGCATATTCCCGGTTTATTGTCCGGGCGGATAATGTGCATATCGTCAATGCTACCCATGAAACATATACGATAAGAAAACAGTTTGATTTTCTTTTGTGTTTTGGGTTTTGTCAGTATCTGAACGCACGGGAAGCAGGGGATTTTTATAAAAAATTTTATCATGCCTTAAAAGACGGAGGAAAAATTTTGGTAAAAAATCAGTTTGGCGTGTCGGAAGATGTTACGGTCGACAGCTTTTCTGAAGAAATCAAAACCGTATATTTTTCCGAATACAGAACGCTGGAACACGAGCAAAAACTTTTGTCAGAAGCCGGATTTAAGCATTTTGAAGTTATTGATATTTATCCTTCCGAATGCAGCCGCTGGGATAATACGCATTATTATGCAGTCGTTGCTGAAAAATAACGGCAAAGCGGAAATTTTAATTGTCGCTTTTTGGGGATTTGATTTTCTCCGGGTTTTAATGGTAAAATAATACTTGACTTTTTATAAAACAATGCTAATTTATTTGCTTGCGTGGGACCTTAGCTCAGTTGGCAGAGCTACCGGCTCATAACCGGTTGGTCGCAAGTTCAACCCTTGCAGGTCCCACCATATATTTCAAGGACTTATGGAGCAATGCTCATAAGTCCTCTTTTTGTTTTGCGACAGCAAAAGAAAAAGCCTCAAACGAGGCTTTTATTGTATCTCAAATATAGTAAAAAAATAAGTGCTGTTTTCTTGTACGTTCACCATCCTTATTTAGTTGGCATTGAGCCGATTTATTATATCCCCTCAGGTCAGACCAATTTACAATAAATATCTGCTCAATGCCAAATTCATAAGGTTAATCAACTTTGCGCGGCAAAGTATCATAACAACCATAACAATACGTACTAATTTGCAAATTGCATACCAAATATCAAACAAACAATTTCAAATAGTTATAACATGATGTTTGTATGCTGTGAGTATTTTTGTTACATTGCAGTTTAAATACTGTAACTTTTTTACACGGTTTGCTGTAAATTTTATTGCTTGCAAAGCGTTTTAAATGTAATTAATAAATCTGTAGAGGTCGAGAAAATGGATTATTTGTTTTTTGTCTGTATCTGGGCTGCAGCTGGTTTTGTTAATGGCATAAGCGGTATGGGCGCAGCGCTTATGGCTGTGCCGCTGATGACACTTTTTATGGATATTCGGCTGATTGTACCGCTTTCCTGCATATTGGTAACGGTTCTTTCGTCTACTTTGGCAATAAAATACCGGCAGGAGTTTCATGTGCGCATTGTTTTGCCTGCTCTTTTGGGGGCAGTGCCGGGGGCTGTGCTCGGAACTGCTGTTCTTAAAACTGTATCGCCGGTGATACTTGAAGTGGTAATGGCTGTATTTTTGATTAGTTATGTGCTGTGGAGTTTTTGCCGCAGCTTTTCTGTCAGCGAAGAAAGAAACAGCACGGCGCTGGGGGCAGTGTGCGGATTTTTTTCCGGTTTTTTCGGTTCTACTATTTCTTTTACCGGGCCGCCGCTGGCAATATATATTTTATATACGGGCTGGAAACAGCAAAAAGCTTTGGGTGCGCTTGGGTCTGCTTTGATTATTATTACCGGCACCAGTTGTCTGAGCCATTATGCGGCCGGATTGTATACTTCTGAATTTATAACTTATCTTTGTATCGGCGCACCGGCCGGAATTGCCGGAATGCTGGCGTCTTTTCCATTTATAAAATATATTACGCAGGAAACGTTCAGAAAAATTTTATTGCTGGTAATCGGTTTTGCAGGTTTTGTCTGTCTTGGCCGTGTAATGATGCATTTTTTCAGCTGAGTTTTTTCTGCAGTTTTTCGTACTCGCGTTTTGCCATATGTTCCAGGCTTTCCAGACGGCTCAGAACGCAGCCGCACCATTTTTGCCTGTAGATATTAAGTTCTTTGGATTTTTCTATGCCTTGCTGCCAAAAATTCCGAAAATCCGCATAGTAAAAATGCAGGGCAGTTTCACTGCCGCGGTTGGCAAGGTTGACGGCGTTTTCAATGGTTGTGCAGATATCCTCGTGGTTTTGGTATTTGGAATAGAGAAGGCTTGAGGTAAAATTGCCGCAGCCCTGTTCTTTTGCATAGAACACGCTTTGCACCATGCGTTCTTTATAGCATTCTTTGCAGCGTTCCTGTTCCTTGTACGTGCTTAAATGCCGCACAAAGGCATAGCTGTCCACGGCCAGGAGTGCGCGTACAAGTTCTGCATCGGCGTTTTCAATATGGGCTTTGTCGGCATAAATGCATAAATTTTCAAACATTTCTCCGGGAAAAAGCTCGGCATAGGCTTTCCATTTGGCAAGAATTTTTTCTATGGCCTGCCGCATAAGAGGGGCTGGCTGAAAAATTTCGTTTTTTCCTTCTCTTAAAGCATTTATATTCAGCGGCTTATCTTCTTGTCTGACTGCTTTAAAAAAATTTTCGTTGCTGCCAGCCGTGAGCGGCACGCGATAATGCTCCGCGACCTGCCGCATGGCCGCAAGGCGCAGAAAATATTCTTTTTGCGGGTGAATGTTCGGATTATAGTAAAATACCGCGGGTTCAAAATCATTTTTTTGCAGGTATTCTATGCACATGGCGGAACAGGGACCGCAGCAGGCATGGAGCAGGATTTTTTTGTTCATGGAAAAACCGGTCTTATGTTGCTGAAAATTATTATATGCAATATCAATTGGTTATACCGTAGCGTATTTCCCAAAAAAAGGCAATATTTGTAAAAATTGTATATAACATATTGAAATTTTGAAACAAATAAAAAAGTTCTTGCATTTTGCTTTTAACGTATGTATAGTGCTTGCATAATTCAAAGTGAGGTTGCCATGACCCGTAAAGACCGTACAGAAGGCATTTACAGCCGCCGCGAAGTTTTGGATGAAAGTGAACGCAAGCAATATAATTTAATTCAATTAAAAGAATTGCTTTCTTATGCGTATCGCTATTCCGAAGACGTAAAGAAGCGTTTTGACAGGGCCCAGTTCAATATTGAAAAATTCAAAACCCTTTCCGATATTAAACATATTCCCATTCTGAAAAAGAAAGAACTGATCTTTTTGCAGACCATGGGACCGCGTCTTGGCGGACTGCTGACCAAGGACATCGGCGAACTGCGCCGCATATTCCTTTCTCCCGGACCTATTTTTGACCCGGAAGACAGACATGACGATTACTGGGGCTATACCGAAGCGTTTTATTCCGTAGGTTTTCGTCCCGGCGATCCCGTGCAGGTGACGTTTAACTATCACCTTGCTCCCGCTGGTCTTATGTTTGAAGAACCGCTGCGCAACCTGAGCTGCGCCACTATTCCCGCAGGTCCCGTAGATGCCGCCACCCAGCTGGACATTATGCAGAAACTGCGTGTTTCCGGTTATGTGGGCACACCGAGCTTTTTGATGCACTTAGCACAGAAAGCCGAAGAAAAAGGCATTGACCTGCGCAAGGATTTGTTCCTTGAAGTTGCCTTTGTGACAAGCGAGCGCCTGACGGAAAAAATGCGTTCCCAGCTTGAAAAGAAATTCGATATTATTGTGCGTCAAGGCTACGGAACCGCTGACGTGGGCTGCATCGGCTATGAATGTTTCCATAAAAACGGTCTGCATATTTCCAACAGATGTTATGTGGAAATTTGCCACCCGGATACGGGCATTCCGCTCAAAGACGGGGAAGTGGGCGAAGTTGTCGTTACTTCTTTCAATAAGACGTATCCGCTTATCCGTTTTGCAACCGGCGATTTGTCTTATATTGACAGAACGCCCTGCGCCTGCGGCCGTACCAGTCCGAGGCTCGGCAACATTGTGGGCCGCGTAGACACCACGGCGCGTATTAAGGGCATTTTTGTATATCCGCATCAGGTTGAACAGGTAATGGCACGTTTTGAAGAAATTAAGCGCTGGCAGATTGAAGTTACCAATCCGGGCGGCATTGATGAAATGACCCTGTACATCGAAGCCAGCAACTTTAAGCGTGAAGACGAACTTATGCACCTGTTCCGCGAACGCATTAAACTTCGTCCCGAACTTAAAATCCTTGCTCCGGCTACATTGCCTGCCGCTATTCGTCCCATTGAAGACAAGCGTACCTGGGATTAATCCGACAGCAGTAAATCGGCAAATAAATCAGCAGCCCCTTTTTGAAGGGGCTTTTTTTTTCGCATAAAAAAAGACCGCCTGTGCCGGCGGTCTTTTTTGTATTGTTAATAGCGTGATTATGCTTTCTTTTTTGGGATATAGGTACAGAGCGGTTCCTGCGCCATGGGGTTGTTGTCCATGGAGTAGGCTCTGGCACGGCAGCCGCCGCAGACTTTGTGAAATTCGCAGACCCCGCATTTGCCTTCGTAGTCTTGCTGGTTTCTGAACTTTTTGAACCATGGCGTATTTTTCCACAATTCGGGAAAATAGGTATCGCGCACATTGCCGCAGTCAAGTTCGAGATAACCGCAGGGCTGAACTTGGCCTGTATGGCTGATGAAACAAAAGCCTGTACCGCCGAGGCAGCCGCGTGTCATGGCGTCCATGCCGAAATTCTCAAAGTTTACCGGAATGTTTTCTTCTGCCGCTTTTTGGCGCATAATGCGGTAGTAATGCGGTGCGCAGGTGGCTTTGAGGTGCATGGAGGTTGTTTTGCGGAAATCATAGAACCAGTGCAGAACTTCTTCGTATTCTTCGGCGGTAATCACTTCTCCCGCAAGGCTGGCGGCTCTGCCCATGGGCACAAGGAGGAAAATATGCCAGGCCGCTGCGCCTATGCGTTCGCACAGCTCAAAAATCTGCTTGAAGGTGTGCAGATTGGTTTTTGTTACCGTGGTGTTGATCTGAAATTCAATGCCGTGCTGTTTGAGAAGTTCAATGCCGCGCATGGAAGCGTCAAAGGCTCCCTGAACGCCGCGGAACGCGTCGTGGCTTGCGGCGTCGTGGCCGTCTATGGAAATGGAACAGCGGGCAAAGCCGGCTTCTTTTATTTTCAGCACGGACTGTTCGTCAATCAAGGTGCCGTTGGGGCTCATTACGCAGCGCAGTCCCTGTTCCTTGGCATAGCCCGCAAGTTCATACACGTCGGGGCGTATCATGGGATCGCCGCCCGTAAAAATGATAATGGGGTCGCCGACTTCTTTAAAGCTGTCAATAAGCTTTTTGGCTTCGGCGGTGGAAAGTTCGCCTTCGTAAGGTTCCGGGTGGGCTTCCGCGCGGCAGTGTTTGCACGCAAGGTTGCAGGAACGCGTAACTTCCCAGGCTATAAGGCGGCATTTCGGGGTAATGCCGTCCGCCAGAAAGCGGTTGGCGTGCGGGTGCATTCCCGCAAGGCTGTGCGGCGGCGTTTTGCCGTCGGCGGCATGGCTTTGTCCGTGCATATGTCCGGGGTGTTTATTGTTTGAGGCTTGGCTGGCGGCATGGGGACATTGTTTTTCAAGATCGCTCATGTCCGGCACAAGTTCGGTGCAGTGGGGTTTGTTCATAGAGGTCCTTGTTTTTATTTTATAATGTCTTTTTCCAGCAGTTCTTCGGCAAAATAGGTGATAATGAGTTTTGCGCCGGCGCGTTTCATGCCGATAAGCGATTCCATGATAACGGCTTCTTCATTGATCCAGCCGTTTATGCCCGCGGCTTTGATCATGGAATATTCGCCGCTGACCTGATAGGCGGCAAGGGGGACGTCGGTACGGTCGTATACCATGCGGATAATGTCCTGATAGGCTCCTGCAGGCTTGATAATGAAAATATCCGCGCCTTCTTCAATGTCGGCATACATTTCCCGCATGGCTTCGGAAACATTGCGGAAGTCCATTTGATAGGTGCGTCTGTCGCCAAACTGCGGGGCGGATTCGGCCGCATCACGGAAGGGGCCGTAGTAGGCGGAGGCGTATTTTACCGCATAGGACATAATCGGTGTTTGTTTAAAGCCTTCTTTGTCCAAAGCTTGGCGCAGTGCCTGGATTCTGCCGTCCATCATGTCGGAGGGGGCAACAATGTCGGCGCCGGCTTTGGCGTGGGATACTGCGGTTTTGGCAAGCAGTTCCAGGGTGCTGTCGTTGATGACAAGGCCTTGCTTGTCACCTTCTTTCAGCAGGCCGCAGTGACCGTGGGAAGTGTATTCGCAAAGGCATACGTCGGTAATAATTATCAAAGACGGATAATTTTGTTTCAGCATTCTTACGGCCTGCTGTACAATGCCGCTGTCGTTGTAGGCTTCTGAGGCAACGGCGTCCTTTACTTTGGGAATGCCGAAAAGCAGTACGGATTTCAGGCCGTTGGCAACGGCTTTTCCTACGGTTTCGTTCAATTGTTTGAGGGAAAGCTGATATTGTCCCGGCATGGAAGCAATGGGGCTTTTAAAATTTTCGTCATCGGTTTCCACAACAAAATAGGGCATAATTAAGTCATTGGCCGTGATTTGGGTTTCAGCCATAAGGTCACGAAGAGCAGCACTGTTGCGTAAGCGGCGTCCGCGGAAAAATTCCATGGTATCTCCTTTCATTGCTTTTTATAACGCAATGAGATTATTATATTAATTGTTGACTGTTAATGTATGCAAAATTGTGTTGTCCGTCAAGCAAAACAAAAAATGCACATGGCAGTCCGGGCTTGTGGCCGTTGGCAATTTGGCGTATGCTGTGCCTAGAGCGGAGGGGCATATGCCGTACGAGAAAACACAGGATATTTTGGATTTGGCAATTTGGATGCAGTCCAATCGGGAAGGGGTGTCGCTGCAGGACATTATGGAGCGTTTCGGGGTTGCGCGGCGCACGGCGGAACGTATGCGCGATCTTATTGTCGACAGATTTCCGCAGACTAAAATGCGCATAGGCGGCAATAATTTAAAGTATTGGTATATTCCGCAGGGCACGCTTAAGGATTTTATTCAGTTCAGCGCAGAAGAACTTGTTGCTTTGGAAAAGGCCGCGGCATTCATGCGTTCGGCCAATTTGGCGGAAAATGCGGAAATACTGCAGGGGATTTCGGAAAAAATCCGGGCTAATATCGTGGATAAAACCTATGTGCGCATTGATACCGATGCCGAGGTTCTGCTTGAAGCGGAAGGCTTTGCCCACAGAGTGGGGCCGAAAATTGTGGTGCCTCAGGAAATTTTGCAGAAAATACGGCAGGCTGTTTTGGGATTCAGACAGATTGATGTTGTGTACAAAAGCAAAGCGTCGGGCAAAGTCCGGGAATTTCGGCTTTTGCCTTACGGCATTTTGTACGGGGACAGAAACCATTACTTGGTCGCCAAGCACAGCGACGGTTACGGCGCCAACAAAGTGCATTATTTTATTTTGAGCAATATTGTATCCATGGAAGTAACGGAAGAGCGTTTTGAAATGGATGAAGGGGTCAGTCTGCAAGCATTGGCGGAAAATTCTTTCGGTGTTTTTCAGGAAGAGCCGTTTGAGGTGGAATGGCGCTTTGATAAAAGCGTTGCCGAAGAGGTAAAACGTTATGAATTTCACCCCAAACAAGTTATGACCGAAAATGCCGACGGTTCCGTTACCGTGCGGTTTTTTGCCGGCGGCCGTCTGGAGATGGACTGGCATCTGTATACGTGGGGCGATTCCGTTCGGGTGATAAAGCCCGAAGATTGGTATGATTCCGCCAAGTACTGCGCAGGCTAGTCGTTTGCCGGCACGGAATGTTACGGGCTTTAGCGGATTGTTATGGTTTTTTTGTGGGCTATTACGGCAAAATCGTGTTTCAGCGTGCGGTAGGCATAGGGGCAGAGCCACTCAGGCTGCTGTTTGTTTTTCCATAAAATGTACATAAGCGAAACTTGGTCGCGCACGGAATAGTGTTCCAGCATATGCCACCATTCTTCCATGAGCTTTATGCACAGGGGAGTGTGATGTCTGCGGTACAGTATGCCTGTTTCGCTCAGTCCCCAGTGCGGGGGAAAGCGGTTTTCCGTCAGCAGATTTTTGACATTTTCCAGCTTTTGTCTGCTTTCTTTCTGTCCGCGCAGGCAGGCTAGAATTTCTTCGTAAATGCAGTCGCGCACGGGGTGAACGAATTGACCGAGAACAAACTGTTCTGCTTGTTCCATAGAAAAATATTTTTGTTTTTCTTCAATAATTTCAAAAAGGTATGGGCTCAGTATATTGATGTTCCCGTCAATGTACAGGCTTTGTTCGCTGTTTGGCAGTATGAGGTGCGGGTGGGTTTTGTGCCAGCGGCCCGTCAGCTGTTTGTTTTCCGTTTTAAAGTGCAGGGGCAGTATGCGCCAGTGTCCCACGGTTTTTTGCTTCAGATACTCTTTGTTGTCGGTAAAGCAGCAGTAGTCCCAGTCTTTGGCCTGCCATGTGTGCTGGATAAGGGCGTCGTATCCGCCCGTTATGCAGGTGTAGACCGTTTTTTTCCCGTTACGCTGTTTATGAGGCTGTGCCTGCGGTGCTGTTTGGGACTGTTTTCGTTTGTATTCCCGTACATGGACAGTTTTTTTGACTGGATCGCAGATTAAGCTTATCGCGGGATTGAGCTTTTCCCGGCATAGGGTCTGTACATTGCCGATAAGCGCGCTGAATTTTTTTTCGTTCGGCTGTCCGTATACAGCCGTGAAATACAGTTCAATGCACTGATATGCTGCTGCGGCATTTTGAGAATGCATGTCTGCGGCTGCGGCGCAGGCTGTCAGTTCTTTTGCAAATTCAAGAGCCTGTTCGGCCGTGACCGTGTCTGCCCATGCAGCGGGCGTGGGGCTGTGTCCGCCGGCAAGTTCGGCAAGCAGATCGGGCAGGGGGGAATTTTTCAGAGATTTAGGAATGAACGGCATAATGAACGTGATTTTGTTTGCGGGACGGTTTGGCTGAAATACGCAACAGCGGAGAAGGGTATAAAAATCCCCTGCCTTTTGTAAAGGCAGGGGACGGGTTGTTTATTCTTCTTCCTGTTTCAGAACCATGCTTCTGGCGGCCAGGGTTTCGTCCAAGCGGCGAAGCGGCGTCGTAAGCGGCATTTGCTGCAGGAAGCTGGGGTCTTGTTTGCCTTTTTCGACAAATTCTTGCATAAGGGTAACAAGGTTGTCCAAAGTGTCTTTGTTTTCCGTTTCTGTCGGTTCAAACATGAGGCATTCATGGACAATAAGCGGGAAGTAAATTGTCGGTGCGTGGATGCCGTATTCCAAAAGGGCTTTGGCAAGGTCAAGCGCTTTCATGCCTTCCGGCGGAGTGGAAACAAATTCGTGCATACAGATACGGTCAAAAGGCACGGTAAGGAATGATTCCATTTTTTTGCGCAGATAGTTGGCATTGAGGACTGCATATTCCGCGGCTCTCGGAATGCCTTCTTTGCCGAGGCGGCTGATATAGGCAAGCGCTTTTACATATACGGAGAAGTTGCCGAGGAAAGGCGCAATATAGCCTATGGATTTCGGGTAGTCGAAATTAAGTCTGTATGTGCCTTCAGCGGTTTTTTCGACGCGGCCGACAGGCAGATACGGCACAAGGCGTTCGCTGACGCCTACGGCGCCTGAACCGGGGCCGCCGCCGCCGTGGGGAGTGCCCATGGTTTTGTGCAGGTTGAGATGCACGACGTCAAAGCCCACGTCGCCTACGCGCATTTTGCCCATGATAGCGTTGAGATTTGCTCCGTCATAGTAAAGAAGCGCGTCGATTTTGCGGAGTTTTTCCACAATTTTCGGCAGATTGCGCTCAAAAAGACCCAATGTGTTGGGGCAGGTCATCATAAGGGCGGCCACGTCGTCGGTAAGGTTCTTTTCCAGTACGTCGGGGTCAACCATGCCGTCGACGGAAGGAATGTTTACAACCTCATAGCCTGCCATCATGGCAGAAGCGGGGTTTGTTCCGTGGGCGGAGTCAGGCACAATGATTTTTGTTTTTTTGTTGCCTTTGTCTTTGTGATATGCGGCAATAAGCATAACGCCCGTAAATTCTCCGTTGGCGCCGGACATGGGCTGCATGGTAAAGGCTTTCATGCCGTTGATTTCGCAAAGCAGCTGTTCTGCTTCGTATACGGCCTGCAGGGCGCCTTGGGTATATTGTTCGCCGTTTTTAAGCTGGGCGATGAGCGGGTGAATTTGCGTAAAGCCCGGAAGCGCTGCAATGTGTTCCAGCACTTTGGCATTGTATTTCATGGTGCAGGAGCCGAGCGGATAGAAATTGCCGTCTACGGAAAAGTTTTTGTGGGAATTTTCCGTAAAATGGCGGATAACGTCAAGTTCTGAAAGTTCGGGCAAATGTGCCGGTTTTGCGCGTAGCAGATTTTGCGGAAGCATATCCCCGGCTTGTTTTTCAGGCATTGCAGGAACTACAGCCGTGCGGCCTTTTGCGGATTTGTCAAAAAGTGTTCTCATAAAAGACCTCCGAGAGTTTCCACAAAGGAATTGATTTGTTCTTCGGTATTTTTTTCCGTGCAGGAAACAAGAAGAACATTGTCCATGCCCTGATAATACTGGCCGGCGGGGAAGCCGCAGAGATAGCCTTTTTCTGCCATTTTTTCCGCGATTTCTTCGGCGTTTTTGGGAAGCTTAACCGCAAATTCGTTGCCGAAGGGCGCATTGTTCAAAAGACTCACCTGCGGCAGTTTTGTCAGTTTGTCCGCAAGGCTGCGGGCGCGGCACATGGAAGTTTCCGCGGTTCTTTTCAGTCCTTCGGGGCCTAAAAGCGCCATATGGATAATGCTTCTGAGGGCGCACAGGCCTTGGTTTGAGCAGATATTGGACGTTGCTTTGGCGCGGCGTATGTGCTGTTCGCGGGCCTGCAGGGTGAGCACAAAGCCTTCTTTGCCGTTAAGGTCTTTGGTTTTGCCCACAATACGGCCGGGCATTTGGCGGATATAGTCTTTTTTGCAGGCGATAATGCCAAGATACGGGCCGCCGAAAGCAAGGGGCATACCGAGGCTTTGTCCTTCGGCTACGGCAATGTCAGCGCCCATTTCGCCGGGGGTTTTGAGAACGGACTGCATGACCGGATACACGGAAATGATGCCGAGGGCTTTGTGTTCTTTGGCTTTGCTGAAAAGTTCCGTAAAGTCGTCAATGGCGCCGAAGAAGTTGGGGTTCTGCACCAAAACGGCGGCACAGGTATCGTCAATGGCTTTCATTAAGCCGTTTTTGTCGGATTTGCCGTCGATGTGCGGAACGGTAACGATGTTCATTTCCTGCTTTGCACTGTAGGTGGCAAGCATTTTGCGCCAAATGGGGTTTATGGCTTCGTCCACAACCCATGTGCTTCTTTTGGTCTGGCGTGCGGCCATCATGCCTGCTTCAAAAAGGGCATGGCCCACGTCAAAGAGGGAAGCGTTGGTGCAGTCCATGTCAAGCAGGCGGCAGACGGCGGTTTGGTACTCGAAAATGGATTGGAGCGTACCTTGGCTTACTTCGGGCTGATACGGGGTATAGGAAGTCAGAAATTCGCCGCGGGAAGAAAGGGCGTCCACGGCTTTCGGGATATAGTGGTCGTAATAGCCTGCTCCGAGGAAGCTGATAAAATCGGTTTTATTTTTTCCTGCCATTTTTTCAAAGTAGGCAGTAAGTTCGGCTTCGCTTTTTCCTTCGGGAAGATTGAAGGATTTCGGACGCATATCGGGTTTGATGTCTGCAAAAAGGTCGTCAAGGCTGTTTACGCCGATGACGCCGAGCATTTCCTGCAGTTCTTCGGGGGTATGTGGGATATAAGGCATAGGCTGTCCTTTTATGAAATTAAAAAACTTCTCCGCAGGGAGAAGTTTTTATATTAATGAACGCATTTACCGGCGTAGTCCTGAACGTTTAAGAGCCCGTCCGTGGAGCCTTTGATGGCTACGCGGATAAGCCAGCCGTTGCCGAAGGGATCTTTGTTTACGATTTCGGGGTTGTTGAGGGCTTCTTCGTTGACGGCAATGACTTCGCAGTCGCAGGGCATATAAATGTCGCTGGCGGCTTTAACGGATTCCACTGTTCCCATTTCCTGACCTTTGCTGAAGCTTTCGCCTACTTGCGGAAGTTCGATGAACGTAATGTCGCCGAGAGAGTCCTGCGCAAAATCGGTAATGCCGACAATGCCTTCGCTGCCTTCGACTTTGAGCCATTCGTGGCTTTCTGCATATAAAAGATTTTCTGGGTTTTTCATATGTGTCTCCGTTATGAAAGTTTTATTCTTGCCGTTCCTTCGGTGTAGAAGGGGGCAGTTGTTTTTTTGGCTGCAATTTCGCTTCTGCCGGCTTTAAGCACAAAACTGCCGTTGTCGGCGTATTCTTTTTTTACAAATGCAAATGCAACGGCAAAGCCGAGGGAGGGGGCGAAAGATCCGCTGGCCACCGTGCCTATCGCTTCGTCGCTGCCGGATTCTTTGATAACCAAATCACCGTTGCGGACCGTGCGTCTGCCTTCAAGTTTCAGGGGAACAAGCACTTCGCTTTTTATTTCTTTGGCATGGGCTTTTCCTATATAATCGGCTTCGGAAGTAAGCATACCTGCAAGGCCTGATTCGGCAACGGTGTGCTCTTCGTTGAGTTCGTGGCCGTACAGGGCAAGGCCGCATTCAAGGCGCAGGGTGTCGCGTGCGCCGAGGCCTGCCGGTTTGACAAGTTCATGGCCGAGCAAATCTTCCCACAGGGTAAGCACAGCTTCGCGCGGGCAGTAAAGTTCGTAGCCGAGTTCGCCGGTATAGCCTGTGCGGCTTACCAGGATTTTGTGGCCTTTGTAGTCAATGTGGGTAAAGGAGAAATATTTCAGGTCGCGGAAGCTTTGTTTGGTTACCGCTTCGAGAACTTCCGGGGATTTTGGCCCCTGCAGGTCGATTTTTCCTGATTTCGGGGAAATATTCTCGATATTTTCTTTGCCGAGGCGTTCCTGAAGGGTGCTGAAATCTTTTTCGGCACAGCCTGCGTTCACTACCAGGAAGAAATGGTCTTCGCCGAGGTGGTAAACAATCAGATCGTCAATGACGGTTCCCTGTTCCGTAAGCAGAAAGCCGTAGCGGCATTTGCCCACTGCCAGGGTATCAAGGTTATGGCTGACGGCTTTTTTTAGCAGTTCCGCCACATTGCTGCCTTTGACCATAAACTGCGCCATGTGGCAGATGTCAAAAACAGAAGCCTGGGTGCGGGTGTGGGCGTGTTCGGCCAGTATGCCGTCTTCGTATTGGATAGGCATATCCCAGCCGGCAAAAGGCGCCGTTTTGGCATTGTGGGCTTTATGCCATTCATATAAAGGTGTTTGTAGCATGGTAACAATCCTTTTTCGGTAAACTGGCTTTTCTTAGCTTAAATTTTTTGTTTTGTAAATAGAATTTGTTTATTGTGAATAATAACTTTAATTAAAATTTTATGTGATAATTTCTTGAAAAGAAAAGAACTTATTGCTATATGTCTTTGCTTGGAGCCAATCAATGAATAACTCAGCGGAAATAGTACAGGTTTTATTTGAAAAAAGCGGACAGAGCATTCACAGAAGCGGATTTGCCGGTCTGGCCAAGCTTATGGCGCAGGCAGTTTCCGAAAACAGGTATGCCGCGGCTGTTGTAAAGAACAGGGAAGAACTGTCGGCGCTGAAATCTTTTTTGTCGTTGTTCATTGCCGATCTTTCCGTGGGAAAAGACAAAGGAAGCCTGCGCGGCAAAGATGTTCCGCTTTTTTTTGAAACTCCGTTTGTGAGCATGGGGCCTTTTAATCGGCGTTCCTTGAACCGCGAAGGCTGGGCGGAACGGCTTTCCGCGCTGTATGCCCTGGGACAGGGAAGTGCCAAAGCCGTTATTCTGACGGCAGATGCCCTTATTCCGTATTTGCCCGAAAAAGATTTTTTTGACAGGCATGAACTGTTTTTGAAAATCCATGACGACATGGCGCCGGAAATTCTTATGGAACAGCTTGTGGATTGGGGCTATCAGCGCGAATCCATGGTTTCCCGTCCGGGTGATGTGGCTCGCCGCGGCGATATTTTGGATATTTATCCTGCCGGTTACGAAAAGCCTATACGCCTTGATTTTTTCGGTGATACCATTGACGAAATGCGGTTTTTTGATCCTTCCACCCAGCGTTCCGTCGGAACGGCAAGGGAATTATGCCTTATTCCCGTAATTCCCATAGCTCAGGACGAAAAATCCCGTGCGTCCGTTCATAAGCGTCTTGCCAATCTGTTTCAGCAGGGAAAGCTGACGGAATTTAGGCAGGCAAATATTATGCGCGCCGTAGAGCAGGGGGATCTGCGCCTGCTTCCCGGAAATATTTATGAACGGCCGACAACTGTGGAAGACTGGCTGCCCAAAGACTGTCTGTGGTTTTTGCCGGGCAGGGCGGATTTGAAAGAATATGTTGAGGAAGCCGCAAGTCAGTGGCAGGACGCTCTCGAAGCCGACAGAAAAGAATCAGGCTTTGATCAGGCCGATTATTTGTCGTTCAGAAACACTTCCGAAATTTTTCCCGTGCTTGCCGAGTGCAGGCACTGCCATATGGAGCCGCTGCGCATGGGGACGCAGGTGCAGGGTTTTGATTTGGCCGAAAAAAATTATTTCGGTTTTGAAGAACTGTTTCAGGACAGGGACGCCGAAACCGAGCGGCCGTGGCAGCAGCTTGTTGCCGGTCTTCGCCGCTATGTAAAGGAAAAGGATCAGGTAGTTTTGACTTTTTCTTCGGAAAGGGGGCGTCAGAAATTTTTAAAGCTTGCCGAGCAGGACGGCATATATCCCCATCTGCGCTATGACGCGAAAAGCAGAGGGCTTTTTGCGCTGATTGCCAATGTGCACGGCGCGGCGGAGCTTACCTGGGAAAAAATACTTATTATTCCCGAAGAAATGCTTCAGCCCAAAGGAAATCAGGTAAAACGCCAGGCAAGCAAGGCATTTAAGGGGCTTGATTCCTATGACGGACTTGCTGCGGGCGATTTGCTGGTGCACAGGGATTACGGCATAGGCCGTTTCGGCGGTCTGCACCGCATGACCGTCGGCGGTGTCGAAAACGATTATTTATTGCTTGAATACGCAGACAATGCCAAGCTGTATATGCCTGTGGACAGGCTTTCCATTATTCAGCGTTTCAAGGCGGGTGAGGGCATCAGCCCTGTTTTGGACAGGCTGGGCAGCCAGGCATGGACGGCAAGCAAGGAAAAGGCTAAAAAGGCTGTTGAAAAAATTGCCCGGGACTTGGTGGAAATGTATGCCTGGCGCAAGGTGGCCAAGGGGTTCAGCTACAGCCCGGTTGGCGAACTGTATCGGGAATTTGAAGCGACGTTCGGTTTTGAGGAAACGCCGGATCAGGCCAAGGCCATTCAGGAAGTTTTGGCAGATATGGAAAAGCCTGAACCTATGGACAGGCTGGTCTGCGGCGATGTAGGCTTCGGCAAAACCGAAGTTGCCTTGCGTGCGGCTTTCCGCGCTGCCTGTGACGGCAGGCAGGTTGCCATGCTTTGCCCCACCACCGTGCTGGCGGAACAGCATTATCAGACATTCCGTTCGCGTTTGGCCGGTTTTCCCATAAATGTCGGACTGCTGAGCCGTTTTGTGAGCCGTTCGAAACAGACGGAAGTGCTCAATATGGCCGCCAAGGGGCAAATGGACATTCTTATCGGCACGCACCGTCTTTTGTCCAAAGATGTGGAGCTGCCCAATTTGGGGCTGCTTATTTTGGATGAAGAGCAGCGTTTTGGGGTACGCCATAAGGAACGGCTGAAACAGATCAAGAAAAATGTCGATGTGCTGACGCTGACGGCAACGCCCATTCCAAGGACGCTGCAGCTGTCCATGTCGGGCATACGCGAACTTTCCGTTATCGAAACCGCTCCGCTGGAACGCAAGCCCGTGGCCACACATCTGATAGATAAAGACAAAAATGTCCTGCGGCAGGTGCTGGAGCGCGAACTCGAACGTGAGGGCCAGGTTTTTTGGGTATACAACAGGGTTAACGGCTTGGAAAAAGTTGCTTCCTATGTGCAGGAGCTGGTGCCCGGAGCCCGCGTGGGCATGGCTCACGGCCAGATGAGCGAAAGAGAGCTGGAAACAACCATGCACAAGTTTTGGCACGGCGAGCTTGATGTGCTTGTGTGTACGTCTATTGTGGAGTCCGGTCTTGATTTTCCGAAAGCCAATACGCTTATTGTGGATCAGGCGCAGCTGTTCGGTCTTGGGCAGCTTTATCAGCTTCGCGGCCGTGTCGGACGTTCCGACAGGCAGGCCTATGCGTATTTTGTGGTGAACGATGTTTCCCATATGACGGAAATTGCCGAAGAGCGTATGCGCATTATTTTGGAAATGGATTATCTTGGGGCCGGTTTTCAGGTTGCCATGGAAGATTTGCGGCTGCGCGGGGCAGGCAATATTTTGGGCGAGGCTCAGTCCGGTCATATGGCGCGGGTTGGGCTTGATATGTATTTGGAAATGCTGGAAGAGGCAGTGGCCAAGGCCAAGGGCGAGGGTGAAGCCCTGCGCAGTCAGGATATCGAAATCAATATCGGACTGCCTGCTTTTATTCCCGAATCGTATATCGAAGACGGCAAGGAGCGCCTGAAATATTATAAAATGCTTTCCTGTGCCTTTGACAGTGCACAGCGAAACAGTATAGAAATGGAACTTCGCGACAGATACGGGCAGATACCCGTCGAACTGGAAACTTTTATCGAAGTTTTGGATTTTAAATTCGATATGAAAAATATCGGCGTGTATAAAGCGGATATCTTTGCCGACAGGGTTAAGGTAAGCTTTATGGACGGCCAGCGCAAAGTGGAAGCGGAAACTTTGGTCAGGTTTATTCAAAAGCACGGCAGTTCGGCAAAGCTGTATCCTCCGGCAAGTCTTGAAATACGGCTTGAAAGCTTTGCGCAGAAGGGCGACAGCCATGCCAAAATCATACGCAGGGCCAAGGAGCTGCTGCTTTCATTGGCAAAATAGAAAGAGGGCATATGAAAAAAATCATCGGATTGTTTATTATTGTTATTTGTCTGCTTTTTGTGAGCTATGATAAAATATTTTCGTTTTTTGTGAAAAAAGACGAAAATATTTTGGCAAAAGTAAACGGGGAAATCGTGACGCTGGAGGAAGTGGAAACATTGTACGATATGCGCAATGTTCATCTGAACACCCCTGCCCCCGATGTGGAGCGCATTCAGCAGGAATATGCCGGAATTTTATATAACAGAATAAAGCAAATCCTTATTTCCCAGGAACTTAAAAAACGCGGTGTCGCGGTTTCCGAGGGTGAGGTCAAGGCGCTGGAAAATGTTATCAAGGAAAGCTATACCGATGTGCTGAACGATAAGCTGACTTTTGAAAAGTACTTGGAAGAAAACGGCATTGATTACGGGCAGTGGATGCAGCAAATTCATTCCCAGCTTGAAAACGACAAGCTGCAGGCTTTGCTTTTGGAAGAAATAACCCTGTCTTCCGAGGAAACCCTGCAGTATGCCGAAAAAATTAAAGAACAGAAACAAAACGATTTTGAACAAATCCGCTTTTTTATGATTAAAGCAAAACCCGAACTGTTGGAAGAGCTTCGGAAAGATACGGCTTTTTCCGCTGAAAACGTAGCGAACAACGGTTTTTCCGATTTGGATTTCGTAAGCCATTTCGAGCAGAAGGGTGCTGTGGTTTTTCAGTCGCTTTTTGACAGCGCAAGTCTTCCGGAACAGTATAAAAAAGTTTTGGTCGGTATGCAGAAAAATACTTTTTCCGAAATTTTGACCGAAGACGACAGTTCCTATATTTTATATCTTTTGGACAAAAAAACTCCTGAAGAGGAAGACGCCGTTGACTTGTATCTGATAGCCGAAGAGCATCTTCTGCAGGAAAAGCTTCCTCAGGCTTTTGATGCATGGCTGGCAGGAGCCATTGCCGGATCGGATATTTACATTGTTGATTCCTTTAATCCGAATAAAATTAAAAAAGAAAAAGATACCAATAAGATAGAAAAGCTTCAAGAAATGCTCACCGAAATTGAAAACTGAATATTCTTTATTTGCCAATCCTGAAAAAAAAGGATACCATACATAAAGCTTATATAAGGAGAGTCCTTTGAAAATACTGTCAATACTGCTTGCATTGGGTTTTGTGTTTATTGCCCCCCATGCCGGTTCCGCTGCTCCGCGAGCTTCTATTGTCGCTACCATAAATAATGAAATGATAACCCGTTTCGAATTGGATAAAAACGTTAAACTTGCGCTGCTGACCAAAGGCAAAGACCCTGCCAAAGTTTCCGCAGAAGAATTAAAGGAAACGGAACAGTCCGTTATCCGTGATCTTGTAAAAGAAAGCATTATTTTGCAGGAAGCGAAAAATCAAAATATTACAGTCAGTGATAAAGAAATAGACGCAGAAATCGATGCGTCCGTTAAACGCGCCGGAATTACCAAGGAAAAATTTTACGGTGATTTGGCAAAACAGGGATATGACGAGGCGTTTTACAGGGAAAAAATTAAAAATACTTTGCTGACTCAGCGTTTAATCAACCGCAATGTGCTGAGAAAAATCATTGTTACCAATGACGAAGTTTTGGAATTTTATCTTGCAAACGGCGGAAAAGTGCTGGGAAAAGCCAATGTTGCTCTGATAGTTTACCCCAGCAGCGAAGATATGGATACATATGCCGAAGAGCTTATAAAAGATTCCGATGATTTTGAAAGCATTGCCAAGAAAATTTCCGTGGGCCCTTATGCGGAAAACGGCGGTGTTTTCGGTGAAATGGCCATTTCCGATTTGGCTGCACCTATACAGACCGCTATTCAAAATTTGGAGCAGGACGAAGTTTCCAAAGTGTTTACCCTGAACGGGGCATATGCTCAGGTTAAACTTCTTTCAAAATCAACTTCCAGCGATAATTTGTCAGAAATTATCGATCCTGCTGTGGTTGCTCAGATACAGGACGGCCTGCGCATGAAAAAAGCCGGCGGCAAAATCGAAGAATATATTGCCGGGCTTGAGAAAAAAGCAATTGTTAATATCAGATAGGAAATATTATGAATTTAGCCGAACTTGGTTCCGTTTTGGAAAAAAAGCGCCAAAGCAAAAATCTTAGTTTTGACGATGTTTCAAAAGCCATCAAAATTCCCGTAAAAAGCCTTATTGCGCTTGAACACGGCGACTTGGAATATATAGGGTATGAAACGTATTATAAAAACTTTTTAAAATGTTATGCGCTTTATTTGGGGTATTCTCTTGATGAATATACGGAATTGACTAAAGATGTTACGGAATTTTCCGCACAGATAATGCCTCCTAAAAGTCTTGAAGCACAGCTTGCGGAAACACAGCCGGAAATGACAAAACCGCGCGGCAGAAAGCTTGCCGTTCAGCTGCTTGTGCTTGCCATTATCGGAGGCAGTGCGTATTTTTACCTGTCCCAAAAGGATTCCGTTATGGCAACGTTTGTCGGTGCGCAGGATGAACAAAAAATAGAAACAAAAGAAATTCAGCCTGCTCCCAAATCTTCCGATGTACAGTCTGAAGAGGCTTCTTCCGTCCAAGCAGCACAGGAAGTCACTGAAACTGTGAATGCCGTTCAGCAGGGTAATGCCGCAGCAGGCCAGGATACTGCCGGAACGCAGGGGACTGCCGCGCAAAATGAGCAGCAGGCGCCTGTTTCTGCTGCCGAAACCGGTAAACCCGTTCAGAAAGAAGATGTTTTGCAGACAGCAGCAGATAATGCAGGGCTGGTTGAACAAAAAATGCCCGAGGACGATAAAAACGAAGAGCAATTTGATCTGCAGGCATTTTTAAAAGACAATCCTTCTGCCAAAGTGATAGACTGGACACAGGTAAAAGAACCTGTTCAAGGTATGCAGCAGGCTGTTATGCACGCAAAACAGGATTGTTGGATGCAGTATACGCAGGACGGAAAAAGCAGTCATTTTACGCTTAAACGCGGAGAACAGCGGGTGTTTGATTTTAAAAAAAGTTTAAGTTTCCGTATTGCCAACGGTTCTGCAATAACGCTGTATCATAATAAAAAGCCGGTTACTGTCGGCGATTCTTCCAAAATGCGCGAAGTTACATTAAAATAAAAACTGTAAAACAAAAAAAGCCGTTCAACACGGCTTTTTTTTATGGATAGTATACAGAGATTGGGAATGCTTTTATTAGGCTGTGTTTTTTGATTTTTTCTGGGGGAAATGATTGCGTTGCTGTTCATTGGCGTAAAGTTCGCAAGCTCGCTTACGCAAACTATTTGTCGCTCTTTGGGTGGCTTTCCCCGTCTCTCTCATTATGCGGTATATACGGAACCTTGCCGAATTTTTCGGCTTCGGTTCCGCAAATACCGTGAATGCGAATGAAAGAAAATCTTTTTCCCAAAACAAACTGCTTTATAATGGCTTGTTTCTCTTGATATTTTTTATAATTGCTATAATTAATGGCATTAATTCGGAAACATACCCCAAAAAATCTTAAATTTGTAACAAATATCAATAAAGTTACGCATCTGTGCCTTACATAATGATTTTTGCTTGTGCTTTGTTGAACCAATACTTTTTTAATTTTTAACTTTTCTTAATGGGGTGCAGTATAACACGTTTCATCAAAGAAGCCGCAATGCTTGTTGCCGTTCTGTACCGCATTTCTCTGATGTACGGGTCGGGGTGTGAATACGGTAAGGCTAAACAAATTTTCTTGCCTTGCACATTGGACATAAAAAAACTCCATAAAGAGTTTCTTTATGGAGTTTCAAATATATATCGAAAAAATAATTTTCTTGGTGGCGGGGGCAGGATTTGAACCTACGACCTTCGGGTTATGAGCCCGACGAGCTACCAAGCTGCTCCACCCCGCGTCAATGTGAAAATATATTTACTTCAATCATGGTACATTGTCAAGAATTTTTTATATAAATTTTGTTTTTTTTGCCGTTTTTTTCGCCAAACAAAGAGTTTTCAATAATATATTGCAATATAGAGCAAATACGACAAATTTAAAATTTTAAGCTTTCTGATTATATTTTGAATGAAACATATTCATTTCAAGCTTGCCGCTCTGCAAACAACTATCAGTAAATTCAAAGAATATGCTTTCTTATTTTAATTACAGGAAAAATTTTCTTTCATTCGTATTTGCGGAGCCGAAGCCGAAATTTTCGGCAAGGTTCCGTAAATACCGTGTAATGAGGGGATTGGGGAGTCACCCTAAGGGCGACGAGCCGTTTGCGTTAGTGAGCTTGCAAACTTTATGCAAACGGACAACAACACAATCATTTTCCTCGGAAAATGATTTTTAGATATATTGATCATAAAAAAAGCTGCCGTTTGGCAGCCTTTTTTGATGATTGGAATTTTCTTATTTAATAGCAGCGGCACCTGCTTTTGCAACGTTCATATCTTCCTGAACGCTGCCGCCGCTGACGCCGATAGCACCGATAATCATGTTGTCGCGGATAATGAGTTCGCCGCCGCCGAAGATAACAAGACCGTCGTTTGTTACTTCAATGCCGTACAGGGATTTGTCGGGCAGGGATTCTTTGCCCAAAGTTTCTGTAGACATATTGAAGAGGCGGGCTGTTTTTGCTTTTTTGGTGGAAACGTCAATGCTGCCGATAAACGCACCGTCCATGCGCAGGAAAGCTTTTAAATTTCCGCCGGCATCGACAATGGCGATGTTCATGGGAACGCCCTGAGCTTTTGCTTTTACGAGAGCAGCATCAAGAACTTGCTGTGCTTCTTCCATTGTCATATCTTGCGGCAATTGGGTAAGAGCGGGTTTTGCCTGAACTGTTGTTGCTAAACAGAAAACAAAAGCTAAGGTTAATAATACGTAACGCATACAAAACCTCCAAAATTATAATTGGCTGTTGCCAGCTTTTTTACATTGCTGTTTCTGAATATGAAACTATTATAGCTTCTGCCTGATCCTTTTTCAAGTAAATTCTTAAACCGGCTTTGTTGGTCAGAATAAAGCGTTCTCCCTGGGCAAGTTTGAAAACAGGTGCATTTTCAACGGTTTCGAGAACAAGAATATCGCCTTTGCATATGTTGAAAGCCTGCATAATTTTTTGTGTGTTTTCGCCGCCTATGACTTTTTCTACGGTAAAGTTGCTGCCGGCACAGCCGTTGGCAAACTGGCAGTGTTCGCCGTTTTCCAGCGTGCCCAAAATTTTTGCTGCCATGCCTTCGGAAAGGCGTTCGCGCCGTTTTCCGTTGATCAGGGTAATGTATTCCATGGGCGGCAGAATCCGGATCATTTCAAATTCCTGTCCGTGTTCAAGTCCCAGGCTTTTCATGGCGCAAAGCAAATCATTTCCGCCTTCTACGGCTTCGATATGGCCTTTTTCCCCGACTTTCATTTCCGTAAGGGCAATTATTCTGCCGTCGTCGAGATGTCCCAGCACCTTGCCGCCCATGCCCCCGCTCAGAACGGTATCGCCGCCTTTGTGGCGGATTTTGACGGTATGCAGATCAAGTTCCGCATTCATACGGTAAATTATACTGCCAACCGTTATGCCCGTTCGGAAGAGTTCTTTTTCCAGCTGTTCGCTGTTTATTCTTTCTATGCAGAGAGCTGACCCGTGCGGCGCGTGGATGAAATTGGTAAACATAGGTACTCCGTATTAGGCTTTTTTGGGGGCTTTGGTTGCGGAAGAAGCTGTATAGCCGAGGATAGCAATTGTGCTTAAATTATGCAAGAGGGCAGACTTTACGGGGGTGAGTTTTCCCAGTGTGGCAAGCAGCATAATGAGCGAATTGGCGCTGATGGTGGAGTAGAAGGCATTTTTTAAAATTTGCTGATTTTTCGTGGCGATGCCGCGGGCAAGCACCAATGCAGACAAATCTTCTTCCAGCAGAACAACCTGTGCGGATTCGCGCGCAAGATCCGCTCCTTTGGGCATACAAATTCCCACATTGGCGGAAAGCAGGGCCGGCGCATCGTTGACGCCGTCGCCCGCAAAACCCAAAATACGGCCTTGGCTTTGCAGTTTTTGGACAATTTGCGCTTTGTCTTCCGGCTTCAGTTCCCAGAAGACTTCGTCAATATACTGCAGTTCTTCGCAGATTGCCTTGGCTGTGTCTTTGTGGTCGCCCGTAAGCATGACAAAGTGTTTGATGCCGAGTTTCCTAAGCTGTTTCAGGGTTTCGGGCGCTTCCGGCCGTATTTCGTCGCGCATGGCAATAATGCCGATGAGGGCGTTTTCTTCGGCGATATATAAAATGGATTTTCCCTGACTGCGCAGTTTTCCGTCGTATTTGTCCGCATTTTTGCAGGAAATGTGTTCATCGTCTTCCAAAAAGTGGCGGCTGCCCACAAGGATTTGTTTTTTGTTTACATAGGCGGAAACGCCGTGGGCAACAATAAAGTCCACCTGGCTGACTTTGGGCAGGGAAAGGTTTCTGTTTTTGGCTTCCTGCACCACTGCGCGCGCCACGGGGTGTCCGTAGTGTTCTTCCGCGCCTGCGGCAAGAGCCAGCAGTTCATTGTCTGAAAGGGCGTTGCTGAAAGAAATAACGTCGGTAATTTCCAGATTTCCTTTGGTCAGCGTGCCTGTTTTGTCAAAAACCAGGGTATCGATCTGCGAAAGCCTGTCCAGTGCCTGGCCGCCTTTGAGCAGAACACCGTTTTTGCCTGTGCAGTGCATACCGGATTTTACGGCAACAGGCGCGGCAAGTTTCAGGGCGCAGGAATAGTCCACGGTCAGGGCGGAGGCAGCGCGGCTTAAATCCCTGGTCAGGGCAAAAATGCCCAGTCCAAGTCCAAAAGTGACGGGTACCAGCTTGTCTGCAAGGGCTGTGCTTTGTTTTTGGATATCGGAAGGATTGCGCAGGGAGTTTTCCAAAAAGCGGTTGATGCGTGCCATGCTGGTTTCGCGGCCTACGTGGCTGGCCCGTATGCGTATGCGGCCGTCTTCAATAACGGCGCCCGAAAGGACGTCGTCGCCTTCCTGCACATGGATTGGCAGCGATTCGCCCGTAATGGAACTTTGGTTTACGGCAGCTTCGCCGGAAACAACGGTGCCGTCGACGGGGATAAGTTCGCCTGTGCCGCAGATGACGATGTCGCCGACGGCCAGCTCTTTAAACGGAACGGAAATTTCCTTGGCATCGCGTTCCACCCATACGGTTTCAACCTGCGGTTTGAGCAGTTCCGTCAGCAGGTCGTTGGATTTGTTTTCCGTCCATTGTTCCAGCCAGGAACCAATGCCGAGCAGGGCGACTATGCTGTTTGCCGTGGCATAGTCTTTGCGCAGAAGAGAAATGAGAACGGCCGTGGCGTCCAGCACTTCCACTTTCAATCCGTCTTTCAGCAGAGTCTGCACGCCTTTGCTTATTGTGGGGAACCCGAACAGGCAGCTTAGGGCGGAACGTATGCCGGGGGACTGCCATTTGGTGCTTAGGGCGTTGGCTGTTTTTGCGGCAACGGTTAAAGGGCTTACTTCTTCGTCATGGTATTCTTTTTGTCTGTAAGCGTCGTGGGGAATATGGCTGAGATAACGGATAAAGGCCTGTTTATGGGCAAATTCGCCGTCATATTCCATAACAATGCTGGCCGCTTTGGGATTGATGCGCACCAAAGAGATTCCCGGCAGGGAAGAAAGGGCAGCCTGCAGGTAGGCAATGTCAAGATACGGGTCAAGAAGTTTTTTGCCGCTGAAACGGATACGCTTTGCGGTTTCGTGGTTTATTTTAAAGACGCTTTTTTCTTTGGCGTTCTTTAAGCTCATGGTTTGCTCCAACGGATTTAACGGAAACGGTTACTTTTTCTTGGGCGTGTTTTGGTATGTGTGCAGGGCGCAGAGTCCCAAAAAAGTCAGGCCTGCGGCAGTATGCACTTTTTTGCCGTACGGCACGGGCAAAAAGCCGGACAAAGCCGTAACCGCAAGGCTGGCAATCATGCCGTGCTTGACAAGTCTGCGTTTGTCTTTGCTGCTGAGTTTGGGCAGGTTGAAAGCGCATTTAGCGGTGCTTTTTTCTGCTGAGGAACAGGAGCACGTGCTTTCGGATGTATTTTCGCCGGCTGTGTTTTGCGGTGCTGCTTCGGCATTGCCGCAGCAGGCGGAGCAGGCTGTGTTTTCGGTAATTTCGCTCATGGCAAATCCTTATTGTTTTTGGGGGTAGGCTATTCTTCGTTGCTGAGTTCCGCTTTAATATCCTGGATCTGTTCTTTCATTTCTTCAAAGCTGCCCTGTACGGAGGTAAAAAGGCGGACGGAAGCCGCAATCACGGCTTGCTGCACTGTTTTATTGGTGGCGACATAGGCAATGCCGGCTCCGAGCAGCAGACCCTTTAAAAAGGCCGGGCTTTTGTACAGCGGGGTTTGGGCTGATGTTGTGTCTGTTGCGCTCATGTTGGGAAAATCCTTTATAAAATCTTGTGCGTTGGTAAATTTGTAATTTTCAAAAAGTTTCGCGGCAGCATCGGGGTTGTCTTTGTACGATTTATATGCGTCAAGCGATTTGTTGAGAAAATCTTTGGGCATGGCATATTCCTTTGCTTTTTTTGCTGCCTTTTATTCGGCGGCGGTATCGGCCTGTTCGGAAGTGCTGTTTTGGGCTTCGGTGCTGTCGTCGGTCAGTGCGCTGTCCAAAGCGTATTTGGTGCCTGCCGTGACCAGGGCAACGCTGGCAATGGAAAGAATGCCGCTTATGCCCAAAAGCGCCGTGGCCGTAACGCCGACGCTGGTGGCAAGGCCAAGGCTTCCTGATTCTTTAATGATTTCTTTGCCTGCCTGTTTCGGGGTCATTTCGCCTTTTTTAATTTTTTTCAGGGTACGGACGCTTGTAAGCGTTGCGCCTGTTACTACTCCGGCAATAAAACCGCCGAAAGCCGTGGCTGCGATAACCGGTTTTGGTGAAGCTGCCATTGTTTATTCCTCGCTTTCCGCATTTGCGGGTTCATCGGCCTGCGTGCAGCCGCATTGTTCGGTTTCTTCCGTTGCCGCCTGTGATGCGAAAAGTCCGGCAAGCATGGTTTTCAGCGGAGTGCAGTTAAAAAGCAGAACGGCGCCTGCTCCTATTGCCAGTCCTTTCCAAAAATCGCCGTTGGTGCCCTGCAGTATGCCGAGGAGTTTGCCCGGGTCGGGGTTGCCGTTTATGGCGTCGTTCACGACGGCATAAATTTCCTGAATTTTTTCTTGGGTAAGGCCTTGGCGCTGTGCGGCGTTATTGTCGCGGGCATCGTCGGAATCCGCATTTTGTCCTAAGGGGCCGAATGCGGCAAATCCCGGATTTTGCTGTGCGTATGCGGCCTGCTGCGCCATGAAGGGCGGGCAGTACGGGTAATGTCCGAAACGGTGCATACCGTAAGCATGGAAAGGCGGATACGCCATGTATACGGGAGCGCCGTAGGGGACGGCAAAGCCCGGGGTCTGTCCTTGGT
Organism: uncultured Desulfovibrionaceae bacterium; assembly: GCA_949299515.1. Classification (GTDB taxonomy): domain Bacteria; phylum Desulfobacterota; class Desulfovibrionia; order Desulfovibrionales; family Desulfovibrionaceae; genus Taurinivorans. The sequence goes on from CASGAP010000003.1 coordinate 60,169, forward strand.
ACGGGCCGTATCCCTGATAGGCATTTGCGTATGCCGCGGCATTTTGGGCTGCGGGATTTTCTTCCGTATCGCCGTTGTTTTCCGCGGGAACAAAACCGTACACCGGATCAAAGCGGTAGGTTTGATTGGGGTCAAAAGCCGGTGCCGCCGTATTCTGCACCGTCGGCTGAACATAGGGGTCTTTTGCTGAACTGCTCATAATAACCTCGTCAGGCCAACAGTTTTGCGTGGTATTCTTCCGCAAGCTGAAGAAAGCGTTCTTCGTTCTTGGTGGTAAGAATTTCTTCAAAATCGTCAGCCTTGATACTGTCGGTATCGTATTTGATTGTTATTGTTTGGGTAAAAATATTGACTTTGGTATCCAAAATGGCTTTGGGCATGGGTTTGTTTTTAAACTCTGCAATAAGCTCTTGCACCTTTGGGTCGGAAAGGGCGGCAAAAGCAATTTTCAGTTTAATTGTTCCTGCTTTGTGTTCGGCAAGTGTAAGGTATCTGCGCAGTGCGGCAAGGCTTGCTTTGTTCATGATCGCTCCGTTTGCGGTAATGATTTTGGATTTTTCTTTACATCATAATAGACTAAACGGGTTGAGTTAGCAAGAACGCCCATGGTGTGGGCAATGTGCAGAAAACCTGCCGTAACGGGCGACAGTATGCCGAAAGCGGCAAGAAAGAGCCCTGCCAGGTTGGAGCCCGTGGCTATCCAGAAATTTTGGTAAACGGTTTTTATGGTTTGTTTGCTGAGGGCATGGACATAGACAATACCATTCAGATTATCGTCCACAAGGGTAATGTCTGCCGCTTCCACCGCTACTTCCGAACCGCCGTCGCCCATGGCGATTCCTATGTCGGCACGGGCTAGCGCCATGGCGTCGTTTATACCGTCGCCTATCATGATGACGGAGCCGTGTTTTTCCTGCAGTTCTTTGATGATTGCGCCTTTGTCTTCGGGCATTACGGAGGAATAAAAGGTATCAATGCCCAGTTTGCCGCAAAGTTTTTGTGCGGAATAATATTCGTCGCCCGTAATCAGATAGGTATGTCTAATACCGCTGTTTTTGAGGGTCTGAATAACTTCTTTTGCTTCGCTGCGGATAATGTTGTCAAAGGTCAGCAGGGCTATAAGTTCTTTGTTTTTGGCTGCGTACAGCATGGTTTGGCCGTTGTGTACGCACTCTTTTTCATAGGCGGTGACTGCGGCGTCCTGAATGTTTATGCCGTGCTGCCGCATGATTTTTGCGTTGCCGACAATGATTTCGTTGCCGAGGACTTCCGCCAGAATGCCCATGCCCAGGAAATATTCGCAGAACGTATGGGGAATGGGGGATATGCCGTGTTTTTCCGCTTCATGCTTAATGGCCGCGGCCAAGGGGTGATGGTTGTGGCTTTCAGCGGAAACAAGCATCTGCAGGAACGCTTTTTCTTCGGGCAGGTTCTTGTCTTCCGCATTCAGGTAATAGGCATTGCTTTCTTTGAGCAGTTTTATGTCCACAAGTTCCGGTTCCGTGGTAGTAAGCGTGCCGGTTTTGTCAAAGCATACGCAGGAGGCCGTGCCGACCTGTTCCAGATATTTGCCGCCTTTGATAAGGATTTTGCGTTTGACGGCGGCGTTCATGGCCGCGCTTACCGCAGTGCTTGCCGCAAGAACCGTGGCGCAGGGGCAGGCCATGACCAGCATGACCGTAAAAGCGCGCCATATGTTTTGGGTAAGCAGATAGGTGGCGCCGGTGGCGATAAGTCCCAAACGCACCAGATTTTTGGCAAGGCGGTCGGCAACCAGTTCGACCGGGGCTTTGTTTTTCAGGCTGTCTTCCACTTGGCATAAGATGCGGGACAGGTAGGTTTCGTCCCCTACTTTGTCGGCGCATACGTAAATAAGCCCCTGACGGACAAAGGTACCCGCAAGCACGGTGTCGCCTATGTTGCGGGGAATGAAATCCGTTCTGCCGGTTATGGGAGATTCGTCGATAAGGGCGTTGCCGTCGATAATTTCGCCGTCTATGCAGATTTTTTCGCCTGTATGCAGAACAACGATGTCGCCTTTTTTCAGGTCTTCGGTTTTTACTTCGACTTCAACGCCTTCCACCAGCTTAAATGTATGGTGTGACGTTGCCTGCAGTATGCCGGCAATGGATTTTCTTGAGCGTTCGGTAATCCATGCCTGCAAGAGTTCCGCTCCGGAGTTGATCCATAAAATTTCCAGGGCTGTCAGAGCCTGGCCCGACAGTACGGAAGCAATGCAGCCTCCGCCCAGGAAGGCGTCCAGACCGAATTTTTTCTTTTTAAAGCTTTTGTATCCGTCATAAATGAGCGGAAGGGAGAAAAGCGTGCTTATGATGCCGACGGGGCTGAACAGGGTTTGGCTGACGGCAATGCCGAAAACGGTGCTGCGCAGAAAAACGCCGCCCATAACCGCAGACAGCACGCCAAAGCGCGCCAGAGCCGGTTTTACCAGTTTTTCTTCCGAGCTTATGGAGCATACTTCGCAGTTCTGGCATTGGACTTTCTGCGGTTTATGCAGGCCGGAACCGGCAAGACGCGCTTCCAAGAAAGCGATAAGGTCTTTGAGCGGCAGAACCGTGCTGTCGTAATTGATGACAACGGAACGGCAGGCACTGTTGGAACGGACAAAGAATACGCCTTCAATCGCGCCGAGGCTGGTTTCAAGGGTTTTGTACGCGTCCTGTCCAAAGGAGCTGCGGCTGATTTTTATTCTCAGTCTGCCTTTGATATTGTGTTTTATGCTGAAACTTTTTTTCATGATATATACTTTTTTTATTGTTTAATGTTGCAAAAAGTATATACTATTTAATTTAATATGTAAATGAATTTCAACTTCATGGTTTTAAAAAAATAATCGTAAAAGATAATCTGTTGATTTTATTTAAAAAGTAACTGCGTAAGTTTTTGAAACTGTATGGGGCTCAGCATTTCGGCACGGACTTCCTTTTGAATTTCAAGTTCATTCCAAATATTTTCCGTGTAGCGGTCGGGAAAGGCTTTCTGCAAAATGCCGTGTAGCTGCTTTCTGCGCTGGCTGAACGAGGCTTTTATTACTTTGGCTAGGTTTTCGGGGTCTTTGGGGAGCTGATCTTTGGGAAGCGGCCTGAAAACAATAATTTCGGAGTCTACTTTCGGTGGGGGCGTAAATGCGCTCGGACGAATGACAAAGCCTTTTTCCGTTTTGCAGAAGCTCTGTATCCATGCGGAAAGAGCGCCGTATGTTTTGCTGCCTTCTTTTGCGCGTATGCGTTCAGCCACTTCTTTTTGAATCATAAAAACGGCTTTTTGCAGGTGCGGAACTTTGCTGACAATGTCCCACATCATGGGCGAAGCCACGTTGTAGGGCAAGTTGCCCATAATTTTCCAGTTTCCTTCCAGTTCGTGCCAGGGAAAGGTCAGGGCGTCCATATGGAAAACCCGCATATGGTCTAGACCGTGTTCCTGCGCATACTGTGCGTGATTTTGGGCAAAAACGTCGTCTTTTTCCAGCAGCCAAAGTTTTTGGCAGGGCAGGGTGCGCAGTATGCCCGTAAGCGCACCGGGGCCGGGGCCTATTTCCATAACCTGATCTGCAGGGGAAATTTCGCCCAATTCGATAATTTTGCCGATGACGCTTTCGTTTTTGAGAAAGTGCTGGCCTAAGCTTTTCTTTGCAATGATTTTATCGGTATTCATGGTTTGCTCGTTAAATGGTGTCGTATCGCAGGAACTGCATGGTAAGTCCTGCTCTGCCCTGAGTCGCGGAGCGCAGTTTGGTGGCAAAGCCGAACAGTTCCTGCATGGGCGCAAGGGCGGTAATGCATTTTAAATTTTGTTTTTCGTACAGCTGTTCGATTTTTGCCCGGCAGGTATTGAGCAGGTTCATGCAGGAGCCGAGATTTTCTTCAGGGGCGGAAATTTCCAGCTTCATTATGGGGTACAGCGTACAGATCTTTGCTTTGCCGTAAGCTTCCTGCAGTGCAAAATGCAGGGCGTTCTGTATGCCCGGCAGGCTTGTGTTTTCGTTTTCCTGTACGGAAAGAATTTCCAGTTTTACGTCCGTAACGGCAAGTCCGTCGCTGCAGCCGCTTTCAAGCAGGCTCAGGCAGTAGTCCTGTACGCTTTTGAGACTGTCTTCTTTGAGGGTGTTCTTTTGTTTTTGGATAATTGCTTTGGCTTCGTCGGCAATATGCACGGTATTGCCCTGGCCGCGTTCCTGTTTTGCAAGGCTTATGCGCACGTGGCCGTGATGCAGTTTGTCGCCGAGTTCGCGTTCGAAACGGTATTCGGCTTCTGTCGGTTCGGTATTTTTAATGCTTTCCTGCAGAATTACCTGCGGGTTTCCTATGCGCGGCTCAATTTTATATTCGCGCTGAATGCGTTCTGCCAAAACAGCCAGGTGCAGTTCGCCCATGCCGGAAACCAGGCGGAACCCTTCTTCCGTGCTGACCGTGAGGGTGGGATCTTCCAGACTGTAGCGGGCAAGAGCAGTGTCGAGGATATCGGCTTCTTCGCTGTTTTTCGGTTCAAAGGCAAGGGATATGACAGGCTGGTATTTATGAAAATCTTCATAGGGTGCAAGGGTTTCGTCGTTGGACAGGGTATGTCCGGTCTGCACTGTTTTCATGCCGACAATGCCCACAAGATCGCCTGCGGCGGCCTGGCTGATTTTTTCATGGTAATCCGCGTGCAGTTTATAAATATGGTCAATGCGTTCGTGTTTTTTCAGGTTGACGTTGTAAAGACTGGAATTTTCCGGCAAAATTCCGTTATATATTCGGACAAAAGAAAATCTGTGGGTATTTTCAAGCACTACTTTAAAAACAAGCGCTTTTATGTTTGCAGGATCAAAAGGTTCCGTAAGCAGCGGTTTTGCTTCAAAGGGATTGGGCAGATAATCGCATACGGCGTCAAGCAGAGGCTGTATGCCGCTGTTTTTGAGGGCTGACCCCATAAGGGTCGGAGTGGCGAGGCGCTTTATGGTTATTTCGCGCAGGGCTTTTTTGATGTCGTCGGCCGTGAACGTTTTGCTGAAATATTTTTCCAAAAATTCGTCGCTACGTTCGGCAATTTCTTCCAGCAGTTTGTCGCGCCATATTTCCGCTTCGAGAAGTTCCTCGCCCGCAAGCGGGGAGCGGATAACGGTTTCGCCTTGGTCTTCTTCGGAAAATTCCAGTTTTTGCAGGGTGATAAGGTCGGCAAGGCCGTGAAAGTCCTGTCCCTGTCCCAAGGGAATCTGCAGAGCAAGGGGTTTTGTCTGCAGGCGTGTTTCCATGGATTCCAGGACATTTTCAAAATCGGCGCCTATTCTGTCCAGTTTGTTGATAAAGGCAAGTTTCGGTATCTGCAGGGCTTCGGACTGCCTCCATACCGTTTCGGACTGCGGTTCCACGCCGCCGACTGCGCAGAAAATCCCGACTGCTCCGTCAAGCACCTGCAGGGAGCGTTCGACTTCTATGGTAAAGTCCACGTGACCGGGCGTATCGATAAGGTTTATATTGTGGCTGTTCCATTCGCAGTGGGTGCTGGCGGCGGCAATGGTAATGCCGCGTTCCTGTTCTTCCGGCATAAAGTCCATGGTGGTATTGCCGTCGTGCACTTCGCCCATGCGGTGTATTTTGTGGGTATAATACAGAATACGCTCAGAAACCGTTGTTTTGCCTGCGTCGATATGGGCAATGATGCCGATATTGCGGGTGGATTTGATATAGTCCTGGATTTTCATGGTTTACTCGCTTTGGGGATAGTTGGTTTCAAGATTGGCAAAGAAAACCGCATGATATAAAAAATGCTGCGGCATATGGGAAGCAATGAAGCAAAATTCCATGCCGGATCCGTAATTCTGTATGCCGGGGCAGGAGGGCAGAAAGGAAATGTCGCAGACAGGCGCGGGATTTTGGGCAAGCTGCTGAAACTGTGCGCGGGCCGTATCCGTGCTTTTTTCCGCCGCAAAGCGTATGTCGGCACAGCTGCCGTAAGCCAGGCGCAGCAGTTCTTCCTGTTCGGCACGGGCGGCAATGCTTACTTTAATATGTTCCTTGAAGGTGTTTTTTGTGCCTAATTTGCCGCAATACAAGGCGGTATTGCTGAAAAGCACGTGTTTTCCGGCTGAACTGAAAAATGTCTGCAGTTTGCCGTCCAGATCCGCAAGGGTATTTTCGTCGGGCAGATAGTAGGAATTTTCAATGCCGCACAGTTCCATGCAGTTAATGTATGCATTAAAAACGGCATGAGGCAGATTTTTATCGAGAAAAACAAAAATGTGCGGGATTTCGGCTAAAACCGCCCGACACAGCACGGCTAAAAATTTTGCCGGGCTTTGATAATTTTTGTCAATAATCATAAATAAATACGGAATTTTTTTGTAAATTGTCCCGCTGCAGAACCCGCTTCTGTCCGTATCGGTGAAAATTTCTTTGCTTTTTAGGGGACTGTGCATGGAAAAATGAAAAGCCGCGGCCGTTTTGATGACGCTTCTAAGCAGCGGCGGACAGCTTTCGTAATGCTCTGCGCAAATTTCGTCTGCGATTTTGAACTGTTGTATGCTTTGTATCTGTTCCTGCATAAAAACTCCCGTGGGCTTGCATACTTAAAATAACGGTTTGCCTTTCTTTTGTCTATGATATATTTTAATCCCTGATAAGGAAAATGTATGTCTGTATCCATTTTGGTAACTGTTTTTTTGGTTTTCAGCTATTTGCTTGCCGTATATGCGATAGTGCAGTGCCTTTTGCGCACAAAGTATCCTCAGGCGGCTTTGGCTTGGTGCGGCGTTATTTTAATGCTGCCTTTTGTGGGATCGGTTTTGTTTTTTATTTTCGGCATAAACAGAATTGACAGCAGAGCAGCAAAATTATTCAATAAAGCGGCGGAAGCCAGACAGAAACATTTGGAAAGCATACGCCAAAAACACTGGACCGCGGTGCATACAAAATTTTCTCCGGACGAATCCCCGCTTATGCGGATAGGCGAACGCAGGCAGGGTTTTGCCTGTGTCGGCGGCAATGCCGTAAAACCGCTTTTTAACGGTGATGAAGCGTATCCTGCCATGCTTGAGGCCATTAACCGTGCTGAACGGTATATTTTTCTCAGCACCTATATTTTTACGGGCAAAAAAAGCGGAGAGCTTTTTGTGGAAGCACTTATTAATGCCCAAAAGCGCGGGGTAATGGTGCGTGTTATCGTGGACGGTTTGGGTTCGTTCTGGGGTTTCGGAATTTTGCACCGTAAGCTGAAAAAGGCGGGCATTCCCGTATATTCGTTTATCCCGTTTCGGATTTTTCCGTTTCAGATGTGCATTAATCTGCGCAACCACAGAAAACTTTTAATCTGTGACGATACGGCGTTTATGGGCGGCATGAATATTTCCGACGGCAACCTGCTTAAGCAAAATCCCCGTCACCCTATTCAGGATATTCATTTTGCGTGCACAGGGCCTATTGTTTCCGCGCTGCGCGAGGCGTTTTTGCTGGATTTGGCTTTTGTGACGGGCAAGGAACAGGATATGGTTTTCAGTCCGTGCCCTCCCGCGGGGGCCATGGACGCAAGAATGATAATGGACGGCCCCGGCAACGACGATGATTTGATTATTAATGTTTTGTGCGGTGTATTCAGCTGTGCGCAGCATGATATTGTTATCGTCAATCCGTATTTTCTGCCGACCAGGGAAATAATCAGCGCGCTGGTCAGTGCTGTTTCGAGAGGGGTGCGGGTGCGCGTGCTTTTGTCGGAAAAACTGGATCACTGTTTCGTGAGCTGGGCGGCAGACCACATTTTGCCGGGGCTTGTCGATGAAGGCATTGAAATTTTTAAGCAGCCGGAGCCCTTTGCCCATACCAAGCTTGTTCTTATTGACGAAATATATACGTTTTTGGGTTCGACAAATTTTGACCCGCGAAGCTTAAAGTTAAATTTTGAAATCAATTTGGAAGTTTTTTCCGCGGAACTGAATGCTTTTTTGCGGCAATGGGCAGAGGGGGTTTTCGCAAAATCGGAGGAAACCGCTTTTTGCGTCTTTTCCGAACAGAAAATGCCTGTTTTGTGTTTTTTGAAAAAAATCCGAAATGCCGCAATGTGGATTTTCAGTCCGTATCTTTAGGATTTTTAACCGTATGTATAATGGGGCCGTATGATTTGTTATATTTGTTTGGGGTCCAATGAAGGACAAACCGAAAAAAATTTGGCAGACGCCGCAGCGTGCATTTGCCGGCATCCGCAGCTTTCTTTGCTTGCAAAATCGTCTGTGTACAAAACAGAGCCGCAGGGCGATAAAAATCAGCAGTGGTTTGCCAATCAGGTTATTGCCGTGGAATATGCCGCAGCCCCGAAAGATACCGCTGCCACAGAGGCCGATATGCTTATGCAGTATCTTTTGGGGGTTGAAGCGGGTATGGGCAGAGTGCGGGACGGGGCAAGACGTTTCGGTCCCCGTGTCATTGATATCGACATTATTCTTTTGGGCGGCGAAAACCTGCAGACGCCATGGGTTACCGTGCCTCATCCCAGAGTTTTGGACCGGGCGTTTGTATTAATTCCCTTGCAAGAAATTGCGCCTCATATTACTATATGCAATATACCGATAGGCGAGGCTTTGGCAAAACTGCCGTACCGCCTTGAAGACAACAAAATTTTTCAGTAACGGCATAAAGTGAGGATACAATGATTTTCAAAGTTTTGATTTTTGTGGTGGTTGCCTATGCGCTGTATCGTTTGTTTATGAACGACAAACGTAAAAAAGAAGAAAAAATGGAAAACGAAGAAGCCAAAAAAGTGGCTGACGGCGTTTTGGTGCGTGACCCCGTGTGCGGCGTGTATGTGGAAAAAGAAAACAGTTTTTCCGTGCGCAACGGGGATAACGTGGAATATTTCTGCAGTGATGACTGCCGTCAGAAATATATCAGACAAGTTCAGGAACAGCAAAAAATCAGCGAGTAGGTTTTTGTCTGCTTTTGGCAGGATATGTGCCTGAGCGGTTTTTGGAATTGATTTTACAGTTCTATTACGGCTGTACGAAATGCGGTACGCAATGTGCCGCTTTTTTGTTTAATGCATAATCGGTGTTTTTGGATATATAAATCATAAAAACAAATCCGCATACCGTAATTAATGTTTTATTCAAATCATTGAGAGGGGCTGAAGCCGAAGAATCCGGCAACGTATCGAAAATGCGCGTAATGGGGGGCTGGGGAAATCATTTCCCCCGAAAAAAATATTACCGAACGGCAACATATCTCTTTTTGTGAAAAAAATGTTTTTGCAGTTTGTTTATTATTAAAAATCCGTGCAGTTCGCTCAGCAAAAATATTTGCAGTGTTTTGATAATCTATGCATAAGCGGCTAAAATGCATGCATATAATGCATTTATTAAATAAAAAATAATGCAAGAAAAAATCAACGGAAAAACCCTTTAAAAATTCCTGTGCAGTGTGTTTTAAAATAAATCTTATTAATATAAATAGTTATTTTCAATTTTGAATGATTGTTATTTAATTATTTTGCAGCTGAAAAATAAATTTTTAAAAAACCGTATTGACGCAAAAAAAATGCTGTGCAACCGTAAAGACAAGTTGAAGGAACTCTTACTACTTGATTTGTTTATGTTTATTTTGCGTAAATATAAAAATCGGCAGAGTTGCCCTTGCAAAGTTATTTTTTATTGAACAAAAATGCAAAGCATGTTGGTTTTTTAACAATCTATCTAACAGGAGTACAGCCATGACACAGGAACGCATTACCACTCTTTTGACTGAAAACCGCAGCTATTTGCCTCCGGAGCATGGTAAGTCCAGTGCATGGATCAGCGGTACTGACGAAGCCAGAGCAATTTGTCAGCGGGCATTGGAAGATCCCGACGATTTTTGGGTAGCCCGCGCTAATCAGCTTATCCATTGGTATAAACGGTGGGACAAAGTTTTGGACGCTGACGAAGAAAAACATAAATACCGTTGGTTTACCAATGCCAAACTGAATGCTTCTTTTAACTGTATTGACAGGCACATTATTTCGGGACGCCGCAACAAAGCCGCACTTATTTGGCAGGGCGAGCGTGAAATGGATGTGCGCTGTTTTACATATCAAATGCTGTATACGGAAGTTTGCCGTGTAGCCCATGCCCTCAGTTCGCTTCATGTTAAAAAAGGCGACAGGGTTGCTTTGTATATGCCCATGATTCCCGAACTGGTGATTTCCATGCTTGCCTGTGCGCGTATCGGGGCCATACACACGGCTATTTTTTCAGGATATGCTGAAGGCGGCGTGCGCAGCCGTATTCAGGATTCCAAAGCAAAAGTTGTTATTACCGCGGACGGCGTTATCCGTGCGGGTTCCGTAAAACCGCTGAAAGCCAATTTAGATCCGATTTTGGAAAAATGTCCGTCCGTTGCCCATGTTCTTGTTGTGCATCATGCCAATATGCAGGATGTGAACATGGTGAAAAACCGTGATATTTGGTGGCATGATTTGGTCGAAGACTTTACTTTGGACGTGGATTTCCCCTGCGTATCCATGGACGCCAACGATCCGCTTTTTCTCCTGCACACAAGCGGCAGCACGGGCAAGCCCACGGGCATTCTGCATTCCACGGGCGGTTATCTGACATATGCCGCGCATACTTCCCAATGGATTTTTGATATGCGCGATGATGACGTGTACTGGTGTACGGCCGATATGGGCTGGATTACCGGCCATACGTATGGTGTGTACGGCCCCCTTTGTCTTGGGGCCACAACCTTGATGTTTGAAGGCGTGCCCACATATCCGAAACCTGACCGTTATTGGCGCATTGTGGAAAAATTCCGCGTAAATATTTTGTATACCGCGCCTACCGTTATCCGTTCCCTTATGCGCATGGGCGATGCCTGGCCGGAGCGTTATGATTTGCGTACGCTGCGTGTGCTCGGTTCCGTGGGTGAGCCTATCAATCCCGAAGCATGGCATTGGTTCCATAAAAATATTGGCGCAGGCGAACTTCCCATTGTGGATACATGGTGGCAGACCGAAACGGGCGGTGCCATGATCAGCCCGTTCCCGTATGCTTCCCGTCTGAAACCGGGATCAGCTTCTTTTCCGCTGCCTGGCATCGATGCTACCGTTATGGGGTCAACCACGAACAGGGACGGCGAAGAAGTGGGACACGCCAATACCAAGGCAGGACATTTGGTTATCCGCAGGCCGTGGCCGGGAATGATGCTTGGCGTATTCAATGACGAGGAAAAATATCAGAGTTATTTTAAGCGCTTCGGTTTTTATGATTCAGGCGACGGTGCGGAAATTGACGAAGACGGCTATTTTTGGATTTTAGGCCGTATGGACGACAATATCAACGTTTCCGGTCACCGTATTTCCACGGCGGAAATAGAGGCTGTGCTTGCTGCCAATCCCAACGTATCCGAGGCTGCCGTTGTTTCCATGCCCCATGAAATCAAAGGGGAAGCCATTTATGTTTATGTTGTGCTGAAAGAGGATATCCCGTGGTCCGACGAGATACGCAAACAGCTTAAAGAGGCCATACGCAAAAATATCGGCGCGCTTGCTTCGCCTGATTATATTCAGTTTGTGGAAAGTATGCCCAAAACCCTGTCCGGAAAAATTATCCGTCGTATGCTGAGAAAAATTGCCGCCAATGTTTACGATGAACTTGGCGATATCACGGCTTTGGCACGGCCCGAAGTTCTCGACGAAATTATTTACGGACATAAAAATATCCTTGAAGGCAAGCCTGAAACTGCAATAAGAGAGGAAGAAGCGCCCGCTGTCGAGTAAAGTTTCGCGGCTGTGCCGCAAATGAGTAAAATAAAGACCGCCTGTTTTGTGGGCGGTCTTTATGTGTTATAAATTTGAGTTGGATTTGCGGGAGAATATCTGAAACGTCACCGCAAAATTATTAATCTTTTTTATAAACGGCACCTGTGGCGGCAGAGGTAACCAGTTTTGCGTAACGCCGCAGAACAGGGGTTTTTGCCTTTGGCTGGGGAGCCTGATAGCTTTCGGCGCGTTTGGCGAGTTCTTCTTCGCTGACAAGAAGTTCCAGCGTTCTGGAAGGAATATCGAGTTTGATTTGGTCGCCGGTTTGGATAAGCCTGATGGGGCCGCCTTCTGCCGCTTCGGGGCTGATGTGGCCAATGGCTGCGCCGCGGGTTGCACCGCTGAAACGGCCGTCGGTGATAAGCATGACATCTTTATCCAGTCCCATACCTGCAATGGCGGAAGTGGGGCCGAGCATTTCGCGCATTCCGGGGCCGCCTTTGGGGCCTTCGTAGCGGATAACAACACAGTCGCCTTTTTGGATTTTGCCGCTTAAAATTGCCTGCATGGCGTCTTCTTCGCGGTCAAATACTCGGGCGGTGGTTGTTCTTGAGCGCATTTCCGCAGCTACGGCGCTTTGTTTTACCACGGCGCCGAGCGGTGCGATATTGCCGTGCAGAATGGCAATGCCGCCCTGTTCGGAATACGGATTGTTAATGGGGCGGATTACTTCGTGATCCAGTACACGGATATTGTTTTCTTCAATATTTTGTTTAAGGGTTTTGCCGGTTACGGTCATAACGTCGCCGTATACCAAATCTTTTTTGAGAAGCTCGCTGATAACGGCAGGCACGCCCCCTGCTCTTTGCAGGTCTTCCACAATGTGATGTTTGCCTGCCGGAGAGAGTTTGCAGAGGTTGGGGGTGACGCGGCTTACGCTGTCAAAGATGTCGAGGGTAAGGGAAAGTTCCGCTTCGGAGAATACGGCCGGAAGATGCAGGACTGTGTTGGTGCTGCCGCCGAGAGCCATGTCAATAGCCACTGCGTTGTGCACGGATTTTTCCGTTACAATGTCGCGCGGGCAGATATTTTTTTCCACAAGTTCCATGATCTGTTCGCCGGCTTCCTTGGCAAGGCGTATGCGCTGGGCGGATACGGCAGGTATGGTGCCGTTGCCCGGCAGGGCGAGCCCTATGGCTTCGGAAAGGCAGTTCATGGTATTGGCCGTAAACATACCGGAACAGGAACCGCAGCCGGGGCAGGCGCTTTCTTCAACATGACAGAGTTCTTTGTCGTCGATTTGTCCGGCATTGTATTTGCCTACGGCTTCAAATACGCTGTTTAAGTCTGTGGCATTGGGGCCGGCCATCATGGGGCCGCCTGAAACCAAAATTGCGGGAATGTTGAGGCGAAGGGCAGCCATAAGCATACCGGGAACGCATTTATCGCAGTTGGGGATAAGCACTAATCCGTCAAAAGGATGTGCCATGGCCATAATTTCTATGGAGTCGGCTATAAGCTCGCGTGAGGGCAGGGAATAGCGCATACCTTCATGGTTCATGGCAATACCGTCGCAGACGGCAATAGCGGGAAATTCAATAGGAGTGCCGCCGGCAGCCCGGACTCCGGCTTTAACTGCTTCGGCAATTTGGCCTAAATGGATATGGCCGGGAACTATTTCGTTGGCAGCATTGACAACGCCGATAAGCGGGCGTTCGATTTCTTTTCTGGTAAGTCCCAAAGCGGAAAGCAAGGAGCGGTGTGCGGCACGCTCTTTGCCTTTTTTCATAATATCACTACGCATAGTGCTCTCCTCTGAAAAATGATTTTGTATTGTACGGGTTTTGCATTTTAAATCAATAGGAAAATATACAAAAAAAAGGCACAAATTTCTTTGTGCCTTTTGGGAACCGGACACCCAATAACAACCGTTACCGTTGCTTCCTTTCGGATCTGGCGGGGTTGGCGGCGTTACCGCCGTCCGGTTTCCGATGACATCACTATATACGAGGGAAAAGTGGTTGTCAAGGTTTTGTTTAAAACAAAAAAGCCTTATTGCTAAGGCTTTTTTACTTATGTACCGAAAATTAATTCTGAGCGGCTTCAGTTTGTGCAGCGGCATTTTCCGCTTGGTCTGCTTTGTCTGCCGGAGCAGGGGCTTGCGCCGGTTTTGCTTCGGCTGCGCCTGTGTCGGCTTTGTCGGCATTTTCAGTGTTTTTGTCGAGAATTTCGGAAGCTGCTTTTGTTTCTTCCGGAACGTCCTGAACGGAAACCGGAGCGGGTGCTGCGGGTACGGTTTCTTCAAATTGTACGTCCAAAACGGAAGAAGCGTCATTTTTGCTTGCGGTGAGTATGTTGTAACCTAAAGAAGTAACAACGAACATAACGGCCAGAAAAGCGGTAAGCTTGACCAAAATGCCGCCTGCGCCTTGGCTGCCGAATACGGAACTGTTTCCGCCGCCGCCGAAAATAACCCCCATTCCTTCACGGCCGGACTGCAAAAGAATAAGAACAATCAATACGATACAAACTAAAATATGAAGAACTAAAATACCTGACTGCACAAGTAGCTCCTTATAATGGCATTACACCTTTCATTTTATCACGCAGAGTAGTATTAACGCATATTTAAATTTTTGCAAGAAAAAAATGCGGTTATCGAAAAAAATGCGGAATGTCCGCGCACCGTTTATGCGCAGATGATTTTTGCGAAGCTGTCTGCTTTGAGGGAAGCGCCGCCCACAAGAAGTCCGTCTACGTTTTCAAGTTTGAGAATTTCCGCGGCATTTTCCGGTTTTACGCTGCCGCCGTATAAAATTCTGGTCTGAAAAACAGATGTGCCGATGATGTCTTTTAAAAGTTCGCGGATTATGGCATGGGCTTCGATGATGTCTTCGCTGCCTGCGGTTTTGCCCGTACCTATGGCCCATACGGGTTCGTACGCTACGACAAGCCGTTCCGGGCTGAGCGGGGTGGGCAGTTTGGCAAGGGTTTGGTTGAGCTGTTCGGAAAGAACATCGTACAGTCTGCCTGCTTCCCGTTCTTCAAGGGTTTCGCCTACGCAGGCCACAACATTAAGGCCGCTGGCAAGGGCAAAGCTGGTTTTTTGTCCGACAAAGGCATTGTCTTCTTTTATGATGTGCCTGCGTTCGGAGTGGCCGGTGAGAACCCAGGAGGCGCCGGCGTCAAGTATCATGGAAGGAGAAACTTCTCCTGTATAGGCGCCGTCTTTGGCAGGGTAAACGTCCTGCGCTCCGAACTGCAGAACGGTGTTTTCCGGTGCGGCGTGAATGCTCGCTTCCAGGCTGATAAATGAGGGGAATATGATGACTTCGCGTTTTTCGGGAAGCGTATTGTTTAAAATAGCTGAAAGTTCCTGTACGGTTTGTGCGGCTTCTTGAGAGTTTTTATTCATTTTCCAGTTGGCAGCTATGATTTTTTTCATATAATCCTCCGAATGCAAAACATAACGATATATTATAGTTTAAAAATAAAAAAATTGCAAAGACATAATTGGACCTTTAAAACTTTGACAGAAAAATTGCCAGGGGTTATATTTGCGCATGAGGTGAAGTATGCAAAACCTAAGTTTAGAAAGTGCGGTTTCCGTATTAAAGAATGAGGGTATACTTATTTATCCTACGGAAACTTTTTACGGAATTGGGTGCAGAATTTCTTCGGAAAAAGCGATTTCTTCCGTTTTTCAGATAAAAAAGCGCTTGCTGGCTTTGCCGCTGCCTGCCATTGTCAGTGATTTGGAACAGGTTTTTGCCTGCACGCAGCTTAACGCCTCCCTAGTGCGGGACGTAGAGGAGTTGGCGGTGCAGTTTTGGCCAGGGCCGCTGACCTTTATTTTGCCTGCCAGAAAAAGCGTATCCCCGCTTTTGACGGGCGGAACCAATGCCATAGCGCTGCGGCTCAGTTCCCACCCGATTGCTGCGGCTCTTGCCAAGGCTGTCGGGGAACCTATTGTTTCAAGCAGTGCCAATATCAGCGGAAAGGCTCCTGTTTCCGATTTTAAGGAGCTTGATGCGGAGCTGCTTTCCCATGCGGACGGATATGTTGATTTGCCGCCTTCACCTATGGGCGGAGCCGCTTCCACGCTGATTGAACTTAAAGGCGATAAAATAGTGAAAGTGCTGCGCGAAGGCGCGGTATCTTCCGACAGCATAAAAGAATACGGTTTTGCCGTATTATAGAGGATGATATGAAAAAATGCCCGTATTGCCGGAAAGATATTTCCAAATATGATAATCCGTATCCTACGGCGGATTGTATTATTTATGACGAACAAAAAGGCATAGTGCTTATAGAGCGCAGGAACGAGCCGCACGGTTTTGCGCTGCCCGGCGGATTTGTGGAAACAGGAGAAAGCGTTGAAGACGCCGCAGTACGCGAAATGAAGGAAGAAACAGGGCTTGACGTCGAACTGCTGGGTATTGTGGGCGTTTATTCCAAGCCTGACCGCGATCCCAGATTTCATACCCTGACTGTAACCTATGCGGCAAAAGCCAAAAATCCCGATGCCATTATGGCAGGGGACGATGCTTCCAATGCCCATTTCAGGAAATTGGACGAAATGCCGCATTTATGTTTTGATCACGATACGGCTGTGCTGCATTTCAAAGAATATCTGCAGGGGAAACGGCCTTTGCTGCCTATAGATTAAAATACTGCGCAAAGTGTTAAATATAAAAAAAGCCCTTTTCAGGGCTTTTTTTATATTTCATTTCAGGATGTTCTATTAGCCAACAGTATAGAAGTTAGCAGCAGGTGCCATACATACCGGGCAGGGTTCGCTCATCGGGCCTTCGTGGGTGTAGCCGCATACGGGACAGATGTAGAATTCAGCGCCTTGCAGTTCGTTGTTGGCAGCTTTTTTGTAGAGGTTTGCGTGGCATTCTTCTACTTCGTTTACGAAGCCCATGTATTTTGCGATGGCGGTTTGGCCTTCTTCATTGGCTTCTTTAATCATTTCAGGATACATTTTGGTGAATTCGTAAGTTTCGCCGCCGATAGCGTCTTGGAGGTTGGCGGCAGTGTCGCCGATTTTGCCGGCATTGCGCAGGTGGGCGTGAGCGTGAATGGTTTCAGCTTCGGCAGCAGCGCGGAAAAGTTTTGCTACCATGGTGAGACCTTCTTTGTCAGCTTGTTTTGCATAAGCAAGATATTTACGGTTGGCTTGGGATTCACCGGCAAATGCAGCCATAAGATTTTCTTGGGTTTTAGACATAATAGTTTCTCCTTCTTATTTGTATTGTGGGTTCTTATTAGGAACAATTCCTATTTAACTATTTTCTTTTCTCTTGTAAAGCATTTTTTTTAAGATTTCAGATGATTTTACATTAACTACCTAGGATTATAGTATTTAAAATTTTAATTTTACCGTTGCAGGCATTTGTGAATGCAGAAGAAAAGGCTTCGGCCTGTGCGGAAGGCAGTTCGATTTCATAAATTATGTTTTCCTGAAAATCTTCTTGGATAATTTTGGCGTCAAAGAGCGGCAAATGATAATGCAGCAGATTGATATGCTCGTATCCGCAGGAAAGGGCTATTCTGGCATAAATAATTTTGTCCGCAACCGGCAGAATTTCCATGGCATCGGCAACAGAACCCTGATAGGCTTTGACAAGTCCGCCTGTACCCAGTTTTATGCCGCCGAAATATCGCGTAACCACGGCAACGACTTCCCCTACTTCGGCGTGCAGCAGTATATTCAGCATGGGTTTGCCTGCCGTTCCATGGGGTTCTCCGTTGTCGGACTGGCCTATATGGGCGGTGTCTTTGGGCGCTCCGACGGCGTAGGCATAGCAGTTATGGGTTGCGTCGGGAAATTCCCGGCATATTCTGTCGATAAATTGCTTTGCGCTTTCTTTGGAATTGGCATGGCCTATGCTTGTAATAAAAATGCTTTTTTTAATTTCTTCCTGTCTGCGGAAGCAATAGTCAGACGGCAGGGGAAAGGGCGTGTGTTCGTCACAGATTTTCAGCGCTGGCACTTTGTATAATATGTTCGGCATAACGAGAAAAAGCCCATAAACGGGCTTTGTTATTGTTTTTGTATGTCTTCCGGTTTTTCGGCGGAAATGATTTTTATGTTGAAGTTGGCAGCGTTCTGCGGCGGATTGTAAAATACGCACATGAACGGCGTGCTGGCACCGGGACTTATGTTGGTGTTTTTTTGCATGATATCAAGGTTGTTGTTGAGGTTCTGCTCAAGTTCTTCCTGATTTAATACCTGCAGCTGGAAAAGGGAAAGCGTGGTTCCGGCTATTTGCTTTTTGGTGATGAGCATTTCGCCGCTTTCGCTGTAAAGGGAACATTCTACCTGTACAAAACCGCGCGGTTCGTCAAAGCCGTTCACGACTTTTCCTTCGATAACGGTCAGGGTGCCTACTTTGTCGTTGGGCATGGTGTATTGGCGCAGGCCTTGAATCTGCAGCAGTTTAACTTTTTCCGTAAGTTCTTCTATGCGTTTGTTTTCGGCTTCTATCTGGGCCTGGATTTCCGCTTTGTCTTTGCTGAAGAATTTTTCTTTTATGGGATTGAGGTAATCGGTAAAAGACCATAAAATGGATACAAAGCAGACGGAAGCAAAAAATATAATTGCCAATATGCGGGCAAGAACACTTTTTTTCCTGACAGGCTTATCGTTGGCAAAAGGCGTATCAAGATCAATGCGGGGAGACGGTTCGGGCTGCGGTACGGTTTCCGTTTCGTCAAATTCATACTGCGTGTCTTTGACGGCAAAAACCGTTTTGCAGATAGAGCAGCGCAGTTTTTGTTCAATATTGTTCGTATTCGGCAGTTTGAACACGCTTTTGCAGTTCGGGCACGTTACAAGCATAGTGTATTCCTGATGCGTTATAGTTCTAATTCGTTAATGCTGGCAAGGGAGCGGTATTTTTCCGCATAATCGAGACCGTAGCCCACAAGAAAGCCGTCATTGATATAGAAGCCGACAAAGTCAATGGAAATGGATTTTTCCCGTCTGGCTTTTTTGCTGAGCAGGGTGGCAACTTTTACGCTTTTGGCTTTTCTGGCCGCAAGCTGGTTCAGCAGAAATTCCATGGTCAGGCCGGTATCGATGATGTCCTCGACGATAAGGACGTGTTTTCCTTCCACATTAAGCTCGATATCCTTGGTAAAGGAAATGGTATGGGAAGATGTGTCGCTGTTTCCGTAGCTTGCCACACGCACAAAGTCGACTTCGTGCGGACAGCTGATACTTCTGACCAAATCGCTGAAAAAGAGAAACGCTCCTTTAAGGGTACAGATAACGACGAGCGGTTCACCTTGGTAAACCTGGGAAATTTCTTTGCCTAATTCTTTAACGCGGTTCTGAATTTCTTGTTCGGAAATAACTTCTTTTAACGTATGCATGGCAGCCTCATAAATAAGTGGTTTGCTTAAAAATCGTTTATAATAAGCGTGTTTGTTGTAAAAACGGTTAAAACGGACAGACAGTCTGGACGGTTAGTTTAATAGACCGTATTCCACAAGTTCCGTAAGCCGTGATTCGGGTATGGAGCCCGGAGAGGCATAAACGGCTTTGCCGTTTTTACTGTAAATGAGGTTAAACGGTATGCTCTGGATAGAGAAAAAGCCCTGAATGTCGCCTGTGCTGTCGTGATATGTATTGTAGTTTATGCCGGCTTTTTGATTGAACTCCTGCATGATTTCTTTGCTCTCGTCGAGATTGACGGCAATAATTTTCACGGTGTCTTCGGAAAATTTGTTTCTGATATTGATAAGATGCGGAATTTCTTCACGGCACGGCGGGCACCATGACGCGTAGAAATTGACAATAACTACTTGTTTTCCTTTGCAGGCCGCAATGCTGTCCAGCAGGTCGGTGCTTGTGCGTATGTCCCCGGCAAAAGTTTGGGCTGCCGTCATGGCAAGAAAAATCAGGCAGACAGCGAGGGTTTTTATAAATTTCATGCAAAATCCTTTTTGTATTCTTTTTTTATGCATATAATAAGTATAAAAAATTTGCAATGCGAAAAACGGGCAATTTTGCATTTGTGCCGTTTGCGGGCTGTGAATTGTCCGTTATCTGCCGAGCAGCTCTTTGGCAACCCGTACGGCTTCGACGGCGTCTACGGAATAACCGTCCGCACCTATGCTTTTTGCGTATTCGCGGGTTACAACGGCGCCGCCTACCATTACTTTGCAGGGAAGATTTTTTTCTTTTACGAGGGTGATCGTTTCTTCCATTCTGGGCATGGTGGTTGTCATAAGGGCGGACAGGCCGATGATTTCGGCTTTTTCTTCTGCGGCTCTGGTCACAATCTGTTCCGCAGGCACGTCCTTGCCAAGGTCGATAACTTCATACCCATGGTTGGAGAGCAGCAGACCCACGATGTTTTTGCCTATGTCGTGGATATCGCCCTGTACGGTGGCCAGTACTATTTTGGGACGGTCTGCCTGTTTGCCGCTTTGTTCGAGAAGCGGCTTGACATGAGCAAAGGCTGTCTGCATGGTAGAAGCTGAGCGCAGCAGCTGCGGCAGGAAATATTCTTTTTTCTCGTACAGCGTGCCGACGTGCTGAATGGCAGGTATCAGGCGTTCGCGCACAAGCAGGAAGGGATCGGCGCCGTTTTTGATTTCTTCGTCAACCATGGCGAGAATATGGTCTTTGTCGCCGATGATTACCGCTTCTTCAATGGTTTTTGCACCGGCTTTGACCTGTTCGTTTCCCTGGCTTTGATTTTGGCTTTGTGCCGTCCATTTGGCATAGCTGGCGGTAAAGTTTTCCGCATTGCTGTCAAAGCCGAGCAGGAGATTGGCGCTGTCCAGGGCTTCGCGTATTCTTGTATTGGCAGGGTTGGCTATGCAGGAAGTCAGGCCGCAGCCCGCTGCCATGGCAAAGAAAGAAGAGTTTACCAAATCGCGTGCCGGCAGTCCGAACGAGATATTGGACAGGCCGAGCGTTGTGGGCAGGTTTTCGCGGCAGCACCATTTTACGGTTTCAAGGCAGGCGCGCGGCGCGCTGCTGTCTGAAGCGGCGGTAAGCGCCAAAATGTCAACCATGACAAGGTGACGGGGAATATTGAACCGTTCGGCTTTTTCCAGCAGGTTTTCGATAATTTTTATGCGTTCCTGCGCTGTTTTCGGCAGATTTGCGCCGGTAAGCGGCAGAAGAATGAACGGTGAACCCCACATTCTGCAAACAGGGGCAAGCAGTTCCATTTTGTTTTCTTCACCGCTTATGGAGTTGACAAGGGCGGAACCGGGGTGGAACGGCAGGGCTTCGATAATGGCCTGCGGGTTGGAAGAGTCTATGCAAAGCGGCGTCTGTACACGGGAAACAAGGCTTTCCACCAAGGACGGCAGCATACTTTCTTCGTGCACGTGGGGTGCGCCGACGTTGACGTCAAGTACTTTGGTGCCTTGGGCGATTTGTTCGTCGGCATACTGCAGGGCAAGGTCGAATTTGCCTGCCTGCAGTTCCGCTGTGAGGGCTTTTTTGCCCGTGGGGTTAATGCGTTCCCCGATCATGGTCAGCGGGCCGGATTTGCCGATATGCACCAAGGAAGAACGGGAAGTAAGGCGTATGCCGTAAGGCAGAATGCGTTCTTTTTCACTGACCGTATCCTGCATTGCAAGGACTTTTTCCTGCAGGGCTTTGATATGGGCAGGGCTTGTGCCGCAGCAGCCGCCGAGCATGAATACCCCTTCTTTGGCTATAAGGGCGGTTTGTTCGGCAAAATCGTCCGGAGCGAGGCGGAAAACCGTTTCGCCGTTGATAAGTTCCGGCAGGCCGGCGTTTGGTTCCACAAAAACGGGCAGAGTACAGCTTTCGAGTATGCGGCGGACAACGGGAAGCATTTGTTCAGGGCCTGCGCCGCAGTTTACGCCTATGGCGTCAATACTCATGTTCTGCATGGTGGCCGCAAAAATTTCCGGGCTTGAGCCTGTCAGGCTGACACCGTCTTCAAAGGTCATGGAAACAAAAACAGGAAGATCGGTTTCCATTCTTACGGCGGCAGCGGCGGCCCGTGCTTCGGCAAGGTCAAATTGGGTTTCGATGAAAATAAGGTCAGCTCCGCCTTTGACAAGTCCGCGTACCTGTTCGCGTATTGCGCCGATAAAATCCTGCGGGTCAAGTTCGCCCAAAGGGCGCAGGAATTTGCCCACAGGCCCGATATCGCCGGCGACAAACAGCGGCTTGCCGTTTTGCCGTTTGGCTTTGTTTACCGCTTCTTTGGCAACGCGCACCATTTTTTCGTTAAATTCTTCCGCGTTCATGCCGGCGGGCAGTTTGTATTTTGTGCCGCCGAAAGTGGAACTTAGAATAATATTGGCTCCGGCATTCAAATATTCGGTATGTATTTTTTCGACAATGTCGGGTCGTGCCATGCAAAATTCTGCCGGGTTGGCTCCGTTCGGCATACCCAGCGCCTGCAGCATTGTTCCCATTGCTCCGTCAATGAAAAGCGGAGTTTTGTTTTTTAAAAGAGTACGTAATACGCTCATGCATGGCTCCTGTTATTTGTAATAGCTTTATTTTTTTTGCTTTTTAAAAACTTGCTAAGAACACAAATACAGACTAAACTGTCATTCATTAAACTGATAACAATTTGCTCTGTGCAGAAAGCTATATAACAAGATTTTATTCACTATGGAAGAAAAAAATACAGGAAAAAAAACGGCAGGCAGGAAAAAGGCCGATGAAAAAGGCGTTGTGCTCGAAGCGGAGCTTCTGCCTGAAGATTTTTCCGATGATGCGATTGATACGATACACGCCCGCAGTGCGGCTGATTCCGAATATGCGGACTCTGCGGAGCAGGACGATGTTTTTGACGCGGATACTCCCGACGATATATTGGAACATTCCGATTTTGCGGAAGAAAAAGATTTTTTCGATGCAATGGAATATCCTGCCGAACCGTTTGCCCTTGAGGAAAACCGCGAGCATAACGCTTTAATGGTTGTTCCCCATCATTTGCCCGCAGTGCAGGATAATCTGCAGCTTTATCTGCGGGAAGTGAGCAAATTCCCCCTGCTTGAGCCTGAAGAAGAAGCAGAACTGGCGCGGCGCGTGCGCGATACCGGTGACAGCGAAGCGGCTTTCCGTATTATTTCTTCGCATCTTCGGCTTGTGGTGCGCGTTGCCATGGATTTTCAGCGCCGCTGGATGCAGAATGTGCTGGATTTGATACAGGAAGGCAATGTAGGGCTTATGCGCGCCGTAAACAAATTTGATCCCGATAAAGGCATTAAGTTTTCCTATTACGCTACGTTTTGGATTAAGGCGTATATTCTCAAGTTTATCATGGATAACTGGAGAATGGTGAAAATCGGCACGACGCAGGCGCAGCGCAAGCTTTTTTATAATCTGAACAAAGAGCGGCAGAAGCTTATCGCACAAGGTTTTGACCCTGACGAAAAAACGCTTTCCGAGGCCCTCGGCGTAAGTGTGGAACAGGTTGTGGAAATGCAGCAGCGCCTCGATACCAGCGATCTGTCTCTTGATATGCCCGCAAACGGGGACGAAAACAGCGGCAATACCAAGCTTGATTTTCTTCCTGCCCTGAATGCCGGGGTAGAGTCGGATTTTGCCAGTGAGGAGCTTTCGGATTTGGTTCGTCACAGTCTGAAAGATCTGCTGCCGGATTTATCGGACAAAGAGCTGTTTATTCTGGAGAACAGGCTGCTTACCGACGATCCGGTCACGCTTCGGGAAATAGGGGAGAAATATCACGTAAGCCGCGAGCGTATTCGTCAGCTCGAATCCCGTCTGCTGGCCAAGCTGAAAAATCATTTGGGCAGCAAAATCAAAGATTTTTCCGAAGAATGGATACAATCATAACAGGGAAGATATGCGTAAGTTATCAGTTTTATTTTTATTGTTGTTTTTACAGGGCTGTGCTGCCGTTCAGCAGGAAAACCGCGGTTCCATGCTGTTTCCTTTTGAAAAAGTCCGCAGCGGCTCCGGTGAAGAAAGTTCCCATGATTTGATGCTTTCCGAAAAAGGCACGCAGACCTTTGTTTATTTGGGACTGTACGAAGCCGTAAAGCGTGACGATTATGAAAAAATCATGCTGTATGCGGAAGAACTTTCCAAAAACAATCCCGAACCGTTATATTTGGCGGAGGCCATAACATGGCTTTATAATAAGGGCTATGTCGGCGACGCAAAAAAACTGCTGGAACAGAGTCTGCCTCTTCTGCCCGACGAACTTCCCTTTATTCTGATGTATGCCGAGCTTTTGCAGAATCTGCAGGGCAAGGAAGACGTGGATATGTCCATTGCTTTGGATCTGCTGAACCGATATATTCAGAAACATCCCAAGGATTACAATGCCTACATCGAGCTTGGGGTGATGTATTACAAGCTTTTCCGGTATCAGGACGCGTACATGACGTTTTTGCGCATTCCCGAAAAAGAACGTCTCAGTTCCGTATACCTTTATATGGGAATTTGTCTTGAAAAAATGGAACGCTATGCCGAGGCGAAAAAGTATTTTGCCAAAGTGCTCAAAGAGTTTCCCGAAGAAAAAACCGCACTGCATCATTTGGGGGAAATTGCGGAAGTTCAGGGCGATTATGCGTTGGCGGCCAAGTATTATTCCAAAATTCTGGAACTTGACGATACCAATTACGATTATCTTTTGAAATTGATTTCCCTTGCCTTTAAAGAAGGCAATCATCAAAAAGCTTTCGATATAGCCAAAGAACATTTTAATTTTGATTTTATCGTTGCCGCTTCTTCCATGCTCATTCAGGAGGGCAGGGTTGACCTTGCGGAAGAGCTTCTTAATAATCTTTCCGATACGGAAGATGCGCCGCGGGAGCTTTTGTATCTGCACGGCGCACTTATTTATGAAGCGGGGAAAGACAAGAAGCGGGCATTGCAGTATCTGACGCAGATAACCGAAGAAGAGGAACATTATAAAAACGCTCAGGAAATAATTGCCCATATTTATTTGGAACTCGGTGATTTTGACGCGGCAATGTCCTATATTAAAAATTTGCAGCGCCTAGCGCCTGAAGAAAAAAATTATTATGTGCTGGAATATCAGACGTATCTTTTTTGCAAAGAGTATGAACGGGCCTATGAGGCTCTTTATGCGTATCTGAAAGATTATCCCGACGATTTGCATGCCAAATTCCGTTTTGCGTATACCTGTTTTCATTTAGGGGAAAAGGATAAGGCTCTCTCGCTTATGGAAGAAATTCTGCAGGCGGAACCTGAAAATTACGATGCTTTAAACTTTATAGGCTATACGCTGGTCGAACAGAAAAAGGATTTGAAGCGGGCGGAAGAATATCTGCTCAAAGCCGACAGTCTGAAGCCCAATCAGGATTATATCAACGATTCCCTGGCATGGCTGTATTACGTAAAAGGCGAATATGAAAAAGCTTTTGCCTATATTGAAAAAGCCGTCTCCCTTATCGGCGATTCCGGCAGCGAAGATGCCGCAATGTGGGTGCATTACGGCGACATAGCCGCAAAAACCGGCAGAAAAGATGCGGCGGTCAGGGCTTACGAAAAAGCGCGTTCGCTTAATAAAAACGCCGACGTTGAACAAAAACTGAAGGAACTGCTGCAATGAGATTTTGGATACGATGGATTTTGCTTTTAGGGCTTTGTCTGCAGACTGCTGCCTGTGCCGCAGACCGCATCAGCCTGCCGACCCCGGAAGAACAGGAGGCCCGCTGGCAGAAATTTCTTGCCCATAAAACCGAAGACAGGCCCTATGCCCTGCAGGGCAGTTTCCGTTTCGGTGACAGCAGCAATACCAACAGAGTCAATTATATTTTTTGGAGCAACGGCACTCTGCCCCTAAGGGTTGAAATTATGGCAGGAGTTGGGGCGAGCATTGCCAAAATTACGGAAAATACCGATGATATCCTCATATATTTTCCGCAGCAGAAAAAAGCCGTGATTATGGGGAATTTTGATGAAATGAACCCGCTTGTCAGCCTTGGAATGCCGGCGCCGCTTTCTTTTTATGAAATGTCGCTGCTGCTTCGCGGCGGTTTCAATCAGGTTCTGCAGGATTTGCGGCTTGATACGGCAACCTCCCGCAAGGCCAGGGAAGACCATGAAAAATATACGTATTATTTCAGCAGCGTAAAGTTTGACGGCCTGCTGCAGCTCAGCAGCGACGGTTTGCCCCGCTACTGCGAAATTAATAATGAGTGGGCTTTCGATTTAAGCTACGAAGAAAATTCTCAGGTGCCGGATAAGGTCGTAATCCGTTCTCTTACGGATGATTATCGGGCAATTTTGTTGGTAAAAGAGCGGAGCAACCCGCCTTTGTATAAAGAAGAAGATTTTCATTTTGCTTTGCCGGCAGATACGGAAATTTTAAACAATTAAGAGGTTTCTTATGGCTAAAAAAGTTTTTATCGCTTCTGACCATGCAGGTTTTGCATTAAAACAGATGCTTGTGAAGCATTTGCAGGAAAAAGGCCATGATGTTGTTGATTTGGGGCCCGAGCAGGCCGTGAGCTGCGATTATCCCGACAGTGCCTTTAAGGTTACCGACAGTATTTTGGCGAATGAAGGGGCCTTTGGTATTCTTATCTGCGGTACGGGAATAGGTATGAGCATGGCTGCCAACAGGGTTAAGGGCATACGGGCGGCGCTTGCTACCTGTGAATTTCATGCCAGAGCCTGCAGGGAACACAATAACGCCAATATCTTATGCCTTGGCGAACGTGTGACGGGTGCGGGCGTTGCCGTAAATTTGGCGGATATTTTTCTGGAAACGGAATTTGCCGAAGGCCGTCATTTAAGAAGAATAGAGCTTTTTAACAATAAATAAGCATTGGCAGTGCCGTATTATTTTTCATGCAGAAGGGCAAGCAATTGCCCTTTCTGTTTTTGTGCGTGGGCTTTGCGGTGATGTGAGGGCATGGCGACTTTCTCGGAATTGTCAGTCCAGACAAGCCCGGAAGCAAGGCGCAGTTTTTTTTCTGCTTGCTCTGTCAAACGCAAACGGAAAAAATATGCCGTCAGCCTGTGGTTTGTGTAAGTGCCGCTGGTGCGGACGGGGACGGGGGAAAGCAGGGGCAGGATTTCGTTTCGGCCAAGCCCGAGCTGTTTTTCCAATTCGGCGAGCAAAGCCTGTTTTGTCAGTTCTGCCTTGTCTGTTTCCTGTACGGGGAGTGTGCCCGTGCCGCCGCTGTCCAGGATAATTTCGTCAATACCTATATATTCCCACATGGAATTCCAGAGTTTTTGCCCTGTTCTTTGGCGGATAAGTTCTTCTCCCTTGGTATTTTCCGCTATGCAAAATGCCGCCAGTACGGGGATACTTTCTTTTTTTTCTCTCGGAATGGGGCGTTCGTGCTGTACATTGCGGATTTTGCCAAGGCAAAATTCTGTCAGCGGGCAAATATCGCAGCGGGGATTTTTTTTGCAGACCAAAGCGCCGAGTTCCATTAATGCCTGATTGTACGTTCGGGCCTGCCCCGGCGGCAGCAGTGCCTGTACGTAAGGCCGCACGGCTTTTTTCAGGTTTGTTTCCGTGCAGTCTAAAATTCTTGCAAAAACCCGTTCCACATTGGCATCTATGGTTGCAAAATTCTGTTCAAAGGCTATGCCCATCAGTGCGCACAGGGTATACTCGCCTATGCCCGGCAATACCCGCAGTTTGTCGGCGTCGCAGGGAATTTCCCCGTTGTATTCGTCACGGATAATTTGGGCGGCGGCATAGATGTTTTTTGCCCGGCTGTAATAACCGAGTCCTTCCCAAAGCTGCAGAATTTTTTCCAAAGGTGCGTCGGCTACGTCGCGCGGGGTCTTAAATTCCTGCATCCAGCGGTTGAAATACTGTACACCCCGTTCCATTTGGGTTTGCTGCAGCATCATTTCCGAAATCCAAACATGATAGGGGCTGTAGGTTCTGCGCCACGGCAGATCGCGCTTATTGGCGCGAAACCAAGAAAATAGGCGGGAAATGAAAAGTTTTTTGTCGAAAGCTGCAATATCCATACGTGTATTTTGACTTGTAGCGCAAATTTTTTGTTCTTTCAAGACTTGCTTTTTTTTGGGCTTTTGGCCACAATAGCAAAAATTTAATTGTAAGGATTTATTATGAGCAATCCAATTGTATTGATGGAAACGTCTTCAGGCGATATTTTGCTTGAACTTTTTGAAGACAAAGCGCCTCTCAGCGTTGCCAATTTTTTGAAATATGTGGATGAGGGCTTTTATCAGAATACAATTTTCCACCGCGTTATCAAAGATTTTATGATTCAGGGCGGCGGCTACACTGTCCGTTATGACGAAAAACCTACCCATGAACCGATTAAAAACGAAGCAGCCAACGGTCTGAAAAATGTGCGCGGCTCTTTGGCCATGGCAAGAACGCAGGACCCTCATTCCGCTTCCGCGCAGTTTTATATCAATACTGTGGACAATCCGGATCTTGACCACCAAAGCGAGGCTGATGACGAATACGGTTACTGCGTTTTCGGACAGGTTATTGAAGGCATGGACGTTGTGGATAAAATTCAGAAGCTTAAAACAAAACCCCAGGGCATACACGACGATGCTCCGGTTGACATGGTGGTAATTACCAATGTCAGCCGTTTTGAATAGGGTGTGTTTCTAACTTATTTTTTTATTTGGGGAAATGATTGCGTTGCTGTCCATTTGCGTAGGGCTCGCAAGCTTACTAATGCAAACGGCTTGTTACCCTTTGGATAGCTTCCCACCCCCTCATTACCAAAACAGACTTTAAAACGGGCTGCTTCTGCTGATAGTTTTTGTAACTGCTGTAATCAATGGTATTAATTCTGAAATATGCCCTGTTTTTTTGAAGAAAGCCAAAAAAAAGAGCCCCCGTCCGAGGGCTCTTTTTTTATCCGAGATGTTTATCCAAAAAGTTGTTGAACTTTTCGTTTTTTTCGTCGTATTCTTGGTATTCGTCTTCTTTTTTGTGGTATACGTGAATTTCTGACTGCGGGAAGGGTATTTCGATGCCTTTTTCTTTGAAGGCTTCGTTAATGGCAAGCCGCACTCTGGTCATAATGCCCATGGCTTTGTCCAGATCCTGTATCCAGATGCGCAGTTCAAAATCCAAAGAACTGGCGCCGAAATTCATAAAAAAGAAACTCGGTTCGGGATAGGATAAAATGTCGGGCTGGGCTTTTACCACCTGCATAACCGTATCTGTAACTTCTTTGAGGTCAGAATCATATGCTACGCCGATGGGTATGCTTTTTCTGACCATGGTTCCGTTATGCGTCCAGTTTACAAACGTTGCGGATAAAAATTCGGAGTTGGGAACAAAAACAATGGCATTGTCGTAAGTTCGTATTTGTGTTGCGCGCAGGCTGACTTTTTGCACGACGCCGTTAATGCCTGCCACGTCTACTACGTCGCCTTCGCGGATATTTTGGCCGAAAATAAGCGAAAAGCCGCTGAAAATATTCTGTACGAAGCCTTGCAGGCCAAGACCGATACCGACGGAAAGACCGCCGGCTACCACGGTCAGGCTTGTTAGGCTGAAACCGAGCACTTTCAGTACGTAAAGCACAAACAGTCCCCAGCAGCCAAAAAGCACTGTTGTTTTTATCGGGGTGGTCAGGCTGGAAATGGAGGTGTTTTTGTCTTTGTTCCAGTTATTGTCGATAAAGTTATTAATGACTTTGATAATGGATTTTGTAAGATAAAAGGCTATGAGGATTGTGAAAATCTGCAGGGTGTTTACGGAAAACGCCCCAAAATTGAAGTCAAAACTGCTGATGTTCTGGATAATGTAAATGCCGCCGGGATACGCAAAAATCCAGGTAAACGGCACCACCAGGGAAATCAGCAGCAGAATGGGGAATAGGAATGCGTGGGCAAGTTCG
Organism: uncultured Desulfovibrionaceae bacterium; assembly: GCA_949299515.1. Classification (GTDB taxonomy): domain Bacteria; phylum Desulfobacterota; class Desulfovibrionia; order Desulfovibrionales; family Desulfovibrionaceae; genus Taurinivorans. The sequence goes on from CASGAP010000003.1 coordinate 89,710, forward strand.
TATGCGAATGTTTTTGTTTTTTTGGTTTGGATATGTTCCTGAATTACTTTGGATAAATGGATAATGCCAAAGGCCTGGTACAGACCGACCCCAAGACAGATGTACAGAAGGGTAATCAAAATGGACAGACGCGCCAATCCGTTCGGCGTGATTAAAATACCGATTACGGTGACAATGAAAAACCCTATCATAATGTAATGCGGAATTTTGTACGGGGATTTCGGCGCCTTAATCAGCCAGTAGGCAAGATAGAGCAGGATAACCGTCCAAATGAAGGAAAGCGTGAGAATAAGCGGGGTAAAGGTCAAAAGCGTAAGGCTGGCAAAAAGTACGGGAACAAAAATCCGAATGCTTGGTTTTTCAGGCATATTGTTGTCCTGAATGGTATGCAGGATAAATGCAAGCTGGATTTGCCCGTAGCACATGAGTATTGCGCTTATGCCCATGCCGATCTGATAAATGGTATGCGCCTGCCATGAACCGTAGTAAAACGCAATGCCCAAAAGGATAAAGGGTACGCTTTCTTTCAATATGCGCTTCCATGCTTTATGTACGGACAGCGGCAGTTTTTGAGTGAATTTTACGGAAGTGTACAGCGGAACGCCGAGGAACAGGCATACGGTTATCAGCCTGACAAAGAACAGAGCCCAGGCTTCCATGGAATACGGCAGGTCGTTGCGCAGGGTTCTGGCAGTGGTGCTGAAAACATCGGTGAAGTTTTTTATTTCGTTTTGCCATACAAGGGGGCTGAAAATATTGTCCGTGGCGTTGATATAATAATCCAGCCAAAGTTTTGGGAGAATTTCCTCAAAGTTTTTGGCAAGCATATAAATATCGTCCAAAACTTTTTGTGTCTTGGGGAGGCTTTTTGATAAAACGGTGTTGAATTTTTGGTATTTTTCAAGCAGCCCTTGTGCTTTTTCATTGAGCTCTGCCGTTATTTTTTTATCCATTACGCTGAAATTACTGATAATGGCATTAAGCTGGTTGATGCGCTGTTCCACTGTTTTTTGTTCGCGTTCCGCAGGGGTGTAGTAAGCGTTCAGATTGGAAAAAAGTTCGTTGATTTGTTTTGTCAGAATGGAACGGGCATTGGGGGACAGGGAACCGTTTTCGTAAATGGTGGACAGGCTGTGGAAATTAAGGGCGGTTTCCTGGGTTTTGTTTCGCAGTTCCAGCAGCTGGGGATACAGGTTTTCTTCCAGCAGCGTGCATTCGTCGGTAATGGTGTCAAGTTCGCGCTTTTGGCTTTCCAAAAGAGAAAGTACCACGTCGGAAACCTGTTCCGCCTTGGCGGCGTAAAAGCACGGCAGGCAGAAAATGCTTGCCATGCACAATACAATGAAGATACGGGACAGACTGTTTTTATTCATTCGCTATCCTATTTTCTGACATTGAATGTCAGCCACAGGCTTTGATCGGATTTGTTGGGGATCGGCGGATAATGGACTTCGTTCCGCAAAACTCTGAGTATTTCGCTGTCAATGGTTTGATTTTGGGAACTCTTGTTGATGGAAGCGTTTTTCAGTGTGCCGTCTGCGGCAAGGTCAACGCGCACCACAACCTGATACGTGCCTTCTATGCTGGACGGGATACGGATTTTCGGCGCTGCCTGTTTCAGAATTTCCTGGGAATAGGCCTGAATGCCTGCAGAAGGGTCTGCCAAATCCGCTGAAGGCGGCTGCAGTGCTTCTTCGCGGGAAATGACTATGGTTTGCGGCTGCGGTTCAGTTGCTAGAGGCAGAGCGGCTCCCGTGCTTTGTGTCAGGCTTTGCTGGTCAGCGGCAAACTCGCTGTTTATTTGCTGTATTGCCTGTTCGTGCCGGGCATTGTTTTCGGTGATCCGGGCGGATTCTATGTCGGTTTGGCTTTGCTGCTGCAGTTCTTCCAGCGGGTTTTCAATGGGATTTTTTATCGTTTCCACTTGTTCGCTGCCGGTAATGGGAGCGGCAGCAGGCTGTATGGCAGCAGTTTCCTCCGGATTCGGCTGCAGAAACGCGTTGTCGTCGTGCACAAAACTGAGATAGACTTCGCCGGTATCGTTGGCTTCAAGCGGCGGAAAGTGCGCAATTTGCGCTACTGTTTGGCATATGGAATTGTCAATTACGGTTGAAGTCGAATTTTGCCGTATTTCGCAGGAATACGGTCTGCCGTCTTTGGCAATGCGCAGGGTAATTGCCGTTCTTCCGGATACTTGCACCTGCGGCTTCTGCCAATGCTGCAAAATGGCGTTTAATACTTTTTCTCCGTAGCTGCTGCCCAGATATCCTTTGGTATCGGAAGAAACGGTAAGGGCCCGGGCTTCGCAGAGCGGCAATGAGCCAAGCAATAGGGAAAGAATGGCAATTTGTTTTTTCATGTCAGTTTCCTGCTAGTTCTAAGGAGTTGAAAGAAATGATCAGATCCTGCTGTTCCTTGGTCGGCGGCTTGGGAAGCGTTTTGGTGCGCAGAACCGCGTTGACTGCGGACGCGTCAAAATCGGCACGGCCGGAACTTTCCAGAATGTCAACGCTCATGACTGTTCCCGCAATATCCAGTTTTATGCGGACCTGTACCACAAGATTTTGACGGGAATAGGTCGGCATACTCCAGTTCGGCTGAACGGCGAGAATAACCTGTGCCGCGTATACGTCGTAAATACCGCCTCCGCCGTTGCCGGAACCGCTGCCGCCTCCGCCGCCCATTTCCTGCATTTTTTCAAGTTCTGCCAAAGCGGCAAGTGCGGAAGATGCTGTTTTGGCGGATTGTGTTTCTTTTTTGGCGGTATTGAGTGCGTCTTTTACAGCGTTGTCAGCTGTTTGTTGTTTTGGCTTATCCTGTTTTTTTTCGGTTTTCTTTTCTTTTTTGGGCGGTGCGGGTTTAGGTTCCGGAGCTTTTGCCGCTTCCTTGGGCGGTTTTGGTTTTTCTTCCTGTTTTTTGGGAATGGGCGTTGCTTCGGGCATTTCTTTGGGAATTTCTTTTCTCGGACTTTCTATGGCATTGCCTGCGGGTTTTGGGGTTTCGGAAGCAGCGGGTTTTGCGTCCGGTAAAATGGACGGGGTTTTGTCTTGGGGCGCACGGATGCCGGCAACGGGGGAAGGAAGATTTTCGCCTCCCATTTCACCGATGACCATGCTGATAAGGTAACGTTCCTCATTAATTTTTTTCGGTTCCGGCACAGGCCAGAAAATTGCCAGCAAAAATAAGAGGGTATGCAGAATAAGAGATGTGAGTAATCCGAAAGGTTGCATAGCTTATTGCGCTTCTTTTGGTTTTTCGGCCGTTTCTGTCTGTGCGTCCGCAGCCATGGCTTTCAGATCGTCGGCGTTGATGTCGGACGGATTTGCCACTACGCCGAGGTTTTCAATGCCTGCGGCTTTTACTCTTCCCATAATGTCCACAACAACCCCGTAGGGGACGCTGCTGTCCGCTTTAATGAACAGGGCACGGGATTTTTCTGTTACCAGTACCTTTATGCGTTCTTCCAGTTCGTCAAGCTGGACTTCGTAGCTGTCCAGAAAAATTTTGCCGTCTTTTTGCAGGGAAAGGACAAGATGTTCCGCATCGCTCGGCAGAACTTCGACTTCCTTGGTCTGGGGCAGGTCTATTTCCACTCCCTGGTCAAGCATGGGCGCCGTGATCATAAAAATAATCAGCAGAACAAGCACCACGTCGACAAAGGGGGTTACGTTGATTTCGGATTGATATTTTGTTTTATTGTTTGATACTCCGGCCATAATATTCTCAGTAACGTTTTGGGGTTAATTGCTGCTGCTGTTGAGTTCCCTCTGTACTCTGTTCAGGAAAGTGCCTGCAAAATCAACCATCAGGTTTTCAAGATAACCGATTTTGCTGACAAGAATATTGAATGCCACAGAGGCGGGAATAGCCACGAAAAGGCCGAGTGCGGTTGCGATAAGGGCTTCCGCTATGCCGGGAGCGACGGTTGCGAGGGAAGCGGATTTCATGGCGCCTATGGCGGTAAAAGTGTTTAAAATTCCCCAAACGGTGCCGAACAGTCCCACAAAGGGGGCGGCATTGGCGCACGTGGCCAAAATGGAAATGGAGTGGTTAAGTTTGGCTGTTTCGTTGTTTACGCCCTGATGCAGGGAGCGGCGGACGTTGTCTACAATTACCTTGGTGCTGACTTGGCTTTCTTTGCCTTTATTGAATTCATTGACCCCGTACTGGGCAACGGAAAACAGCGGAGAGCTTGTGTCAAGTCCGAGTTTTTGCACGGCTTCGCGCAGATTATGGGCATTTTCAAAGTTTTTTATGCCTTCCAAAACCTTGGTGCGGGATTTTTTCATGGTAACGCTTTTGGAAATGATAATTCCCCAGCTGTATACGGAGGCAAAAACAAGCAGCAGCATTATGCATTTAACGGTTATGCCGGCAGAAGCAACAAGTTGTAAAATATCCATAGATACTCCATGAGTTAAAGTTCAAATTTAATATACCTTGCGCATACGGACTGTCAAGTAAACACGGGTTGTAAATTTTTTACACACTTTACAAGGCACTTTAATTGGTATATATTGATTAATTATATTTCTAATGGAGAATGACGGAGAAAATATGAAAAAGCTTAGCTTATTTGCTTTGTGTTTTGCTCTTTTCGGAACGCAGGCTTTTGCTTCTCAATCTACGTATACAATGGAAGAAGCCGTTAATAAGGCCTTGAAGGACAACAGAAGCATTATTTCTGCCCAAAAGACCCGCGAGGCCTCTCAATCCGCTCTTTATGCCGCCCGCGGCGCGTTCGGGCCGAGCGTAAACGTAAGTTATGCCCTTACGCACGATCCTCTTTCAGATTTTCAGAAAACTTTGATAAACAATGCCGATACCGACGAAACAACCTATACGTTAGGGGTTGAAGTCAGGCAGCCGCTTTTTCAGGGCTTTCAGCTTTTAAACTCAGCCCAGAAAGCCAAACTGCAGTCCCAGTATGACGAACTGCAGCTGAGGAAAACCAATATTTTCATTGCAAACCAAGTGCAGACAGCCTTTTTGCAGTACCTTATGGCGGAAGAAAGCGTGCAGAGCGCCAAAAAAGCAGTGGAAAGGGCACAGGAACAGCTTGATACGGCCACAAACGGTTATGAAATCGGTACCAGACCGAAAATCGACGTGCTGCAGGCGCGCTACGAGCTGTCTTCTTCCGAGGCAACGCTGATTGAAAACGAAAACAACCTTAACAGCGTTCGCGCCAATCTGAACGCTCTTTTGAATATTCCCGTTGAGACCGATACGGATTATATCGGAAAACTCGATTCCGTTCCGTATAAAATAGCTTTTGAAGAAGCCGTGAAAAAGGCTTTTGCGCAGCTTCCCGATATTCAGATGGCAGAAAAAAGCATGAATATGGCGGAAAAGGATATGGGCATTGCGCTCGGTTCGTTCCTTCCGAAAATAGATGCGGTTATTCAGTATGCTTCCACGGGTGCGGAGTGGGATACGAGCGGAGAGCTTGCAACCTATAAGAATAATCCTTCTTTATATACTCAGCAACCGCTGGAAAATACAACGTACGGCATTCAGGCGACCATGAACGTGTTTAATTCCGGACAGGACTTCTTTAAAGTCCGTCAGGCAAAACACAGCGTCGACGCTCTGAAAGCACAGGTGGAACTTGCTTACAATACCGCTGCGCTGAATGTGAAAGTGTGTCTGCTGATACTGCAGGACGCCGCAAGAACCGTAGAAGTTTCCACAAGAGCCCTTGATTCTGCCCGTCAGTCTTATGATGACGCCAAAACCCGCTATGAATATCAGATAGGCACTAACCTCGAAATGCTTACCGCGCAGTCTGACCTGGCGGACGCCGAACTTGCCTATATTTCTTCCAAAGCCAATTATTTAATTGCGCTTTCCAATACCTATGCGGCACTCGGTGAAATCAATCCTGATTTAAACACAAAATAACAATGCAAGTATACGGGCGTTTTTGCGGAGGCAGAAACGCCTTTTTATGAGTTTTTTATGAATATACACGACGAACTGCACGATAAAGCCATGTGCGGCGCTTTGCTGGAAAAATTGTCCGAAAGCATTCAAGCATACGGCAGGCCTATCCGCTTTATGGAAGTCTGCGGAACCCATACTGTTTCGATTTTTCAAAGCGGGCTGCGCTCTCTTTTGCCCGAAGGACTTTCGCATTTGTCCGGTCCCGGCTGTCCTGTCTGCGTGACCCATGATGCCGAAGTTGCGACGTTTTTAAAACTTGCGGAAAAAGAAAATGTGATTTTGGCTACTTTCGGCGATTTGATACGGGTGCCTGCGCCTGACGGCAGAAGTCTTAAACACGCCATGGCAGGCGGCGCGCAGGTGCAGATTGTGTATTCTCCCATGGACGCAGTCAAGCTTGCCAAAGAAAACCCGCATAAAGAAGTTGTTTTTTTGGGTGTGGGATTTGAAACCACTGCGCCGACAATTGCCGCAACCGTTTTGTATGCCAAGAAAAACGGCATAAAAAATTATTCGGTATTCTGCTGTCACAAGCTGGTGCCGCCGGCTTTGAAAGTATTGCTGGACAACAATCTGCAGGACAGGTATATAGATGCGTTTTTGCTGCCCGGGCACGTTTCGCTTGTTCTTGGTCTGGAACCGTTTGAATTTATGGCGCAGGATTATCAATATCCTGCAGTAGTGGCAGGATTTGAGCCTGCGGAAATCATTCATGCCCTGTATATGATCAGCGAGCAGAAGCGCAAAGGAATTGCCAAGGTTGAAAATGCTTATACCCGTGCCGTTTCTTATGAAGGAAACGTTACGGCAAAAGCCATGCTTGCTTCCGTGTTTGACGTATGCGATACAAAATGGCGGGGACTCGGGGAAATACCGCAGAGCGGGTTAAAAATTAAAGCAGAACTTGAAGAGTTTGACGCGCTGTGCAAGCTGAATGTCAGCCTTGCCGTGACAAAACCCCTTGCCGGCTGCAAATGCGGCGAGGTGCTGCAGGGCAAAATTACTCCTGCCCAGTGCCCGCTTTTCGGCAAGGTCTGCACACCGCAAAATCCCACAGGCCCCTGTATGGTTTCCACAGAGGGCAGCTGCGCGGCATGGTACACTTATCAAGGGTTATAACAGAGGTTTTTTTATGGATGCGATTTTGCTTGATGCCGGCAGCGGCGGCCGTGCTTCCATGCGGCTTATACATGAATTGTTTTTTAAATATTTTGAGAACGATATCCTCGTGAAAATGGATGATGCGGCATATCTGGAAATGAAATCGCCCCTTGCCATGAGCACGGACAGTTATACGGTAAGCCCGCTTTTTTTCAGGGGCGGCAACATCGGCACGCTTGCGGTGCACGGCACTGTCAATGACGTGTCCATGCTCGGCGCAAGACCGAAATATTTAAGCTGCGGTTTTATTATTGAAGAAGGTTTTTCCCTGCAGGATTTGGAAAAAATCGTGCAGTCCATGGCAGAAGCCGCCAAAGAGGCCGGGGTGAAAATCGTGACCGGCGATACCAAAGTCGTAACCAAGGGCGCCTGCGATAAAATTTTTATCAATACCACGGGCATCGGCGAAATAATTCCGCCGGTCTGTGCGTACGGTTCTCCGTCTGGAGCCAATGCCAAAAACGGAGACGTTATTCTTATAAGCGGCACCATGGGCGATCACGGCCTTACGGTTATGGCAGAACGGGAAAATCTTTCATTCGTCAGCGATATCCAAAGCGACAGCGCAGCTTTGAACCATATGATAGAACGGCTTATGCTGGAAGTGGGCGAAGTGCACGTGCTGCGTGACCCGACGCGCGGCGGTGTGGCAACCACGCTGAACGAAATTGCGGAACAGTCCAAAGTGCGCTGCATTCTTTATGAAGACAGTCTGCCGGTGCATGAAAACGTGCGTGCGGGAGCGTCCGTATTGGGCATTGATCCGCTTTATCTTGCCAATGAAGGGAAACTGCTGTGCTTTGTGCCCAAGGATAAAGCCGGGCAGGCGCTGGCCGTTATGAAAAGCGATAAAAACGGGAAAGAAGCGGCAATTATCGGTGAAGTGGCGGAGCTTCCTGCCGGCAAAAGCGGACAGGTTGTTCTGCAGACAAAAATGGGCGGAATGCGTCTGTTAAATATGCTTGAGGGGGCACCTTTGCCCAGGATTTGCTGACAGTTTGCCGCAGCCGTGCATTTTTGCTTGTGTTTTTTGGTGCTTTGTGTCAAGAAGAAAATATGAAGTTATTGTTTTGTTCTATTTTCTTATTGCTGATGCCGTGCTATGTCCATGCGCAGGACTATGACAGTTTTGTATTAAAATATCAGAGCGTCCGGGCTGCAGAGAATCTTGTTTCTTTGGAGCTTGTTTTGGAACAGCCAAAGCAGCACAACATAGATGCGGCATTGAAAAACGGAGCAATTTTAAAGCTGGTTTTTGATATTGAAGTGCTGGAAAAAAAGTTTTTCCGCAATAAACTGGCAACAACGGCTTCATTGTCCTATTATTTGCGCTATGACCCTCTGACCAGGCAGTTTACCGCCATGCAGGAATTAAAAACCATAGCGCGCAACGCCGATGCGGATTTTTTGCTGAATTTGCTTCTTCAGCATATCAAAATAGAAATTCCCTGCAAACTAGAACAAAACGTAACGTATCTCGTGCATACCAAAGTTGATTTGCTGCAGTCCAATGCCCGCTCCTGGTTGGGCACGGATATGCTGATAGGCCCGGATAAAATCATTCAGCCGGTTGAATTTGAGTATGAATTCGGATTATAGGAGCTGCAGGTGTTTGGTCTGAATAATCCGTCGCAGGAAGAAAATAGAACAAGTTCCGACAATGAGTTTGTGGAAAAAGTTTCTCTCTCGGAAGAAGTTAATTCCAGATTGGGAAAACACAAGCGGCTGTTGGAACTTTTTTTTATTGTTGCCATTTCCCTTTTTGTTTTTTTGGTAACCTGGGGGCAGCTTAATACGTTCGGTGCCGATTCCTGGGTATTTTTTGCGCTGGTCAATATTAATGCCATACTTATGCTAATCGTGCTTTTTTTGGTGGCGCGGAATGTTATAAAGCTTATTTTGGAACGGAAGCGCAAAGTTTTTGGGGCCAGGCTGCGGACACGTTTGGTTCTTTCCTTTATTTCTGTGACGTTTTTGCCGATTTTGCTGATGTTTTTGGCTACCAATAAAATCTTGACAACCAGCGTGAATTATTGGTTTACGTCACAGGTGGAAAATTCCATGCAGGCCGCGCTGGACGTGGGACAAAGTTTCTACAATACTGCCGTTCTGCGGCTTAGGGCCAATGCCGAATCCCTGAGCGAAAAGCTTTCCGCACTGCCCGAAGAACAGTGGCATGAGGCCGTAACACAGAATAAAACAGAAAATAATCTTATTCTGCTGGGTATTGCGTATTTTAAAAACTCTTCGGAAAAGTATATTTCCTACAAAGACGGATTGTGGTTTATTAATCCGGATTTTAATGCCGTGTGGAAATTGGCCCTGCCTTCCATAAATTTCGCCAATGCGGTAAAAAACGGCGTGGAACCGCTTTTGTGGGGTGATGAAAACGGGGATTATGTCATTACTGCCGTGCCTGTGCGCTCTAGCCAGGGATATTTTATTGTCAGCGCAGAAAGTATCGGCAGAGGGGTTATTAAACAGCTTGGAAAAATTTCTGCCGGTTTTGAAGAATATGAAGCGCTGAAAAATCTGAAACAGCCGCTTAAATTTTCATTTTCTTTGATTTTGGGACTTCTCAGCCTGATTGTGCTTTTTGCCTCGGTTTGGCTTGCTTTCAGGCTTTCGCGTGAAATTGTGCAGCCTATTTTGGCGCTGTCCAAAGGTACAAAGCAGATTGCCGAAGGCGATTGGACTATTCAGGTGGAAGACAGCGGCAAGGACGAGCTCGGCAAATTGGTGGATTCGTTCAATGCCATGGCAAAAGAAGTATATTTCAATCAGGAAAAGCTGAAAATGCTCAATGAGCTGATTGAAAATAAAAACCAAAGCCTTATTGAACGAAATCAGTATATTGAAGCTATCTTGGAACATATTACCACTGGCGTTATCACACTGAACGAGCATGGTACGCTGATAACCATCAATAAAGCCGCCTGCGATATTTTTCAGATTAGGCCGGAAAGTTATTTGGGGCTGTCCGTGCGTGCGGTTTTGGGCGGAAATTATGCCGATGTTATCGATGAAATGTACGCCGGTATTCAAAAAAATCCCCAAAAAACATGGGTAAAAGAAATAGAAATTATCCGTAAGGGACAGTATCTTAAAATTTTGGTGCAGGCTGTGCCGCTGCTGTCTTTTATGAAGGAAGCGGAATCTAATATCGGCAATTCCGGGTATGTTATTTATGACGATATGGCGTCACTGCACGGCAGTTTGGTGGTTGTGCTTGAGGATATAACCGAACTTTCGCAGGAGCAGCGCCTTGCGGCCTGGAAAGAAGTGGCAAAGCGCATTGCCCATGAAATAAAAAATCCGCTGACGCCCATAAAGCTTTCTGTCGAGCGTATCGAGAGGAAATTCGGCGGCGGCATTCAGGACCCTGTGTTTAAGCAGTGTACTTCGCTTATTATCAAAGAAGTTAACAGAATACAGAATATGGTTTCGGATTTTTCCGGATTTGCCGTTATGCCTGCCGTGGATTTGAAAAAAGAACCCCTGCTGCCGCTCTTGCAGGATTTGCTTGAGGTTTTTAAAGTCAGCCATTCCAAAATCAATTGGTATCTTAATGCTGTCGGAGACATTCCCGACGTGATGCTGGATAAAAAATCCATGCACAGGGCTATATACAATATTTTATGCAATGCCGCCGATGCCATAGCGGCAAAAAACTGTGCAGAGTATCAGGGGGAAGTTTGGATAGAGGTGTATACAACCTGCTCTTTGTCCGAGCAGTTTGTTGCTTTGGATATTGCGGATAACGGAAAAGGCTTGGATGATGAAGAAACCGCCCGTCTGTTTGAGCCGTATTTTTCCAAAAAACCTACAGGAACGGGGCTTGGGCTTGCCATTGTGCATTCTGTTGTCACCGATCACCGCGGAACAATAGTCGCAACCCGGAAAAACGGCAAAACAGTAATTGAAATACGGCTGCCGTCGGCTTAAGGATTGTTATGAATACGTTGTATACGGTAAAAAATTTATCTGTAGCGTTTTCGGGAAATTATGTCGTGCAGAATGTCAGCTTTTCTTTGCAGAAAGGAAAAGTTTTTTGTTTGGTGGGCGAGTCCGGAAGCGGCAAAAGCATGACCGCACTTTCTTTGCTCAGGCTTTTGCCCGAACAGGCCGTGTGTTCTGCGGATATTTTTGATTTTTGCGGCAAAAATATTCTTGCGGCTGAGGAAAAAGAATTGTATTCCATACGCGGCAAAGAAATTTCCATGATATTTCAGGAGCCCATGACAAGCCTCAATCCTGTGTTCAGAGTCAGTTATCAGATTATGGAAGTGCTGCGCTTTCATTTGAAACTGTCTAAAAAAGAAGCCAGGGAAAAATGTTTGGATTTGTGCAAAAAAGTCGGAATACCGCTTGAAAAAATTGATGAGTATCCCCACAGGCTTTCCGGCGGTATGCGTCAGCGTATTATGATTGCCATGGCGTTGGCTTGTTCCCCTAACCTTTTGATTGCCGATGAGCCGACAACGGCGCTTGACGTGACCATACAGGGACAGATTTTGCAGCTTTTGAAAAAATGCGTGCAGGACAACGATATGGCCATGCTTTTTATTACGCATGATTTGGGAATAGTGAGCGAGCTTGCCGATACGGTGGGAGTAATGTATGCTGGTGAACTTGTGGAAACAGCTCCTGCCGCAGAGTTTTTTGCCAGTCCGAAACACCCTTATTCACAGGCGCTTATCGGTTGTCTGCCGAAATTTGAAGGCAATCCGAAGCGGTTGAACGCCATTGCCGGCACTGTTCCGAAACCGGGGCCCAAAAGAACAGGCTGTGCTTTCATGGACAGGTGCGGTTATGCGGATAAGGGCTGCGCCGCAAAACAGAAGCTTGCGGCTGTCAGCTCATCGCATTTTGTTGCGTGCAGTAAATTTTATCAATGATTTTCAGCAGATTGTTCTATGGGGAATTATGCTGTCTGCAAATTCCGGTATACGGGCGGTTAATTTATTTTTGCGTTTTTTCTGCGGCAATTGCTTTCATTATTTCTTGGTAAGGTTTTTGGTATACAAAACTTCCTTCAACACTCGGATGGTCATCGTCATAATAATATGAAATGCCGTCTTTGACGACAAGGTATCGGCCTTTGTCTTTGTCAAGAAAACAGGATGCTGCGTCTATAAAGCGAATGTCTGGAAATTCCTGCTGCAGGGCGTGCAGAATATCCATAACAGCTTTTGTTCTTTCTTGGTATTCTTCAATGCTTTCGCCGAGGACTGCATTGATTTTGTTTTCGTCGTATTCGTAAAATTTTTGAAGTAAACTGGCTTTTTGCGGAACAAAAGCTTTTGGCTCGGGCAGAGGCTTTTGAATCCAAATGTGTTTGACACCGTTTTTCTTGGCTTCTTCAATACTGTCTTTTAATCCCTGATATAAGGCCTGTTCGGGGCTCAGGCTTTTGTCTTTCAGATAGACAAGCGGAGATTCGGGGCTGAATTTATTGTAATGAATGTCTTTTCCTGTTAATTTTTCGGTTAGTCTGTAGATAATAATAAGTGTATTTACACTATGCTCTTTATAGATTTTACTTAAATTGTCCCATTCTTGTTTGCTCGCATTGATGGCTTTTTGGTCTTTGTTTTTATTGATGCAGTTTTTTATTATTTGGTTGTTAAATTGACCGTACAGATTATTTTGTACTGCCAATTTTTCTAAAAGAGAAGACATACACCGAGCATGGCTGTCGCCTATTATGACAAAATCCAAATGGTTGTTTTTTTGTGAGGAGTTGAATTCTTTTTGGGTTTCAGGTACCGTGTATGCAAACGTTACGCTTATATCGGTGTGTCTGAATGCCGTGCCGAGGTAAAGAACTTCGCCTATGCATATGACTGCCGTGCTCCAGATTACTTTTCTGTTTTTGAAAAACGGTCTGTAACGGAAAGGGTTTTCGACAAATTTCCAGGAGAGAGCGGCTATAAAGACTGCAAGAAGGCTGAGCATGAAGCCTTCGGCGACGTTTATTGTTTTGTAAAACGGAAACGTTTGGTAAAAAACAAAAATAGGCCAGTGCCATAAATACAGGGAATAGGAAATAAGACCGATAAAAAGCAGCGGTCTGTTATAGGTGACGGTATGCAGAATTGAGCGTTCTGCATTGGTTCCGCCCGCAATGTACAGGCAGGCGCCAAGGCAGGGAGGCAGTGCCCATGCTCCGGGAAAAGGCATTGAACTGTCGTATAAACATACAGGCAGGATTATAAGAAGCAGGCCGCAAAGCGTGCAGCAGAATTTGCCGCGCTGGGTTTTCGGGGTCCACGCGGTATAGGCAAGAACACTTCCGAGCAGCAGTTCCCATGCTCTTGTAGGCAGCATATAAAACGCAAATTTTTGATTGTAATGTACGAAATACAGGCTGGCGGCAAAACTTATGCCCAGCAAGATCCATAAAACCGTTAGTGTTTTTGCTCTGTATTTTTTATAAAGAAATACAAGCAAAGCGGGGATAATAAAATAAAACTGTTCTTCAACGCCGAGGGACCATGTGTGCAAAAGGGGCATTGTTTCTGCGGCTTGGTCAAAATAGTCCGTATTGAAATAAAAATGGATATTGGCAAATCCCACAATTGCCCGCTTTACGGAACGCTGGAGCGGCAGCAGTTCCATGTGACTGGTAAAAATGTAGTATACCGCAATCACTGTTAAAATCATAACGGTTAAAGCCGGCAGAATTCTGCGTATGCGGTTTTCGTAAAATTCCAGAAAACTGAACGAGCGGTTTTCTGTTTTGCGTTTGATGATGCCTGTGATCAGGTATCCGGAAATAACAAAGAAAATGCTGACGCCGATAAAGCCTCCGCCGAAAAACGGAATGTGGGCGTGGTAAAACACAACGGAAAGCACGGCAAGGGCGCGCAGTACGTCAATATCGGGACGGTATTCTTTTTTATTTTTCATGTCGGTTTTTATTTAAAAATCTTTTTAAAAATTTCGTCATAAGCAGGCATGGTATACAGAGCCCCTTCTTTAGAAAGGTGATCGTCATCGTAATAAAAGGCGTCTTTGCCGTTTATAACTTTATATACCTGCTGTTTTTCGTCAAGCAGCAGCGGTTTGAGATCAACCCAGTAAATTTGAGGATATTCTTTTTTAATGCGTTCCAAAACAGACAGGCATTCTGCCAAACGGGTTTTATAATGTTCCGTGCTTTCGCCTAAATGGAGATTTATTTCGTCTTCGTTATAGCCCAAAAAAGTATGCAGTTTGCCTGCACCTGCAGGAACGGAGCTTTTTGCTTCAGGCACCGGAACTTGGATAATGATGTTTTTTACTCCCAAGGCATAGGCTTCGTCAATGCTGTCCTTCAGGGATCGGTAGAGTGCTTCGGTGCGCGGAAGATCGGGATTGTCGATGTATTTCAGATTTCTGATTTGCGAGGGCCGTCTTACCATATCGCTTCCGAACAGATACAGATTGTAGCGGTAAGCGAAAATTAATGTATTGATTTTATGCCGTTTTAAAAAGTTTGTAAATTTTTTCCATTCCTCTTTTCTGCCGTTGATTGTCTGAGTGCTTTCGCCTTCTTTATATACGTTTCTCAGAAGCGTTCCTTCGTGTTTGCCGCTGAGGCCGTATTTCCCGCACAAAACATTGATTGCCGTGCTGGCTGAAGCAGAATGACTGTCACCTATGAGTACGACATCAAGGACGTTGTCTTCACGGGGGGTGCCGAATTGGGCTACCTGATATTTCGTGCCGGTGTATTCTGACTCCGGAGCAAAGGGATAGTTGAAGTGGTCTGCGAGTCCTATGCTTGCGGCAATAAGTACGACTGTGCCAGTCCACAGGCGTTTGCGGTTTTTAAAGAACGGATTTTGGCGCACGGGTTTTTCGACAAATCGCCAGGAAAGAACGGCAACGGCAAAAGCCAGCAAGCTTAAGCCCAACCCGGCAAACGGGCTGATTTCTTTGTAGTTCGGGAAGGTTGAATAAAAAACAAAAATAGGCCAGTGCCAAAGATAAAAAGAGTAGGAAACAACCCCGATAAAAACAAATACTTTGTTTTTTGTCAGCCAATCCAGAATGGTTTCGTTGATTTTTGTGCCGCCGGCAATATACAGGCACGCGCCTAAACACGGAGGAAAAGCCCAAAAGCCTGGAAAAGTTTCTTTTCCGTATCCGATAATGGACGCAAACATCAGCAGCAGGCCGAGCAAAGAACAAAGAATTTTTCCCTGTTGGGTTTTGGGAGTCCATGCCGTGTATGCCAGCAGGCTTCCCATAAGCAGTTCCCATGCTCTTGTAGGCAGCATATAAAAAGTGAATTTTTGACTGTATTGGATAACAATAAGCGAAGAAACAAAGCTTAAAAGAAACACTGCAAACAAAAAGCAGAGTGTTTTTACGGAGGTTGTTTTTTTATGAAGCAGAAAAAGCAGGGCCGGAATAATGAAATAAAATTGTTCTTCAACCCCCAGTGACCAGGTATGGAGAAGATGCATGGTATCGGCGGCGGGGTCGAAATAGTTGGTATTTAAATAAAAGAAAATATTCGGAATTGCCAGCAGGCAGCGTTTTACCGAACTTTGGATCTGCCGAACTTCTCCTTTGTCGACGCTGGTTAAAATAACCAACACGGACATAATGAACATCATCACCAAAAGAGCCGGCAAAATTCTGCGTATGCGGTTTTCATAAAATTCCAGAAAGCTGAACGTGCTGTTTTCCAGTCTGCGTTTTATGATACCGGTTATAAGGTATCCGGAGATAACAAAAAATATGCTGACTCCGACATATCCGCCATTAAAAAACGGGATATTGGCATGATAAAAAACTACGGCTAAAATAGCTATGGCGCGAAGGACATCTATGTCCGGTCTGTACTCTTTTGCTTGCATGGTTTACTCTTAAAATTTAAATACTAATTAGTTTATCCTTAATTTCGGAAAAAGTACAGCAATAAAGGATAAGTAAAAAAAACTGTTAAATCAATCGGTTGTTTTATTTTTTGCAAAACAAAAAGCCCTCTGGGAGGGCTTTTCTTTGTATTTTGGGAAGCTGGTTATTTCCATGCATCAAGCATTTGCCGGTACAGGGCGTCAAATTCTTCTTTGCAGTTGTCCGCGTTGATGGAAGATTTTTCGCCGAGCTTGCGGATTTTGCTTTCCACAATGCCTTTGTCCAAGCCTTTGCCGCCGACAATAAGCTGCAGGGGAATGCCGATGAGGTCGGCGTCTTTGAATTTTACGCCGGGGCGTTCTTCTCTGTCGTCGTACAGCACGTCAATATTTTTGCTTTTTATGTATTCGTAGAGTTCTTCGCATTTTGCGTTGACGGCGTCGCTTTTGGGGTCAAGGTTGATGATGATGACTTCGTAAGGGGCAAGCGGCGGCGGGAACATGATGCCGTTTTCGTCGTTGTTCTGTTCGATGCAGGCGGCAATGACGCGGGAAACGCCGATGCCGTAACAGCCCATGATTATAGTGTTTTCCTTGCCGTTTTCGTCAAGGTATACGGCGTGCATGGCTTCGCTGTATTTGGTGCCGAGTTTGAAAATATGGCCAACTTCTATGCCTTTTTTCAGTTCGAGCGGTTTGCCGCAGTGCGGGCATACGTCGTCTTCTTCGGCGTTTCTGATGTCGGCAAAGCGGGTAATTTTACAGTCGCGGGAAAAAGAAAGGTGGCGTACGTGGGTATCGCCTTTGTTGGCGCCGGCAATCCAGCCGTTTGCTGTCTGCAGTTCATGGTCGGCAATGATTGTTTCCACGCCGGCAAGAGAGTGCGGGCCAGCAAATCCTACGGGCGCATTGGTAAGTTTCTGCACCTGCTCGGGAGTTGCAAATTCCAGTTCGTCGCAGTCAAGCAGGTTTTTGAGTTTGATAAGGTTCAGCTCCCTGTCGCCGCGCAGAAGAGCGGCAACGGCTTTGCCGTCAGCCATGAACAGCAGGGTTTTTAGAATATGTTTCGGGGTTACGCCCAAAAATTCCGCAACTTCTTCAACGGTATGTTTGTTTGGGGTAGCCACTTCTTCCATGGCGGGGCAGGGCGTGCCGTCGGTTTCTTCCGGCGGAAGAATGGGGCAGCGTTCCACGTTGGCGGCAAAGGTGCAGTTCGGCCAGTCGGTGCAGGCGGCTATGGTGTCTTCGCCGGTTTCCGCAAGTACCATGAACTCATGGGAGAAATTGCCACCGATGGCTCCGGAATCGGCTTCCACGGGGCGGAAATTGAGCGCCATGTTGGCAAAAATTTTGTTGTATGCCTCAAACATGGCTTTATAGCTTTTTTCTGCGCCTTCGTTGTCGCAGTCAAAGGAATAGCCGTCTTTCATCAGAAATTCGCGGCCGCGCATAAGCCCGAAGCGCGGACGGATTTCGTCGCGGAATTTGGTTTGGATTTGATACAGGTTTACGGGAAGCTGACGGTAGGAACGGATTTCGCCGCGCAGAAGATCGGTAATGACTTCTTCATGGGTGGGGCCAAGGCAGTAGTCGCGTTCGTGTCTGTCTTTGAAGCGCAGCAGTTCTTTGCCGTATTTCTGCCATCTTCCTGATTCCTGCCACAGGTCTGCAGGCTGTACGGTGGGCATTAAAATTTCCTGCGCGCCTGCAGCGTTCATTTCCTGCCGCACGATGTTTGCGGCTTTGTTCAATGCTCTCAGCCCGAAAGGAAGCCAAGAGTAAATGCCTGATGTCAATTTACGAATCATCCCGGCCCTGAGCAGAAGTTTGTGGCTGATAACTTCAGCCTCGCTCGGTGCTTCTTTGAGGGTGGGGATATAGGAAGAACTCCAACGCATATAATCCTCGTTTAATGGGTTTTTAGCTTGTCTAATTCAGCCATGAATGTTTGTAATAAATTTTCTTCGCCTTGTATAGAGTGAATTATCGTTCCTTTTTTAAAAATTACGCCTTTGCCGCGGCCGCCGGCAAGGCCTATGTCCGCTTCTTTGGCTTCTCCGGGGCCGTTGACCACGCAGCCCATGACGGCCACTTTCAGGGTATCGGGAAGTTCGATGAGTTTTTCTTCGACTTTTTCGGCTATTTTTATGAGGTCGATTTCCGTTCTGCCGCAGGTGGGGCAGGATATAAGTTCCGCTCCCATTCGGCGCGAACCTGCGGTGCGCAGAATTTCTTTGGCAACGGCTATTTCTTCAACGGGGTCGGCGGTCAAGGATACGCGTACTGTGTCGCCTATGCCCATAAGCAGCAGACTTCCGATGCCGAGGGCTGATTTGACGCTGCCGCGTATGGGGGTGCCGGCTTCGGTAACGCCGAGATGTACGGGGTAATCCGTTTTTTCGGAGAGCAGTATGTTGGCTTTGATAGTATCGGTGACGGAAGATGATTTTATCGAAACTTTAATTTGATTTACTCCGCGTTCTTCCAGATATGCGGTATGGCGCAGAGCGCTTTCTACCAGAGCTTCAGGGCAGGGGCGGCCGTATTTTTCAAGCAGGTCTTTTTCTACTGATCCGGAATTGACGCCGACGCGCACGGAAGCCCCGCAGGCAAGGATTTTTTCCGCTAAAATGTCAATGGGACGCGTATCAGGGGTGCCGTCGGCATTTTTTTTGAGTATATTGCCGGGATTGATGCGCAGGGCGGTAAAGCCCGCGTCAAGTGCCGCAAGGGCAAGGCGGTAATCAAAATGAATGTCGGCAACCAAGGGCAGAGCGCTGTTTTTGTTTAGCTGTGCAAGCGTCAGAGCAGTTTCCATATCCGGAACGGCGACCCGTACAATTTCGCAGCCTGCTTTGGCAAGGGCGTCTATTTGTTTTAAGGTTGCCGGCGTATTTTTAGTGGCGGTATTGGTCATGCTTTGGATACGCACGGGATTTCTGCCGCCTATGAGGTATGGCCCTATTTTAACCGTTCTTGTGTTTTTTCTCTGCTCAAACATATTTTTTCAGCCTTTTGTTTTTGTAAAACATATCCGCAGTATAAATGATTAATGCCAGCCAGACAATAGGGAATGTTATGTAGTCGGAAGGTTTGACCGCTTCATTGGTGCAGAAAATGGCCAAAAGAAAATTTATGCTCGGGCTTAAGTACAGGATAAAGCCTATGGTCGTAAAACTTACGGTAATTGCCGCATAACTGAACAGCATGAGCGGAAGCCCCGTAAAAGCAATGGTTCCTGCCAGCAGTATATAGTGTAGCGGCGGATAGCCGATGATGCCGAAGTCCGGTTCTGAGGATAAAAGCCAGATAACGGCAAAAGGAGAAATAATCATGGTTTCGGCGCAGAGAATGGAAATGGCGTTGGCATTGATGATTTTATGCAGAAAACCGTAAACGGCGAACGTAAAACCGAGGATTAAGCCGTAATAGGGTATATGCCCGTAAGAGAACATACCATAACTTACGCCGATAAAAACCAGCAAAATCGCCGCTGCCTGGTATTTGTTCAAAACATCGCCGAATACAATGCGGCCGATGATAATGCTGAGAATAGGGGTAATGTAGTAACCGAGGCTGACTTCAATGGCTTTGCCGTTGTTTATGGCGTAAATGTAGACACCCCAGTTTATGGCAAGAAATACGGAAGCCGTTATCAGGTTTACGGCAACTTTGCGGTTTGCAAACAGGTTTTTTACAAGGTGAAGGCGCTTGGTTGCGGTAATCAGCACAATAGCAAACAAAAACGAGCAGACCATGCGCAGGCTGAGAATACTGACAGGCTGCAGGTATGATAACAGTGGCCAAAATAAAATTCCCACTCCCCATAAGGCTTGGGAGGCGATACAGCATAAAAGTCCTTGTTGTTCTCTGGAAAGCATACTAATTCCTGTAAAAAGGCATAACAAAAGCGACCGAAGTCGCTTTTGGAGAAAAAGAAAGCAGATTATAATTAAATAGGTTCTACACGGGAGAAGTTGTTGCCGAGCATGACGCGGACTCTTTGTCCTACATGAAGCTGAATATCGGGTCTTTCAATAACGGAAAGGGTTTGACCGTTATCCGTATCTACAATAATTTCAAGTGCTTTGCCGTTCACCTGTTTGCCTGCATAGGCACCTGCGACGGCACCCAAGGCTGTTCCGAGCGCAACTGCGGCCACTTTGCCCGTTCCGCTGCCGAAAGCGCTACCGATGGCAGCGCCGGAAACGCCGCCGAGCACGCCGCCGAGCGTTGTTTCGCCTTCATTATCAACACTTATTTCCTGAATGCTGGAAATTGTACCGTAATGGACATAATAAGCCTGAGACTGGCCGACGCTGCCGCGTTGGTTCACAGTCGTACAAGCAGAGAACATGAAAACAGCAATGAACATGATTAGAATATTGAACTTTGTTTTCATCTTTACCTCGCTTTTAAAGAATGTTTCTTATTCTCTGACGGGTATCATAGCTTCTTTCATTACGGTTTTCAAGTCTTTTATTGTGTAGGTTCCGTAATGGACAACGGACGCCACAAGCGCCGCCGACGCTTTGCCCTTTGTTACGGCTTCAGCCAAATCTTCCGGTTTGCCCGCACCGCCCGAGGCTATGACCGGTATCTGCACGGCTTCGCATATCATTCTGGTAAGATTGATTTCGTAGCCTTCTTTGGTGCCGTCGGCGTCAATGGAATTGACGCACAGTTCGCCGGCGCCGAGGGCTTCGCATTTTTTGGCCCATTCGACTGCGTCTATGCCGCAGTAAGTTCTGCCGCCGTGGATAACTATTTCGTATCCGGAAGGAATGGTGTCGGATTTTTCAACCTGCTTGACATCCATGCCTACGACTATGGCTTGGGAGCCGAAAGCTTCCGCTCCTTCCGCAATGAGGCCGGGATTTTTGACCGCAGCAGAATTTATGGAAACTTTTTCCGCTCCTGCCAAAAGTACGGCGCGCATATCTTCTACGGAATTAATGCCGCCGCCCACGCAGAAGGGGATAAAGATGTTTTTGGCCACGTTTTCCACGACGTCAAGCATAATGCCGCGTTTTTCATGGGAGGCGGTGATATCGTAAAAAACGATTTCGTCGGCGCCTTCATCGTAATATTTTTTGGCTGTTTCCACGGGATCGCCGATGTCGATATTGTTTTCGAATTTGATGCCTTTGGTCAGTCTGCCGTCGCGCACGTCAAGGCAGGGGATAATTCTTTTGCACAGATTTCCTTTCATTTCTCAACCTTAATATTTTTGCTTGCCGTTTATTTTGACGCCGCAGCGCAGTAACCGCAGAAATTTTTTAACAGCTGCAGGCCGGTTTTGCCGCTTTTTTCGGGGTGAAACTGCACGGCCCACAGTCCGTCGGTTCCGTAAACCGCCGTAAATTCTTTGCCGTAGGTGCTTGTGGCAAGGACAAGATTGTTGTCCTGCGGTTCGGGATAATAGCTGTGTACGTAATAAACCGTGGAGCCGCTTTGTATGTTATGGAATAAGGGGCTGTCTTTTTTTATGGCAATGCTGTTCCAGCCCATGTGCGGTATGCGGATTTTTTCGGGTACATTATGCTCGTCGCAGCCGTCTGTCCAGGTTTCGTCAAACTTTTTGCAGACACCGGGAATAATGCCGAGAGTTTTTGTGCTGCTTTCTTCGCTGTAATCGAGCAGAATCTGACAGCCGAGGCAAATGCCGAGCAAAGGCTTTTTCTGTCTGACAAGTTCCCTCAGCAGGCTGTCCTGATTTTTTGAAGTCAGTCTGTCCATAGCCTGTTTGGCTGCGCCGACTCCCGGAAAAATAACGCCGTCGGCGTTCATGATAGTTTTGTCGTCGTCGGTAATGCAGGCAGGTATTCCCAAAAAATTCAGGGCGCGCAGAACGCTTGTTTGGTTTCCTGCTTTGTAGTCAAGAATCGCTATCATATTTTTCCCCTAAAAAATGAAGTTCAGCAAAAGATTATCCTTGCTAATGTATTAAGTAAAGGATAAAATGCACCCATATGAAATTCGGAAAACCGATGTTATTTTTATTTATAGGGTAAATCCCGCAAGGAGGCTGTTGTGCTTGATCTGAAAATTATGCAAAAAGAACCCGAACGTGTTGCCAAAGCGCTGGCAGACAGAAATTCTTCCATAAGCATTGATGAATTTTTGGCTCTCGACGCCCGCCGCCGCGCCGCTCTTTCCGAAGTGGAAACGCTTAAAAGCAAGCGCAATGCAGAATCCGCACAAGTAGCAAAAATGAAAAAAGCCGGAGAAGACGCAAGCGCGCTTATGGCCGAACTTGGCGCTTTGTCCGATAAAATTAAAGCCTTGGATGCCGAAGCCGAAGCCATTAAAGCCGAGCAGGAAGAGTTTATGCTTTCTGTTCCCAATATCCCCGATGCTTCCGTTCCCGTCGGCAGGGACGAAAACGACAACGTGGAAGTCTACCGCTTCGGCGAACCCCGAAAATTTGACTTTCCCGTAAAAGACCATGTGGATTTGGGCGCGCCGTTCGGGCTTGATTTTGAACGTGCCTCCAAACTTTCAGGGGCAAGGTTTGCCGTGTCCATCGGCAAGCTTGCGCGTCTTGAACGTGCTATCATGAACTTTTATCTTGATACGCAGACTCTTGAATTCGGTCATACCGAAGTCAATGTGCCTTTGCTTGTAACCAGAAATACCATGAAAGGAACGGGCCAGCTTCCAAAATTTGAAGAAGACCTGTTTAAAATTCAGGGCTGGGAGCATTTTCTTATTCCTACGGCGGAAGTGCCGCTGACAAATCTGCACGCGGGCGAAGTGCTGGACGAGGATATGCTGCCCATTTGGTATACGGCGGCAAGCTCCTGCTTCCGTTCGGAAGCCGGGGCCTACGGCAAGGATACCCGCGGCCTTATCCGTCAGCACCAGTTTACCAAGGTGGAAATGGTGCATTTTGCCCATCCCGAAAAATCCTGGGAAGATCTTGAAAAAATGCGCCGCTTTGCGGAAACGCTGCTGGAACGCCTTGAACTTCCGTACAGAACCATTACGCTCTGCACCGGCGATATGGGCTTCAGTTCCGCAAAAACCTATGACGTGGAAGTGTGGATACCGTCCCAAAATACGTACCGCGAAATTTCTTCCTGTTCCAACTGCACCGACTTCCAAGCCCGCCGCGCCAATATCAAATTCAGACCCAAAGGCGGCGGAAAACCGGAATTTGTGCATACGCTTAACGGTTCAGGCCTGCCGACCGGCCGTTCTCTTGTTGCCGTTATGGAAAACTATCAGCAGGAAGACGGTTCCATTAAAGTTCCCGATGTTCTTGTTCCGTATATGGGCGGCATAAAAGAAATCCGTTAGTCATACGCTTAACTTGACATTTAAAAAATAATCATTATTCTTATAATACCAATTTTTGGAGGATACAATGAATCAATTGCATGATGTGTATAAGTGCCTGCATTGCGGCAATATTGTTGAATTTGTCAATCCCGGCAAAGCTCCGCTTATGTGCTGCGGTGAAAAAATGAAACATATGGCAGAAGGCACCAGTGACGGCGCCAAAGAAAAGCACGTGCCCGTGCTTGAAAAAGTCGAAGGCGGCTACAAAGTTACCGTCGGCTCCGCTCTCCACGCCATGACCGAAGAACACTATATCGAATGGATTGAACTTATTGCCGACGGCGTAAGCTATAAAAAGTTCCTTAAGCCCGGCGATGAGCCAGTTGCAGAATTCTGTCTTGAAGCAGAAACTGTTTATGCCCGTGAATACTGTAATTTGCACGGATTGTACAAATCCTTGTAAAATTTAATAATGGAGAAAACTATGGAAAAGTATGTATGTGAAGTGTGCGGCTATGAATATGATCCGGCAGCAGGTGATCCGGACAACGGCGCAGCAGCAGGCACCGAATTTAAAGATGTAGATGCCAGCTGGGTTTGCCCCATCTGTGGCGCGCCCAAATCACAATTCAGCCCTGCATAAGGAAAAAATAAGAGATTCAAGAAGTCTTGAATCTCTTATTATTTAATAGAATTTTCAATAGGGGACATTATGCAACCTGTTACGTTAAAAAATGATATTTACTGGGTGGGGGCTGTTGACTACAATCTCCGCAATTTTCACCGTTACAGCCGTTCTCCCATGGGTTCCACGTATAATGCGTATCTTGTAAAGGACGAAAAAAACGTTCTTTTCGATACTGTTGACGAAGAATATGTGGAAGAACTGCTTAAACGCATTTTTGCCGTTATGAATCCGGAAGACATTGACTATATTGTGCTTAACCATATGGAAAAAGACCATGCCGGAAGCATTGAGCGCATAGTTGAAGTCTGCAAACCGGAAAAGATTTTCTGCTCCGTTATGGGCGAAAAATCCTTAAAAGCACAGTTTAAAACCGAAGGCTGGCCGATTCAGGTGGTTAAAGACGGTGAACGCCTGAACATCGGCAAACGCAATATCACTTTCCTCGAAACCCGTATGCTGCACTGGCCGGACAGCATGGTTTCTTACCTTGAAGAAGACAAAGTGCTTTTCTCCAACGACGCTTTCGGACAGAACGTTGCAACCAGCCGCCGCTTTGTTGATGAATATGAACGCTGCTCTTTGCTGCACGCCATGAAGGATTATTATTACAATATTATTCTTCCGTATTCACCGCTTGTGCTTAAAACTGTGGAAAGAATCAACAAGCTTGGTTTGGAATTTGACATTATCGCTCCTGACCACGGACTTATTTTCAGAACTCCGGACGATATAAAATTCCTTTTTGAAACCTATGCGGAAATGGCAGAGCAGCCCTATAAGCTCCGTGCCGTCATTGCTTATGAATCTTTGTGGGGTGCTACCAAGAAAATGGCTTATGCCGTTGCGGACGGCCTTGAAAGCGTGGGTGTTCCGTTTACCATTATCGATGCTCAGGAAAACCATTGTTCTACTGTTATGAACGAACTTGCCGATTCCAGTGCGCTTATTTTGGGCTCTTCCACCAGAAACAATATGCCCCTTGTAAATATGATCGGATTAATTGCCCATGTGAAAGGTCTGAAACCTAAAAATCTTGTCGGTGCCGCGTTCGGTTCTTACGGCTGGTCAGGCGAATCTCCGAAAATGATTAATGATGAGCTTGTGTCCATGGGTGTTGAAGTTGTGGCTGAGCCGGTTAAAGCCTATTTCGGCCCCAATGAAGCAGAACTTAAAGCTTGCTTTGAACTTGGTCAAAAAGTAGGCTTGGCTTTAAAAGAAAAAGTTAACGCGTAGTTGCATAATCCCATATCCTTTTTTTCTCTCTCAGAAGGATGTGGGGTTTTTTGTCTAAAATTTTGGAGGCTTTATGGATGTTGTTCTCCTTTCCAGGCTGCAGTTTGCCGTAGCGGTGTTTTTTCACTTTATTTTTGTTCCGCTCACGCTCGGCATCACTGTTTTGCTTGCCATAATGGAAACTGCCTATGTAAAAACCGGCAATGATATGTATAAAAGAATGGTAAAGTTTTGGGGCAAACTCTTTATCATTAACTTTGTTTTGGGTATTGTTACCGGTATAACGCTGGAATTTCAGTTCGGTACCAACTGGTCAAAATACAGTACCTTTGTCGGGGATATTTTCGGTTCCCTGCTCGCCATTGAAGCAACGGTGGCTTTTTTTCTGGAATCTACCTTTGTTGCGGTATGGATTTTCGGCTGGGAAAAAGTCAGCAAAAAAGTGCACTGTGCCGCTATTTGGCTTGTAGCCGCTGCCAGCAATATTTCTGCGTTGTGGATTATACTTGCCAACGGTTTTATGCAGAACCCGGTCGGTTATGTGATGCGCAACGGCAGAGCCGAACTTGCAGATTTTTTTGCAGTGCTTTCCAACCCCTATGGCTGGGGACAGTATTTTCATACGATTTCAAGTGCCTGGATGCTTGCGGGCTTTTTTGTGCTCGGTATCTCCGCTTGGCATTTAATCCGTAAAAATGAAACAGAACTTTTCAAAAGTTCCGTAAAATTTGCCGCACCGTTTACTTTGGTTCTTGCTCTTTTGGTTGCTTTGTTCGGCCACCATCAAGGCAATAACGTTGCGGTCTATCAGCCGGCAAAGCTCGCTGCCATGGAATCCCACTGGGAAACTTCAGCCAATGCGCCGATGTACGGTATAGTCTGGCCTGATGAAGAAAACAATAAAAATGCCGTGGAAGCAATAAAAATTCCGGGACTTCTCAGCTTTTTGGCGTATAACGATTTCAATGCCGAAGTCAAAGGCCTGAATGATTTTCCGGAAGAAGACCATCCGCCGGTATTGCTGACTTTCCTGTCTTTCCGGTTTATGGTGGCCATGGGCGGTATTTTTATTCTTTTGGCATTTTTTGCTTGGAGAAAAAGAGAAGATTTGGCGCAGTGCCCGCTGCTGTGCAAACTGCTTACGTATGCCATTCCTCTGCCGTATATTACTATTATGGCAGGCTGGATGATTGCGGAAGTCGGTCGTCAGCCGTGGATTGTGTACGGACTTATGCGTACAAGCGATGCTGTTTCGCCGGTTCCGGTATCCAGTGTTGCGGTTTCTTTGCTGAGTTTTATTGTGGTGTATACCGCACTTGGCATTCTTGATATTTATCTGCTTATCAAGTATGCACGCAAGGGTCCGAAACCTTCCGAACAAGCACAAATTGCTGACGACAGCGAAGGAGTTGCATAATGAGTATTGAATTCTTGCTTGGTGTTTGGTTCTTTTTATGGGCTCTTTTATGGGCTGTGTACTTTATGTTGGACGGGTTTGATTTGGGTGCAGCAACCCTTATGCCGTTTATTGCCAAAAATGACGACGAAAAGCGCATTGTGTACAATTCTTCCGGTCCTTTTTGGGACGGAAACGAAGTTTGGCTTATTACTGCCGGCGGCGTGACGTTTGCGGCTTTTCCCGTTGCATACGCCGTAATGTTCAGTGCATTGTACGCACCGCTGCTTCTTTTGCTTTTTGCTCTGATTTTCCGTGCCGTGGCTTTTGAGTTCAGAAGCAAAATCAATGATGACAGATGGCGCAAACTTTGTGATGCTGTTTTGTTTTTGGGTTCGTTTGTTCCGGCGCTTTTGCTCGGTGTTGCTTTTGCCAACCTGTTTATGGGCATTCCCATTGATGCGGACGGTGTTTATCACGGAAACATTTTGAAACTGCTTAATCCTTACGGACTTGCCGGCGGCATTTTCTTTGTCTGCATTTTTTGTATGCACGGGGCATTGTGGCTGCGTTTCAAGGCAGAGGGCGATTTGCAGGAACGGGCAAGAAAAGCTGCCCATATTCTTTGGTATGTCGTGCTTGCTTTGGTAATTGCATTTTTGGCGCTGACCGATTATTATACCTTTATTTTGGATAATATTTCAGAAGCTCCGTTTATTTATGCGTTCCTTGTGCTTGCCGTTATTGCGCTTTTGGGCGTGCGTTTCTTCATGTTCCACGGAAAATCCCCGATATCCGCTTGGGCCTGCAGTGCGCTGTTTATTGTATGTCTTACTCTTTTTGCCGTGCTCGGAATGTTCCCCAATATCATTATTTCGAGTATTGACCCTGCATACAGTATTACGGTATTTAACGGTGCTTCAAGCCACTTGACCCTGACTATTATGTTTATTGTGGTTCTTATCGGCGTGCCGGTTGTTATTGCCTATCAGGCATGGGTATATTGGGTCTTTTCTCATAAAATAACCCAGAAAGAACTTGCTTCCGACCACGCTTATTAGGGTGTGTTTTCAATTTTTTCCGGGGGAAATGATTGTGTTGCTGTTTATTTGCGTAAAGTTCGCAAGCTCACTAACGTAAACGGCGTGTCGCCCTTTGGGCGGCTCCCCTAGTCCCTCTTATTCTGCGTTACTTACGGAGCATAAGCCGATATTACGGCTTCTGCACTGTAAGTAACGCGAACAAGAGTGCTTGAAAAATTATTTTATTAAATAAATTTTATAACAGATTATTTTTGTATGTTATTTTTATAGCTCTTATAATCAATGCCATTAATTCAGGAACATACCCTTCTTACAGGTTTGGCTGAAATTTCAAGATCGGATTTTGCCGGTCTTTTTTGTTTTGGGGAATTGTTATTTTGGGGCACTGTCGGTAAACTGCCAGATGACGGCATACAGCTTATCCGGGATAATGGGTTTGCCTATATGCGCATTCATTCCTGCCTGTATGCAGCGTTCAATATCTTCTTTTTGCGTATTTGCCGTTACGGCGATAATGGGGACGTTTTTTATGTCAGTTTGTGAAGTTTTGGGGTTTAGGGCTCTGATTTGCTTTGTAGCCGTGTATCCGTTTGTCACCGGCATTTGGATATCCATGAGAATAATGTCAAATTTGTTTTTTGAAATTTGCTGCAAAGCCGTTTCGGCATTTTCGGAAGTTTGTGTTTTTATGCCTTTTTTTTCCAGCAGAGCTTTTGCTAGTTTTAAGTTGATAAGGTTGTCATCGACTACCAGGGCGGAAATATTGCTTAAATCCGGAATCTGCTCTTTTAATATGCATAACTCTTCTTGATTGCTGCAGTTTTTAAAACAAAGTTCAATAGTAAATTGTGTTCCTTTTCCTGTTTCGGACTGAATATGGATTTGTCCGTTCATTAAATGGATTATTTGCTGTGATATGCTGAGGCCGAGTCCGGTTCCGCCGAATTTTCTGTTAATGCTTGCGTCTGCCTGATAAAACGGTTCAAAAAGTTTTTTCTGCTGTTCTTCGGAAATTCCGATGCCTGTATCTTTTATGATAAAACTGAAACAGGAAAATTCCGAATTTTGTTTTTCTTCTTTAATGATAAACTGTACGCTGCCTTTTTCGGTAAATTTTAGGGCATTGCTTAGAAAATTCAGAAAAATCTGTTTCAGCTTTGACGGGTCTCCGAGTACCAGATCTTCGCTGTGGAAAAAGTGTATTGTAAATTCCAAACCTTTTTGCATGGCCATGGGTTTAAGCATATCGTAAACGTTTTAACATACTTTTTGAACGGAAAACGGAATTTTTTCAGTCAGAACCTTGTTTTCCTCCAATTTTGAAAAATCCAGTATATTGTTGATGAGATGCAGCAAATGGTCGGAGCTTGCGCTGATATTGTTCATTTGTTCAAGCTGTTCCGCAGTCAAGTTGCTTCTGTCGAACAAATAGGAAAATCCGAGTATGGCGTTGACCGGAGTTCTGAGTTCATGGCTCATTGTTGAAAGGAAAATTGATTTTGCTTTTACGGATTCGTTGGCAAGCTGCAGGGCGGCGCTTAATTCTTCGGTTCTTTTGTTGATTGTTTTTTCAAGGTTTTTTTGATGAGTTAAAAGTTTTGCCTTTTGTTTGCCGATGCTTTTTTTCATGGAAAGCAGTGTGCTTATCAGATTGTTGATTTCAAGAAAAAGCGTATTGGGAAGCAGTTTTATAGAATTGTTGTTTTTTCTGACGTCTTGGGCAAAATTGTTAATGTTTTGCAGACTGGTGCTTATTTTTCGCGAAAATGTATGGGCAAAAGCAATCAGCAGAAGGGAAACGCACAGCGTGAAAAATAAAATATTGTCCGACATGGTTTTCAGTTGGGCAAGCAGTTTAATTTGGTTGCCTATCATGACTATTCGGTATTTTTGTTTATTTATGTAAAAATCTTTGACAGTATACTGAAAATCCGTTCCGTTGTGACGTATGGTATTTATGCGGTCATATTCCGTTGTCAGTATAGCGTTGTCCGTGCGTATTTTATTTGATTTAAAGATGTTTATTAAATCCAGAAAACTGTTTGAACCGTTTTGGAAGGAATTTATGTCCTGGAGGGAAAAGAGCTGTTCATGATTTGTGTCTATATGTTTGTATATAATGTGATTTTTTGTGTTGATTATAAAAAAGGATAAATTGTAGTCCGTATTTTCGGTCATTTTGTTTAAGTCCGTACAGTCTGCCGTTACGGTGTAAATGCCTTGCTTGTTGCGGAATAAAGTGGAAATGCTGAAATGATTTTTGTTGATCTGCTGAATTAATGTGTTTGTTTTGTCTATGAAATCCGTATTGCTGAAAAGCGTATAATTCATTTTGGAAAGAATTTTTGTGCTGTTTGTCAGGGAAATGCTTTGTTTTTCTAGTTCGATGTCTTTTGTATAATAAAAAACGTGTACTTCAAATAATCCGGTAAGAGGATTTTGGGTTTCTGCCGATACAATGTATTCGGTGTTTGTGGTACGCTCTTTAAAATAAGTACGGGGATATGCGTTTATTTTATATATGGAAATGCTGGAACCGTCTGTAAAATCGTATTGGGCTTTTATATATTCGCTGTGCAGCAATAAGTCGGGAATATTGAATGAAATGAATTCCTTAAGTTTTTCCTGATTAATTATGATGGAATAGATGTCTTCCAGTTTCTGTGTATTGATTATGGCAAGCTGAATGGCAGGGGAAAGAATATTTTCCAGTTTTTTTTTGCAGATATTCAGAATTATGGTCGAAACTGTATGTGCTCAGTTTCTTTTTTAGGCCAGATATCTCATAATTTAATAAATATGTTATAAAAAAAGTAAAAAGAGCAATCAGTAAAATTGAAAATAGCAGCAGGTACGAATACAGCGAAACTCCTCTTTTCCGACCCATGAACGATTGCACTGAAAACACAGCAAGCCCCTTATCTGCTTATATTTTATTCACTATATTTGTTTTTTTCCTGCTTGTAAATATTTTTTTGAAAAAAAAGCTTGACAATTGGCATGAATTTGGGCAAAGTGCATTTTGTTCGGGGTTGTAGCTCAGTTGGGAGAGCGCTTGAATGGCATTCAAGAGGCCAGGAGTTCAATTCTCCTCAGCTCCACCAGATTTTCCAAAGGCTTATAAAGTTCGCTTTATAAGCCTTTTTTTGTGTCCAAAAAAATCCACCGTTTTTCCACCA
This sequence comes from uncultured Desulfovibrionaceae bacterium, assembly GCA_949299515.1. Taxonomy (GTDB): domain Bacteria; phylum Desulfobacterota; class Desulfovibrionia; order Desulfovibrionales; family Desulfovibrionaceae; genus Taurinivorans. Next base: position 120,492 of record CASGAP010000003.1, read on the forward strand.
TTTTAGATTTTTCCCCCTGTATTGTCAAAACTTTTTTAACGTGATAAATTGTAAGTTAATTTCATTTATGATTTTAAAAGAAGACAAGGGAGGCATATCATGAAAACTCTTTTGATTAACTGTTATTACTATTTGGTGGCTCGAATTTGTAAAAAATATCAATTTTCGTATGCAAACAAAATTCCTTCCCTTTCATCTTATGAAACGGTTATGGTCCGTCAATTTCTTTATGCTTGTTTAATGGGTATAATTATGCTGTTTGCTGTTTCAATCTTTTTGATTATGGAAGAACTTCAATCGCGCAAATATGGAACTGTACCTTTTCTGCATTGGTATTCACTCTTTCTTCTTTCATTGATTATGTTGATGCGTGATAAGGCAGAGGAAAATCGGAGTAAATTGCTTTTGGAAGAATACAGTTCACCTGCCAATACAGAATACTATATTCTTTTTAGCAGGGTAATGACACCTGATGATGCAAAGAAGAAGCCAATTAAGGTTTTTGTGAACAGCGTTTATGATTATTTTGAGCATAATGAGTTAAAAATTAACGGTAAGACTTTTAAATGTATTAACGGTAAATTTTGTAAGATAGACAGAAAAGGAATAACAGAGATTGAGTATTCCAGTTTGAGCAAATATGCCAGTGATTATAGAAATGGTAATCTGTTGAAATAATAATATATTATGAAAAAATTTTGTTTTGTATGTTAATATTATGAATAAATTATCATTATTGTCTCGCCAAAACTTTTTAAATGTGCTGTGATAAGTTCCTAAATCTTCACAAAGGAGCTTATTATGGCTGAAAAGAAAGTAAACTTGGATGATTTGAGGAACACGCTTCCGGCAATGCTGACCCGTAAGGATGTTACGGTGTATTTGGGAAGTTTGTTTTCCGTGAGTTATTTGGCTAACCTTAATTATAAAGGAATTGGACCAAAACCGACCAAGCTTGGCAGAAAAGTTGTGTATCTGCGTGATGATTTGATAAAGTGGCTTGAAGAACGGATTCAGGATTAACCATGTGTCTGTTGCCGCAGAAACAATTATGGCAGCCAAAAGATCTGCAGTCACAAGCTTGGCAAACAGCAGAATTGCAAACAGACGAGTCGCAGGCAGAGGAATGGACACCGACTGTCCAAAATCCGTTGTCTTTTGAACTTGCCAAAGAAGCCTATCACGGTTTGGCAGGGCAGTTTGTGGAAGAGGCCGTGCGTGAAAGTGAGGCTTCGCCTGTTGCTGTTCTTCTGACTTTTTTAGCCCGTTTCGGCTGTGAGGTTTTTAATCCGCATACTCTTTGTCCGTATTATGAAATCGGCGATACCAAGCATTATCCCAGACTTTTTGTAGCTATTTGCGGACAGACGGCAAAAGCCCGCAAAGGCACAAGCGCAAAGCCTGTCGAGCGTATTTTTGATTTTCCGCCGCAAACCTTTTCACAAAATATACAAGTTTCTCCGGGGCCTTTGTCTTCCGGCGAAGGGCTTATTTACGCCGTGCGGGACAAACGGACGGAGCTTGATCCGGTAAGCGGAGAAATGAAGGTTGTTGATACCGGAGCTGCCGATAAAAGGCTTTTTGTTTTGGACGAAGAACTTGCAGGGGCTTTGACTGTCACGAAAAAAGAGGGCAATACGCTGTCTTCTGTTTTGCGCGGGTTTTGGGACAGCGGTTCGGCGCGCCCCATGACCAAAACAAACAGAATCTGTTCGACGCATGCCCATGTCTGCATTGTTGCCCATATTACCAAGGGAGAATTGGAAACTCATCTGCAGAATGTGGAATTGCTGAACGGTTTTGCCAATCGTTTTTTATGGGCATTGGTGCACAGAAGCAAGCTAGTTTCTATTCCTAAAGCCATTCCTGACAGCATATTGCAAAAACTGCAGTTTTCACTCATTGAAAGCCTGCGTTACGGTCAGCAATGTAAAAATTTGGTTTTTGCCGAGGCAACCAAGGAGCTTTGGACAGAGATTTACCCTTGGCTCAGCCGTGATAAAGCAGGCATGGCAGGAGCAGTCACAGACAGGGCAGAACCGCAGACTGCGCGCCTTGCCCTAATTTACGCTTTGCTGGACAAAAAAGATACAGTCAAGCCTGTTCATTTGCAGTCAGCTTTGGCTGTGTGGAATTACTGCGAGGAATCCGCAAAAAGTCTTTTTGGCGGACGCGGTATTTTTAAGCTTGACGATAAAATTTTTTCTTATTTGGAAAGCGAAACATTAACGCTGACCCAGATAAGTGCAAAGCTTGGCAGAAATGTACAGTCAAAGGAAATCAAGTCGGCATTACAGCGGTTAATCGACAGCGGTATTGTTAAATTTTATACAGAAAAAACCAAGGGCAGACCCATAACAATTTTTTCCGCAGTACAATCAAAATTTACGAAATAACGAAAAAAGCCTTTCCCGTATTTTCTGATAAATGGTCAGAAAGGTATTTTTTCGGCGGTATAAAAATTTCACAGCCAGCCTACCCATTGTGGGACAAATCCCCCAATGGGGCTGGTGAGGGAGAACCCTTCAAACCCCTTAAGGATTTTTATGTCTGAACTCCAAACTAAAAATCAGTTTATAAAAGTGCGGGTAACTTCGGCAGAAAAAAATTATATTCTGCAGAATGCCGAAGCCCTTGAAATGAACGTGTCAGATTATATGCGGTATGTGTGCCTGCAGTATACGGTGCGAAAAACCAAAAGCCAAAGCCGGCGGCTGCGTCTTTTGGCAAATATAGCCAATAATCTGAACCAAATCGCCAGACAGGTGAATACGCATAAAGCAAATATCAATAAGCTTCGCCTGCTTCTGTGCCTTATGCAGATTGAAGAAGAAATTTTGAGTATGGGCAGATGTATATAAAGGTGTTCGGGCACGGCAAAGGCAGAGGAGAAAAGGCGGTTCGTTATCTGATACGTGCTGATTATGCAAACCGCAGGGAAACTCCTCCCGAAATATTGCGTTCTGACCCTGAGCTGACTTCGGAGCTTATCAACAGCCTGCCTTTTGCGTGGAAATATACATCGGGCGTTATGTCGTGGCATCCTGATGATATTGTCACGGCAGAAGCCGAGCAAAAGCTTATGGATGATTTTGAAAAGCTTGCGTTTGCAGGCTTGGAAAAAGACCAATATCATATTTTATGGGTGCGTCATGCCCATGCCGCTCATCACGAACTGCATTTTATTATTCCAAGGGCAGAGCTGTATCACGGTAAAGCGTTTAATGCTTTTCCGCCGGGTTGGCAGAAAGATTTTGACGTGCTGCGTGATATGTATAATGTCAGATACGGCTGGGCAAGACCTGATGATCCGAAAAGGCAAAGAATATGTGTGCCGCGGCAGGCAAGCCTTCTGCAAAACAGACTGAAGAGGTTTGGGCAGGAAATACAGGCCAGCGAAAAAGATAAAATTCATGATTTGCTTGTTGATTATGCCAAAAATGCCATTGCAGGCGGCAGTGTCACAGACAGGGAAGAACTGATAGCGGCTTTTGCGGAGCTTGGCTTAACAATAAATCGAAAAGGCAGGGATTACATAACGGTAAAATACGGCGGGCATAAAGTTCGTCTGAAAGGCGGGATATTTCATGAATCTTGGAGAATTGGAGCAGAAAATACAGGACAGGCAAAATCAGGAGAAACGCCTGCAGGAAGAAGCAGTGCTGCAGAGCTTGGAGAACTTCAGGAAAGACTTGAACAAATCATTCAAAAGCGTTTCTCTTACAATAGAAAACGATATGCAGGAACTATGCAGGGCAAACAAATCACTCATAGCCCTGACAAGAAAGAATTACTGCATTTATCTGACAGGGATTATTCTTTTGTTTTTTTTGATAATGGCAGGAAGCAGGCTGATAAGTTTTTACATGACAAGCAAAATTCAGAGCTTGGAAGAACAAATCCAACATTTGGAGTTACAAAAAGAGCAAGCCGAGAAAACGCTGTCGGCTTTGCAGACCATGGGAATAATTCTGCAAAACATAAATGGGAAAAACTTCATTATTTTGCCCGAACCCTTGTCCGCAGAAGCGGGCTGGGAAGTTGGCGGCAAAAAAGCCGTGAGGATATACAAATAAATGACGGAAATTCAGAAATATCTTATCAAAACCATGCAGGAACTGGAAAGGCAGAACAAAGCCGTTTGGCAGGAGCAGGAAGCAAAAATACAGAATTTGCAGAATGCCGTTGCAGAAATTCAGAAAGATTTGGAAGACTGGAATCGGCATTTGCAAAACTTGACGGCGCTTGCAGACAGCTTGTCTTCTTCCTACGCCAGCCTGTCAGACTTATGCCAAAACCTAAGGAAATAATACGCAGCAAAACAAACACAATTAAAAAATTCTTTGGATTGTCAAGGTAAACGAAGCAGAAAAAACTCGTATTGGTTAATGCGAGTTTTTTTCTTTTTATGTTGTTGTAAAAAAATTATTGACCTTTTTACAATTAATGATAGTTAACAATTTAACACCATAGCTGACAGGGTGAATAAAAATAATAAAAAAGGAGAACAGCAATGAGTATTGAAAGTAATTTAGCGGCAGGACAGATAGCTATGAGAGTAATGGACAGAGAGATTTTTAATTGGCTGGACTGGATGGTTCCGCAATTTTCAACGACAACCGCACTGAAAATATTAGACAGATGGGCACTGAACAGTCCGGAGAAATTGAAGGAACTGGAGAAACCTTGGAACAGGGGGAAATTGTTTAACAGATTCGCAGGACAAGTGGAACAGGAATTGGAAGCGAAAGAAACGGAACGCTATTGGGATTTGATAGACAGCGGTCTGAGTCACTGGGAAGCTTTGGAAGCCATGGGAATAAACGTAAATTTATAAGGAGAACAGTAATGAGCATTGAAAGTAATTTAGCGGCAGGGCAGATAGCAATGCGGGTAATGGACAGAGAGATTTTTAATAAGTTGGATTGGATGATGGAAAATTTTTCAACAACAATTTCCTTAAAAATTCTCGACAGGTGGGCATTGAACAGTCCGGTGAAATTGAAGGAACTGGAAAAACAAGGGAATGGAGGAGAGTTGATGAACAGATTAGAAGGACAGTACCATTTGGAACTGGAAGCAAAGAAAACAGAACGCTATTGGGATTTGATAGACAGCGGCCTGAGTCACTGGGAAGTTTTGGAAGCTATGGGAATAAACGTAAATTTATAAGGAGAACAGCAATGAGTATTGAGAGTAATTTGGCGGCAGGACAAATAGCCATGAGAGTGATGGACAGAGAAGTGTTCAGACATTTCGACGAAATGGGATTATTCGCAACAACTACAGCTTTAAAAATTTTGGACAGGTGGACGCTGAACAGTCCGGAGAAATTGAAGGAAATGGAGAAACCTTGGAACAAAGGGGAACTGTTTGATAGATTCGCAGGACAAGTGGAACAGGAATTGAAAGCAAAGGAAACAGAACGCTATTGGGATTTGATAGACAGCGGTCTGAGCCATTGGGAAGCTTTGGAAGCTATGGGAATAAAAGTAAATTTGTAAGGAGAACAGCAATGAGCATTGAAAGTAATTTGGCTGCAGGGCAGATAGCTATGAGGGTAATGGACAGAGAAGTGTTCAGACATTTCGACGAAATGGGATTATTCGCAACAACTACAGCTTTAAAAATTTTGGACAGATGGGTGCTGAACAGTCCGGAGAAATTGAAGGAACTGGAAAAGCAAGGACATGGTGGAATGCTGTTCAACAGATTTGCAACACAAGTGGAACAGGAATTGGAAGCGAAAGAAACGGAACGCTACTGGGATTTCAGAGATAGTGGTCTGAGTCACTGGGAAGCTTTGGAAACCATGGGAATAAACGTAAATTTGTAAAAGGGGAATAGATATGAAACCGAATGTATCGCAATTGAGTTTACCGTATCTTGTTGATGTAGTTTATATGGCAGCAGAATTTAGGAAAATGTGGGATTACGCACAAGTGGGAAAGCTTTTAATTGAACTTCCTCTGTTTCCTGATGTTGTCGATGGAATGAAGAAAAAATACGGTATGCAATATTTGATTGAAAGACAGTTCAATTTGTCCAAAGCAGTGGAAGAGTTCGGCGAAGATTGGCTGAAAGAATAAATACGGAGGAATAACCATGAAGCCTAATTTACGGGAATATACGGTGTTGGAAGCTGCTGATTTAGGGTATAAATGGCTTGAGCTGGAAGAACAAGGCCGATATGAAGAAGCTGAAAAAATTCAATTAGAAATACCAATTTTACCGGGGTTAGCGGATAATTTAAAACAACGAATAGGTATAAAGGCATTAATTGAATCAGGATTAAATTTATCAGAAGCAGTCAAATATTACGGCAGAGAATGGCTTGAAGAAGATACCGACCAAGAAGATGACAAGCCGTATATTTCGGAAATTACTTTGGAAGAAGTTGCAGATTTGACAGTAAAAATCATGGAGCTTCAGGAACAGGCCAGATATGGCAAGGCCTGCAGGCTAAGCATGAAAATACCGCTGGATGCGGAACTGGCAGATTATATCAAAAGAAAATACGGAATACGGTATTTAATTGATAAGAAATTTAATTTATTTTTTGCGGTAAAAAAGTTTGGTGAGGACTGGCTGAAAGAATAAATGTGCTGCTTTATTGCTTGACTGAACGCCTAATTATAAGCAAAAATACGGCAAGGAGTTTAGTATGGCAAAAGTAGGATATATTCGTATACGCTGTGACGAAACAGACGGCAGTTATCAGCTGAAAGGGCTTGAACTTGATACTGTTTATGAAGAACGGATATCTTCTTACTGTGCTGTACGGCCTGAGTTTGAAAAGTGTTATGCAAATCTGCAGGAAAACGATACTTTGTATGTTGAAAGTTTTGCACGCATTGCCCGCAACAATATAGAACTTTGTGATATTCTGTGCCGAATTGCGTTTTTGAAGAAAGCGAATTTTGTTTCCCGTGCCGAGAAGTTTTCTATTGAGCAGGGCGATGAACAGAAAATCAAAGCAAAGCTTGACTGTATTTCTTATATGGCAAAATTTGAAAAGGATTTGAACCGTGAACGGCAGCTGGACGGCATAGAAAAAGCGAAGCAAAAAGGCAAACATCTTGGACGGCCGCAAAAGCTGACGGATGACGAAAAGAAAGACATTACAGATAAAATCCGTTCAGGTGAGAGCGTGTATAAGGTTGCAAAAGAATATAATATCAGTTGGTCAAGTGTCTATAAAATAGTGGGAAAAAAGAATAATACGTCAGAAACTGACGCAGACGGCAGTATATAATTGCTTTAGACAAAATCCTGCAGAATGGTTTGGGATTTGTCTGTCAATTATATATTGTAAGGAGTTTTTTATGGAACAATCTATGGTAACCTATGAAGAATATTTGCAGGCGGCAGGCAACGAAGTGTTTCGCCAGCTTGCCGAAGATCCGTACCTTGTGATTGAGCTGCCCCCTGATGTGGCAGAATTTATGGGAGCTTTTGAAGAAAAAGCTCTTTCATGCGTTGATTTTTGATTTATTTTTTTGACTTCTTCTAACTGCCGAGTTTATCTTGGCAGTTTTTGTATATATAATTTTAATGTTATTATTAAATATTGCATTATGTTATGTGATATTGTATGAAATATGTATATCGTATTGGAGGACGATATGTTACAAAGTGAAAAAAATGATGGTATAACACTACAAAAAATATTATAGAAATTTAAAAAATAAATTGGCTGAAATTAAAAATGAGAAAGAAGTTAACTTTTCTGAGTTAGATGCAAAATTAAAAGAAAAAATACTTGTTTTACTGAACTATTACAAGTAATTATTGGATTAGATAATAAAGTAACTCTTATATTATAAGGTCTAAACAATAAACTTGATGAGTTAGAAAAAAGTAAGAAGAATTTATAAATTTGTATGAAGAAGTTTTGGAACAAAAAAGGTTAGTTAATCATCAAAAAAAAATTTAAATAATAAAATTTTATCAGAAGAATATCATAATGGGGTTAGGTATATTTTAAATTTATTTAAAGCAAAATAAATAACATGCACTAACAATGAAATTTTTATATATTATTTGTAGGTGTGTTTCTAACTTATTCTTTTAATGATTAAAGATTGTGATATAAAATTGTTTCTTTGGGAGGTACGGGACAAATATGGGTTGTAAATTTATCTTTGAATTGAGAAGACTTAGTAAATTTTCAGCTGAAGCGGTGCAACACCTTGATTATTTTGACCCATTAAAAGAATATATGCATATTACCCGTCATACTGAAAGTGATTTTAGACAACTGTTGCTGAAAATTGCAGAAGTTAAGCATAAACAGCTTGTTTTGGTGTGTGGTAGTGCAGGAGATGGAAAATCTCATCTTTTGTCTTATCTTAAATACTGCGATCAGAATCACATTTTGGATTCGTACACAATAATTAACGATGCAACAGAAAGCGATGCACCCAATCATACGGCAATTGAAACGTTAGCAAAGAGAATTGCAGGGTTTCGTGATGATCGTTTGAATGATGGGGCGCGTGAAAAGGTTGTGCTTGCGATCAATCTCGGTATGCTGAATAATTTTATTGATTCTGAACAAGGAAAAGATTTCAATCAATTAAAACAATATGTTTTAAATAACAATATTTTTAGTGTTGCTCAATCGTTATCTTTTAATGAGGATGATGTTTTCTATCATATTGATTTTTCAAATTATCAACTATATACATTGACAGCTGATGGTGCGAGATCTGATTATTTGACCGAATTATTTGAAAAAGTTTTTGATAATAATATACGTAATCCTTTTTATAATACATATAAAAAACAAGGGGAAATTTGTCCTCACCACACGCATTGTCCAGTTCGTCATAACTTTGAATTTCTGATGAAAAAAGATGTGAGAAAGCTTTTGATTCAGCGAATCATCGAAGTATGCATTAAAAATAAACTTGTCATTACTTCAAGAGATATATTAAACTTTATTTTTGATGCAGTGGTTTCCCCAGATTTTGAAGTGAAAAAGCTTTGGAATATTTCTCCTACCCAATTTGAAACATATATTTCTCACACGACGCCAATGTTGATTTTTGACAATAGAGGAACGTCAAGTTTAATTGACTGCATGACAGAAAATGCAGCAAACAGTGATAATATAGAAAGCCGTGATGGTGACCTACTTGATTTTTACGCTGCAGATGATATTATTCCTATTGTTTTGTCGTCGTTGAACAATTCAGAGTATTCCGATGTATTACGTGGCATTGATTTTTCAGCTAATAATAACGACAGAGATACTCTTAAAAAATATATCTATAAATTTCTGCAAAATTATAAAAAATTGACAGACGTTCAAACGCTCAAAGCTGATCAGCTTTATCTCTCTTTTGTTCAAGACTTATACCATGCTTATGCTGGAAATATTAAATATTTGAAGAATCTTTATAGTTCTGTAAAGCATAGTATCTATTCATGGAATGGTACTTATGAAACAGGTTTGATTTGTATAGACAATTCAAGCAATGATTACAGTATATTAGAGCAACTAAATATTAAATATGATGTGTTTCCAGGAAATGGCGAGGATGAAATATTGAAATTTATACCTGTGATTACAGTACGTTTTAGCAATGAAACTAATACAGAACACGTTTCTTTTTCAATTGACTTTAGCCTCTATAAAGTAATTATGGCAATGAAAGATGGCTACTGTCCCACATCACAAGATCGAAATGTGCACGCTGACTTTTCTAGTGGAATTATGGCCTTGTCTGAATTCGGTACAAAAAAATCAAGAATTTATATTGTTTCAAAGGGCCAAAGAGACAATATGAAATTTTTGCTTGAAGAAAACGACTTTGGGTATAGTTTTAAGGAGGAGTAATTTTGTGTTTATATTAGATCCAGAAATGATGAAAAAGACATTTCTTATGGGGGAAAGCGGCACAAGTTTTACGCATAAGTCTGCACAACATATTAAACTCTTCCCATTTACAGCTAATAACACAGCTACAATTATTACATCGTTTTCAGTTGTAATTGGCGAATGGCTTCGTCTTGCTTGTAACCAGAACAAAGTGCCTGAATCTATGGAGGCAACTTTAAGTAAACTTGCAGATTCAATGGATGATATAGGAGGCTATGAAAAAGAACAATTATTACAGATAGCTCGAAACATCTATTGGGATAATAACGAAAAGTATTTGCTTAGACCCAAAAGTATTACAGCTATGTGCTATATTCCTTGCGAAGATCAGACTGCTCTGAAAATGGCACAGTATCTTTATAGTGTATTGGCTGATAATGAAAACCTAAGTAACATTGTCAATCAAGCTGTGGAACACGCTGCTAACGAAGCCAATGTACTGGAGAAAGCTGTGTTTGAAGCTCTAGAAGCAAATGTTGAGCCACTAGCTTCAATTATTCCTTACTATATTGTTCATCTTGCGCCTCAAAAAGTTTTTATGCAGGATCTCAAATTTATTCTTAAAAACACGGCAAGAACAAAAGAATATCTTGTGGATTTGCTGGAGTTTTACCATTTTTTTTATACAAGTCAAACCTGTTTGGCATTATCAAGATTCGAGCATGGTGATAGATATGAAATAGTTCCTCTTTATTTTAGTCTGGATTGGGAACGGACAAACAAAGCAAGAGAATGCTATAGATCAGGTTGGCAGCAACTTTTGTATGCAATCAAGCAACAATTTTATCATGCGGTTACTTTGGAGATTTTAAATCAGAATCCAACAGGCGAGCAGTTTGATTATATAGCATTAAGAGATTATGTTAAGAAAACAGGTAGGGAAGAAGAGGTGGCTGCTCAGATTCGTTGCGTTTGTGAGTTGTATCGAAATGCTATTTCGGACTGCAGTGAGTTAAATGGTTTGCAGAAAAATGAGTATTTGGGACCTGTTTTCTCTGAAGTTAATTACTTATACGAAAGTGTTCAAACTCAATTTAGAAATACGGGACGTGGCAGAGTTAGCGATGGTTATGTAAAGCATTTCGAAACATTTTGCCATAATAGATTTCTAAAATCACGTGGTGCCAGTGGATTGATGTTAAATATAACTGAAGAATTTTTAATCTTCCTTACAAAATTAGCTATCAATGATAAAGAAAAATTGAGTTTGAATGAAGTGTTTCGCCAGTTTGAGTTAAGAGGAATTTTTTTAGATCAGCCATCTAAAGATGAAGTTGTTCAGTTTTATACTAAGCTAAATTTGATAGAAAAGAAGAGTGATAGTGGGGATGCGCAATATGTACGAAGAATTCTATAATTATATAGCAACACGTATTATCGGCTATTTTGAATATGAATGTGATAAGTTACATGATGGTGATCGGTTTTGCTTTAAGCTTGATAACGGGGAGATGGTGGAGCAGGTAAATGCTGCTTTATATAATATTACGTGTAAAAAGGATATTCAGGGCACATTTTCTTATCAAGAAAAATATCATACATTTACTGTAAAACTTACAAATAAGGAGATTATTATTGCTGCGCAGGTCAATGGAATGACAGATGACTTCTTTGCTACGCTGCGAAATATTCCTTTGTCTATTAACAAAAATCCCATTTTGATGATTACCTGTGCACCAATAGACACAATTTCTAGTGCTACTCGTGATCTTTCAGCAAAAGGAATGCCTTTCTGTGCGGATGAGTTGCTCAAGACCATCGAACAAAACATAGAAGAGGCTCAACTGTCTGCAGCCGACCATGTATTGCTGATGCACGAATTAAAGCGAAAAAAGTCTGATCGTTTTGCGGATCGAAAGTCACTGTTTGAATATAAAGGCCTGTTAACATCTGTGTGCACTGGAAGAGTAAGCGAGGAGAGTTGGATTGATTTCCGTTTGCTTCCGGATGCAAATGGACTAGCTTTGAAATCTGATCCCAAAAAGCAGGAACAACAGATCGATGAAAATCACCGCGATTTTGAAATAATTGATAAGATTTTCAAATTTGGCAATTTACGTGATGGAATTGATAGTAGTTTTGACAGTAGCTTTATCAGTGAGTTGGAAAATAAAAAGCGTCAAGGAATCAACTGGTTTGAGAATCTTACCTACGCAGATGTAATGCGTTCAAAGGCTAAAAAGGAAAAAAAGCAGAATACACCTCTTATAATCGATAATGATTCCATTGTTGCTTATTGTGGTAGCCCGATAGAGTATGAATTTCAGCAAGATCAGAAACTTTTTATTCGAGATGGTGGTACCACGAAAGCAAAGCAACGTGAGAAACATATCCTGATTTATAATCCTGAAAAGAAGGAAACGGTCACGATTGCTGTCCCTTTCAATATAGCTGTTCGTAAAGACTTAATTATGATAAAAGACTCCAATATAGCGACAAATTTAGGGGAGTCTAAAGAATTACGGTTACAGATTCAAGCAGATGGTTGCGTATTTACTAATGTGGATATACGTGATCCCAGCAGTGATACGGCAGTATTCCATCTCAAAATCTGTATTTTAGACCTAAATCCTTCTTATTTGGAAAATCTTCAGACATGCTATAAAATCGAAGGTAGTGGTAAAAAACGCCGCATTATTGCAGAGGGTATTAAAGAGTGCCTAGTCATCAATCCAGGGGCATCAAATCAGATCAGTGCAGTTGTAGCAGAACAAGAGATTTATTCGTGTAATTTCGATACAACATTGACATTGGTATTAGATGAAAATAGTGTTTCTCCGGATAATGGCAAAGTTCTTTTTAATCTTTCCTGCGGATCTATACAGATCCCTTTGGGCATTTCTGATGATACGGTAAAGCCGTCCAAATTGACTGGTGTAAAAGCATTTAAGCAAAAAAATGAGCGGCAACGTGGGTTTGAATACAGGAGCGGAAAAATCATTATGGGTACCACCCCCTATTATGCAGTTGGTGGTTTTGAAGAAAATCTAAAATGTGAATCCTTTATTGTTGAAAAACAAGCGCTATACGTAGTCAAAAATCTCAATGGCGAATACAATTCACAGGAAATTGAAATTCCTGAGGATGTAAGAGATGCATATATAAATTTTCTTTCCATTTTTAAAAATCGCAGACAGTTACCTAGTCTGGCTTATTATGACGAAGATTTATGTAAAGCGGCTGAAGATTATGTTATAACCTATCAGAAATTTTTGAGTCGGGTCAAAGAAGGTGACATTCTAAGTCCAGAGCACAATAATACGCTCAAATTAGGAATGGTGTATGATCCATCCCGAAACTCTATTGCGTTTTCGCCTGTTCATCCTTTGAATGTTATGTATCAGCTTCAGATCCGTCAGGAACTGGGGCTTGGTAGTGTGCGTGATGATATTGTCAATCGTCTGACATCTGCGAATCTTCTTCCTTATATCAAGGATGATCAGCAGACAATTTATGAAATTGTTGAGCAGGATGAGTCGCCGGAGTGGAAATATTATACCGCTATTGATGGGGACCGATATAATGAAATTCGGGATTTTGTGCCTAAGTTAGTTGCGGAAAAAATTGAGGAGTATTATGCCCATTTTAGATTTCTGTTCAAAGATATCGGCGATCACCGTATGATTTTGAGCCTACATAATTTGGGCGATTGCAGAGAAATCTTTTTAGGCATAATTCGATATTTCAAGCGACAAATTGCTGATAACTGTATACCTGATGAGATTCTGAATTTTGAAGTCAATATTTACAGCGACAGGGACGCTATATCACACTATAATGACTTCTCTGTTTTGTCAAATTTGAAGCGTACAAAAGAATATCTCTGCGATATCGATGGAAAATATGAGTACAACTCCGACTTGTCAGCTATGCTCGTCAGCAAAATACAATACTATATTCATAAGGAAACAGATGATACGTATCGATATTCCCACATTGCATTTTATGAAATGTTATCCAGCGATAAATGTGGAGATAGCCAGATTTCCCGGCTGACAACGGGTACGTCGTTGAATGGAATTATCTCCGGTGTGCCGTCGGTCTTAGATGAGGGTTGGTACAAAACTGGGTTTGGAACCAAATATGCTCCAAAGACTCCACTAAATGATTTTGCTGCACTACTGAATTCAATTTACCGTGTTGCCTATTCAAGTAGCACCTATACTCCGGATCATTGCATCACAACTGAAGTACATAAAAAATCCAGCCTTCAGCTTAACAAGGTTTATTCTGCCGCCAATTGGGTGGTGTTTGTTGACCCTAAAGTAGATCTAAGCTTTTTCTATCAGGATGAGCAATCCAAAGATTTGCTGATCATCCATTATGGCGACCAGAATTCCTCTGCAAGTGGCTATAATGCTATTACAGTAACACGCAAAGCCGAGCAATATGAGCGCATCATTACCCAAGAGCTGGCAAAGAAAAATGTCAAAGCCGATTCAACCGCAGCAAAACGTATTATTGATTTCTTCAATGCGGTCAATGGCCGTTGGCTGCTTCGACTGATCTCTTCGAAGAAAGCGCTTGACAGTACGTTCAGCAGAGAGAAAATGAGCATCATTTCTGCTGTTAAATTTGCAATGGCGTACTATACCCACGATAATATTGTTTGGGTACCAGTGTCCCTCGAAGAGTTACTTAGAGTATCTGGAAATACAGGCCTTTCTCAAAATAATGGGTTGCTTTCAGCTAAAAATCTGTCTTTTGATCACGGTGCTACCTGTGACGATTTGCTGTTGATTGGTATTGAAAAATCGGAGCAGGGAATTTATGTGCACCTTCATCCTATCGAAGTTAAAATCGGGCTGAATGATGCAGGGGTTATCGAGAAGGCCAAAGGTCAGATAATCAATACCCATAATGGTCTGCTTCATGCGTTGTGGCCGGATGGAGAAGAACGAAATACTATTGAACGGAAAGTTGTTAGAAACTTTGTTATGCAGCTTGCAATTCTGAGTTGTGAAAAGATGAAGCTGTATGATATTTATCCGGAGGAAACATGGCAGCTTGTCCTTGATGAATGCCGGGAAGATTTGTTAAATGAAAACTATGAAATTTCCGAGGCAGTCAATGAATACATCGGTATTGGGACCATTATTTCCTTTAAGCAAAGTGAAAGCCTTATTTCCGGTGTAATCGATTCTGAAAATAATATTGCCATTCTTCAACTGCCTGAGCATGAGGGCTACGAGTACTTGGTAAAAACTGTTGCTGAAGTTGCTTGTGATATAGAATTGTCTAAATTTCTTCCTCCGAAGCTTTCGAGGTTTTATACATCGGATCACGCTGAAGCAGTAAAAGAATATGAGCAGCAAAAAGAAGCTCATAAGGAAGCAATGAGAGAGATTCAAGATGAAAGCCAGGAAGACAAAACAGAACCTCAAGAGAAAGAAACCGATAAAGGATCTGTTGAATGTTCAGAAAACTTGACCTTGGTTACTCCAGAGCCTCTCAAAGAGAAAGCGGACGATGATCGGGAAATTAGTGTTCTCTTTGGGCAAGATCAAAATACTGGTATGCCCTTATTTTGGCATCCTGGAAATACGGATGAAGTATTCCATACGAACACAGGTATCATCGGAACAATGGGTACCGGAAAAACGCAATTTACTCAATCATTGGTTGCTCAGCTATATAGAGAAAGAGTAAATAACGTAGGAAGCTCTGACATTGGTATTTTAATCTTCGATTATAAGGGTGACTACAACGAGAGCAAAGAAAATTTTGTGAAGGCCACAAATGCAAAGGTCCTAAAACCATACCATCTTCCCTACAATCCGCTTGCCCTTACGCAGCCCCGTGTGTTTAAGCCTCTCTTACCCATTCATGTAGCAAATACATTTAACGATACTCTTTCTCGTGTCTATCACTTAGGTCCAAAGCAAAGTAGCACTTTGCTAAATTGCATCAAGAGTGCATATGTGTCCAGGGGTATTATTCCTAATGATCCAAAAACTTGGACTTTGCCTGCTCCAACATTCCAGAATGTTTATTCCCTTTATATGGGGGATGATGACATTAAGAAAGGCGATTCTCTGGAGGCGGCACTTCGTACATTAGCAGATTTTGAGGTGTTTGAGGCTGACAGCCGCAATACAGAATCCCTCTTCGATCTTTTAACGGGGGTTGTTGTAATTGATATTTCTGGTTATGACACAGATCTGCAAAACTTAATTATTGCCATAACACTGGATCTATTTTATGCACAAATGCAAGCCAGAGGATCTAGTAAACTCTTAGGCAAACATAGACAACTTACAAAAATGATTCTGGTGGATGAAGCAGATAATTTCCTTCATGAGGGATTTCCTTCGTTAAAAAAGATTCTAAAAGAGGGGCGTGAATTTGGTGTAGGAACTATTTTATCCACGCAATTTCTGAAACATTTCGGCAGCGGCGATGATGATTTCTCCAAATACATTTTGACTTGGGTTGTCCATAATGTTGCAGATTTAAAAAACACGGACATACGATTTGTTTTTAACACAGAAGCTAACAGCGCAGAAGAAACAAAATTGTTTGGCGATGTGAAGAAACTGCAAAAGCATTATAGCATTGTCAAAATGGGTAATCGCCCAAAACCTATTTATATTAAAGATAAAGCATTCTGGGAGCTGTTTCTTGAATTACAGGCTCAGAATGACCAGCAAGGATGAACAAGATGA
>CASGAP010000004.1 GCA_949299515.1 uncultured Desulfovibrionaceae bacterium
CTGCTTGGATTAATAAATATAATTCAGAATATTTACATTCCGCTTTAGGTTGGAAAACCCCAAATCAGGTTCATCAAAAAGCACAAAATAAATTCCAAAAAACTCTCTTAAAAGTTGCTTGATTAATGGGGTGCATTACACCATTAATACTTTGAAACTCGATATAAAGTCTAAGTAAATCTGCTTTTAATAAGGCATTTTCTTTTTTGTTTACTGATAAAATTTCTGTTTTTTTAGATGAATCTGCTATAGCAGCATCACAACTAACAGGGACATTTTGTAATTCTGCTTTACGGATAGCATATTGAGTTTTTTCAGGCATGGAATCAAAAAGCCAAGAATATCCTCCTCCTCGAGATTTTCGAGGTTCTGATTTCCAATTTTCACGTTTTGCACGGCCATGAACATTTTGCTGTGCAATCTGCAAAATTTGGACTAATTCTTTTGTTAAATATGTTTTTTTCATAACCATTGCCTATTTTTGTTATTATCTATGAGTTGTAAACTTATTATTGAAAATCAATTTTTTTGGGATCAAACAAATATTGTTCGGGCACACCAAGCAAACGAAGTGTTTCCAAAATTTTGGGACTATGTGATACTCCATTGATTACTTGACTTACAGATTGGCGGCTTACGCCGATTTGTTCTGCAACATCCTTACCTGTAAGTCCTTTTTGTCTAAGAACCTCATAAATTCTTAAACTGACCTCACAACGTTTTGCTCCGCACCAACGTCTATGATTTATTGTTACCATGCTCATATTTTCTCCATTTTTTGTAACCAGTATTTACATTGACATTTTTTTATTAACTGGTTACTTTTTTAGTTAATTTACAAGTAAATTTCTTTGAAAATTTTCTTGTAAATTTCCTAAATATGAATTTTGCCTATTTTTGATGTTTTGTCAACCTATTTTTGCATGAAACTTA
Source organism: uncultured Desulfovibrionaceae bacterium (assembly GCA_949299515.1). GTDB lineage: Bacteria > Desulfobacterota > Desulfovibrionia > Desulfovibrionales > Desulfovibrionaceae > Taurinivorans. The sequence continues at coordinate 934 of CASGAP010000004.1, forward strand.
AATATTTTGCAAACACACAAAATAGTCAAAAAAATACAAATAAATAACTGAGAAAATCAGCATGAAGCTTTGCATGAAACTTCTTCAAAGCTTCCTAAAAGTTTCATACAAGGAAGTTTCACGATATGAATATAGGAAAAAGAATAAAAAAAATTAGGACAGAACTCTTAAATGAGATGTCAAGAAAAGATTTTTCTGCAAAATTAGGAATAGTAGAGAACACATTAAGAAATTATGAACTTGAAACATCTTTGCCAAATTCTGATGTTATCTCTAAAATTTGTAACACATTTAATATAGATCCTGTGTGGCTTTTAGATGGTATTGGATCAATGATAAAAAATGATTCAATCTCCGTTCAAAATACTTCAATTAAAAATATAACTCCTAATTATGATGAAATTATTATGATTCCTATGGTTGAAGCTGTGTTATCAGCCGGTGGAGGCAGCTTTGAAACAAGCTCCGCAAAAGAACGCGAATATGCTTTTAGAAAAGATTTTATTTGTAGAAAGGGCAATCCAAACGATATGGTATTAATGAGGGTTTCTGGTGATTCTATGGAGCCTGAAATTCAAAATAATGATGTAGTATTAATAGACCAAAGCAAAACAGCGATATTGGCAAGTAAAATTTATGCTGTTGCTTTTGATGATTGTGTATATCTCAAAAGAATAGAAAAAGATTTAAATGGGATTATATTGATTAGTTCTAATAAATCTTATTCACCTATTCAGATAACTTTAAACGAACAAACAGAGAATCAATTTAAAATTATTGGTCGAGTTCTTTGGAGTGGAAGAGAATTTTTATAAATCCTTTTTTTATTCTCATTTATCATGAAAAGTTAATATAAAAAAGTGCGTTAATTCTCAACTCTTTGAGATACGCACTTTTTATTTTAAAATTATCCGTAAGTCATTGATAGTCAAAGCTTAGTCAAACAGTAGTCAAACGCAATCCGCATTATAAGCCATTCTCATTTATGCTGTCCCCCCATAACTGCTGACGGTACGCCGCAGCCGGCATTTCAGCGTACCATCAGCAGGAAAGAACATTCAAAGTTTATGCAAAAAACAAAAAGCCGTGAACTTTTGTTCACGGCTTATAAATATCTGGCGCGCCTGGAGCGATTCGAACGCCCGACCTACAGGTTCGTAGCCTGTTGCTCTATCCAGCTGAGCCACAAGCGCACTCACAAGGGTAGGTATATAGAAAGCACTCCAAACTGTCAAGCATTTTTTAAATAAATTTTAATTTTTTTCCGCCGCCATTGCACACTCAAGACCAAACCCGGATCAAACGCGGATTTTACATTGTATTCTTCCCGTACACCAGCGGTTTCCCTGCTCTTTTTCTTGACAGGAAAAGATACCCTGTGGTATTTTTATAAAAATCCACCTAGGTATTAATATGGCTGTGCAGAATACAAAACAAGAACGAACCATAGGCTCTGCCTTTATCCATTCACTTTTTTCAGAAAAAAATTATCCTGCTGCACAAGCACTCTGTTCTTTTCCCCTTAACATCACATACCAAAATGTCACATCACAGATAACATCTGAAAATGATTTTGAAAATGCCTTTGCAGCCATGAACGGCGAAGAACTCGGCAGCCTGTCAATACTTTCCGAACAATATCTTTTTAAAGCTGCGGACATGGGCACGCTGTTTTGGAAATTCAGTTTGAAAAGGCCAATATCTGCCTTTCTGTCAATTTTACCGTATACAAAAACAAAATATGCTCCATACATTTCCTGTTCGGCGAACCGCACCACGACGAAAACAGCATACGGCAGATAAGCGAAACGGATTACAGCAAACTTGTGGCTGCCCTTGAGCATACCGGCATTTTATTTTGGGAATACCACCCCTTTTACGACCAGGGGACCATCAATATCGTCAATAAAAACCAGGAACAGAAAATATACAACAACTTTACGGAAATGCTCATCCGCTTTCTGAACATTTCCCCCTCGTCGCACCAAGATCTCATTTCCCTGCACGAAGCCATTATTTACGGACAAACCGAAGTTTCCGGCATTGTTAAAATCATCAACAGCGACGGTGACGAAGAATGGCGCAAAATACGCTACAGCACCATAAAATCCAAGGACGATCTGCTTGTCGCCATAGGCACCAGCGAAAACATCAACGAACTCAAGCAGCTTGAAAAACGTTTTTCCGTCGCCTCTGCCCAGACCGGCGTCTATATCTGGAACTACGACATCGAAACAAGAACCCTGACCCTTGAAAATAACCCGGAATCCAACTTTTTCCAAAACGCATCGTTCAGCAATGCACCGGACAGCCTCATAGAAGCCGATCTCATACACCCCGACGACATAGCCCTGTACAAGGAAATGTTCCAGCGCATAGAGCGCGGCGAAGCCCTCATCAGTTCGGAAATACGCTTCCGCAACCACATTACCGACGAATTTGTCTGGCATCAGGTAGTCTTTTCCGTTGCCCTTGACAACGAAGGCTACCCCAATTCCGTTATCGGCACGTCGGTTAATATCCACAACCAAAAAAATGCGGAAAAAATCTATAAACAGGAACTGCAGCTTCTGGAAATGGAAAACAGCGCAACCCTGCTCAGTTTTGTATACAGCGTCAGCGGCAAAAAAATAATCCGCATCAAATCAAAAATAGAATCCCTTGACCAGGAAACAGACCTGGAACAGCTGCGCAACAGGCTGATTAAGCTCTGCCCGAACATAGAACACAAAAAACTGCTTTTGGACACTATCAGCATCAATCATTTCATCAGCCTTTCCAACGAGCAGAACCCGGAAGAAACCGTATATTTTACCCTGTCCGTCGGACAGGACGAGAGCATATGGGCAGCGTTCAACATTATTTTGATAAAAATTCCCTCCACTATGGAATTTTTTGCAAAAATCAGTATGCGCAACGTTACCGCGGAATATATCAGCAGAGCCTATGTGGAAAAGCTCTCCAACCAAAAATACGACTATATCATGCGGGTAAACTACATTACGGGCAAATATACCCTGCTCATGAGCGAAGAAGCAAAACTTTCTTTAAGCAAAATCCATTTTACCGGCAATTATCACCACGATACCCGCATTGTTTCCGAATATATCCTTACGGACGACGAACTCAATGCATACTTGGAAGCCATTTCCATACGCAGTATCCTGCAGCGTTTCAAAAGCCAGGGAGAATTCAATATCCTGTTCCGCACCAAGCGCGTCGGCGGCGGCATACGCTTCAAGCGTTCGCACCTTTTCATGCTTGACGAAAATACCTCAACGTTCTGCATGGGCTGCATAGACATTACCGACACCCACGAACAGGAACAGGAGCGCAACGATATGCTGCGCCAGTCCCTGCAGATAGCCCGCGAAGCAAACAAAGCAAAAAGCTCCTTCCTTGCCTCCATGAGCCACGATATCCGCACGCCCATGAATGCCATTATCGGCATGGTAAACCTGGCCATAGAAGACCAAAACAACAAAGAGCAGGTGGCGGAAAGCCTCAGCGTCATCAAATCCAGTTCCGAACACCTGCTTTCGCTTATCAACGATATTTTGGAGATGAACCGCATAGAAAGCGGCAAAGTAACCCTTAACAACGAACCCTTTGTGCTTTCCGAAGAATGCACCAACATTGCCAATACGTTTAAAGGCATTGTCATTGCCAAGGAACAGGAATTCAAATTCGATCTGTACAATATCACCGCCGACCACGTTATCGGCGACATCAGCAACTTTAAGCGCATTTTAACCAACATACTCGGCAACGCCGTCAAGTTCACGCCCAAGCACGGCACCATACATTTCCGCGTCTATCAGGAAGAAACCACCAACAACAATCTTTCCCTGTTCAGAATAGAAATTCAGGACAACGGCATAGGCATAGCAAAAGACCAGCTGCCTAAAATTTTTGAGCCCTTCCAGCGCGAACAGACAGACACCATTAAAAACATCGAAGGCACAGGCCTTGGCCTTGCCATTGTCAAAGCCCTTATCGAAATGCAGGGCGGCGCCATAAACGTCGACAGCGAAAAAGGCAAAGGCACAACCTTTACCCTGCACATAAGCTACGAAAAAACGGAAAAACAGCAAACCGCAGCGGAAAGCAAAGCCGTGCGCCTCAGCGACATTCACCTGCAGGACAAACATATTCTGCTGGTGGAAGACCACCCCGTAAACATTCTTGTTGCAACCAAACTGCTGGAAAAAATGGGTGCGCACATCATCAAAGCCGAAAACGGCAAAGTCGGACTGGACAAATTCCTGGCTAGCAGCCCCGGCGAAATAGATTTTATCTTTATGGACCTGCAGATGCCCGTTATGAACGGACTGGAAGCAACCAAAGCCATACGCGGCTCCGAACACCCGCAGGCAAAAACCGTACCCATTATTGCCATGACGGCAAATGCATTCGCTGAAGACATACACAACAGCCTCAATGCGGGCATGAATGCGCATATAGCCAAGCCCATAACCATTGAAAACATCAATAACACGCTAAAAAAACTGGCTATCATCGAATAAGCACAAATAATCATGCCTAAAGCACTGGACAAAAAAAACTTCTTAGGCTAGAGTGACTTTGTGAAATTTATGTTATTCCGATACAATGCGTACTCACATAAATTTTAAATTACCCATAAAAGGATAAGGAGCTTCCCATGAAAACTTTGGATCAAATTAATTTGCCCGATGACCGCCGTTACACCGACGAACACATCTGGATTAAAAAAGACGGCGACAGCCACCTCGTAGGCATCAGCGACTTTGCACAAGACCAGCTCGGCGAAGTTGTATTCGTTGAACTTCCCTCCGCAGGCGACAGCTTCGATGCAGGCGTTCCTTACGGTGAAGTAGAATCCATTAAAAGCGTAAACAAACTGTTCATGCCTGTTAAAGCCGAAGTTATCGACGTTAACGAAGTATTGAACGACGCTCCCGCAACCCTGAACGAAGACTGCTACACCAAAGGCTGGGTTGCACGCGTTAAAGTTGAAAACGAAGCCGACATCGAAGGCCTTCTGACTGCCGACGCATACCGCGCTTTCCTTAACAAATAGGTTCAAAACGCCGATAAATGTTTAACCCCGCTCCGGCGGGGTTTTTTTCGGCCGGCTAAAAAGCAAAAGACAAAAACGGCCGAAGCGCAGTATCCGACCTGCACGGCAGCACTGCCGCACTGCCGGACACAACGGCAGGCTCCGCACACATCTGCCCCAAAACCCGCCTAAAAATCAGCAAACAAAAACAGCGGACAAAGCCCGCTGCGGCAAAACACAGACCGCCGCCCGAACAGGAACAAAAAAAGCGCACCCGAAAGCGCGCTTTTTATTTTATGGAAACAAAAAGAATTAGTTCCAAACGAAGTTGAATTCTTGTTCTATATCATGATTCAGGCTGTGGTGAACGCCGCAGGAAACAGCAACTTTTTCAAGCATCATTTTTTCTTTGTCAGAATATTCTTTGTCTTTGGGCATTACGAAAGTGAGTTTGATTTTAGTAATACGTTTCGGGTTAACGGCAACTTCGTAATCACATTCAGAATATGCGCCGTCAATATCGATTTCATGGTTGTCGGCATAGGTGCCTACCATAGAAAGGGAACAGCAGCAAAGGGAAGCCACGCAAAGGTCGATGGGGTTAAGCAGATCGCCTTTGTTTTGATAGCCCAGGAACGCGTCGGTGGTAATGGATGCGCCGCTGAGGGTATTGGTGCAGGTAACCTGCAGATCGCCAAGATATTCTGATCTAAAAAGTGCCATTGTCTTTTCTCCTCAATAATAAGTTCGCTTTTCATTAAGCTCTTTACTCTTGTATCTGCATGAGATTTTTTTGTCAAGTATTTTGTGATTTATATAACAAAATTTTCTTTTTTTTGCCTCCAAGGTCTTTATTAAATTTATCATTTTATTTTTAGGCAGTTATGCATGCATTAGATTGGAAAAAAGTAAAAATTTTTTTGGAAAAGTTCTTGCATTCTTTCAAAATTGTGAATATTATCACGGAAGAATGTTGCGGGCACTACATTCTTTTTTTAATTTTTAAGGTATAAACTTTTTGCAAACACTACTGTTTAGCAAATACATAACTATATAAAGAGGTTGTTATGAGTAAACGTCTTACTGTCATTGGTGCGGGCCCTGGTGGATACACTGCCGCTTTTGATGCTGCACAAAAAGGTGCAACAGTTACCCTTATCGAAGCTAAATGGATGGGTGGCACCTGCTTAAACTGCGGCTGCATTCCTACCAAAACCCTTAAAGCATCTGCTGAAGCTTATGAAACCATTCATCAAGCCAAAGAATATGGCATTAACGTTGAAGGTTCCGCAACTGTCGATATGCCTGCCGTTATTGCACGCAAAGAAAAAGTTTCCGCCGTTCTGCGCGGAGGCCTCGAAAAAACCGCTGCCAACCTTAAAGTAAACGTTATTTTCGGTACGGCAAAAGTTATCAGCGCCAACCTTGTCGAAGTTACCAAAGCCGACGGCACAATAGAAAAAGTAGAAGGCGACGACATCATTATCGCAACCGGTTCCCTGCCGCTCAACCTGCCCAGCCTGCCGGTTGACCATAAACACGTTCTTTCTTCCGACGACGCCCTGGAACTCAAATACGTGCCCGAAACCATGATTATCGTCGGCGGCGGCGTTATCGGTTCCGAACTTGCCATGATTTTCCAGGCTTTCGGCTCCAAAGTAACCATTGTCGAAGGCGCGGACAGAATTCTTCCCGTTCCCAGCCTTGACGAAGAAATGAGCAAAATCCTTACCCGCGAAATGAAAAAAGCCGGCATCAAAATCGAAGTTGCCCGCGTTGTTGACAGCGTAGAAATTTCCGACGGCAAAGTAAAAGCCAAAGTTGTAGCTTCTCCGTTCGTTCAGCACGCCAAACCGGTTGACCCGTTTGAACTCGAAGCCGACGTTATCATTTCTTCCGTAGGCCGTTCCGCCAACAGCAAAGGCCTCGGACTTGAAGAGCTCGGCATGGAAATGAACCGCGGCTACATTGTTGCCAACGAATACCTCGAAACCAGCATTCCGCACATTTACGCCATCGGCGATATTCTCGGCCCTGCCAAAATCATGCTCGCACACATGGCTGTAGCGGAAGCCCTTACCGCCGTTCAAAACATCATGGGCGATAAAAAAGTTGCCCAAGACTACAGCATTGTGCCTTCCGCCGTATTCGTAACCCCTGAAATCGGCACCGTAGGCCTTTCCGAAAAACAATGCAAAGACAAAGGTCTTGAATACAAAACCGAACTCTTCCAATTCCGCGAACTCGGCAAAGCCCAGGCCATGGGTCAGCTTCCGGGCGCATTCAAACTCATTGTCGACGCCAAAACCGACAAAGTTCTCGGCGCACACCTTGCCGGCGCACACTGCTCCGACCTTATCGCCGAAGTCACCATGGCAATGCAGATGGGTGCAACCGTAAAAGACATTGCGCACACAATCCACTCTCACCCGACCCTTGCCGAAGGCATCTTCGAAGCAGCCCACAGAATGAAATAATTTCTGTCCGCACGATACATAAAAAGCCCCGCAAAGGGGCTTTTTTTTGTTTAAGAGTGTAATTCCGAATTATTGTTTTGCGTAGAAAATGATTGCGCTGCTGTCCGTTTGCGTAAAGTCCGCAAGCTCGCTGACGAAAAACGAATTGTCGTCCTTTGAAAGGCTCCCCCGCTCCCCTCATCATTACAGGGCATTACGAAATCGTACCGAAAATCTCGGCTTCGGTTCCGCAAATACCGTGAATAACAGTATCCGAAAAAATCTTTTTCCCGAATCAAAATACATTGTTTTGATTGATATTTTGATAACTGACATAATAATTCAGAAAAATGCACCGGTATCAAAGACGACAAGCAAAAAACGGATTTTCGAAAAAGACACGGCTGCCCGTTTCACAAAAAAAAGCCCCTGCGGGCAGGGGCTTTCTATTATGCACAGCCTTATATCAGCTGCATATCTTTCAGGGTTTTTTCCAAAACTTTAAACGTGGCTTCCTGCATAAGACAAAGCGGCAGGCGCAGTTCGTTGGTCATTTTGCCCATAAGCGCCAAAGCTGTCTTTACCGGAATAGGATTGGTTTCGATAAACATGGCGCGGTTCAGCGGTTCCAAATAGTAATGCAGGCGCTTTGCCTCGGCAGCGTCGCCCCTGAACCAGGCTTCGCACAGATTGTGCACTTCCTTGGGCAGGACGTTGGACGTTACGGAAATGGTTCCTTTGGCGCCCAGGGCCAGGCTCGGCAAAACAGTGGAATCGTCGCCGGAAAGCAAAATAAATTTATCGTCGGTTTTTTCCAGCATATTGGAAATCTGCACCAAATTGCCGGTAGCTTCCTTTACGCCGAGCATATCGGGAATGTTGTGATACATACGCGCCATGGTATCGGCACTGATGTTGGAACCTGTTCTTCCCGGCACGTTGTACACCAAAAACGGAAACGATACCGCCTTGTTAATGGCATTATAATGCAAGAATATGCCTTCCTGCGTAGGCTTATTGTAATACGGACTGATAAGCAGGGCAGCGTCGGCACCGGCATCTTTGGCAAACTGCGTGAGCCGTATTGCCTCCACCGTATTGTTGGAACCGCAGCCCGCTATGACCGGCACACGTTTTTTGGTCTGTTCAATGCAGATTTTTATTGCTTTTTCATGTTCTTCATGGGTAAGCGTGGCAGATTCGCCCGTAGTTCCGCAGGGAACCAGCCCGTCAATGCCCTGTTCAATCTGCCATTCAATAAACTCTCGGTATGCGTCTTCGTCAATGTGTCCGTTTTTGAAGGGCAACACCAAAGCAGAAACAGCCCCTTTAATCATAAAAACTCCTTATTGCCGCAGCGCATCGGCCAAAGCAGGATACAGCATTGCATACACAGTTTCCAATGTTCCCGCAATTCCGGCACCCGCAGCATTTTTATGCCCACCTCCGCCGAAACGTGCAAGAATGCCGCGAACGTCGTCATCGCCTGCGGAACGCATACTTACTTTCACAAAAGGGGCATTATTTTTTATTTCTTCACGCATTAATAATGCTATGCGCACGGTTTTCACTTTGCGCATATGCTCGACAAAACCTTCCAAATCTTCTTTGGTCACGCCGTATTCCGCATACATACCCTGCGGAACGCCGACACTGGCAAGCTGCCCGTCAAAGGCAAAGCGCACCATGCCCATAAGCGTTCCCCAAAAACGCATTTTCTGTTCTGTCCATGTATTGTCCAAAGCCTGCCTGAGCGGGGCAACGGCAATGGGCGTATCCACAAGCCTCGCCAAACAGCGGATACAGGCGGAATCGGTGTTTCCGAACGTAAAATTGCCCGTATCGCAGCTTAAAGCAACATATAAGGACTTCGCAACGTTTTCAAGCGTTTTTTCGGCATGACAGTATACAATTTCCGCCACCATCTGTCCTGTGGCGGCCATAGAAGGATCGACCCAGGCATATTCTGCGGCAAAATCCCCTCCGCCCAAATGGTGATCGATGCAAATACTTTTCTTTCCTGCCAAATACGCGCCGAATGTTTCGCCGAATCGGTGCACTTCCCCTGCATCTAACGTTATCACAAGCGGATCGGCAAAAGGAATATCCGCTGTGTCCGTATAATACGCACAGGGCACAGCCAAAAAAGAAAGCCATTTCGGAAACGGACTTTCATTGTAAATGCAGACGCGTTTATGCAGCTGTTCCTGTAAAAACCAAGCCATGCCAAGAGCGGAACCTATGGCATCGCCGTCCGGATTGGAATGCATGGTCAGCACGATTTCGTCATGCTGGCGTATGCGCTTTAAAATTTGCTGTGCATGAATACCGGCAGCCATACTATCCTGCTAAAAGCTGTATTGCCTCGTCTTTATATTTAAAAATTGTTTCCACATCTTCCATGGCACCGTCCATATTGCCTGCACGCAGTTTTTCCGTCAAAACACAGATAGCCTGATACAAAGGGCCTGCGGAAAGATTGCCGCCTACGCCTTTAAGGGTATGGCAGGCCTCGAATGCGGCTTTGCAGTCTTTATTTTCCACGCTTTGCTTCAGCGCGTCGAAAGAAGCGTCAACAAGAAACATATTAAAACACGTTACATACAATTCTTTATCGTCCACAAAACGTTCCAATGCCTCATCGACATTGCAGCCCCAAGCCTTCAGTTTTTCAACCATATTATACTCCTGCCTACTTACTTAACAAATATGCTGTATTGTACCCTTGTTTGGAGGCTATCTGGCAAGCGGTCTTAACCTTTTCCATTACCATTTGATAGGTATTTTGCCCCTGCAGAACGGTACAGCCCACATTGCCGATAATTTTGTTGGAAAAATTCTTGGCATTGTAGCTGTTCATCTGCCGGCATACCTCCGCCGCACGATGGGCGATAATTTCTTCATCAGGAATATTCTGAACAAGAACGGCAAAAGAGAAATCGTCTATCCGTGCGATAATGTCGTTGCTTCTGAAGGACTGCCGCAAAATATTGCTCATTGCCACCACGGAATAGTTCAGCTTATTTTTGGGACAATTGGATACAGTATATTTTTCGGAAAGCTGCACCAGCAGCATGGCGCCTTTTTCCTTGCCGTGCTGCTCAAAATAATCCTCGGCCAATTCCCTGAACACAGGTTCGCTGTACAGGCCGGTGCGCACATCACGGCTGGAATGGCTGTTTTCCAAATTGACAAGCTGACAGTCGCCCTCAAGTTCTTCCACATAACAGAAAGTCGAACTGATTTGATCCTGCGGTTTTTGAATGGTACTTAAATTAATACGTATCCAGCGGAAATCTCCCGCATCCAAATACCGGCATTCAAAGCTGAATTTTTTATTCCCCGTAACAAGCAGGTTGTTAAAAGAGAACGTACTCATAAACTGCAGGAATTTATCCTTGTCTTCCGGATGAATAAGCGTATTGCCCACCAGAGTGAAAAACTCGTCCACGCTGCGGCTTTTGACATAAGCAATGCCGGAAAGGAATTTATCGGAATGACGCAGCACGGTCTTGGTCGGCAGGTCTATTTCCAGATAATTAAGTTTTCTTGCGATAATGGAGTTTCTGAAATCCATTTCGCTTTCGTAAATTTCGTTGCGCACGACATGATGCGTGACGTTTTCCAAATAAGCCACGGCAAGCATGGGCTGTTCTTTCACGTACAAAATCTTGTAGCGCAGCTCATACCATACGCGGTAAGCGTCTTTGCAGATTAAGGAAACAAGAAGCGGCTCTTTTTGTTCCCTGCCGGCAAACACATCTTCAAGCATGGCGGCGAACGCTTCTTTCTGCTCAAAGGGAAGCACGCTGTTTTCCGTCACGTCGGCAGGATAGGACACGACGTTTTTGGAAATGCCGAGCATTTCCCCTACATACGTATTCAGACGGATTTTCCGGTCTGTAATGTTGATTTCAAAAACAGCGGATTTGGAATATTCCAAAACGGCATTAACGCGTTCGTCCTGCAGTTCGCATACCAGCTTACGATTTTTATATTCCGTTATGTCGTCAACGTGCATGATAAAAATCTTGCTGTTGTACGTTTTCTGAATATAGCTGAACCGCACGTTGTTCCAGCAGACGGAATCCGTGCCCGGCAATTTGACCCGAACGGTAAACTGCGCCCAGCTGTTGTTTTCGTCAAGCTGCTGCAGCCCTTCCAGCACTCTTGCCCTGTCTTCCGGAACAACCACCTCAAGAGCATGGCAGGAAGCCGCGCTGAGGGCCTGGCTGTTGGGAACGATTTCGTCATAAAAACTCTTATTGGCGCGGATAAGCTCCAGATTGTCCCCTTTAAGCTCCATAAGCGTAAGCGGGCAGGACAGAGAATTGAACAAATGGCTGAAACAGGAAGTGGAACTCCACAAATCGTCCACCGGAATAATCTGATCGTAATTCTTGGACTTGACGGGAGCGGAAAACGTGGAGTTTTTTACGCGCTCTTCGTACTCCGCAATGGGGAACGGTTTGGCGAAGAAATATCCCTGACCGTTGAAACAGCCCACGCTGCGCAGGTATTCCACGTGTTCCAGGGTTTCCACACCCTCGGCAATGACAGGCAGATTAAGCCACTTTGCCATATATACGATAAAATGGATTATGCTTGTGGTTTTCACATCGTTTTCGTTTAAATTTTTCAGAAAACGCATATCTATTTTTAAAAGGTCCACAGGCACTTCGCTGAGCATATTCAAAGAAGAATAGCCCGTGCCGAAATCGTCCATGGAAATGGAAAAACCGAGTTCGCGCAGCCTGTTGACAATATCGATGAGCTGCTCAGAATCCTGCGTATAGGACGTTTCGGTAATTTCAAATTCGATAAGGTGATGATCCAATCCGTACTTTTCCATCATCTCAAGGATATAATCACAAAGATTGGGCTTATAAATATCTGCCCTGGAAAGGTTTACGCTTATCGGAACCACCGGAATATCTTTATCGATAAGGCTGCGCAGTTTTTTGCAGACCTCTTCGAAAACATACATATCAAGTTCGGTTATAAAGCCGTTTTTCTCAAAAATAGGCACGAACTTGCCCGGAGAAATAAGCCCTTTTTCCGGGTGGTTCCAGCGTACCAGCGCTTCTGCGCCGATAACGCTGAACGAATTCAGATCAAATTTGGGCTGAATATACACAAGAAACTGCTTTTCCGCCAGGGCCTTGTGCATTTCGTTGGTTATTTCCTGCTCTTCCACAATGGTTTTGTGCAGGGCGTCGTTATAATATTCGATATACGTATCGTATTTGCCAACGATATTTTTCAGCGCAAGACTTGCCCTGTCGCACATAAGGCTGACCTTCATGTCGATATCGTTGATAATGAACACGCCGAAATTTATATTCAGTTTCAGATTTATGGGGAACTGCTCAAGATGGGAAATAACAAAGTTGGCAAAACGCAGTTCGTTTACTTTGTCGTGGGGCATACACACGCAGTAACAGTCGGCATTGAACCTTGCCGCGAAGAAATTGGAATCGTTGGAAAAAGACCGCACAATGTCCGCAATGTGCATCAGCAGCTCGTCGCCCTTGGTTTCGCCGAAAAAGTCGTTGACAACTTTAAAGCGTTCAATATCAAAATAAACAAGAGAAAATTTGGTATCCGTGTCTTCGTGGATCTGAGCGGCAACTTTTTGATAAAACGTTTCTTTGTTGTACAGCTTGGTCAGATAATCGCGTTCGGACGTATTTTTGAGAATGGCGTTTTCGCGCAGGGCAATGGTATTTATAACGCGCTGCAGAATAATGGTGGGGTGATAAGGCTTGGCAATATAATCCATGGCCCCCATTTCCAAGGCTTTAAGTTCGGAATCCTTTCCTTCCGCCTGAGTGGTAACAATAATGGGAATATTCTGCAGGGCCGTAATCTTTTTGATTTTTTCCATAAACGTATAACCGTCCATGACGGGCATGATAAGGTCAAGCAAAATGGCCTGCACGGAGTCCCTTTCTTTTTCAAGGACTTTAAAAGCTTCCAGCCCGTTTTCCGCCTGCAAAACTTCGTACCTGCTTTCAAGAATTTTAGACAGAAGCAGCCTATTTATCTGTTGATCGTCAACAACCAAAATTTTTTGCTTTTGTTTTCCCATTGTTTTTGCCAGCTTATTTGATATTATTTTCATTCATAGCATATTTTTTTTCTGATGTGAACAAATTAAAGCATACAAAAAATTTTAATTTCCGTCCAGCACAGACTTTTTGCTGTACAAAAAAAACAAAAGCAGATAGATTTGTTTCCAACAAAAACGGAGTAACGAATGTTTGAACCTGAAATCGACGATTCTTATGGATATCTGGGAAACAATGCTTTTCCTTTTTTTGAGGAAATCATTGTCATTTCCGACCATGAAGAACCTTCGCTTCAAGAATACAGCGACAATGAATTCAATTTTCTGGAAGTAAGAACCTTTTCTTATCCTGCCGATGCCCTGTACCACATTCTTACCAAAAAAGAAAACAGAATCACCTATTCCGCGCTTATTTTGTGCGAACGCACCCTCGGGGATTTTGACGCCGCCCTGCTCATATCCCTTCTGCGTCTGCACCCCTTGGGAACCCTTTTCCCGGTAGTCGTCCTCCTTGAACCGGAAATACTCGGCGGCGACCTGCAAATTCTGGAAACGGAAAAATGCAATCTGCAGGCTCTCGGCGCTTTCGGTTTTTTGGAACGGCCGTATACGCCGCAGGAACTTATGGACCTGGTGCAGAACGCCCTTACCGTCCATGCCGAAGAAGAACAGAAACAGCTCAAAACCATGCAGGCCATAGAAAACGCCAGCGAAGAAATAAAAGCCCATTTTACAAAAACATGGAAACAGCGGCTGATTAATTTCGAAAAAAGCTTTGTGCGCTTCTTCTATACGCCTGCCGCAAATGCCGGTTTTGAAGAAATTTTCCTCGTGGGCAAACAAAAATACTACGACCGTCTTTTCAACCAGGCAACGGCCTGCTTTGAACGCTCCAGCGCAGACGAATCCCCGCATAAAGCCGACTCCCTCATTTACCTGTACGCCATTCAGAAAGAACAGTGCAATCCGGAAAACGGAAAAATCTACCTGGAACGCGCCGTAGACGCCTATATCGACGACCGCAAATGGGACAAAGCGGCAGAATGCGCAGATCTTTTTGCCAAAGAATACCCCGACTGGCAAAACCCCATATACCTTGCCCTGCAAAAACATTTCGGCCGCTCCGATTTTTCCGTTGTCAACAATATCATCGAATGCGCAAAAAATGTGCTGCCCGTAAACGATATGGCGGAATTTCTGCTCAGGCTGAACGGTTCCAAAACGTTCCCGCCCGCGGTCAATGCCTTTATCAACGACCATAAGGAACTCAAACGGGTTATCTACGAATCGAACTTCAGAGAAACCACGCCGGACGGCGAAGAATACCGCAAACAGCAGGAACGCGAACGTACGCTCAAGCGTCTTGAAATGCAGCGCCTGGCAAGGCTTAACGGCGAAGAGCACAAATATATGCCCAAGCGCCAGCCGCGCAGCAGCGAAAAAATCATTCTCAACGAACCCAAAATGTTCTCCTTTGACCTGTCGGACAAGGAGCCAAAAAAAAAATAATCTGACAAAAAACGACTCTGCCGAAAACACGGCAGACGCCGCAGCCGCAGCGCCGGCTCAAACTTCCGGCCAAACTTCTGCCCGGATTTCCGCCGCCGCTCCTGCCGCACCGGGCGAAACCGCCAGCAAATTCGGCACCGGCAGCGGCGAAACAGTGGAAGGCCTGCCTACCGTCATGCTGGACGGCGGCACAGGTTCCTTTATCGGCGACATTATCAATATGGCAAAATACACCCGCAACCTTTACAAGAAAAAATAATACCATGCTCAAAAGACCAGAACTGCTTATTCCCGCCGGCGGCCCCGAACAGCTCGAAGCCGCGCTCCTCTACGGTGCCGATGCCGTGTACCTCAGCGGAAACGAACTTTCCCTGCGCGCAAAATGCGACGGTTTCAGCCTTGAAGAACTTGCCCAAGGCGTGCAGAAAGCCCATGCCGCACAGGCAAAAGTCTATTACTGTATAAATGCCATGCCCTACGACAGACAGCTTGACGACGTAACGCATATGCTTAATGTACTGCCTTCTGCCGGCGTGGACGCCCTGATCATAGCCGACCCCGGCGTATTGCGGCTGGCAAAAAAACATTGCCCCGGCACGGAAATCCATCTTTCCACCCAGGCCCATTCCGTAAACTCCGCCGCCGTGGAATTTTGGAAAGAAACCGGCGTGCAGCGCATAAACCTTGCGCGCGAACTCGGCAAAGAAGAAATGACTGCCATTATCCGCAGATTTCCGGACATGGAATTTGAAATTTTCGTACACGGCGCCATGTGCCTCGCTCTTTCCGGACACTGCCTCATGTCCGCCTGGGTGAACAAAAGGCCGGCAAACCTCGGCCAATGCACACAGCCCTGCCGTTTTGAATACCGCGGCAGAAAATTCACTGAAATTTCCCTTACCGTAGAAGAAAAGCTGCGCCAGGGCGAAGACTGCTGGGATATCGAACAGGGCAGCCACTTCAGCGCCATTTTCGCACCGTCGGATTTATGCCTTGTGCCCTATATGGACGATTTGGTTGCCATGCAGCCCGCTTCCCTCAAAATCGAAGGCAGAACAAAAAGCCCGTCTTACGTGGCGCAGGTGACCGACGTATACAGAACCGCCCTTGACATTGCCTGCGCAAAACAGGGCATTGAACCGAAATTTGCGCCAAAACGCACGGATTTGGACAGCGAAGCCTTTATGCTGGAACTGTTCAACAGCTCCGGGAAAAATCCCCGGCCTTTGTCCACGGGCTTTTTCTTTCCCGAACGCAGGGACAGAAAAGCGCCCGAAAACTATGTTCCCCGGCCCATTGTCGCCAAACTCGGCAAAAAAACCGCGGATACTGTATACGAAGTGGACGTGCGCAGCACCTGGGACAGCGCAAAAGACGCCTACCTTATCCTGCCGGGCATGGAACGGCCCCGTATTCCAAGCGCTTCCTATACCCTGTATTCACGCGGCCAAAACGAAACAGGCACTCTGCACCCCGGCCTGAAAGGCTATATCCGTTTTGAGAAAGCGCCCGAAAATCTGCCCGAAAATATTTTTATCCGTGCATAACGCAGCAGCACGGTTTCAGCCCCCTCCCGCCGCGGAGGGGGCTGCGCGTTAATGCCGCCTTAAATTTCTTGCGGTGCTTTTCTTGACGAACAGCCCGTTTAAAGAGTAAATTAAAGTGACCGACCAGCTTTGAATTTTGTAAGACACATTAACCTATAACCCGGGGGGGCAGGCTTATGTTTACCGTACAAGATTTTATGACTGACAGCGTCTATACCGTAAAGCCCGGCGATTCGCTGCATGACGTGAAAGAACTCATGGAAACGGTTCAGATTCGCCATGCTCCGGTTGTGGACAGCGAAGGCCGCTTCTGCGGACTGGTAACGCACAGGGATTTGCTCAACCATACCATATCCCGCTTTGCCGACCTTGACGAACAAACAACGCGGGAAATCAACCAGGCCATTCTGGTCAAAGACATGATGCAGACGGACATCATCTGCGCAAAGCCCGAACTTTCCCTGATCGAAGCGGGAGAACTGCTTCTCAGGCTCAAATACGGCTGCCTGCCCGTTGTTGTCGGCGATGTGCTGGTGGGCATTCTGACCGAAGCGGATTTTATAAAAATAACCATTACCCTGCTCAAAGATAAGGAGGACTGAAACTTTTATGCTCAAGACAAAATTAAGCACGCTTGTCACGCTTGTAACCCTTGCCGTGCTGGTGCTTTTCGGCTATTTGTTTTTACGGGACCTGCAGGGTCCCAGCTTAAGCTTCAGCGCGGACGGCAAAGAACTTGGGCAAAAAATCGGTCCCCGCAAAGAAATAACGGTTATTGCCGCCGACACTTCCGGCGTGCGCAGCGTGGAAGTTTCCGTACGCCGCGGCGACAAAACCCTGGAACTGTATGAAAAACAATTTGAAGGCAGCCCCCGTTCCGTGGAATATGCGTTCACCCTTGAAGACGCAAAACTGCCCGAAGGCGGCTTTACTCTCATAGTCACCGCCCACGACGCTTCCCTGGCAGGCTTCAACAAAGGCAACAGCACCACCAGAGAAATACAGCTTGCCATGGACAACAAACAGCCGCGCATCGTGGTTGAAACCTATCCGCCCGCCGTGCACAGAGGCGGCTCCGCCCTTATCGTATACACGGCTTCCGAAGCCCTGACAAAAACCGGGGTTTACGTGGATTCCGTTTTTTTCCCCGCTTTTGAACAGAAAGACAACACCTATGCCTGCCTTTTCGCTTTCCCCGAAAGCATTTCCGCAGCAGAATACTTCCCGCAGATTTATGCGCAGGACACGGCCGGAAATATCACCGAAAGCCGTCTCATCGTCAATGCGGTCAATAAAAATTATCCCGGCGACAAAGTAAAAATCACCGATACGTTCCTCAGCAAAAAAGCCGAAGAACTCAAAAAAATCGTTCCCTATAAAGAAACCAGCCTCGAACAGTACCTTGAAGCAAACGGCGTCATCAGAAAACAAAACGACCTGCTTATCCGCGATATCTGCATAAAAAGCGCCACAGCCAAACCCAAATGGGAAGGGGATTTCAAAATTCTGCCCCGTTCCGCAGTCAAGGCGCAGTTCGGCGACAGACGGACATATTACCTGAACGACAAAGAAATAGACAAGCAGGTACACCTCGGCTATGACTTCGCTTCCGTTGCCCGGGCTGAAGTGCCCGCAGGCAACGACGGCACCGTTGTTTTTGCCGATTACAACGGCATATACGGCAATCTTGTCATTCTCGAACACGGCCTCGGCCTCAATTCCATTTATTCCCACCTCACCGATTTCAGGGTTAAGGCAGGCGACACCGTAAAGAAAGGACAGATTATCGGCACCACCGGCACTACGGGACTTGCCGTGGGCGACCATGTCCACTTCGGCGTCTATGTGGGCGGCGTTGCAGTACAGCCCAAGGAATGGATTGACCCGAAATGGGTCCGCAACAATATCAGCGTGCGGCTCAGCAAAGCACGTTAACATAACAGTCCGGCAAAAAAGGAGAACACATGGCTCACAAAGGTCCGCACGTTTCAATTTCCGCTGCATTTGTGGTAAACCGAATTTTACGCATCAATCTTGACGAATACGAAAGCTGGCCGTCAGCCGTGCAGCAGCTTGCCAGCCAAATTGCCGAAGAACTGTTCCTTGTGGCATATAACCCCTTTATTTCGGCACAAACCGTAAAAAGCAGCGTGGAACAGCGTTTTGAACGCGAATCCCACGCCCTTGCCCATGTATACGCCACGGCCATAAGCGAAGGCATGACCATGTTCTGGAGCGCCTACGACGCAGAAGTCAGCTTCAGACACGAACTCGTGGAACGCCTCAATGCCCTTATGCCCAAAGAATGCATTATCACCCGTCCGGGCGCTTTGGTAGAAACCAGCACCGACGCGACAGACCTGCGCATGGAACTGCCCCTTCTTGTGGTAGAGCCCGACAATATCGAACACGTTGTCAGCCTTGTACGGCTTGCCAACGACATGAAATTCGCGCTCATTCCCCGCGGCGGCGGTTCAGGCATGACGGGCGGCGCCGTGCCCGCCAGAAAGCGCAGCGTCATTGTCAACATGACGCGCCTTACCAAAACCGACGTGGACGTACAGAACAAAACCATGCACTGCGAAGCAGGCGTGATAACCCAAGACGCCATAGACAAAGCCGCGGAATACAAACTGCTCTTTACCGTTGACCCCGCTTCCAAAACCGCCTCCTCCATAGGCGGCAACATCGCGGAAAACTCCGGCGGCCCGTTCTGTTTCGAATACGGCACAACCCTGGACAACCTCCTGTCCTGGCGCATGGTTACCCCCACGGGCGAACTTATCCGCGTGGAACGCATCTGCCACCCCCGCCATAAAATTCTGGAAACCGAAACCGCCACCTTCGAAGTGCGCGACGACGACACAGGCGGCCTGCGAAGCGTCGTGGAACTGCGCGGCGACGAAATACGCCTGCCCGGTCTTGGAAAAGACGTTACCAACAAAGTTCTCGGCGGTCTGCCCGGTATGCAGAAAGAAGGCGTGGACGGCATTATCATAGACGCCGTGTTCACCCTGCACGAAATGCCCAAATATTCCCGCGTGCTTGCCTTGGAATTTTTCGGCCGCAGCATGAAGCCCGCCGCGGAACTTATCAATAAAATCGTAGCCCTGCGCGACAGAATACGCCACGAAGGCGACTACGTGCGCGTTTCCGCCCTTGAGGAATTTAACGTAAAATACGTGCAGGCCATTGAATACAAACGCAAATCCCCGCGCCACGAAGGCGATCCCATTTCCGTCATCATCGTGCAGGTGGACGGCAACGACGAAATGCTTCTTGACGACAGCGTCAAAGAAATCCTCGCCCTTGTGGGGGACAACGAATACATCTACGCCGCCCTTGCCAAAGACAAAAAAGAAAGCGAGCTGTTCTGGGAAGACAGACATAAGCTTTCCGCCATTGCCAAGCGCACTTCAGGCTTTAAAATGAACGAAGACGTGGTTATTCCCATGCCGAAAATCCCGGACTTCGCCCATTTCCTGGAACTGCTCAATATTGAAATGGCAGGCAAAGCCTACCGCTACGCCCTGCAGGAAGTGGGCAGGCTCCAGGGCTTCCCCATGCAGGACGGCGAATTTAACAAAGAATTTTCCTTTGCCTCCAAAATCGCCAGCGGCGAAGGACTGTCCCAGGAATCCAGCGACATAGACATCAGCGACGACGAACTGACCATGCGCGCCACGCTCTTCCTTGACTCTTTGGGAGAAGAAAATCCGCGTCTGCGCGAAAAAATCCAGGCCATATCCCAATATATGCGCAAAAGCCGCATAATCATCGCCAGCCATATGCACGCCGGCGACGGCAACTGCCACGTCAACATTCCCGTAAACTCCAACGACCCGCACATGATCGAAAACGCCGAAGAAGCCGTGCTGCGCGTTATGGAAATGGCCAAGCAAATGGGCGGTGCCGTTTCAGGCGAACACGGCATAGGCATTACCAAAATCAGCTTCCTCGAACGCGATAAAATCAAAGCCCTGCGCGCCTTTAAAGAACGCGTCGACCCCAGGGAAATCCTTAACCCCGGCAAACTCGTACAGCAGGAACTGCCCGTGCGGCCTTTCACCTTTTCTTTTAACCGCCTTATCGAAGACATACGCCAAAGCGGCCTTGCCGACAAGGAACGCTTCATCGAACTGCTCAGCACCGTGCAGGCCTGCACCCGCTGCGGCAAATGCAAACAGGTCTGCCCCATGGTGTATCCTGAACGTTCCTACCAGTACCACCCCCGCAACAAAAATATGATTTTGGGCGCCATTACCGAGGCTATTTATTATACCCAGGCCACAAAAGGCAAAATAGAACCGAGCCTGCTCGAAGAACTGCGCTTCATGGTGGAACACTGCACAGGCTGCGGCCGCTGCACGTCCGTATGCCCCGTAAAAATAGAATCTGCCAAGGTTGCGCTTGCCATGCTTGCTTTCCTCAAGGAAGAAGGCATGGGCGGCCACCCCATTAAAAGCACGGTGCTCAACTGGCTTTCCGGCAATCCGCAGACCCGTATCCCCACCATGGCAAAAGCCGCTGCGCTCGGCCAAAAAGTGGGCAACACAGTGCTTGGCTTTGTGCCGAAAATGTGGCGCGACAGATTTGAAAGCCCGCTTTTCTCCGGCAAAGGCCCCAATCTCGGTATGCACAATATGTACAATGAACTCAGCCTTGAAAAAGGCGGCTACTTTGTACCGCGGCAAAAAGCCGAAGAACTGCAAAACAGCGAAAACGGCATCGAAGCCGTACTTTATTTCCCCGGCTGCGGCGGTTCGCTCTTTTACCGCAAAATCGGCCTTGCCACCCTCAACTTGCTTACGCAGGCCAATCTGCCCGTAATCGTGCCCGAACAGCACCTTTGCTGCGGCTATCCCCTGCTTTCTTCCGGTGCGGACGGCAACTACAAAGACAATCTGGCCAAAAACCAGGAATATCTGTCCAATCTTATCCGCGCCGCCGAAGCCCGCGGCCTGCACGTGCGCTATCTGGTCACTGCCTGCGGTTCCTGCCGCGACTCCCTGCGGCGCTACGAACTGAAAGACGCCCAGGACAATCCCCTGCAGCAGATGGATTTCATTCAGCTTATCAGCCAACAGGAAAACGCTCCGAGCATTGACGCCAAACAAGATGTTGTATACCACGGATCCTGCCACCCGGAATGGAGCGGCGTAAAAGCCGTAAAAGGCGGTGTTATGGCGGCACGTGCCATTGAAAAACTCAGCGGTTCCAACCTGACCCTAAGCCCCGGCTGCTGCGGCGAATCCGGAACGGGTGCATACTCATCTCCGGGAATTTACAACGCCCTGCGCGAACGCAAGAAAAACCGCCTTGTCAACCTTCTGCCCAATTATATGGAAGACACCCCGATCATTGTAGGCTGCCCGTCCTGTAAAATAGGCATCAGCCGCACCCTGATCAAAATTAAGGAAGACGGCCACACCGAACTTGCCAAACACCCGGTTCTGCACAGCGCCGAATGGCTGTCCGAACTGATTTACGGCGAACATTGGCTGCAGAACTTCAAAAAAGAAGCGCACAAAATCGACTCTGCCACCGGCTTCCGCATTATTGACAAGATCCAATAAAGCGCAATCTATACCATAAGCAAAAAAGCCTGCGGAAAGCAGGCTTTTTTATTATAACAAAACAACCGATAATTATGTTTAACAGGGAGTTTTTTAATTATTTTTCGGAGAAATAACTGCGTTTCCGTCCAGTTGCGCAACGTTCGCAAACTCACTGACGCAAACGGCTTGCCGCCTTTTGAGAGCCCCCTCACTGCGCGGCATCTGCAGAATCTTGACGAGTGTTTCGGCTTCTGTTCCGCAAATGCCGGGGACAATGGTAACGGAAAAAATTTTTTTAGCTAATTGGCTTTGCAGATGGTATTATAATCAATACCGTAAGTTTGGAAACATACCTGTTTGTCAGAGAAACACTTTCCCGACTCTTTTCAAATTTTTTTTTAAAACAGCTTAACAATTTTATAATAAAAACAACTTGTTCCGTGTTGCAAACGCGTGCCTGCCGCAGTGAAAAAACAGAGATAAACCGTACCTTCAGAAAAAATTTTCACTTTCTGTTTTTTCTGCAAGACCGCGGGCGTTTTTACTCCTGTGCAAAAATGCCGTCTGCCAATTCAGGAACAGTGCTATATGTCCGCAATACAATACTGCTGTATGCCGTCGGATTTTTTTCCAAAACTTTTATGGCACAAGCCCGCTTCGGACAAACGTATAAAATTCCTTGCCGAGTAATTGGCGCGTCGTATCAGGCAGGCTTTCCCATTCCTGCGGCACAAATAAATTCTCAAGAACAAAAATTTTATTTTTTTGCATAGTCAGCGCGCCGCACAAAGCTTTCAGCAGCAAGCCGCAGTACTCATGATTTACGTCATAGGCCATATCTTTTCCTCCTTACACGTTACAGCACAATATAGCGCTGCTGTCCTGCAGTGGACTCTTCATCGGGCTTTACCCCGCATTCGTTGCTGTTCACATAATTCAAAAACAGCGTACCGAGCATAATCCGTGTCTTGCGCGGTATTCTGTTCCATTTGTATCCTTTGAACAAATCCCGCACAAAAAACGTTTCGCCTTTTTCCAGCTGTTTTATTTCTGCTACGGCTTTGGCAAGCAATATACCCAAATCATTCATAAAACACCCTTATAATAAAATCTGTTATTGATTATAATATCAATAACAATATCAATATCAATTGTCAAGTCGGCACAATATTTTTCCGAATTAATACCACTGATTATTGCAGTTATAAAAAATCAAAAGAAACAAACCGGTTTATGTTTGGCTTTGTTTAAAATTTTTTTTTCAGCCGCTTGTATTCTCGGCAATTGCGGAACCGAAGCCGACATCTTCGATAAGGTTCCGTAAATACAGTATAACGAAAGAGCTTAGGGGAGCCGCCCAAAGGGCGGCAAGTCGTCTGCATCAGTGAGTTTGCAAGCTTTACGCAAATAAACGGCAGCGCAGTCATTCCCCCAAAACAAAACTAAAAAAAGACCGCCAAAAAAAGCGGTCTGCGGTGCCGGCAAATTTCTCATAAATACAGTCTTACAGAGTGCGTTTAAACAATTTTTCCAAATCCGCACTGTCAAAATGCAGGACGCAGGGACGGCCGTGGGGACAATTGTCAGGCTCATCGGTTTTCAGCCACTGCACAATAAGCTTTACGGCAGCAACCCAGTCCAGCGGCGTATTGGCTTTAATCGCGGATTTGCAGGCATGACGAACCCATACGCTGTCCAGACTGTCCATTTTTTCCGCCAAAATTTCTTTTAAAAAGCCCATGGCCTCCACCCTGTCATAACGGGAGGGCACGGCAGAAATTTTCAGCAGAACGGGTTTTTCGGGCTCTGTGACGGTTTCTAAAGCGAACCCCAGTTCCGCCAGCGTTTCTTGCACGGTTTCCAAGCGTTTTTCTTCGCTTGCGTGCAGAGGCAGTTCCAAAGGATACAAAAGCGGCTGGCTTTGTATCTGTCCCTTTTTCATTTCTTCATACAAAATACGCTCGTGCGCAGCGTGCTGATCCAAAAGCAGCAGCGCGGCATTGTCTTTTTTCAAAATTAAATAGGTTTCCGCTACCTGTCCGAGATATTCCAGCCCGTAAGGAAGTGTATAGGTTTCGGCGTCGGCGGCTGACAACAAATTCTGCGTTTCTGTATCGGCACCGAATTTTTCAGAGCGCACGGAATATTCCGCACCCGTACAAAGTTGTGCGCCAAGCGGCGCCATTGCCGCAGCCGGTTCCCGCATTAAACCAGAAGTACGGGAAGCAGACGGAGACAGCAAATCGCACGAAAAATCCTGTGAACGCTCTGCCCGACCGTTGTCCCGCGCTTTTGCCGCAAAATCATCAGTCTGCATATACGCTTTCTGTCCGTCAACGGCATTTTTGCCGCACGTATCAGGCTCAGCGCCCGCAGCCCCCAAAGCACTCTGCACATATTCCGCCGCAGCCGGGCTGACCGCAAGAACTTCCTGCTTCTCGCGGGCAAAGGAAAGACGTGTTTCCTTATCGGCATTGCCCCAAAATCCCTGCGGCTTAGGCGTATGCTGTTCTTGATACAAATCCCCGAATTTAGCCTGAGCGCTTGGCCGGACAGCCGTATCGGGCTCTGCAGGACCGAACTCTGCCGTACCCTGCTGCAAATCCTTTGCGCTGAAATAGGAAGCACAGGCGGACAATGCCTGCTCCACGGCCTGCGCCATGGCATAAAACAGGGCTTTTTCGTCACGGAAGCGCACTTCGCTCTTGGCAGGGTGTACGTTGACGTCCACTTCCCGCGGATCAATTTCCAAAAAGAGCAGACACTGCGGATAATCACGGCTGGTAATTTTTCCCGCATATGCCTGGCGCACGGCTTTCAGCAAAAGTTTATCGCTGACGGCTCTGCCGTTTACGTATAAAAGCATTCTGTCCGCACGCGGCTGCACGGAACGGGGATTGGAAATATAGCCCGAAAGCCTGATGCCGCGGCCCTCATAATCTACGGGCACGAGCTCGTCGATAATTGCAGAAGACCATATTTTGGCCAGTTTGGCTTTTTTGTCTTCGTCGGCAAAAAATTCCGCAGCGGTGCGGCCTCCCGAAACCAGGCTCATGGAAACCCCGTCCGCAGCCAAAGCAAGACGCACGAACAGATCCACTGCACGTTTCAGTTCCGTGGACGGCGCCTTTAAAAATTTGAGTCTGGCAGGAATATTGAAAAACAAGTCGCGCACTTCGATAAGCGTGCCCCGGCGCAGCACCGCAGGAGCGTGCTCCCGAATGTCCCCGAAATTTACGGCAAGCTCGTGCGCAATAGGGTCCTCTGCCGTTTTGGAAACAATGCGGAAACGGGAAACAGAAGCAATGCTGGGCAGTGCTTCGCCCCTGAACCCGTAAGAAAGAATATGGGATAAATCCGCCGCAGTCTGCAGTTTGCTGGTGGCATGGCGGGTAACGGCAAGTTCCAGCTCGTCGGCAGGAATACCGATACCGTTGTCCTGAACGGAAATTAAACTTTGGCCGCCGTCTTCGACAATCACGGAAATTTCCGTGGCCCTGGCGTCAAGAGCATTTTCCACCAGCTCTTTTACCACGCTGGCAGGCCGTTCCACCACCTCTCCGGCGGCTATCTGGTTGCGCAGTTCGGGCGGCAGAAGATGGATTTTTGCTCTTTGCATGGATTATCGTTTCATGATTTTTGCATTCATGCGCCGCTCCATAATACGGAGCAGATATGAAAGGCTGAGGGTAAGGCACAAATACAAGACGGCAACGGCAAGCCAAATTTCAAAGGCCTTGAAGTTAATGGAAATAATTTCCTGACCGCGCCGCGTCAGCTCCGCAACGCCGATTACCACAAGCAGCGACGTATCTTTCAGAGAAATGATAAACTGGTTGCCCAAGGGCGGTATCATGCGTCGGAAAGCCTGCGGCCATATGACGTAAAGCATGGTTTGAAATTTATTGAGTCCCGTAGAACGGGCAGCCTCTTCCTGTCCGTGGTGAATGGAAATAATGGCGCCGCGGACAATTTCGGCAATATATGCACCGGCATTGACGCCGATGGCAATAATCCCCGCGGTAACCGGGGGGATACGAACGCCAAGAGCAAGCGGAAGCCCGAAATACAAAAACATAACCTGCACGATAAGCGGCGTTCCGCGTATGGTTTCTATATAAGCAGTGGCAATGCACTTTAAAAACTTGTTGTGGCCGCAATTAATGAGGCCGGTAATAATGCCCAAAACAAGGCCGAGGGCAAGACCGGCAATGGTAATTAAAATAGTATATTTCAATCCGCCGATGAGCAGCGGAAAGGATTCAATCATCACTTGAGGTTGAAATTCAAAAGCCATATGTCCCTTGTTAAACGCGCCGAGTCTGCGGGATATCCCGCAGACCCGGAAAAGTTGTTACACATTATTTAGGTTCGGAATCAAACCATTTCATATACAAAGTTTTATAGGAACCGTCCTGAACCATGGAGTCAAGCGCAGCATTCACTTTTTCCACAAGATCGCTGCCTTTGGGGAACGCAATGCCGTAAGACTGGCCCTGATACAGCGGACCTACAACCTGCACTGCGCCGTTGGAAGCTTTGGCAAGGTCGCGGAGAATGGTTTCGTCAAAGAATACTGCGTCTACGCCGCCGGCCATAAGTTCAAACAGCAGGCCGTCATTATTGGGGAAAAGTTTGACTTCTTTTGCTTTGGTAAAGGTGGTGCGCAGATATTCCGCGGAAGAAGTGGCGGTTTTGGTGGCAATGACTTTGCCTGCAAGGTCGTCAAGGCTTTTTACTTTCTGGGCGTCTTCGGTGCGTACGGCAATCATAAGGCCCGTATTGTAATACGGTTTGGTGAAATCGACAACGGCCTGGCGTTCCGGAGAAATGGTGATGCCGGCAATGGCAGCGTCAACGTTTTTGGTCTGCAGGGCAGGAATAATGCCATTAAAATCCATGGGCTGGAATTTATATTCAAGATTGGCGCGCTTTGCGAGTTCCTGCCAAAGTTCGATGTCAAAGCCGGTGTAGTTGCCGTTTTCATCACGGAATTCAAACGGTTTAAAATTGGTGTCGTGAGCAACGATAAGTTCTGCCGCACCAGCGGAAAAACTCAGGCCAAGAACAAGGGCGAAAGTGCTTAAAATTTTTGTAATGCGTTTCATGTCAACTCCTTAGCTGAAAATGCTCTCATGGAAATCTTTGTCTGACCGACGAGATAAGTATACACCAAAAAAATAAAATTGCAAACAAAGAAAATAGTCTGTGATTTTGCAAACTTATTCAAGAGTTTTTCATGCTTTTGCATGAACGGCGCAAAAAGAAATCTTTATAAAAACAGAAATAAAATCAATGTTTAAGCATTCCGTATTTTTTTAAGATATTCTCCCGCCATGGTCTCGAGAAGATCCTTACCGGCTTTGCGCCTGCCGCCGCGCACCAGCCGGCAGCGCAGCGCCTCATCGGCAAAAACCTTGTGCATACACTTGTACAGCGACGCCGCATCGTCGCGCGGATACAGCAGCGCGCAGTCCATGGAATCGGAAAGAATAAATTTCGTATGCACCGCAAGGTCGGAAGCGATAAGCGCCTTGCCGTCATGCCATGCTTTGCAGATCATGGAATAATCGCCCTCACCGTCGGAAGAAACGCACAGCACGCTGTCGGCCAAAGGATAAAAAACATCAAAAAATGTTTTGTCCGCACAAACGCAGACGTCCTGCACGCCATACTGCTCGGCAAGTTCCAGCGCCCGCTGCACGCACTGCGTTTTTTCCAGACACACGAAAAAAAACACGCTGCCTTTGGCGTTTTCGTCCGACGCAAGCTTTGCCGCTGCCTCAAAAGCAATTGTCAAATCATTTTCCTGTTCGCAGAACGAATGCAGAAAAAAACTGAATGCCTGCGGATTTTTCCCAAGACAGGAAGAACCGCCGCGCACCTGCGGAATAAACGGCAGTATGCCTATCCTGTTCTGAAGATTGAACGTCCTGCCCAAATACAGTCCCAGTTCCGGCGAGGAACAGAAAAAAACATTGAATTTGCCTTTGGTCAAAGCAAACAAATACGGATTATCTTTTTTCAGACGCAGTTCCGCACCGTTAAGCACCCTTTCGTGCCAGTCCCCGACAATTTTCAGCACGGGGAAAAATCTGCGCAGCCATAGGGCCAAACCGAGCGCTTTTTCGTCAAAAACGTGCAAATGGGTAACGGCATGGCGCCGAATATACTTTTTCAGGGCAAAAAACTGCATGATGCGGTTACCTGGCAATTCCAAAAATTCAAAAGCCCTTGCGCTGGCAAATCCGGCATTGCGGGAATTTTCCGGGCAGGCAAAACAAAAAGAAACCTCTTTGCGCTTAAGCGCCGTCAGAAGTTTTTCCGACTGCCCGTGAACGGAATTTTTTGTGCTTAAAAACAATAATGCCATGGCGTATCCAAAATTTTCAAACGGGCGCTGACGCTCTGTCCCGCAGAATTATGCAATTTTTTGTATTAAAGACAAAGTTTTGTTCCGTGTCAATATGCACGCCTCACAATTTAAATGTTAATTTTAAAACTTGAAAAACTCGCGGAAGAGCGGTAAAAAAAATAAAATTATCAACACGGGAGCAATATGCCATATATCGTCTTGTTATTATGTATTTTGGGCTTTGCGCCGCTCAGCCGTGCTGAAGACAGCAGTGCGCCCGTTCCGTTTGCCCCTTTCGGCACCGAAAATTCCGTCAGTCTTGAATTTTTGGAACTGTACAGGGAAAACCCGCAGAACCCGACCATTCCCGCGGATATCCTGGCTATTTTGCAAAACAGGGAAAACCTTGAGCCGCCTACCATTGTGCGCCAGGCACCGAGCTATACGCAGGAAAATACGTTTTTTTCCTATCAGGCACCCATTACAGGCAAAATCAACAGCCCCTACCTGCCCATGATCAACGAAATCGCCAAAGACCCCGTGCTGCTGCAGAATATTCCTTTGGACGAACTGAACAGGCTTATCCTGGAAAGTTCCCAAAACCATAACAGAAACCTGAACGTCCTCAAAAGCACGCGTCTTGGTTCCAACTCCTACAACACCATTCCGCAGGTAACGCTGGAAGAGATAAAAAATCCCTATTTCACCCAGCTTTCCGACTTTCAGAAACTTAAAATCGTTGCGGCCAAAAATCAGCTGAGCGACGCAAAAAACAACAAAAACGGCGAACTTTCCGACAGCGACATTCAAAAAACGCAAAATCCCCGATTTTCCGCCACCGATGAAGCGCTTTCCGCCATAAAAATCGAAGAGCTGGAAGAAAAAGCCGCCAAAGACGACGAAAACGCGAAAATAGTGCTTGCCCGCGCGTATTTCAACGGTACGGGAGGACACAAAAACATTGACAGGGCGTTTCAGCTCATGGAAGAAAATGCCCGGCGCGGCAGCACCCTGGCCATGCTGGAACTCGGCAGAATGTACGAGGCAGACTCCCCCCGCTTCAACATCATGCGCGCCGCCAACTATTACAAACAGGCCGCGGATTACGGAAACATTGACGGAAAATACCATTTGGGACTGCTTTATTACAAAGGCAAATTCGGCCAGGGGGACGACGCCCTCAAACACGCCATCTACGCTTTCCGCGAGGCCGCGGCAAAAGACCATGCCCCCTCCATGTTTGAACTTGCCACCATGTACGAAAAAGGCGTCGGCTTTCAAAAAGACATGGGACAGGCCGTGCAGCTCTACAGAAAATCCGCACATCTGGGCTATGCGCCTTCGCAGCTGCAGGTAGGGCTGCTGTACGAAAACGGCATTCTGGTACCGAAAAACGAAACCCTTGCCGCGGCATGGTACACCAAAGCGGCGGAACAGCACCACCCCACGGCGCAATATCTGCTTGCCGGAATGTACAGGCAGGGACTCGGCGTGCCGAAAAATCTTGCCCAGGCAAAAATCCTGTACGAAAATGCCGCACAGTACGGACTGGTTGACGCCCAATACGATTTGGGAATTTTCTATCTGCTGAAAACAGAATACCAGGATTACGCCAAAGCCGAATACTGGCTGCAGAAAGCCGCCGACCAAAACGACACGCAGGCGCGGGAAATACTTATCCAGCTGCAGCAGAAACTTTCCAATCAGATGAAAGAGAAATAAATGTATTATCCGCTGATGAACAAGGCCATTGACGCGGGCTGAAGCGCTAAAACGGCTCCGGAGGTTCTGGACACGTTGCTTGCCGCCCTGCCCAAACAGCAGTCCTCCCTGCTCCTTTCCGAGCACGGCCATAACGAGGACTCTTTTGTCGTGGCCATGCCCCCAAGCGGAAAAGCCCTGGTGCAGAGCATAGACATTATCGCGCCCATAGGCAACAATCCGAGGCTTTTCGGGCAATGCGCCGCCTGCAACGCCCTGTCGGACATTTACGCCATGGGCGGCCAGGCCTATACGGCCATGAACGTTTTGTCCTTTTCCTCCTGCGACACGCCGGCAGAAGCCGTTCAGGAAATTCTGCTGGGCGCTTTGGACAAAATCACGGAAGCCGGCGCTGTTTCCTGCGGCGGCCATACCCTGGAAAGCAAAGAACTGCGGTTCGGACTGTCCGTTACCGGCATTGTGGACAAAAACCATTTCGCCCAAAACAAAAACCTGCGCGAAGGCGATGTGCTCGTGCTGACCAAACCCCTCGGAACAGGAGTTCTTGCCACGGGCATACGCGGAAAATGGGACGGCTGCCAAGAAGCGGAAGCCGAACTCTTTTCCCATGCCGTGCGCCTCAACGCCCATGCCGCCGGCATTATCCAAAAATTTCGGCTTGAAGCCGCCACGGACATAACAGGTTTCGGGCTCATCGGCCATTGTCTGGAAATGGCCAAAGCCTCCCGCGCAGCCATTGAGCTGTTCAGCCGCAGCATTCCTTTTATGCGCTTTGCCGAAGAATACGCCAAAAACGGCCTTATTCCCAAACGCTGTTACGACAACCGCCGTTTTGCGGCACCCCATGTATATATTGAAAACGGGGTTCCCGAACTGACGGCGGCCCTCTGCCATGACCCCCAGACTTCCGGAGGCCTTTTGCTTGCCGTGCCGGAAAACAAGCTCGAAGCCGTATGCGCCGCCCTTGAAGACGGCAGCGACCGCGCTTACCGCATAGGCCGCGTGCTTGCGCCAAGCCCGAACAGCCCCGCCATTTCCCTTACTGCATAGGTTGCTATGAACACATCGTTTTTGACCAAAATCATTCCCCATTTCACCCTGATTATCGGCATGACTGCCTGGGCAAGCTCCTTTATCGGCCTGAAATTCGCCCTAACCGCTTACAGCCCCTTTGAAGTGGTGGCAGGCCGTATGCTGGTGGCAAGCGTTATCTGCCTGCCCTTCCTCAAACCGCTTTTTGCCGTGCTGAAAAACCGGCGCAAACTGTACATTCTGCTGGCCGGGATTATTTGCGAGCCCTGTCTGTATTTTCTTTTCGAAACTTCCGCCCTGCGCTACACATCTTCCGCCCAAGCAGGCATGGTGCTTGCCATTATGCCGCTGTGCGTGGGCTTCTGCGCCTGGATACTGCTCAAAGAAAAACAGACCCTGCAGGCATGGATAGGATTTGTCATGGCGTTTTTCGGGGTTTTCTGGCTTTCTTTCGGCGGCGAATCCAGCCAGTCCGCGCCCAATCCTTTTCTCGGCAATATGCTGGAACTGGGAGCTGTTTTTTGCGGCGTTGGCTATACCTTATCCTGCCGCAGCCTGACCGCGGACATGAGCCCCTGGGTTTTTACCGCGGCAATGGCTTATGGCGGCGCGCTTTTTTACGTACCCCTGACGTTTCTGCCTCTTGAATTTGCCCCGGTGGTGCTGGACGTGGAAATTCCCGCCTGGATGCCCCTTTTTGCCATTTTCTATCTCGGCATTGTAGTCAGCCTGCTCGGCTACGGATTTTACAATTACGGAGTAGCCAAACTTTCCGCCACGGAAGCCGCCGCCTATATCAACCTTATTCCCGTCATTACCCTGTTCATCGGCGTTTGCTTTCTGCAGGAGCATCTCACCGCGGAACAGTATGTCGCTTCCGCCCTTATTCTCGGCGGTATGCTTTTAAGCCAGTGCAAATTCAAACGCCGCAGCAGTGCAGAGGATATCCATGAGTAATTTTATCCCGGGCATACCTTCCCAAACAAGCGAAAAAACCTTGGGCTCCGGCCTTGCGGAAAGTTCCGCAAAAAACGCCCTGTACGATTTTTACCGCATGAGCGCCTGCCTCGGCCACGAACTCGGCCTGCGCCTGCCCCAATTCAAAATGCGCCTTGCCGTGGCAGAATCCTGCACAAGCGGCCTCCTAGGCGCGGCACTTACCCAAATAAGCGGCGCCAGCTCCTGGTTTGAAGGCGGCATCATCACCTACAGCAACGCCCTCAAACACAATCTGCTGGGAGTGGAAGACAAAGTTCTGCAGACTTTCGGCGCCGTCAGTATGCCCACGGTCTGCCAGATGGCAGGCGGCGTCTGCTCCGCGGCCAAAAGCCATATGGGCATTTCCGTATCGGGCATTGCGGGCCCCGGCGGCGGCAGCGAACAAAAACCCGTGGGCACGGTATATATCGGCCTTGCCCTGCCCAAAAACTTTCATGCCGTCAAACAAAAAATATCCGTCAAAACAGAACCGTGCCTTGTCAACGGCATGGAAAACACCTGGCTGAAATCCTGCAGAATCATGAAACATCTCTGTCTGCAGAAAGAAAGCGCCGCCGTCACCATGGGCGCCTTTGAAACAAGAGCGCGGCATTTTGTTTTTGAAGGCGGCCGCGAAAGCATACGCCAAAGCGCCGTGCTTATGGCGCTGTATTTTGCATACGAACAGTTTGTGTAGATAATTTTTTTTCGGGGGGAATGACTGCGTTGCCGTCCGTTTGTGTAAAGTTTTCGCAGGCTCACTGCCGCAAACCGACGCAAACGGCTTGCCGCCCTTTGGGCGGTTCCCCCATACTCCCTGCGGCATATGCGAAGCCTGCCGGATTTTCGGCCTCGGCTTTGCATATGCCGCTTATTGTTCCGTATAAAAAAAGCACTGCCGGCGGCAGTGCTTTTTAGTATATAAAACAGTTTACGCAGTCTTTTAGAATTTATAACCCAAGCTGAGTCCCACAGTATGCGCATACACGTCTTTGGTATGGCTAGCAATCGGAGAAAGATCGATTGACTGATCATAATACAGATTGGTAATGTCGTGGAACACATAAGAAACGTCCACAGACCAGCGGTCCTTATGCACGCCGAAACCTGCGGCATATTTCCAGCGGCCGTTTACCGGTGCGATAAAGTCAGCGTGTTTTGCGTCAATGGGAGAAGTTTCGTAGGAAGCGCCCGCACGCAGGGTCAGCCATTCGTTCCAGTCATATTCCGCACTTAAAGAAAAGAGCCAGGTATCATTCCATTCCTTGATTTGCGAAATATTTTTAAGAGCCGTGTTGATTACCAGGGAATGGTAACGGCTCCAGGTATTGTACTGCACCTGGCCTTCAAAGCTCAGATTTTCGGTGGGATAGTAGGCAAGGGCCAAGGTATAGCTGTCCGGAGTGTGCAAAGCAGCCTTGCCGGAAATATCGCCCATACCCGGAATGGTCAAATCCCCTTCAAAATCAACGGTTACGTGGGAACGGTACACAAAACCGGCTTTCCACTGTTCGTTGAAACGGTAATGGGCGGAAAGATTGAAACCGTAATTCACGGCATCGCCTTCCAAATCGGCACCGCTAGGAAAATCAGTACTTTTACCTAAACCATATTCTACCAAGCCGCCCATGATTTCAAGGCCTGCCGCCAAAGACAGCTTGTCCGTAACCTGCCATGCCACAACGGGCGTTGCGGAAAGAGTCATCAATTCAATATTTTTCATGGCACCCTGGCCAAACCAATCGCCGTGGTCGTTGCCGAGGCCGTAACGGGAATACAGACCGAAGCCCAGGGAAATTTTATCGTTGAGCTTATGGGTGATATAGCCGTGCGGGGAAACATAAAGCTTGCTTTTGGATTCGCTTTCCTGACCGCCGACAGCCGCACCGCCTACTATGGTATTGGTAAGGGAAATAAGCTCGCCGCCTATCATAACTTGCGTGCCTTCCAGTTCGGTAATGGCAGCGGGGTTATAGGCTACGGCAGCCGCATCGCCGCCGCGGGCAACAACGCCGCCGGCAAGAGCCGCGCCGCGCGCTGACCAATCCTGCAGGGCAAAGCCTTCTGCACGGGCAAAATCCGGGTTAAAACCTGCAAGGCCGGCAAAAACCGCAGTTAAAACAGACGCTTTTTTTAAAAAAGACATAAAAACTCCTTAAGAAAAGTCAAACTGTGTTACTATAAACCGCACAAAATTTTTTGTAAAGTTTTTTTAACATTTTTAATATTACTCAACATTTTAACTAGAGTGTTTTTCAAAATTATTTTTCAGGCCTCATTGCACGGATATTCTTATTCACAGCGTCACAAAGCCGCAAATACCGCATAAGGGGACGGGGGTGCCGCCCAAAGAGCGATAAGCCGTTTGCGCCAGTTTGCGCCAGTTGGCCTGCGAACTTTACGCAAACGGACAGCAGCGCAATCATTTCCCCAAAAAATAAAAACCGTGTTTTGATTGGAACATTTTTTGCTTAATTGCCTGCAAACCGCAAAAAAGGAAAAATTTTCCGAAGGATCGCCTATGTCTTCTGTTTATTCAATAAATAATCCGCTCAGCAACGGATACGGCCTGAACGTATATTCCATAAAGAAAAAACTGGTTGAAGAAGAAAATGCCGACAGCCAAAGCCTGGCTGACGTTCTCACCCAAAACGGCAGCCTGCCCGCAACAAAACTCGTGGAAAAAGAGGTTGCGGAACCGGTTTCGGAACAAGCTCCCGCAGAACAGGACACGGCTTTTGCCATGACCAACGAACAGCTTGCCGCCCTAGTGGAACAAATTGCCGGCGAAATAGGCATTCAGGGCAAAATAACCTATTCCGCGCTTATTGCATACCGCGACGGACTTTCCGCGGATTTTCAGGAAACCGTAAAAAACGGCCTTGCAGAGCTCGGCGTTGCCGAAGATGCGGATTTTCGCCTGAGCCTTGACGAAAACGGCGAACTGCAGGTTTCTTCCAACCACAAAGACAAAGCCAAAATAGAGCAGTTTTTCAAAGAAAACCCAGAACTTGCCGACAGTTACGAAAAAATCCAAACTCTGAACCAAGTGGAACAGGCCCGCCAAAACAGCGGCATAAGCCTGAGTGACGCTTACGAAAAAGCCAATCTGCTTTCCTATACCAGCGGTATGCTCGGAACAAATTCCGCCCTTGCCATGACCGGCAGCGGCTCTCTTGCCAGCCTGCTGAACACGGGCTTCAGCCTTACGGTATAGCCCAAACAAAGCCATAACACACCAAATACAGCAATATTAAAACAAAACAGCAGGAAATTTTCCTGCTGTTTGTGTTTTCCGAACTTTTTTACGGCAAAGACGGTCTTATTCTATTTCCTGATAAAATTCATCAACGGCAATAAGCAGCTCCAGCGGCGGATTCCAGCCGATGAGCGTTGCCATGCGCAAATTCATCGCAAGACTGATAATGCCGCCGTAAACCTGATTAAGACTGCGCGGCTTTGCCCCGCCGACAATATCGACGATCTGCCTGGCGGTAAAAATGCCTTCTTCCTCCATATTAAGCTGTGAAATGCTGAGCAGGGCCCCGTGTTTCACGTCCTGCTGCCCGGCCTGGGAGAATGTGGGAATATATGCCTGTATCAGCGGTTCGAGAATATCCGCGGTGGTTTCGGGCTGCAGCCCGATATTGAGCGTCAGATACACGGCGTCAGCACCCTGCTCCGCAAATTTTTCATGGCATAGTTTCAGCCGTTTGCCCGCCAGTGCGGTATCGGAAATGTCAAAGGTATCCGTGCAGCGCAAAAGTTCTATGCCCAGCTCCTGCGCGGCGTTTTCTATTTCCGTCAGCGAAACGCTGCTGCGGCCTGCCGGCGTATCTTCGTAGGCTACGCCCAATTTTTTAAAATTGAAAATATTATGGAACAAAATAACCTGATTTTTATAGCGTTCCGGTTCAATGGAAGCCGCAACGTTGTCCCTGCCGGAATCCTCCACGGACAGGATAATGCCGGACTCCACGGCATTGGTTACGGAAGCCACCACCACGGGCACGTCAATATCCGCAAGGGCAAAATCCTGCCCTGCCCACGTGCCGAAAGCAAGCACCAAATCTATTTCTCCCCGGCGCACACGTGCCGTCAGTCTGTTTTTCACCGTTTCACGCTTGGCGCTGTCCCAGTCGGCGGTATAATGCGCATTTTTCACAAATTCGATGCGACCGCCCGCGTTTTCCGCAAGCCAGGCCCACATGGGCGCCGTTTCCTCACTGCCTGCCGGCAGCGGCACGTTGCCGTTTTTGATAAGTCCCGCCCGCTGCAGACCTATTGCCACACCGCGCAGTATGCGCTGATAATCCGAAAATGCGCCGCCCTCGGCATAGGCTATGCGCCAGACTTTCGTATCCGAGCGCTTTTCGGCGGAACCGGAATCCGCCTGTGCGCAAAACGGCACGCCCGCAAAAACAAACAGCGCCGCAAAAACGGCCGTAATCCGAAAAAATCTTGCAAATAAAGCCATAACAGTCCCTTTTGTAAAACAGTTTGCGAGCGGCGCAGGTCTGCGGCCGTCAATCTTCACTCCGATTGTCCTGTTCAATCGGTTTAATCGGTTCAAACACGCCGAAAATTCAAGAGGTCAGCCGAAGCAGACGGTATCCCCGTCTTCCTCAAGCCATATTTTCCGCGTCTGCGGCGTGCGGAACGAACGCGCAACGGCCCAGTATCCCGGCCTGAAGCCTATCATATCTCCGGGCCTTGGCGGCGCACCGCATTCCGTTACATCCAGTATGGTGTAGTTGCCGCTGTAATTGATAAGCCTGGCGCCGGCAAGATACGGCATAATGTCTGCGGTATCCGTATGCAGGCTGCCGCAGTCCACGAGCGCCTGTTCCCTTGCCTTAAAAGCTATAGCATTAACTTGCTCCCCGTGTCCATTACTGACATAGGTGCCGTTTTTTTTGGGATACTTGGTCTGTACTTCCAAAACCTGCGCCTGCAGCTCAAACACGTCCTGCCGAAAAGCGCCGCCGAGCAGGGGTTCGTTTCTGTACATATCAAAGCCCACAAACAGCGGGTCGCCCATGCGCAGCTCTATGTTCCAGCCGGGCATATCCCGCATTTTTTCGCGCACGGCCCCATGATGTTCGGCAAACCAGTTCCAAAAAATGGTTCCGCCAAGACTTACCGTGGGGTCAGGCACGGAAATCAGCCCGCGTATTTTGCGCATGGCGGCAAAAATCTGCTCCATGCTTTCAAAATCGGGACACAGCCCCGTAAGACAGCCGAGGGTTGCGCCTAAGCCTGCAAAACGGATATGCACAAAGCGCTTTGCGCGCACAGCCTCCAAAAATCTGTCAAATTCCCTGCCGCAGGGTATGCCTTCGCGGCCGTCGCCAAGGTCAAGCATTACAAGCACGGAATGAACTTTGCCGAGCCGAGCCGCCGCATCTTCCAGAGCCTGCAGCCCGTCCAAACCCGAAACCGCGCTGCGCTCAAAGCGCGTAACAACTTCCGCGGCGCGCAGAGCGGGCGCTATATTGATATAAGCCTGTTCACAGACAGGATTTTCGCCGAAACACAAATGCTCGTCGATATCCGCAATGCCGACGCGGCATATGCCGTTTTCCCGCAGAAAACGCATGACGGGCGGATAGCTAGCCACCATTTTTACCACCGGCAGCCATGTTGCTCCCCAAGCCGCGGCACACTGGCGGACAAGGGCAAGATTATGCGCAAGAGCCTGTTTTCTTATGCAAAGCTGCGGCATGGCAATCCCTCCTGCGGCAAAAATATACCGCCGCGGCAGGCCAAAAGTTCCTGCCAGTTTTCTTCCCGTTCTCCCTGCGGCATCAAATCTTCGTACTGATAGTCCAAAGAGCAGAAAAACGCGTCTTTTAAAGACATGGCGCCCAGCTGCTCCCATACCTGCGGGGTCAGCCCGCCTGCCTGCAGAATTTCCATGCCCCCTGCCCCGCAGTTTCTTTCTTCATTGGCCTGCCGCAGGGAAAAACGCACGCGCAAAGGCAAAGCGCCCGTACAAAGCGGGGAAGATACGCCAAGGCGGGCTGCAAGAGCGTTTTCGCCGCAGCTTTGCAGGGCTTCGGCTGTTTTCTGCGCCATAACAGGCAGATAAGCACACTGAAAAACCCCGCCCGCACACACAAGCCCCCGTGCCGCAGCGGTAAGCATAAACGCCAAATACAGAGAAGGCAAAATTTTTCCCTCCCGCAGAGCTGCGGTCAAATCCCGCGCATTCAGGGAAAATTCCTGTCCGCCGCCGCAAAGCGTGTGTTCTTTTTCCGAATAACACAGACGCTCCCCCTGTTTTTTTTCATTGATTGCCCAAAATAAAAACGTACCCCGCTCCATGCCGTTCTGCGTATGCGTCCAGCAAGCCCGTTCGCCGTTTAGCCGTGCATAGAGGGCACCGGTCAGCTGAGGCTCGGTCAGGATAAGGGAACACAAAGAATACGGGTTCTGCAGATCCAAAAGCAGCAAATCGCGCGCAAGCTGCTGCAGTTCCAGACAAACCAGGGGCGGAAGGGATAAAGAAGCTGCGCAAAGCCGCTCCCACAGCAGGGCATTGCCCACGGACATCTGTTCATGAAACATTTTGCGGTTCAGGAAGGACGGATTTCCGTAAATTTCCGAGGCAGCCCGACGCAGCAGGCCGCGTTCGTCCTCTGACAGCGCTTCCCATGCTTCGGACTGTCTGCCCGTACCGATGTCGCTCTCGGCACAGGCAGCCCGCGCACTGACAAAAGCCCGCCTTGCCGCGTTTGACAGCAAAGGCACATGAAACGGCTTATGCGTATTTGCGCGCCGCGGAGCAAACAAAACCCCGCGCGGAAACGCAGCATTGTCGCACGGCACGCCGCCCCACGCAAAAACAGGCACGGCATACGTGCTTGCCAAAGAAAAAATAAAATTTCCCTGCAAAAATTCCGCATGAAAATCAATGCCGTGATGATTGGCGGTCAACGCGGCAAAACGGGTTTCCAGTTCGCGGCGCAGGGCTTTGCCAAGCTCGGGCGAAAACAGCTCCGCGGTTTTTGCCTCGGCCAAACCGATAATATCGCCGCCGTCCTGCAAAGGCTCTTTGCCGCCCGATTTCGCGGAACCGAAACGCTGCGAATATGCCGCAAGACTCAGCCTGCCTGCTTCGCCCTCGGCACACGCCATGGCTGCAGGAATGGCAGAACGAAGTTGGCATAGACAGCGCTCCCTGCCAACATTGTTGGAATAATCTTTCTGCATACAAACCCCGCGCCGCCCGCAAAAAAACGTCTGTTTATTCAGCTTTGCCCGCAGGCCGCGCAACTATAAGAAATAACACGGAAACGGCAGTTATGGCAATGCCCGTGCTCCATGCCGCGCTGTCTATGCTCATGGACAGCAGTATGGCTCCTGCACAAATCGGGCCAAGCACCTGGCCTATGCGCTGCACCGCGTCCAGCAGGCTCATGCTTTGGTCAATGCCTATGGCTCTTGCAATGTCAAGCTGCAGCAGATATTCGCTCTGCGCGGGAATATTCAGCCCGGTGGCAAGGCCGATGAGCACGGAACCGGCAATGGACGCCGCAAGGGGCGAAAACACGCCGAGCACAAACAACGCACAGGCGGACACAATGCCCGCAAGGCAGACTATGCCTGCCTTGGCTGAAATTTTGGCGACAAATTTGCTGAAAAACGGCGCGCTGTAAATAACAATAAGGCAGTTGAGCATATACACGCGGCCGATGTCGGACTGGGACGTGCCCGCGTCTTTGAGATATACCGGCAGAAAATAATTTAAAAAGCCTATGCAGACAATGGCTGAAGGAATAAGGCTGAGCAGAATAAACCCGAGAAAGCACCTGTCCCCGAGCAATGAGCGTATTTGGGCAAAGGTAAGCTTGGGGCTTTCCTGCGTTTCCTGGCCGGTGCTTTCCGCGGCTTCTGCCTTTGCGCCGTCCCCGGCTGTCTCCGTTTTTGCGCTCTTTTCACCTTTAAACAGCAGATACGGCATGGAAATAAGACACAGCAGAATAAAAGCGGACAGCATAAATACGGGAGCATAGCCAAAACGCTCGGCAATCATGGCGCCCATGGCACTGCCGCACAAGGAACCCGCATACACGCCCGCAAACATATCCGCAAGCAGGCTGTCTTTTACCGTATACGCCTGCGCCGTCAGCAGGGCAAAACCGTAGCCCATGCCCACTATGCCCCTTGCCGCGATAAAATGCCACGGCTCGGCAGCCAGCATGGAGCCCAAATATCCCATGGAAATACACGCAAGGCCTGCCATAAACGGCACTTTTGCGCCCTGACGCTTAATCCAGTACCCGGCAGCCAGCACGCTGAGACCGGTCATGCCCATTTCCGCGGAAATGGGAAGTCCCAGCAGCATATCCCTGGACACGCTGTCCGCCGGCACAAGTTCCGCCATTCTGAGCGGAATAAAAGAAATGGACATATCCATGGCAAAAAGCATAAAAAACGCAATGGGCCGCACCAGCGAACTCCTGCATTTGTGCAGGCCTGCCGAAACAGCCTGCCCGAAAACGGCTTTTTTCTTCTGCTGCAGATACTCGGTGCCGCGCATAAGCAAAAGAAAAATTTCCACCATGAAAATAAGC
Organism: uncultured Desulfovibrionaceae bacterium; assembly: GCA_949299515.1. Lineage (GTDB taxonomy): Bacteria > Desulfobacterota > Desulfovibrionia > Desulfovibrionales > Desulfovibrionaceae > Taurinivorans. The sequence goes on from CASGAP010000004.1 coordinate 41,781, forward strand.
GACACCGCAACCATGGTCAGAAGGTCCAGCGCCGCCGTGCGCATATATTCAAACCACACGGAATGCAGCAGTGAAATTTTCAGTTTCCAGTTTGCCTTTGCAATGCCCTGCACCTGCGCGTCGGCATGGGTATTCAGCACGGGAAAAATCTGCGGCTGCGGCAGAAATTTTTCTTTTCCGGAAAAACTTGCGGCAACAGTATGGCCTAGCGGAGTCAAAATTTCAAGGGCAATGGAATGATTATGGGTTGCGCTTATGCCGGCAAGATATTTGTCCGCATTGCCCATGTCTTCGAAAGACATACCCACCAAGAGCAGACGCTTGAGGGCGCCCGTAAGCAGCTGGCCTGTTTTGGCGGCGTCTTCGCGGATATTTTCCGTATAACGCAGATGGGAAGAATGCAGGGCAAAGGCGCCGTTGCTCAGCATTACCAGCAAAAACACAAAAATTCCCGCAAACCGGACAACTTTGGAAAAACGCTCCTGCGTAAATTCGGCACGGGTCTTCTTCTGCCACAAAAAAAGCAGCAGCGAAAAAAGCGCAAGCCCTGCCAGGGCACAGCCTATCTGTATGGCAAGCTGGTCTTTGAACACGGCAAAAAGCTCGTCCCTTATGGGCGCCGCGCGCATATAGGAAGCTATGTGGCCCGCAAGCAGGCCTTTGCGGTCATACACGGGAACTATCAGGACTTTTCCGTCTTTGCTTTCCCGCAGGATATGCCCCTTGCCGAGGTCTTTTGCCGTACCCTCAAAAAACGCGTTTTTCGGGAAATCGCCGTGCGCAAGCAGTACATTGCCTTCTTTGTCCAGCGCCGCAAGAGGCTTTTGCATTATGGAATGATTGTACGCAAGCAGCCTGTCCATGCCCTGAAACGTTTCAAACTGTTTGCCGTAGCGCACGCCCGCGCTTACGTTCAGCGCAACGGAATCCGCCGCAATTTGTGCAGAAGCCTGCTCGCTGTTCCAAATTTCCCTGTTCATGGACGAAAACAGCAAAGCGTCGTAAATAAGCAGCGTGCAGATCAATACAAAAAACCAGCCTGCCGCCGCAGTCCGCTTGAGTTTTCTTGCTTTTCCGTATTCAGTTCCCGTATCCCTCATAGTACTGCCGTTCATATTTCCTTCCTTTTATGCATTGATTTACTGTAAAGTGCTTTGCCGCAGCAGTCAATAATTAATAGCAATTCCTATTATGTTACAGCAGCCATGCATTTTCCGTACCGAAAACAGAACAAAAAAAAGCCGTTCAAGACGGCTTTCTGAAAAAACGGCAAAAACCACATTAAAATTCCAAAATAAATTTTGTCCCTTTTTCCGGAACGCTTTCCATTTTTATCTGGATATTGTGAATCATTGCCGCGTGCTTGACAATGCTGAGCCCAAGGCCGGAACCGCCGATTTTGCTGTTGTGGCTTTTGTCCACGCGGTAGAAACGTTCAAATATTCTGTCTTGATGTTTCTTGTCGATGCCTATGCCCGTATCTTCGATAATGATTTTGCGGGCGGCAAGGTCCCTGCCCACCCAAATCTTTACGGTGCCGTGTTCTTTATTGTATTTTACGGCGTTTTCGCAAAGATTGAACAGCATTTCGTCGAGAATGCAGCGTATGCCGTAAATTTCGACATTTTCCCCGGACATTTCGATATGCACGTCTTTTTTGTGCGCCACGGGGTTCAGCCTGTTGCAGATTTCCAAAAGCAGGGGGTACAGGTCAACATTTTCTTTCTGCACGCCGCCTTTGTCCTCGTCAAGCTTGGAAACAAGGATAATATTGTCAATCAGGGCTATAAGACGCTGCGCTTCGTTATAAATGCGCTCGGCAAAATTCTGTATGTCCTGCTTCTGCACTATGCCGTCTTTGATAAGCTCGGCATAGCCGGAAATGGACGTAAGCGGGGTTTTGAGTTCATGGGACACGTTGGCGGAAAATTCCCTGCGCATGGTATCGACTTTTTCCTTTTCGATATTCTGTTTTTCGATACTGGCAAGCAGGGGAATGATTTCTTCGTAGTTTTTCCACTCCAGCGGATTGGCAAGATTAATCTGGTTAATGGGAACAATTATTTTATCAACCAAAATTTTGGCCAGCACATAGGCAATAATGAGCATGACAAGGGCAGTGCCCAAAATTATGGGCAGTATCCTCAGCGCCGTAACCCATACCGTATCGAACATTTTGGCGATACGCAGAATTTTGCCGTCCACCATTTCCGCATAATAGAACATTTTTGTCCCGAGGGTGTCTGAAGTGCGGATATCCTCGCCCACTTCGCCCTTGAGAGCTTCCTGCACTTCCGGCCGCATGAGATGGTTTTCAAAATCAATGCCCGTATTGGAATCGTACAGAACGGTTCCCCCGGTGTCGATGACGGTTATGCGGGTATTGGAAAGCGCAGTGTCTATGGTATGCAGAAGGCCGCTGCCCGTGCCGGCAAGCAGGCGCTTGATGTACTGGGCTTCCTGCCGCACTTCGTTGCGGCTGATGATCACGGACTGGCGGTAAATGATATAGGTGAACGTACTGTAACTTATCAGCAGGGTCACTGCGATTAAAAGCAGCATTCCTTTATGGATTTTGGTACGCAGTTTCATATTATTTGCTCATTTTGTAGCCTATGCCCCGTATGGTTTCGATACGGTTTCCGTTGGCGCCGAGCTTTTGGCGCAGTGTTTTGATATGGGCGTCCACGGTTCTGGTTTCGCCGTAAAAATTTACGCCCCACACTTCGTCAAGCAGGGTATTGCGGGAAATTACGTGTTCGGGATTGGACATCAGTTTTTTGAGTAATTCAAATTCTTTCAGCGTAAGCATGACAAGTTCTCCGCCGCTTCGCACCTCATGCTTTTCCAAGTCAACGGAAATATCCCCGCAGCTCAGTATTTCCTGCTGCTGTCCCTGCCCCGTGCGGCGCAGCACGGCTTTCACCCTTGCCACAAGCTCCATAATGCCGAAAGGCTTGGTGATATAATCGTCGGCACCAAGATCCAGACCCTTTACTTTGTCATATTCGGCACTTTTGGCGGTAAGCAGGATAATGGGAATATGTTTTGTTTTGGCATTGGCTTTGAGTTTCGTGATAATGGCCAGCCCGTCCAAATCCGGAAGCATGATGTCAAGCAGAATCAAATCAGGCAGTGCATTGTCCAAAGCCTGAAACAATTCGTTCCCGTCCGCAAGGCCGCAGGCGTCAAAACCCGTGGCCTGCAGGGAATAAATGATAAGTTCGCGGATATTGTTGTCATCTTCCACACAAAAAATCATGAATTATTCCTTGTCAGCATATAATTTATGGTTGCCCGTAATGGCAAATTCCACCCACTCCGCTATATTGGTGGCATGGTCGCCTATACGCTCAAGATATTTTGCAACCATAATTAAATCAATAGCCAATTTTCCCTGTTCTTCGACATTTTTATTGATGAACAGGATAAGTTCCTGTTTTATCTGTTCAAAAAGATCGTCAACCACATCGTCCTTTTTGATGATGGCCTGCGTCAGCGCCAGGTCATGCTTGACATAGGCCGTCACGCAGTCGGAAACCATGGCCATGACGTGCTTGCTCATGGCCTCGATTTTGGACACCTCAAAGTTTTCGTAAGCCGTGTCGCTGGTAATGATTTCGGCAATGTCCGCCGCCTGGTCGCCTATGCGTTCCATGTCGGTAATGATTTTCAGCGCCGCGGACACTTCGCGCAGATCCTTGGCCACGGGCTGCTGCTGCAGAAGAAGCCGCAGGCAGAGATTTTCGATTTCCTTTTCGATCTGATCGATTTCGGATTCCACGTCAAAAATGGTTTTGGCTTTGCAGCTGCTGTTTTTCAGCAAAATGGACGTTGCCTTGCAGATCGCGATTTCGCACAGTTCGCCCATGTAAATAAGGTGTTCGTGCAGTTCGTTCATTTCCTTTTCAAATTTATTGCGCATTATCCGAACCTCCCTGTGATGTAGTCTTCCGTACGCTTGTCCTGCGGAATGGAAAAAAGTTTTTCCGTGGTATTGTATTCTATGACTTCGCCCAGCAGAAAAAAGGCGGTATTGTCGGAAATACGCGTCGCCTGCTGCATATTGTGGGTCACGATGACAATGGTATACTGTTCCTTGAGTTCAATAACCAAATCTTCGATTTTTGCCGTGGAAATGGGGTCAAGGGCGGAAGTGGGCTCGTCCATAAGCAGAACTTCCGGGCTTATGGCCAAAGCACGGGCAATGCACAGGCGCTGCTGCTGGCCGCCGGAAAGACCGAGAGCGTTCTTTTTCAGCCTGTCTTTGCTTTCTTCCCAAATCGCCGCTTTTTTCAGCGAGGTAACGACGATTTCGTCCAGATCCGCTTTCTTGGTAATGCCGTGGGTGCGGGGACCGTAAGCGATATTGTCGTAAATGCTCATGGGAAAAAGGTTGGGTTTTTGAAAAACCATGCCCACGCGCCTGCGCAGCACGTTCACGTCGTACTGCGTAAACACGTTTTTGCCGTCCAGCAGAATTTCCCCCTCAATGCGGCAGCCGGGCACCAAATCGTTCATTCTGTTTATGGATTTGAGCAGCGTGGATTTGCCGCAGCCGGAAGGCCCGATAAAGGCGGTGATGTTGTTTGCCGGCAGATTAAGGTTAATGTTTTTCAGCGCATGAAAATCGTCGTAATACAAATCAACGCGGCTGATTGCGATTTTATCCGTTTTGTCCATGATATCCCTTTATACGCGTACAAATTTTTTTGCCAGATAATAGGAAAGGCCGTTGATGAAAACCACAAGCAACAGCAAAATTACCGCCGTTGCATAGGCCTGATCCATATACAGGCCCTCGTTGGCAAGAGTAAACATATGAATGGCAAGGGAGCGGCCGGAGCCCATAACGGAACTCGGCAGCTGCGCCACAGTGCCCGCGGTGTACACAAGCGCCGCGGTTTCGCCCACTATTCTGCCTATGGAAAGAATTATGCCGGCAAGTATGCCCGGAACCGCCGCCGGCAGAACAATATGAAAAATGGTTCTGAGTTTGCCCGCGCCAAGGCCGTAGCTGCCTTCGCGGTAACTGTCCGGCACGGAGAGCAGGGCTTCTTCCGTTGTGCGGATAATCAGCGGCAAAATCATAATAGTCAGGGTCAGCGCGCCCGAAAGCAAAGAAAAGCCGAAACCGCAGCTGATAACAAAAAAGAGCATACCGAACAGCCCGTAAATAATGGACGGTATGCCGGCAAGCGTTACCGTGGTTATGCGGATAATCTCAATAAAACGGCTTTTTTTTCCGGCGTATTCCACAAGATATATCGCGGAAAAAATGCCGACAGGCGCCGCAAACAAAAGAGAAAGTACCGTAATGACAACGGTATTGATGATTGCGGGGGTTACGGAAGCGTTTTCCGTAGTGTATTCCCAGGCAAAAGTGGAAAGTTTGACATAAGGAAGCCCCTGCACCACAATATGCAGAATAAGGTATAAAAGCACCCCGAACGTTGCCAGGGCGCAGCAGAGCACCAGCGCCGCCAGCACCGCCGAAACGGGGGAATTTTTATAGCTGAGGAGTTTTTGGCGAAAAGTTGTCGTAAAGCTCATAAATAAAGCCTGCTAAAATCATGCTTACTGCTCTTTTCTGTTCAGCAGGGCAAGACAGAGGTTGATAAGCAAAATAAAACTGAAAAGCACCACGCCCGTGGCAATAAGCGCCTCGCGGTGCAGATCCGTGGCATAGCCCATTTCAATAACAACGTTTGCGGTCAGCGTGCGCACGCCCTGAAAAATATCGGACGGTATGCGCGCCTGGTTGCCCGCCACCATGATAACCGCCATGGTTTCCCCTATGGCGCGGCCTATGCCGAGAACAACGGCGGCAACAATGCCGGACTTTGCGGCAGGCACCACAACTTTAAAAATGCTTTGTTCATGGGTCGCGCCAAGCGCCACGGCTCCCTCATAATACAGCGTCGGCACTGCCCTCAGCGACGCCTCGGTCACGCTGATAACGGTAGGCAGAATCATAATCCCGAGCAGCAAAGAGGCCGTAACAATACTGTTGCCGTTGCCGCCCATGCCGAGAAACTGCCCGAAATCGCGCACCAGCGGAACAATGATCACAAGACCGAAAAATCCGTAAACAACGGAAGGAATGCCCGCAAGGATATCCGTGGCAGCCTTAAGCGGCTTATACAGTTTTTTCGGACAGTAAAACGCCATGAACACCGCGGTGAATATGCCCACCGGCACGCCCACCAGCACGGCGCCCGCCGTTACGTACAGACTGCCGACTATCATGGGGAAAATACCGAAAATTTCGATATTCGGCCGCCACACCGTACCGCTCAGAAAATCCCATAAGCCTATTTCGGACAATGCGAGTGTGCCGTTGTGAAAAAGGAAAATGCAGATAAAGGCAACTGCCAGCACCGAAGTACAGGCAGCTGCAAAAAACACTCCTCGCATGATTTGTTCGTTCCATGCTTGGCGTATCATTTATTTTGAAACCTCAGCCCATGTTTTGACATCGCCGAGATATACGGCTTTTACCTGATCACTTGTCAGGCTGTCGGTCGGATTGTTTTTGTTGATAATAACCGCAATGCCGTCGGTGGCGATAACAATGGGTTTCAGCCCCTGTTCCAGTTCTTTGTCTTTAAGTCCGCGGCTGGCAAGACCGATGTCGTAGTTGCCGTTCAGGGCGGAGATCATGCCCGTCGTGGAGTCGGTAACCTGCAGTTCGAGTTCCGCGTTCGGGTTTACCGCCTTATAGGCTTCGGCAAGTTTTTCCATAACCGGGGACACGGAGGAAGAACCGCCCACAACGGCTTTGCCCTTAGGCTGTGCGGAAGCAAATTCCTTTTGATCCGCTACCGGAATGTAGCCTGCCGCCTTCACGACTTCCTGGCCTTTGGGGCTGAGAATGAAAGCCACAAAATCCGCAGCAACGGCATTCTCTGCCTTGGGGGTCAGCGCAATGTTGAACGGACGGGAAACCGTGTAGCTGCCGTTTTGAATGTTTTCGATGCTGGGCAGGGCACCGTTCACTTTTACGGCTTTGACTTTGTCGTTGAGCGCACCGAGAGAAATGTAACCGATGGCATAGTCATCGCCTGCCACGGTGGTCATCATAACGGACGTGCTGTTGGTAATTTGTGCGTCCAGGGTGGTAAGGTCGGCTTTTTTGCCTTTGATTTCACCCATTACGCCGAACAGTTCCACAAAAGCGCCGCGGGTGCCGGAACCGTCTTCGCGGGAAATAACGGTGATGGGGGAAGAAGCATTCCATTCAGCCTGAGCAGAGCCAGCATTGGCAAGGAACAGCGTTCCGAGCGCAAACACAGCGGCAGCCATTGATTTGATGTTCATAAAAACTCCTTTTTTGTTTTGGTTGAGCATGGTATAAAATGCCTTTGTAAAATAAAAAGGAGCTTAACTGTGAAATATGGGTAAAATCAGAGCGGGGTTTTTAAAATATTTTCCGGGGGAAATGATTTCCCCCGGGCCCCCACACCGCACGGTATCTGCACGGCGCTGCCGAAAATTTCGGCAGTGCCGTGCAGATACCGCGGACAAGAGCAACAGAAAAAAATTTTTTCAGCTGCTTTTATTCACGGAAGTTACGGAACCGAAGCAGAATTATCGGCAAGGTGTTGTGTATTCCGTGTGATGAGGGGGGTTGGGGGAAATCATTTCCCCCAAAAAAAATAATTTAAACATACCCTAAGTTTTTAACTGATATAAAAAAACACCCTCAAGCAGTATCACTTGAGGGTGTTATTATTATTTTTTGCCCGGTTCCAGCTTCGGACAGTGGGACTCAAATTCGCATTCTCCGCATTTGGGCGACCTGGCATCGCACACATGGCGGCCGAACCATACCAGGCGGTGATTGACATTGCCCCACTCATGCTGCGGAAATACTTCCATTAAATCCTTTTCCACCTGCACGGGGTCCTGCGAGTTGGTCAGCCCCAGCCTGTGACTTATGCGCTTTACATGGGTATCCACGGCAAGACCCGAATTTATGCCGTAGGCGGTGTACAAAACCACATTGGCGGTCTTGCGCGCCACGCCCGGCACCAAAACCAGTTCTTCCATGCTTTTGGGCACTTCGCCGCGGTATTTTTCCGCAATGAGCTTTGCCGCCGCCACGATGTTCTTGGCCTTGTTGTGATAAAAGCCCGTGGATCTGATCACCTCTTCCACGTCTTTTATGTCGGCCTGCGCCAAGGCAAACGCGTCTTTCCAGCGGGCAAAGAGATTCGGAGTAACCATATTGACGCGCGCGTCCGTGCACTGGGCGGAAAGCACCGTGGCTATGAGCAGTTCCCAAGGATTGTTATGGTGCAGATGCGTTTCCGGCACGGGATAGCGCTTTTGCAGGCCTGCCTGCACTTTTGCCGCCTGTTCCTTTCTGAACGCCAAAGATTTTTTTCTGGGCATAGGCTGTCCCCGCGGCTACAGAATGCCCATTCTGAATTTCCACGCCTCCAGCGTGTTTTCCAGCAGCTGGGAAATGGTCATAAGCCCGATTCCGCCGGGTACGGGCGTCATGGCAGCAACTTTGCCTTCCAAAGCCTTGTAGTCCGCATCGCCGCAAAGGCCCGCTTCCGTGCGGTTTATGCCGATATCCACAATTACCGCGTCTTCTTTGACCATGTCGGGCTTTAAAAAGTTGGGAATGCCTATGGCCAGGAAAATAAAGTCCGCCCTGCGGCAGATTTCCTCAATATTCTTGGTTTTGGAATGGCACATGGTAACCGTGGCGTTGCAGGCTTTGTCGTTTAACATCATGGCAAGCGGACGGCCCACCAGCGGGCTCCTGCCGAGCACCACGCAGTTTTTGCCCGTCAAATCAAATTTATAGTAATCAAGCAAAAACAGCGTGCCCGCAGGCGTGCAGGGACGTATGCCTTTAAGTCCCAATGCAAGACGGCCCTGATTTTCCGGGTGCAGGCCGTCCACGTCTTTCCGCGGGCTTATGGTTTCAAGGCAGGCCTGCGTGTCCAATCCTTCGGGCAGGGGCAGCTGCAGCAAAATGCCGTCGATTTTGTCGTCGGCGTTCAGCTGGTGGATAAGGGCTATGAGCTGTTCCTGCCGTATATCCGCGGGCAGGCGGTACGAATAGGAGGTAATGCCCGCTTCCTCGCAGGCTTTTTCCTTGTTGCGCACATAAACCTTGGACGCGGGATCGTCGCCCACCAGCACCACGGCAAGCCCCGGCGCGCGCTTGACGGTTTTGCAAAGTTCTGCGATTTCAGCCTTAACCTTAGCGCGCAGGGTCTGCGAAACGCTTTTGCCTTCAAGTACGAGCATTGTTTACTCCAAATGATATTTTTTCAGTTTGCTGTGCAGGGTTGCACGGGTAATGCCCAGGCGTCTTGCCGCCTCACTTTTATTGTCCGCCGTTTCCGCCAGGGTTGCGGATATGGCCTCTTTTTCTATGTCGTCAAGGGATTTGTTGGCAAAGGCACGGCTCGGTATTTCCTCCGCCCCGCCCGCTGCCGCCTGCTGAATGGCCAAAGGCAGGCTGCGTTCGGTAATATATTCGCCCGCTGAAAGAATAACCGCCCGTTCCATGGCATTTTCCAGCTCGCGCACATTGCCGGGCCAGTCATAGCGCATAAGCATATCCATAGCCTGGGGCGTAAAGCCTTTTATGGCCTTTCTGTTGGCGGCGGCGAAATTTTCCACAAATTTCTGCGCCAGCAGGGGAATGTCGTCGCGCCGCTGCCGCAGTGCGGGCACTTCCAGATTGATAACATTAAGGCGGTAATACAAATCTTCGCGGAAACGCCCCTTTTCCACTTCTTCCTTCAAATTTCTGTTGGTGGCGGCAATTATGCGCACGTTGACGGTTTTTACCTTGTCGCTGCCCACGCGCTGTATTTCGCCGTTCTGCAGCACGCGCAGCAGCTTGGCCTGCAGAGCCAGCGGCATTTCGCCGATTTCGTCCAGAAACAGGGTTCCGTTGTCCGCCTGCACAAAACGGCCTTCGCGCATTTTGTCCGCCCCGGTGAACGCGCCTTTTTCATGGCCGAACAGTTCGGACTCCAAAAGATTTTCCGCCAGCGCCGCACAGTTTATGGTCACAAAGGCGTCGTTTTTGCGAAAGCTGTTGGCCTGTATGGCCTTTGCCACAAGCTCCTTGCCCGTGCCCGATTCGCCCGTGATAAGCACCGTAGCCTCGCTGGGCGCCACGGTTTCTATCATTTCCTGCAGGGAACGTATGGCGGCGCTTCTGCCGAGGGGCATGGCTTCCGCCACGTTCAGCACCTGCCTCAGCTGGGAATTTTCTTCCTTGAGCCGTGTATGCTCCAGGGCATTGTACAGCGTATTTTTCAGCACCTCAAAATCCAGCGGTTTGGTCACGTAGGAATAGGCGCCTATTTTCATAGCTTCCACGGCCTTTTCCACCGATGAATACGCCGTCATCAAAATAACGGGAATGGCAGGATTCCATTCATGCACCGCCGTAAGCGTGGCAAAACCGTCCATCTGCGTCATGCGCACGTCGCACAGCACAAGGTCGACTGCCTGCTGCTTTACAAAATCCACGGCCTCTTCGCCGGAACTTGCCTCGAAAGCCTGATAGCCCCAGTCTTCCAGCATAAGCTTCAGCATATTTCTGTGCGCGTGGTCGTCATCGACAATAAGAAGTTTTGACTTTTGGTTCATGTTATCCTCTCTTCGGCAGGTATAACCGAAATACCGTGCCTGCCCCTTTTTCGCTCTCTACCTCAATAGATCCGCCGTGGGCTTCCAAAATTTTGCTTACGTTGATAAGCCCAAGCCCCGTACCTTCGTTTTTGGTGGTAAAATACGGGTCAAAAATCCTGCCCTGCACGTCTTTGTCAATGCCGGGGCCGTTGTCGCGTATGGCAATGCAGTAGCTGCGGTCCCCTTCCGTCACGTCAAGCTCTATCACATAATCCTTGCGTACGCCGGCCTCTGCCTGCTCGTCGCGTATGGCTTCTATGGCGTTAAGGCAAATATTCAGCACCGCCTGCTTAATGCGGTCGGGGTCCATGGAAACAACCTTGCCTCTGCCCCGCACCCTGAACGCAATGCCGAGCTGTTTGGCGTCCGTCTGCAGAATATCCGTGCAGCTGTCCAGCACACCGTCTACGGGTATGGCGATTTTGCGGATATCCGTAGGCCTGGAAACACCCATAAGTTCGCCCACAACCCTGTTCAGCCGCTCCACTTCCTGTATCATAATGGTAGCGGCCTTGTGTTCGCTGGTATTTTCGGGAAAATGGTCGGCAAAATACGTGGCATAGCCTTTAATGGAACTCAAAGGATTGCGTATTTCGTGGGCAACGCCCGCGGCAAGGTCGCCTATGGCGGCAAGCTTTTCTTTTTTGCTGACTTCCTTTTCCAGCTGGCGCACTTCCTCGCGCATGGATTCAATGGTTTTTTCGGCTATGCGCATATTTTTGCGGTTATTGATGATTCTGTTGATCAAAGAGAAAATCCACAGAAAAATCGACGCCGCCCCAAGTATCCACAACGCAAGATTAAACGCTTTTCTGCGGTACTTGGCGATATCATCCTGCAGGGCTTTGGGATAAATGGCGGCAAAAATATGGTTGACGTTCTGCGTGTTCAGAAATTCGGTAATTTCCGGGTGCAGAAAACGTATGGTGCCCTGGCGCACGTTTTCGCCGTAAACCCTGTGCACCAGAAAAAGCCGTTCGCCGTTAATGGTCACAAAACCCCAGCGCGAACCCTGCGTGTCCTTATTGGGCAAAAGGCGTTCCACGCGCCCCCAGAACCCGATCATTTCGTCATTGTCGCGGATATTGATATAGGAGCCGATTTTCTGCATATTGCTGTGCACAAGGAACTGCCCCTCGTTGTTGGTTACGGCGATAAAGGCGAAATCGTCCTCGGAACCGAGCCTGCGCAGATAATCGTTGCGCGCCTCCGCACTTTTGAACTGCACTTTTTCCATAACCACGTTTTCAAACAGCCAAATGGCGCGTATGCCTTTGTCCGCCATCTGCTCGCCGAGCACTTTTTCGGACTGGCGGATATTGTAGTCCGTAATAAAGGCAACAACAAGCAAAATAAGCAGAGAGCTTATCAGAAACGGCATCCAAAAAAACGGCCGTATATCTTTCATGACGTCGCGTATGGCGTCTTTTTTTTCATTGGAAGTGGTCAAAGCCTGCTTCCTCCATGGTTTTGCCGTTGAGTGTCACGGCCGTTCCGCACGGGGTTACGGTGCCGAGCCTGCGCAGGGCAATATCTTTTTCGCGGCAGAACGCGGCAAAGCGCGCAAACGCGCCGCCCGCACACACGCCGAGAAGCCCGTAATCCTCGCCGCCCTTATAGGCAAAATGCACGGGATCAAGCCCTTTTTTGCGGCAGTACGCACGCACTTCGGGGTGCACGGCGTCTTCCGTCAGCACAAGTTCCGCGCCGAAACTCGGTTCGTCGGCCTGTACAAGCCCCTCGCGCGCCAAAATTCTCGGAACGTCGCGCATGAGCCCGTCGGAAATATCCATAACAAAAAGGGCGTGTTCTTTGGCAAATTCCGAAAGCAAAAGCCCCTCGCGCACTTTGGGCTGCGGCCGCAAGTGCGCGGCAGCCGCCTGCGGATACGCCGCAAGAACGGCTTTTCTGCCCGCTTCGGGATCCGCAAGATTTTCCTCCAGCAAAAACAATCCCGCGCGCGCAAGCCCAATCTCGCCGATATAAAAAAGCACGTCGCCTGCCGCCATGCAGGCAGCCGCCTGCCTGTTTTGGCCCGCGTAAGAGCGGTGACGCATAAGCGGCACGCCGCCGTGCCCGTAAGTTCCCCAGGCGGTAATGCCCAAATTCAGGCCGCCGCAGGTCAACGGGTCAAGACTGCCGCCGTTTTCGGCTTTGGGAAGCGGGACCTTGGTCAGATCGCCGCCGCACAGCACCAGCCCGTATTCCCGCGCCAGCGCCGCCATGCTTTGGCAGCACTCCTCAAGCCAGGCAAAATCCTGCTTTTCGGTCAGCGTAAGGTTAAAGGCAAAGGCGCAGGGTTCGGCACCGTTGGCCGCCAGATCGCTGATATTCACGGCCAGCGCTTTGTGGCCGATGTCCGCGGCAGTAAAATACGCCGTACGAAAATGCGCGTTTTCCGCAAAAATATCCGAAGTTACGGCAAAAACTGGGCTTGAGCCCAGCGCCCCCGCGGGCGGCACGGCAATCAGCGCGCAGTCGTCCCCGCGTCCCGCGGGCATACAGGGGTGCGCATTGGGAAAATATCTGTCAATCAAATTCAATATGCCGTCTTCGCCTTTACGCCGTTTATCCATAACTGCACTACCTAATCCGTATCTGATCTTATTCTTCAAACGTCAGATACGCTTTTAAAATCACTTTCGGCCCTATGCCCTGAAAATTCACCCGAACTTTTTCCGCGTCCACTTCTTCGATGATTTTGCCGCGGCCGAAGACCTTATGCCTGCAGAAACCAAGCTTCATTGCCGGCTTTGCCGCACTTTTTCCTGCCGTGCCGCTATCTTCCGCCGTATCCGCACGGGGCGCGTCAAACACAATCGGCGCCTTTTGGGACGCAGGCACTGCGCCGCCCTCCGCCATGGCCGCACGGAAACTCTCCAGAACGGAAGTTTTCGGCCTGACGCTCTGCGCCGCGCTTTTGGCAAGTCCCTGCTTTACCAGCACGCCGCCGTACTGTTCCAGCACTTCTTCGTACAGATACGGATGTATTTCTTTAATAAAAGGACTGGGCGTCGCCCGTTCTTCAAAGCCTTGGCCGCGCTGCAGAATATTCTGCGGAACAAAAAGCCGCAGGCTGTCTTTGGCGCGCGTGCAGGCCACATACAAAAGCCGCCGCTCCTCTTCGTAATCCTCGGCGCGGGTCAGGGCATGGCGGGAGGGAAATCTGTCTTCCACCAAATCCAGAATAAACACGTGCTTCCATTCCAGGCCCTTGGCGGAATGCACGGTGGACAGCACGATTTTCTGCCTGTCGTCCTGTTCTTCGTCTTCGGGATTTTCCAAAGACAAATCCGCCATAAAAACCGCAATGTCCGCATAGCTTGACGCTATGCCGACAAGTTCCTCCAGCCCCTGCTGGCGCCGCGGCCAGTCGTCGGGATACAAAAGTTCCATGCGCGGCTGATAGTGTTCGATTACTGCGTGCAGAGCCTTTTCCGGGGAAAGGGTATTTTTCTGTATTTCCATAAGCAGCTGCAGATCCGCCCAAAAATCCGGATATTTTTTGCAGGCTTTCTGCAGGCCTTCCCTGTCGCCCTGCATGGCAAGGGAAAACAGCTTGTGAGCCGTTTTGGGGCCTATGCCTTTGCACAAGCTTGCCATGCGTTCGAAGGCGGGCAGATCCATGGGGTTCAGCAGCAGGCGGATATAGGAAAGCACGTCTTTAATGTGCGAAGCCTCGGTATACTTGACGCCCCCGTATTTTTTGAACGCTATGCCCAGCTTGTTCAGCTCCACTTCCAAATGATAGGACTGATAGCCCGCGCGGAACAGCACGGCAATATCCGCAGGCTGTTCTTTCAGCAGCAGTTCGCCGATGAAACGGGCGGCAATGCGCGCCTGCGTGATGTCGCTCACGGGCCGCACCACCTGCACGCTGACATCGTTTTCATCGTATGCGCGTTTGGAATACAGCCGTTTCTGAAAGCCCACGGGAGCATTTTCCAAAATCGTGTTGGCAATGTTCAGAATAGGCTGCACGGAACGGTAGTTTTCTTCCAGCCGCACGATTTCACAGCCGGGAAACAGTTTGGGAAATTCCAAAATATTCTGCACGTTGGCCCCGCGGAACGCATAAATGGACTGGGCATCGTCGCCCACGGCCATAACCGCGGTGTTTTCGCCGGTCAAAAGCCGCACCAGCCGCGCCTGCACCATGTTGGTATCCTGATATTCGTCAACCATGATATGCCGAAAACGCTCGTGCATACGCTTCAGCAGCACGGGATTTTCCTTGAGTCCCGCTTCCAGCTCAAACAGCAAATCGTCATAATCCAGCACGTTATGCTCGCGGCGGTAAGCATGATACATCTGTTCCAGCTCGCACAGCGCGTCCGCATGGGGCAGAAGATGCTGGCTTTCGCGGCGCAGAATTTCTTCCAGGGGCATTTCCTTGTTGCGCGCCTTGCTGATAAGCCCGTGCACGGTGGCGTTTTTGGGAAAAGACCTGTCGCCCCTGCCGATTTTCTTTTCTTCGCGGCAGTGGCTGATAATGTTCGCGCAGTCGGAACTGTCCAAAATACTCAGGGAAGACTTGGCCCACGCAGGCGGAAACTGGCGCAGCAGCGTATAGGAAAACGCATGGAACGTGCCGCCCTGCACGCCCATCAGCTCCGAACCCAGCAGTCCCGCGGCCCTGTGCAGCATTTCCTGCGCGGCTTTCTTGGTAAAGGTCAGCAGCAGAATGGAATGGGGATTGACGCCGTTTTCCGCCAAATGCGCCAAACGGTAAACAATGGTGCGGGTTTTGCCGCTGCCTGCGCCCGCAATGACAAGCAAAGGATGATCGCCTGCCGTCACCGCTTTATGCTGCGCTTCGTTTAAAAGGGACAAATCCGGCATATTATTTCCTTTTGTGCTTGGCGCGGGATTTTTCTTCCTTAGCCTTTATGCGGGCTTTTTCCTGCTCGCGCTTTTTTTGGGCTTCGCGCTCGCGGGCGGCGGCACCGCGCTTGGTGCGGATTTTTTTGGGCTTTTCGGTTTCGGCCGCGGCCGCTTCGGCACCGCTGCGGACAATTTCGGCACGTTCTGCCGCTTCGGCCGAAACGGCAATGCCGTTTTCCGTGCCCCTTTGCGCTTCTGCCGGCATTTCTCCGTCCGCTTCGGAACAAATTTCCCGCGTCATGTCCGGCGTCATTTCCTGCACCGTGCCGTGCGCCGTATCCTGTACAGTATCCTGTGCTGCGTCCCGTGCCTGCATGAGCGGGGACCGCAGTGCGGTCTGAATAAGTTTTTTCCAAACTTTTTCCAGCCCCATGCCCGTATGGGAAGACACAGCCAGCGGCTCTCCGCGCGGAATAAGCACGGTCCATTTGCTTATGCGGTCACTGCGTTCTTTTTGCGTGCACTTGTCCGCCTTGGTCAAAATCGGAATAATGGGGATATTGTGGGCAAGGGCAAATTTCACCATCATAATGTCCGCTTCCTGCGGTTCCAGACGGCAGTCCAGCAAAACAGCCACGGCGGCAAGATTTTCGCATTCCACCAAATATTTTTCGATCAAATTCGCCCACAGCTCCCGTTCGGACTTGGAACGCTTGGCATAGCCGTAACCGGGCAGGTCTGTCAGATAAAAGCCTTGCGGCTCCACCCTGTACAGATTCACGGAACGGGTTTTGCCCGGCGTGGAACTGACTTTGGCAAGCTGTTTTCTTTTGGCAAGGGCATTAATCAGCGAAGACTTCCCCACGTTGGAACGCCCCGCAAGAGCAATGTGGGCGGACTCGGGCGCGGCGGCTTTCAGCTGATTCAGCGTATACAGCGTCTGTTCCAGCACAAGCTGAGGAAATTTAAATACTTCTATTTCGTTCGTTTCTGTGCTATTAGTCATTTTGTTCCTGAAAACTGTTGATTTATAACATAAAAATATAAAAGCGCCGCAAAGCCCCGTAATTTCGGCAAGGTGCGGCAAACAGAAAAAAGGAATAACTGTATAGTTTTTTTACAGCATTTTTAAAGAAAATACAAGGAAGATTTTATGCCTGAAAAAGTTTTAATCCTCAACGGCCCCAACCTCGGCCACCTCGGCAAGCGGGAAACGCACATCTACGGCAGCCAGGGCATGGAATACGTTTTTGACGAAATACGCAAAAAAGGGCTTGAACCCGTTTATTTTCAAAGCAACCACGAAGGCGCGATCATCGACAGGCTCGAACAGGCACGCACCGAATACCTGAACGGAGACAGTATCGGCATTGCGCTCAACGCGGGCGCCTTTACCCATACGTCCCTTGCCCTGGCGGACTGCCTTTCCTGGATAAAAGTCCCCTTTGCGGAAGTGCACATCAGCAACATTCTTGCCCGTTCGGGCGGTGCCGCAACGGCCGCGGACAGCCTGCGCGGAAAAAGCCTGATTGCCGCGTCTTCCATAGGCGTAATCGCCGGTTTCGGGCTGGACTCATATTTGCTTGCAGTTGACGCCCTTATACGTTATAAAGCAAAAAACTAAACAAAAGCACTATGCAAAATTAAAGGAGTAAGCATGTTTTCCACCACGGACTTTAAACGCGGGCTTAAAATCGAAATAGACGGCACACCTTATGAAATTGTCGAATTCCAGCACTTCAAACCGGGCAAAGGCGGCGCCATGGTACGCACCAAACTGCGCAATATCCTCAACGGCCGCATTGTGGACAATACCTTCCGTTCCGGCGAAAAAGTAGGCCGCCCCGACCTTGAACAGCGCGAAATGCAGTATCTGTACAAAGAAGGCGCAGACCTTGTGTTTATGGACATGGTAACCTACGAACAGCTGCACCTCGAAGCGGATTTCTGCGGCGGCAAGGAACGCTACCTCAAAGAAGCGCAGCAGGTTCTCGTTCTTCTTTACAACGGCAAGCCCATTGACATCGAAATTCCCCTTTCCCTCATTCTTGAAGTTATCGAAACCGAAGAAGTTGCCAAAGGCGATACCGTCAACAACATCACCAAACCGGCAAAACTCGAAACCGGCGTTGTCATTCAGGTTCCCGCTTTCGTAAAAGTGGGCGACAAAGTAAAAGTCAACACGGAAAACGACGAATACCTCGGCCGTGAATAATTTCGGAAAAGGGGATTTTCCCCTTTTTCGCGCCTTCATATTTCGGCAGGAAAAAGAAACGTACGCCCTTTGCCCTGCCCTCAGGAGTTTCTTACGAAAAACACAAGACACCTGCGTGAGCTGTTAGGCTTGCTCTTTTTGTTTTTAAGCCTGCTTATCGGGATCAGCCTCTGGAGCCACAATATCAACGACCCCACGCTGAACCAGTCTATCAGCTCGACCTACGAAATAAAGAACTATGCCGGCACGTTCGGAGCGTATCTTTCCGGATTTCTAAACGATTTTTTCGGCATAGCCTCCTATATCTGGGTGCTGTTTTTTTTCGGCATGGGACTCGGCTTCATCGTGCGCTGGGTAATTATCCCGTGGTACAGTATGCTCGGCTATGCCATACTGACGCTGTGCTTCATAACCCTTGCGGAAGCCGTGACCCTCGGCATAGGCGACGTGCAGGGCGGCGGCTTCTGCGGAGCCTGGCTGTATGCCACATTCCATATGTATTTCAACCCCATAGGCAGCGCTTTTATTTGGCTGTTCTGCCTCATGGTGGGCATGGAACTGTGTTTCCACATTTCATGGGTCAACCTGTTCGGCAAAATTCTTAACCTGGCATTCGGGAAAAAATCCGGCAAAACGGACAGCAGCGGCCGCGGCACGGAAAGCAAAACCGACCTGTTCCGCTCAGCCCTTGAAACCGAAAAAGAAAAACCCGAAGAAAAACCGAAAGACAAAAAGAAAAACTCCTTCAGCATTAAATTTAAAAATCCTTTCAAAAAAGAACCGCAGGAAAAAACCGAAGAAAACGGCGGCGAACACGAATTGCCGTCCCTTGACCTTTACGATGACGAAAAAAACGGCACGGACAAAGAAACGGACAGCGTTTCCGACGGCCCGCTGCCCATAATCAGTCCCGTTTTCGGCTCTGACGGCGAAGAAGACGGCGGCGACAAACAGGACAAAAAAAACAAAACCCCGAAAGAAGACGCCGCTGCCAAAGAAAATAAAGACAATTGCGCCAAAGACAGCCCCAAATCCGACGGACAGGACGAAAAACCCAAGAAAAAAGGCTTTTGGTCTTCCCTGTTTGCGGACAGCGAAAAAGAACCCGTCAACGCCAACCTGCCTTCTTTGGATCTGCTTTCGCCCGTTCCCGCTCCCAAGGACGCTCCCGACAAAGCCGACCTCGAAGAAAAAGGCAAAAGACTTATCGAATGTCTGGCGGATTTCAACGTACAGGGCAAGCTTGCCGGCATTTTGCCGGGACCTGTGGTCACCATGTACGAAGTGCGGCCGGAACGCGGGGTAAAAGTCAAGCGTTTCGAAGCCCTTGCAAAAGATATTGCCATGGCGATCAAAGCCGTGGCAGTGCGCATACAGGCCCCCATTCCCGGCACGGATACCGTGGGAGTGGAAGTGCCCAACGACAAACGCCAAATCGTCAGCTTCAGGGAAATCATTCAAAATTCCGCTTTTGCCGATTCCGAATCCAAACTGACGCTGGGGCTCGGCAAAGATATTTTCGGCACGCCCGTCAGCGTCAAAATGGACGATATGCCGCACCTGCTCGTGGCAGGCGCCACGGGAGCGGGCAAAAGCGTGTGCCTCAACTCCATTATTTTAAGCATACTGTACAAAGCGCAGCCCCATGAAGTGCAGATGCTGCTCATAGACCCCAAACGTGTGGAACTTTCCATGTACAACGGCCTGCCGCACTTGGTGCACCCCGTGGTTACGGACATGGATATTGCGCGCAACGCCCTGCTTTGGGCCGTGGACGAAATGGACCAGCGCTACAAACTTTTTGAAAACCTCGGAATGCGCAACATAACGGAATACAACGCGTTCGTGCGCAGGCACAAAAACGCGGAAAGCGCCGACACCCTGCCCGAACGCCTCAAAGCCCTTGAAAACGAAAAACTGAAAGAACTGCCCTTTATCGTGATCATCGTAGACGAACTGGCCGACCTTATGATGCAGAAAGGCAAAGAAGTGGAAGGCCACATCACGCGCCTCGGCCAGCTTGCGCGCGCCGCCGGCATACACATAATCCTCGCCACGCAGCGACCCAGCGTGGACGTCATTACCGGGCTCATCAAAAACAATTTTCCCGCGCGCATTGCCTTTCAGGTTTCCAGCGGCATAGATTCCCGTACCATATTGGACGCATTCGGCGCGGAAACCCTGCTCGGCAAAGGGGATATGCTCTTTAAACCGCGCTCGGGCGGCCTTATGCGCATACACGGAGCCTTTGTCACCGAAGAAGAAGTGCGCGCCGTGACGGATTTCTGGAAAAGCCAGGCAGAACCCGAATATGCGGCAGACTTTTCCAAATACGGCGACAGCGCTCCGGAACCCGTGTTCGGCGACGGCGACGATACGGAACACGACGAAATGTACGAAACAATCGTAGACTGGCTGCAGGAACAGGACGCCGTTTCCATTTCCATGCTGCAGCGCCGCTTCCGTCTCGGCTTTTCCCGCGCGGGCCGCATTATCGACAGGCTGGAAACAGACGGCTACATCGAAGCCCGTTCCGGTTCCAAGCCGCGCAAAGTCATACGCTGACGCACGCCGTTTCCGCTTCGCGTCACTGTATTCAAAAAATGAAAAAAATTCTTAACTTGACAAGCCAAACACTTAAGAATAATAATTTTTATCTTTACAATTTAAGTGTATACCCAATTGTGGGCAGCAATAAACAGCTTGTCAGCAAAGTGAGGAAAATATGGCCCGTATTACCATCGAAGATTGTCAGGAACGCATTAACAACCGCTTTTTGCTTGTGCAGATGGCAATTAAACGTGTACACCAATTCCGCCAAGGCTACGAACCCCTTGTAAACACCAAAAACAAGGAATGCGTAACCGCCCTGCGCGAAATTGCAGCAGGAAAAATCCTGCCGGAAAACCTCGACTACTTTACTCCCGTGCGTGAAGACGAAGATTTGCAGAAAAACCTTATTGACGATTAACAAACAATGCTTATGTATTGGACAATAGTCCGGTGCATAATTGCTTTCCGCAATATATGATGCCGACTGCGTGCAAACAAAGTCGGCATTGTTTTGTTCAGACCTCAACCCGCATATACCATGAGCAAAAGAGATTATTACGAAGTTCTCGGCGTGGAAAAAACCGCAAGCTTTGAAGAAATCAAAAAAGCTTACCGCAAACTCGCCTTTGAAAACCACCCCGACAGAAACCCCGGCGACAAAGAAGCCGAAGCCCGTTTCAAAGAAGCCGCGGAAGCCTACGACGTCCTGCGCGACGACGAAAAACGCGTCCATTACGACAGATTCGGCCATACCGACATGAACGGCGGTTTCGGCGGTTTCACCAATGAAGATATTTTTTCCCAGTTCGGCGATATTTTTGAAAACTTCTTCGGTTTCGGAGGCGGCGGCCGTTCCGCCAACCGTCCCACCGTGGGCGACGACCTGCGTTATAATCTGAAAATCACGTTCAGACAGGCGGCAAAAGGCGACGATGTGCGCCTGACCATTCCACGCACCGCCAACTGCCCCGACTGCAAAGGCATGGGAGCCGCAGAAGGCAGCAAACCGGAAACCTGCCCCCAATGCGGCGGCAAAGGCCAGGTTTTCGTTCAGCAGGGGCCTTTCCGCTTTGCCAGCACCTGCCCCAAATGCCACGGCAAAGGCACCGTTATTTCCAAACCCTGCCCGCGCTGCAAGGGTGACGGCCATATTCAGGAAAAACGCGAACTTACCGTTCACATCCCTGCGGGCGTTTACGACGGCGCACGACTGCGCCTGCGCGGCGAGGGCGAAGCCGGCAGAAACGGCGGCCCCAACGGCGATTTATACGTGGTAATCCATATCGAAGCCGACAAAGTTTTTGACCGTGACGGCCAAGACCTCATTTACAGCACCAAAATTCCCTTTACCAAAGCGGCGCTGGGCGCAAAAATCAAAGTGCCGACCCTGGACGAAGAAATCGAATTTGAAGTGCCGAAGGGAACGCAAAGCGGCGCCGTGTATCAGGTAAAAGGCAAAGGCCTGCCCTTCCCCGGCGAAAAACGCACGGGCAACCTGCTCATAGAGGTAGTCGTGGAAACCCCGACCAACCTGACCGAAGAACAGAAAGAACTCCTGCAGGCTTTGGACAGCCTTTTCGATAAGCACGAAGCAAAACTGTCTTCAAAAATCAAAAAGAAACTCAAAGACATTATCGGATAAGACATCTGAAAAAGCCCTCAGACGAGGGCTTTTTTTTGGACTTTTTCAAAAAACCGTGCAAAATTTTATGAGGCGTTTCCCCTTTGAAACTCCAAAGCGAACCGGGGTGTAATTTTTATTTTTTGGGGAATGACTGCGCTGCTGTCCGGTTGCGTACAGTTCGCAGGCGCACGAACGCAAACGGCTTATCGCCCTTTGAGCGGCTCCCCCGGCTCCCACATTGCCCGGCATTTGCGGATATGTGCAAAAAAATTTTATTTTTGAATTTGCATAAATAATTAAACTTGAATAAGCCGTCAGCGCAAAAACAGACAAAACCGTTATTGCGGCAAAGAGAACCAAGAGCTGTACGGGGAGAGAAAAAAAAGAGACAGACTTCTGCAGAAACGTATCATCTTTTTCGGAATTGGGCAAAGTCCATAAAAAATGCCGTATGATGGGGGCATACGGCATTAAATACGATGCGTAAAATATAAACTTAGGAGAGCCGTTTATATTTTTTCCTGCACTTGCTTTACAAAATCCGGATGTACTTCATATCCGCATTGCTGCGCCTGCTTAACTGCATCGGCCGCTTTTTGATATTCTTCTTTTTCAAAAAAAGCAAGTGCTAAATTGTTCCATGCGGGACCGAAGGCAGGCTGTGCTTTGATAACGTTGTTGCTTTCTTCGATGCAGGCATCATAGTTGCCTTCCATAAAATACGCAGAGGCAAGCGTGGTTCTGGCCTGCAGAAATTCCGGGTCCCATTTAAGCGCTTTCAGCAGGGCGGATTTTGCCTTTTTCACATCTCCCATCTGCAAGTGGCAGAATCCGATATTTGCCTGCGGTACGGCATATTTTGCGCGGATATTGGACGCTTCGGTGTTGTAGCGCAGACAGCCTTCGTAATCCCCGCGCTGAAGGCACAGGCCGCCGAGCTGCACAAATCCTTCCGCAAGGCGCGGTGACAGGCGCACGGCGTTTAAAAACGCGTTTTCCGCTTCTACGTAATCGTGTTTGGCAAGCATGGCCATGCCGAGCTGGTAATAGTGGTTGGCGCAGTTGTCGCTTTGGGCTATTTCCGCCTGCAAATCCTGAATATATTCGTCCAAAGATTCATAGCGTTCTTTCATGGTTTTCCTCGTATTCCGTGTTGTTTGGTTCGTTATTTGGTTTTGCTGCCGCCGTTTTCCATATAGCCTTCTCTTTCGAGAAGCTTATAGTACCATACGGCAAAATCGAAATATCCCAGGAACTTTTCGTCTTTGTTAATAATGCCGAGGGCAAGTTCCAGGGCTCCCTGACGGTAGGCATTGCTCTGCGGGGAGTCTTCGCTGCGGGTTTGCAGAAATTCGCGGATAAGCTCCTGGGACGTACGTTTTGACACGTCCTTGCGTATTTCCATCGGGTCGTTGGGTTTCGGGAACGGGTCCCAGTTTTCGTACCCGATTTTGTCAATGAATTTTCTTCTGCGTTCGGGAATTTTATTGTATAAATCTCTTTTCAGCTGTTCCTGTTCTTCCGTAAGTTCGGGAGGGGTGCTGTCGCGGTATACGGTTGCGGGAATATTCAGACTCATGTTTTTTCCTCTTATTCAAGGGGAGATTTCATTTTTTTCTTGGGTTTCTGTTCGGTTTTAAGACCAAGATAGGTTTCATCGTATTTATTGATGAGCGCCATGGAAACGGGCACATACACATGATGCAGTTCTTTATATTTCGAACCCAGCACTTTGGCGATTTTATGGCTCATGGCGGCCAGCCTGTCCTGTATTCTGTCAAGCTGAAGCGTGGGATATTTGCCGCCTTTGTCAAAACGGCATTTTCCGCATACATGGCCCTTGCCGTTAATGGCCGTGGGCACGCCGTAAATGCGGCAGGTAAGCGGACGGTGTTCGTACAGCATACACAGATTGTCGTCGCCCAAAAGCGGACAGCGCACTTTTTCGTGCGCGGCCTTGGCCATGACTTCCTCGTCGCTCATGCCGGACTGCACGTCTTTAAAATAATGGTATTTCAGACGGGTAAGGGTTCTGTCGGCATCGTTTGCGCGCTCCAGGATTTTGGAGCGTTCCGCGCCGAAACCGAATTTTTCGTGAAAAGCGCGGTTTATGGCCATGGCTTCCACAAGGGACAGGTCAAAAAGGGCATGGCAGCAGTCGCTGCAGGTTTTGCTGCAGGCAACTTCCTCGGGATATTTGGCCTGCACGTCCTGGAACAGTTTATCAACCTGTGCGGTAAGCACTTCATATTCCAAAAAAATTTCTTCAAGTTCGGCACTTTCTAATTGTGACATAGACATTCCCAAAAGCTAAAAAAGTTTAATTGCGCTGTCGTTTAAAAATAAGGCCGCTTACCCGATCGGTCAAGATTAATCCGCAAAAATTTTTCTTTTGAACGCGGTTTTCACGGTATCGAAAGCTGTTGCTTTTCTTTCCGCCATAAAAACGGATTCCGGGCACAGCACGCCGAATTCCTCCGCGGCAAGGTTCAGGGTAAACTGATTGGCAAGTCCGATTTTCTGCGGCGGAACGGCATGAAACGGCGCGGTAAAAAATTTTTCGCGGCGCAGCACATACCAGCCAGTGCTTTCAAGACTGCAGTCGTAAAGAAAAATTTCCCTGTCCGTAACCCGCAGAACCGTTGACCAATGGTCCACGATGGGCCCCGGCTGATGCGGCAAAAAACGGCAGAAACGCATGACCGCCGTACTTTGCTTGTCTTTGACGTTTTTCTGCAGAAATTCCCAAACCGTATCCAAATCCACTTCGGGACTGAACGTTTTGACATGGGTTATATTGGGCTTGTCGCAGGGAAAGGGCTGCCAGACGGCGTAATTGTAAGTTGTCTGCCATTTTTCCAGCATATGCCGCACAAGACCGTAATACGTTGTTTCGTGGCAGACGATTTTTTTCCATTCCTCGATATTTTTTGCCTGCTCCACAAACATATCGTTTAAAATGTCGCGCGCCTGAAATGCCGAAATGCCGCAAATAAGCCGCAATGCATTCAACACGGAATACGCCGCGCAGAAATTGTCTATTTTTCCTTGAAATAACGGGTTCATTTTTTCTCCCTGCAAAATTGTGCGTATATCTTACAGGTTCTTGCTCTTTTTGACAAGGAAAAGCATATTTGCGAAAATTAAAGCTAGACATATGCTTAATTTGCGTATATAAAAGGATTTGTCTATATAACTATATAACAATAAATTGATATAGTCGTACTCACTATGGAAATTCTCAGCACTCTCGAAGACATCAAAAAACGCTGCAGCGAGCTGAAAAAACAAGGCAAAACCATTGCCCTCGTTCCGACCATGGGCTTTCTGCACGCCGGCCACGTTTCCCTTATCACCAAAGCAAGACAGCTTGCCGATATTGTTGTGGTAAGCCGTTTTGTAAACCCCACGCAGTTTGCGCCCACCGAAGACTTGGACGCATACCCCAACGACCCGGAGCGCGACCACAGCATGACCGCAAATGCCGGAACGGATATTTTGTTCGAACCGCCCGCTGCCGCCATGTATTATGCCGATCACGCAACCTGGGTTGAAGTGCCCGAACTGGCCAAGGGCCTCTGCGGCATTACCAGACCGACGCATTTTCGCGGCGTATGCACCGTGGTAACCAAGCTGTTTAACCTTATTCAGCCCGATTTCGCCTGCTTCGGCGAAAAAGACTATCAGCAGCTGACCATTATCCGCCGCATGGTGCGTGATTTGAATATGCCGGTGGAAATTGTGGGCTGCCCGCTGGTACGCGAAGAAGACGGGCTTGCCATGAGCTCCCGCAACGCATACCTGACCAAAGAAGAACGCGCCCTTGCCCCGCATATCCGCAAAGGCCTGCTGCACCTGCAGGATATGGCCAAACAGGGCGAATGCAGCGCCCAAAAGCTGTATGCGGCTTTTGCCGAATACATCGCAGACAATATCCCGGCTGCCCGCATCGACTATGTCAGCATGGTCGACGAAGACAGCCTTGCCCCGCTTGAAACCCTAAAAGACCGTGCCGTCGTTGCCGTGGCGGTTTATTTGGGCAAAGCACGCCTTTTAGACAATATTTTAATTTCCAAATAATACGCGAACGCAAAAAGCCTCGCAAAGGAGACTTATGATTCCCGCAAAAGGTAAATACGTTTTTTCTTCCGAATCCGTTACGGAAGGCCATCCTGACAAAGTTGCCGACCAAATTTCCGACGCCATTTTAGATACCCTTCTCGAACAGGACCCCGAATCCCACGTTGCCTGCGAAACCCTCGTTACTACAGGCATGGCTGTCATTGCCGGCGAAATCACCACTTCCGGCTATGCGGACCTTCCGCACGTTGTGCGCGAAACCATTAAAAACATCGGCTACAACAGCTCCGATATGGGCTTCGACTACCAAACCTGCGCGGTTTTGTCTTCCATTGACAAACAGTCCCCGGACATTGCCCAGGGCGTAAACCGCGAAAACCCCGAAGACCAAGGCGCAGGCGACCAAGGCATGATGTTCGGCTTTGCCTCCAACGAAACCGATACCCTTATGCCCGCCCCCATTTACTGGGCACACCAGCTTTCCCTGCAGCTTGCCCGCGTGCGCAAAAACGGCATTGTGGATTTCTTCCGCCCGGACGGCAAAACCCAGCTTTCCTTTGAATACGAAGACGGCAAGCCGATCCGCATCAACAACGTGGTTATTTCCACCCAGCACGCTCCGAACGTAAGCCAGGCAGACATTGAAGAAGCCGTGCGCCGCGAAGTTATTTATCCCGTCCTCAGCCAGTCCGGCTTCTTTGACGAAAAAGACTGCCAAATCTTCATCAACCGCACCGGCCGTTTTGTTATCGGCGGCCCCGTGGGCGACTGCGGTCTTACCGGCCGTAAAATCATCAACGACACCTACGGCGGCATGGGCAACCACGGCGGCGGCGCATTCTCCGGCAAAGACCCGTCCAAAGTTGACCGCTCCGCCGCATACATGGCCCGCTATGTGGCCAAAAACGTGGTAGCCGCAGGCCTTGCACCGCGCTGCGAAGTGCAGATAGCCTACTGCATCGGCGTTGCTGAACCTGTTTCCGTGCTGGTTTCTTCCCTCGGCACAGGCGAAATTCCCGACGAAATCCTCACCAAAGCAGTACGCGAAGTGTTCGATCTGCGTCCGTACCATATCACCAAACGCCTCGACCTGAAACGTCCCATTTATTCCAAAACTTCCTGCTACGGACACTTCGGCCGCGAACTTCCCGAATTTACCTGGGAAAAAACCGACGCCGTTGCCGACCTGCGCACCGCGGCAAAAGTATAACTTTCTGTATTCTCAAAAACAGACAAAAAACTCCCCTTTTCAAAGGGGAGTTTTTTTTGGAAAAAATTCCATTTTTTGCCGGCACAAAAACAGGCAAAATGCACGCTGCGGAGAAACTCCCCAAAGCGTGTGGGAGCTCGCGGAACAGAAGCCGAAATTTTCGGCAAAGTTCCGTAAGGTTCCGTAATACCGAGCAATGAGGGACTTGGGAAGCCGCCGAAAAAGCGGCAGACCGTTTGCGTCAGTGAGCTTGCGAACCTTACGCTACTAAACAGCAGCGCAATCGTTTCCCCCTAGAAAAAAATTATTTAGCCCCCAGGCAAAGCTCCATAAAACGAAATTTTATATCGTTATCACAAATTATACAAAATTTTCCCGTTACCCCGCGTATTCCTTAAGCGCTCTGCAGGCGTTTTCGATCTGTTCGGTATTGACGCCGGAAAAAGCAAGCCGCACAAAACTTTCCGTTTCGCCGGGCAGTTTTTTGCCGAAATGCTCGCGGGTGCAGAACGAAACCCCGGTTTTAATCAGCACGTCTTCGGCAAATTCCGCATAATTGCCCGCAAAGCCTTTTTTGGCCATGAGTTTGGTCACGTTCGGATACAAATAGAAAGCGCAGTTGGGGCTTGGGCAGTGCACGCCGTCCACTTCGTTCAGCAGGCGCACCGCCAAATCGCGGCGTATGCGCAGTTCGTCGATAATTTTTTTGTTTTCGCTTTCGGGAAGCTGCAGTGCCGCCAGTGCGCCGTACTGCGTAAAATGCGGAGTGCAGGATTCGATGTTCACATTGAGCTTGGAAAGCTGCGGAATATATTTGTCAGGCGCAAGCATGGCTCCCACGCGCCAGCCCGTCATGGCGAACTTTTTGGAAAACGTATACAGCAGCACGCAGCTGCCGCGGATTTCCTCTATTTCCAGCATGGAACGGGATTTTCCTTCGTAGCGGATATCAAAATACGCCTCGTCGATAAGCGCCGTCAATTTGTATTTATGAATGATTTCCGCCAGTTTTTCCCGTTCTTCCCGGCTCGCCTCCGACCCTGTGGGATTTTGAAAATCATTGATAATAATGCAGGTTGTTTTGGGCGTAATGGATTTTTCCAGTGCCTCGATATCTATGCTGTAGCCGCGCTCGGTTTCCAAAAAACCGTAAGGCTTCGGCGTGCCGCCCAAAAACTCGATAAAGGATTCGTAAATGGGAAAGCCGGGATTGGGGAAAAGGACTTCGTCTCCCGCATTCATAAAGGCCAGCAGAAATTTGCCGATTACGGGCTTGCCGCCTGTCTGTATCAGCACATTGGACGCCGTATAGGCCGTGCCGCGGCTTGCGTTGATGTCCTGCGCCAACGCCTCGCGCAGGGGCAAAATGCCTGCCGCCGGACAATAACCGGTTTTTCCGTCGCGCACGGCTCTGAACATGGCTTCGGTCACAGGCTCCGGAGTTTTGAAATTCAAATCCCCCAAATGAAAAGGATATACAATATTGCCCTCTTCCTGATGTTTCATGGCGCGCAGCGCCACCTGAAAAGCGTTTTCCGTTCCCAGTCTGTCCATTCTTTCTGCTAGCATACAAAACTCCTATAAAAAATATGCGCCGGCATAACCCACAACCCGGCTGCTGTCGCCCGAAGCCGACGCTGACGTATCATAGCCCGCTATGCGGCATTCCCGCAAGCCCAAAGCTTTGGCGGCACGTATGCCGATATAGGCGCCGAGCACGCCGCACATACTGATATCATTATCCATAACTGTTTGAATTAACATTTTTTCATCTAAAGACCGCAGCGCCTCCAGTGCCAAAAAATCCTTGCGGCGGTTTTCCTTTTCGGACGCAAAATGGTTCATATCGGAACTGACAACAAGCCCGACCTTGCTGTCGGCACGCATACATTCGGCAACTGCCGCCGCCATGGCGTCCAAATTTTCCAAACCCGCGAGGCCGACAGGCACAATGCTCAGGCTATCCCCGTACAAATACTGCAAAAACGGCAAAATAACCTCAACGGAATGTTCGCGGATATGCGCCGCGGTATCGGCGGCAAAACAAGGATAGCGCAGCAAAGCCGCGGCAGTGTCTTCCGCGGCAGGCACAATGCCGAGCGGCGTTTCAAAGCCGCCCCTGTCCCATACCGCACCGTGTCTGCCAAGCCCCGTATGATTGGGACAAAGCATAATCAATTTGCTTGGCAGTACAATCTCCGCGAGAGTCTTGGCTGTGACGGCACCGCTGTATATATGCCCGGCATGGGGCAGCAGGCATATGCGTACGGGAACGCGGCCAGCCTCTCCTGCCGTATGTTGCCCGGCCGTATTTTCCCCATGCAGAAACGGTGCAAAAAATTTATGCATACTCTCACGCAACCCCTGCGGATTTTGCGGATAAAACAAACCTGCACAATATGCTTTGCGTATCATTTTCAACCTCATGCGGCTATAGTTGTATAAAAATTGAACAGTGTATAAAATTCTTACCATTTTCCTGTCTGCAGAACCGGTCCTTTTCTAGGAACATAATAAATATTTTATTGTCTTTCAATAGGTTATCAATAAATATTTTCTTTGGCACGCTCTTTGCTATTATCCTGTCAGGAAAAGTTGGTCATCATAGCTTATACAATCACTAAAAATTGTCTTCCTCACAAACGCAATTTTTAGTTAGCTTTCCAAGAGTATAAACCTCATTGCAGGTTTATACTCGCTTACGAGAAAAGTATGCAAAAAATTACAGGAAACGCCTTTGCCGTATATGCCGTCTGGTTGATTTCTCTGTTTTTTGCCCCGTTATGTCTGGCTCAGACTTATGAAGCACTGCCCGACAGCGACGAGTTTTCATCACACGAAGTGTGGCAGGCTTCTTCCAACGATTACACGTTCCTGCAGTTTTTGGCGGAAATTCTTGCCAATCCGGAACAAAACGAAACAACGGAAACAAACCAAAACAACAATATACAAAAAACAGACAATACTCCTCAGCAGACTAAATTTACAAACCATTAACCAACCCCTTATCAGTAGACTTTATTGGTCTCAAAGTCTACACTCCCCCAAAAGCACTTGGCTCCCCCCCAAGTGCTTATTTTTTTATTTGGCGCCGCAAAAAATATTCATCAAAAACAAGTATTCGTCGCGGCAGCATATTTCATTAAGAGAAAAATTCCGCAATGATTTCGTCAAGTTCCGCAAAACTGCGGCATTTTATCAGCGCCTGGCGCACCTGTTTTGCGTTTTCCAGATGTCTGACATAATGCGGCACTATGGTACGCATCTGCAGTACCGCGCGTTCCGGGCTGTATTCTTTGGCATAGGCAATATGCCGTTTAATGCATTCGAGCACATCGGCTTTTATCTGCTGCGGCGTTTTGGGAAAAAGATCCTCAACGGCGGGCAGCTCCAAACTTTTCAGCCCGTGTTCGGCCGCATGGCGCCACAGCATTTCATGCTCCCGAAAAATACGCGGATTGCTCATGGCGCCGCGCGCATACATCACGCCGTCCGCGCCCGTATCCAAAAGCACGCGCACCCCGTCGCGCGCAGTGAACAAATCGCCGCTGGCAATAACGGGAATGTCCAAAATTTCTTTCAGCCGCGCCAAAGCCGCATAGTCGGGCACGCCGGAAAATGCCTGTTTGGCGTAACGCGGGTGCAGGGTAATCCAGTCCGCGCCCAAATCCTGCAGACGCAGCGCCGCTTCCTCATACACGTTTTCGCCCAAATAATACCCGAGCCGAAGCTTAAAGCCCACCGTATGGCCGCTGTCGCCGTGCACTTCGTCAATAACGCTTTTGGCCACCGCATAAAAATTGGGCAAATCTTTGAGCATAGCCGCCCCTGCGCCCGTTTTCGCCACCTTGTGCACGGAACAGCCCACGTTGACGTCATAATGCCTGAAACCGTATGTTTTGAGGATTTGCACGCTTTTTTGCATAAAATCCGGTTCCGCGCCGAAAATCTGCACGGCAAGCGGTTCGTCCTGCGCAGCGGTTCGCAAAAGATCCTGCGTATTTTTTCCGCCGTAAACCAAACCTTTGGCACTGACCATTTCCGTACAGGCGGCTTTGGCCCCGTAACTGCGGCAAAGCAGGCGGAAAGGCAGATCAGACCAGCCCGCAAGCGGAGCAAGCCAGGGCGTTTCGGGCCGTATGGGCATTGAAGCGTGCATATTTTCTCCGTAAATACAGTTTCCTGAAATTCATAAAAGCCTTTGTTCTGCCGCACGGACGGCAAAGCGTCAACAAAGCGGCTTCCATTTTATGGACGCCTCCAAGGCATGGCTGATTTTTTCCAGACAAAAACACAGCAAAAAATACAAAAATGCCGTAAGCACCCACAATTCCACCGTCCTGCCGCTGACGCTCATAAGCTCCATGCTCTGAAAAGTCAGCTCCTGCAGGGAAATTACGGAAGCAATGGCGCTGTCCTTCACCGTGCTTATGCTCTGCCCCGCCAAAGGAGCAAGACTTTGACGCAGAGCCTGCGGGGCAATAATGAAACGCCGTATCTGCCACGCACCGAGTCCGCTTGCCCTGCCTGCTTCCCACTGGCCGTAAGGAACGCTTTCGATGCCCGCACGCACAATTTCCGCAATATACGCGCCTTCGTACAGTCCCAGCGTCAAAACGCAGGCAGTCATGCGGTCCAGCTGGCCTTCCGGGGCGACAAGCAGATAAAACCATTCCCTATAAGCCGATTTGGCTATGGCATATTCCGCATTCAGCAAAAATTCCGTCAATACGGAAGAAGCGAAAAAAAAGACCAAAAACAGCAGAATCAAAGGCGGCATATTGCGCAGAACCAAAATATACAGCGTTCCCGGCAGAGCGGACAGTCCCTTTTTATGCGCCGCGGCAATGCCGACAAATGTGCCGCTGACAAAAGCCACAAGCAGGCACCAAAAACTCAGGCGCAGGGTCATGAAAACACCCTGCAGCAAAATACCCGGCTGCCAGCCGCCCTGCCCGTCGCCGCGCAGCACATAAGAAAACAGCCCTGCGGCACTGCCGCCGTCTTCCCAAAATCCCCAGACAAGCGGCACGCAGGCCAAAGCAAAGCCCGCAAGCAACAGCTTGTCCGTGCCGTTCATAGTGCGGAAGGTGCGTTTATAAGAACCTAAAATATATGCCATACCCATATGCGGGAATATCCTGCGCAGACAACGATGCGCCGCACCCAAAATGCGGCATAAGCCCGCAGCCAGTCCTATTCCGTTTTGTTATACCGTTCTGCCCCAGCCATGCCCGTCCTGCTCACGGCAGAACGCAAAACCTGCGCAGACGCGGCTGCTAACGCAGGGGAATATCCTTCTGCCAGTCCGTGCCCATAAACCAGTAATCGCTGCGTTCCTTGAGCCAGCCGCTGGCGTTTTGGGTTATAATCCAGTTATTGAACACATTCAGCGTATCAAAATCGCCCTTGCGCACGGCAAAGCCCACAGGCTCCCTGTAGTTGTCCAATGCAAACGGGCGGAACAGCGTATTCGGATTTTTGGCAATTTCCAAAGCAGGCAAAGGACGGGAAGAAATAAAGGCGTGCGCCCTGCCGGAAAGCACTTCCTGTACTGCCGGGGCCTCTTCGTTAAAAACGCGCAGGGTGGCGTCAGGCAGATACTTTTTGGCATAGGCCGCCCCGGAAGAACCGTTGCGCACCGCCACAACAACTTCTTTTTTGTTAAAATCCTCAAGGGTTTTAAGCTGTGCCGCCTTTTCTTTGTTGGCAACCATATCCATAACCGCATAATCATAGGGAACCGTAAAATTAACCGTCAGGTTGCGTTTGGGCGTGGACCCCATGCCGCCGATGATCACGTCGAATTTTTTGGCAAGCAGGGCAGGAATGATGCCGTCCCAGTTGGTGGGCACAAGCTGCAGCTCCACGCCGAGGTCTGCGGCAAGCCTGCGCGCCACGTCAATTTCAAAGCCGATATACTCGCCGTTTTTATCCTGCATGGCCCACGGCACAAAGGTAGAAAATCCCACGCGCAGCACTCCGCGTTCCGTAACGCTGTCCATAACGGACTTTTCCGCGGCGCCT
This sequence comes from uncultured Desulfovibrionaceae bacterium, assembly GCA_949299515.1. Lineage (GTDB taxonomy): Bacteria > Desulfobacterota > Desulfovibrionia > Desulfovibrionales > Desulfovibrionaceae > Taurinivorans. Next base: position 74,988 of record CASGAP010000004.1, read on the forward strand.
GCCGTTCCCATACCGCATATGCATACCGCAGCAAGCACAAAGGCCGCAATTTTTTTCAAAAAATTTTTCATAGTTACTCCTTGTTGCGCTTACCGCGCCGTTACCGCCCCATACGGGCATAATGCCGCATAAGCCAAAATCCGGGAATGCTGACAAAAAGCGTCAGCGCAAAGTACATAAACGCCGTAATTATCCATACTTCAAAGGACAGATAGGTTTCCGAAATCACGGTGCGCGCCTGCAGCGTCAAATCCGCAACGGCTATGGCGCTGACCAGCGACGTGTCTTTAATCAGGGAAATAAGCTGACCGCACAAACTGGGCATAACATTGCGCAAAACCTGCGGCAGAATTACAAAGCGCAGAGTTTTTGGCAGTGTCATGCCAAGACTGAAAGCAGCCTCCCACTGGGTATGGGGCAAAGCCAGTATGCCGCCGCGCAGGATTTCCGCCAAATACACGCCCTCAAACAAAGCAAGGCAGAATACCGCCGCGGCAAACGGCGCCAAATGCAGCATATCCGCCGCCACAAAATAGAACAAAAACAGCTGTATCAGCAGCGGCGTATTGCGGATTGCCGAAACAACCGCACCGCCCGCACCGCGCAGCACAGGCGACGGGCTCAGCCGCATAAACGCAAGCACAAAAGCAAACAGCACGGAAAGAGCCATGCCGCAAACCGCCAAAAGCACGCTTACCCCAAGCCCCTGCAAAAGCACGCCGCTTTTGAAGCCGCCGTCAGTCCATACACCGATATAGCGCCATACCCGCGGCCACTGCCACGCATAGGAGCCGCTTGCCTGAGCATAAACCCACCAGGCACAGCCTGCCATAAGCGCCACAAGCATAAGGGGAAGCAGAGACTTTTTCAGCGTGTCCCATGCAGACTCCCGGCTGCGGCCGGGATTATGTATTATTTTTTCCATAGCAGGAACAATTCCTTTTAATCTTTTGTATCCTTTCTTCCCTTTTTTCGTCAAGTTCTTGTCACCGCAAAATCCAAAACCGGACAATCCCCATTTTTACAATACACAACACACTAAAATAACGTGATATTTTTATTTTGGCACTTCCTATGCTATATTCAGGGCAAGGATAAAAACTATGGCCGGGTTTAAATTTTCACTGGAAAAAGTTCTGAAATACAGGGAACAGCTTGAAAACGAAGCAAAAGCCCTCGCTGCAGGCCTGCAGCAAAAAAGCCAGGCCCTGAAAGACCGCTATGCGCAGCTGAAACAGGAAGAACGGCTCCAGGAACAAAAACTTGCCGCCACCCCGTTTTCCCAAAGCGGAGATCGCTGGCTGATTGATATGTACATCAAAGCGATACGGCAGGACATCGCCCAAACCCAAACCGACATAGCCAAAACCGACGCGGAGCTGGAACAGGCCAAGCGCGTGCTGGCGGAAAAGTCCAAAGACAGAAAAATAATGGAAAAGCTCAAAGAAAAACACTTTGAGCAATATAAAAAAGAAGAACAGCTGAAAGAACAGAGGAACTTAGATGAAATCGCAAGCATTCGATTCAAAGCGCAGACTTACTAACATCTGCTGTCTGATTGTGGCCCTCGGCCTTGTAAAACTTGTTTTCGGAGCCTACATTATGGCAGGCGGTTCGCTTTTTTCCTTTGACCGCGAAGAAAAAAGCCTTGATCCCAAAACCCAGGCTCTGGCAAAAGTCCGCGAACAGCAGCTGCTGGCGCTGAAAAAAGCCAATTCCGACTATGCTGTTTTTTCCGAAACCGCCGAAAAAAGTCAAAAGGCTGACACGGCAGCCGCTTGTACCGAAACAGCTGGCACAAAAACCGCCTCTGCCCCCATTCAGCAGGCACAAAAACAGCAAAGCCCTGCCCCGCACATAAAAAATCAGCAAAATGACCTGCACGTGCAGGCTGATTTGCTGGCACAGGCCTCTGCCGCCACCGTCGGCACCATGCAGGCCAAAACCCGCAGAGCCCTTTTGGACAATGCCTTCCAAAACGCCGACAATGACGCCAAAGAAGAGCTCGCCCAAAGCCTGGACAGCATAACTCCTCAGTATCAAAAAGAAAAATCTGGTTTTTCCTTTAGTCTTGTAGGCACGGCCCATGCCGCGGAAAAAAACAGCCAAAGCAGCATGGCCGTCAATCAAAATATTGACGCTCAGGGCGTGGACGCCAGCGAATACCGCCGTCCCGACCAAAGCCTCACCAGCACAAATATTCCCGTGCCCACCATCGACAAGCCTTACGACTCTCCCAACGTGCTGAGCTACAAAGAAGCGGAACTCAACCAAAAAGAAGAAGAACTGCTCTCCCTGCAGGAACAGATGAATTCCCGTATGCAGGAACTCAATAAACTGGAAGACAGACTGGGCGACATGGTACAGCAGGCCAACAGCGTGGAAGACGAAAAATACAGCCACCTCATCGCCACCTATGCCGCCATGAAACCGCGCAAAGCCGCCGAAGCCCTTTCCACTTTGGACGAAAAAATCGCCGTTCGCATTCTTACCGGCATGAAAAGCAAACAATCCGGCGAAATCTTTTCCTATATGGACCCGGTGCAGGCCGCCCGTCTTTCCAAGGCCATGACAAAAATTTCCGCCTTTTAGCAGACAGGTTTTCTGGCGAATCAGGTTTTTATCCCAAAACAGGTTCCAGATAGTTCCTTTGTCCGTTCTTTGCAAAAAGCACTGTGTTTACACGGTGCTTTTTTTGCGTTATTTTCAAAACGCGCCAAAACGCAGCAGAGGTTTTTTATGTACGAATGCATACAGGCAGCCGAAAATACCTATTACATTGCCAGTCCCGTTAATATGGGCATTTACGTAGACCGCAGAAGCGGCGAACCCGAAGCGTGGATTATCGACACGGGGCTTGACCCGCGCATCGGCAAAAAAATCGTCAGACAGATCCGCGAACACGGCTGGAAACCCAAAGCAATCATCAATACCCACTGCCACGCCGACCATATCGGCGCCAATGCGTGGCTGCAGAAAGAATTTTCCATTCCCGTCTATTCCAGCGGACTGGACTGCGTATTCATAGAAAACACCATTCTTTCCGCCATGGCGCTTTGGGGAGGCTATCCGCCCAAGGCCCTGCAGACCATGCCCTTTACCGCCCAAAACAGCAAAGTGCTGGACATTGCCGATGCAGACCTGCCGGAAGGTTTTGAAATAATACCCCTTTCCGGGCACAGCCTGTATATGTTCGGCATACGCACGCCCGACAACGTCATTTTTACCGCCGACGAACTGTGCAGCCCGTATATTTTCGAAAAATACGGCATTTCCTTCAATTATTACGTAGAGGGCTATTTCAAAAGCCTGGACGAAGCGGAAAAACTGCAGGCAAAGCTCTTTATTCCCGCCCACGGCGAACCCTTTGAAAACATCAGGGAACTTGTGGACATAAACCGCAGAGCCGTACTGGAAACACGGGAAAACATTCTGGCCGCGCTCAGCACGCCCCGTTCTTTTGATATGCTTTTGCAGGAACTTTTCAACCGTTACGGCATGAACCTGACGTTTTCCCAATACAGCGTCATAGGCTCCACGGTGCGCTCCTACCTTGCCTGGCTGTACGACGAAGGAAAAATAGAACCCCTCGTGCAGGACAACATTCTGTACTGGCAGACAAAAATAACAGCATAAAAAAAGGGGAAATCCCCTTTTTTCTTATCCGCGCACCGCGGCGCGCTATTTGCTGATTTTTCGGCGTATCTGTTCGGGAGTCAGCCGTTCCAGATACCGTATGCGGAAATTCACCAGCACGCAGGAACTGGTCAGCCCCGCGATAAGCCCTATCCAAAACCCGTACACGCCGAGCGGCTTGCCCAAAATTTCCGTATAGCACAGGGCATAGCCCAAAGGCACGCTCATAATCCAGTACGAAAAGCAGGAAATGCAGAAAATGGCCTTGGTGTCGTTATAGCCGCGCAGCGCGGAAAGCACGGACATCTGCACATTGTCCGGAAACTGATAAATCGCGGTATATACCATAATGGAACTTGCCAGGGCGATAACCATGGGATCGCCTGAATACAGCTGCGCTATCTGTTCCCTGAAAAGCAAAAGGCCGCTTAAACTGCAGGACGCGACAATAAGGCTTATAAGCACGCTTGCCTGCCTGTTTTCCCTGGCGCGCGCCAAATCGCCCGCGCCCAGGTATTTTCCGACCAAAATGCTGGTGGCTGAACCAAGCGACAGCGGAAACATAAAAATCAGCGCGCTTGTGGTCATGGCTACCTGATGTCCCGATACCGTAATTTTTCCCAGCGGCGAAATAAGCAAAGAAATCAGCGAAAAAGAAGAAACTTCCAAAAGCAGGGCAAAGGCAACGGGCAGTCCCAAACGGCCCACGCGGCGCATAATGCCCCAGTTCGGCCTGACAAACTTCGGCGTAAACGGACTGTGCTTTTTCAGATAATACAGCATGATCAAAAACATAATCCAGCAGACTATGGCCGTGGCAAGGCCGCAGCCCGCGCCGCCCAGCGCCGGCATACCGAACCAGCCGAACACAAAAACATAATTCAGAGGAATGTTGCAGAACAGCCCGACAAAACCCGCAACCATGGCAGGCCGCGTGTAGGACTTCGCTTCAATGAAAAAGCGCGTCACAAAAAACAGCAGAAAAGCAGGCATACCCCATTTAATGTAAAACAGATATTCGGAAGCGATGCGCGCCATTTCCGCATCAATTCTGTCCGTGTGCAGAAACGCGCGGGAAGCGGCGGTGAACAGGGCAATTAAAAATACGGAAGTGAACAGGGCAAGCCAAATGCCCTGACGCCAAAAACGGTTCAAACTTTCTTTTTTGCCCGCGCCAAGCCCCTGCGCCACCAGCGGCCCTATGGGAATCAGCAGCCCTTGGCCGAAAAGCAAAAGCGGCGTCCACAGCGCTCCGCCGACGGAAACGCCCGCCATATGCGCCGTGCCCGCCGTGCCCGCAACAACGGTATCCACGAAATTCATGGACATCTGCGCAAGCTGGCCGAGCAGTATGGGCAGTCCCAAATGCACCAAATCCCGTGCATGGATTTTAAAATTCCGCCAAGATATCATAGCCGTTCCTTATTATGTTCCTCAAAATACGCCGCCGTTTTCATAGCGCGGCCGCCAAAATATTTTTTCAACAATTTTCATATCTTCCCTGCAAAACTCTTCGGCAAATACACTAACTGCAAAAGAAAATCAAGAAATTATATAGGATTTGACACATTTTTAAAAATTTTATAAAACGGGTATAACGAAACATTATATGGTGACAAAAAATCTATGCAAAAAAATACCGATAAAAAAGGCGCTGTGAAAGCAGCAGAAGAAGGCCTGAACAACTTTCTTATGCTCATGGATCAACGTGGTCTGAACACGACAAAACAACGCGTGAACATTGCAAAAGTATTTTTTTGCATGATAGGCCACCACTCCCTCGAAGAAATTTATCAGGAAGTGCACAAAAAACATCCCAGCATAGGGCAAACCACCGTATACCGCACCATTAAGCTCATGTGCGAAGTGGGCCTTGCGGAAGAACTGCACGTAGGCGAAGGCTTTGCCCGCTACGAAGTCAGCACCGCAAAACAGCACCACGACCACCTGGTATGCAAAGAATGCGGCAAAACCGTAGAATTCAGCCTGCCGGAAGTGGAAAAAATCCAAAACGAACTGGCGCAGTCCCACGGTTTCGTCCTGCTTGACCACCACCATATTCTCCTCGGCGTGTGCGAAGACTGCCGTAAAAAGATCAATTTCGGCTCACTCAAATAACAAACAGAATTAACTTGCGTCCGCATATTGTTTCTGTTATTTTTATGAAAATGAATTTCATTTTTATTAATTGACTGCAAAACTTCTTTTCCCGCTCCGAATCATTATGCCTGCGCCGCCTGCGTCAGACAACGCCGGAGCCGGCACTTTACGGCAGCACGCCTGCCCTTTTGCCGAAGCGGCACCGCAAACGGCAGGCAGACAGACAAAAAACTAAAATTTTGCCAGGCTCGCAAACAAACATTTCGGAAGAATGTCATGGAATACCTCATCACCATCGTCCTGTGCACGGCAGGAATTGTATTTTTAGTGCATATCAACACAAAACAGCTCAAAAAAAAGTAAAGCGCCGCCGGCGCCCGCCGAACGGCACGCCTGTTTCGCGGTTTCGCCCGCGCCGAAATTATCCGCCGCCCCTGTTTTGCCTTTCGCTTTTTCTGCCGCGGAAAACCGCGGCCTGCCCGTTGTTTTTCCAGCTGTTTTGCCCGCCATTTTACCTGTTGTTTTGCTTGCGGAACACAGGGTTTTGTGCTATTAATTTTTGCTTGAAAACGCTACATCGGTTAAGGGCGGTTTATGAAAGAATTTACGCAGTTTGTCGCTGGCGAACAGGAACACATCACCAAAGCGCTGCAAAGCGCCGTTGAAAAAATGCCGCAGTCCGTACGGGAAATCGCGGATTATGCCCTTTTGTCCGGCGGAAAAAGACTGCGCCCCGTGCTGACGCTGCTTTGGTACGGTCTGCTCAAAACGCCGCAGGCGCTCACCCACAAAACCCTGACAGTCTATGACGCTTCAGTCGTGCTGGAAATGTTCCACGTGGCAAGCCTGCTGCACGACGACGTGCTGGACAACGCAGATCTTCGCCGCGGCAAACCCTCCGCACACCTCAAATTCGGCATACGCCCCTGCCTTCTGGCAGGCGACGCACTCCTGGCCATGGGCAACAGGCAAATGGCGGAATTCAACAATACCGCGCTTATGACGGTCATTTCCGACGCCCTGCTCAAAACCGCCGCCGGAGAAGTGGAAGAAATAGCTCTGGCAGGCAAAATCCCTGCCGACAGCCGCGAATACCTTTCCGTCATCGAGGGCAAAACCGCCTGGATTATCCGCTCCGCCTGCGAAGTGGGCGCCATTATGGCGGGCGCGGACGAAAACGGCAGACGCCTGGCGCGCGACTTCGGGCTGAACCTCGGCATGGCGTTCCAAATCGTGGACGACGCCCTGGACTTTTCCGCGGAAGAAATCATCGGCAAACCCGCAGGCGGCGACCTGCGCGAACGCAAATGCACGCCGCCCGTGCATATGTACGCACAAAGCCTGCCGGCCGAAGAAAAAGATACGTTCGTCCAAAAATTCGCCGTACTGCCCGATCCCGTTTTTGAAATCCAGAAACAACACGCCGAAAACGGTTTCAGCGACGAAGAACTGAAAGCAATAACCGAACAGATCATTGCCGCGGGATACCCGCAGAAAACCCGCGAACTTGCGGGAGAATACCTTGCCAAAGCCGAGGCGTGCCTCCGAAGTTTTGACAGTCCCTGCGCCGCCGTGCTGCGCGAAGCGGTTGCCTACGTACAGAACAGAAACAAATAGCCGCAAGGCAAAACCCCAAAAAAGGTGGATATATGAAACTTTTGCGTTTGGAAATTCGTGTAAAGGAAAACCAGCAGGACCCCGTAGGTCACAGAGTAGCCGAAGAAATAAAAGAAGCCCTCGGCGTATCCGTCAGCAGCGTGCGCATGGTAAAAGTGCTTACCTTTGACGGCATAAGCGAAGAAGAAGCCCAAAAACTTCTGGACAAAGCGGTGCTCCACGATCCCGTTCTGCAAAGCGCAAGCCTCTGTGCGGGCAAATCCGACGCGGATTTTGTGCTGGAAGTGAATTTCCGTCCCGGCGTTACCGACAACGAAGGCAATACCGCCAGAAACACCGCCGCCATGGTGCTCGGCAGGGAACGCAGTTCTTTCAAGGTCTACACGGCCAAACAGTACCATTTATGGGGCGCGATTTCCAAAGCCGACGCGGAACGCATAGGCAAAGACCTGCTCGCCAACGAACTTATCGAACGCCTGCGCATTAAAACCAAAGAAGAATGGGCAAAGGAACCGGGCTTTGAGGCGCAGGCCTCCAAAGTTACGGGCAAAGCGCTCGACACCGTAAACATCATTCCGCTTCTCACCATGAGCGACGCCGAACTTATGGACTACAGCCGCAAAAACACCCTGGCGCTGACTCTGGAAGAAATGCTCATCATCAAAAATTTCTACGCAAAAGAAGAAACCGCGGCGGACAGAGCCAAATTCGGCCTGCCCCAAAACCCCACGGACGCGGAAATAGAAGTGCTTGCCCAAACCTGGTCCGAACACTGCAAACACAAAATCTTTGCCGCCGAAATCGAATATACCGACACGGAAACAGGCAAAACCAGCACCATTGACAGCTTATACAAAACCTATATCAAAACCCCGACGGCAACCATAAGAAAACGCCTCGGCGACAACGATTTCTGCCGCTCCGTATTCAGCGACAACGCAGGCGTCATGGCCTTCAACGACGATTACGACGTCTGCATCAAAGTCGAAACCCACAACAGCCCCTCCGCCCTTGACCCGTACGGCGGAGCCCTTACCGGCATTGTGGGCGTTAACCGCGACCCCATGGGCACGGGCATGGGAGCGGAACTTGTGTGCAATACCGACGTATTCTGCTTTGCTTCCCCGTTCCATGACGACAAAATGCCCTCACGCCTGCTGCACCCGCGCCGCGTTATGGAAGGCGTGCGCAAAGGCGTGGAAGACGGCGGCAACAAATCCGGCGTGCCCACGGTCAACGGCGCCATTGTTTTTGACGAACGCTACCTCGGCAAACCGCTGGTATACTGCGGCACAGTGGGTCTTATGCCCCGCACCGTCGGCGGCAGGCCCGGCTACGAAAAATGCCCGACGGCAGGCGACGCCATTGTAATGACGGGCGGCCGCATCGGCAAAGACGGCATACACGGCGCCACCTTCTCTTCCGAAGAACTGCACGAAGAAAGCCCGGCAACCGCCGTACAGATCGGCGACCCCATTACCCAAAGAAAGATGTACGATTTCATCATGCGCGCACGCGACCTCGGCCTGTACCACGCCATTACCGACAACGGCGCGGGCGGCCTTTCCTCCTCCGTGGGCGAAATGAGCGAAGCTACGGGCGGCTGCCGTCTCGACCTTTCCAAAGCACCGCTCAAATACGACGGCCTGCAGCCCTGGGAAATCCTGCTTTCCGAAGCGCAGGAACGCATGACCCTTGCCGTGCCCCAAGACAAACTCGAAGAATTTTTGGCTCTTGCCAAACATATGGACGTGGAAGCCACCTGTCTCGGCGAATTTACCGACAGCGGCTATTTCCAGGTATTTTACGGCGAAAAGCCCGTGGCAAACCTGCCCATGGAATTTATGCACCACGGCCTGCCGCAGATGAAGCTCAAAGCCGTATGGAAAAAAGAGCAGGCCCAAATGCAGAACCCGGTTGCCATGCCCGACCCTGCGGACAAAGCGGAATTTCTGCTTAAAATGCTCGGCCGCCTGAACATCTGCAGCAAGGAAAACATTGTGCGCCAGTACGACCACGAAGTGCGCGGCGGCAGCGTCGTCAAACCCTTTGTGGGCAAAAACCAGGACGCTCCCGCGGACGCAGGCGTGCTGCGCCCCGTGCTGGAAGACGAAGCGGGCATTGTCATTTCCAACGGCATTTGCCCCAAATTCAGCGATTACGACACCTACCACATGATGGCCAACGCCCTGGACGAAGCCGTGCGCAACGCCGTTGCCGTGGGCGGCGACATCGACCACATGGCAGGCTGCGACAACTTCTGCTGGTGCGACCCCATACAGTCCAAAAAAACGCCCGACGGCGAATATAAGCTGGCACAGCTCGTGCGCGCCTGCGAAGCTCTCGGCAAATACTGCCTCGACTACGGCGTGCCGTGCATTTCCGGCAAGGACTCCATGAAAAACGACTATATCGGCGACGGCAAAAAAATTTCCATACCGCCCACCGTTCTGTTCAGCGTGCTGGCCAAAATCCACGACGTAAACAAAGCAGTCACCAGCGACTTTAAAGCCGAAGGCAGTGCCGTTTACCTGCTCGGCCGCACCAAAAACGAAATGGCGGGCAGCGAAGCCTTTGACGAACTCGGCATACAAGGGGGCCGGGTTCCGCAGGTTGATTCCGCCTCCGCCCTTGCGCGCTACCGCGCTTACCATAAAGCCGTACAGGCCGGGCTTGTCAAAGCCTGCCACGACCTTTCCGACGGCGGCCTTGCGGTGGCCCTTGCGGAAATGTGCATAGGCGGCCTTTTGGGGGCAAAAATTGACCTGGCCAAAGTAAACAAAGAAGAAAACATGACTACCATGGAAACCCTGTACAGCGAAAGCGCCAGCCGTTTCCTTGTGGAAGTTGCGCCCGAAAACTGCGCGGAATTTGAAAAACTTTTTGCGGGCGACTGCGCAAAAATCGGCGAAGTGTGCGGCGCAGACGCGCCTTTGCGGATTTATACAGGAGATAGTTTGGTCTTCAGCCAAGACATCGCGGCCATGACCAAAGCATTTAAAAAAACTTTAAACGCATAGTGAGGACTGGAAAACAATGACACGTTTCGAAGCGTTAAAGGCAAGGGAAGAAAAACTGCTGTGCAGAACCTACGGCCGCTACCCCGTAAGCGTTTCCCGCGCAAAGGGCAGCAAACTCTGGGATATTGACGGCAAGGAATACCTCGACCTTTTGGCGGGCATAGCCGTAACTTCCGTGGGACACTGCAACGACGAAATCGCCGAAGTGATAGCCGAACAGGCCAAAAAACTCATTCACGTCAGCAACCTTTTTTATCAGGAAGAACAGCTCGATTTGGCGGAACAGCTGCTTGCCACCTGCCACATGGACAAGGTATTCTTCTGCAATTCCGGCGCGGAAGCCAACGAAGCCGCCATTAAAATCGCCCGACGCTATCAGCAACGTGTAAAAAATACCGAACGCTATGAAATCATTACGTTCAGCCATGCCTTCCACGGCCGCACCCTGGCGACCCTCGCCGCCACGGGCCAGGAAAAATATCTGGACGGCTTTTCCCCGAAAACCCACGGTTTCGTACAGGTTCCCTGGCATGACATCAAAGCCCTCGAAGCGGCCATAACCGATAAAACCGCAGCCATTCTTCTGGAAATTATCCAAGGCGAAGGCGGCGTCAACTGCCTGACCCCCGAATATGTGGAACAGGTACAGGAACTGTGCCGCAAAAACGGCGTGCTCTTCATGGTGGACGAAGTGCAGGCAGGGCTCTGCCGCTCCGGCAAATGGTGGGCGTTCCAGCATTACAGCGTCAAACCCGACGTAATCAGCAATGCCAAAGCTCTGGCCAACGGCCTGCCGCTCGGCTGCATGATGACCACCGACGAAATCGCCCAGGCCTTTGTGCCGGGCTCCCACGCCACAACCTTCGGCGGCGGCGCACTGGTAACCAAGGTAGGCTCCAAAGTGCTGGAAATCATGAAACGCGACGACCTTGCCGGCCGTGCCGACAGACTGGGCAAATACCTCGAAGAAAAAGTTATGGCGCTCAAAAGCCCGTGGATTAAGGAAGTGCGCGGTTTCGGCCTCCTGCGCGGCATTCAGCTTACCTGCTGCGAAGAAAGCGCAAAAACAGTCTGGAACAAATTCATCGAAGAAGGCATAGTGCTCAACCTCACCCAAGGCACGGTGCTGCGCCTTATCCCCGCGCTGACCATTTCCGAAGCGGAACTCGACCGTTTTGTGGAAGTATTGGACAAACTTCTGAAAACCGTCGAAAAATAATAAACTGCATACAACAATTTACTGCATACAAAATCGAGGCTCATATGAAAAAACATATCGCTGTCATGCCGGGCGACGGCATAGGCCCGGAAATTGTCGGCCAAGCCCTGCGCGTTCTTAATACAGTTGCCGAAAAATTCGGCCACGAATTCACCACCGAAGAAGTGCTCATCGGCGGCACTGCCATTGATGCCAAGGGAACCCCCCTGCCCGACGAAACCGTGGAAGCCTGCAAAAAAGCCGACGCCGTTCTGCTCGGCGCCGTGGGCGGCCCCAAATGGGACACCATTGACCCGGCCATACGTCCGGAAAAAGGCCTGCTCGGCATACGCAAAGCTTTGGGACTTTTCGCCAACCTGCGTCCTGCCCGCCTTTTCCCCGAACTTGCCGGCGCCTGCCTCCTGCGCAAAGACATTGTGGACAAAGGCCTTGACGTTATGGTTGTGCGCGAACTGACCGGCGGCATTTACTTCGGCAAGCCCGCAGGCGTGGAAGTGCGCGACGGCAAACGCACCGGCTTCAATACCATGATTTACAACGAAGACGAAATACGCCGCATAGGGCACATTGCTTTCAAAGCCGCCATGAAACGCAGAAAAAAAGTCTGCTCCGTGGACAAAGCCAACGTGCTCGACGTCAGCCGCCTGTGGCGCGAAGTGATTATCGAAGTTTCCAAGGAATACCCCGAAGTGGAACTTTCCCATATGTACGTTGACAACGCCGCCATGCAGCTCGTGCGCGACCCCAGCCAGTTCGACGTTATCGTCACCAGCAACCTCTTCGGCGACATTCTTTCCGACGAAGCCGCTGTCATTACCGGTTCCATCGGTATGCTGGCTTCCGCAAGCCTCGGCAGCGAATACGCCGGCCTGTACGAACCCATTCACGGTTCCGCACCCGACATCGCCGGCCAGAAGAAAGCCAATCCCCTGGCAACCATTCTGTCCATTGCCATGATGCTCCTGCATGAATTCGACCTTAAAGACGAAGCCATGTGCATTGAAAACGCCGTGCGCAAAACCCTGCAGGACGGCTACAGAACGGGCGACATCATGGAAGAGGGCAAAATCCTCTGCAATACCGAGGAAATCACCGACAAAGTTATAGAACGGCTCTAAAAAGCCGACCAATCCGCAAAAAACGCCGGTTTCTGCCGGCGTTTTTTTTTTGCAACTATTTATGTGTACAAAGTCTTTTGCGCGCAATAATTTCGGAACATACTTTTCATGCCGTGCCGCATAATGGTATACTCCTTATTTATACGGCCACTGCGGCGTTTTCTCTGGGGCGGTTGCATTATTTTACCGGGGGAAAATTCCCCAGCACCTCTCATTACGCTGTATTTATGGAACATTGCCGAAATTTCGGCCCGGCTCCCTTTGTTTTGCTATGCAAACTCAACGGAACCGACAAAAAATATATAACCATTTTTCACCCATAATCACCCCTTAATAATTACGATTTTAAAACCGTCTGCGCCATAAAAATAAAAAATATTATGTTTTTATTAATAACATCTTGCATTTTTATATATAATTTTATAATAAAAATAAAATATAATATTTTTTAACCTATTTTCTAATGCACAATACTATTTATGCTATTTTTATAATCAAAAACCGTTATAAAAAATAAGGAGGAAATTATGAGCGAAAAATGGAATGACGTCTTTTTTAGGGCTACGCAAAATGATAAAGGCGAGCGTGTATTGAGCGGAAGCGTAAATTCATGTTTTGACATTATTACCCGCACTGAACCGTATAAGGATCTGAACGACCTGACAACAAAAGACGGCTGGGAAAAAAACGAAAGCCAGGAACTGACTGCCAAAATGAATAATTTTATTTATGTCAGGGGAACCAACCTTGCGGACAAACCGCAAAGCGGCAGTGTTTATCTTTATTACACGCCGGCAAGCCTGCTTTTGTATCCGGGATTATGGAAAAACAATATTATCAAAGTCGGGGATAAAGACGAATGTTTTACCTTTAAAAATCTTGAAAAAGGTCAGCAGACCGTATTTGCCGACATTGAACACGGCACTTTCAGCTGGAGACCCGATCCTTTGTCCAGGGATCATTATTGCCTTATCAGCAGAGTGTCAACGGCAGACCACCCTGCACAAATCGAAGACATAAAAAATATTGATGATTTTGGGGAGTTTATTTCCACCAACAGAAGCTTCGGCTGGCGCAATATAAGCGTGACAGACCGAAATTCCCCGCAATGGAGTATGCCCGTTCATTATGAACAAGGCGATACGGGAAGTGTCATGCATTTCATTTTGAGCTGCAAAAATGCGCCGGTCGGAACGGAGGTGGCTCTCAGCTGCCCCAGCGGCGGTCCCAATCCTCCGATACATATGCCCCGTACAAAAATTACGGAACCTAATCAGGATTTGGGAGTCATATGTGATGTTCCTGCCAATTTTTCAGGAGAAATTACTTATTATTTTTGGTCAAACAATATACAGGGAGGAGCCAATATGGAAATTGCTCTTCATGCTGTTTATTTTGTACAGGACGACCATAAATTGTGCCAATATGCAAAACATCATGAAGAACTCGGTTTTAAATTCTCCAACGAACAATGCCGGCAGCTGAAACTCGGAAAATCCATCGGCCCCGAAAAAGGAATAATTCTCGGTCAACATACAACACAAATACGATGAAAACAGGTAACGCATGAAAAACAGTGAAAAAAAATTACAGATCCTGCGTGCGGAAATCGAAAAATATAATTTAGGCTGGGAAGCGGAAAATTACTCTTCCACCGATTTATCTGCGGAAGATTTGGATAAAACTCTCGGCTATGATTATGAAAGCGAAGAAACGACATCAGAGCAGGAAGCACAAAAAAGCAGGAAAAATTACCGAGAATATATCCGATTGCTGAAAGCCAAAAAAACCAGCGAAGTTCCGGATACGGTCGATTGGAGAAATTTTCAGGGAAAATCCTATGTGACAAAGGTTAAAAATCAAGGAACCTGCGGCTCCTGTGTTTCGTTTGCCACGGCAGGCGTCATTGAATCCATTGCCAGGTACCGGGCAAGATCGCCTGAACCGTCTTCAATATTTCCGCTTCTTTCAGAAGCAAGCATACATTTTTGCGCCGGAAGAGCCTGTGAGGGCTGGAACTTAAGTTCTGCCTTCAGTTATGTTCAAAAAAACGGAGTGGTTCCGGAAAGTTACTTTCCGTATAAAGGGTATGCCGAACCATGCCGCGCAAAACCCGAATGGGATGCTGTGCGGACAAAAATTTATGCAAGCCATGAAATAACTTCCATTGACGAAATGATTCGCTGGCTGGCGGAAAAAGGCCCCTTGGCAACACGCTTTGACGTATATGACGACTTTTATTCCTATAAATCCGGAATATACCATAAATCCCCTTCTGCAGTACACAAAGGCGGACACGCTGTTTTGTGCGTCGGCTACGATACAGTCAATCACGCATGGATCTGTAAAAACAGCTGGGGCACGTCAAGAGGGGAAAACGGATATTTCAGAATAGGAATGGGAGAATGCGGCATTGATGCAAAAATGTATGCCATCGATTCCCTTGCGCCGCTGTACCCTGTTTATACCGATGTCATGCTGCGGGACAATCTGCAGGATTTTGGACAGGCTAAAGTAACCGGAAGCGTATGTGCATCTCCCGATATTATTCCCGTCGGTCTTGACGCCTTGGACAATCCCCAAAAAAAATTGACGGAAAGCTGGTTTCAGGATATCGGACAAAATTTAACCGCAAATGCTAACAATGTGATTTATCTGCGGGGTATCAGCCATAATTCCCGAAAAACAAAAGCAAAGTTCTATTTGTATTACAGCAAGGCTTCCCTTCTGCTGTATCCCGACCAATGGAAAAACAATCTGATTCCGTGCAGCAGCGGAACGGATTACTTTGAAACGGAACAATTAAATCAGGGAGACCTTGCCGTTACGCAGCTGCCGTATATCTGGAAACCTTCCGCCATTGAAAAAAATGACCACTATTGTCTGATAGGAAGAATAGTGACAGAAGAACACCCAAATCCCATTCCCTCGGCACAAGACGTAAAAGACTTTGCCAAATTTATAGCCTGCAATCCCAATTACAGTATGCGAAACATTGTTCTGGTAGACAAAGACGTACCTGACTATTCCGTGGAAATTCAGTACGCTCAGGGTAATATCGGCGCAACAATGCATTTTGTCATTGAAAACAGCGGATGTTCGGAAGATGCTGAATTTTCCGTCAGCTGCACCAACTCTTCCGTTGAAGCACCAATAAAAATCGAACGTCAGAAAGTGCCGAAAAACGGTCAGCTGACCGGCATTCATGCTGACATTCCAAAAGATTTCAATTCTCAGATTCTATTGAATTTTTGGAATAAAAATGCTGAAAAATCAGAAAAAGAATGGGCTCTCTGCCTGAAAGTGTTTTATATTCCCGAAGAACAGGACCGCAAGGAAATACGCAATACCGCAGTTCTGCAATACGGCACCATAAAACCGGTACAGGCAGTGCTGCTCGGAGGCTATACAATAAAAGCAGCGCCAAAATAACGGCTGCGGGGCTTATGCGTGCAAAAATGCACGGAAAGCCCCGCACCATAACAAACAAAAACTGCCGGGACTTGAACGCTCAGAAAACAATCCTGACGTATCCCCGGCGGTCATCGCAGCACTTTTTTAATAACATACAATAAAGTTAACAGGTTTCTGGCGTTCCTGCCTTCCAACTGGAAATAAAGAACACACGGAGACAGAATAAAAAAAAGGACTTATGAAAATTTTTGTTTTCATAAGTCCTTAAAATTTCTGGTGGACCATCGGTGATTTGAACACCGAACCAACTGATTAAGAGTCAGCTGCTCTACCAATTGAGCTAATGATCCGCACTCAAATTTTTTATAGTTTCGCGGCAAAATAGTCAAGTTTTTTTTAACGAAATTTTACACGGCGCGCCGTCCCTGTCCGAACAACGGCACAGCCCCGCTTCCGCCTCCCGCGGCTTTTGCGCCTGTCCCGTTTCTGCGCATTAATGCCCCTCTCTCTTCCAAAATCCTGCACATATCCCGGAGCGTTTTGCGGCTTCAGCCCAATTTCCGCTCAGGCAGGATTCCCGCATTCCTTTCCGAAATTTTTGCCCATACCGAAACAGCTCCTTTCCCCATACTTTTCCATTAAATAAAAATTAGTTGCAAATTATGCTTGACAGATACGCATTATATTGATTAAAAAATTGCAACGCCAACTTAGCTCAGCTGGTAGAGCAACTGATTCGTAATCAGTAGGCCGCGAGTTCAAGTCTCGCAGTTGGCTCCATATATTTCAAAGGCTTACGAAAATAAAAAATTCGTAAGTCTTTTTTTATTTATCCAAAAATGTTCCTGCCGCGATATTTTAAGTCTGACATTTTATCCTGCCCGCGGGTCAAGCGTTGTCATTTGCTTGTTCTTATAGTATGCTTACAGTAAGTTTTGAAAATGCCTTATCCGATACAGACACCGTAAAAAATCTGCCGTGAATTGTTTGGGAGGCTGTATGCCCGAAAATACCAGAATATTCCCCGATGCCGCGTCTGACACCATGGATTCGCAGGAACTGTCTCGGCAGCTTATCGAATATGCCAAAGTTCCCGAACATTCCCCGGAACTTATGCACGCCATGTCGCAGGGCAGAGCGTTCTGCATAGACGAATACTTTTTCCTGCACGACGATGACTGGCTCATGGCAATTGCGTATCCTTTACGCGGCAGTTATTCGCATGAAGATTTTGAACAGGCGTTAAAAAATGCCTGCCGCGAAGCGGCGGAACACAGCGGACAGCAAACGCTGCGCTGTTTTGCCATAGGCCCGGAACTGCCCGAACGCCTGCAGGATTTCATTATCGACCGCGACCGTTATTACGTCCTTTCCGCCAACGCCCAAATTCCTGCCCGCCTGCGCAGTCCCGTACGCAAAGCCGAACAGCGCCTGCGCATAGAGGAAAGCACGGTATTTACGCCTGCGCACCGCCGCCTGTGGGCGGAATTTTTAGGCCGCGCCGACCGTGACGAAAGCTTCTTTCTTGCGCCCCATGTGCGCGAACTCTACGCACGCACGCCCGAAGCGCTTGCCGAAGCCGCGGACGGGGGCAGCCTGCGTCTGCTCAATGCCTGGGACGGCGAAAACCGTTTGGCCGCCTGCCTTTTGCTTGACTATGCCCCGAAAAATTTTGTTTCGTACATTCTCGGAGCCCATTCGCGCACCCATTATGTGTCCCATGCCTCCGATGCGCTTTTCGCTTCCATGATAACAAGAGCCAAAGCCGCGGGCAAACGTTTCATTCACCTCGGACTCGGCGTCAACGAAGGCATTCTGCGCTTCAAGAAAAAATGGGGCGCAGCTTCCTCCCTGCCCTATGTTATGGCGGAATGGCAGGAAGACACGCAGGCCGACACACAGAGCCTTGCCCATGATTTTGCCCTTGCCCTGCTGCGCAGCAGCACCATGACCAAAAGACAGATTTTGGCCATGCGCCCCCAGCAGCGGCCCTTTGCCATGTTCTACGAAGTGAAAAAAAACGGCAAAACCTCATGGCTCTGCGGCACGGCGCATTTTTTCCTGTATTCTTTCGAAAATTCCTTCCGCAAACTGTTCCGCAGCGTCGACCATGTTATTTTTGAAGGCCCGCTCGACGACGGTTTCATGGCAGAAGTGGACAAAAACGGCAGAAGCCCGGAACCGGGTCAGCCCCCGCTCATAGAACTTCTGACGGAAACAGAACTGCGCAGACTGGAGCGCGTTGTCCGCGGCCCCGAGGGAACATGGGCACGCCTTTTGGGCCTGGAATCCGCCCGAAAAGCCGATGTACGCGAAATTCTTTCCACCATGCGGCCCTGGTGTGCGTTTTTCAGCCTGTGGACGGCATTTCTGGAACGGCAGGAATGGAAATCGTCCGTGGATATGGAAGCCTGGCGCATTGCCCGCGGCATGGGCAAAAACGTTGTCGGCATGGAAAACCTGGAAGAACAGCTTGCTTCCCTCAACTCCGTTCCCGTCGAACGCGTGCTGACCTATTTCCGCAACTGCCATGAATGGAAAACCTATTCGCGCCGCAACCTGAAAGCGTATCTGGCAGGGGATCTGGAAGGAATGATGGGCTCCAGCGCGGAGTTCCCCACAAGAACGGGCACAGTCATCAGCCTGCGCGACCAGCGTTTCCGCGAACGTATGCGGCCCTATCTCGAAGAAGGCCGCACCGCCGTTTTTGTCGGGGCGGCGCACCTTATGAACCTGCGCTGGATGCTTGCGGAAGACGGCTTCACCCTGCGGCGCTGCCTGCCGACCGTATCCCACAGACTGAAAGCATTTCTGCGCAACGAAAAGGAGGTTTGCCGGTGGTAACAGAAAATACCGCGAAACGATCAAACACGGGACTTGCCCGCATTACGGCCGCGGCAATTACGCCCGACCAGCTTATCCCTTACGTCAAAGCCGTATCCGGGCTTGAATCGCGTATGTTCGGCACCTGCGTCGGCCATTGCTGCGAAGGGCAGATTGTTTTGATCGGTTTTCCCTTGGGAAATCCCAAAGACAAAGAGGCCCTGAACCAAGCCGTTGCCGAAGCCCTGCAGACAAAAGGACTGAAACATATTACCGTGCTTTGCGCGGAAAAACCGGAACGAGCCCCCGAAAATGCCTCCTGCAGCAAAGACGCATACTGGACGCTTCCCCTGCCCCTGCCGCCGTACAGGCAAAAACTGCGCAATATGCTTGCCAGAGCCAAACGTGACATATACATAGAAGAAAGCGGCGCCGAAGGGTTCACGGCGGAACACGAAGCCATAATCAACGATTTCTGTTCCCGCCGCAAGCTTGAACCGGGCATGATACATATTTTTCATCACCTGAAGCCTTACCTGGAACAAAGCCCGCAAACCCGCCTTTTTTCCGCCCGGACTAAAGACGGCGCACTGGCAGCCTTCGCCATTGGGGATTATGCTTCCTTTGAAACGGCATTTTATATGTTTGCCTGCCGCCTGCCCTCCGCGCCTCCGGGAACTGCCGACGCGCTGCTGGAAGCCGTGGCCAAATGCGGGGAAGAACGCGGCCACAGCCGCCTGAACCTGGGACTCGCCGTCAATGACGGCATAGGCTTTTTCAAAAAAAAATGGGGCGCCGAATACTTTTTGCCCTGCCTCGAATACGGCTGGGATATCGAGCCCGAAAAGAAAGGCTTTTTTGCGCGCCTGTTCGGAACATAATTTTTAATGAGTGCGCTGCTGTCCCTGTGCGTACCGTTCGCAGGCCCACTGACGCAAACAGGGACAGATTTTTAAATAACGGCAAATTGCCCCGCGCAGCCGCGATGTTTTTCAAAACACAACGGCTGCGCGCAGCGGGGGGGATTGGGGGGAATCATTCCCCCCAAAGAAAAAAATAAAAACAATAAAAACAAAAAACGCAGAGAAGACCATGAGCGCACAAGACCCATTGCAAAACAAAAATTTCAAGGCCCCCGGCATTCTTGAAATGCTGAAGCGGGATTTGCTCGGAAAACGCCGCCCCCTTGCGTGCATACAAGTTGAAGTCACCTCGTACTGCGGCGGACGCTGTACGTACTGCCCGCATACCACCATGGCAGCGACCTGGAAATCCAGACATATAACGCCGGAGATTTTTGCCGCGCTGTGGCCGCTTATGCGTTCTGCCGAACGCGTGCACCTGCAGGGGTGGGGGGAACCGCTTCTGCATCCGAGATTTTTTGATTTTGTGAAATTGGCGCGCAAGGCGGACTGCCAGGTTTCCAGCACAAGCTGCGGTTTGGTCATGAACGGCGAAATTGCCTATAAGCTGGTACATTCGGGCATTGACGTTCTGGCGTTTTCGCTGGTGGGAACGGACTCCGCGTCCAACGACAGCGGGCGGGCAGGCGTGCCTTTTGAGAGGGTCTGCTCTGCGGTGCGCATGGTCAAATCCGCGGCTAAAGACATGGGCTGCAGCCCGCTGGACATTCATTTTGCGTATCTTTTGCTGGCAGACAGAATAGACGCGGTAAAAAATCTTCCGCGGCTCATGGACGAACTGGACGTCAGCACCGCGGTAGTCAGTTCTTTGGATTATATAGCCGAAGCCGAACAGACAAGCCTTGCTTTTGCTCCCCATGAAAAGCAAAAAATCGCCAAAGCCAGAAGCGTGCTGCAGGCTGCAGCCGACGAAGCCGCCAAAGCCGAACGCAGCATTATTTTTGCTCTGCCTGGGCCGCGGGCCGCAGCCCATGCGGGCGGCTGCCGCGAGAATATTGCGGACAGCCTGTATGTGGACGCGGAAGGCATGGTATCTCCCTGCGTGTATTTAAACGTGCCCGACAATACCGAAAATCCCAACCGCCGCGTTTACGGTTCGGTTTTGGAAACAAACGGCCTTGAAATTTGGCAGCAGGAGGATTTTGCGGCATTCCGCGAGGCGCTTGCGCAGAACAATCCCGACCCTGCCTGCATAAACTGCCCGAAACGCTTTGAAATAGTCGGCAGGGCACGCAGATAACGGCAAAAAGCATATTCCCGGCAGCAGACCGAATCACCCCCTGCCTTCCAGAGTCACAAAGGCTACGGCATTATCCTGTTCATGGGCATACGACACATGACAGCGCAGCACGCCGAGGCTGTCCGCTTTTTCCTTGGCTTTTCCGAGCAGGGTCAATACAGGGGCTTTGCCTTCGTCACGCAGAATTTCGATATGCACGGGCGCAATGCCTTCGCTGAACCCCGTGCCCAAAGCTTTTACGCAGGCTTCCTTACAGGCAAAGCGGGCGGCAGTCCATTCGGCCCGGCGTTTTTCATTGTGAACGGGCATTTGGGCAAGTTCCTTTTCCGTAAGGATTTTACGCAGAAAATGCCCGCCGAACCGCTCAATGCTCTGCGCAATGCGCGCAATGCGCACAATATCCGTTCCTATGCCTATAATCATGCAAGCTCCCGAACTTTATTGATGCCAGCGCCGGTACGGCACGCTAAAACGCGTTCGGCGCCGTATAGCCGCGGTAAGAATTGTGCAGTTCTTCGCGCATTTCCCGCTCTTTCATTCCTTTGGGGTCAGTCCAGTAATGCAGAAGCAGGGCAAGCTCGTCGCCCACGGCACTGATAAGGGTTGACATGGGATTGACGGGCATACGCGTTTTGACGGTGAAAAACGCAAATTCGCCGTCAGGCTTGTAAGGCAGAACGCCGCTGTGCTGCACGGACCACATCAGCTGGCCGCTTTGCGCATGATACACATAAAGCTGTACGGAAAAGCGGGAATCGCCCGTGGCTCCGCCGTCAAAATATTGATTTATCAAACCGCCCACCAGATAATCCGCGCCTTTTTCCCTGGCATACGAAAGCATATACTCCGCATGATACGGCACGCCGTATTCGGAATACTCAAGAGCGGCAAAAGTGCCTTCCGCCAAAAAACTCTCGTAAATAATTCTGGAAACGCCCTGGGAAACGGCAAAATGGTCGCGGCTTTCCTGCACCAGGCCGAAGGGCACAAAAAGCGCCGTGGGCCGTTCTTTCAGATTTTGATTGGGATGAACCCTTGTCCGTATTTCGCCGAGGTAAACGCCTGCCTCTTTATAAAAACGGAACCCGCTCTGCAGGTCAAAATCCGCCCTGCCGCCGCGCGGGGAAACAAATTCCCCGGTTTTGTCCGCGGCATAGCGCGCAGTTCCCGAAACCGTCGAGCAGGAACCCAGAAACACGCACAGGACAAACAGCGCAAAAAAAAGCGCAGACCCCTGTCCGTATTTTTTATTCCCCTGAAATAATATAAATTTTCCCATAAAAACACCCCGTTCTCATATTGCTATTTTCGCAAAATGCCAGTATAGGTGGACTGTTGATTTCTTGACAGAACATAGCTGTTTATTCTGTAAGTTGCAATAAGTATTCCATTTTCAAAATTACGGTGCATTATGAAAAAATTTCTTATTCCGATGCTTTTCCTGCTCTGCTCCTGCACGGTAGCCGCCGCAGACCGCAGCATTATCCGCATTTACGACAATACCATATACCAAAACGTCAAGCCCATGCTGCTGGCGGATTTTACCAAACACGGCATACTTACCGAAGAGTTGCCGGGCTTCAGCCCCGTGCAGTTTTTCAGCAAGGAATGGGGCTTTGTGACGGCCGACGAACTTTATAACAAACTGACGCTGTCCTTCCGCTACCCCAGTTCCGAAGAAAGCCGCCGCTGGACTTTTGCGGACCTCAGCGAAGACTATACGGAAACAACCATGTACAGCCACGGCTTTACCGTGGAACACGGGCTGGAACTCATAACGGTAAGCCTGCTCGGCGATATGCTGTGGGACAAAAACGACACGCGGGACTGGCTTGTGTACTGCCGCTTCGAACAAAAACCCACGCAGAACAAGCTGACCAAAAACGACATACGGCCCGCGCGCGAGTACCTGCTTGTCATTACGGACAGAACGGGCGCCTACTGGCAGGCCGCCCCGCTTGTGATACGCGACCTGAAACTGTACTCCGCGGGCTATGACGCGACCATATACAGAAACCTGACCGAACAGAAACAAAAAGCGCTGGAACCCAGCCTTGCCACGGATTTTGAAGCAGGCCAGGCTCCCATACTGGAAAAACCGAACGAAAAAAACCGAGCAAAACGAAACAATAAAAAGGACGGCGGACAAAGCCTGACCGAACAAAGCCTGACGGAATAATTTAATCCCTGTTCTTAACTATTGCCAATTCAATGCTTTAAAGCTATATTTTACAGAGTTTGAGGGCTTTTTGCCAAAAAACAACCATTTTATGTGAAGGACAAAATATGAGCAATTTCAACGGAAATGACGATGCAGGAAAATTCCGTAAACCTGACGGACACAAAGACAGACCCAAATCCGGCCCCAAGGGCGGCTTTGCCAAAGACGGCGAAAAACGCGGTTTCGGCCGCGGCGGCAAAGACGCAAATCCGGGCCGCGACAGCCGCCGCCAAGACAAAATAAGCCCCAAACAAGCAGATATGCTCGAAATATGCGATCTCGACCGCGGCATTATCAAACTTATTGCCAAGCGCGCCAAAGTCATCGACCGCATGATCAAATATAAATCCCTCGACGCCGCCGCGGAAAAATCCATACGCACGGCATGGGAACAGAACACCAACAAATTCTGCCCCGACCCGAAAGTGGCGCGTGACCTATACCAGCTTATCCAAAGCGTGAAAGCCGTTGACGAAACCGACTACGACCACGCCTACAACCTCGCACCGCTGCCGAAACCCGTGCAGGTAAACCTGCAGGCCCCGGCTTCCAGCCGCCTGGCGCGTTTTTACATGACGCTTGCCGCCGCCTCCGGCCAAAAAACCTGCATGAAAAACATCGCCCTCACGGATTCCGTAATCCATACCATAAAATCCCTTAACGTACTCGGCGGGGATCTGTGGTTTGAAAACAACGGCACCGTACAAAGCCGCGAAAGCAAAGGACTGCAGCGCGGCAGCGACAAAATTATCCACGTGGGCGGCGACGAACAGAGCCTGTGGCTGTGCCTTGCGCTGAGCCTCGGCCTGCCCTATCACCTGAAAATCACGGGCGAAAACCGCCTGTGCAAAATAGATTTTGCGCCCATTGCCCGCTTCCTTGCGCAGTTTAACGCCCGCCTCGTGCAGGTTATCCCCGCAGGCGAAGGCCTGCCCGTGCGCATCGAAGCCTCCGGCATGATCAGCCCGGAAATAAAAATCCCCGCGGATCTGCCCATGGATTTCGTGTTTGCGCTTATGCTTGCCGCACCGTTCTGGGAAAGCGCCGTCACCTTTGACATGAGCGAATTTTACGCCGCCCTTGCCGAAAATGCGGAACTGCGGCGGATTTGGAACGATAATCTGGAAGACATCGCCGACTGCATTGCCCTGTGCCGCCTGCCCGTAACCATGACCGCGGACAAAATTTCCGTACAGCCCGGCAAAATTTCCCTGCCGCAGGAAATTACCCTGCCTTCCGACGGCGAAATCTGCACGTCTTTCTTCCTCCTGCCTGCCATGACCAGCGGCAGCGTCACCCTTGCGGGACACTGGAACGGAAAGGGACAGCAAAAATATCTCAAACAAATTATGGACTTTGCCGGCCTGGAATTTGCCGTTAACGACGAAAGCGCGACAGCCAAGGGCAATTCCGGCACCGTGGCCGGAAGCGAAATTCCGCCCTGCAATGCGCCCACCGCCGCTCTGCTCTGCCTGTGGGCCAAAGTAAACGGCAAAGAAGTGGCCATGCCGCACAACGCCAAAAACTGCCCCATTACCGAAAGCTTCCTTGCGCATCTGGGCTATACTGCCGAACTGGAACGCGGCGACGACCTTTACGCGCCGTTCATGGCACCCAGCGCGGACTGGGCCGTGGCATACGCCCTCGGCGCCTACGTGCACCCGCGCGTAAAACTGGTGAACCCGAATATCCTGAACGATTATTATCCGTTCTTCTGGCGTATGTACAACACCCTTCCCACTCCCAGCATAGACAAGGCGGAACGCAAAGATGACAGCCCCAAACCACGAAGAATTATTGCCCAGGGAGTCTATGCAGACCTTCCTGAACCAATCGATCCCGACTGGGATTAAGGAACTTGAGGAACAGATAGCCCAAATTGACGCATGGCGCAGCCTGTGCACGGAAAAAATCAGGGAACTCATGGCCAAAGAAGACATGGAGAAAAAAATTTTCTTTGCCAAAGAAATCCATGAACTGACACAGGAACGCAATATGCTGGAAACACACAGAGAATTCAGACGGGTGCGCATAGCCCGCCTGAAACTCGAAGAACAGGGTTTTTAACCCGATATCATACAAGGTCAGACAATGAGCAAAGACATATCCTGCGTAAACTGCGGCGCCTGCTGCAAAAAAGGCGGCCCTGCCCTGCACACCAAAGACGCATATTTATTTGAAGAAAACATTCTGCAGGTACAGGACGTGGTTACCATACGCGCCGGCGAACTGGTGCGCGACGACATGAAAAACCGCCTTGTGCCGCTGCCTTCCGAACTGGTGAAAATCGCGCCTGCCCGCAATGCGCGGCCCGACGACTGGACCTGCCGCTTCCTGACCGGCAGCAAACGCTGTTTTCTGCACGGCAAACACCCTGCCGAATGCCGCGCCTTTTACTGCAAAGATCCGGAAGCCCTCATGCAGCTCAGCAACGAACCGCGGCTCGAACGCGAAAAAATCTGCGAAATCATCAAAGCGCCCGCCTATTGGCCCGAACTTATCAAAACCCACGAAGAAGCCGTGAACTATGAAGATCTCGGCCCCTGGGCACTGAAAATCGACGAAGACGAAGAAGCCCGCAGAAAATTTATCGAGAAAGTGGAATTTGACCGCTCCTTCCGCGAACTGGTAATCGAAAAAAAAGCCGCAGCGGAAGAAGACCTGCCGTTTCTTTTCGGCCGTCCCCTGCTGCAGACCATGGTTATGTTCAAACTTGCGGCAAGACCCGGAGCCAACGGCATTAACATCGTAAAAATCCCGGACTGAGGACACTATGTATATCGTAACAGGCGGAGCAGGCATGATAGGCAGTGCCTCCGTATGGGCACTGAACCGACAGGGCATTGAAGACATCTTGGTTGTGGACAATCTGGCAAGCACGGAGAAATGGAAAAACCTCGTGTGTCTTAAATACGCCGATTATATGCACAGAGACGAATTTCTGCACAAAATCAAAGCCGACGCCCTGCAGGACGTGCAGGGCATCGTGCACATGGGCGCGTGTTCCGCCACCACGGAAAAAAACGCCGACTACCTCATGCACAACAATTTCCATTATACGCAGGAAGTCTTTTTGTTTGCAAAACGCCGCGGCGCACGCTTTGTCAATGCCAGCAGCGCAGCCACTTACGGCGGCGGCGAACTCGGCTTTTCCGACAGCGTCGAAACAACCCTGAAGCTGCGGCCCCTGAATATGTACGGCTATTCCAAGCACCTCTTTGATTTATGGTGCATAAAAAACAACTGCCTCGGCGATACCGTAAACCTGAAATTTTTCAACGTATACGGCCCCAACGAATACCACAAGGGCGATATGCGCAGCGTGGCCTGCAAAGCTTTTGCCGCCATCAACGAACGCGGATTCCTGCAGCTTTTCAGCTCCGACAGGCCGCAGTATCCCCACGGCGGCCAAAAGCGCGATTTTATCTATATTAAAGACTGCGCCAAAGTCATAGCCTGGTTTTTGCTGGAAAACCGCATAGGCGGCATTTTCAACGTAGGTACGGGCGAAGCCAGAACATGGAACAGCCTTGCCAATGCCGTTTTTGCCGCCATGGACAGGCCGACCAAGGTAAAATATATTCCCATGCCCGAACACCTGCGCGGCAAATACCAGTATTTCACCCAGGCGGACATGGCATGGCTCAAAACCCACAACTATCCGCACGCATTCACCAGTCTTGAAGACGGGGTGAAAGACTACGTGCAGAACTATCTTGCCACCGACAATCCGTATTTATCAACTTTATAACGATATGAGGCTGTTATGCTTATTTCCTGTCCCGAATGCCATTTCAAGCGCCATGTAGACGAAAAGCAGATCCCGGAATCCGCAACGCTTGCCACCTGCCCGAAATGCCAGAACAAGTTCCGCTTCCGCGATCCGGAAACGGGCGAATTCATTCCCGAAATCTGTCTTGAACAGGAAACGGACGATATGCAGAACGGCTCCGCCGAAACAGCCGAAGCTGCCCCCGCGGCCGAAAACGCCCCGGCACAAACGGCGGACGGCACGGACAATGCGGAAAAAACCGCCGCACCCGCCGAAGACCCCGTACCCCTGGCGGAAGAAGACATATCCCGCAAAGCCGACGGGCAGAACCCTCTGCAGGAACCGCAGTTCCAAACTTACGAAAAAGCAGAAAAAAAACGCTCCGAACAATACGTGATGATGACCGACGACGTGCCCTGGGAACATCCCGAACGCTACGGCATCATAGGTTCCCTGGTACAGACAGTTTCCCGCGTGATGTTCCGCGGCAAAGACTTTTTCTCCACCATACACAGCCAGGTATCTTCCCTGCGGCCTGCCAGCTTCTATGCGCTTATCGGACTGTTTCAGGCCGTTGCTGCGTATTTTCTCTCTCCCAACGTGGTCGAACTTATCAAAACGGCAGATATGGACCCGCAGAAACAGGCACTTATGGAAAACCTCATTTCCGGGCAAAGCTTTCCCATGCTGCTCATCACCACGCCCTTTATCATGATACTGCAGCTGCTTATCTACAGCGCCTTTATTTATCTTGCCATACGCATCACCAATCCGGAAAAGGCAGACTTTCCCCTGACCCTGCGCATTATCGCCTACGCCTCCGCTCCCATGATTTTAAGCATAGTGCCCTATATCGGCGGCGTTATCGGACTTATTTGGTTTATTTACAATATTTTTATCGGCGTCAAATATGCCCTGCGCCTCACCTGGCAGCGGACATTCCTCGCCCTTGCGCCCATTTTCATCTTATGGCTGTTCATAGCCTTCAATCAGGCGCTTGTCATAATCAACGCCATTCAGGCTTAACAGATATTGCCTGGCTTCTGCTGAAATTGCTTTGTTCTTACCGCATAAAAGTTTTTTATTTCATATAACTGTCATAATTATCTGATAAAATCATATAAAACATTTCTAAGGGGCTTCACCCCTTGAACCCGACCCAAGGGTAAGCAGCAGGGGACTTCGTCCCCCGGCTCTCACCCTTGGGAAACCCGAGCTTCCCCCTGTTTCACTCTTTTCCGGCAGGAAACTTACGTTTCCGCCTCCAAAGGGTGAAACGCCGTAAATCAAAAAGTATGCTTTTTTCAAACAAATACCCCAACCAATCAATTTTATAATGAAAAATTTGAAACATACCAAAATTATTACATATTGGTTTTAAATTAAGAACACTGTCCTCCTTTGGTTATCATTGGCGAACACAACAAATGTATGCCAAAGGAGGACAGTCTTGTATCTAAAGATTTTTTATTCCACCGGCTTAGCTGGTGGTTTTTTTGTGCTGAAGCGACAAACAAAAAGCCCCCAAAAGGGGGCTTTTTTACCGGCTTTTGCCGCCATTGCCAGACTTGCGGAAAAAACCTTAAATCACTCCTGCCCTATGCAGACAAGCTTTGCGTTGCATTCCTGCAGGGCCTGCTCCAGCCGCAGCACATATTCCGCCAAATCCGCATTGGTTTTCCCCGTAAAAACAGGCTGTTCCGACGGTTCCAGCAAAACGGCGGGCGGTCTGCGCTCCGCAAGACGCGTTTCGTAAACAGGTTTGCCCGCACAAGCGGTCAAGCCCATAAGCACAATACCCAAAAAATTTTTCATGATTTTCCGCCCCGCAGATTTTATTTTGCCGATCTATCCGCGTCTTCGGAAGATTCCTTGCGCAAAACCGCAAGAATTTCCGCAGGAATTTCCTGTTCTTTCCACTCCTTGGCAGATACGCCCCCTGCCGTGCGCAACGATTGACGCTTCTGCCGAAACGCAGTCTGCAGTTTTTTGCGTTCCCGCTCAAAGGCCAGCAGTTTCTGTTCGCTGCGCTCCCGTTCAAGCAGAAGCGCGGCTATGCTTTCCTGCTGGCCTGCGTTTTTTTCCCGCAAAACCCGCACAAACTGCCCCTGCTCCTCATAACGCTTTTCCAAAGCGGAAAAACGCGCCTGCATGACAAAAAAAACAGCAGCTCCTGCGGCAGCCAACAAAAATTTTCCCCAGCCTCCCGAAAACAGCGCGGAAACAAATCCCCACAAAGCGCTAAGCATTGTCCGCCCTGCCGAAAAATTCCCGCACGTCAAAACACGGGCAGTCTTTGGCTGCAAATTCGTTATGGCCGTGGACGCTTGCGTTCGGGTACTGCTGTTTCAGTTCGGAAACCAAACGGCGCAACCCTGCAAACTGTTCGGCCGTGAAATTGTTTTCCGCCCTGCCGCTCGCGTCAATGCCGCCCACCAAACAAATACCGACGGAATGTTTGTTCTGCCCTTTGCAATGCGCGCCGACAGCCTCAATGTCCCTGCCCTTTTCGGTTTCTCCGCTTCTGCGGATAACGAAATGATAGCCTATGCCGCTCCAGCCCAGTTTTTTGTGCCAAGCGTCAATCTGCTCTGCCCCTATGTCCTGGCTTGCCTTGGTGGCGCTGCAATGAATGATGATTTTATTTATATCTCTCATATTGACTCCGTATCACGCCTATTTATCCTCATGACGGCAGCCGCTGCCGAGCACCTTGTTGATTTCCCCTTCGATTTTCCGCTGCAGTTTGCTGCGGTAACGGAAGAACACCCTGTCGATAAACTGGTTGATTCCGAAACCGAAACCTGCCAGATGATGATTTATGCTGGCAAGATTTACGATAACCAGTATGCATAAAAACAGATCAAACCAAAACGTACCGTTGTAGCCTATGCGTATGCGTTCGTGCACGGCAATATCAAAAGCCTTGCAGGCAAAACCCACAATCAGTATCCCAAAGTACAGGCTGATGATTTTTTTTATGCCCACCCACGCCTTAAACCACGAAAAGCGGCGGCTTTTTTTCGCACGGAACACGCCGAGGACAAAATCCGCAAAAAGCAGATACTGCACCAGCACAAGCAGGTATTCGCTCGCCCCGAAATGAAAAGACACAAAGGCCGCAAACGCGGAAACGGAAATTTTAATTTCAAGGTTATGCATAAACGCCAGTATGTATTCATAAAAGAAAACCATAGGCTATGCCTTTATGCGGATTCTTTATAGGGCTGTACCCACAGCTCCTGCATTTTCTGCACGGAAAGGGCAAACACCTGCCTAAGCTGTTCACAGGTTACAGGAGCAACCGTATTGTTTTTAAGCACCCATTCGATTTTTGCCTGCCCCGAAATTTCTGCCGCCTCCAAAACAGCGGATATGCGGCGCTGGGCGTCTTCGTTGCCGTCAAAAACCATGCCGTCCACTTCCACGGCGATATTCTGCACAGCCTGTGCGCGTTCGGCTTTTGCGGCTTCAAGCCGTTCTTTTTCGATTTGCTCCTGCGGCTTGGCAGGCCGTTCAAGCAGTGCACCGTCAGGCAGTGCGCCAAGTTCTTTCATTTCACGGGCAGGCGCTTCCCACGTGTCAGCGGGAAGCCAATATTCCGTGCCGCGGTTGTCCTCAACGTATTCCCACGCCATGCCGTTCCAGCAGCGGGCAAATCCGTCTTTTTCTTCGGGAGGCGGCGTAAAAGTGGCATTTCTCGGCAAAAGAAAAACTTCTTTGCCTTGTTTTTTGCTTTCTAACGGATCAGGCTGCGCCGTGCCCTGCCCGATAAATTCGCTTGTATCCGCTGTATAAGAATAATAAATCATATCAACCTCTTAATATTTGATAAACACATTCAAAGCTACGGCAGGCGGCTGCACGGTATTTGAATTACCGTAAATAGCGTTTGAGCGAGAGGCTGAAAAACCCAATTGGGGCCCTCCGTTTGCCCCCCCTAACCAATATGCCGCGCCTGACGCCGAATAAAAAGCCCCAGTTACAATATTATTCGTTACCATCTGGGCAGTACCTTTAATATCCGGCAAACCAGCCTCTTTCACGCTTCCCAAATCACCGTCTTTTCCCTGAACGGCCCCTTGAATAAAGCGGCCGCGCAAATCGGGCAGACCGAATGTCGTGCTTCCGTCGCCGTCGCCGAATGTTGTTCCTATGACAGCAAACAAGTCCGCATAGGTTTCACGGCTTACGGCCGAACCGTCGCAAAGCAGAAAGCCGTCCAAAGCGTTTTTAAAAGAAATTTTAAAATCACCGCTGAAAAAAGCCTGTTCCAAAACCAAGGTCTGCAGTGCCGCCGTATTGTCCGCAATATCCGAAGCATTTTGCGCTATCTGCACAGCCAAATCGTTTTTAAGCGCAAGCCTGCCTGTTTCGTCCACCTGCAAAGTTGCCCTGTCTATGCTGACTTTGCCTGCAGTTTCGTACCCCGCAAAGGGAATAACCTCATTGGCGATTTTCGCCCAGGTTTTTGCGCTTTTGCTGTCAGGGTCGGCGGGATCGGGACTGGTGTCGCTTTCTGCCCAGGCTCTGGCGGCAGCCGCGCTTGTATCCGATGACGCAGCATTTTCTTCTGCGGCAGCCGCAAGCGCCGCGGCTTCGTCACGGGCATGAAACAGTTCCTGCAAAAGATTGGATACGTCCCGCGTATCGGTAATATCTGTTTTCAGCGCACGGCTTATGGCCTCGTCAAGCTGCTGTATCTGCATGACGATACGGTCAAAACCGTCACGCTCCAGCACCTCCGGGTGAAAGGCTCCCGCATTTTCCAAATCCACTATCTGCGTCAGGGGAACTTTACGGTACACTGTCAGGGTTTCGCCTGTTTTAAGCGGTTCGCCGACAAGAGGATACGTGAAAATTTTCCGCTCTAAATCCACAGAAAAATTACTGGTAACATCTTCTAGTTCCAATCCTTTTTTAACAACGGCAAAAATATGCGCCTTGTCTGCCGCATAAAATGGCAAAGGAAATTCCGTGGCAAGCCCGTTTCCCTCATACTGTTTTTTGCTCAGCGTGCTTGCTATTGTCATACCGTCTCCTTAAAAATAATTGGGTCCGCTTTTCATACTGCCTGCTTTGGGTTTTGCGGCAGTATCCGCACCGCCTCCGGAAAATGCCGAACCTAAGGAAGAACTTATGGAACCGATTCCCGAAAAAACGGTGTCTGCCGCCGTAAAAGGATTGCCGTATCCAGCAGAACCGAGATAGTTCTGCGCCTGCCGCTCATAATTCTGCGCCGTGCGCCGGGCGTTTTCGCCTGCTTCCTGCGCCGCCTGCTCTCCCTGTTCCACCATATCCGCAAGCACCTGCAAAGGACTGCCGCCTGCCAGCGACACATTGCCCGCCCCGTACTGCACGGCCTTTTGACTTTGCAGGGCTTTTTGCTCCAGGCGTATCTTTTCTTTTTCCTTTTCGCCGTCTGCAAGCGCCTGCCTTGCATTCTGCCGCGCAATTTCCGCATTCTGCGCTGCCTGTGCCTGCGCCTGCCGCGCCTGCTCCGCCTGATTTTTTTGATTTGCCAAAGAATTTGCCATGCCAAGGGCGGAACCCAGCACGCTTATACCCGTCATAACCGTAGTTGGTACGCACATATTTTATCCTTTTTTGTTTGCCTCAAGCATTTGTTCCGTAATATAAAACCGTTTGAAAAGCGCCCTGTCCGCACCGACGCGCACACAATCCTCCTGCACATGAAAGCCCAGAAACCTTACCAGTCTGAACGTCCGGCCATGCCAAGCAGCGGCTATGTTAAACAGCACGGGACAGCGCCGCAGGGCACGGCGCATAACGGTTTTGCCGTACTGCACCAAAAAACGGCGATGATCTGCCAGACTTTCGCCAGCAAACCAAATTTCGCCCGCCGACGCCCCCATATCCCCTACCGGGTTTATGCCGCCCATGCCGAGTACGCGCACAGTCCCGAACGGATCGTGAAAAAGCAGAAAATAGGCTTCGCCGCGTCCCTCATACACAAACGACAGGACTTTTTTCAGAAGATCCCGCACGCTGGCATGATAGAGCAGCCACGCCTCGCAGATTTCGTCGGCGCTGACCGCGTCAAGACAGTCCTCGAAATATTCCTGCACCGTTTCCCGATCGGCAGGAACAAGCTCATAATTGCCGTAGCGGCCGCCAAGGTTTGAACTTTCCGTATCTTCTGCCAAAACCGCGGCACACGGTTTTTTTGGATTTTGTGACATATTTTTTTTCATTGCAGTCCGACCCCCACTTCCGGAAGCAGCGCCAGCACCGTAAGCGGCAGAGGCTGATCGCTCATAATGCAGGCGTAATTTTGATTGGCGTAGCCCTGCGTCAGATGAATAAAAGCATAATCCGTCTGCAGATTCACGCCCTGTCCCGGCTTTTCGGCACGCCGCCACTTCACTTCGTCCATATGCACAAAATCGGCGCCTATCTTGGCAAAATTGGTATTGCGGAAATACACCCCGATTTTTTGGATATGCTTGCGCCTGCCGAGCGTACTGCCGTACTGTCCCTGCGCCTCCAAAGGCATACTTTTCAGCTTCGCCGTATACGCCAGCCCCACGACCACATTTTCCGCATAATATCCCAAATCTATGCCTATGCCGCTTTTTTCGCCGTCTTCGTCCGCATAGCGGATTTCGCGCACGGTCTGCGGCGGACAGACCGCGCCGTCGGCGGCAATGACGGCTTCTTTGCCCAAAAGATGATCCAGGCCGACGACATAGCGGATTTTTTTGTTTTCATGCTCCGCAGCCGCGTAAGAAAGAGCGCAGTCCGCATAAAAAAACGGCATTTGCGCCCCGTCGGCGGAAACGGGGTTCTGTCCCGTATTCTGCCCGACATTCTGGCAGACGGCATTTTCCATGCGTTCGAGAAAACAGCGCGTCTGCCCCCGCACGTCCCGTTCCGTCACGCAGAAAAGCTCGTCGGCGTCGGAACCGGGCAAAGCGCAGACCGCCAAAAATTTTCCCTGCGTCATATGCCTGTGCCAGGCAAACACTTCATGTTCGCGCAAAAAAGTATGGCCGAGCAGCATACCGTCGTCGCGCACGCACCAAATCACGGAATCCGGGCTTTGCTGATATGTCCAGTCCGTAACGGAATGATTTTCGAACAAATGCCCCGCCAGCACCGCATGGTCGGAACCGGAATAGGAATCCGAACCGAAATCATACATCAGATCCCGCAGTTCCCTGTGCGTTCTGTTGATATGCAGCACGCTGTTGCCCACAATGAGCGCAGGCAGGGAACTGGAACCGCGGTAAGACTGCGGCACAAGCGAAATGTCCTGCGCCGTCACCGCGCCGCCCGCACTTTTGACTTCCCATTCCGTGCCGCCCGTGCCCACCAGCAGGGTACGCAGGGAAACAAGCCAGTTTATGCGCGAAACCTCGTTGCCCGCTATGCTTATTTCCATGGCATCGTCCGCACGCACGGGCGACGAGCGCGTAAAAGACTCAAAATTGCCCGTGCGCGAAAACCACAGCGTCTGCGGCCTGCTTTTGGAACCGGCAAAAACCAGCCGCTGCTGGTAAAAACACACGCAGCCAGGATAATTGTTTTCCGAAAACGGCATATACGCCTCGGGCGGACATTCCGTCATGTCGGGCGCAATGTTTTTGGCGTCGAAGCTTGTGTTCAGGCTGCTGCCGATATAGCCGTACTTGCCGTTTTTCTCCTGATAAATGCGGTACTCCGTCGCCTTTTCGCAGGCCTGCCAGCTAAGCTTGGGATAGCAGGTCTGCCTGAGATTTTCCGGCCCCGATACGGAACAGGGAGCGCAGGCAAGACTTTCCTCGCCGCTTTCGCTCACCTGCGTCACGACAAAGAGCCAGTCTCTCCTGCCGCTGCCGTCGCTGTTTTTTTCGCCGTCCGTGCGCACGTCGTACAATACGGCCGCAAGCCCCTCGGGCGGCGGTACCTTGGGACTGAAGTCCACTTCTTCCAATGTCCATTCGTTATGGGCAAAGCGGGACAGCTTATAGGGCGGAAAATCTTCACTGACCAGATAAACCACGTCCGCGCTCTGCACAAAACCCATTTTTTTCGCCGTTTCATAGCCGAAAGGCGTTTCTATGGAGTAGGGATTTCCCTGCGCGTCAAGCACCTGCCCGTCCCTGGCAAAAACTGCCAGCCTTTTTTCCGTCCAGGCCAGCACATAGGTTTCGCTCGGAGAAAAAACAAAGGGCATAAGCCGCGCCCTGCCCGGCAGTTCGGCAAGAAAACGCAGGCCGCCGCGCTTGCTTGCCCCGCCGTGGGGGTGAACCAGCATATTTTCCAGTTCGCTGCACCCTGTCTGATACCGCGTCAAATCCACGCGCACCGCCAAGGAAGGCGACAGCTCGCCCGCCGTAAAACTGCTCTGAAAACCGTAAAATGCCATTATCTGCGTGCCTCCATATACGACGAAAAACGCACAAGCCCCGCGCTTTCGCGGCAATCCTGACTTTTGGCGCGGTCAAAGGCGGCCGCAGCCATGTTCTGCAAAGCCCGCACCGCGGAATAATCGCCGCCGAGACTAAGGCACAGCTCGGCCGCAAGCTGCCAGGCAAACGCATCGGCAAAAAGGCTGTCCCAAATGCCGGGATCGTCCGCATAGGCACAGCAGGTCAGCACCGCTTTGGCGCAGGGCGTTACGATAACCTTTGTGCCGTCCTGTATACGCTCCACAAAATACGGATAACTTGCGGCAGAACAGCCGCCCTTGGCTGCCTGCGCGGGATTGACCGCCAAAATCTGCAGGCAGTCTTCGGGATACTGGTAATAAAACAAAGTCTGATAGCTGATATTGTCCTTCAGCGCGCCGCCGAGCGCCACTTCCGCCCCCGTGCCGAGCAGGGCAAGGGCGGTTTCCCGCACGGCAAACTGCCACGGATACGAACGCAGTGCCGAACGCAGCACATGGGGAAATTTTACGGCGCACTGCCGCGCTTCCGCACTGGCCTCCCCCAGGCTGGTAATCTGGCTTATGCTGTGCCCGCCCGCACGGCTGAGCGCCAAATTGCAAATGTCTACTTGTGAAAAAGCCATGATGCCTCTTGCAAAATGCTGTGCGTGCAAATGCCCTGCACGGCAAAACATCTGCACGCAGACTGCGCCCGTGCCGCTTTATGCCGAAGCTGCGCAAAACGGCACGGACTGTTTTAATCCTGCCCCTAGCCTGCCTGACTTTGCCTGTCCGTCACAAGGGCGGCGGTTACGGCGCCTTTTGCCGCCGTTCCCTCAACCTCATAGCGCACGCGCAGCCAGTTGCCTGCCTTGGGCGGCAGGGAACCGAAGCCCACGGAACACGGCTTGGCAATTTCAGCGGGCGGCAAAACCGCGCTTGACATTATGGTCTGCCATTCCCCTTCTTCCGGCTGCGCTGCTTTTCTGCAGGACTGAATATGCACGGTAAGCGAGGTCAGCCCCTCAAAGCCTTCCGTCACCTGCACAAGCGGGAAAACGGGCATACCGAGAAAACGGGTTACGGGTCTGCCTTCGGCTTCATCTATGGAAAGCTGCACATTGGCTTTTTCCATGGCCATGATGTCCAGCACGGTTTTCACGTCCCTGTTCATGTACCAGGCCATTTTTGCCTTGTTGGCAGAAGGGATTTTATTTGCCGCCGCAATCATGAGACGGATAAGGCTTGTGCCTGCGTTTTGGGTGGTGCCGTTGACAATGTCCGCAAAACTTGCGGTGTCGATGTTGCAGATACGCACCGCATAGCGCCAGTCGCGCAGGGAAAGGCCGCAGTCCCACTTGAAATGGCTGCGGTAGCCCTGATAATGGCCGCCGTTGTCGTCAAGCAGAGTCTGTTCGCCGAGGTCTTTTATCTGCAGACCGGCCTGAGAGCCCTTGGGGAAAATGCCGTGCAGGGTGTTTTCGCCCCAGCCGCACAGCCAAATGGACGTATTGGCATTGCCCCTGCCGCCGAAATCCAGCACGTTTTCCGCGCAGTCAAAACCGGAAAGCGCATTGTAGCGCGGACTAAGCCCCATGAATTTCTGCGGTTCTTCGTGGGTGTTGCCGTAAAACAGGGTTTTTGCCATTTCCTGGTTCATGGCTTCCACAAAGCCCGATTCTTCGCTCATGCGCCAGTCGGCGGTGGCGCCGTTCAAATCCGCAAGGGATTTGTCCACTTCCGCATAGGCTTCAAGCATACCGCAGGTATCGTCCACGGTTTTTGTCGTGCTTTTGCCCGGCTGGACGCCGTAATTCAAAAGGCGCCAGGTGGCGGCAGGCAGACCCGTGCGTATGGTGGTTCTGTGGCCCGTGGGCAGATTGCCCTCCAGCCAGAGCGCGTCTTCCAAAATTTCGTTGGTTTGGGACATAATTTCCACAAGTTTGGCGATTTTGCCCGTGCCGTCAAAGCGTTTTGCCGCATCAAGCAGGGTTACGGCCTGAGAAAGAGCCATATATTCTCCTTTTTCGGTTGACCGAAAAACACTCTTGTTTTTCGGGTTACGGTTTTAACAGTGTGTTATGCGGATTGTGCGCGCCGCATTTGCCTACGCGCGCCGCATGGACGGGTAAAACAGTTCCGCCGCGGAACGTTCGGGCTTTGCCCTTCCCGCGGAAGGCATATCTTTTTCCGCCAGCGCCCTGCCCACGCGGTACATAAAGCGCACGACTTCCGGGTGGGAACCGAAGCCCGTTTCGTTAAGGATTTTTGCAAGGGAACCGTCATCGAAGCGCAGAATTGCCGCGCGGGCATAGCGCATATTGTCGTGAAAACCCGTGCCGCCGTATTCGCCGTCCTCCTCGCAGGCACGGCACATGGCCTGCAGAAGCTCCGCCTGTTCGCGGCTTTGCTTTTTGCTTTGGTTCTGCACGTAGGTTTCGTAAAATTTCGCCATAAGCCGCGCATTTTCCAGACTCATTTTCTGCTCAAAGGCAAAACGGCGGAATTCGTCCACAAGCGCTTCGTCCACAGCGGTTTCCGGCGCAAAATGAAAAATATAATCCTGCGGGCTTTGCAGAAGTTCCGCCGCCTGCGCCAAAACAGCCCGCGCTTCCTCTGTTTTTGGCGCCGATTTTGCCCCGGCCGTATTTTCGGGCGCGTTTTCGGCCGTAAGCAGGGTTTTTGCCGCGCCGCCCGCCGACGCGGAATTTTCCGCCGCGCTCTTTTGCTGCGGACGGATAATGATTTCAGTTTCTGCCATTACTGTTCTCCTTGTATCTGTATAATGTACTGCGGCCCCAGGGCATACAGCCTGCGGTACAGCATAAGCCCCATGCTGCGCCGCCCCTCGCAGTAGGCGTACAGCGCCTGACTGTTTACGGGCATGGACTCGAAAACCCCTGCCGTATCCAGCAGATATTTTAAAAAGCGCCTGCCCTGCGGCATTTTTGCCAATGTCAGCAAATCGCTTTGCAGCCGCCTGTCCGCGTCTTCGCCGTTTTCGGCATATTCCGAGTCTTCCCTGCCGTACAGCGCAGCAGACGCGGCCTGCGCGCCGCCGAAGCTGTCTAAGGAATCAAAAGAACCGAAAGTCCCGAAAGAATCGGAACCTGTTTCGCCGCTTTGCCCGTTTCGGGCGTTTTCCCGCCAAAAATCCTTATGCACTGCCGCCGTCCTTTGCGTCGTTGCGCGGCTGTTTTGCCGCGTTTTGTTCCCCTGCGGCCGCAGACTGCGGATTTTGCACCGCACCGAGCAGAACGCCTGCCAGATTGTCCGGCCGCAGATCTACTGCACTGAGTTTTTCCGCCGCCTCTATGCCCTGTTCCAGGGCCTGACGGGTTTTCTGCTCTGCCTGAGCCGCCGCCTGCTCCTGCCTGCGCTGTTCGCGCAGCTGCGCCACTTTGTCCCTGCCGCGCAGAAGCGAAAGCGGAACGCCGAGCAGTTTGGCGTTATGCACCAGCATTTCGTCCAGATCCAGATTATCCAGCACCTGCGGACTGATGCGCGCCAAATTGCCCGCAAAGGCCGTGATGTTTTCAATGGCGGCTATGTCCGTGCTTTTCTGCGCCAGAGCTAGACTGGACTGCATTTCGATTTCCCATTCCCTGCCCTGCAGAATGGCAGGCACGGGCAGTATTTTGCCGTAACGCTTCATAATGCCCAGCACGCGCTGGATAAGCGGCTGAAACAGTTCGCTGCGCAGACGCTCCAGCGTGGGGCCGAGCATGAGCAGTTTTTCCGCGTTGCGCTCGTAAACTTCCGTGGCTGTCATGCGTTTGTCCGACTGCGTCAGCAGCAAAAACAAATCCTTATAAAAATGTTCGCCGATTTGCTGCCGTATCTGCTGCAGATACGCGTCCAAAGCCTGCAGATTGGCCTGTACCCGATAGGTCGGGGTTATGGCGGGCGCCTGCGCGTTGGTATCCACAAAATTGGCAAAGCCCGGCCGCAGGGAAAACTGGCCGCCCTGGCCGCGCAGGGA
Source organism: uncultured Desulfovibrionaceae bacterium (assembly GCA_949299515.1). GTDB lineage: Bacteria > Desulfobacterota > Desulfovibrionia > Desulfovibrionales > Desulfovibrionaceae > Taurinivorans. Next base: position 114,447 of record CASGAP010000004.1, read on the forward strand.
ATTGGATACGTTCATGGGCGGCTTTATTTCCAGCTCCAGAGCTTCCAGGCCGTCCTGCCGCATACGCTGCAGCATATTCACGTCGGGCAGGGCGTCCATGCCCGGTCCGCGGCCGTATACGTCCTGCCCCGTAACGTCCCAGCGCGGACAGCACGCGGGAAATTCCTCGTAGCCGTCTTCTTCCAGCAGAAAATCCCCCTGCCCCTGCAAAACGTAATAGGAGGCATAACGGCGGAACTTGGCGCCGATTTTTTTGGGATCGTACTGCCTGCGCGGTTCAATGGCGTGAATGACCGTATACGGCTGCAGGCTGTCGCGCTCCGCCATGTCCCGCACCGTATCGGGATACGCTAAAAAGCGTTCGGTTATCTGCCGCGCCGTCATGCTTACCGTGCGGTACAGGGTATCCACGCGGCCCTTGGCGTCGCAGTCAAGATAATATTCGCCGACAGTCAGATTGCGGCAGCGGATCACTTCGTCCGTATCTTCCTCAATGAGAAAACACGCCGTGCCGAACGCCGCAAGCTCCGCATAATGGGCATGAACCGTGGGGTAAAAATTCGACCCCGCAAGCACGGCATGGACGCGCTCCTGCGTATCCTGCAGCCATTTGCCCACGCCCTCGGCATTTTCAAGCCCTTTGTCCTTCAGGGAAAACCGAAACCACGGCCGCGCAGGCGAACTGAGGCCGCCGTGCATTCCCGCCGCCAAAATGCGCAGGGCGTACAGCGCCGTGGAATCCACAATGTGTCCGTGCCGTTTGTAGCCCTTATTATGGCTTTCCTCCGTCCATTTGCCCTTGGCAGGGAGCATGACCCTGCTTATTTCCTGCCACTGCGCCTCCCAGGTGCGGCGCTCCTTTTCCAGTTCGCGGAAGCGCCGCATGACTCGGCGCACACGTTCGTCTTGCATACGCCTCCGTGCCTAGCCGCCGAGCAAGGTCTTTTTTTGACTGTCCGCACTGCTCATCAGCCCCGAACCGCCCGTCAGCACGGTTTGGGAATGGCCCGTGGCGCTTGCGCGTCTTCTGCGCTCTTCCTCGCCCGCGTCCTTGACGCTTTGGTCTGCCTCCACCGGTGCAGGTGCAGGCACTTCCACCGGCGCAGCCGCCGGTGCGGAATAACTTTTACCTCCGCCGCCCATACTTCCTCCTTTTATCTGTTTAAAAACATTATTTTTTGCCGAAACACGAAATTTTACGCCGCTACGGCAAAATGCGCGGCATTTGCGCCGCCGCGGGGCTTTTCAAAAAATCTTCCCTTGTCACTATGCTGACCGCCGCGTCCGCATATTTGTTTTTGCGGGCAAAATAACAGGCCTCGGGCAGTTCCGCCGCAATGCGGAAACCCAGTCTGCGGATAAAGGCAAGGGCATGGCGGTAAGGTTTCGGCGTTATGCCGACCAGGGCGGAAAGCACATACGTTTCCGCCTGCCGCGGCGTTTTTTGCCCCGCATTCCGTTCCGCGTCCCGTTCCGTATCCCCTTTGCGCTTTTCGCAAAAAAGCAGGCCGCGCACCGTATAGGCGCCGATTTCCTCGCAAAGGGCAAAGGCTCTGCGCAGAAAACAAAAATGTATCATCACGCTTTTGCCGAAAGGATTGTTCAGCCAGTACAGCGCCAGCAAATCCTCCGTGCCGTCCGCCGTTCTGCGGGCCACAAAGCGCGCGTCTTTGTCCGGTGAAACAAGCCAGGCGCAAAACGCCGCAAAATCGCTGATTTCGCCGTCAAAAAACAATACCGCGTTCAGCCTGTCTTTCTGAAATTCTTCCCAAAACCGCCGAACTGCCGCTTCGGGAAGCTGTTTTGCCCGCAGCGTGACATACGCTTCCCTGTCCGCGGCTTTTTTTTCCTTTGATTCAGTTTGCAAAAAACTCCTCCCCGCCCATGTCTGCCGCGGCTTCCCGCACGGACGGAAACACCGCGCCCAGCTTGCTGTCCAAAATACGCGAAAGGCAGTCCAGCATATCGTCGTGCTCCGCCACGGGAAAATTCAGATATTCGCTGCGGTAAAAATCCTGCACCAAATCCGACACCGTGCGGTCGGCCTTTATGTACGGCAAACGGTGCGGAAACCACATTCTGCCCTGCTCGAACACCGGAACAAGACGGCGTATGCGGTCGGCCTTGGCCATGGCACCGCCCAGCGCCTGTATGGAAAAACGGTAATTTTCGTGCTCCATGCGGTATTTGATGTGCTCGATGTCCGCCTGTATGCCGTACTGCTCGTAGCCCACGGCAAGGGGCCTGTGCTTTCTGTGCAGACAGAACAGGGCTTCTGCCCGTTCGTGCAGGGCCAGCCTGTCATGCACGCCGTCCAGCACATAATAAAAACCGTCGTGATTGAGCCCCACCACCCACATGGAAGTATAGTCCGACCCCTCTTTTTTGCTGGAAGCGGGATCAACCAAAATATAGCGGTTCATGCCGGCACAAAAGCCGGGCTTTATTGCCGTATCGCTCGGAAGTGTCTGAAACCATTCTTTTTTAAAGCCCATGGCATTGTCTGCCAAAGGGTTTTGCAGCATTTGGCAGGCAAAGACATAAGAGCCCATGTCCCGCCGCTTTTTTTTCAGAACTTCTTCCGTCAGAAAAACCGCTTTGCCGTCGGGCCGTCCGTCCTGCGTGGCAGGGTGCAGACGCGGGGTCACGCTGCCCTGATCCATAATAAGGTGATAGGTATCCGACGCATGATAGCGCGTGCCGATCATGCGCAGATTTCCGCCGCGTGCGCCGAGATTCAGGGAAAGGCGCCAGGCGTCCGTGGTTTTTTTGATTTGTTCGGGCGTGGTCACGCTCTCCAGAGTCACCACATCGTCATAAATCAGCAGGCAGAAATGCTTGCCCGTGGGCTGGCCGTCCACAAGTCCCCAGGCCTCCAGCGTCGCCTCCTTGGGATTGCCGCTGCGCCGCACGATAAGGCCGCCGTCTTCGCTCCAGGTTCTGGTGCGCGCCTCGCTTTTTTCGGGCGGCGCAATAAAGGGAAAATAAGCCTGCAAAAGGCGGTTTGTTTCCCATTCGCGCTTTATCTGCCGCAAAAACGCCTTGGCTATGGGCCGCGTATGGCTGAAAATGCCTACCGTGATGTCGGGATTCTGCAGGACGTTCAAAACAGTCAGGCCGATGGTGATGATTGTGGACTTGTAATGCTCGCGCGCCCATAAATCCAAATGATTGTCGGGATTTTCCTGCACCTCGCGGCAGCGCGCGAAAAGCCAGTCCCTGTCCATGTCTTTTCTGTTCATGCCGTAGACCAAAAGATAAAACAGGTCGTGCCGCAGAAGCAGTCTGATGTCTTCGCAAAGGGGCGCGTCCTCAAAAAACGGAATTTCCTCCGCAAGTTCCTGCCGTGTTTTTTCGGGAATGTCCCGCACCTGTGCGGACTGCGCGGCAGGCGGCACGGCAGAAGGAACGGCGGAATTTCCGCTTTTGGCAGTTTTGCCCGCGGTTTTTGCCGCACTCTGCACGGCCGCTTCGGCGGCGCTCTGCGTTTCGGACGGATTTTCCCGACTGCCGCGCTTTTCTCCGTTTTCGGACTGTGCCGCCTGCAGCAAATTTGCATAATAGGCGCGGTGCACTTTGGCATAGAGTTTTTTTGCCTGTTCGCGGGTGGCGGCAAGCTTCAGGGAGCCGTTTTTCTTCAGTTTCACCAAATCAGCCACAGGAAACTCCCCCCGCGGCCATAAGGGACGGGCACGCCGCAAAGCCGACGGGTTTAACATTCAGGATTTTTGCGGCATTTTTTTGTTTCTGCAAAAATGCCGCCATATATCCGCTGCGGCGCTTTTTGCCCCTGTGCAGAACAAATTTGGCCTGCGGCTGTTCTTTTACGGAAATATCGCGCAGATCCAGGCTTGCGTCGCGTATGCGGCGGGCAAGCATATGCATAACCGCGCCCAGACAGCCCGCGGCACCGTGCGCCATAAGCTCCGACGCCGCCAAGCCGTAATTGTCCTCCTTCAAAGCCCAAAAAAATCCGAACATTTGGCTTGTCAGCTCAAGTCCCAGCAAATGCGCAAGAAACAGAACGGCGTCCGTGCGCACAAGCGCCTGTTCCTGCGGCGTCAGCGGCAGATAATAAGAATTTTCTTTCTTCTTTTTGGATTTGCTACCGGTTCCTGCCTGCGGCACCTCGTCAAAACTGCCGTACGCCGACGCCAAAAACGCGGGGTGCGGCTGTGAAGCGCAGGACGACGTCTGCGGCCAAAACAGTTCCTGCCCGTTGTTTTGGCTCTTTGCCTTTGCCGCACGGTCGGCAGTTTTTCTGCCCGCGGCGGAATTTTTATTATGTTCCCGCACGGTTTCCCGCAAACTTTGCTGCAGGCGTATGCGCAGATGTGCCTCATAGCGTGCCATGCCGCTCTGCGGCAGTATGCAGGCATTGCCGCACAGGTTTACCAAACGGCGGAACCCCGCGTGGCGTCTGCCGAGTTCCTGGGCATAATAGAGCAGGCTCTGCTCCAAAAGCGCCGCGGCCTTTTGCGGCGTCACCGCGCAGGGCATGGCAAGCAGGCGTTTTATGCCTGCGCTGATGTTTTCCTGTTCTTTCGGCAAAGCCGCCTTTATACTTTTTGCCAGCGCCGCGTTGCCGTGCAGTATGCACAGCGCCTCCTCCCACAGAGGAAAGCCGTAGCCTATGCAGGGCATACCCGTTTTATTGAGCACTGGCGCGGGGCAAAAGCCTTCGTAATGCATAATTTCGTATACAAGCGCAGAACTTGGTATTGTCATGGATACCGCCTTTTTGTTCTTGTTTTTCAAGCTTTTAGCACGGGGTTTTTTTATTTTTTACGCATATGGCAGGCATAATGCGGGCAGATGACGGGCAGAACCCCCTCTTGACGCTGTTTTTGCACAAAATACTCGGCAAAAATAAACTCTTATATTTCGGGATATTACAAAAACACAAAAGAATTTTTCCGACAAAACGGCGCAAGCACACTGCAAAAAAATTATAATGAACAATATTTTTTTTTGGTAACAGATTGAATTATAAATTAAAAAAAAATATATTTTATAAACGATTAATAAAACGGCGCGCAAAAAACCGCCCGGTTTATTAAATGGACTTTTTGCGTATAACCTATTATACTTTTTGCCACATTATTTTATTTATGAGGAACGTATGAGCAATTTGGACGAAAAAGAAAAAACAGGCACCGACTTTATCCGTGCAAGAATAAATCAGGACAACGAAAACGGCCGCTTCGACTCCCGCGTGCACACGCGTTTTCCGCCGGAACCGAACGGTTATCTGCACATAGGGCACGCCAAATCCATTTGCTTGAACTTTGGTATTGCCAAAGATTACAACGGCTTGTGCAACCTGCGTTTTGACGATACCAACCCCGTAAAAGAAGATACCGAATATGTGGATTCCATTCAGGAAGACGTAAAATGGCTCGGTTTCCAGTGGGCAGGCGACATTCACTATGCTTCCGATTATTTTGACCGCCTCTACGAACTTGCCGAAGAACTGATCAAACGCGGCAAAGCTTACGTGTGCGAACTGAATGCCGACCAAATCCGCGAATACCGCGGCACCCTTACCGAACCCGGCAAGGAAAGCCCCTACCGCAACCGCAGCGTGGAAGAAAACCTTGATTTGTTCCGCCGCATGAAAGCGGGCGAATTTGCCGACGGCCAAATGGTGCTGCGCGCAAAAATCGACATGGCTTCCCCGAACATCATCATGCGCGACCCGACCATTTACCGCATACGCCATGCCCATCACCACAAAACAGGGGACAAATGGAACATTTACCCCATGTACGATTTTACCCACTGCATTTCCGATTCCATAGAAGGCATAACCCATTCCATCTGCACGCTGGAATTTGAAAACAACCGCGAACTCTACGACTGGGTGCTGAACGCCCTTGACCTGTATCATCCGCAGCAGATTGAGTTCGGCCGCCTTAACCTGACCCATGTCATGCTGTCCAAGCGCAAGCTTATCCATTTGGTGCAGAACGGTTTCGTGGCAGGCTGGGACGACCCGCGCATGCCCACGCTGAGCGGTCTGCGCCGCCGCGGCTACACGCCGGAAGCAATCCGCAATTTCTGCGCCAAAATCGGCGTGGCGCGCATTGCCGACAGCGTGGTGGACTACAACTTTTTGGAATACTGCGTGCGCGAACACTTAAACAGCATTACCCCGCGCCTTATGGCCGTGCTTGATCCCATAAAAGTAACCATTGAAAATTACGGCGAAAACGAAGAAGAATATTTCGACTGCCCCCTGCACCCGGAAGATGCTTCCTACGGCACCAGGAAAGTTCCGTTCAGCCGCGAACTGTACATCGAACGCGACGATTTTATGGAAAATCCGCCGAAAAAATTCCACCGCCTGTATCCGGGCAACGAAGTGCGGCTGCGCTATGCCTATTTCATGACCTGCAAAGACGTCATCAAAGACGCGGACGGCAACATCAAAGAGCTTATCTGCACCATTGACCCCGCAAGCAAGGGCGGCCAGTCCCCCGACGGCAGAAAAGTCAAAGGCACCATACACTGGGTAAGCGCAAAACACGCCAAACCCATTGAAGCGCGCCTTTACGATCACCTGTTCCTTATGGACAACCCCGCAGGCGAAGAAGCGGAAAACTTTACCGACCTTATCAACAAAGACAGCCTGAAAGTTGTGACCGCCTATGCCGAACCGCACCTTGCCACCTACAAAGTCGGCGAAAAAGTGCAGTTTGAACGCCTGGCCTATTTCTGCGTGGACTACGACAGCACGCCCGAAAAACCCGTGTTCAACCGCACAGTCACCCTCAAGGACAGCTGGGCAAAGGAAATGAAAGTGTAACCGGCAGCATAAAAACGGCTGCCGCGGCAAACAAAAACAAAAAAACCGTTATCGGCACTTATAAAAAAGGGCGGAACACGCCCTTTTTTCCTGCCTGTATTTTTTCGGTTTTTGCCTGTTTTTCCGCCTGTGCGCTTTTGCCGCTCGTTATAAAATATACACAAAACAGCCAAGCCCTTAATTGACTGCCTGCCCCGTATGCGCTACACTGAACAAAAAAGGATACCGGTATGATTACACAAAAACTGCAGCGGGAATTTTGCTTCGGCTGCGGCGCCTGCACTGCCGTCTGCAGTGCCGAAGCCCTGCAGATGAAGGCCGACGCATACGGATTTTTATATCCCGAACTCAATGCCGCCCGGTGCACGGGCTGCGGGCAGTGCCTTGCCGTATGCCCTGCGCTCGTCGACGCCAAAAACAGCACGCCCATTGCGGAAGCCTATGCCGTACGCGGCCATGACGCCGAACACTCCGCTTCCGGTTCGGTATTTTATACGCTTGCAAAAACCTGTCTGGAAAAAGACAAAGGCAAAAACAAAACCTATTTTGCGGGCGCCGTATGGAACAACAGTTTCCTGCCCGAAATTACTGTCGGCAATTCCTTGCAAGACCTGGAAAAAATGCGCGGTTCCAAATACGTGCACGCAGACACGGGCACTTCCTACAGAAAAACCAAAGAACTGCTGGAAGCAAAAAACATTGTGCTCTATTCCGGCACGCCCTGCCAAATAGCCGGACTGAAAAATTTTTTGGGCAAAGATTACAATACCCTGCTGACCATGGAGCTGCTCTGCCACGGCGGCGGCAGTCCCCTTGCCTGGCAGAAATATCTGCAGTATGCCGAAAAAAAATACCATAAGCCCATAACCGACAGCAAATGCCTGAACAGCAAAAACCGATTTCTGCTGTACTTTGCCGACGGCACGGCCGTCTGCGAAAACCTGCGCGAAGAAAACGAATATTTCCGCTTTTACGGGCAAAACAAATTCACGCGGCCGAGCTGTTTTTCCTGTCCGTTCAACCGCCGCCGGCGCTGCGGCGATCTTGTGCTCGGCGACATTTGGGCATCGTGGGCGGAAGAAGAACGCAAAAAAGGCATTTCCCTGGTTATCGTCAATTCCGAAAAAGCCAAATATTTTTTGAAATCCGTACCATGGGAATATTTTAAACCCTTTGACATCAACGACGTCAAAAACCACCCTTTAAACAAAATAAACGGCAACACAGCCCAGCTTGCCGCGGTGCGCGAATTGGCGCTGGATAAAATTCGCGGCAGCCTGCCCTTTGAAAACCTGTATCAAAACAAAAAAGCCGCGCTGATGAATTTCAATTACCCGCGCGACAATTACGGCGCCCTGCTTCTTGCTTATGCCCTGGAAAAAACCCTGCGCCGCATGGGCTATGAACCGCACACGGTCAATTATTACAAAAACCCCTACACCATGGATTTTGATCCCCGGGGAGCCATGTGGAAATTCAGGGAAAACTTTCTGACCCTGCATGGATTTTATACGGAAAAAAACCAGCTGCCGCCCCTAAACGCGGAATTTGACAAATTTATTTTCGGCAGCGACGTTATCTGGAAAGACACGCGCGAATATGTGTACTTTGCCGACTGGGTAAACGGAAAAAACACCCTGATAGCCTATGCCGCGTCTTTTTGCGAAAACAAAATGCCGGAACAGGACGAACACAAAAAAGCCTGTATGCGCCGTTTTGACGCCGTTTCCGTGCGCGAAAAAAGCGGCATTGCCATCTGCCGCGACTATGCGGGCGTTGAGGCCAGCCATGTCATCGATCCCAGCCTGCTGCTTGAAGCAAAAGACTACGAAGAAATCATCGGCAATGAATATTCAGAAATTCCGTCAGGCGACTTTATCGCCCATTATACCTTCTGGCAGTTTGACCCCTATGCGCTGCTCAAACATATGCCCGTATACAATGCCTTTAAAAATGAACAGAATAAAGCGCGGCCCTTCGGCCAGTGGCTGAACATGGTAAAAAACTGCAGATTTTTTATCACCTCGTCCTATCACGGAGTATGCTTTGCCCTTTTGTACAGCAAAAATTTCGTATACCTCAGAAAACCGGGCGAAGACAACGAACGCGTCAATTCCCTGTTTGAAACCCTGGGACTGGATAAGCGCCTTATTCTGAACCATGAACGCGAAATAAGCAAAGAACGCGTTTATAACGAAGACAATGCCATACATTATGCGCAGATTAACCAAAATATCGCCGCGTTCAGACAGTTCAGCCTAAACTGGCTGGAAAAAGCCCTGCAAATGCCGCCGAGCCGCAAATAAAACAGGCGTCTGCCCGTTTTTGCGCATATGCCGCACCGCCGCCGGTTTTTATATAAACGGCGGAATTTGCCCCGCCCGTCGGACAGAATTTTATTTCCGCTTCAGATGCGCCAGTTTTTCCAGCACAGTCTGCTTTGCGGCACTGTCCTGCGCGCGCAGTCCTTTTTCCAGCAGCTTTAAAACGGCATTTATATCGTTTTTGGTGTAATTCTGCCGTAAAAAAGAAATAATGCGCAGCCAGTCGTCGTATTGTTTTATCAGACATTCCTGCTGCGCTTTCAGGGTCAAAAGCTGATTTTCCTCTGCTGCCGAAGGCTGCGCCGTATCATACAGCCGCAAGGAATTCTGCACAAAATGCCGCACAAAATGCATATTGTTTTCAAAATAGCAGGCTATAAGCCGTGCCTCGTAGGCATCGCGCACCAACAGCGAAAAATCATAGGGACGGTCAAACCAGGAAAGCAGCTTGCCTTCATGCACAGGGTCCTGCTTATGGCCTTTATATGCCTCATGATCCCACATATACGGCACGGAAATAATAAGATTTTTTCCGCAGGCAAGCAGTTTTTGGGCAAAAGCGCGCGCGTCTTCGATATGTTCCAGCACCTGAAAACAGCAGACCAAATCAAAGAGCTCCTGCGGCTCATAGGCGAAAAAATCTCCTTTTATGGGCGTTACGTCCTCTGCCTCCAAAGGATACAGCATATCAATACTGACTTTGCGCTCTGCGGGAAGCGCGGAAATCAAATCCACCCCGCGCGATCCCACATCCAGCACGGAAGAACAGTTTTGCCCGACAGCGTTTATAATGGTCCGCACAACGTTGTAATACTGCTTATTCCTGCGCTGTTCCAGATATTCTTCCCTGCCCACATTGGCGCCGCTTACAACAGCCATAAACTATCCTGTCTAATGTCCTGTTATATTGTATTTTTTCAGCTTATACTGCATAAGGCTGCGGGAAATGCCCAGCATTTCCGCCGCTCTGGACTGCACAAAATCCGCACGCACAAGAGCGCGGCGTATGACCGCCCCTTCGATTTTGTCGAGGGTTTCCGCCAAGTCCATGGTAAGCGGCAGCAAATCCACGGCGCTTTTGAACTGGGCATCTTCGTCCTTGATTTCCGGCGGCAGATCTTCCACCCCGATTTCCTTATGCGGCACCATAACCACGCAGCGCTCCACCACGTTCTGCAGCTGGCGGATATTGCCCTGCCATTCGTAGCCGTTCAGATAATTGAGCGCTTCATTGCTGAAATATTTCTGCGGCATATTGTTTTCCACGCAGATTTTATTGATAAAATGCGCCACCAAAAGCGGTATGTCTTCGCGCCGTTCGCGCAGCGGCGGCATATCTATTTTCACCACGTTCAGGCGGTAAAACAAATCTTCGCGGAATTTGCCCTGCAAAACCAGCTGGTTTAAATCCTGCCCCGTGCTGACGACTATGCGCACGTCCACGGCAACGGGTTCCGTGCCGCCCACGCGTTCAATGGTTTTTTCCTGCAGAAGCCGCAGCAGCTTGACCTGCAGTTCCGTGGACAGGCCGCCGATTTCGCTCAGGTACAGCGTGCCCTGGTCGGCAAGCTCGATGCGGCCGCGCTTCATGGCAACGGTATCGTGTATGCCGGAGCTTTCCTGGCCGAACAGTTCTATATCAAGGGTTTCCGGAGTAAATGCCTGGCAGTTTACCGCCACAAAAGGCATATCCTTGCGCGGGGAAGCAAAATGCATAGCTTTGGCAATGGACGATTTGCCCGTGCCGGATTCACCGCAGATCAGCACGGCGGATTTGCTCTGCGCCACCCTGTCCACAAGGGCAAGCGTATCCAAAATAACCTTGGATTTGCCGATAATCTGGTGCGAGCTGAAGCGCTCTTCCAAACTTTCGCGCAGTATCTGATACTGCCTGTGGGTTTTGGAGAGTTCCATGGCATTATGCAGGGAAAGCAAAAGCTCGTCATTGGCAAAGGGCTTGGTAATGTAATCAAAAGCGCCGTGCCGCATAACCTCGACGGCACTTTCAATGCTGCCGAAGGCCGTCATGATCAGCACGGGCAGACGCGGCCAGTTCTTTTTAATCTGCTGCAAAAGTTCCCTGCCGGTGATTTTGGGCATTTTCATATCCGTTATCACCACATCGACTTCGGACTGTTCCAAATAAGGCATAACCATTTCCGGGTCGTTCAGGGTAGTCACTTCGTAGCCTTCGTCTTCCAATATGGCCTGCAGAATAAGCAGATAGTTTTTTTCGTCATCTATAACAAGCACGCGGCCGTTTGCCATAATATTCTCCTTTGCCGTATTCTAAAAATACAGCTTCCCGTCATCGGTATACGTATCCTGCTGCTGTGCAGGCTGGTTTTGCGGTTTTGCTTCCGCATCGGCTTTTTCGGACTTTTTGCCAGCAGTTTCTCCGCCTGTGCCCGCAGAGCCCGGCATACCTTTATTTTCCGTATCGGCAAATTCCATTGCCGCATCCTGGGACACGGGCAGAACAAACTCCACGCAAGCGCCCAAAACCACGGAATTTTCTTCGGCATTGTAAAGTTTAAGCTGTCCGTTGTGGGCTTTGATAATGCTCTGCACAATGGGCAGGCCGAGCCCCGTGCCCGTATCCTTGGTGGTGAAAAACGGGTCCAAAAGCTTGCTTATGTCACATTTAAAGCCTGTGCCGCTGTCCGTAAAGGTCAGACACACATAATCAAATTCCTGCTTGCCGCGCACGGTTATGGAACCGTCTTTTTCCATGGCCTGTTCCGCATTGACAAAAACATTGTACACAGCCCTGTACAAAAGGTCGGCATCGCCCCTTATGCACAGCTTCTGCGGCAAATGTATGTGCGCTGCGATATTTTTTTCCGCAAAGGAAGACTGCAGAAACGCCCAGACTTTTTCCACTGTTTCCGTAAGGTTTACGACTTCGTCCCCGGCTTTGCGCGGCTTAGCGTAATCCAAAAAATCCGAAACCGTGTTGCTTAAGCGTTTGGATTCGTCATAGATGGCATTCATGAGCTGACTGCCCGTTTTGTCCATATTGCCGCGGCTGAGCAAATATTCGGAACTGGATTTGATAATGCCCAAAGGATTGCGTATTTCATGGGCTATGCTCGATACCATGCGTCCCATGCTTGCCATTTTTTCGCTTTGGCTCAGTTCCGCCTCCAGCTGCTTGGTGCGCTTGATACGTTCGGAAATAATGCGTTCCGCCAGTTTGGCGATAATCTGCAGAAGCACGAACAAAATCAGAATGGACAAAGTAAAGCCGAACAATATTGTCCATTGGGAGCGTATGGCAATTTTATATAAGTCCGTAACGTCCTGCAAAATTTCCAATGCGCCGAGTATGGGCTTGTCTTCGTCGTCCACATTTTTAAACGGCGCCAGCTCATAATCTATCGTCAGAGGATATACGGTGCGCAGCGTGAACGTTTCCTCCGGAAGATTGGGAGTGAACAGCGCCTGCAAGAAACTAATTTTTGCAATAATTTCAAAGGTATGTCCTTTATTTTCAAAAACATTGCGCACACCCTGCGTGCTCAGGCTTTTATCCTGCAGTTCGTTCTTGTTGGTGGAATAGGCAACCATTTCGTTCATGTCGAAAATACGTATGGATTCAATGCGCAGGCCGTGCATAAGAGAATTGACCACTTCGTCCAGCAGGCGGTACTGATCCGGCTCCGACAGCGTAACACGGCCGGAAGCGTACGCCACAGGCAGAGTAAAACGCCGAAAAATTTGTTTGTTCATGTTTTCCGCAAGCAGCAGGGCATAGGATTCCTGGCTGTTGATCAGACTGCTGCGGGTATTGGTGGCAATAAATACGGACAAAAAGATACTGAAAATAATAATCATCACAAAGGATATCCAGGAAAAAAGCCGTGCAAGACCCAAGGTATGCGGACTGGCTTTTCTCTGAAACAGCCTGTTTTTATTCACGATATTTTTAATGGTAATAATAAAGCGCGAATATTTCATAGCTTATTTGCCCTGTATTTTTTCCAGACGTTTTCTGACCACCAAAGGATTTTTATACAGCGGCAAAGCCTGTTCGTAATACTGCGCGGCCTGTTTTTCATCCTGCAGAATTTCATAACAAAAACCCGTCTGATATAAGGCAATGCCCTGTTCTTCCGCTGTCAGTTCCCCGTATTTCAGGGCTTTTTTAAACAATTTGATTGCCTGTTCATATTCGTTTTGGCTTGCCGTGCCTATGGCCTGATAATAATACACATAGGCAAAATCCTTGTCCGTACTGCATATGCGGATAAGTTCGCCGAGCACGCGCTCCGCCTTTTTATACTGCATAAGCTGCTGATAATTTTTTACAATATCGAACAATAAGGCTATTTTTTCCCCGTCCGTCACCTTTACGTTCTGCAAAAACTGGAAATGCGTCTGTATGCATTTGTTCCAGCTGCGGGTCTTTTTGTAAAAAGCGGCAAGTTCGTCATGCACCTGCCGCCGCAGTTCCGGCTCCAAATCCCTGATAATGTACGAAAGTTCCAAAATTTCGCCGGCTTCTTTAAAGTACCCCATATTCCTGGCAGCCAAATAACTCTTTTTCAACAAAAAAACCTTGTCGTAATGGTCAAGGTCATTGTCGGTCAAAATACGCTTCAGCGTAATTACCGCTTCCTGAAAATTGCCGTGAATAATATCCTGTTCAATGGCAGGCAGCACGGTACGGCCGTAAACCTGCACGGCATCGTCCGCAGAGGCGGCAAAAGCGGGAACACCCTGCGCGGCCAAATAAATCCCCATGCAGACCGAAACAAGTTTATTCATGACATTTCCTTATGGTTTTATAAATTTCAGCGCTTTTTTTTAATTAGCAAAATCTGCTTTTTTCGTAAATATCCGCTTTTGGCCTATTTTTTATTTTTGCGGCTTATCAGGGTGTGTTTAAAATTATTTTCCGAGAAAAATGACTGCGCTGCTGTTCATTTGCGTAACGTTCCAAAGCTCACTGACGCAGACGGCCTGCCGTTCTTTGGGCGGCTCCCCGGCTCCCTCAATAAAAATAAAAAAATTTTCTGTAAGCGCAATATATTATTTTAACAGATAATGGATTAAGCGATAACAGAACCGCCATTATTAAAAAGTTTTGAAAAAGGGTGCGGGGGAAAGACTTTTTCAAAAGTTTTCCCCCGCAAGAGTTTCAAAGCTGCATTATTCTTCGCCGTCTTCGCCTTTGCCCATGGGTACGGTATCGTAGCCGACAACGGTGGCGTTGTCGTCAAGGCTTACCAGGCGTATGCCCATGGTTGCGCGGCCGTAGGAACTGATTTCCTTTACGCCGAGACGGATTATTTTATTGGTGGACGTAAGCAGAATCAGGCTATCCTCGTCGGTTACGGGAATGGAACCGATTACATTGCCTGTTTTCGGGCTTACTTTGAAATTGATAATGCCTATGCCGCCGCGGTTCTGTACGCGGTACAGTTCCACATTGGTACGCTTGCCGTAGCCCAGTTCGGAAATGCTCATGATTTCCGTGCTGCTGTCGCCGTCTTTAATCGGCAGGCAGCTGACGACTTCGTCGTTTTTGCGCAGGCTTATGCCTTTTACGCCGGACGCGCCGCGGCCCATGGCGCGCACATCTTGGCAGGAGAAGCGGATAGCCATGCCCATTTTGGTAGCAAGCACGATATTGTCGCTTTCTTCTACCTGATGAACGGCAATGAGTTCGTCATCGTCTTTGATGCTCAGGGCTATGAGGCCGCTTTTGCGGCATTTTTCGTACAGGGCGGCGCTGGATTTTTTCACCATGCCGGAACGGGTTGCAAAGAAGAAATGCTGGTTTTCCGCAAATTCGCGCACGGTGAGCACGTTTGCCACAAATTCTTCCTTATCCAGCGGCAGCAGATTGGCAATATGCATTCCTTTTGCGGTGCGGCTTCCTTCGGGCACTTGGTACACTTTCAGCTGATACATTCTGCCCTTATTGGTAAACAGGCATAAATACTGGTGATTTGTAGTAGTGATAAAGTCCTGCACAAAATCATCGTCACCTGTGTTCAGACCGGCAATGCCTTTGCCTCCGCGTTTTTGCTGCTGATAATTGCCGAGCGTGGTGCGCTTGATATATCCGCGGCGGGACAGCGTGATCACAACTTCTTCGTCGGGAATCAGGTCTTTGATGTCAATGCCGGAAAGCGCTTCGCCCACCACTTCAGTTTTGCGTTCCGTGGCGTAGCTTTCTTTAATCATGGCCATTTCGTCGCGCATGACGCCGCGCAGCACTTCGCTGTCTTCCAAAATGGATTTGAGGTAGGCGATAAGCTTCATAAGCTCGTCAAATTCTTCCTGCAGTTTATCGTGTTCCAGTCCCGTAAGACGCTGCAGGCGCATATCCAAAATGCTCTGGGCCTGAATGTCCGTAAAGCCGAACTTGTCCATAAGTCCTTGCTTTGCGGCGGCAGGCGTTTCGCTGGCTTTGATAAGCGCTACAATATCATCAATAATATCAAGAGCTTTAAGCAAACCTTCCACAATATGCGCTCTGGCTTCGGCTTTATTCAGATCATAACGGGAGCGGCGTATGATAACTTCGCGGCGGTGATCGAGAAAACACATCAGCGCGGATTTAAGATTGAACAAAATCGGCCTGTTGTTCAGCACTGCCAGCATATTAATCCCGAAAGAAGATTCCATGGGCGTATACTTGTACAGAGCATTCATAACCAGGTCGGGAATGGTGCCGCGTTTGAGCTCCACTTCGATATGAATGCCGTTGCGGTCGGAAAGGTCTTTCAGATCAGACACGCCTTCAATGCGGCGGTCATTGACAAGCGCGGCGATTTTTTCCACCAGGTTTGATTTGTTCACGGCATAGGGAATTTCCGTGATGACAATGGACTGCGTATTTTTGCCGCGTTCTTTGACTTCCATGCGGCCGCGCATTTTTACGATGCCTTTGCCCGTGCGGTAGGCATCGATAAGTCCCTGCCCTGCATAAATCTGTCCGCCCGTGGGAAAATCCGGGCCTTTGACAAACTGCATAAGTTCGTCGACGGACGTATCGGGATCGTTGATGAGCAGAAGCAGGGCGTCGCACAGTTCGCCGAGGTTATGGGGCGGAATATTGGTGGCCATGCCCACGGCAATACCCGAAGAACCGTTTACCAAGAGGTTGGGAATTTTTGTAGGCAGAACAGTGGGTTCCTGTTCGCTGCCGTCGTAGTTGTCGCGAAAATCCACGGTTTCTTTTTCGATGTCCGCAAGAAATTCTCCCGCAAGACGGCTCATGCGCACTTCGGTATAACGCATGGCAGCGGCGCTGTCGCCGTCTATGGAACCGAAGTTGCCCTGCCCGTCTTCCAGAGGATCACGCATATTGAAATCCTGTGCCATACGCACCAAAGCGTCATAAACAGAACTGTCGCCGTGGGGGTGATATTTACCGATAACGTCACCGACAATACGCGCACATTTTTTATGGGCATTTCTGTACGTATTGTTCAGAATGGACTGGGCGTACAAAATGCGGCGGTGCACAGGCTTCAGCCCGTCGCGCGCGTCAGGAATGGCACGGCCCACAATAACGGACAGCGAATAATCCAAATAAGACTGGCGCAGTTCCTTTTCTATATCCAAAGTCGGGAACAGTTCTTTGTTTTCTGTATTTTCCATATAAAATTCTCTTATGGCTTCAGGGGATTTTCCCAAAAACCCCAATTAAGATTTTACAATACAAATAATTATTTTATGTATATTAACTTTATTGTATTCTTAAAATTCAATAAATTGCTCAAATACACCATATCCGCCGTACAGGAATACTTTGAATTGCAGTGTTTCACCTTTTGGAGGCGGAAACGTCTGTTTCCTGCCTAAAACGTGAAACAGTGCTGTACGGGACAGCGGAAAGGGGTACGGACAGGAAACCTGAAGCGTACCCCGCTTTCCGTTATATATCCAATTCCCCTGCCTGCAGGGCATTGCGGATAATATACTCTCTTCTCGGTTCCACACGGTCGCCCATAAGTTCCTCGAAGGCATTGGAAGCGGATTCCGCATTTTCGATGCTGACTTGCAGAAGCGTGCGGTTTTCCGGATTCATGGTGGTAGTCCAGAGCTGTTCCGGGTTCATTTCGCCCAGACCTTTATAACGCTGGATCTGATAGCCTTTTTTTGCTTCGGCAAAGGCTTTTTCGCGCAGATCGAAATAATCGTGCACTTCTGCGGTGCTTTCGCTGCCTTCCAGTTTAAAGGGGAAGGAACCGCATTCGGATTTCAGCGCCTGCATGGTCTGCTTGGCGGTTTTGTACATTTTGGCATGGAAAAATTCCAGGGCAAGCCGTGTTCTGTGGCCGGACTTGTTTTCAAAAACAAGGAAAATGCGTTCTTCTTCCTCGTGTTCTTCCACGTCAAGGGCAACTTTGTAGCCGCATTGTGCCATATAGGCGTTAAAAGCTTCGGGGATTTGCTTTTCCGCAAATTCTTCGGCGCTGATTTCGCCCTGATATTCCATAAAAGCAAGGAACAGGCTGCGTTCTATGCCCGTATTTTCCGCTTCGGTCATTTTGCTCTGCACAACGTCGATGCTTTGCAGGATATTGACAAGATCCTGGCCAATAAAGCTCTTGCCTTCGGCATTTTCCAGACGCACGCCCGTTGTCAGGCGTTCAAAAAGAAACTCGTCCAGGGCTTTTTCGTCCTTGAGGTATTTTTCAAACTTGGCGGAACGCTTGGAAACGCGGAACAGCGGCGGCTGCGCGATGTACAGATGTCCGCGGCGGATAAGTTCCTCGTACTGACGGAAAAAGAATGTCAGCATAAGAGTACGGATATGGGAACCGTCAACGTCGGCGTCGGTCATAATGATAATTTTATGATAGCGCAGTTTATTGTAGTCCGTATCGTCGCCTATGCCTATGCCCATGGCTGTTATCATGTTTTTGATTTCCTGGCTGGTGAGCATACGGTCAAAACGGGTGCGTTCCGTATTGAGGATTTTGCCGCGCAGGGGCAAAATGGCCTGGGTATTGGGATTGCGGCCGGACTTTGCGGAACCGCCCGCGGAATCCCCTTCCACTATGAATATTTCGCATTCCGTCGCGTCTTTGCTTTGGCAGTCGGCAAGTTTGCCGGGCAGGGAGTTTTCGGAAAGCAGGCCTTTGCGGCGCACCAAATCTTTGGCGCGGCGTGCGGCTTCCCTGGCACGGCTGGCGTCTACGGCTTTATCGATAATAATGCGTGCTTCTTTCGGATTTTCACCGAAAAATTCCGTCAGCGCGGAATAGACAATGCCCTGCACTATGCCCGTTACTTCGCTGTTGCCGAGTTTTGTTTTGGTCTGGCCTTCAAACTGCGGCTGCGGCAGTTTTACGCTGATTATTGCCGTAAGGCCTTCTCGCACATCGTCGCCCGTAAGGCTTTCGCCTTTCATTTTTTTAGTCAGGTCGGGCTGTTCTTTGATATAGTTATTAATGGCGCGGGTCAGCGCGGTTTTGAAGCCGGCAAGGTGCGTACCGCCTTCCACCGTGCGGATATTGTTGGCAAAGGTATGCACGTTTTCTTTATAGGTGGCGTTGTACTGCAGGGCAAATTCCACGCTTACGTTATCCTGCACGCCCGCACCGTCTATAATGGGGTGCAGGGGCTGTTTTTCGCTGTTAAGATCCTGCACAAACTGGTGAATGCCGCCCTCTGCCTTATACACATAGGTTTCGTTGGTGCGTTCGTCTATGCATTCTATTTCAATGCCTTTATTGAGATAGGCAAGTTCTTCGAAGCGTTTTGCCAAAATATCGAAACTGAACACGTTTGTTTCGAAAATCTGCTCGTCGGGCAGAAAATGCACGCGCGTGCCGTGGCCTTCCGCCTCGCCCAGTTCAATTACTTCGGTAACGGGATTGCCGCGTTCGTAACGCTGGCGGTACCGCTTGCCATCGCGGCGTATGGTTACTTCCAGCCATTCGGACAGCGCATTGACGCAGGATACGCCCACGCCGTGCAGACCGCCGGAAACTTTATAGGCATTGTTGTCGAATTTGCCGCCGGCGTGCAGTTTGGTCATAACCACCTGCACGGCGGGAATGCCTTCTTTGGGGTGAATGTCCACGGGAATGCCGCGGCCGTTGTCGCGCACGGTGACACTGTTGTCAAGGTGCAGAATAACTTCTATTTTGTCGCAGTAGCCTGCCATGGCTTCGTCTATGGAGTTGTCCACAACCTCATAAACCAAATGGTGCAGGCCGCGTATGTCCGTACTGCCTATGTACATGGCAGGACGCTTGCGCACCGCGGCAAGCCCCTCCAAAATGGTAATGGCAGAAGCGTCGTAGGTTTCTTTTACTTTGCCTGTATTGATTAAATTGTTCTGACTCATTCTGTCCTCAATCATTCTTCATAATAGCTGGATTGGGCGATTTTCATGGGCATAATGAGCACCATGTAATCCGGGTCTTCGCTGCCGGTAATGCCGCAGGGGCCTTCCGCGCCCGTAAGCGTCCATTCAAGTTCTGCGGACTGGAAATGGCCCAAAATTTCCATAAGATTTTTTGTGGGGAACGCTATTTTTTCAATGGAACCGTCATAGGTAAGATCCAGTTCTTCGCTTGCAGAACCGGTTTCCTGCGCCTGGGCGGAAAGCGTCGCAACCGTAGCGGAAAGATTGAAATAGGTGCAGCGGTCATTGTCATTGTTGAAAATATAGATACGATCCAGAGCTTCCATGGTTTCTCTGCGGTTTACGGTCAGTTTTGAAGCGTCGTCCGCATTGAGTTTATTGATGAAAAGCTTATAATCGGGATAATTGGCAATGGTGCGCGGGACGGAAATATGTTCGGAACCGTCTTTATTTTTGACATGGAAGCGGCGTTCGCTGAAATTGAAATGAATTTCGTCCTCGCCCAGCCATTTTTTGATTTCCTGCACGTATTTTTTCTGCAGAAGCAGTCCTTCTTCGCCGATTTTTTGGGCTATTTCGTCGTTTACGAAACGGGCAAGGGCAAATTGGTGGCCGTTTAAGCCGCATACGTCCACTTTGCCGTTTTCGGAAGCTTTCATATACAGGCAGGACAGCACTTCCTGATCGTCGCTTATGCAGAAGCTGACTTTATCGAGAAGTTCCTGAAAATAATCGCCTGCCCACAGGACAGCCCCTTCTTCGGGGAACGGCGGCAGAGCCTGGAACCATACCGGATCGGATACGGGCAGTTTATAGGAACGTCTGCCCTGTTCCACGATAAGGTTGTTTGTCTGCGCATCGAGCCGCAGAATAATTTCGCCGCCCGGCAGTCTGCGGATAAGTTCCACAAGCGCTTTGCCGTTTACGCCAACCTGACCCGCTTCTTGCACTTTTGCGGAATACGTGCCCGTAAATTCGATGTTTACGTCGGTAGCCATTACGGTAATGGTG
Source organism: uncultured Desulfovibrionaceae bacterium (assembly GCA_949299515.1). Taxonomy (GTDB): domain Bacteria; phylum Desulfobacterota; class Desulfovibrionia; order Desulfovibrionales; family Desulfovibrionaceae; genus Taurinivorans. The sequence goes on from CASGAP010000004.1 coordinate 134,929, forward strand.
TTGTCCTGTTTTGCCTGAATCCAAACGGAACGCAGATACTGCGCACCTGCCTTGACCGGAATGATCGAATAAGCTTTCATTAAACCGTTGATAACTTCGTCTTTGGTAATTGTAACTAACATATACTATATCCTTGTTAATAATTAATTAAGTTTTGTTACTTTGTGCGTAACTCAGATATTTGTTTGTTTTTATTATATTAAATTACGAACAATTTTGGCAACACAAGGAACATAAGGAACAATTGCCGTTTTATTTTCCCGAAAACAGGCCTTTTTGGCATTTGATTGTCACTTCTGTTACCAAATTGTTCATAACTTTGTTCGTAACTCTTAAATCTTCAATCTTTTTGATGGAATGCACTATAGTTGAATGGTCTTTTCCGCCAAAAATTTTTCCTATTTCCACATACGTTTCGCCAAGCAGGCTGCGGCACAGATAAATAGACAGATGCCGCGCTTCCACTATGCGCGGATAGCGTTTGCTGCCTTTGATGTCTTTTACGCTGAACCCGTAATGCTGTGCTACCGTGGCAATGATGATTTCCGGGTTGAGGGTAAAAACCTGACCTTTTTTTGCCGCAATACGTTCGATATCCTGTATGGCGGGCATTTTTCCCATATGTTCGCGGTACAGCAAAATATGGTTGATTATGGTTTGTATATTGCGGAACCCCGAACTTTTGCGCGCTATGAACAGGCATTGCTCTTTACTGAGCTTCATTTCCTGTTCTGCGGCGAGTTTTTGCGTGCAGCGGACTTTTATGTCCAAATCCGGTTCGTGCAGGGTAAAGCTTATGCCTTGGTTTATTTTGGATTCAAAGTTTCTTGGCATGGGTTCTTCCGAATCCGTGTTGCGCAGAAACAGCAGCACAACGTCAGGCATGAGTTTTTCGGCAAAATACAGTATTTGTTCCTGCAGGGGAATATCATCTTTTATGCGCTGTATGTCGTCGGCAATAAGCAGTTTTCTGCCGCTTTTGAGGGTAAAGGTTTTTTTCAGTTCCTCCCTTGACTGGTAAAGCAGATCCCCGCACTGCACGCACTGTACTTTCTGCGGATAGTATTTTTTTAAAACCGTCATAATATGGGTTTTGCCGCTTTCTGTTTTGCCGTTTATAAGCACCGGATTGAAAGCAAACGGTTTTTTGTCCTCAAGGCAGGCGCAGATGTCGGATAAAATCTGCAAAATATCCGCGTTTTTTTGATTGAGCAGTATTTCGTCGAACAGTCCGGTTTTCTGCAATGTTTCCTCCCATACCGAAACCGTTTTTTTATAGCAAAAAATTATAAATAAGACAAGTTTTTTTTATTGGAAATAGTCCCCTACATAAAAAATTTAAACAAGCGTTACAGCGTAAAATACGGCTTGTTATTTTGGGCTGTAAAACATAAAAATTTTTTTAAGGTCTGTACCGCCAGTTTTAATGAAACGTAAAAAAAAAAGCCCGTACAGGGCTTTTTACCAATTTTCCGAGTCAATATACGTAATTTTTGCGGCTTGTATCAGTTCTTCCTGGGTTACTGTGGCCGACCCGACTTTTTCTACCACAAGCCCGGCTGCCAGTGTCGCTATGTTGCAGGCGGCTGCTTTAGAAAGTCCTATTGATTCGCACGCTGCTATAGCTGCTATGACGGTATCGCCTGCGCCCGTTACGTCAAAAACCTGTTTAGCTGAACTTTTTATATGATAGGCATATCTTTCGTTTTTAGAAAAATACGCCATGCCTTCTGCTCCGAGCGTAACCAGAATATTTTCAGCGTTCAGTTCCTCAAGTACGGCATGGGCGGCTTTGCGCGTATCTTCTCTGTTTCGTATGCTCATGCCGGCAAGGGCTTCGGTTTCTTTGTGATTGGGTGTCAGCAGAAACGCATTATTATAAAAAGTTTTGTTTTGGGGTTTTGGGTCAATGAAAATTTTCGGTTTGGCAATGCCGAGTTCTGCCGCGGCTTGATATATATTTTCTATCAGTTCTTTGTACAGAAAGCCTTTGCCGTAGTCCGAAAGAAGTATGACTTCAAAATCGTTCAGAAGTTCTTTGAGTTTTTCCTGCAGGATTTGGATATTTTTTGTGCATATCGGCGTATCTACTTCTTCGTCGCAGCGTATCATTTGCTGATTTCTGGCAAATATGCGTGATTTAACCGTTGTCGGCCTGTTTTTGTCTTCGATGAGGTGATAGGCTATGCCGGCTTCTTCCAAAAGTTTTTTTATAATTTCTCCGTAAAAATCCGCGCCGACCATGGAGAGCAGCGTGCAGGAACCGCCCAGAGCGGCAATATTGCGCGCTACGTTGCCGGCACCGCCCAAAATATTGCGTTTTCTTTCTATTTTTACCACGGGAACGGGCGCTTCCGGCGAAATACGGCTGGCATCGCCCTCATAATAGGCATCAAGCATAATATCGCCGATTACTAAAACTTTTGCTTTGTCTAGTTGGAGAATTTCCTGCATCATCATTCTATTTCCTTGCTGTCAATGGAAAAAACGCTGAGTATATACAAAAGTTCGTCTTTATTTTTGTAATTGATTTTTATGCTGCCTTTATTTTCCGTGCCTTTAATGACGGCTTTTTTGTGGAACAGGTCTTTAAGTTTCAAATCTATACTTTGCATTTTTTCGTTCAGCGGTTCTTTTTGTTTGTTTATGCGGGCTGCCGGCATCGTATGGTACTGATGGGTAAGTTCCTGCGGAAATGTGCCGTTTTCTTTCCAAAAATCCAGAGCTTTTTCCACATCGCGCACTGTCAGCTGATTTTCGATAATGGAACTGCATAAAAACTGCTGATCTTCCGGATTGGTTATGCATAAAAGCGCTCTGCCGTGGCCGGCTTTTATTTCGTCATTGGCTATCATGCGCTTGATATTTTCGGGAAGTCCCAAAAGACGCAGGGTATTGGCAACATTGGAACGGCTTTTGCCTATTTTTTCCGCCAATTCTTCCTGTGAAAGATTGTGAACTATTTTCAGCTGGTTAAGGGCTTCTGCCTCGTCAATTGCATTCAGGTCTTCGCGTTGCAGGTTTTCGATGAGGGCTATGGTCATGGCTTCGGCATCGGTATAATCGCGGACGATAACCGGGATTTCCTGCAGTCCTACCCTGCCTGCGGCACGGAAACGGCGCTCCCCTGCCACTATTTCATACAATTTACCTGTTGTATTTTCTATTTTTCGTACGATAAGCGGCTGCACTATACCCTGATTTTTTATTGATGTGGCAAGTTCCTGCAGGCTTTCTTCCTTGAAATTTTTGCGGGGCTGGTGAATATTTGCTTTAATTTTGCTGATATGTACAAGCTGTATATCGTTATTTTTTTCTTCTTCCGTAATTATTGTTTCATCTCTGCTGAAAAGATGATCCAGTCCGCGGCCCAATCCGTTATTTTTTTTCATAGCTGACTCTTATTTTACTACTTTACGTGATTCTACTTCTTTTGCCAAAGAAAGATACGCTTCTGCACCTTTGGATTTTATGTCGTAATGAAAAATTGTTTTGCCGTAGCTCGGTGCTTCCGAAAGGCGCACGTTTCTCGGTATAATGGTTTTGAATACCAATTTCGGAAAACATCTTTCTGTTTCGGATTTTACCTGCCGTGCCAGTTTGTTTCTGGAATCGTACATGGTCAGGATAACGCCGAGCAGATTTATGTCCGGATTGAGTTTCTTTTTTACTTGTTCATGGGTCTGCAGCAATTTGACAATGCCTTCCAAGGCAAAAAATTCGCATTGCAGGGGGATTACAAGTTCACGGGCAAAGCACAGGGCGTTTAATGTTATAAGTCCTAAAGACGGCGGACAGTCCAAAATAATATAATCGTATTTGTCTGCTATTGGTTCCAGTAGTTCTTTGAAGTAGTATTCCCTGTTCTCTTTGTCCACCAATTCCAGTTCCAATGCCGCAAGATCCGTAGTTGCCGGCAATAGGTCAAGGTATTCTATACCCGTATTTAAAATACTGTTTGCAAGAACAGCGGAATCCACAAGGGAAGTATACAGATTATATTGATTGTTCTTTCCGTCGAGTCCCAGTGCGCTGGTGGAGTTGGCCTGCGGGTCGCAGTCTACCAGAAGAACTTTTTTTTCCATTAAAGCCAAGGATGCGGAGAGGTTAACCGATGTTGTTGTTTTGCCTACCCCGCCTTTTTGGTTTGCTATAGCTATAATTCTTGCCATTAGAAACTCCTTTTTTTGAAAAATAGAGGAAGTTTTTATTTTTTGCAAGCAATGTTTCACGTGAAACAGAAATTTTTTTATTTATGCGGCAATGTTTCACGTGAAACAATAAAAAACAATATGAAAAAACATATAAAAAATGCATTAAAAATAATGAGTACATCAAAGATAAATATGTATTTTAATGTATGCATTAATTTGATTTTGTGAATTAAATATTTAAAAACAATTTTGTAACTGTTTGTTTTATTGGACAATTTTTTTTAAAATCTTGACAAAAACAAAAATGTAAGGTAAACAAGTTTATTCCGTATCAAATAAACTATAGGTGAAAATATAAGGAGATTGCTTATGTCGACTGAACAAAATCAAGCAAGCCTTGTAGAGGTGTATAAGGAAAAAGCAATCGCAACTGCCTGTCAGATTGCGGAGTTTAATTCCTTTGAAGAGGCTGTTCCCCATCTTTTGTCATTAATGGAAAACAAAGCTCCGTGCGAACTTTTGTACGAGGAAGATGTGGAAAAAGGTCCGAACGGTCCCAACGGCTGTCCCACACGCGTGCAGAAAGTCATTGCCGCACCGGAAATCGGCGAATATTACGAACCGCTGAAAAAAGCCTTTGAAGAAAAAGGCTACAAAGTAATCGATTCCGATCTGCGCCATTATGTTGCGGGTATTGATATGGGCATTGCTCTGGCAAAAAAAGGCATCGCGCAGAGCGGAACCTGCATGGTCAATACCAATAAGGAAGATACGCGCCTTGCTACCATGATCTGCGAATTCAGCGTGCTTGTGCTGAAAAAATCACAAATCATGCCTACCGTGCTTTCCATGGCTGACGAACTTCGCGCCGAAATGAACCAAAATCCGACAAACTACATAACTTTTATTTCCGGCCCGAGCCGTACCGCCGACATCGAACGCGTAAGTGCGGTCGGCGTGCACGGACCGCTTGAAATGCATATCGTACTGCTGGAGGGATAACATGGAAGACAGCATAAAAACTGCTAAAGACTATAAAGAATATCTCGAAGAGGCTCTGAACGACCAGTTCCTCAGAAAGACGCTTGATAAATTTGCCGTGGACTACCGCATAAGCCGCGAAACCGTGTTTGCGGAAATTGACGGCAAAGATATTATCAAAAAAGTTGCCGACGCCAAAGACGACGCCTGCAAACACATGGAAGAACTGTACGCGAAATTTAAAGAAGAAGCGGAAAAACGCGGGGTTATCGTACACCGCGCCAAAGACGCAAAAGAAGCCAACGAAATTATTGCGGGCATTGCCGAAAAGCACGGCGCCAAAAAAATCCTCAAATCAAAATCCATGACTGCGGAAGAAACCCATCTCAACCACAGACTGGAAAAAGACAACTGCGAAATTACCGAAACCGACCTTGGCGAATGGCTTATTCAGCTGCGTCACGAAGGTCCGTCCCATATGGTTATGCCGGCCATACACCTGTCCCGTTATCAGGTTGCGGACGATCTTGGCAAAGTTACCGGCAAAAGCTATGACCCAGAAGACATTCAGCGCCTTGTCAAAGTTGCCCGCGTTGAGCTTCGCGGCAAGTTTATCGAAGGCGAAATAGGCATTTCCGGCGCAAACTTCTGTATTGCGGAAAACGGCACTTTTGCCATTGCCACCAACGAAGGCAACGCCCGCATGGTGACAACGCTGCCGAAAGTGCACATTGCCCTTGCCGGCCTTGACAAGCTTGTGCCCGATTTTGAAACCGCGCTCACCGCTCTGACCGTGCTTCCGCGCAACGCAACCGGCCAGCGTATCACCGCCAACGTAACTTTTGTAAACGGCGCCGGCGAATGTGCCATAGGTGACGACAACAAAAAAGAACTGCACGTTGTGTTTCTTGACAACGGCAGAACCGAAATAGCCAAGGATCCGCTGTTCAGCCAGGTGTTCCGCTGCGTGCGCTGCGGCGCGTGCGCCAACGTCTGCCCCGTATTCCGCATGGTGGGCGGCCATAAAATGGGCTATATCTATATCGGCGCCATCGGTCTTATCCTTACATATTTCTTCCACGGCAAAGATAAAGCCGCGATTTTGGCACAAAACTGCATCGGCTGCGAAGCCTGCAAAGACATCTGCGCCGGCGGCATAGATCTGCCCCGCCTTATTACGGAAATCCGCAACAAAACAGCAAAAGAACTCGGCCAGCCCATGCAGGTTGCGTTTGTGGGCAAAATCATGCAGAACAGAAATCTGTTCCATAAACTTTTGAAATTTGCCCGTTTCTCCCAAAAGCCGTTTAAAACTCAAGACGGTTTCGTGCGTCACCTGCCTGATGCGCTTTTCGGCAAACATCAGTTTAAATCTCTGCCGACGCTGGCTGACAAGGCGTTCCGCGAAATTTACGCCGAACACGCCTACAAGCTGGAAAATCCGAAACTGCGCGTCGCCCTTTTTGCCGGCTGCGCACAGGATTTCATTTTCCCCGAACATCTTGTGGCCTTTATGAAACTTATGAAAGCCCACAACGTTCAGGTTGACTTCCCCGAAGAGCAAACCTGCTGCGGCCTGCCCGTGCAGATGCTTGCTTTGAAAGAAGTTGCAACGGACATTGCCCGTCAGAACGTCAAAGCCATTGACGCGGGCAAATACGATTATATTGTAACCCTCTGCGCAAGCTGCGCTTCCCATCTGAGCCACAATTACAAAAACTTTATCGGCGACGAATGCAAAGAATTTTCTTCCAAAGTAAAGGATTTCTCTTCTTTCATGAACGACGTCGTGCAGCTTGACCCAAGCCTTTTCAACAAGAGTGCGGAAAAAGTAACGCTCCATATCCCCTGCCACCAGGCAAGAAGCCTCGGCGTTATGGAACAACCCCGAAATCTTATCGCTCAGGTTTCCGAATACACCCCCTCTAAAGAGGAAGCCAGCTGCTGCGGTTTCGGCGGTACCTATTCCGCTAAATTCCCCGAAGTTTCCAAAGAACTTCTGGGCAATAAAATCCGCCGCATAGAAGAATCACAGGCAGAACGCATTGTTACGGACTGCCCTGGCTGTACAATGCAGATTCGCGGCGGATTGCACAAAAAAGGAAGCAGTGTGAAGGTAACGCACATTGCGGAACTTTTGGCAGACAATTTAAAAAAATAGCTTGAGGAGGTCGGTATGAGTTTTGGATTTTATGCCCTGCTGGCATTTATCCCTATTCTTATTGCTCTTATTTTAATGGTTGGTATGCGTTGGCCCTCAACCCGTGCCATGCCCCTGGCCTGGATTTCCGCGGCAATTTTGGCATATGCCGTGTGGGATCTTGATTTTGTGCGCATTGCAGCGCTTTCCGTTCAGGGATTTATCACCGCATTCGGCGTGTTGATCATTGTTTTCGGTGCCCTGCTTATCTACTATACCCTGCAGACAAGCGGCGCCATGGAAACCATTCAGGCAGGTATGCAGAAAATTACGCCTGACCGCCGTTTGCAGGCTATTATTATCGGTTTTATGTTCGGTGCGTTCATTGAAGGCGCCGCCGGTTTCGGCACTCCTGCCGCGCTTGCCGCTCCCCTGCTTATGGGGCTCGGCTTCCCCCCGCTCTGCGCGGCTGTCATCTGCCTTGTGTTCAACAGCGTTCCCGTTACCTTCGGCGCCGTGGGCACTCCGGTTATCCAAGGTTTCAGCCCCATTCAGAATATGGCGTTTGATGTGCTGAAAACCATTGACCCCAATGCCGTTCCCTTTGACGTGTTCAAACATATTGGAGAATACGTAACCCTTATGCACCTGCCCATGCTGTTCCTTCTGCCGATCGGTATGCTCGGTTTCATGACGCGCTTTTTCGGCAAAAACAAAAGCTGGAAAGAAGGCTTTGCCGTATGGAAATACTGCCTTATGGCTTCCGTGTGCTTCGGTGTTCCCTATCTGCTCCTTGCCTGGACGCTCGGACCGGAAATTCCGTCCCTCATCGGCGGTCTTGTGGGTCTCGGCGTGCTGGTTTACCTTACCAAAAAAGGCGTGTGCGTTCCCAAAGACGTATGGATTTTTGAAGACAGAGAACATTGGAACCCTGAATGGACTGGTATTATTAAAGCCGAAAATATTCATGAGTTCAAAGAACATATGAGTCAGCTCAAAGCTTGGATGCCCTATATTCTCTGCGGCGTGTTCCTTGTGCTGACCCGTGTTCCGCAGTTCGGCCTCAAAGCGCTTATCAATGATCCCATGTTCAACCTCGGCATGAGCAACATCTTCGGCGTTGAAGGCGTAAGCTCCTATATCGCCGTGCTCAACCTGCCCGGTACCATTCCGTTTATCCTGGTATCCATTATTACCATTTTCATTCACGGTATGACCAAAAATGACGAAATAGGTTCCAACAAAGTAAGCCGTGCATGGGGTACCGCAATCCAAAAAATGACTGCGCCTACCATTGCCCTGCTTTCCGCCGTTGCTCTTGTGTCCATTTTCCGCGGCACCGAAGCAACTACCGTTGAAGCTCTTATGTATCACGGCCGCGGCGTATCCATGCCGCTCGCCATGGCCATTACCATTTCCGAACTGACCGGCGATTCCTGGGCTCTGCTTGCTTCCTATATCGGCGGCTTGGGCGCGTTTATCACCGGTTCCAACACCGTATCAGACCTGCTCTTCTCCAACTTCCAGTGGGACGTTGCCGTTACCCTCGGTTATGACTATTGGCAAAGCATTGCCATTCTCGCCGCTCAGGCCGTGGGCGGCGCCATGGGCAATATGATATGCGTGCACAACGTTGTTTCCGTATGCGCCGTGCTCGGCATGATCGGCCATGAAGGTGCCATTATCAGAAGAACATTCTGGCCGTTCCTCATTTACGGCATACCGGCAGGCATTATCGCGTTCATGCTTGTTATGTAATAAAATACTTGAACCGCATAAAAAAGCCCTTTCCACAGAGAGGGCTTTTTTATGGTCTTTATAAGGGGTTCACCCCTTGAACCCTATTTCACTGACGCAAACGGTTTACCGCCCCTTGGGCGGCTCCCCCGCACCCTCTCATTGGGCGTCATGCACGGAACCTTGCCGAATTTTGAGGGGGGTTGGGGGAAATCATTTCCCCCAAGAAAAAATAAATTCCCGCACGGCGAAAGAAGTCGAGGGAACTTCCGAAGCGTGTCCCATTTTTATCTTTTAAATAATAGAAAAAGCTTGTGGTTGGAAAATCAAAAAAAGAAGAAATAAAACAATACGGCCACCAGTGCCATGGACAGCACGCGGGAAAGTTGGTTGTAAGCAATAAGCTTTACGGCAAAGCCTGCGGGATAGTAGCTGGCATAAGCGGGAAGCTGGTGGCGTATGCCGCGCATGGGCGTCGACAGCACGTTGCCGATTAAAAGCGCCAGCACCACTTCGTTGGCGGTGAGCAGTCCCGTCTGATAGACGGTGCCGCCCGCCACGAGGGACGCGCGCAGTTCTGCCGCCATATACAGGACAATAATGCTTATGCTTTCGGGCTTGAGAAAATCAAAGCCGAGGGAATTGACAAACCAGTTTTCCATAAATTTAAAAAATCCGAAAAACTGCAGATAAAACATCAGGCAGTAAACGGGGATACCGATAAACAACAGGCGCGGCAGGCGTTTTGTGAAGCGCTTCCAAGCGCTTTGCAGTGCCTGCTGCCAAAACGTGCGCGTTTCGGGCATTTCGTCGGCCACACCGCGTATGCAGGAATCGCCGCTGCACCGCGGCAGGAGCAGGCGCCCTACGAGTACGGTGGCGGCGGTGCGGAAAATTGCCGTAACTACGGAAATTGCCGTATAGATAACCGCTGCCCGTCCCAAAATGGGAAATGACATAAAGAAAAACGTGGGAATATGGGTCAGGGTTGAGGGCAGGCTGTTAAACAGGTTTGAAATAACGACTTCTTTTTCGGAAAGTTTGTTTTTCTGCAGGGCTTCGCCGAGCATGGCATTGGCTGAAGCAGGCGAAAAAAGCGCCACGGCAAAGCTAGCGGCGGAAATGTCGCTCAAATGCGCATATTTTACAAAAGGTTTTGTCAGTTTGGCAATTTTTTTCGTAATATTCAGGGCTTCCAGCAAAGATGCCAGAAAAAGTCCGGCGGCAAGACCCAGGAAAATCTGCAGCAAGGGTTTAAAAGGCGGAAGATAGGTCAGCAAATTCTGCATTTAATGCGCCTGTCCCCAGTTTTTGCCTACCCCGTAATCCACGAGCAGGGGCACGGAAAGGCGTTTTCCCAGCGGCGCAATGTTCATCATAATTTCCGCCACGCGTTTTCCCGCGCGTTCGGCATTTTCTTCGGGCACTTCCAAAATAAGTTCGTCGTGGATTTGCAGCAGCAGGCGCGCGTTCCACTCTTTGAGGCTTTTGTCCCTGTACACGGCCAGCATGGCAAGCTTGATGATGTCGGCGGCGCTGCCCTGGATAAGCGTGTTTATGGACTGGCGTTCCGCCATGGCGCGAGCCTGGTGGTTGCCGGAAACAATATCGGGCAGGGAACGCTGACGGCCCGCAATGGTCACGACGTAGGCGTGTTCGCGCGCGAAATTTTCCACTTTTTCATAAAATTCTTTAATGGTTTGGAAACGCTCGAAATAGACTTCCATAAAGCGTTTGGCTTCCTGCATGGAAATATTCAAATCCTGCGAGAGTTTGCGCTGTCCCATGCCGTAGAGCAGGCCGAAGTTAATGGTTTTGGCACGGCGCCGCATATCGGCCGTAACGGCTTCGAGCGATGTATCGTACAAAAGGGCGGCGGTGCGGGCGTGAATGTCTTCGTTGTTCATAAAGGCACTGCGCAGGGTCGTGTCGCCGGAGCAATGGGCAAGCACTCTCAGCTCCACTTGGGAATAATCCGCGGAAACCAGCAGGCAGCCTTCGCGCGCCACAAAGCATTGCCGCATTCTCTGCCCCAGTTCGCCGCGCACGGGAATATTCTGCAGATTGGGATTGCTGGAAGACAGTCTGCCCGTGCCCGTGGCCGTTTGGTTGAAGGTGGTGCGTATTCTGCTGTCTGCGCCTGTCAGTTTGGGCAGGGGCTCGAGATAGGTGGAGCGGAGTTTTTCCAGTTTGCGGTATTCCTGCAGGGCCTCGATGACGGGGTGCGAACCCGAAAGTTTTTCCAGCACTTCCTGCGAGGTGGAAGCCTGGCCGCCCTTGGTGGATTTGGCTTTTTCCAGTCCCAGCTTTTTAAACAGAATATCGCTGAGCTGTTTGCCGGAGCGGATATTGAACGTGGTGCCCGCGGCTTCGTAAATTTTGTTGGTCAGGCTGTCCAGTTCGTCGCGCACTTCTTCCAAAAACTCGAACAGCGCTCCCACATTGACTTGTATGCCGGCTTTTTCCATGGCAAAGAGCACGGCAGTCAGGGGCATTTCCATATCCGCCATGAGCGCCAGCAGACTGCGGCCTTCCATTTGCCGCACGTCCTGTTCAAAGAGCGAAAGCGCAACCGTGGCGGGATTGTCCATGGACAGGCCGTGTTCCGTGGCATGGCGCGTGCCGAGGCTGAGCCATGTGTAATTTTTTTCGTCGGCATTGAGAAGCCAGGCGGACACCGCCAAATCAAAAAAGATATTTTTGCTTCCGAAATGTTCCCACAGCAGGGGGTAAGCATGGAACAGGGATTTTATGTCGCAGGAAACCACAAGTTCCGCTTCCTGCATAAGCGGCACAAGAGCACCGATGTCGCCTGCATAGTAATAGTCCGCGCGTTCGGCATAGGGCAGGGCAAACGGTTCGGATACATGGTTTTGCCTGGGTTTTTCCTCGCCGAGCAGGGCAATGAGGCTAGGCTGTTCCTGTTTGTGTTTTTTGGGTTTTTCTTTTTTGCCGCTGTCTTTAACGTGCTGAACGGCCTGCGGTACGGGACATACCGCAAAATAAAAGCCCTGATTTTTGCCGTCGGGAATAAGTGCCAGGCACTTGCCGGCTGTATGGGGAAATTCGTCTTTGTTTACGGTTTTGGGTTTGGGTGCGGATTTTTCCGTTTCATGCTGCGCCGTGCCGCCGTCGCCGGCATTGCCCGGTGCGTCCTGCGTCAGGGAAAACAGTGAACCCTGCGCCGTGCTGTTTTGGGCAATCTGCAGAATGTGCTTTTTTGCCAGTTCCCCGAAATCCTTGGCAAGGGAATTGAGTTCGTATTCCCTGAAAAAGCCCAGGGCTTCGCGTTCGTTGGCGGGCTGTATGCGCATTTCTTCCAAATCCAGGCTGCAGCAGGTCGTATCCAAGGTGGTCAGCCTGCGGTACAGAAACATGGCGTCAAGATTGCCGTCCATTTTCTTTTTGACGGCAGGCGGCAGACTGCCGAAATTGTCCCGTATGCTTTCAAGGTTCGGAAAATCCTGAAAAAGCTTGATTGCGGTTTTTTCGCCTATGCCTTTGACGCCCGGGATATTGTCGCTGCTGTCGCCGATAAGCGCCTGCACGTCGGGCCACTGCCCGGGCTTAAGGCCGGTTTCTTCGGTGAATGACTGCAGGGTGACGATTTTTTCTTCTTTGGACGCAGGGTCCCACATGACCACGTTTTCGTTAAGGCACTGTTTGAGGTCTTTGTCCATGCCCACAATGACCACGGGACGCTCTGCGGAATATTTTTTGGCAAGGGAGGCTATGTAATCGTCGGCTTCGGCTTTTTGGGAAACTTCCACGCGTATGCCGAGGCGGCGCAGCATGGTTTTTGTCGGTTCAAACTGCTGTTTCAGTTCTTCGGGCGCCTGCGGCCTGTTGCTTTTGTATTCGGCGTACAGTTCGTGGCGGAAATGGCTGCCCTGCCCGTCCAGCACGAAAAGAAAATACTGCGGTTTTTCTTCGCGCAGGATTTTAAATACGGTTTTTCCCACGATATGGATTGAGCCCGTGGGAAAGGAATCGGAACGCGCCATACGCTGGTTGGCAAAAAAGCCTCTGAAAATAAATGCGTTTCCGTCCATTATATACAGCGGCTCTTTGTCAAAGCCGAATTTTTCTCGCAAAGCCATAGGATACCCTTGTTTTTGTAAATTGCCGTGCCGCGGCGGTTAAAGCCGTCATGCTGCCGACGGCGGCGCAGGTTTGGAACGGATTGATTTTAGCTTAACTGCCCGCAAAACTCAAGAAAGGGCAGGCCGTATTTTTGCGGTTTGCGCAGCGGTGCGCAAAAAGCGGCACGAACGGGTTTCGGTAAACGGGGCGCAGACGGTAAAAAAGAGCGGCAGAAACCGTATGATAAAAACCGTGCGGCAAAAACACGGCGGCAGGTATGCCCTGTCATGCGGCAGTTATTTGGCAGGTATGCGGCGGACGATATGTGCTTATTAAAAGAAAAAAGCCGCGGCAGGGGCGGCTTTACTGCATAAAAGGAATAATTTTTGCCCGCGGCACGGGGGATTTTGCGCTTTCCAGATCCACGTCCGGTTCCGCCGCAAAACTGCAGTGCGGGCAGACCCAGGAGGTTTTTGGATTGAATTCGCTTTTTTGGATTACCGTCATGCGGATTAAATCGCCGTTGGCGTGGTAGCATTTGGGACAGAAAGGCCCCTGTTTTTCGCCGCCGGAAATGAGCCAGTAAGCATCTCCGTCAAAAATAATATTGCGGGAAATGCTTAAAATTTCTTCCGTATCGTGGAGCTGAACTTTAAGTTTGGCGTTTTCCTGGGAAAGTTCCATATAAAGTTTCTGCAGGGTATGCAGTTCTTCAAAGGCTTCCTTGAGTTTGCCTTGGTTTATTAAAGTTTCCACTTCATAAAAGCGATAGTATTCTATCATGGCGCTGACCTTTACTCTGTTAACTTTAATGAAAAAAATAATACAAATATAGTATCGGCAGGCTGAAACAAAAACTTTAGGGCAAAAAGGAAAATTTTTTTAAGAATTTTTGTTCCAGGAGGAATAGGGGCTTTGCACCAGGGAAACGTTCAGGTATTTTGAAAGCTTGCTGACTTCTTCCCCTACCCAGGAAGGCAGGTTTATGTGTTCCTGCTCGCTGGAAAGTTCCACTTCGGCGATAATGAGCCCTTTGTTGGCGCCGATAAATTCGTCAATTTCCCAAACATGGCCGCATTCTTCAAACGTACAGCGGTATTTTTCGATAATTTCCGCAGGGTCTAAGGAGTTGAGCAGTTCATTGGCCTCGTCTATGGGAATGGGGTATTCAAATTCGTGTCTGGAAATGGGGCCGACTTTTATTTTTATGGTGATAAAGCCTTCGCTGCCGGCAACGCGTATGCGCACCGTTCTGTCCACGGTTCGGGCAATATAGCCCTGCCGGTAGAGGACAGGCTCGGCTTTTCCGCGCCAGCCGTCGTTTTTGACAAGAAATTTCCGTTCGATTTCCTTATTCATGCCTTACTCCGGCTAAGGACTCTGCGTGACCTTGTGCCGTTCGCGCTGAACGGGATCGCTTTCCAGGGAAGCTCTGAACTGCCGTGCTTTTTCCACGCGCGCTTTTTGCTTCTGTTCGCGGATTTCCTTAGCTTTATCTATCATTTCCCGGCGTTTTTTCTCGAAAACAACGGTTGTTTTCAAGGAAGCCAAGCCAAGTGATAACATAAGAGCAATACTGAACACAACTTTTATTAATGGCCAAAAATTGCTTTTTATGATTCCCTGCATTTGGTCCATGCCCATCTGCGCGCCGAAAAACATACTGGCAAAAACCGCCGCAAGGCCGAGAGGCAGGAGAATCATGGCGATTTTCATGAAAGAACGCATGGTCAGAAGGAAAAAGAGGGTAATATCGCGCACCATCTGCAGCACGTTGAGTTTTTTTTCCAGTTCCGCCACCTGGCTTTCCAGGGTAACCAGCTTTTCTGCCGCCTGTTTGAAGACTTTCGGGTCGGTAAAGTCAGAGCCGAACGCCCAGTTTAAAATTCTTGCGCAGTCGTTGAACAGGTTGTTGAAATTGGTGAGGGTTTTCTGCAGGGCGAACCAGCTCATTTCATCGCGGATAAATTCCAGTTTGAACAGGCTTTTTTCGTAGGCTGTTTTCATTTTGGATATTTCGTTTTCTATGGCCTGGGTCACTTCCGCTTCCAAAATGGGGCGTTCCTTGGCTATGTCCAAAAAGAGCAGGTAGTTTTTGATTTCGCCCAGTTTAAGCAGATACTGCACGTTTTTGGTCTGTTCGGGAATGGGGTTTGTATCGTCGGTGAACCATTCCTGAATTTTATTGTGCAGGGCTTCGAGGGCGGCGCGTTCCACAAAAAACTTATTGTACGCTTCTTTCCAAAAGCGCTGCAAAGAGGAAATAAGATAGGACTGGCCTCGGACAAGTTCCGGGTCTAAAATAACTTTATGAAAGAAAAACGGATACTTGTTGACAATTTCCACAATCTGCTTGCAGACCTGTTCGGTAAAGCCGCGTTTCATGTTGCAGACCAATATGCGGTACTGCGGGTCTGTCCATGTGGGCAGCAGGCGCATGACGTGCTGATAAATTTCCACGGCATCGGCATAATGTCCCTGAATTTCCCTGGCGCGGGCAATCAAATATTTCAGCCAGGATTGGTGCAGGGTAATGGTGCAGAGCTTGTCGGCGTCGCGCCACAGCTGTATGGCTTTGTCAAGGTCGCCTTTTTCCATAAGGATAAAGCCCAAAATGCAGTGGATATGCCAGTTTTTCGGGTTTTGCTGCAGAAGCTGCACGCATTCGCGCTCAAAGGCGTGAATGTCCTGCGGCGAACATTTGATAAAGCGCTGCAGCAGAATTTGATTGGGTTCCGCTGCCTGTGCCGGCGTCATTTCGGGATTTGCCTCGATGTCGCGGCTGGTAATGCGCCAAATGCGGGAAAGGTTGGGCAGCTGGATAATATGGTTAATGGCAAAAATGGCCCGAAGCAGTTTTCCGGGGGTATTGTTTTCCTCAATCATGTCCGTATAGGCTTTGGTGCCCGTTTTATTGATGCGTATGTCAATTTCGCGGAACGCGCCGTTGATGTCGGACAGGTTGATGTCATTGAGCTTTTCAAAATACAGGGAACCGACGGGGCCGATATGCTTGCTCGGACATTGGCGCGGGCTGTGGTTGGAGGCGCCGCAGTAGAAGCACGGGGTTTTGTTGGGCACCAGCGTATCGGGCAAAAGTACGGTAAAGGGGTTTACTTCCGTATTCTGGTCTTTCAGAATAACCGTGCAGAACGAGTCAATGCTGGTTTTGACGCTGGAATACACCAAATCTTTAATTTGGAAGTCGTCCCCGAGAATAAAGGCGTTTTTGTAGCTCAGATAGGGCGTATCCGGGCAAAGTTCGTTCCAGTCCACATTGACTTTATGGGGCAGTTCCGGGGTGAAGTTGAGGTTGTTTTTGTCCAGAACGGCGTTGAGGCACGGCCAGTATGCGTCGGAATGCTGTTCGCGCACCAGCTCTGTGGTGGTGGTTACGGCTTTCATCCATGCGCGTAGAATGGACAGGTTTTCCAGCGGCACGATAAGAAAATTGTCCTGCAGGGAATATTTGAGCTTGTTTTCGGTGATAAAGCTTTCCAAATAGCGGAATATGGTCTGCCAGCCGCGCTGGAACTGTTTGTCTATGGGGTTGCCGAGGGGGTGGACAAAGGCATACCAGCCCTGTTCCACGGAAAAAGGAAGACGCCGTTCCGCGGTGACCATTTTCCAGTTTATGCCGCCCTGCTGGTCAAGGCCTTTCATTTCGTAAATGCTGATGCCGGGAATGCTGGCGGCAAGAGAACTGTAGCTCGGATGTATGTAAATATAGCTGCGCGTGTTGGCGGCTTCTGTTTTTAAATGTCTGAATTCGCTCGGAACATTGACGATTTTGGTTTGGTCCACGCCGACGCAAAGTTCGCTCGGAAAGGTGTAGGCGGTAATGCCCACGCTGAACTGCTTGCCCCACAGGTCAAGCTTGGCAAGGCTGTTTACGGCCACTTCGGCATTGAAGAAAAACCACAGGGACTGGTTAAGAACGGTAACGATGTTCAGAGCGCCTGCTTCCAGCAGAATGTCCACGGCGTTCTGCGGCTGGCCGGACTGGCCCCATACAATCCAGACGCACACCCCCTGGGAAGTGAGCATTTCCTCCTGAATTGACGGCTGGCTGTCCAGTATGTTTCTGATTTCTAACATGGCACTCTCAAAAAATTTTCGTTACCAGTTTTATCGGAATAAAAAAAATTTTTAATATATCAAAAAACGATTAAAGCCCGCTGAGGGCTTTAATCGTAAACGTTTTTACAGGGGGCAGGGGCCGTAATTTTCTTTGTAGCGCTCCCTGAAGCTTTCCATGCTGAAATAATGTTCCTGCGTGCCGTATTTTTCAATGCAGAACGCCGCGCAGATGCTGCCGAGCTTGACGCTTGTTTCCACGTCAAAACCCGAAGTCAGGCCTTTGAGCAGGCCTGCGCGCAGGCTGTCGCCGGCTCCCGTGGGGTCGGCAAGGGCGGAAATTTTCGGGGCGGGCACAAGAATGTCGTCTTTGCCTTTTTGGGAAATAAGACAGCCGCCTTCGCCGAGCGTCGTCAGCACGTATTCCGCTTTTTCCAAAAGATCGGCCTTGCCGCATTCCGTGCGTTCGCAGATCAGGGCAATTTCGTAATCGTTGCCGATGAGGATTTTTGCGCCCTCAATGCTGGCAAGGTGGGATTCTTTGCTGACAACGGGAATCTGCTGGCCGGGATCGTAAATATACGGCACGTTCTTTTCTTTAAACATCTGCGGAAACCGTCCCATGTCTTCGATGTTGCCCGGGGACACTATGCCGAAATCGCCGCTTTTTACGGCGCCGAACACGCTGGGGTCGGCAGGGGTGTTCATGGCCGCGGGGCTGAAGCCGGTTATTTGGTTGCCTTTTTGGTCGGCGGTGATGTAGGCGCAGGCCGTAAGCTGTTCTTCCAAAACACGGATGCCGTCAAGATTGATGTTCATGTTCTGCAGGGCCTTTTCGTAGGAGCCTTTGAAATCGTAGCCCACAGAGCAGTAAATGCGCGCCTGTTCGCCGAGCATGGCAAGGTTGTATGCCACGTTGCCCGCAGTGCCCCCGCGTTTTTCCTCTATTCTATCAATAAGAAAAACAACGCTGAGCATATGCAGTTTGTCCGGAAGAAGCAGGTCTTCGAAATTTCCTTTGTAAGACATAATTCTGTCAAAGGCCACGGAACCCATTACATGAATGTTCATATCATCCTCTTGTCGTGTTAAAATGTATCCAATTCAAAAAATCGGGATTTCCTCTGTCAATGTTCAAAGCCACTATACAGGGAATTTCGTAACTATGCAATTGTTTTACGGCTTTCTCCACCGCGGGGAAAAGTTCGGCTGCGGTCTGCATGAACACGGCATATTCCGTGCCGCGGCAAATTTCGCCTTTCCAGCGGTAGCGGCTTTCCACGGGGAACATATTGGCGCCCGCTATCAGCCTGTGTTCCAAAAGGTATTCGGTTACGGCGCAGGCTTCGTCCCTGTCTTTCATGGTGGCATAGCAGAAAATTTCGGACATAAAGTTTTCCTTTGCTTTTGGACTGGTCTGTTGTACCATGGTTTTGTTGTATTGAAAAGCAAGAGGTACGGTATGGGAAAATATACGAAAATCCAAAATATCATGCAGGACGTGAAAAACGGGGTTCCCGTTGACCTGCGCATAGACAATGCCCAAATAGCCGATGTGTTCGGCGGGGAGTTTTTTTCGGGTTCCCTGTGCGTGCATCAGGGCGTCATTGCGGGATACAGCCCGGATATGCCCGCACGGAACGTGATTGACGCGCAAAACGCCTATTTGCTTCCGACATTTTTCGACGCGCACGTGCATATCGAATCTTCCATGCTCAGCCCCGAAAAATTTGCGGAGCTGGTTATTCCTTTCGGCACGGGCACCGTTATTGCCGACCCGCACGAAATAGCCAACGTCAAAGGGCTTGACGGCATACGCTATATGCTGGAAAGTGCGGGACAGAGCCTGTTGGACGTAAAAATCATGCTGCCTTCCTGCGTGCCCGCCCTGCCTTTTGAAGATGCGGGCGCCGTGCTTTCCGCCCGTGACCTGGAAGAACTTATCCGCGAAGAAAACGTGTTCGGTCTCGGGGAAATGATGAACGTGCCCGGCGTGCTTATGCAGGACGAAAACGTGCTGGAAAAACTTGCCCTGGCATACAATGCCGGCAAAATGACCGACGGCCATGCCCCGCTGACTGCAGGCGCCGATTTGGATATGTATGCCCTTGCGGGCGTGCGCTCCGACCACGAATGCACCACGCCCGAAGAGGCAGCAGACCGCATACGCCGCGGTATGTATGTTCTTCTGCGCGAAGGTTCCGCTGCCCACGACCTTGTTAATCTACTGCCTGCGGTAAACAGCCGCACAATCCAAAACTGTATGTTCTGCACCGACGACAAGCAGTGCGCGGACATTATGCGGCGCGGCCACATCAACAATTCCGTGCGCCTTGCCGTGGAAAACGGGGTTGACCCCATCGACGCCGTGCGCATGGCCACGATCAACACCGCCAGAGCCTACGGCATAAAAGAAAAAGGCGCTCTGGTTCCCGGTATGGAAGCAAGTTTCATGCTGGTAGAGGACATACGCGAATGTATGCCCCGCGCCGTATACATCAAGGGCAGCCTTGCCGCGGAAAACGGCCGTTTTGTTGCCGCGGTGAAAAAAGAATACAATGCCAAGCTTGAACAGCTCAGCCACAGCGTGCAGGACAGTATGCAGACGCTTTTGCCCGAACATCTCGATCTTGCCGTGCCGTCCGGCAAAGCGCGCGTTATCCGCGTTCTGCCCCATTCCCTGCTGACTTCCTGCGAAGTTATGGATATTGAAACCGACGAAAACGGCAATTTTGATTTCAGCCGCAATAAGGGACTGCTGAAACTTGCCGTAGCGGAACGCCATAAGAAAACGGGAAAACTGGGCCTTGGGCTTCTGCACGGCGAATACGGTCTGCAGAACGGTGCCATAGCCACCAGCATATCCCACGACAGCCACAATATCGTAGCCGCGGGCGACAATGACGCCGATATTCTTTTTGCCATGCGCGAAGTGGAAAAAATGGGCGGCGGCATAGCCATGGTCAGCGGCAAAAAAGTGCTTGCAGGCCTTGCCCTGCCCATAGGCGGCCTCATGAGCAAGGACAGCCCCGAAAACGTGGCCAAAGCTTTGGACGTTTTATACGAAACCGCCAAAAACCATTACCGCATATGGGACAAGGCCGACGCTTTCATGACCCTGAGTTTTCTTGCCCTGCCGGTTATTCCCGACCTCAAGCTTACGCCGCAGGGTCTGTTTAACGTAACGAAATTTGCCTTTACCGACATTGACGCGGCAAAAGCGTAAGCGACGCCGCAAAACTTTGCACAGCCAAAAAGGAGCCCTGCGCTCCTTTTTTTTAATGCATACATAACAGGGCAGAATTCATGCATTTTATGTGTTTTAATGTATGCATCAGCAAAAAAAGGAATTGAAAACGACTTAGTTTCCGTGTTATACCTTTATCATAGGAAAAAGGAAATGCGGATATGTTTTTGCAACAGTTTGTTTTCTTTGAATAAAAAATAAAAAATTCTGTTTTTCGGGAAAACCCGCTTCGGAAAGGGTTAAAATTTAACAAATAAAAACAATATATTATAACAACTGTTGTTTTGATTTATTATAACAATCCGAAATAAAAGAAGAAAATTTTTTAAATTAAAAAGCTTGCACAAAGTTTTCCGAACCTTGTTGACACAAAAGAAAGATGCCTCTATTTCTTAACCATAGCCATACGCTCTTTTTTTGTGGCAACAGTGTTGCCTTTGGATTTACCCTGATCCCTGAAAGGCTTTTTACAAGGTTCGCTTTCCGGCAAGTTTGATTAGTCCCCTAGTTATCTTACTTTCCTTGTAAAAAGCCTATTTTCGTATCTTCGTTGTTCTGAAGGAGGTGAACCTGGTTGCCGAATTTATTGCAGGCGGCATAAAAAATGCCGGTAAATTTATTGCTTTCAGCCGCATAGAGGCCACGCTCGGTTTTTGGGGCGGCATTTTGGTTTTTCTCTGTACGCTGCTTTTCGATTCTCCGAGTCCTACGCTGTCCGAGTCTGCCTGACACTGCTTCGGTATGTGCTCCTTGGTGGAGCTGTGGTGGGCAACGGAGCCCATTCCCGTTACTTCGCTTCTGCTTATTCTGCTTATTCCCGCTTTGGGGCTGGCAAGCCTGAACAAAGCCACAAGCCCCTATGCAAATCCCACTATTTTTCTGTTTCTCGGCGGGTTTATTTTGGGTATCGCCATGGAAACCTGCAATCTGCATAAACGCATTGCCCTGAATATTTTAAAGCGCGTGGGCATAAGCCCGAAACGCCAGATAGCAGGCTTTATGATCGCCACGGCCTTTATCAGTATGTGGATGAGCAACACCGCCACGGCCGTTATGATGACGCCCATAGGAATTTCCGTGGCAACGCTTTTTGTGGGCGACAATCACGACAGCGAAAGCGTGCATTTTCAGACAGCCCTGCTGCTGGGCATTGCCTATGCCGCAAGCATAGGCGGTTTGGCAACGCTTATCGGAACCCCGCCCAACGCCCTGCTGCGCGCGTTTTTTGGAAGAACATTACAATATTCACGTAGGCTTTGGGCAGTGGATGCTTTTCGGCGTGCCCATTTCCCTGCTGCTTTTGCTGCTGTATTTTTGGTGGCTGACCCGCGGTAGACTTAAAGTTTCGCTGGACAAGGCAAGCGCCATGCATATTTTGGTCGAAGAAATACACAAACTCGGTCCCTGGCGCAAAGACGAAAAATGGGTGCTGTTTTTGTTTTGCTCCGCCGCGCTGTGCTGGGTTTTTCAGCCGCTTTTGGCAAAATTCCTGCCCTTTGTTTCCGATACCACCATTGCGGTTTTCTTCAGTATGCTCATGTTTATCATTCCTACGGACTATTCGCACAGGGAATTTCTGCTCACCTGGGAACAGGCCGAACATATTCCCTGGGGCATACTGCTGCTTTTCGGCGGCGGCCTGTCCATTGCCGATACCATTTCGTCTTCCGGGCTGGCGGGCTGGCTTGCGCAGCAAATGCAGCTTTTTGCCCATCTGCCGCTTATTGTGATGATAAGCATTGTTGTTTTGGTTATTTTGTTCCTTACGGAAATTACTTTCAACACGGCCATTGCCGCTAGCTGCGCTTTCATGCTGCCCGTGGCCACGCCGCCGAATGCCATTGTGTTCAGCTCCAATGTCATTACCATAGGCGCCATGATACGGGCAGGCTTTGCGCTCAATATCATCAGCGCCGTTATTATCGTGGGCTTTACCCTGACTCTTGTGGAAGTGATTTTTTAAGCAGGCAAGCGGAATTTTGCGGCGCCCGTTTCGGCACAAAAAGGCCCCTGAAAATCAGGGGCTTTTGCTTACGGAAAAATCAACTGTTTAAAAACAGTTCCTAGTCGCTGTTGGAGCTGTGGCTGCGCCATTCGTCGCGGTACAGTTTGTACGTTACGGAATCCGCAAGCGCCTGCCAGCTGGCTTCGATAATGTCGTAGGAAACCCCGACGGTGACCCAGGCGCCGTTTTGGTCGGCGCTTTCGATAAGCACGCGCACCACGCTGGCCGTACCGCCGTTTTTCTTAATACTGTCGCCGGATTTTGCCATGCTGAACAAATCCTGCTTGTCTTCTTCGCGCTCTTTGCCGATAGTCAGGACGCGCACTTTAAAGTCGCGCAGGCTCAGTTCGGCGATTTTCGGATAAAACGAAGAAAGCGCCTTGCGCAGGGCTATGTCCATGGCGTTTACGGGGCCGAGGCCCGTGGCTGCCGTGTGTTCCACCGCGCCTTCCACTTCCACCGCCACGGTAGCTTCTGCCATGGGCTGGCCGTGGGCGTCCTTGGTTTCCAGCACGCGCAGGCTTTTGAGGGTAAAGAAGTCGCGCACCCCGCGCCGTGCCAGCTTGCGCAGCAAAAGCAGTTCCATGCTGGCTTCTGCCGCGGCATAATCGTAGCCGAGGCTTGCCTTGGTTTTCAGTTCGTGGAACAGGCCTTTGACAACGGGTTCGTCTTTGTCCAAATGGAAGCCGAAACGCCGCGCCAGGCTGACGATATTGCTTCTGCCCGCAAGTTCCGTGATCAGCACGCGCTGGCTGTTGCCCACTTCTTCGGGCTTGATGTGTTCGTACAGCGTGGAATCGCGGTTAATGGCGCTGACGTGAATGCCGCCCTTGTGCGCAAACGCGGATTTGCCCACAAAAGGCTGCCGCGCAAAGGGCTTCATGTTCATAACTTCGTACACGTAAGCCGATGTGGCGGTGATTTGGCTGAGCATATTGTCCGGCAGGCATTTTTTGTTGAGTTTCAGCTCGATGACCGGAATAATCGAACAAAGGTTCGCGTTGCCGCAGCGTTCGCCCACGCCGTTCATGGTTCCCTGCACGTGCACGGCTCCTGCCTGCAAAGCGGCTATGGAGTTTGCCACGGCCAGTTCGCAGTCGTTGTGGGCATGAATGCCTAATTTTGCTTCGGGCAGCTCCGTACGGCAAATCTGCACGATTTCCGTTACTTCAGAAGGCAGGGTGCCGCCGTTGGAATCGCACAGCACCAGCGTGTCCGCACCTGCTTTATAAGCGTTTTTCAAAACCGCCAGGGCATAGTCTTTATTGGCTTTGAAGCCGTCGAAAAAATGTTCCGCGTCAAAAAACACGGTTTCTGCGTGTTTGGTCAGAAACGCGACGGAATCGTGAATAATTTCAAGGTTGCGCTCGGGTGCCACGCGTAGGGCGTCCAGGGCGTGCTTTTCGCTGGATTTGCCGAAAACCGTCAGTACGGGCACGCGTGCCGCGGCCAGGGCTTTCATGGTGGGATCGTCTTCCGGCCTGCAGCTTGCGTGGTGCGTACTGCCGAAGGCGGCGATTTTGGCATTTTTCAGGGAATATTTTTTTATTTCCTCGAAAAATTCGTTGTCCACGGGATTAGCCCCCGGCCACCCGCCTTCAATGCACTGAATGCCGAAATTGTCCAGGCGCAGGGCGATTTTGATTTTGTCGGGCGTGCTCAGCTGCACGTCTTCGCTTTGTGCGCCGTCACGCAGGCTTGTGTCGTAAATGTAAAAATCCATTATTCGCCGTCAAGTCCAAAGGTTGTGTGCAGGGTCTGCACGGCTTTTTCCAGCTGATCTTCGCGGATAAGGCAGGAAATTTTGATTTCGGAAGTGCTGATCATCAAAATATTGATGTCTGCTTTGTACAGAGCGGCAAAAGCAAGCGCCGCAACGCCGCTGTGGTTGCGCATACCGACGCCGATAACGGAAACTTTTGCCACGTGTTCGTCGTATTCCACGCCGAGGCCGCCTATTTCGGCACAGACTTTTTCGGTAATGGCAAGGGCGCGCTTCAAATCCTTGTGGGACACGGTGTAGGTCATGTCGGTAATGCCGTCGCGGCTGGCTTTTTGGACAATCATGTCCACAAGCACTTCATTGTCTGCAAGGGGAGCGAAAAGGGCTGCGGAAATTCCCGGTTTGTCCGGCACGCCTAAAATGGTGATACGTACCTGATCTTTGTCAAAAGCCACACCGGAAACCATAACTGATTCCATCATAGATTCGTCCTCCTGCGTTACGAGCGTCCCTTCGTCATCGCTGAATGTTGAGCGTACCCAAACCGGTACTTTATATTTTTTTGCAAATTCCACGGAGCGTATCTGCAAGACTTTTGCGCCCATGGAAGCCATTTCAAGCATTTCGTCATAGGAAATTTTGGGGATTTTGGTAGCCTTGGGCACCATGCGCGGGTCTGTGGTGTACACGCCGTCCACATCGGTATAAATATGGCAGTCCACGGAACCGAGCGCCGCGGCAATGGCAACGGCGGAAGTGTCGGAGCCGCCGCGTCCGAGCGTGGTAATGCGCTGTTCCATGCTGTAGCCCTGGAAGCCTGCCATGACGATAACGTCGTATTTTTCCAGTTCATGGCGGAAATGATCGGATTCAATGGAAATAATACGGGCGGAATTATAGGAGTTATCGGTCAGAATAGGCACCTGATAGCCCACCATGGAACGAGCCTTGACGCCGGCATCGTTCAGCAGCATACTGAAAAGCGCTATGGACTCCTGTTCGCCTGTTGCAAGAAGAACGTCAAGCTCCGCGGGATTCGGCTCGTCAGACCACTGATACGCCATTTCGAGGAGCTTATTGGTTTGTCCTGCACGGGCAGATAAGACAACGACAACCTTGTACCCTTGCGCCACTGCGTTCATAACCTTTGCGCGCACTTTTTTCATGCACTCAAGATCCGCCACAGAGGAACCGCCAAACTTCTGAACCAATATTTTCATGTTTTTCCCTATGCCTGCGCGGGGTTTGCTCCCTGCGCACAATACAAAATGATAATATAAAAATTTACAGCCTGCCGTTTTTGCCGTTTATTTGCAGCAAACCACAATTTTGTAAATTTTTTTGTAATTCGTTTTCAAACTCAAGGGCTGTTTCGCCGTGAGCAGAAATTTTAACGTGCCTTTTTAATTGGCACAAATTCACAAAATTGTCTATATTTTCAAAGCTGTTTTTTTCGCCCAAAACGCAATTTTCTTTTGTTATGCAGATGTCCAGGCGGTTTTTGTCCCTGACTTCGGGACTCAGCCTTTCCGCCCACTCGATGAGCAGCACGGTATTTTTCCCGAGATCCGTCAGTTCTTCGGGCAGATCCGCACCGTCGGGCAGCCTGTAAAGGTCGGCATGATATATTTCCGGATCGGTGGGATACTCGTGGCAGATGGTAAAGCTGGGACTTGCCACTTCGGCGTTTTCCGCATTGGGCAGACCGCCCACAAAGGCGCGGGTAAAGGTGGTTTTGCCGGCGCCGAGTTCTCCCGAAAGATACACGGTGCGCAGCAGTTTGCCCTTCGCTTTTTGGGCAAGTAGGGCCTGTGCCGCGGCTTTGCCGAATTTTTCCGTATCTTCGGGGCTTGTCAGGGTAAATTCCATATTCTTTCCTTTATTCTCTGCCTTCGGCAAACGCAGCCAGGCTGTCGCCCGTAAGGCGGTAGGCTGACCAGCCTTCCATGCATACGGCACCCAGGGACAGATAGAAGTCTATGCTCGGCCTGTTCCAGTCAAGGCACGCCCATTCCACTCTGCCGAGACCCTCGGCATGGGCTTTCTGCACCAGGCGGCGCAGCAGCTGTTTGCCGTATCCTTTATGGCGGTGGGCAGGCTGTATGAAAAGGTCTTCCACATAAATTCCCGCTTTGCCGAGAAAGGTGGAAAAATTGTAAAAATACAGAATATATCCTATGGCCTTGCCCTCAAGCACGGGAAAAATGACTTCGGCCTTTTTCTTTTCAAAAAGCCATTCCGTAAGGATTGCTTTCGTGGCGGTCACTTCGTGACCGAGGTTTTCGTATTCGGCAAGTTCTTTAATGAGGGAAAGCAGCGTTCCCATATCTTCCGGCCGTGCCGGCTTAAACGTCAGTTCTGGCATACAGTGTCCCCTTTTTTTCTTTTCTTTGCCGAATACGGCAAAAATGGCAAGTGTTTTTTCGGCATAATCGCTTTTTTGCGCAAAAAAAACAGACGGCATCGCGCCGCCTGTCCGAAAAAAACGCGCCGCGTCCGCGTCAGGCTTTGACGGGATAGCGTCCGCAGCAGAATTTTTCGCCTTCCGGGCAGTAGCCGAGGCGCTCGCACTTGGCGCCCGCACTGCCGAAAATTTCCGGGAGTATTTTGCGGCATTCCAAAAGCATTTTATTGGCGCAGTCGCGGATTTCCCACTGGGCGCGGGTACAGCAGCGGTGTTCGAAAAAGTTCAGCAGAGAGCGGCAGTTCATGGTTACCACGATATTGCTTGCCGCCGCCTGGGGCAGTACCATGCGCGCGTCTTCCTTGGCAAGGGAGCCTCGTCCGTCTTCTTCCAGCATGGTTTTTATGTCGCTGTAGGCTTTGCCCACTTCTTCCATGAATGCTTCGTAGCGGGCCAGAATTTTCGGATTGCGCTTAATGGCCGGCGGCAGAACATAGTCCATATTGCCTGCGTCTACATAGCGCTGGCTTTGCTGGGAATAGGAAGCTATGCGGTGCCGCACGAGCTGGTGCGTCAGCGCGCGGGATACTCCTGACAGGGCAAAGGTGAACGAAACGTGCTCAACGGGGCTTTCGTGGCCGGAAGCAATAATGCCGCGCACGAATTCCGCCTGTTTTTCCCTGCTGATTTCGCCGTTTTGCAGGCGTTCCCACATATCGCCCACATAGCCTGCGTGGTAGCACTGGCGGAAAGAAGCGTAAATAACGGAAAGCGGTTCGGGCGTATGGGCCAGAATTTTAACGTGCAGTGAGGCTTGGGGCATGGCAGATCCTTTTGGGGAACATTCAATATAAATAATAATATTGTTCTTGTTATGTATTTCAATATATATTTCAATATGAATATTGAATATTCCTTATATTTATTATGGTTATGTGTACAAACCGCTGTCGGTTAAAGCCTGAGGCGGGTTTGCATATATGTCGGCCTGCGTTTTTGCAGGCAAAATTTTTCTGCGGCTTTTCGGCGGTTTTCAGCCCAGGCGGCCCATATGTTTATAGGCGCGTGCCGTGACCATTCTGCCTTGGGGCGTGCGCTTGAGCAGGCCGCACTGGATAAGGTAGGGCTCGTAAATTTCCTCTATGGTGCGCATTTCTTCGGAGCAGGCCACGGCAAGGGTTTTCAGGCCAACGGGGCCGCCCTCGTAATGTTCGATGAGCACGGTAAGGATTTTTCTGTCCATTTCGTCCAGTCCCATTTCGTCCACGTCAAGGCGCGAAAGGGCGTGCTTTGCCTGTTCCGTATCTACAAAGCCCTCGCCGAACACGCTGGCAAAATCCCGCACGCGGCGCAGCAGTCTGTTGGCGATGCGCGGCGTGCCGCGGGAACGCTTGCCTATTTCCATGGCGGCGTCGGGACTGATGTTTACCCCAAGAATTTTTGCGGCGCGCAGCACTACTTCCGCAAGTTCCTGGGGCGTATAAAATTCCAAACGGCTGATAATGCCGAATCTGTCGCGCAGCGGCGCGGACAAAAGCCCGAGGCGCGTTGTTGCGCCTACCAGGGTAAAGGGTTCCACGTCTATTTTAATGGTTTTGGCGGCAGGCCCCTGGCCGATGACCAAATCCAGCTTGAAATCTTCCATGGCGGGGTAGAGCACTTCTTCAACCTGCATGGGCATACGGTGTATTTCGTCGATAAAGAAAACGTCGTTGGCCTGCAGATTGGACAGAATGGACGCCAAATCGCCGCCGCGCATAAGCGCCGGCCCGGACGTGGACACTATGTTCACCCCCAGTTCCGAAGCGATGATATGCGCCAGCGTGGTTTTGCCGAGTCCGGGATTGCCGTAAAAAAGAAGATGGTCCATGGCTTTGCCGCGTTTTTTGGCGGCGTCGAGATATACCTGCAGGTTTTTGCGAAGTTCGCCCTGACCCACAAACTCGGACAGTCTGCGCGGCCGTACGGACTCGTCCATTTTATCCAGGCTTTCCTGCAGGGAAAATCCCGTCTCGCCCGCAAAATCCTCTTTTTTGCGGGTACGGGCTTCTTTAGGGAACGCGCGCGCGGCATCGGCACGGTTTTCGGCACGGCTTTCGGCGGCAAAGCCCGTGTTGTCAAATTCCGTATTGTTATAACCCGTGTCCGTATATTCTTCGTCGTAAAAATCTTCGTCGGCTTCGTCTTTGTAGGAGCTGAACGTTTTTCTTTTGCCGTATTTTTTATGCATTGCTGAACCTTATTTCTTTTTTGCCATGAGTTTCAGCGCGGCGCGCAGAGCTTCGCCCACGCCGAGATCCGGCTCTTTCTGCAGCACTTCGCGCAAAACCTCGCTCGCGCTTTGGTTGTCGTAGCCCAAATTGAGCAGACCGGTCAGGGCGTCCGCAAACACGGAAGCGTCGGCGGCCGCGGGCAGGCTGACGCTGTGATTAAGACTGCCGTCGGCTTTAAATTTGTATTTGAGTTCCAGAAAAATTTTCTGGCCTGTCTGTTTGCCTATGCCGGAAACTTTTGTCAGGGCATTCACGTCTTCCTGCGCCACGATGCGCCGCAGATCGTCGGGCTTGTACACGGACAGAATGGCCAGTGCCGTGCGCGCGCCCACTCTGTTTATGGTGATGAGCATTTTAAAGGTTTCGCGTTCTTCAAAGCTTGCAAAGCCGAAAAGCTCCTGCGCGTCTTCGCGCACCACAAGCGCCGTGTACAGGCAGATATCCTCGCCCGAAGCGGGCAAAGGCAGGGACAGGGGCACAAAAACCTCGTAGCCCACGCCGCCGCGCGTGGCCACAAGCACGCTGTGTCCCGTTTTCTGCAAAAGTTTACCTTCAAGATACGCTATCATGATGTTTCCTGCTTTTTTCAGTCCGTATTGTCCGCTTTGCGCTGTGCCGGCTTAAGGCCTGTGCGGCAGAAGTTCCGTCAGTTCTTTTTCCAGGCGTTCCCGGCAGGCGGCAAGATAGTCTTCGGTCAGTTCTTCGGTGACAAAAAAACCCTCGCCGAAATGCACGTCTACTTTGCTGAAAGGCAGAGGCACCTGAAATCTGTCCCAGCTGGAAAATTTATAGGAAGTTTTCAAATCAAGGCGTATGGGCATGATTTTCGCGCCTGCGCGGTGAGCCAGCAGAAAAACGCCGTCTTTTGCCCTGTGCCGCGGGCCCATGGGGCCGTCCACGGTAACGCAGCCGTGCACGGTACCGTCTTTCATCAGCTTTGCCGCGTGCAGAAGCGCTTTGAGACCGCCTTTGCGGCTGGAGCCCGTGGCGGTGCGCAGTCCCAGGCGCTGCATGAATTTTTCCAAAATGGCGCCGTCCTTGCTGCCGCTGACAATGCAGACAATATCCAAATCCTGCTGCAGATAAATGAGCGGAAACAGTTCGTCGTGCCACAGGCAGAACACCATGGGCGTGCATCGGGCGTCCTGTCCCTGTCTGCGCAGTTTAGCCGCTTTGTCCTGTTCGGCGATTGTTTCGCGGTTGCCGCTGTAGCGCAGCGTTTTGCACAGCAGGCGGTAAAAGGCGGCAAGCGCATTGACGCAGAAATCGGAACTGCGAAACAGATCGCGTATTTTTCTGCGCAGGTTGGCAAGTTTGTTTTTTACGGCAAAGGCAATGTGTTCGTTCATATTTTTTTCATGGGTAAAAAAGCTAGACGATTGAATGTATAAAGTATATTATGCCATAGACCAAAACGCAACAAAAAAGAATACGCGCCAAAACGCGCACGGCTCAGTATGGAAGAAAAACCGAAAAACGACAGGGAAATACGCCTGAACAAAGCACTGGCGGACGCGGGCGTCTGTTCGCGCCGCAAAGCCGACGAGCTTATTTTTGCGGGCTTTGTCACGGTTAATGGCCAAAAGGCGGAAAGTCCCGGCATACGCATTGATCCGGCAAAAGACATTGTTGTCTGCCAGGGAAAAACAGTTGTCTTCTGCCCGCAGAAAAAGACCTGCCTGCTTATGCTGCATAAGCCCGTGCGCGTCGTGAGCACGGCAAAAGACCCCGAGGGCCGCAGAACCGTGCTGGATTTTCTTCCGCCCGCCTACAGAACGCGGCGTATGTATCCCGTGGGACGGCTGGACTTTTTTTCCGAAGGTCTGCTGCTTATCACCGACGACGGCGAACTTGCCAACAGGCTCATGCACCCGCGCTGGCATATGCCGCGCGTTTATCACGTTAAAGTGCGCCTGCCCCGCGGATATGATCTTGTCAAGTCCCTGCGCCTTATGGAAAAAGGCATGACCCTTGCGGAGGGCGAAAAGCTTGCGCCCGTAAAAGTGACCCCTTTAGGGCCGCAGCAAAACGGCGAAATTTGGCTGGAATTTGTTTTAAGCCAAGGCCTGAACAGGCAGATACGCCGAATGTGCCGCGACACGGAGATGACAGTGCTGACGTTGAGGCGCGTGCGTCAGGGGCCCGTTGAGCTCGGCAGTCTGCCCGCGGGCAAAGTGCGTGAGCTTACCGACGAAGAAGTGCGGAAACTGCGCCGCGAAACAGGGCTTGCGTGACTGCCGCAAAACTGCCGCAAAACCGCCGCATAACGGCAGAATAATTGCGCGGCAGCCGCATAACGCATATTTGCCGCGGACAATTGCGCAGCGGCAGAAATTAATCGAATATAATTAAAGGAGCATATATGAATTTTACGGCCGACGAAATGATGATTGACATAGAGTTTCAGATTCAGGGACAATGGAAAACGGATCTTGCCGTTGCCTTTGCCCTTGAGGGTGAAGGCGCCGACGATGCCTGCCACTTCACGCAAACCGCCGCCCCGTGGCTGAGCATAGCCCCGCAGTGGCGCGATTTCGGCGGAAAGAAAGACGAACGCGTTCTGCTGTACGGCCCGCCGGCCATGGACATTTCCCGCTGCATGGTTATCGGCCTCGGCAAAAGCGAAGAGCTTTGCCTTGAAGATATGCGCATGGCTTTCGGCAAGGCGGTTGCTGCCTGCCGCGATCTCGGCCTGGAACATATCGGCATTGACATCGTATCCATGGCGCGCATAGGCGCAAAGCTCGGCATCGGCAAAGACAGCCTTGCAAGGGAACTTGCCCTTGCCGCCAAGCTTGCCCTGTATTCCTTTACGGCATTTAAGAAAAAATCCGATACCCCGCGCCTGCGCAAACTCTTTTTCCTTTTGGACGACGATTTCTGCAGTGACAGTCTGAAACAGGCCGTGCGCTTTGCCGAAGCCGAAGCCTGCGGCATTTATCTTGCGCGCGACCTTGCCAATGCGCCCGCAAATGCCATGACGCCGTCCGATTTTGCGGAAAAAGCCCGTCAGGTGGCGCAGTATCATAATTTTGCCTGCAAGGTTTTGGACGAAGAAGAAATCAAAGCCGAAAACATGAATGCGTTTCTTGCGGTTGCCAAGGGTTCCGCCGAAAAGCCCCGTCTGGTGGTTTTGGAATACCGCCCGCAGAATGCCGTGCAGGGCGCCGCGCCCATAGCGCTGGTGGGCAAGGGCATTACCTTTGACTCCGGCGGCATAAGCCTAAAACCGAGTGCCGGCATGGAAGAAATGAAAGGCGATATGAGCGGCGCCGCCGCCGTGCTCGGCACCTTTGAAACTCTCGGCAGGCTGGGCATGAACGGCGTGTTCCCCCCCCGTCCGATTATCGGCGTTATGCCCCTGTGCGAAAACCTGCCGGGCGGCACGGCCACGAAGCCCGGCGACATTGTTTTTGCCAAAACCGGCAAAAGCGTGGAAATTATCAATACCGACGCCGAAGGCAGGCTTATTCTCATAGACGCTTTGGCCTATGCCGAAGAACGGTATAAACCCGAA
Source organism: uncultured Desulfovibrionaceae bacterium (assembly GCA_949299515.1). Lineage (GTDB taxonomy): Bacteria > Desulfobacterota > Desulfovibrionia > Desulfovibrionales > Desulfovibrionaceae > Taurinivorans. The sequence goes on from CASGAP010000004.1 coordinate 167,270, forward strand.
TACCTGCTGGACATCGCAACCCTTACGGGAGCCTGCGCCGTGGCTCTCGGCGAAGGCGCGGCGGGCGTATTTTCTTCGGACGGCAAACTTGCAGACCGTGTGGTCAGCCGCGGCAATGCTTTGTTTGAACGCGCCTGGCAGCTGCCTGTCTGGAAACATTTAATTAAAGAACTTAAAAGCAATGCCGCGGATCTGAAAAACTGCGGTTCACGCTACGGCGGTTCCCTGACTGCCGCCCTGTTCCTCAAGGAATTTGTCGGAAAGGACGTAAACTGGGTGCATATTGACATGGCCGCCGCGGACAATGCGGACAATGCCCTCAACCCCAAAGGCGCCACGGGATTTGGCGTGCGCACTCTGACCGACTTCAGTTTTACGGAATAGGCATGGCGAAAAAACTCCACTATTCCCAGGAACAGTGCCTGCGCACCGCGGGCAAGCTTATACAGGATACGGGCATGATACGGCCTCATGCCCGCATCGGCATTGCCGTATCGGGCGGCGTGGATTCCTTTGTGCTGCTCAAAGTCATGCAGCTGCGGCAGCGCATTATGCCGTTTCCCTTTGAAATTGTCGCCCTGCACCTCAACGCGGGTTTTGACCCTGCCTGCCATGCGCCGCTTTCCGCCTGGCTTGAAAAGGAAAACATTCCGTATCATATTGAGGTGACAGATCACGGCATTTTGGCGCATTCCGAAGAAAACAGGACGAAATCCCCCTGCTTTTACTGTGCGTTTCTGCGGCGCAAGCGGCTTTTTGAACTGTGCGGCGAACTGAATCTGTCGCACCTTGCCTTCGGCCATAACGCCGACGACGTGGTGTCCACGTTTCTGCTCAATCTTGTCCAGACAGGCCGCATTGACGGCATGAGTATGTGCGAGCCCTTTTTCGGCGGCAGGCTGCAGGTGATACGGCCGCTTGCCATGGTGGAAAAACAGCATATCCTCAAAGCCGCCAAACTGTGGGAACTGCCGATTTTTTCCAATCCCTGCCCCTCTGCCGGTTCCACCAAGCGCACGGATTTGCTGGAGCGGCTCGACACGCTCTGCGAAGGAAGTCAAAACGGCAGGCGCAATGTGTATCAGGGCATAGTGCGCTGGCAGCTGCAAAAACATCTGCTTGCGGCCGAAGACCAAATAGACCTTGCCCCGTTTATTGCGGAAAAACAGCGCGAAAGCCTGCGCAGAAAACAGGAAGCGCGGGAACAGGCCGCAGGTTTCGGACAGGCCGCCAAAACCGAATAAGGAATAAGCATGGCACTTGCAAAAATCAAATATCTGCGCCAGAGCAGGGCGCTTTACGGCGAAAAAGGCGCCGCCCCCGCCACGGCAAATTCCTGCGGCGTGGATCTGCGCGCCGCTTTGGAAACGGACAGCGTCACCATTCTTCCGGGAGCGCGGTATCCCGTGCCCACGGGAATAGCTCTTGAAATCTGCGTGCCGCACGCGGCGGCGTTTCTGTATTCCCGCAGCGGCCTCGGCGCCGTAAAAGGGCTGACCGTGGCCCAGGGCGTGGGCGTTATCGACCCGGACTACCGTGGCGAAATCATCGCCTATATGCTCAATACTTCGGACGTTCCCGTAACCGTGGAACAGGGCGACAGGATAGCCCAACTCGTTTTTCAGCCGTATCTGCCTCCCGTGCTGGAAGAAAGCGCGGAGCTTTCCCAAACGGAACGCGGCGCAGGCGGATACGGCCATACAGGTAAAAAATAAGGTAGGTGCGTATGCTGCCGATATTGCCCTTTGCGTATAACGAAGATTGGAAAATTCCCACCATGCAGGAATGTTTCAGGCTTTGGAACAAATATCAGATGATGCCCCATATTAAGGCCCACTGCCTTATGGTGGCGCGCACGGCGCTGACCCTCGCCGAACGATTTGAACGCGCAGGCCGTCCCCTGCGCAGGGATTTGGTGCTGGCTTCCGCGCTTTTGCACGACCTTGCCAAAAGCTACACTATTTATTATGGCGGCGACCATGCAAAACTCGGCGCGGGCTGGGTTATGCAGGAAACCCAAAACCCTGCCATAGCGCAGGCCGTCATAGCGCACGTGCTGTGGTTTTTTGACGGGGGCGAACTTGCCATTGACAAAAACCCCTGCACCCTGCCCATATTGATCTCCTATGCGGATAAGCGCGTGCAGCATGACAGGCTGGTGTCCCTGGAAGACCGTTTTGCCGATCTTATCAAGCGCTACGGCACGGATCAGCAGAAAATAGATCTTATCAACATCAATTTTGAACAAAGCAAAAAAATGGAAAATGCCCTTGTCCGCGCAGGCGTGGACATCAGCCTTGACCTTAAGCAGCTTGTACGGATCAAGCAGGAAAGGACAAAATAATGAACATCTTACTTATTGCCGGCGGCTGGTCGCCGGAACGCGAAATTTCCCTGAAAGGCGCCAAAGGCATTGAAAAGGTCTTGAAAGAACGCGGCCATAACGTAACCTTTTTTGATCTTTCCGAAGGCTTTGACGCTCTTATTTCCCATGCAGAACAGGCAGACGCGGCCTTTATCAACCTGCACGGTTCCCCCGGCGAAGACGGCCTCGTGCAGGCGCTGCTTGGCCGCATAAACTGCCCGTTTCAGGGTGCGGACGCCGCGGGTTCTTTTCTTGCCCTGCACAAATACGCCGCCAAAAGCCTGTTCAAAGCCCGCGGCCTGAACACCGCCAAAGGCGTTTTTCTGCCTGCCATGCCCGAAAATGCGGAGCTGGCCCTTGCGGACATTGAAGCAAAACTGGCATACCCCATGTTCGTAAAATCCAATAACGGCGGTTCCAGCATACATCTGTACAGGGTCACGGACAGGGCGCAGCTTGCCGATGCTCTTGCCGAATGTTTCAATGCCGGGCTTGAGGTGCTCATAGAAGAGATGATTAAAGGAAAAGAAGTCACCTGCGGCGTGCTGGGCGAAACGGCGCTTCCGCCCATTCTTATCGAATCCAAAGCGGAATTTTTTGATTTCACCAACAAATACGCCACGGACGGCGCAAAGGAAACCTGTCCCGCGCCCATAGGCGAAGAAGCCACCAAAAAAGTGCAGGAAATGGCGCTCAAAGCCCATACTGTCCTCGGCCTGTCCGATTACAGCCGTTCCGACTTCATTCTTGCCGAAGACGGCACTCCCTATATTCTGGAAGTCAACACCCTGCCGGGCATGACCGCCACCAGCCTCGTTCCGCAGGAAGCCAAAGAAATAGGCTTGGAATTTGGAGAGGTTATCGAAAAACTGCTGGAACTTGCCCAAAAGAAAAAACGGCAGTAACCCTTGTTTTGGGGCGGCAGCCGCACGGCATATTGTGCGCGGGGTGCCGCTCTTTTCTACCGTAACTTAATTAAAGCGCATAAATCTTCCATGAACAGCATACAGTCCGCCGACGGCAGCGTATTTGCCCTGAAATCTGTTTCCAAAAGCATCATGGCAGGCCGCTATGCCTATTTCAGTCTCGGTTTTGCCATGGCTGTCTGGGCAAGTCTTGTTCCTTTTGCCAAGGAACGTCTGCAGGTTAATGAGGCGCAGCTCGGTATGCTGCTGCTTTGCCTGGGGTTCGGCGCAACCGTGTCCATGCCCGCAGCCGGAGGCCTTGCCGCAAAATTCGGCTGCCGCGCCGTGCAGTGTGCGGGCATTCCTTTGTATTATCTTGCCCTTTTTCTGCTGAGTTATATGCCTACGCCCCTGACTCTCGGCATATGCCTGACTTTTTTCGGCATTTGGAGCGGCACGCTTGACGTGGTGATGAATATACAGGTGGCATATTTGGAACAGGCAGGCGGCAGGCGGCTTATGTCCAATCTGCACGCTATGTACATGATAGGCGCCGCCGCGGGCGCAGGCGGTATGTCCGTGCTTTTGGGACTGACGAAAAATCCCGTGCTTGCCGATGCCCTGCTGTGCACCGCGGTTATGGCGGGCTTTTTCTTTTTTCAGGCTCATTTTTTTCCGAAACAGCACAGGCAGGAAGAGGAAAAAACGCCGCTCATCGTTATTCCCAAAGGCATTATTTTTTGGCTCGGTCTTATCTGCTTCTTTCTGTATATGATTGAAGGCGTGCTTATGGATTGGAGCGCCCTGTTCATGAACGAAGTGCGCGGTGTGGCGCTTTCGCGTGCGGGGCTCGGCTATGCCCTGTTCGCCGTAACCATGACGGCAGGACGGCTTGTGGGTGACAGGCTCGGCGCGCTTTTCGGCACGCGCAGGCTGCTTTTGTGCGGTCTTGTTCTGTGTGTGTTCTGTTTTTTGGCCATAGCTTTTATTCCTTCTGCTTCTGCCGCCTTTGCCGCTTTTTTCTGCCTTGGGGTGTGTGCCTCCAATACCGTGCCCATGCTTTTTTCCCTGACAACCAAGAATGCCGCGGGCGGCCTCGGCACAAGCATAGCAGGCGTGAGTCTGCTCGGGTATCTGGGCCTTTTGGCAGGGCCTGCGATTATGGGGTTTGTGGCGCACAGTTTCGGGCTGGCGTTCGTGTTTGCCGCTATGGCTTTTTTTCTTGCGTTTGCCGCGCTTTTGCTGAAAAATCTGCCGGTTAAAGAATGAATCCGCTGCCGCGTCCGCCGCGGCAGGCTCTCAAACGGCAGCCTCTCAAGAGGATAACCCCTTATTTTGCTTGCCTTTATAAAAAAAATTCCCTACAAAGGAAAAAACGTTTTTTCAGGTCGGACATGAATTTCGTAACCCTTGACTTTGCTTTGTTCTTTCTTGCCGTTCTTTGTGTGTTCAGCCTTGTCGGCCGTTCGTTCAAAGGGCACCGATATCTGCTTTTGGGCTTCAATATCGCTTTTTATGCCTGCGCGGGCGTGCGGTTTTTGCCCCTGCTCTTTTTTGTGGCTTTCGTCAATTGGCTTTGTGCAAGGCTTACCAACAGCCAGCCCCTCAGAAAGCACGGTTTTCGCCGCTGTGTGATCACCATTGCCGCTGCCGTGCAGATTTTTTTGCTCGCTTTCTATAAATATTATGAATTTTTTATCCTGAACACGGAAAAGCTTCTCAGTCTTGCGGGCGTGCGCTGCAGTCTTATCGGCCTTTTGCCCGATACGGACATTCTTCTGCCCGTTGGCCTGAGTTTTTATATTTTTCAGGGACTTTCCTACGCGGTCGACCGCTATCGGGACACGGGCCTGAAAGCCCTCGGCTATGCGGACGTGCTGACCTTTGTTTCCTTTTTCCCTACCGTGCTGGCAGGCCCCATTATGCGCAGCAGCCAGTTTTTTCCGCAGTTTGCCGAAGATCCCGCGCCTGCCGACCCCGAATACAAAAAGCTGGAAAAAGCCTGCATTAACCGCGATATTGCCGAAGGCTTCACCTATATTCTGAGCGGACTGTTTAAAAAAGTGGTGCTGGCAAGTTATCTGTCCGAACATATTGTGCGCGATGTTTTCCAAAGCCCGGAATTTTACAGCTCCGAAACCGTGCTGATTGCCATGTACGCGTATGCCATGCAGATTTTCTGCGATTTTTCGGGTTATACCGATCTGGCCATGGGCATAGGGCGGCTTATGGGCATACAGGTTCCGCAGAATTTCAAAGCCCCGTATCTTGCTGCAAGTCTGCAGGATTTTTGGCACAGGTGGCATATCAGCCTGTCCACGTGGCTGCGCGATTATCTGTACATCAGCCTTGGCGGCAACCGCAGCGGCAATAAATATTGCAATCTTTTTGTCACCATGACCCTCGGCGGCCTGTGGCACGGCGCGCACCTGCGTTTTCTGATCTGGGGCATGGCGCACGGCGCAGGGCTTGTTGTCTGTCATATGTGGAAAAGCGTGTGGAAAAAGCTGCCGCTTTTGTCCCTGTCCGAAAAATTGGGCAATAATAAAGCCGCGGCCGCACTGTATACGTTTTTCTGCTGGTTTTTGACCTTTCATACTGTGTGCGTGCTGTGGCTCTTTTTCCGTGCCGACGACACGGCGTCGGCTTTGGCCATGCTGCAAAAAATTCTGGAATTCACCGCCGAAGGGGACGGCTATTCGCTGCTGGTGCCCGCGGCCGTGTTGGTTACGATGTTTATGCAGAAATTCGGGGCATACGGTTTTGACGGCCTTGCCTTTGTGCTGGAAAAAGCTTGGCTGCCCGTGAAAATCGTGATTATTTCCCTGTTTGCCGCCGTTATCCTTAAACTGGGGCCGGACGGCGTCCTGCCTTTCATTTACTTCCAATTTTAGAGCCTGCCATGAAAATCCGCAATGTTTCCCGCAAAAGCCTGCCTGCATATCTTGCCGTATTCCTCATTATGCTGCTTTTTGAAGCGCCGCGGCTCAACCCGCTGCTGGAGCGCGAAGGCGCAAAGTATCCTTTTTTGCTTGAAGCGAAAGAGATACTGGAACAGATCGGCGAAAAAAGCGGCATTTACGGTTTAAGCCGCCGCCTGCACGATGGATTTTCCCATACGGTAAGCCTGTTCGGCGAACCTGTAAACGCCGCCCCGCATATTGCCGCATATATGGATACATGGCGGGAAAATGCCGTGCGCGGCGCACAAAACGGCAGTGCGGACAAAACCGCGGCAGCAACGGCAAATGCCGCAAAAACAGACGGCAAAACGGGCGAGGCATTGCCGCAAACTGATTTAAACAGTCAAGACAGCGGGCAAAACAGCGGGCAAGACAGCGGGCAAAACAGCGGACAAAACTCCGAAAATCCGACAAGTTCCGTTCGGGAAACAGGGCAGGCCGAACAGACAGGCGTGCAGAATGCCGCACAAAGCTATACCTATTCCGCAAAGAATTACCCGTTTTCCGAAAAATTGGTGCAGCAGGCCGAAAATCCCGGCGGCATAGCCTGCTATAACGCCCTGCTGCCCGATTACGGCAAAAAGAAAACCGTGCTGCTCATCGGCGATTCCATGATGATGGAAGGCCTCGGCCCCACTCTGCATCACCGTCTGCGCAGGCGCGACAATCTAGACGTTTACCGCGAAGGCAAATATTCTTCGGGTCTCAGCCGTCCCGATTTTTACGACTGGCCGTCCAATCTGACCGCAATGCTGGAAAAATACCGCCCCGATTTATTGATTATGAGTCTTGGCGCCAACGATACGCAGGACATTGTCATCGACAAAAAACGCTATTTTATCGACACCAAGCCCTGGGCGGAACTGTACCTGCAGCGCAGCAAAGAGTTTATCGCCCTTGCGGACGACGGCAGACGCCATATTGTTTGGGTCAGCCTGCCTGTCATGGGCAAGGAACCGTATTTCACACGCACCAGGCTGATTTCCCAACTGCAGGAAGAAGCCAGCAAAACCGCCGCCAACGCCGAATTTGTGAATATCGAACATCTGCTTACGGAAAACGGCAAATATACCACATTTTACAAGGATAAAAACAATCAGAGCATACGCTTGCGCTCGCAGGATTTAATCCATGTCAGCACTGCCGGCGGCGAAATTCTTACGGATTATGTTCTGCCCACCGTGGACAAACATCTGTCCGCCCTGTATGCCGAAGACGTGCCGCTCAGTTATCCGCCCGCGGCAGGAATGGCCAGCCGCGTCACCTTTACTTCCAAACTGCGGCAGAAACTTACGGAATATTATATCTGGCTGCCGCAGACCGATACCGTTTTAAAGGAAAAGCCCCGGGCGCCCCTTGCCGTGCAGGAAACCATTGCGGCACAGCTTGGCGGCAAAAAATTTCCCGTGCTGTATCTTCTGCACGGTGCCACGGGTTCGGGCAAAGATTTTGCCGAACAGATGGGACAAAAACTGCAGAAACTTGCCGACAGCCGCAAAGTCATTATTGTTGCCCCAAGCTGCGAACCTTTCGGCTGGTATCTTGACAGCCCGCTTATCCCTGACAGCCAAATCGCCGCCTATATCACCGAAGAACTTGTTCCGCATATCGACAGCCTGTATCCCGTCAACGGCCGCCGCGCCATTGCGGGCCTCAGCATGGGAGGGCACGGCGCCCTGCTCATCGGCTTTAAAAACAAAAGCCTGTTTCAGTCCATGGCAAGCATAAGCGGCGTGCTGGATATCCGCAGCCATGTGCAGAACTGGAACATAAAAAAACTGCTCGGCGAATATGCGCAGTATCCCGAACGCTGGGAAGAAAACGCCGTGCAGGGCATGATTGCCCAAAAATGGCCCGCCACTTCGCCGCGCAGTATTATTGTGCTCACGGGCGCGCAGGATACGCTTGTACTGGAAGAAAACCGCAAGGCAAAGGAACTATTTTATAAACGCGGCTTTAAAATAGATTATGCGGAAAAGCCGGGCGGCCACACCTGGGAGTTTTGGAACGAATATATCCCGCAGGTGCTCGAAAAACAGGCGGATTATCTCAATTCTGTTAAATAGTTTTATTTTTAAAATATGCGCTTTTTTAGAGGGCGGTTCTGAATTATTTTTCGGGGAAATGCCGCTGTCCGTTTGCGTACCGTTCGCAGGTTCACTGAAGCAAACGGCTTGCCGCTCATTGGCTGGCTCCCAAGCCCTCTCATTTAAAATGCCATAACGGTAAAAACAGTTAATTTGAAAAATTTTGCTTTGTTCTTTTTTGGACATAATGAAATCAGCGTGCGGCAGCAAAAAAGCGCAGTCTTATGCAGGCTGCGCTTGAATATTTAAAATAAATAATATTTGTCAAATAATTATTTTGTTTTCTTTGGATTTGCTTCGTTTACTTTCAGGGTGCGCCCGCCGTATTCGGAGCTGTTTAATTTTTCAATAGCGGATTTGGCTTCATTTTCGTCCATTTCCACAAAACCGAACCCTTTTGGTTTTTTTGTTTCGCGGTCATAAATGAGTTTTGCGGAATGAACAGCGCCAAATGTTTGGAACAATTGTGTTAATTGTTCTTCTGTCGTGGACCAGGGTAAATTGCCGATGTAAATAGATGTAGCCATTAAAAAACCTCGCTAAAAGTTAGAAGCATTTTGAACGCTCTTTATGTTATATTTCGCACAAATTGAAATTTTAGTCAAGCATTGCCTGCAAAATTTGCATACGGACAAAATTTTGGCTGTGAAACGAAAATCCGCAGTATTTTCTTGACGGGAAAAGCCCAAGCAAGTATTTTAATAAAAAATACTGGAGAATATATTGATACCGAATATTATCAGGCACAATCATTTTGTTGTGAACTATATGCGGATGTGGCCCTATGTGAAACCGTTTTGGTTTGTCGCGCTGCTTTCGCTTTTGATAGGCATACCCATCGGCGCGCTTGACGCCACCATCGCACTGTTTTTGAAGCCGTATACGGATTTGGTTATTGTCAGCAGCAATGCGCAGGCGCCTTGGTATCTTCCCTTTTTGATTGTCGGGTTTACCATAGTGCAGGGACTTTTGATTTTTGCTTCTGCTTATCTTTCCGCATATGCCGGCGGCAGGCTGAACAAAAATGTGCAGTACCGTATGTATGAAAAACTGCTTTCCCTTGATCCGGAATATTATGACAAGCAAAATTCCGGGGTGATTTTAATGCGCTTTGCTTCAGACAGCGCAACGGCCTGCAACGGATTGCTGTATAACCTGAAAAACCTTGTAACCCGTGTCTGTTCCACGTTTGCGCTTTTGGGCGTGCTTATTTATACCTCGTGGCAGTTATCCCTTATTGCCATAGTGATACTGGGCATTACCGTGGCTCCTTTGACCATGGTGCGCCGCCTGCTGAAAAAAATTGTAAAAAAACAGGTGGAAATAGGCCAGAAAGTCAATACGAACTACAACGAAACCTATGCGGGCAACCGCACTATTTTGGCGTATAACCTGCAGGATACGCAGCTGCGCGGCTTCAAGGAACATTTGGACAATATTTTTGCGCTGTCTATAAAAATGATCAGGCGCACGGCATGGATTTCGCCGTTTATGCATTTTGCCGTATCTGTCGGCGTCAGCCTGACCATAGCGTACGGCAGCTGGCTTATCGTGCAGGGTGACATTACTGCCGGCGATTTTGTGGCATTTTTGGCTGCCCTGCTCATGATGTATACGCCCATTAAAGCGCTCGGCGGCACTATCACCAATATTCAAAGCGGTTTTCTTGCCATTGAGCGCCTGCACGAAATTTTGGAAATGGAGCCGAAAATAACGGAAAAGGAAAATGCCGCGGAACTGCGCAGTCTTGAAAGCAATATATCTTTTAATAATGTCTGCTTCGGTTATGCGCAGGATAAGCCCGTGCTGAAAAATATTTCTTTTACCCTGAACAAAAACGAATCCCTGGCGCTTGTGGGCAATTCCGGCGGCGGAAAAAGCACCATTGTAGCGCTGCTGCCCCGTTTTTACGACGTGCAGAGCGGTTCCGTAACCATAGACGGCACGGATATCCGCGAGTATAAAATCAATTCGCTGCGCAGTGCCATTTCTGTGGTGTTTCAGGATAATTTTCTGTTTAACGGCACCCTGCGCGAAAACATCATGCGCGGCAAGCCCGACGCCACCGAAGAAGAACTTATGCAGGCTGTAAAATCCGCCTATCTTGAGGATTTTGTCGCAGGACTGGAAAACGGCCTGGATACGGAAATAGGCGAACGCGGCGCCCTGCTTTCCGGCGGGCAGAAACAGCGCGTGGCCATAGCCCGTGCCTTTTTGCGCAATGCGCCCATTTTGATTTTGGACGAAGCCACGTCCGCCCTGGACAACAAGTCCGAGGCCATAGTGCAGCAGGCCATAGAAAACCTGATGCGGAACAAAACGGTCATTATTATAGCCCACCGCCTTTCCACTATTAAAAATGCGGACAAAATCGCCTTTATTCAGGAAGGGGAACTGGCGGAATTCGGCACGCACGAGGAACTGATGCGGCTGCCGCACGGTATGTACAGGCAGCTGTACGAACTGCAGTTCAGAAAAAATTCCGCCAAAGAAAGCGCGCCCGTATGAACAAAACCGGCAGATGCCGCCGCTCTTGACAAAAGCGGTTAATCTTCTACAATAACAGAAACAGGAACAGACAGCTTATGAAACAGCAATCCGTCAGCATAGCCAAAGAAGGCTATCCCATAATCGGCCTTACGGCAGTTACGTCCCTTATTTTTGCCCTTATCAACTGCTGGCCCATGGCTTTTATTTTTCTTGTGCTTTTGTGGTTCAGCGTGTTCTTTTTCCGTGACCCGGAACGTGTGGTTCCGAGCGATGAAGGCCTTGCCGTAAGCCCCGCGGACGGCAAAATCGTGCGCATTCAGAAAAAAGCCGATCCTTTCAGCGGCCAGGAAAAAATCTGCATTTCCGTTTTTATGAATGTATTCAGCGTACACGTAAACAGAAGTCCCGTGCAGGGCGTTATCCGAAAAATCAAATATTATCCCGGCAAATTCCTGAATGCCGCCTATGACAAAGCCAGCACCGACAATGAACGCTGTGCATATCTTCTGCGCGACATGCAGGGTGACGACTGGGTTTTCGTACAGATTTCCGGGCTTATTGCCCGCCGTATTGTCTGCCGTGCCGACGAAGGCGACGAGCTCAAACGCGGGGAGCGTTTCGGGCTTATCCGTTTCGGTTCACGGGTGGACATCTATATTCCCGAGGGGTATGAAAGCGCTGTCCGCATAGGGGAACAGGTTTTTGCCGGACAGAGCGTTCTTGCAAAAAAGTGTGATTAAAAGGGTAAACCATGACAGAACGAAAAACCCCTCATAAAGGCGTGTATATTCTTCCCAACCTGTTTACCGCAGGCAGCCTTTTTGCGGCATTTTTATGTGTGACATACTGTTTTAAAGGACAGTTTCAGGCTGCGGCCCTGTCCATTTTTTTAAGTGCCGTTTTGGACGGTTTGGACGGAAAAGTTGCCCGTCTTACCAATACTGCCAGCCAGTTCGGCGTGGAATTCGACTCTTTGGCGGATATGGTGGCGTTCGGGCTGGCGCCCGCCGTGCTTGCCTGGACATGGCAGCTTGAGGCATACGGAAAATTCGGCACGGCCGTATCGTTTTTGTTTGTGGCGTGCGCCGCTTTGCGTTTGGCGCGCTTTAATGTGGACGTGGCGGTCGTTTCCAAGCGTTTCTTTATCGGACTGCCCAGCCCCGCAGCGGGCTGCACCCTTGCCGCCTTTGTGGTTTTTGTTCCGTATCTTCCGGAATTCATGCACGCCGCCCTGCCGCACCTGACGCTTTTTATATGTATTTTGGCACCGCTTTTAATGGTCAGCCGCGTGCGGTATTTTTCCTTTAAAGAATACGGTTTCGTAAAAGAGCATCCGTTCAGCGTGCTGGTTGCCGCCATGTTTATTTTGATTTTGCTGTTCAGTGCGCCGTTTTTCTTCATGTTTATCGTAATTTTCGTCTATATCGTCAGCGGAATTGTCTATACCTACGCGTATATGCCCAACAGAAAGAACAGCCTTCTGCGCCGACTACACAAGTCCGGTGACAATACGTGTGAATAGCCGAAAAGTATGCGTTAACCTGTATTTGTCGCCTGTCAAAATAAAAATTTTGGCAGGCTTTTTTTGAAAATTATTTGCCAAAGGGGGCATTATGGATAACAGAGTATATATTTTCGATACCACGCTGCGCGACGGAGAACAAAGCCCGGGCGCAACCATGAACCTGCACGAAAAGCTCCGTCTTGCCGAACAGCTCGAAAAACTCGGCGTGGACTGCATCGAAGCCGGCTTTCCCGCTTCAAGCCAAGGGGATTTTGATTCCGTGAAAGCCATTGCGGAAAAAGTAAAAACCTGCCAGGTGGCCGGACTTGCCCGTTGCATGGAGCAGGATATTACCAGAACCTGGGAGGCGATCAAAAACGCCAATCACCCGCGCATACATACGTTTTTGGCGACATCTCCGATCCATATGCAGTATAAGCTGCGCAAAGAGCCGCAGGAAGTGCTGGCAATGATCGAAAAAGGCGTAAAACTGGCGCGCAGCCTCTGCCCGGTGGTGGAATTTTCCGCCGAAGACGCTTCCCGTTCCGACAAGGATTTTTTGGTGCAGGTGGCGACAACGGCAATCAATGCCGGCGCAACGGTCATTAACCTGCCCGATACCGTAGGGTACGCCATTCCCAGCGATTATGCCAAACTCATCGAATATATGATTAAAAACTGCCCGGTTTCCGACAAGGCGATTTTCAGCGTGCACTGCCACGACGATTTGGGACTGAGCGTTTCCAATACCTTGGCGGCTCTCGGCGCGGGCGCGCGCCAGGCGGAAGTGACGCTGTGCGGCATCGGCGAGCGTGCGGGCAATACCGCTTTGGAAGAAGTGGTTATGGCGCTTAACGTGCGCAGGGATTTGTTCCATTTGGAAACCAATATCGTTAAAGAACAGCTTTTCCCCTCCTGCCGTTTGCTGTCCATGATCATAGGCAAGCCCATTCCCGCCAATAAAGCCGTTATCGGCGGCAATGCCTTTGCCCACGAATCCGGCATACACCAGGACGGTATGCTTAAAAACCGTGAAACCTACGAAATTATGACGCCGCAGAGTATAGGCAGAACAAGCTCCGACATCGTCATCGGCAAGCATTCCGGCCGCAATGCCGTGCGTACCCGTCTGGAAGAACTGGGGTATCATTTGAACGACGATCAGGTGAACGCCGTGTTCCTTGCCATGAAAACTTTGGCTGACAAAAAGGCCCGTATCCATGACGAGGATCTTGAAGCTCTTGTCTTCTCTGAAGTGTACCGCATGCGTATCCCGGATCGCTTCCACTTGAGCAATGTTGCCGTGCAGACCTCCATGGGCTCCTCCATGCCTGCCACGGCCGCGGTGGTCCTTCAGGACCGCGAGAAGGAAGTGCGGCTTGCCGGTTTTGGTACCGGTCCCATTGATGCAGCCTTCAATGTGATTTCGCAGCTCTGCGGCACGAAGGCCGAGCTGGAGAAGTTTTCCATCAACGCCATTACCGGGGGCACGGATGCCCAGGGTGAAGTTTCCGTTCATCTCCGTGATGGCGAGTATACGGCCACGGGCCGCGGTTCCGATCTTGACATCATCGTAGCCAGTGCCAAGGCTTATATTGATGCCTTGAACCGCCTTGAGCACAAGGAGAAGGACGTCATCAGCTATAAGCAGAATCCCACGGAATAATAGGGAACCATGGGGGCCGTAGTCCTGCGGTCCCCTTTCTTTTCTGTGCCGTACCGCTTACGGGCGGTCGGCTTCCGAAGGAGGCCAGCCTCCTTCCCACGCTTTTTCATCGCGGAGGATCCATCCATGGCAATGACTCTTGCCCAGAAAATATTGCAGATGCACACGGACGAGGAGGTCCGTGAACCGGGACAGATCGTCAACTGTTCGTTGTCCGGTGTCCTGGCCAATGACATTACCGGCCCTCTGGCCATCAAGTCCTTCCGCGCCATGGGCGCAAAGAAGGTTTTTGACAAGGACCGTGTGTTCCTTGTCATGGATCACTATACCCCTCAGAAGGATATTGCTTCGGCCAATCAGGTCATCATTTCTCGTAATTTTGCCAAAGAGATGGGCATCACCCATTATTACGAAGGCGGCTGTGCAGGCGTGGAACATGCTCTGCTTCCGGAGCAGGGCCTTGTGAAGCCCGGTGACCTTGTCATAGGGGCAGACAGTCATACATGCACGTACGGTGGTATCGGCGCTTTTTCCACGGGGCTCGGCTCCACGGATATAGCCTGCGGCATGGCCCTGGGAACCTTGTGGTTCAAGGTGCCTTCCACTATTCGCGTGGAGATTGTGGGCTCCATGCCGCGGTGGATACGAGGCAAGGATCTTATTCTCCGTCTTATCGGCGAGATTGGAGTGGACGGTGCTTTGTACCGCGCATTGGAGTTCGGCGGCAGTGCGCTCAAGGACGTTGACATTGAAGGACGTCTTTGCATGGCCAATATGGCGATTGAGGCCGGTGGCAAATGCGGTCTCTTCCCCGCGGATGAGCTGACCACCGCCTACTGCAAAAGCCATGGAACCCCAGATCCTCTGTCCCTGGCCGCAGATCCCGGCGCCTCCTATGAACGCGTGGTGACCATGGATGTCACGGGCATGGAACCTGTAGTCTCCTGCCCTCATCTGCCCGAAAATACCCGCCCCGTATCTGAACTGAAGGATGTGACCGTAGACCAGGTTGTCATCGGTTCCTGCACCAACGGTCGTATTTCCGACATGCGTGACGCAGCGGCCATCCTCAAGGGCCGCAAGGTTGCCAAGGGGGTACGCTGCATCGTCATTCCGGCCACTCCCGCGGTCTGGCGTCAGGCTATGGATGAAGGCCTGTTCGCCATCTTCTCTGACGCCGGATGCGTCATCAGTACGCCTACGTGCGGTCCCTGTCTGGGAGGCTACATGGGTGTCCTTGGCGATGGGGAGCGCTGTATCTCCACCTCCAACCGTAATTTCCGTGGCCGCATGGGCAGTCTGGAGTCCGAACTCTATCTCTCCAGTCCTGTGGTGGCCGCTGCTTCGGCCGTGACCGGAACCATTTCCGGACCTGACTCCCTGTAACGACGGTCTGACACCTCCGGTATCTTTCTGCATGAAGAGGGCTCTGAGAAGCCTTTGTTATGCGTATGCTGCATGAATGCATACGAGCCTGGGAGATTCCAGGAAAAATTTAGGAGATCATCATGTCTTTTACAGGCAAAGTACATAAAGTAGGCGCGCATATTGATACGGATGCCATCATTCCGGCCCGCTTCCTCGTGACCACGGATACCAAGAAGCTGGGTGAGGCCTGCATGGAGGGCCTGGAGCCCGGCTGGATCAAGCGAGTGAATCCCGGCGACATCATTGTGGCAGATCGTAATTTCGGCTGCGGCTCCTCCCGTGAGCATGCTCCGCTGGCTATTATCGGTGCGGGTATCAAGGCAGTGGTAGCCCACAGCTTCGCACGCATCTTCTACCGTAATGCCTTCAATATGGGGCTTATGCTTCTGGAAGTGGGAGACGAAGTGTCCAAGATCAACGACGGCGATCAGCTGGAGATCAGCCCTGAACAAGGGGTGATCAGAGATCTGACCAATGGTGCTGAGATTCGTATCCCCGCACTCTCACCCATGATGCAGACTCTTATAGACAAGGGGGGCATGGTCAACTACGTACGCGAGCAACTGAAGGCCCGGGGCGAGGACTAGCCCCTTTCCTGTGTCTGCTCTGGCCTGTCTGAAATTATGGCAGGTACATGGATGCAGAAGATGTTCAGAGTGCCGACCCCTTTCCGGGGTCGGCTTTTTGATGGCGTGGAGTGAGAGAGGAGACGCTCTGATGCCCCCTCTGTAAGAATGCTGGAGACGGGTTTCTACCCAGGAGCGAGAGCATCCTTAAGGGGAGTTTTTTCTTGTTTTGAAGCATGTCCTTTTTGTATCATGGATGAGAGATAAACTTGAAAAGCAATACTTCCTTCGCTACTCTCATACGACCATAACATATTCTCTGGGGGGAACTATGGAACCTTATTACGCAGGATGGCTGTCCTTACTCCCGCCTGTGACGGCTATCGTCCTTGCTCTTATTACCAAAGAAGTCATTTCTTCTCTGCTTGTCGGTATTCTGACCGGGACCTTCATCTATTCTGTGGGAACGGGAGCGGATCTCGTTCTTGCCAGTACCGTGGAGCAGGCTTTTGCCATCATGAGCAAACGTGTGAATTTCGATATCATCATGTTTTGCTCTGCCCTGGGAGCTCTGGTCTATGTTATCTCTATGGCAGGAGGCTCCCGTGCCTACGGGCGCTGGGCCACGAAACGCATCAAGAGTCGCCGGGCATCCATGCTGTCCACCTGCGGGCTCGGCGGTCTTATTTTCATCGACGACTATTTCAATTGCCTGACAGTAGGCACGGTGATGAAACCCGTGACCGATACGTATAAGGTTTCTCGCGCCAAGCTGGCCTATATCATCGACGCAACGGCAGCTCCTGTCTGCATCATCGCTCCCATATCCAGCTGGGCTGCCGCAGTGGGCAGCAATCTCAAGACGACCGGAGCCTTTGAAAGTGAGCTTTCGGCCTTCATCTATGCCATTCCCTACAATTTCTATTCTTTGCTTTCTATTTCTTTAGTCATCCTTCTTTGCTGCTTTGACTGGGACTTCGGCCCCATGCGTGCCGCAGAGAAGCGTGCCGCTCAAGGGGATCTCGGCATTCTTGCCCAGAAGTCGGACATTGATCTGGAGACCAAGGAGGGCACAGTTCTTGACATGGTCATTCCCATCGGGTCGCTTATCGTTTTCGCTGTACTTTCCATGATGTACAGCGGCGGTTACTGGGGGGCCGACCCTGCCTACCATACCTTCCGTGAAGCTCTGGGTAACTGTAATGCTTCTCCTGCCCTGGTATGGGCTTCCTTTGGTGCAGTCCTGGTGGCCTGTCTTCTCTATGTGCCGCGCGGCCTTATGTCCTTCTCCGAATTTATGAAAGGCACGGGAGAAGGCATCAAGGCCATGCTTCCCGCCAATATTATTCTGGTCTTTGCATGGGGTATCAGCGGTGTCTGTCAGGACATGCTGGAAACTCCCAAGTTTGTGGAAACGCTGGTTACCGGTGGTGTGGATATCGGCGGCTATCTGCCCGTGATCATCTTCCTGGTAGCGGCATTCCTGAGCTTTTCCACGGGTACGGCCTGGGGTACGTTCGGAATCCTCATTCCTCTCGTGGTGCCTATTGCCCAGGTGGCTTGCCCGGACCTGCTTGTTGTGTCCTTGTCCGCTACGCTTGCAGGCAGTGTATTTGGTGACCATTGTTCGCCTATTTCGGATACCACTATTTTGTCGAGTGCAGGCGCAGGATGTTCTCATATAGAACATGTGTCCACTCAGTTCCCCTATGCGGTGCTGGCAGCCGTGTGCAGTGCCGTAGGCTATCTTATTATTGGCCTTACAAAGGCTGGTCCTGTGGTTTGCCTGGTGGTGGGCCTGGCGCTCATGGTAGCCTTCCTGCTCATCATGCGAGTCTGGCGTGGCCGCAGAGG
>CASGAP010000005.1 GCA_949299515.1 uncultured Desulfovibrionaceae bacterium
TTCAGTCGCTCTTATTCACAGTATTTGCGGAACCGAAGCCGAAACTTTCGGCAAGGTTCCGCAAATACTGTGCAATGAGGGGGCTTGGGGGAAATCATTTCCCCCAAGAAAAAAAGAAAAATAATTTGGAAACACACCCTAATTTTTTCTGGGGAAATGATTGCGTTGCTGCCCGTTTGCGTAAAGTTCGCAAGCTCACTGATGCAAACATTTATCGCCTTTTGGAGGGCTTTCCCTGTCCTCTTATTGCCGTTTGCCGTTATTTGCGGAGCCTTGCCGGATTTTTCGGCATCGGCTTCCAGATAAGGGGGACTAACTACGATATAACAGTATGCTAATAAATTGGCTTTATAGATTGGTTATCTGTATTGTTAATTCGGAAATATACCCAGGAAATCTATTTTGGTACGGATAAATTTTAGAAAGTATTAAGTGGGAATTTTTTGTCTGCGTTTTGGCCGCAGGCAATAAAAAAACCGCAGAATCTGCGGTCTTTTTATTTTTTGCACAGTATGCAGGAACGTTTAAACTATGCCGTGGGCGCCGGGCTTTTCGTATTCTTCATGGCTGGCCTGCTGGCTGATATACAGGTCTATGTCGCCGAAAGCCATAAGTATCGGGCTGGCTACGAAAATGGAAGAATAAGAGCCTACCAAAATGCCGATAAGCATGGTCAGGGCAAAGTCGTTGATAACGCTGCCGCCCAAAAGATAGAGGCTGAGGCAGGCGACAAGGGTTGTCAATGAGGTCATCAAGGTACGGGCAAGGGTTTGGTTTGCGCTGAGGTTGATGATTTCGCCCATAGTGGGTTTATGTTCCTGTTTGCTTACGGCGCTGATGTTTTCGCGTATGCGGTCGTAAACGATAATGGTATCGTTCAGGGAATAGCCCACAAGCGTCAGCAGCGCCGCAATGACGTTCAGGTCGATTTCCTTGCCGAAAAGCGTCAGCAGGCCAAGGGTTACCACAACGTCATGTATCAGGGAAAGCAGAGCGCCCAGCGAGTAATTGAGCTTAACTTTCCAGGAGAGCACAAGCGTAACCAGCAGGGCTATGCATATGGCATACATTTTGTTGAAAATGACAATGCCGAAATGGGAAGCCAAAAAGTCCATGACAAAGATTACGCCCCACAAAAGCACGGCTATGCCCGCGGCGGTGAACCAGCAGTGTTCGAAACGGCTGGAAATGTAAACGGTAATGAGCAGTATGGAATAAAATACCGCTTCAATGGCCATGTCGCGCAGTTCAGAACCGACTTTAGGGCCAACCATTTCCAAACGGGTAATGCTGGCTTCATTGTCCGCAAAGCTTTGGGACAGTGCGTTGGTCAAATCCGCCCGCAGGTTTTTGTGTCCTTCTTCGGAAGCGCTGAAGCGTAGCAGATACACATGGCTGTCTTCGCCGATTTTCTGCACGGTAAGTCCGGGCATATCAATATCTTTTAAGGCGCTTTTTACTTCTTCGTCCTGTACGGGGTTTTTGAATTCAACCTGTACCATGACGCCGCCGGCAAAATCCACGCCGTAGCTTAGGCCTTTGTTCATGATAATGGCGGCAAGCCCTATAAGGATAATCAGGGAAGTAAGGATATAGGCTATTTTTCTGTAACCGACAAAGTCGATATTCACATTTTCTTTAATAAGCTGGATAGGCATATGCTGCTCCTACACACTCAAGGTTTTGTCGGGGTTGCGTTCTGACCACCATTCAAAAATTGCGCGGCAGACAAAAACGGACGTAAACATTGAGGCGACAATACCGAGGCTCAGGGTTACGGCAAAACCGCGTATGGGGCCTGTGCCGAATTGGTACAGGATAATTGCCGCTATTATTGTGGTAAGGTTTGAGTCGATAATGGAAATGCTGGCGCGGCTGAAACCCGCATATATGGCTTCCGCGGTGCTCATGCCCAGACGCAGTTCTTCGCGTATGCGTTCAAAAATAAGTACGTTGGCGTCAACGGCCATGCCTATGGTCAGCACGACGCCGGCTATGCCCGGCAGCGTGAGCGTGGCGCCGAACATGGAAAGGCCCGCAAACATAAGGGCAAGGGTGCCGCAAAGCAGAAAATCCGCCACAAGGCCGGAAATGCCGTAGAAAAGCGGCATCATGGCAAGCACGAGCACGGCGCCGACAACGGAGGCAAGCACGCCGCTGTCAATGGATTCCTGTCCCAAAGACGGGCCGACCGTGCGTTCTTCCAAAATGGAAACAGGGGCAGGCAGGGAGCCTGCGCGCAGCACGACGGCAAGGTCGTTTGCTTCGTCAGTGGTGAAATCGCCGCTTATGCTGGCTTCGCCGCCGGCAATTCTGTCCTGAATGACGGGAGCGGAATATACTTCGCCGTCAAGTACGATAGCCAGGCGTTTTTTGATGTTTTCGCCGGTGATTTTTTCAAAGGCCACGGCGCCCTGCGGGCTGAATTTCAAAGAAACGTATGCAGAACCGAACTGGTCGAAGGAGGGGCGTGCGTTGGCAATGTCCGCACCGGTGAGCAGCACTTCGTTGTCAAGGATAATGGAAGACTGTCCGCCCTGTTTGTCCAGCATGGGGAAACGGGAAGTGCCTGCGGGAAGCACCATGCTGTTCGGGTTTACGTCGTCACGCACCAAACGGAATTCCAAGTGTGCGGTTTGGCCGACAATTTGTATGGCGCGGTTTGTGTCGGTAAGGCCCGGCAGCTGAACCTGCACTTGGTTGTAGGACTGTTTGCGGATATCCGGTTCAGCCACGCCGAACTGGTCAATACGGTTTCTTATGGTGCGCACGACCTGGTCAAGGGTAAGGTTTTCCGCTTCTTTTCTGGCGGCGTCGGTCAGCACGTATTTTAAGCTGAGCCCTTCTGCAGACCCGGCATTATAAGCATTTTCGGAAACAAGCTGTAAATTGGGATACCATTTTTGAATAATTTCTTTTATGGGAACGGCGTTTTCGCGTTTCGGCACGATAATTTCCAGCTGGCCGTCAGCCATGCGCGGCCGCAGAATGCTGTATCCTTCGGAAATAACGCGTTCGCGCACGCCCTGCCCCATAATGGAAAGGGTGTTTTCAATGGCTTTTTCCACGTCAACGCCGAGGGTCAGGTTCATGCCGCCTTTAAGGTCAAGGCCGAGATTGATGCGCTGGCTTGGAAGTATGCCCTGCAGAAAGCTGTTGCCTATGGCAGGAATGTTGGGCAGGGAATAATAAAGTCCTGCCAACAGCACGATAATTGACAGGAGTAAACGGAATTTTACTGATTTCATGGAATAATGCCCCAAATAGGAATTGGCGTTCTAAAACAAAGAAACCTCTCCTACAGGGTAGGAGAGGCGTTTTGTTTGTATTATTTTTCCGGATTGTTTTCTTCAGAAACTTTGTCCAAGTGTTTAGGGTCGTATGTTCCGCTGACATAAGAACGGGGAGTGCGCACTTTGGTTTCGCCGAGGTCAATGGTGAAAATGTCGCCGTCAACTTCCACAATGCGGCCGAGCAGACCGCCGGTTGTGATGACATAGTCGCCTTTTTTGAGGGCGCCGAGCATTTCTCTGTGCTGTTTTGCGCGTTTTTGCTGAGGACGGATCAGCAAAAAGTAGAATACGACAAACATCAGGATAAGCGGTACAAATGAAGCGAAAATTCCGCCTGCGTCAGCAGGAGCGGCACCTGGGTTACCGGCCGCAGCATAAGCAATAGAGGTAAGCATTCAAGCCTCCAAATGAGAATTTACCAAACGGTATGAATACAATAATCATCTTTGATATTTTGGCAATATCAAAATAAAAGTATAGCTTAATTTTAAAATAATTGCACCAATTTATAGGCGAAAAAAAAATTTTTCCTATTTTCCTATGCAGAACTCTTCAAAAATGGCGTTGAACGTTTCGTCCACGCTGGACAATCCGGTTATGGCAGAAAGATACTGCGCGGCGCTTTCAAGGCGTACGGCAGTGATGTCCGGCGGCAGAATGTCGATTTCCGTATGCAGAACGGCCAGTTCGTCCCAGGCTTTCTGCAGGAGCAGGGCCTGGCGCCTGTTGGGGGCTATGTCGTTTTGCGTGCCGTCGCTTTTTACCAGCATGGCATAGGCTTTTTTTGCCAAATCGTCCACGGTCTGGCAGTAATATTCGCCTGCGTTTTTTTCGCGCACGCTCAGGCACACAAGGGGACAGCCGAGTTTTTCTTCCAGCTCCGCGGCCTGTTCTTTTGTAATCCGCGCAAGGTCGGTTTTGTTCCAAACGCAGATTGTTTTTGTATGGCTCGGCAGCAGGGAGCGTTCCGCCTGTATGTAGGCGGCGGCCTGTTCTATGTTTTGCCCGCATTTTTCCGTAATGGCGCTGCCGTCAAATACCAGGAATACGATGTCCGCTTTTTCCATAAGCGCCAAAGAACGGCAGATGCCTTCCGCTTCAATGGGATTTATGGGCGTGTTTTGTCCGTGCAGGGCATTGTTTTTTACGGAAGCAATGATTTCTTTGCTGCGTTTTTCGTCAAAATAGCTGGAAGCGTTGGGATATTGTTCCAAAATCCAGGCCATTTCCCGAAGTCCAGCCGTATCGGTAAGGCGGACGGGAAGTCCTGCCAGGGAGCTGGCTTCTTCCAGATAATCGCGGGTGGTGCCCGCTTCGTCCGTGACAATGGCGCGTTCTCTGCCCAAAAGGGCGTTCATCAGACTGGATTTTCCCGCGTTGACCTGTCCGGCCAGAACGGCAAGCGCGCCCTCCTGCCACGGTTTGGCTCTGTCGTAGGCATTGATCAGGGATTGGATATTGTTCTGCAGGCTGTCCGTCAGGGCATGGAATTCGTCATGGGGCAGGCATTCGCCTTCTTCTTCGGGAAAGTCTATGGCAAGGCACAGTCTGCGGCGTATGTATTCAATTTGGCTGCGCAGTTCTTCGATGCGTCTGCCGAGCTGCCCGTGCAGTTTTGCGGCGGCAAGGCGCAGTCCTTCCACGCTGGGGGCGGCAATGATTTCCGCCACGGCTTCCGCCTGGGACAAATCCATACGGCCGTTCATAAAGGCACGTTTGGTAAATTCGCCCGCTTCGGCCTGACGCACGCCGAGATTCAGAATATGTTCAAGCATGGCGTGCAGCAGTATGCTGCTGCCGTGGCCGTGGATTTCTGCCACGTCTTCGCCTGTATAAGAATGGGGGGCGGGAAAATACACTGCCAAAACTTCGTCCAGTATCTGTTCTTCCGTGTTGTTTTTCTGTGCCGCGCAGACAAAGGAGCCGTAGTGCATATAGCGCGGCCTGAATGTGAAGTTTTCCGTTTTTTTCGGGCGGAAAACCGCGGTGAGGATTTCCTTGGCCCTGGTGCCGGAAATGCGGATAACCCCAAGCCCGCCGGCAGAGGGGCCGGTGGCTATGGCGGCAATGGTGTCTTTATTGTTCATGCTGTCCATGGTGGGATTGTCTTTTGTTTCGGTTAGCCGTTGTTTTTGGGAAGCAGTTCTTCTACCCCGCCGAGGCAGTAGCCGGTTATTTGTCCCTGCGCCACGACGGTTTTTTGGATATCGGTTATGGTAACCTGATAAACGACCATTTTGGAGCCTGATTTCAAAAGTTCGGCTTTGGCATAGATTCTGTCGCCCACGCCTTTGTTCAGAAAGGAAATTGACGTCTGGCTGTTGACGCAGAAGCGTCCTGCGGCATGACAGGCCGCTTCGAAGCACATATCCGCAAGGCTGAATATGGCGCCGCCGTGGGCAATGCCCAGGGGATTTTTGTGGTTAGGGGTAAGGGGCATGGAACATTCGGCGTGGCGGTCGTCAAAATTTTCCACGCGTATTTGAAAATATTTGCCGACAATGTCCTGGTCGCCCACGAGTTTCTGCAGTTCTTCTTTGCTTATCATATGCTGTGTCCTTTAATGTTTTATGCTGCCGTGCCGCTTACTCGTCTGTCATTAAAAACTTTTCGTTTTCATCGGCATAGGCTTTTTCAAAGTGTGCTTTGTATTCTTTGTAGCGGCCTTCAAAAATGGCTTGGCGTGCGCCGCGTACAAGGTCAAGGAAAAAGGTGAGGTTATGCAGGGAGTTGAGGCGGAAGGAAAGAATTTCCTGACTGGCGTACAGGTGGCGCAGGTACGCTTTGGAAAAGGTTCTGCAGGTGTAGCAGCCGCAGTGTTCGTCAAGAGGGCTTTCGTCCTCGGCGTATTCCCTGCGTTTGATGTTGACTTTGCCGTTATGGGTGTAAAGCGTGCCGTTGCGCGCGTTTCTTGTGGGCAGGACGCAGTCGAACATATCCACGCCGTTTTCTATGCCGTACAAAATGTCCAGAGGCGTGCCCACGCCCATAAGGTAGCGGGGTTTGGCGGCAGGCAGTATGGGATTGAGTCCGCTGATGATTTTGACCATTTTATGTTTGGGTTCGCCCACGGCAAGACCGCCTATGGCATAGCCTTCCATGCCGATTTCCATGAGGGATTTTGCGCTCATTTCGCGCAGATGCGGATAGGTTTCGCCCTGTACTATGCCGAAAAGCAGGTTGCCGCGCGAATCCGCGCCGACGGCGTTTTCGCTTTTGGGCGCTGCGCAGACAAATTCGGCAGGATACGCTTCCCTGCAGCGTTTTGCCCAAGCCGTGCTGCGCTGTACGGCTTTGAGGGCGTCTTTTTCGTCGGCGCCGTAGCCTATGCATTCGTCAAGCTGCATCATGATGTCGGAATTTAAATTGCGCTGTATGGAAATGACTTTTTCCGGGGAAAAGATGTGTTTTGAACCGTCAAGATGCGAACGGAATTCCACGTGATCATCGGTCATTTTGCGCAGGGAGCTGAGGCTGAAGACCTGAAAGCCGCCGCTGTCCGTGAGAATGGGCTTGTCCCATGCGATAAATTTGTGCAGGCCGCCGCGGCGCGCCACCAGTTCGTCGCCGGGGCGCAGATAAAGGTGGTAGGTATTGCCGAGTATGATTTGGGCGCCTATGTTTTCCAGGTCGTCCGGAGCAATGGCTTTAACGCTGCCCACTGTTCCCACGGGCATAAAAATAGGGGTTTCTATGGTGCCGTGCGCCGTATGCAGAAGACCTGCCTTGGCATTGCCGTCGGCTGCCTGAAGCGTAAAGGTTCCTATTTGTTTTCTGTCCATTTTTTCTCAACTTTTTTATCGTGTTTGCTGGGCTGAGTTTATACCAAGGAGGCGGACTTGAAAAGCAAAACTTTTTGTCTTTAAAATAAAAAAGGAAGCCCGGACGGACTTCCTTTTTTATGTTTGGAGAAAAACTTACAGGCTGTAATCGCCGCGATTAAACTTGTAGGTTTCCGTTACTGCCATAATTTCCAAATCATTAATCATAGCATCCAATGAAGAATCCTGCTGAGAAAGACTTGCATAGTTTTGACGCAAACTGTCTACACTTTGGCTGAAAGCAAAAAGGCTCTGCCAGGCCTGCTTGAGGTCGCCGCCGGAGCGTATGTTCTGCAGGCTTTTGGTGTATTCATCAAGTCCTGATAAAGAATCTTCAATTTCGGACATAAGGGAAAGAACATTGTATTCTTCCTCGTCGTCTTCGTCCCCGTCATCGTCGGAACCGGCTTTGCCCGCGCCGCCCATGGGTGCGGACCCCATGCTCTTTACGGCGTCTTTGCCGTCGGCCTGCGCTGTCTGCACAAAATGGCCTTGACTTGAAAGTTCCTGCAATGAAGGGCTTTTTTCCTTATCAATGCTTGTTGCGTCTGCTTGTTGCAATGCTTGCTGGAAAACATCGTCAAAAGCAGCGGAGCTGTCTGTGCTCTTTTGCGCGGCCGTGCCGGCCTGCTGCTGAGCCCGAAGAATTCTTTCCAATTCTGAGTTAATCTTCATATTTCACTCCTTGGGATTTTGCCGTGCCGTGTGCGGGCAGGCTCCCATACGCAGTCCCTGAGTAAGCTATACGCCGAACCGGGCAAAAAGTATAGCCTTTATTCCGGGTTGCCTGTTCTTATGCAAAAGCCTTGCCAAAAAGTCTAGACTTTTTCTAACATATTTATTTAATATAGTTAAGCAATTAATGCTGTTGTGTGCTGCGGGATTTAAACCGTGTAATTTTTTCCTTAATAAAAATTTTTTTCGCAAAATCTTACAATTTGCTTGTGCATACGGAAAAAAATACCTATTATACAGTTAAGAAGTTTTTATAATTTTAATTCTCGGAAGGAGATTTTTATGGCATCTTTTAAGAAAATCGTATGTGCATTGGATTTGGCTGAACACAGCAAGGAAGTGGCTTCTTACGCAACCATGCTTGCCAAACTTTCCGACGCGGCCGTCGTGGCTTTGTATGTTGCTCCTACCATGACCCAGTATACCGGCTTTCATGTGCCGCCCAATTCCATTGACAGCTTTGTGAGCGAAATTGTCGACGGTGCCAAAGCAACCATGGAACAGTTTGTAAAAGAGAATTTTTCCGGCGTGAATGTAACGTCTGACATTGTGATCGGCTATGCCGCGGAAGAAATTCTTGCCTGCGCCGACAGGGAAAATGCAGACCTTATCATTATGGGCACCCACGGAAGAACCGGCATTGACCGTATGCTGTTCGGTTCCGTGGCCGAAAAAGTTGTTAAAAATTCTCCGATTCCGGTTTTGACCATCCGTCCGAAAGCTTAATCCGACGCAACAAATTTTCCGAGGGCTTTGGCTTCTGCCAAAGCTCTCTTATTCTTTGGGGTTTTCCATGTCTTTAGAGAGAAGTTTACTGCCTGTCTGCGAACATATCAAATCTTTCAAGCCCTATGAACCGGGTTTGTCCATTGATGAAATTAAAGAAAAATACAAGCTTTCCCATGTTATTAAAATGGCGAGCAACGAAAACCCCTTCGGCTGTTCCGAACGTGCCGCCGAAAGCATAAAAGCGAATGCGGCAAATGCGTTCCGCTATCCGCAGTCCGGAAATCCCCGCCTGGTGCAGGCGATTTATTCCTATTACCGCAAAAAATACCCGTTTCTGACACAAAAACAGATTTTTGTCGGCAACGGCTCCGATGAAATCATTGATTTGCTTTTCCGTACCCTGACCGTGCCGGGCAGGCATAATGCCGTGATGTTCAAACCCTGCTTCGGGCTGTATTCCACGCAGGCAAAAGTGCAGAACTGCGAAATACGCACCGTGCCGCTGAAAGAGGATTTTTCTTTTGATTTTGAAGGACTGCGTGCCTTGGTCGATGAAAATACCGCGCTTGTGTTTGTGACCAGTCCCGACAATCCCAGCGGCCGTCTTGCCGATAAAGGCGAGCTTGCCGCATTTGCCCGTTCCCTGCCCAAAACCTGTTTGCTGGTGGTTGACGAGGCATACATCGAATTTGCCGGAAGCACGGAAAATCATTCCGGAGAAAGTCATTCCGAAGAAAGTCTTTCTATGATGAGCGAGCTTGCCGATTTGGAAAATCTGGCGGTTATGCGGACATTTTCCAAAGTTTACGGTCTTGCCGGTATGCGTATCGGGTATATTTTCCTGCCGGAAACCGTGGCAGATTATATGTGGCGCATACGTCTGCCGTTTTCCGTCAATATCCTTGCGCAGGAAGCTGCGGTCTGTGCCTTGGAAGACGAGGCGTTTAAGCAGATGACCGTAAGCCATACCGTCAGGGAAAGGGCAAAGCTGAGCGAAGCGCTGCGGGACATGGGCTGCCGCGTGTATCCTTCCCATTCCAATTTTATTATGTTTGAACCTGCAGGCATTGCCGCTAAGGATTTATGCCAAAAGCTTCTGGAGCGCGGCATAATTATCCGTGCGCTGTCCGGTTACGGACTGCCGCATCTTTTGCGTGTTTCCGTGGGCACGGAAGAAGAAAATGCCGAATTTTTGTCCGCCATGCAGGGGATTTGCGGCAAAGGCCGCCGCATTGTGACCGTGGACGGGCCGGCCGGCGTGGGCAAAAGCACGCTTGCCAAAAAACTTGCCAAGGAACTCGGCATAGCGTATCTGGACACGGGCGCCATGTACAGAAGTCTTGCCCTGCGCGTGGGCGCGGCCGTGGCGGATTTGCCCGAAAGCAAAATGCATGAGGAATTTGCAAAATATTCCTACTCTCTGCAAAAAGAAGGCGATGAATATGCGCTTTACTGCAACGGCGAAAAAATCGGTGATGAAATCCGCACGGAAAAGGCCAGCCGTCTTGCTTCCATCGTGGCAAAACTGCCGGAAGCCCGCAAAGCTCTGCAGAAATTTCAGCGGGAAATAGGCCGCAGTACGGCTTTGGTTGCCGAGGGCAGGGATATGGGGACCGTGGTTTTTCCTGACGCGGCAGTAAAATTCTTTTTGGACGCAAGGCCGGAAGTGCGTGCCAAGCGCCGTTTTGACGAGCTTGCTGCCAAGGGGCAGCATGAAAGCTACGAAAGCATTTTGTCCGCCATTGCCGCCAGGGACGAACAGGACAGAAACCGTACGGTCGACCCGCTTGTTCCGCATAAGGACGCAGTGATTGTGGATACTTCCGATTTGGATATTGACGGTGTGTTTCGCGTTCTTCTTGAATATTGCCGTCAAAAAGGTTTTGCGGAAAAATAGTCCATGCGCGTAAAAATTCTTTCTTACGGTCAGGAGCTTACGGAAGCCAGGCTGATTCACAGGGAGCGGCGTTTTTTTATTAAATTTGCCGATAAGGGCGCGTCCTTGGAAGATATCGAAAAGGGCAGCTGTCCCGCGGATTTCGCCCATACCAACAATACTGGTTCCATGATGGGCGCAGTCCGTGCGGGGCGTCTTATTTTGCTTTCAAAATCCGCCAATCCCAAGCGTAAGCTTGCCTATACCCTGGAAGCCGTCAATCTGAACCGCGAGGGGGAAAAGCCGCTGTGGCTTGGCGTGAATACGTCTGTACCCAATCGTTTTTTGCAGGAAATGTTCAGTCTGAACAGCGCTTATGATTATGCGCTGCTGCCTTTTGCCAAAGGCTATGCGCGGATAAAAATGGAGGCCAAAAACGGGGAAAGCCGTTTAGATGCGTGCATTTTTAACGATGAGGACAAGCCTGCGCTGTGGGTGGAGTGCAAAAACGTGTCCATGGCGGAATACGGGGCGGCGTGTTTTCCCGATGCCGTGAGCGAGCGCGGGCAGAAGCATTTGGAAACCCTTATGCGTCTGAAACGGGAAGGCCACAGGGCAGCCATGTTTTACGTGGTGCAGAGAACCGACGCTTCCTGCTTTATGCCTGCGGATTTCATTGATCCCGTGTATGCGGAAAAACTGCTGCAGGCCTACCGCCTGGGGGTGGAAGTTTATGCCGTGCTTGCCGACGTGCAGAAAGACGGAATTTATTTCGGCGGGTATCTTAATCTTGCGCCTTGTTATTTTAAAGGGTAATATACACCGATATTTCAAGCAGCAGGATATTTTGTGAAAAATACTTTCATTTTTTCGTTTGTATATTCAGCACTGTTTTCAGCCGCGTTTTTTTGTGCGGGGCTTTTTTGTTTTGCGGGAAACGGCATGGCGCACCCTTTGGATTTTACCGTTCTTCAGCTCGGCGGGTCTGCGGAAATTTCTCATGACGCTGCCGCAGACCGGGAAAACCCGCAAAAAACGGAACAGGATAAGGAAAGCGTTCCGCATATGCTTATCATCGGCGGCATTCAGGGAGATGAGCCCGGCGGTTTTTCCGCGGCTGCTCTGTTGGGTACGCATTATGAATTTAAAAACGGTTATGTAACCATTATTCCCAATCTGAATTTTCTTTCCATAATCAACCGCAACCGCGGCTCGCACGGGGACATGAACCGCAAATTTGCCGAAATCAGCAAAGACGATCCCGATTATCACGCAGTGAAGCGGGTGCAGGAGCTGATCCGTTCCCCTGAAGTGGATTTGATTTTGAATCTTCATGACGGCGGCGGTTTTTATCACCCTACTTATATCAATGAATGGCAAAATCCCAAGCGCTGGGGCAATTCCGTGATTATTGACCAGGAAGTGTGCGAAGATGCGGCCTTCGGCAATTTGGGCGAAATAGGCCGCAGGGTTGTTGCCAAGGTAAACGAACACTTGCTTGCGGACGGCCATTCCTATCATCTGAAAAATACGGAAACGGCCAAGGGCGATAAGGAAATGGAAAAATCCCTGACGTGGTTCGCCATTGGCCAGGGCAAGCCCGCTTTCGGCGTGGAGGCGACAAAAAATTTAAATGTTGCCGGCAGGGTTTATTATCATCTGCACGCCATAGAAGCGTTTTTGGACGAAGCGGGCATTTCGTACAGGCGTGATTTTGAACTGACCACCGAAGGCATAAGCAAGGCTTTGAATACCGATATTTATTTGGGGTTTATGAACAACAGGCTTGTGCTGCCGCTGGACGACATACGCCGTCCGCAGCCGGGTATTTATCCCATGCGGAAAGACTGTGACGTCAAAGGAAACAGCCCTATTTTAACCGCAGTTGCGGATAAAGGCTCTATGCAGGTGCATTACGGCAACAACAGGGTGACGAATTTTAAAGTGGAATGGCTGGAGCTTGACACGTCCATTGACGGTATGTATGTGGAGCTGGACGGCGAGCGGCATTATGCCAAATTCGGGGATATGCTCTATGTGCGCGGGCACGTGGAGGTTGTTCCCAGAGAAGGTTACAGGCTGAACGCTATCGGCGCCGTTGTCGGGGAAGGACCCCGCGGTGACGAAAGCGGCATTAAAATTTATAAAAAAGATTTTCAGAAACGGTTTTCCGTTGATGAATTCGGCAGCCAGTATAGGCTGGAAGTGTACGGCAAAAAAGGCTATGCCGGAACTTTTATCCTGAATTTTACCGAAAACCTGCCGGAACATCGTGTTTTTTCTCCAATATTATAAAGGTATGCCATGCAAAGAATTCCAGAACCGTTAAAAATACTTGTGGAGCAGATTGCCCGTCTGCCCGGGCTTGGCCCCAAATCTGCCATGCGCGCAGCCATGACGCTGCTGAAGTGGCCGGAAGCGGAAACCATGCGGCTGGGCAAAAATATTTATGACCTGCGCAGCAGTCTGCATTTATGTTCCGAGTGCGGTGCGCTTTCCGATACCGATCCCTGCCCCATATGTTCCGACCCGCTGCGCCTTGACGAAACGCTGTGTCTTGTTTCCGAGTGGGACAGTATGCTGACCCTGGAAGAAGGCGGATTTTTTAAGGGAAAATATTTTATTTTGGGCGGTCTGCTTTCGCCGCTTGATGCCCGTTCCGCCGAATATTTGGAAATGGACAGGCTTATGCAGCGCATTGGACAGGGCAGTGTGAAAGAGCTTATTCTTGCTCTCGGCGCCACGGCAGAGGCAGAGGCAACCGCAGTATATGTGCGGGAAAAAGTGCTGGCACGCTTTGCCCATGTGAAAGTAACCCGTCTTGCCCAAGGCATTCCCCTTGGTGCGGAAGTGAAATTTATGGATAAGGAAACGCTTCGTCAGTCCTTGCAGTACAGACAGGAATTGTAATATGCTCAGAAAATTTTCGCCGCTGGCTTTAATTGCCATGCTTTTTTTGTCGCACCTGGCATTGTTTTTTGTATTCCGCCTGGTATTGTTTTATTTTGTGTATCCGCAGATAACCGATCACGGCGCCATTGCCGAAGGCCTGTACATCGGGCTGAAGTTTGACGCCAGGTATGCGGTATTTTTAATTTTGCTTCCCTGCCTTTGTCTGATTTTTCCGCCGCTGGAGCGTCTGCTTGTGCACAGCCGCCTGTTCAGGTGGCTGATCTGTACTGTGCAGTCCTTTGTGTTTATGACTATGCTGCTTGTGTATGTAGTGGATTTCATAGTGTATTTTTATTTAAATCAGCGCGTTGACCTGACCTTGCTTGATTTGACGAAGGAAGCGGATATCGGTTTTGCCATGGTGTGGCAGTCTTATCCCGTGGTGCGCATTGCTTTGGCGTTTTTGGTTATTTTTGTCGGATATTTTTATTTGTGGAATACCGTGTACGCGGCGCATAATCCTGTCCCTGTGCGCAGACGCAGACAGTCTGCGGGGCTTGGACAAAGCACTTCGCTTTCTTATGCCGTTGCATTGCGGTTTTGTCTGTTGTTTGCGCTGTTTATTTTGGGTTACGGCCAGATAAGCTCGAACTTTTTCCCGCTGCGCTGGAGCAATGCCTATTTCAGCGTGGATAAAAATATTGCGCTCATTGCCACAAATCCCATGCAGAATCTGTATGATACCCGCAAATCCGTGGAATTTGTCATTCCCGACGAAAAATATGCGTATGAAGCTTTTGACCGCATGAAAAATTATCTGAATATTCCGCAGGAAAATCAGGCTGTGGATTTTTCGCGGTACAGTGCGGGGCAAAAAACGGACAAACCGCTGAACGTGGTGATTGTTATGATGGAATCATGGACAACGCCGAAAGCCAGCCTGCCGCACGGCACAGGTTCAAAACAGGGTTTTGAAGACCATACGGCATATCCTCCTGGATATGATATCGACCCTACGCCCTTTGCCGAAGACCTGATGAAAACATCGCTGTATTATCCTAATTTTTATGCCAATGCCCGCACGACGGCACGGGGCATTTTGTCCACGCTTACGGGCATTGCGGATGTAAACTTTTTGGCTTCCACCACTTCGCGCAATCCCAAAATGGTGGATCAGCACATTATTTTCAACGAGTTTGACGGGTACGAGCGTTATTACATGATAGGCGGCAATGCCAACTGGGCGAATATCCGCGGTATTTTCCAGAATAATATCAACGACCTGCAGCTTTTGGAAGAGAATTTTTGGAAGGCACCCAATGTTGATGTGTGGGGCGTTTCCGACCTGGCGCTGTTTGAAGAAAGCGTTGATGTGCTGAGTTCAAGCAAAAAGCCCTTTATTGCGTTTATTCAAACGGCAGGCTATCACAGACCCTTTACCATACCCGCAGAAAACGGCGGATTTGAGCCTGCGCCCGTTCCGAGCAAGGAAGTGCTGGACACATGGGGTTTTGTCAGCGCGGACGAATATCAGGCTCTGCGTTTTGCGGATCATGCTCTGAAGCGTTTCTTTGATAAGGCCAAACAGACGGACTGGTACGAAAATACCGTGTTCATTCTTTTCGGCGACCACGGCACCACGGAATACAACGGCACCATGACCAAATCCTATCTTGCCGCGCGTTCGCAGTTTTGGCATACCCCGTTTTTTATCCATTGTCCCAAGCATATTCCCGCAGGCGTAAATCCCGCCCTGCATTCTCAGGCGGATATTTTTCCTACTGCCGCGCAGATTGCGGGTATTCCGTATCTGAATACGACACTGGGCAGTCCCATGCTGCAAAGGCTGTCGGGTGATATTTTTATTCCGCGGGAATTTGCGCCTGCCGAGGAAAACGGGCGCACCGTGTACCGTTACAGCAGGGAATTGGATGAGGCTTTCGGCAATTATGTGTATATTGCTGAAAGCGAAGGGGCGAATATTCTGCTTAAAGATAATTTTGCCTATTGTTCTTTAATTCCCGACCCTGACGGAAAACTGGCCGCTTTATACGATATAACACAAGATACTGCGGAAAACCTGATTGCCCGGTATCCGGAAATTGCCCGGCAGATGCGGCAGATTTCCGAGGATTATTATTATACCTGCAAATACCTTTTGCTGCACAATCAAAAAAGCAGATACAAGCAATAGTTAAAAGGGGATATTCCCCTTTTTTCTGCGGGTACCGCAAGAATGGACAAAACATAAAAAAAACGGTAAACTTGTTTAAAGCAGTTATGTGCTTATAACTGTACACCCTCGGTGTTTCCGAATGAGGAGTTTATGTATAAAATTGTATTAATGGGGCGTCCCAATGTGGGCAAATCAACCCTTTTCAATAGACTTATCCGCAGCAACCGCGCCATAACCCACGACAGGGCGGGGATTACCCGCGACCGTATGGAAGGCACGGTAAAAAGCAAATATCACCGTCCCTTTATTTTGGTGGATACGGGCGGCATTACCCTTGACAGCCATCATCAGGTTGCCGACGGGCCCGACGGCATACGCGGTTTTGAAAAAGAAATTCTGCGTCAGGCGGAAGAGGCCATGCAGGAAGCCTGCGCCGTATGCCTGGTTGTGGACGGCAGGGACGGGCTTATGCCTTTTGACGAGCACATTGCGGCATATATCCGCAAGCTTGGCAAACCGACGCTGCTTGTGGTCAATAAAGTTGACGGCATGGAGAAAGAAGATTTGCTGTGCGCCGATTTTCATGTGCTCGGTTTTCCGTTGGTGGCGGTTTCCGCAGAGCACGGCAATCAAATCCGGTATCTGGAAAGCCTGATGACGGATTTGCTTCCGGAAATTCCCGATTACGACGAAGAAGAAATTATGCACGGCCTGCAGGAAGAAGATGAAGCCATAGCGCGTAAAAAAGCCCAAAAAGCCCTGCGCCGTGCCCAAAAGCAGGAACTGGACAATGCCGCGGAGGCGGAAAATGCCGAAATTCCTGCGGACGAAGCCGATGATTTTGAGGAATTGAACCCCGAAGAATATCTTGTCGATTTTGACGAGGCCGAACAATTGGCGGCTGTATCCGTCGAATCGGAACACCACAGAGGCGACGAAGTTGCCCTGGATTTTGACGCGGAAAAAGCCAGTCAGGAATTTCCTGTTTTTCAGCGTGAAAAAGTGCTGAAAAGCGGGCCGCTGAAAATTTGCTTGCTGGGCAGGCCCAATGCGGGAAAATCTTCCATTCTGAATGCCTTTGTGGGCAAAGAGCGCATGATAGTCAGCGATCTTGCGGGAACTACGCGCGACAGCGTGGACGTGCCGCTTGTCTGGAACGACAAAACCTATGTTTTTGTCGATACCGCGGGTATACGCCGCCGTTCCAAAATTTCCGACACCGTGGAGCGTTTTTCGGTTAACTCTTCCCTGAAAAGCACGACTAAGGCCGATGTAACTTTTTTGGTGATTGACGCCCTGCAGGGACTGACCGCGCAGGATAAACGGCTTGTGGAGCTTTTGGACGAGCGCAAGACGCCGTTTTTGATTATTTTAAATAAAATGGATTTGGTACCGGCACCGGAACGCAAAAAACTGCAGAAACAGTTTTCCGAAACGTTGGCTTTTTGCCAGCACGTGCCCGTTATGCCCACATCCGCAAAAAACCGTTATGGTCTGAAAATGCTATTGCCCATGGCAGAACAGATAAAAGAGGAATGTTTTGTGCGTATCGGCACGGGGCAGCTGAACAGAGCCATGGATTTGGTGCTGACCCGTCATCAGCCGCCCGTTGTGCGCAGGGTACGCCCGAAATTTTATTATCTTACGCAGGCGGAAAGCGAACCGCCGACTTTTGTGTTCTTTGTCAATGATGCGGACAGGGTAGGAGAATCCTATCTGCGTTATTTGGAAAAATCCCTGCGCCGTTTGTTTGCCATTGAGCACGCTCCCATGCGTGTGCATCTGCGTTCTTCCCATACCAAGAACAGCGACAGACGCGCGCCGAAAAAGAAAGGTGAAATGCCGGAGATAAAAGAAGTATCTCAGTATATCGAACAAAAACCTGCAGAAGAAAAAGCGGAGAAAGCAGAGAAAAAGCCCGCAGCGGGCAAAGCCAAGGCAAAGCCGAGTACCAGAACCACGCTGAAGGCGGCACTGCGCAATCCGAATTCTCCGCAAAGCCGTTCGCTGAAAAAAGCTTTGCGCAAGAAAAAATCATCATAAGGGGAATAGTATGCTTACATTGGACTGCCGCGGGCTTGCCTGCCCGGAACCCGTGCTGAAAAGTAGGGAAGCGATTGAAACCAAAAAGCCGGAACAATTTGCCGTAATTGTGGATAATCAGCCTGCTGTGGAAAACATAACCAGATATACGGAAAATAACGGGTACAAAGTTGCCGGTGTCGAAAATGGCACTGACGGCAGCTTTACGCTGACCATATGCCGTGCACAGGACGGTGACGCCGCTCAGCAGGAAATTCCCGGCTTTGAAAAAACACACTTTTTGAAAAATACCGAAATATTTAATAAAAATCCTATGTTTTTGAAAGACGGCGAAAATTACGCCGATTATCTTGCCTATCATCAAAAATGCAAAACAGTGCTGTTTCTTTCTACCAATACCCTGGGACACGGCGATGACGAACTGGGCGCCAAACTTATGGAAAATTTCCTTGCTACCTTGCCCGAAATGAATTTGTGGCAGGTTATTATGGTTAACGGCGGGGTAAAACTTGCCACAACCGAAGGAAAAAATCTTGAAAGTCTGAAAAAATTGGCGGAACAGGGCGTTAAAATCAGCGTATGCGGCACCTGCCTGAATTTCTTCGGTTTGCTCGAGGAAAAGAAAATCGGCGAAACAACCAATATGCTGGATATCGTAACGGCTCTTGATTTGGCGGATAAGGTAATCCGTCCGTAATGCCGTAATTTGTTTTTCTGTATAAAAAAGGTTTCCCTCGGGAAACCTTTTTTTTGATTTATGCCAGCATTGCTTTGATACAGCCAACGGCGGAAATAACAATCAGCAGCATGATGACAAAACGCTTGAACGTGCGTTCGTCGATTTTGTGAAAGAGTTTGCTGCCAATCCATATGCCGAGCGCCAAAACAGGGATATAGCACAGGGCGGTTATCACAATCTGCATTCCCATCATTCCCTGAGAGGCAAAAATGGCAGAAGCAAAGACATCGCTAAAAAGAAAATAGGCTATCAGTGAAGCACGGCCCACGGCGGCACCCGCAGGGCTTGAAAAAAAGAGCAGAATAACCGGCGGCCCGCCGTTGGCGGAAGCTCCGTTGATTATTCCGGAAACTGTGCCGGTTCCCACAACTTCAAGGGGCGTTAAATTCCGCTTAAGCGTTACGCCGCGCAGCATCACAATACTTAAGGCGATTACGGTTAAGTTGATGATAATTGTCATAGGAGCGGGCGGAATAACAATAAGGGAAAGAACGCCGAGAGGCGTGCCGATAACGCAGCCGAGGCAAAGCCATTTCAGAGCTTTCCAGTCCACCTGTTTCCAAACAAAAGGCAAGTGCAGAATGCTGGCGGAAATTTCCCAAATGAAAATCAGGGCAGTGGCTTCTGCCGGGGGAAGGAAAAATGTCAGGGTCACGACAAGGGTCAGCGAAAAACCGAAACCGCTTATGCCGCGCAGCACGCCCCGAACAAAACCGCTGCGGCGATAAAGGCGTACAAAAAAGGTGTCAATGTTTCCATATGCCCTCCTGAAAGCTGTGCTAACAGCGAATGGGACTTTTGTCCAGGATTTGTGTTTTTTTCTAAATTATATTGTATTGTTAATATTTTTGGGTGTTTTTTAGTGTTTTTCGTGGGGAATGATTGTGCTGCTGTTCTTGTGCGTAAAGTTCGCTAGCCTACTGAATGCTGGGAAAGTGTCAGAAAGTTTTGCGGTTAATTTTTTTGGGGTATTATCGTATAATATGTAGAAGATATATCGTGCTTTTGAATAAAATAACATGTAAAAAGAATTATAGGTAAATATAGCAGTAATATATCTGTACTCAAAAAATAAATTTTATTTTTAGATAAAATTACTGGCTTTTTTATTTGAAATACTATAAAAAAATAAAAAATGACATAGACCATACGGAGGACCTATGCATACAAAGAAATATCTGGAAGCAATGAAAAAATGTAAAGAGTGCTTAGATCCCTTGGAAGAATATAAATTGCTGGCGGCAGCAATTGCCTATTTGGTAAAGGAAGCTGATTTCTTTGAAAAATATATCGGCAAGGAGCAGCACTGCGACAACCATTTTAAAAATCATTTTAAGGAATTTCTTGAAAGTCCTTTTGAGGAAATAACCTATGAAGACTGCATTGCTCTGTATGAAGATGTTGCCATGCTTTTTAGGGAAAAACAGCTCAGGCTTGGCCTTTCCTGCCTTGACGGCATTGAAATAGAATTTTTAAAAGATTTTGA
Source organism: uncultured Desulfovibrionaceae bacterium (assembly GCA_949299515.1). Taxonomy (GTDB): domain Bacteria; phylum Desulfobacterota; class Desulfovibrionia; order Desulfovibrionales; family Desulfovibrionaceae; genus Taurinivorans. Next base: position 19,791 of record CASGAP010000005.1, read on the forward strand.
AAAGCGTACAACCGATACGCAAAGTTTGGCGTATCAGTGGTATTTTGAAAAACTGCCGCTGAAAGTGGTGCGCGAAGTATCGGAAGTTGTGGTACACAAATATTAGAATATCTTTTTGAATTAACAGTATTAATTATAATTGTGATAAAACTGTTATAAAAAATTGTTTGTTTAATTGTGAACGATGACTGTTCTGACATTTTTATCCGCAGCATTTGCGGAGCTCCAGCCGAAGAAATCGGCAAAAAGTTCCGAAATGCCGCGCAATGAGGGGGAGTCACCCAAAGAGCGGCAAGTCGTTTGCGTTAGGGAGTTTGCGAACTTTACGCAAATGGACAGCAGCGCAATCATTTCCCGGAGAATGATTTATTAAAATACTAAAAAAAGGGCTTAGCGCCCTTTTTTTACTTTTTGCCGAAATGGTCTTCTATTTCCACATTGTCCGGCAGTTCAAGATAAAAATGTTTTTTGTCCAGGTTTGTGTTTGCTTTGAAGGCGGTAAATTCAATGGTATTGAGATTGCCGAAGAAATCCAGCACAACAATTTTTTGAATGCGTTTTTCCTTGGTATTTACGGTTAAGGTAATTTCCACCATCTGCGGATTGGATTCCAAAGGATAGAGGGTGAATTCCTGCAAGACGTTGCTGTCGTCTTTGGACAGAAATTCCACTTCAAAGCTGTCTTCGAGTTTGGCCTGGCCTGTAATGACGCTGAGCACGGCATGGGAAGTATCCAAAACTTCCGGGGAATAATGGTAGGCAAGGTCTTCGTCGGGCAGGTAATTCCAAACTTCTTTTTTGTTGCTGACTATAATTTCGCGGTCAGGTGCGTTTGTCTGCCAGTAGATAAACGCAGGCGGCATAAACTCTATGGAGCCTGTGCGTTTTTGTGTGGTATTGCTTTCGCGGTGAAAAAGTTCCTGGGTAAACTCCGCACGGAAATTTTTCATGCTCTGATAGCTTTTTTCCACTTCGCGCAGAACGGAGAGTTCTTCCGCACGGGCAGGCAGAACGGCGGCGAGGCAGAATACAAGGCAGGCTGTTAAAAATTTTTTCATAGACTTCCTTAAAAAAGAAGGCTGTCTGACGACAGCCTTGCTGAAATTATTCTTCGTCGTCGTCAAACTCGTCGTCGTCAAGTCCGAAGTGGGAGGCTAAAATCGGCCCGAAGTAAATGGCGCTGTCGTCCAAGTCTTCTTCGATGCGCAGCAGCTGGTTGTATTTTGCGATGCGGTCTGAACGGGAAAGGGAGCCGGTTTTGATTTGGCCGCCGTTTACCGCTACTGCCAAGTCGGCAATAAAGCTGTCTTCGGTTTCGCCTGAACGGTGGGAAATAACGGTGGCATAGGCAGAACCCTTGGCAAGCTCGATAGTATCCATGGTTTCGGTAAGGGTGCCGATTTGGTTTACTTTAATGAGGATTGCGTTGGCTATGCCGTCTTCGATGCCTTCCGCAAGAATGTCGGGGTTGGTTACGAAAACATCGTCGCCCACAAGCTGAATGTCCTGGCCGAGGCGGTTGGTAAGAAGCTTCCAGCCTTCGCGGTCGCTTTCGTCCATGCCGTCTTCAATGGAAATGAGCGGATAGCGTTCCGCAAAGTCGGCAAGCCAGTCGCACATTTGTTCGGAAGTAAGTTCCAGTCCTTCGCCTTTGATGATGTATTTGCCGTTTTCGTAAAATTCTGATGCGGCTACGTCAATGGCAAGCGCAACTTCGGAACCGGGGATATAGCCTGCTTCTTCAATGGCTTCGATAAGGTAGCGGAATGCTTCGTCGTGGCTTTTGAGATTGGGGGCAAAACCGCCTTCGTCGCCTACTGCGGTGGAATGGCCGTCGCGTTTGAGCAGTTCTTTCAGGGTATGGAAAACTTCCGCGCCGATTCTGAGCGCGTCTTTAAAGGTTTCCGCACCCAAAGGCATAATCATAAATTCCTGAATGTCGAGGTTGTTGGAAGCATGGGCGCCGCCGTTGATGACGTTCATCATGGGAGCGGGCATGACTTTGGCGTTGATGCCGCCGATGTACTGGTAAAGGGGTATGCCGAGAAATTCCGCTGCGGCTCGTGCGCAGGCAAGGGAAACGCCGAGCATGGCGTTGGCTCCGAGGCGGGATTTGTTTTCCGTGCCGTCAAGGTCGATAAGGGTCGTATCAATCTGAACTTGGCGCAATGCGTCCATACCCACGAGGGATTCCGCAATTTCGCCGTTTACGAAGTTCACGGCATTGCTGACGCCTTTGCCTTTATAGCGGGATTTATCTCCGTCACGCATTTCAAGAGCTTCTCTTGAGCCTGTTGATGCGCCGGAAGGTACGGCAGCTCTGCCGACAATGCCGGATTCAAGGCCTACTTCCACTTCAATGGTGGGATTGCCGCGAGAATCTAAGATTTCTCTTGCCCATATAGAGGTAATGGTGCTCATAAATGCTCCTTTATGTTTAAAGAATGATGTAAAACTTTATGCCAAAAGCGCACAAGACGCAAGCCGTAAGCCTTCTAAAATTAAATCTTGATGTACTTTGTTTATTTTATTGCTTAATTTTGCAAGGTCTTCTGCGTAGCCGCCGGTTGCCAAAATGGTCAGGGGCTTTGGCAGCTGTTCTTCGAGTTTTTGGCACAGGCCGTCGGTCATGGCGGCAAAGCCGAAAACAAAACCGTGGTTCATGCTGGTTACGGTGTTTTTGCCGATAAGCGGTGCGGACCGGTCGAAATGCAGGGTTATGTGCGGCAGTTTTGCGGTGCCCTGCGCCAGGGCGTTGTGTGCGGAAAAAAGTCCGGGGCAGATAAGACCGCCCAGATAATCCATGTCGCATACGCAGTCAAAGGTTGTGGCTGTGCCGTAGTCAATGCAGATAATGCTTTTGCTTTCGGGATAAAGCATACGTGCCGCATATGCTCCCATAAGGCGGTCTGCGCCCACTTCCTGCGGGTTTGCGTATAAATTGTTGAGGGGGATTTGGAAATCCTGCGGAAAAACGGCAGGCGTCAGGGAAAGGTATTTTTGGCAGGCCCTGTAAAAGGTTTTGCCAAGTTCCGGCACCACGGAGCAAAGGGAAACAAAGCCGATATGTTCAATTTGCTGCAGGGAAAGCATTTGCAGCAGGTTCAGTCCCAGACTGTCCGCCGTGTACGGGGCTTTGGTGGGAAAACTGAAACTGCAGCGGATTTTGCCGGAATCGGCAATACCGAACTTTATGGTGGTATTGCCGATATCTGCAAGTAAACCTATGGTGTTCATGATAAAAGTATGCTGTGTTTATTCTTCGGGCAGAACGCTGTGGTTTATTTTTTTGGCGGAAATTTTATGGATTTGCTTTGTGTCGGCTTCGATAACGGTAAATTCCCATTCGCCAATGGCAAAGCTTTCGTTTACCGCCGGAACGTGGCCAGCCTGCAGGCTCAGGTAGCCGCCTATGGTGTCCACTTCTTCGGATTCTATATTAATGCCGATTTCGGTTAAATCTTCAAGAAAGGTGCGGCCGTGCAGAATGTATTCGTCGTCATTGATTTTCTGCACGTCTTCCTCGCGCGGGGCATCGTATTCGTCTTCGATGTCGCCTACGATAACTTCCAGCAGGTCTTCAATGGTAATAAGGCCGCTTGTTCCGCCGTATTCGTCCACAACAATGGCAATATGGTTTTTTCTGACGCGGAACTCCTGCAAAAGTTCTGCGGAACTTTTGGTTTCGGGGATAAAATACGGCTGGCGCATGATTTTATCCACATGGTCGGCTTTAACGTCAAGGCTGCCGTCAATAAGGTAGCTGAGCAGGTCTTTTGCGTAAATAATGCCTATGATGTTGTCTTTGGTTTCTTTGTAAACAGGGATTCTGGAATGGCCGTTGGTTTGTATGCACTGCGCCGCTTCCTGAATTGTCGCATCATGGGTAAGGCAGGCAATGTCCGTTCTTGGGGTCATAATTTCCTGAACTTGGGTTTCGCCGAGTTCCAGAACCGATAAAAGCATATTGCTTTCTTCGGCTTCCACATCGCCTTCGTCACGTGCTTCCATAATAACTTGTTCCAAATTGTCTTCGGATTTTCCGCCGAAAAGGTGGGTTATCCTGCTCCAAACGGAACGCTGCGAATCACCGTCCAAAATAAACTCCTTTGCTGTGGTTCAAAAAAAGCTGCCTGGCAGCGGCATTCCCCTGTGGAATGCTTTGTTATAGTAGTAGCGTATTTTTTTTTTCATGTCCAGCCCTGCGGCAGATTGCAAAAAAATATTTACGCTAAAATTTTTAAATTTGCGGAAAGGAAATTCATCATAATTTCGTTTTCCTTGGGATTGTCGGCATAGACCATAATGGAATCCAGCGCATAAACGGTTACGGGCATGAGCGTATGCTTTTGCGTGGGCAGAAGCGGCGGCAGGTTGAGTTCCTGAATGCACTGTTCTCCGAAAACGACCAGAACGCGCGGCCGAATAAAATCAATTGCCGACCAAAAGAACGAATATTCCGTGCCTTCGAAAACCGTTTTTGCCGTTTCGGGTCTGCCTTCGGCATTTATAATGCGGCTGGGCAGAAAAATGTGCGTGCCTTTTGGCAGGGAAAGGGTTTTTATGATCTGCGCCAAAAGCTGCCGGCGTTTGTCGCTGGGGCTGTCCGTGAACAAATCGTATTCCAGGCCGGCATACGTCCATACTATTTGTCTGGAAAGGTTCTGCGGCCTTTGGGCAGGAAGATTGCAGCGCTTGTGGATATGTTTCCAGGCAGGCGGCCAGGCACTGAACGGCAGTACAGGCTGACGGAGCCGGTTTTCTGTATTGTGCTCGGGCTGAAGATTTCTTGCGGGCTGTTTCGGTTCAGTCTGCAGCGGCGGATGCCGATAAGAACTTGGGGTTGCCTGCCGCGGCTGTGCCGCTGCCGGTGCTGCGGGGCGGTTCTGTACGGAGGAAGGCTTGGCTGAGCCAGGTTGAACAGTGCCGGACTGTGCCGCGGCCGGCTGAGCCTGCTGCGCAGAAGGCGGCCGTGCCGTGTTTTGCAGGCCGCGGGGGGCCTGGCTGTACGGTGCTTTTGCCGCAGTCGGCGCTGTCTGCTCCTGCAGAGTGCTGCAGGTTTTTTTCTGCTCCGCGGTTTTGAAAAGCAGATAATGCAGACCTTGGGCGCTGAGGGTTTTCAGGGTGAATGCATTGTGCATATGCGTACCGTTTACAGACTTTCCAGATAGGAGAGCAGTTCCCAGGACAAATCCGCTTTGCTCATGGTCGGCCAGGCTTCTTCGATGCCGTTTTTATCGGCCACGTAAACGCGGTTTGTCTTTGCGCCCATGGCTTCGCTGATGAAGTTGCCGACTATGATGTCGCAGTTTTTGCCGACAAGCTTGCGTTTGACTGCCTGCGCCAGTTCGTCCGTGTTTGAACCGGATTCCGCGCTGAAGCCCATAAGCTTTTGGTGCGGTTTTTTTATTTCGCCGATACTTTTCAGAATATCGGGATTGGCGCCGAAGCGCACGGCAAAGCCGTCCGCATGGTTTTCTTTTTTGAATTTTACGCTGTGGAAAACAGGGGTTTCTTCGTTTTCCGCCACTCCCGGCAGCGGTTTGAAGTCTGCCACGGCCGCGGTAAAAATGCCGTAGTCCATGGCATTCCACAGTTCGTGGCATTTATCATACATTTGCATGGCGCTTTGCACCGGGAAACAGTGTATTCTGTCGTCCTGCGGGATATATTGGGTATTGGGGCCTGCCACGGCATACACTTCCGCTCCGCGCAACCAGGCCGTTATTGCAAGCGCCGTTCCCATGCTGCCCGTGGAATTGTTTGTCCATACGCGCACGGCATCCCATTTTTCCGCGGTGGGGCCGAGGGTAACGAGAATTTTTTTTCCGTAAAGATCCTGTTCCGTGAGCAGGGCCAGGCTGTCATAGTAGATTTTTTCGATTGCCGCCAGTCTGCCCTGGCCTTCGTCCTTGCAGGCCATAATCCCGTTTTCGGGTTCTGTCATAAAAAAGCCGCGTTCGAGCAGGGTTTCGATATTGGCCGCCGTGGCGGGGTTTGTCCACATTTTGGGGTTCATGGCGGGTGCTATCAGTATCGGCCCGTCAAAAGCCAGAGCCTGGCAGGCAAGCATTTCGTCCCCCATGCCGTGCGCCAGCCGCGCCAATGTTGCCGCACTTGCCGGAGCAATGACCATGGCGTCTGCAATGTGGCCCGGTTCCAGGTGATCAAAGGGCATTTCCCCGCTGAAGAGCTGTCCGTATACCTTGGAGGCGCCCAAAGCTTCAAAGCTGAGCGGCTGGATAAATTTTTGGGCGGAAGGGGTAAGGGTAACGCTTACGTGGATATTGCATTTTAAAAATGCACGCATCAGTTCAAGGCTTTTATACGCCGCAACCGAACCGCATACTCCGAGATGGAGGTGTTTTTTTGCGTGTTTTTTATAGCGCAGCAATTCGCAGGACATACTGTATCCTTATGGTTAGAAAACGGAATCTGACCCGAAGTCGTTGAAATTGTCGTCAATGGGTGCGGAGTTGAAAGCCGGGGTATTGCCGAAATTGAACGGATCGCTGTTTTGGTTCGGCAGGGCAAAGTTGTCGATATGGTTGACTACCCATATTTCCATTTTTGTGCTGAAGCTGCCTGCTTCGATGATGACGGCAAGGTAGCGTGTGTCTTTATGGAAAAGCTGCAGGGTTTTTTCGCCGTTCATGGAACCTACGAGCGTCCAGTTTTGGGAGGTGAGGTTCTGCACCATATGGGCGGCAAGATTGCTTGCTTCCATATTGCCGCTGAAGTTTTCGCGTCCGAGTTTTTCGCCTGCGGAATTGACTGTTGTCAGAGAATTTTTGACGTCCGCTTTCATGAACATGGGAATCGGCACGTCGGGAAACTGGCTTGTATATACGTTGCTGACAGTACTGCTGGCAGGGGTTTCGGGAGAAGAAGAGTCAAAACCGGAAAAGCAGGCGGTAAGCAAGAGGAAGCTGGAAAGAAGAATGATTTTTTTCATAGAAAACTCCTTGTTTTTTCTAAAATAGCCTGTTTTGTGCAAAGGCGCAATACAAATAATCAGCGCCAGAATTTCGGCATAAACAGCAGCAATATCGTGAAAATTTCCAAACGGCCGTAAAGCATGAAAAAGGACAGGACAAAGAGGTCAAAATCGTTCAGTATGCTGAAATTTTCGGAAGGGCCCAATGCGCCGAAAGCAGGCCCTACGTTGGAAATGCAGCTGATTGTTGCGGAAAAGGAGGTTTCCAGGTCGAGGTCTTGGGTGCTGAGGGTCAGGGTGCCGAGCAGAATGCTGACAATATAGATAGTGAAAAAAATAAGCACGCCTTTCAGGGCAACGTCGTCAATGGGCAAGCCGTTAATTTTTATGCGTTCAACGGCGCGCGGGTGGCTCAGTCTGTTGAGTTCGTTGCGTATGAGTTTGAAAATTATCAGGGCGCGCATAAATTTCAGGCCGCCTGCCGTGGAGCCTGCGCAGCCGCCCGTAATCATGTACAAAAGCAGGAGGATTTGCGTAGATATAGGCCAGTTCAGATAGTCGGCGGTGGCAAAGCCCGTTGATGTTGTGAGGGAGACGAGCTGGAATGCCGCATCGCGCAGGGCGCGTTCCGCGGTGTAGGGGATTTTTTCGTCGCTCATCAGGTATTGGGCCTGGGCATGGCCGAAATACAGGCTGGAGGCGATGATGGCTATGCCTGCAGCAAGAAACAGCGTGTAATAAACGCATTCTTCGTTTTGCAGGTATTTTTTGAACCCGCCGTGCAGGAAAAGAAAATGCAGGGAAAAGTTGATGCTGCCCAAAAACATAAACAGGGTAATGGTCCACTGCGTCAGGGGGCTGAACGCGGCCACGGAATTGTTTTTGGTGGAAAAGCCGCCCGTGGAAAGCGTGGACATGGCATGGGTCAGGGCGTCAAAAAGATTGAGTCCCTGCGCATAGAGTATGCAGACCAGCATTGCGGTCAGAAAGACGTATATGCCCCATAGGGAACGTGCGGTATCTATCATTTTGGGCGCAACTTTGTCTTTGCTTACGCCGGAAGCTTCTGCTTTGTACAGCTGCATACCGCCCGCGCCGATAAAGGGGAGCAGGGCAAGGGAGAAAACAATGATGCCCAGGCCGCCGAACCATTGGGTGAAGCTGCGCCAAAACAATATGCCTTTGGGCAGTATTTCCACATCGGTATAAATGCTGCCGCCTGTGGTGCTGAGGCCCGACGCCGATTCGAACATACCTTTGGAAAACGATACGTCGGTTATGAAAATATAAGGCATGGCGCAGATAAATGTTGCCAAAATCCAGCACAGGCCGACTATGGCTACGCCGTCGCGCGGGGTCAGCTGGATTTTTTCGCCCTTGGGCGGTTTGGCGGCAAATGCCAAAACAATGCCGCCAACGAGCGTGCCCGCAAAACACAGCAAAAAGCCTTCGAGGGTTTCATACTCTTCATAAAGCAGTGAAACTGCGCTCGGAAAAAGGATCAGCATGGCAAGACAGCAGGCCAGCAGTCCTAAAATGAAAAGTATGTTTTTCAGTTGCATCTTATTTTTCTAATTCCAGTTTTAAATGATCGGCAAGGGCAGGGTCATGCGCGGGCAGTTGGCTTGCTTTTTGAAAATGCATTTTTGCTTTTTCCGTATTCATGAGCTTATAGCGGTAAAGCATTCCGAGGGAATAGCGTACTTCCGCGGAATCCTGTAGGGTCAGTGCGCGCTCCCATTGTTCGGCGGCTTTTTCAAACTGCATATCCTGTGCAAGTGCCTGTCCGTAAAGATAGGGCAAAACGGCATTGGTCGGTGCCGCCACTATGCCTTTCTGCAGAATAATTGCGGCGGCTTTTGTTTCGTTGTGGGCGATAAAAGTGTCCGCAAGGAAAATAACCGTATCGGTATTGCTGGGATTTTGGAATATTTCCGCAAGCCCGTTTTTAATCTTTTGGGTTTGCGCTTGGTCTGCGTGACTTTCGATGTGCGCTACCGCGGCGCTGACGGCATCATCTTGCGGGTTTTGGGCAGACTGCTGCTTATTTTGGGCTTCAAGAGCCTTGAGCATTTCTTCGGGGAATGCCGTATTGCTTCCCATTCCTTTCGGCGCCGTGCCCATAGCGTTTCCGCCGTTCTGCTGTTTGCCGCCCATACCTGTTTTCTGCAGGTCTTCAATGCTGAGTCCCTGCTTTTTCATGGCTTCCAGCATTGCAGGCGGAATATTTTCCGGAAGCATGGCATTGGGGGCTATGCTCGGGGCTTGGGCCTGCGGTGCCTGACCGGGATTGAATGCGGTTTTTTCTTCGCTGCCCGCCGCGGCGCTCTGCATTTGGCTTACGGAAAGGGGGTGGTTATGTTTATTTCTTTCAATATAAAAGTTTACGCTGGTAAAAAGCATGGCAAGCACGCCCAGACCGCAGATTGCCAAAATAAGTTTTTTGATTCCCATAACGTCTCCGATTAATTTTCCGTATCAAGCTGCTGTGACAATGCCTGCAGCTGTTTTTCGATTTTTTGCTGTTTTTTTGACAGTAAAAGGAAATAGGCGGCAAAACCCAGCCAAAGGGCGATGTTTGCGGCAACCAGTGAATAGACTGCGTTCATACTGTGTTCCTATTAATGTTGTTCGTTAAGTTCTTCGCGGTAAAGCAGGTGCGTGCGCAGGGCGCCGAGTCCGTGTTCCTGCCGCATCTGCGTTATTCTGTATACAATCATCCATGCCCAAAGAAAAACAAAAGAAAGCACGCAGAAGATAATAGTATGCACCATTTCCGGTTCCAGTCCGCCGCCTTCCGAATGGAAAATCGCGGGATGAATGGAGCGCCAGAGCCTGGTTGCGAAAAAGACCAGGGGCACGTCCAAAAATCCGATGACTGCAATAACGGCAGAAATGCTTCCCTTTTGTTCCTGCGGCAAAGGCATGGTGCGTACGACCAGATAAGCGGCAAAAATAAACCATAAAACCAGTGCCGTGGTCAGTTTTGGGTCCCATGTCCACCATACGCCCCAGGAGTGTCTGCCCCAAATGCTGCCGGTGACAAGCGTGAGCGTTGCCAGCAGGAAACCGACTTCCGCGCAGGCATGGCTGGCAATATCGCAGGATATGCGTTTTTTTAAAAGGTAGCCGATGCCGAATACGGCGGACAGGAAAAAGCTGGCAAGAGCCCACCAGGCAACGGGAAGGTGATAGTAAAAGATTTTTTGGGCATAACCCAAAACTTGTTCCACAGGCGCATAAAAATATATCAGATACTGTGAAATTGCCGCGCTTGCCGCCGCGCCCGCAGCCAAAATAAAGGAAAGTTTTTTGTTCATGTCATTCACCGTGGTACAGATAAGGGAAAAGGATTAAGCTTGCTGAGCAAAACAGCATATCAAAAGCAAGGGCAATGCCGAGCCATTGGAAAATCTGCGCCGTTTCGGCAGTATAGCCGCTGATGTCTAGCAGACCTGCCGAAGTCAGGGAAATTGCGGAAAGCAGAAGCGGTATCAGCAGGGGGAAAAGAATAATGCTGAGCAGCGATTCTCTGCCGGACTGGCCTACGCACAGGGCGCCGAGCAGGCTGCCGCAGGTGCATATGCCCAAGTCGGTGATAATTATGCCGAGCAGGGCATAGGGGTATGCGGGACCCAGGTTTTGGGAAAGAAATACGAATACGGCAGGGATAAACAGAATTTGCGCCACGCACAGCAGGGCAAGTCCAGCGAAAAATTTTCCGAGCCATACGGCCTGTACCGGACAGGGCAGCAGCTGCAGGCCCGTTTTGGCGCTGTTTTGTTCTTCAAGGGCGTAAAGCATTTGAAAAATCAGCACCTGACAGAATACGGAGGCAAGCCAAAACATGGTGGAAGCCGCATGGGGCGAAAGCCGTTCGCCGGCCTGCAGGGAAAGGCTGAACAGAAAAATGAGCAGCAGGCCGAGCAAAAGCGCCTGGCACAGTCCCGCACTGCGGCCGAGGATTATGGTCAGATCTTTGCGGGCGAGAAGCAGAGCCGTCTTAATCATGCCGTTCCTCCCAGGTGTTTGCGGCAGTATTCTCGGATACTGCGTCAGTCTGAACCGTTTCGGACGGCATTAGCGTTATGCGCTGTTTTTCGATATGCAGGATATGGTCGGCATAGGGCAGATCTTCCGCGGGGCTGTGGCTTACCCATAGGATACAGGCATTTTTGGCCTGAAATTCCCGTATTACGCCGTAAAAAAGTTCTTTGGATTCTTTGTCGAGGCCCGTGGCGGGTTCGTCCAGCAGCAGAATTTTGGGATTTTGCAGGATAATGCGGGCTATATTCAGGCGCTGTGCCATGCCGCGCGAAAAAATGCCTGCGCCGTCGTGGGCGAATTTGTCCAAAAAAACTTTTTTCAGAACGGCATGGATTTCAGTTTCGCCCACGGAAAAATTACCCGCGGCTTTTGTCCAGAAACGCAGGTTTTCAAAAGCGGACAAATGCGGGTAAATAAATGTTTGGTGGCCGAGATAGCCGAGTTCTTCACCTGAGGCGGTGCAGGTGATTGTTCCTTCCGTCGGAGGAGTCAGACCTGCAAGCATTTTTAACAGCGTGGATTTTCCGGAACCGTTTTTTCCCGTAATCAGTACGGTCTGTTTCGGATATAAGCAAAAACTTACGTTTTTGTACAATAAACGCAAGTCGTACATTTTGCTTATATTGCTGAAGGTTATAACGGGATTATCCATTCTGTGCTTCTTGGCTGTTTTCGTTTCTGCGCCGCTTCATGGCGTAAATGGTGATAAACGGTGCCAGGCTCATAATTGTTCCGCCTATCCACAGCCAGTTGACAAGGGGGTGTACGGAAATGCGCACCACGGCTCTGGTTTTTTCGTCAAGGCCGAGGAATGTGGCGTAAAATTCCTTGCCCAGCGAGAAAATTGTGCTGGCTTCGGCATAGGCGTTTTGCGGGAAGCTGGCGTAAATTCTGCGCTGCGCCTGGGCAATGCCGACTTTTTGGCCGTTTTCGTCCGTTACCAGAAGTTCGGCTTCCAAAAATTCGTAGCGTCCTGTTCTGTCCCTGCCTTCGTAAAGTTCCAGCAGTTTAACCCTGAACGTGTCAATGGCAATTTCTTCGCCGCGGGCCAGAACAACTTCCTGTTCTGTTTTGTAGGGGCCTGAAAACGCTACGCCCAGTCCCATAACCGCGAGGCTGATATGCACAAGCACGGGAGAGAGCTTTGCAATAGGGAATTTAAGGGCAAAAAAGTATAGGGTCCAGCTGACCATGCAGGCGCAGGATATGCTTGCGGCAATAAGCGCCAGGGGCAGTTTTACGGAAAAAACCGTCCAAAATACGCCCATGAACACAATAAAGCACAGCAGTACGGCCAAAAAGTATTTGCCGTGGGTCAGCCCCTGTTTCCAGGAAAGCCACGGGCAGAACGTCAAAAGTGCGATGATTACGGTCAGCAGCGGCAAGATGACGCTGTTGTAAAAACCTGCCTGCAGGCCCACGGAGTTTTCCGTCCAGAGTTTGCTGATAACGGGCCAGAGCGTGGCAAAGCCGATAATAATGCTGATGGTGATAAGCACAATGCTCGTGGAGAGCAAAAAGCCTTCCTTGGTTTCCAGGCCGTTAAAAGGAGAACCCTTGGCCGGCATTTGGAAAACAACCGCAAAAACGAGCACGGCGGCGGCAATGACAAAAGTCAGCAGAATGGGGCCTACCCCGCCTGAACCGAAAGCGTGCACGGATTCGACCACGTTGCCGCGCACGAGCCAGGTTGCGAAAAATGCGGAAACGCAGGTAAGCGCCATAAACAGGGTATGGAAGCGGTGCGCCTTGTTTCTGTACTGTTCGATAAAGCCGAAGTGCAGAGCGGCAGTGCCGAAGAACCAGGGAATGGTGGAGGCGTTTTCAACGGGGTCCCATGCCCAGTATCCGCCCCAGCCGAGTTCCATGTAAGCCCACCAGCCGCCGAGGACTATGCCTGCGGTCAGGAGCAGCCATGCTACGAGGATAAGGGGTTTTGTGCAGATATGCCAGGGCGTTTCGCTGTCTTTTTTGCCCGAAAGCGCCTGTGCCAGCGCAAGACAGGCCGGTATGGTGAAGCCGCCGTATCCGAGCAGAAGCAGGGGCGGATGGAAAATCATGCCCGGGTTCTGCAGCAGCGGGTTGAGGCCGCGGCCGTTGGCAGGTGCGGGACTGAGCACTTCGAAGGGGCTGTTGTAGGTGGTCAGCAGTACCCCGAAAAAGGCCAGCATTGTAAAATAAAAGAGCAGATACCATGTTCTGGTTTCCTGGCTCAGGCTTTTATAGGTTTCGGTGCTTTGAAAATACGCACCGCAAAGAACCAGGCACAGCGCCCAAAAAAGCAGGGATCCTGCCTGTCCGCCCCAAAATGCGGTAAGGCGGTAGAAAAGGGGAAGCGAAAGGTCGCTGTAGTCGTGTACGTATTTTATGCTGAAGTCGTAGCTCCAAAATCCGAAAAACAGGATACAGGAAGCAATTATGTAGCAAAAGGTAATGGCCAGGTTTGCTTTTTCCAAAAGGCCGGCGGAAAAGGTTTTGGCTCTGCTGAGCTGCATGATGCAGTGCAGGGTTCCCAAAACGGCAACAGCCAGGGAAAGCATCATCAGTAAATGGGCTGCTTGTGTCATAAAAATCCGTAATGCAAGAGGTTAAGCGTTTTTTTCTCTGTTTTCTTTTTGGTATTTTGAGGGGCATTTGGTCATCAGGGTTTTTGCCATAAAGACATTGTTCTGCATGGAACCTTCGATGATGACTTCGGAGCCGACGTCAAAAGTGTCCGGCACAACGCCTTTATACTGAACCTGAATGGTTTGGGTCTTGTTTTCGGCATCTTCAAGGGCAAAGCTGACCCCAAGCCCGTCTTCCGGGTGCACAATGGTATTGGGCGCAACGGTTCCGAAAAGGCGTGCGGACAGCAGCGGCTGTTTTTTTTCCTGGGCAATTGCCTCGGAAACATTTAAAAAGTAGACGCTGTTTTGGGAAATTCCCGAAAAAATCATATAGCCGATGGCTGCCACAAAAAAAATAAAGCTGACAATGTAAACGGAGCGTAATTTTTTTGTCATGGTAACCTCTTTTGGAAAAATTCTCTGCTTCGCTGTAAAGAGTATATCCATTATAGAGCGAAATGTTTTTTTTTGCAAGTAGGAATTATTCCTGATTAGAAAAAATTTTAATAAATAAACATGGCGTCGCCATAGGAGAAAAAGCGGTATTCCCGTTCCACGGCATGGGCATAGGCTTTCATGGTGTTGTCATAGCCGGCAAAAGCGGAAACAAGCATGATAAGCGAGGATTTTGGCAGGTGGAAATTGGTGATGAGTCCGTCCACCACCCGAAACTGTTTGCCCGGATATAAAAAAATGTCCGTATGGCCGAAACAGCCGTGCTCGGGCAAACAGGTATTTTGGGCAAGGTCTGCATCGTCATTGCAGAAAAAAGCGGAATGAGGCTGCTGCTTGGCCAGCGCAAAAGCCTGTGCCATGCCCTCTGCACTGCGCGTGCTGGTTGTGCCCACGGCAATTATCGGGCGTTTTTCGGCTTTTGCAGCATTGACTGCGGAGGCTGTTTCCGCGGAAATTTCGACATATTCTGAGTGCATGGCGTGTTCGCGGATATCTTCGCTGCGCACGGGGCTGAACGTACCGTACCCCACGTGCAGGGTCACTTCCTGCCACGTACAGCCCTTTTTCTGCAGTTTTTTCTGTATTTCTTTCGTAAAATGCAGGCCTGCCGTGGGTGCGGCAATGGAACCGATGTGGTTTTCCTTGGCGTAAACGGTTTGGTAGCGGGCGAAATCTTCTTCTTGAACGCCGTGTTCGCGTTTAATGTAGGGCGGCAGGGGCAGGGAACCGTGTTTTTTCAGAATGGGGATAAGGCTGCCGCTGTATTCGGCTCGTATAAGATGTTTGCCGAAATCGCGCTTTTCCAGCACGGTAACGGCTATTTCCGGAAATTCCAGGGTTTCGTTGATTTTTACGCGCTTGGCGCCTTTGAGCAGAACTTCGGTGACTGCGCTGTGCATTGTGCCGTTTGCCGCGGCTTTTTTGTCGATAAGCGGCGCAGGCTCCAGAAAAAGCAGTTCGATCCGGCTTCCTGTCGGGCGGTTTCCCAGGATTCTGGCAGGAATAACTTTGGAGTTGTTGGCAAGAATGAGAGCGTCGGAAGGAATGAGGGAAACAATGTCCGCAAAGTGCAGATCCGTGCATTTGCCGCTTTGTCTGTCCAAATGCAGCAGGCGGGAATTCTGCCTTTTGTCCGCAGGGCTCTGGGCAATGCGGCTTTCCGGCAGGAAGTAGTCGTAACTTTCTAAAAGAAAAAGGTTTTTTTCATTCATAACATTAAAAAACATAATCCTTAAAAAGGAAGAAAATAACGGGAACAAGCAGGGAAGGCAGCAGGTTGAGGGTCTTGCAGTCTTTTATCTGCAGAATGCCGAGACCCGAACCTGCAATGAGTATGCCGCCGATAACGGAAAGTTCCGTAAGCAGATCACCCTGCAGAAAACCGGAAAGGCTTACGGCTCCGAGATAAATGCCGCCCTGCCAGACAAAGAGCACGGCGGCGGACAGCATGATGCCGTAGCCGTAGGCCGATGCCAGTACGATTGATGTGATAAAATCAAGAGTGGCGTTGGTATATAAAAACGTATTGTTGCCTTTAAGGGCGCTTTCAATGGGACCCAAAATGGAAAGCGTACCGATGCAGAACAGCAGTATGGCCGTGGAAAGACCTTTGCCTAAATGGCTTTTGCCGCATTTTGCCGCAAATCCGTGGAAATTTTCGTCAATATTCAGCAGGGTTCCGATACAGCTGCCAATAGCCAGGCTGATGATGAAAAGTACAGGATATGCGGAATTGGGCATATTGTGCACCATAGTATTGATGCCGATAAAAAGCGCCACAAGTCCCATGGCCAAAAAAAGTCCGTTCTGCACTTTTTCCGGCAAAGCCTGTTTTACGGTTCCCCCGATGAGCGAGCCTGCAATAATGGCTCCTACGTTCGCAATGGTTCCGAGCATAATAAACCTCTGTAAATCCTCTCTGATACCGGAAAAGAGTAGAAAAAAAACAGGCAAAAAGCAAGTATTAAACGCAGACGGTACGGAATGCGGGGTTTAGGGCAGTTTGAACGTATGGGGAAGCGGAATTTTTTGAACGGTTAATTCATTGAAACAACAGGGAAAGATTTGCGGAATTCAGGAAGTGCGGAAAAAGAATCAGCCGCGTTTTCTGTTGGCCATAACTTGGAAAACCCAGTTGACAAGGGGCGGTATGCCGTTGTCGTCGGGAATGCTGTTCCATGTGCTGTAGTTTTCCAAATATGCCCAGCGGATAAAACGTATGCCCATGGAAAACCATTCGGGAGAATTGGCATTTTTGGTGAAGCGCCGCACTGTGGCGAGCATGGAAAGGCACAGCGGCGCTTTGTTGGTATACGGGAAAATGCCGGTCAAAAGAATTTTGGAATTTTCTTTGATTTGTCTGGAAACGGGAATAAATGCGTCAATAAGAAACAAAATGCCGCCCGCGGAAATATCGACAATGTCAAATTCGTTTTCCTGTACGGCAACCCACTGCAGCTGTTCGCTTTCGTCGGTTTTGCTTTCCACCCAAAGCTTAAGATTCGGTATTTCCGCTTTGGTTATGGGAATGCGCACACAGTTGCGGCGCTGGGTGTGTCCGATATAGCTTGGTACGGCAATATCAATAAAAAACAGTCCCTTATGTATAAAGCTGTTTTTGATGACGCTTATGAAGTTGCAGGGAACCTGTTTTTCTGCTTCCTGAATATAGAAAAAAGCCGAAACTTCTGCGTTTTGCGGAAGCTTTATTGCTTGCTTTGTTTGGATGAAAAGCCTGATAATGGATTTGTTATGGTCAATACAGTAGGCGCGAACTTGGTGTATGGTTTTCCCTTCGCTTATGATGTCGATGAAGATTTCAATCTTATGCGCTTTGGCATAGCTCAGCGTGCCGTGAATTGCCTTGGCATTCTGCACCGTGTTGGAGGCGATAAGATTTCCGAAGATTGATTGTACCATAATAATACTATAAAATCCTGTGGGCAGTTTGTCAATTACGTTAAAAAAATAACTAAAAAATGCGTATTGTTCCGTATTCGCCGTCAAAGCCGGGTATTTTCCGTACTTTGTTTGTGCGCATATGCATAACTGCTTCGGCCAGTTTTGCGTCTTGTTCCGCAATAGAGGGTATCGGCACATTTTGCAAAATCTCAAGCTCCGGCCCCAATAATTTTATTAAATTCTCGTATATTCGGTGTACTTTCTTGCTTTTTGCGCCAACGCCGCAGCATTCGGCAAGCAGTTCTTTCAGCGGTATGCAGTATTCTGTCTGTTCTTTTGCCGGCAGAGGCGTTTTTCTGTCTGCCAACTGCGCGGTTCTGTAGTGTACGCCCACGGTAAGCGCTTTGCCGCAGACCGGGCATATGCCGCCGTGCCGTGCCGTTTCTTCCGGGTTTAGGCAGACATTGCAGGTTCTGTGTCCGTCCGCGAAATATTTGCCTTCTTCCGGATAAAATTCTACGGTTCCGTAAAACAGGGAATTTTTTCTGCGCAGGGCGTCAAAAAGTGCGGCATACGAGAGGGCGGAATGGAAAATGTTTACTTCCCGTCCGAGGTTGTCGCCGGAATGGGCGTCGGAATTGGAGATAAGGGTGTATCTGTCCAGAGCAGACCAGCACCTGTTCATGGCCGGGTCGGAAGAAAGACCCGTTTCCAGGGCAAACAGTTCGCCCGTCAGGTCGCCGAAACATTCTTCGAGGCTGTCAAAGCCGGATTTGGAACCGAATACGGAAAACCACGGCGTCCAGATATGGGCGGGGATCAGATGGCAGTTTTTTTCTTCCAGTATCCATGCCAGCAAAGTGCGGGCGTCAAGGCCGAGCATGGGCCGTCCGTCCGCAGTCAGGCTGCCGACCCGGGAGAGTTTTGCGTTGAATTTTTTTGCCGTTTCGAAATCGGGCATATAAACAAGCTGGTGATTTTTGCACACGCCGCCGTTTTTGCGGTATATGCAGCTTATTTCCCCCTGCAGGACAAACAGCGGCTGAAACGGGACGCTCTGCGCATCAATATTGGCATAATGGGCGATGTCCTGCGGGGTCAGGGGATTTTTCAGGCGGTAAAATCCCGTGGCTTCGTCGCGGCACAGCTCGTCTTCCAGTTCCTGCAGCCACAGGGGGTGGGTGCAGTCGCCCGTGCCGAGCAGATGAATGCCTTTTACGGCGGCAAAAGCCGCAAGGCAGCGCACGGTAAGATTTTTTGACGTGGCGCGCGAATAGCGGGAATGGATATGCAGATCGGCTCGAAACATAGGCAGTCCATTAATGTTCGGTTTATGTTCAATAAATTAATTTGCATTAGTATAAAGAGCTAAGTATACTTTGGCAACACTTAATACGGATTATATTTTGGAGCGCTATGGATTTTTTTCAGCCCGAAGGCAGTTACAGGTTCAGTTCGGACGCCGTGTGCGCCGCGCGCTACGCCTGCGCGCGGATACTCGAACATATGCAGAAACGCAAAGCCGTACAGGATTTTCTTCTTCTTGATGTCGGCTGCGGCTGCGGGGTTATCGGTATGCTTGTTCTGCAGTTTTTTAAAGAAGTGTATCCTGAACTGTATCCGCACCTCTTTGTGATCGGGGTCGAAAAGGAAGAAGAGCTGTATCTTGCCGCCAAATACAATGCCAAGTTTTTTGAGCATTCCGGCAATTATTTTGCTTTGCAGGCGGATATACGCGACAGGGACAGCGTGGCCAAAGTGCAGAAATTCGCCCTTGAAACGGTTTTGCTGCACAAAATGCCGGATCTGCTCGGCAAAGACGGCGGCACGTTGAAAAACCCGCGCATTTTTGACATGGTGATAACCAATCCTCCCTGGTACAAAGCGGAAAGCAAGCTGCACAGCGTGTCCGCCCTGCGCAATGCCGCACTGTTCGGCGGCGAAGATGTTTTGGCGATGTTTTTTTCCTTTGGGGAAAAATTTCTGAAAAACGGCGCATCGCTGATTACTGTTGCCAAAACAGCCTGTTATATGGAATTTGTGCAGGCCATGCCCAAAGATGTGCGGCTTGTTGCCATGCAGGCGGTGCACAAAAGCCTGCAGGACAAGGCCGTGTTTTTTATTTTGCAGGGCAAATACAAAAGCCGGGCCGTTTTTGAAATTATGCCCCCTGCCGGTTTGTAGGGATATGGTGACGGAAAAGATTTTCGGAGGATATATGTGCGAACAGTTCAGGCTGCTTGCGGCAGTGCCCAGAATGCACGAAGAATTTGCCGCGGGGCAGAATGTTTTACTGCTTGACCCCACAGGGCAGAATGCGGCGGCATTTACGCCGCAGCCGCCTTTTGTGTGGACGGCTCCCTATGCGCGGCAGTTTTTGGCGGATTTGCAGGAAAATACCCGCCAACTGGCTAAAGATAAAGTCCAGAATGCCTATGACCTGCTTAATTATCAGCAGTCTGTCCTGCCGGCAATGGGCAGTGAAGAAAGTGCCGCTTTGCGCCGTTTTGCGGGGCAAAGCGGGTTTGATGCGGCCGACGGCGGTACGGAACGGGAAATTCTTCTTGCGGCGCAGCGTATGCTGCTTGTCGCGTATCACAATGAAAGCCTGTATTTGGAGCTTTGCCGCGTCAACGAGGCTTTTGCCGCGCAGCAGAAAGCTTTGAAAAGTCTGCTGGACGAAAACGAAAATACGGCGCAGGCGGATTTTTCCCCTGCGGATATGCTCACGCTCTGGCATAGGGTTCTGCCTGCTTTTTTGGTATTCTGCGGGCAGGCTGATGCGTTTTTTGTCAATGACGGCGTGATGGCCGCGGAGCTGCCCGATTTGGCGGAACGGTCCGCCGAGCATGACGACTGTACGGAATACGCCGTGCCCCGCGCAAAGCTGCTGCGGTATGTGCCGGAACGGTTCAGAGCCCTGTGCGCAAAGGAAACATATTATTTTTGTATCGGAAAACTGGAGAACGGGATATAATGGAACAACAATGTCTGGAAACGGCGCTGCTTATGGAGTTTATCGAGGAAAACTGCCACGGTGCGCCCAAAGGGGTTATTTTTGACTGTGACGGCGTGCTTATTGACTCTGTGGAGGCAAATATGCTTTTTTACAATACGGTGCGCAAAAAGCTGGGACTGCCCGAACTCAATGCCGAACAGCGCGAATACTGCCAGATGAGTACGGCCGCGCAGGCGCTTGAATACATTACGCCTCCTGCCCTGCGTTCCGCCATGGGCGATGTGGTGCGCAAAATGTCCTATGCCAGGGACATTGAACCCATGATACAGGCTTCCGAACATATCATAACCTTGCTGAAGGCGCTGAAAGGCAAATTTTTTCTCGGCGTGCACACCAACAGGACGGGGCCGCTGGATTATATGTTTAATCGCCTTGAAATGAGCGGATATTTTGATCCCGTAATGACTGTCATGTACTGCGAGCCCAAGCCCTCTCCCGACGGTGCGCGGAAAATTCTGCAGCAGTGGGGGATAGCGCCGCATGAAGCGCTTTTTATAGGCGACAGCCTTATGGATATGCAGGCTGCCAAGGCGGCGGGCATTCCTTTTCTTTCCTACCGCAACGACAAAATAATGGAAAAAGGCACCTGCTGCGACTTTTCCAAGCTTGAGAAAGCATTGCTGGCATTAAGGCAGGAAAATAAACATTGTGAATTAAAATAACTTTTTCCTTTACAAAGTTAAAAAAATCGCGTAAATCAGGCTAAATTTTAGATGTCGAAACAGTTCATAGCGCCGCAGGGCGGTTATGATGGGAGGAAACTTGACACCTGATGATTTAGAATTTTTTAAAAAACTGCTTGACCAAATGCTTGTGGAAGCCCAGCAAAACGGAGATTCCACCTTGGAAGACCTGACAGAAAGCCCAAGCAGCTACGCCGATCCGACAGACAGAGCCTCTGTGGAATCCGACCGTTCCTTTACCTTGCGCATACGCGACAGGGAACGCCGTCTTATCCATAAAATATATGAAGCCCAACAGCGCATTGAAAGCGGTACTTACGGTATCTGCGAAGAATGCGGAGAAGAAATCGGCGTGGCGCGCCTGAAAGCCCGCCCGGTGACAACGCTTTGCGTAGACTGCAAGGCACGCCAGGAAGAAGGCGAGGACATTCAAGGCAGCTAATTTCGGGAATTGCTCTTTTATCAAAGTAAAAGAGCATTTTTTTTTATAGGCGGGTATTATGGACGCACATCTTTTTCGCCGTGTCTGCGAGGATATTGTTCCTGCGCTTGTGGGTTGCAGGATAGAAAAAATTTATCAGCCTGCTGACGGGGTTATCACCTTTTCTCTCTACGGGCTGGGGAATATTCAGCGCCGCTTTGAGGAACGGGCGTATGCTTTTTCTTCCCGGAAATACTATCTTTCCTATAAGGGCGGAAAAGACGCGTTTCTTTTTTTGAGTCACAGCAGGGCTGCCGGCAGTGCAGAACCGCCTGCCTTTATCATGCGTCTGCGCAAATATTTGGCCGGCCGTCATATCAAAAGCGCTGCCGCCGACTGGATACGGCGGAAAATTATTTTGGAGGTGCAGGACGCCTGGCTCAGTCTGGATTTAAAGAACGGGCCGGAACTGCATTTTTCCTGTCCGTTCGGTGCGCTGTGTTCGCCGGGAAACGGGGAGCGGGAAAACGCCGCAAGCTGCGAAGAACAGGAAATTTTCTCTGCGCTTGGCGAAAATTTTGGTGAAAGTTCGGGCGAAGATTTTGGCGAAAGTGCGCGGCAGTATTTGGATTTTGATCAGTCGTACCGTATTGAGCCTGCTTTGTCCGATACGCAATTTTCTGCGTATTGGGCTGATTTTTCCGAGCTTGGCAGAAGCGAAGACAGTACGCTGTGGAAACAGTTTCCCACGCTTACGCCGCTTCTGCGCAAAACCCTGCCGTTTTTGTGTCCTGAGGAACAGGCTGCTTTGTATGCCGATCTGCAGTTCGGCGGCGGCGATGTTTTTGTGTATACCGAAAACGTGCGCGCTTTGAAAATCAATCAGTCCGTTGAAAATAATCCGCTGCAGTTTTCCGGGGCAGGGGACAGGTTTTTTGTGAGTCCGTGGAAGCTTCCTGCGGAGGTTCTGCAGGGCATGGGCTTTAGCCGCGGCGCAAAGGAGCTGATTTTTGAAAACAGCGTGGACGCTCTGCTTTTTGTCGGTGATATGGTGCTGGCAAAATTCTGCAGGCAGTCCGCGGGCAATACCCGCAGGCAGCTGCAGGCGCAGCTGAAAAAACTTGTCCGTCTGGGGCTGAAGCTGGAAGAAGAGGAAACGCGGCTGAACCGCCTTGTTTCCATGAAAGAAGACGCGCTTTTGCTGCAGGCAAATTTATATTTGTTTAAAGCAGACGAACGCAGGGAAGAAGCTTCCGTTTTCGGCAGTGACGGGCAGAAGCGGCTGATTAAGCTGGACAAAGCCAAAACAGTGCGCGAAAACATGGAAAATTATTTTCATGCCGCGGCCCGCGGCGCGCGCGGATTGGAACATTTGCAGAGGCGCAGGCAGGAATTGGAAGTTGAAAAACAGGCCGTGCTGAATAAAATGTGGGAAGAGGAAGCCGGTGCGGGCATAAAAGAACCGAAGCGGAAAAGTTCCCCCAAGGAAGAAGTTCATTACGGTTTGCTCGGGAAAATCGGGAATGTCAACAATAAGGGCAAGTTTGCGCCGCAGGCTGCCGCTGCGGGCAAAAAACGCGGCGGCGGAAACGAAAAAGCGGGCGGCAAATATCCCAAAGAAGTTCAGGTGTTCAGAAGTTCCGACGGCTTTATGATTTTGCGCGGCAGGGATACCAAGGGCAACGGTCTGGTTTTAAAAATGGCTTCCGCTTATGATATTTGGGTGCATATAGCCGAAGGCGCTTCTGCCCATGTGATTATCAAGCGCGACCATGCCAGGCAGGAAATACCGCCGCAGACCATGCAGGAGGCAGGAACGCTTGCTTTGCTGAAAAGCCGGGCAAAAGAGCAGAAAAGCGGGCTTGTTCAGTTCAGTTACGCCAAATATATCCGGCCGATGAAAAATGCCGGGCAGGGCATGGTGCACGTGGACAAAAGCGAAGGAACGTTCAGTGCGGCCGTTGTTCCGGAGCTCGAAGAAAGGCTGAAAATATAAAAGCACGGATTTGTTCCGTGCTTTTTCCTGAAAATTGCCGGTTTCCGTTATTGTACGGAAGGCATATTGATAGTTTCCTGCATTTCGGAATTGGCGAACAAAAAGCCCATGTTCAGGAGAATGAGCAGTCTGTCGTCCAGTTTTCCTACGCCTTTGATATATTCGGCGCCGACACCCGCAACCACGGGCGGTGCGTTTTCTACGGTATTAGCGGGAATGCGCAGAACTTCGGATACGGAGTCGACCAAGAAGCCCACAAGCTGGTTTTCCCACATCATGACGATAATACGGGTTTGATCGGTTTGTTCCACTTCGGGCATATGGAAGCGTTTTCTGAGTCCTACCACGGGAAGAACGCGGCCGCGCAGGTTGATGACGCCTTCGATGAAATGGGGCGCATGGGGCACGGGCGTAATCTGTACCAAGCGGATAATTTCGCTTACAATCAAAATGTCCACGGCAAATTCTTCATCGCCGAGCTTAAAAGAAACAAGCTGCAATATGGTATTGTCTATGTCTTCAGCGGTTAATGGACTGATATTTGTCGGATGTGCTTGGCTCATAAATATCCCCTTTGAAGAAATTGCATAATTCAAGCTACCCTATACATCGGCACTTCTGCATAAAAGTATAGGGAAAGAGAAAAATAAAATTTTCTTCTTTGCCCAGTGTATCAAAAACATACCGCGCGTCAAGGGGCTGAATGCCGAAAGCTTGCTGCCGCCGAAATTCATATGAAATGGATAAGGTTTTCGATAATGGGTTCGCGTCCCAGAACGTCGCGGAAAAACCTGCGTATGGCTATGCGCACCATTTCGGGCAGCCTGTCCAGATTTTTTCCCTGCAGAAGTTCAAGCTGTTCCAAAATAAGGCACTGCGCTTCCTGCAGATAATGGTTGAACTGCTGTTCAAAAACAAAACCGTGGGAAGTGACGTGCGGCCCTGTCAGCACTGTGCCCGTTTCTTTGTCGATGATCAAGGAAACAATGACTATGCCCTCATTGGAAAGCGTACGGCGTTCCTTGAGCACGAGCCGCCCCACGTCGCCGACGCCTTTGCCGTCCACCAGTACGAATTCTATGGGTTCGCTGCTTTCCCGTTCGCAGCTGCCGTCTTCGTAAAAGCATATGGGCTGGCCGTCTTCCAGCAAATGGCAGTTCTGCACGCCCATGGTCTGCGCCAGTTCCGCGTGCTGTGCCAGGTGGCGGTATTCGCCGTGCAGGGGAATAAAATGTTCGGGCTTGGAAAGTTCGAGAATGCGCTGCAGCTCTTCGTAACAGGCATGGCCGGTGGCATGGATCACAAATCTGCTGTCGTGGTAAACTTTTGCCCCTTGTCTGTACATTTGGTTGATCATGCGCGATACGGCCCTGGCATTGCCCGGAATGGTGCGCGAAGACATGATTACGGTGTCCCCTTCCTGCAGGGCAAGGCGCTTATGGTCGCCCGAGGAAATGCGGGTCAGGGCGGAGAGCGCTTCGCCCTGGGTGCCTGTGGCAAGAACTACGGTGTTTTCTCTGGTAAGTTCCGTAATGGTTTCGTCGGTTTCCTGGTAATACTGCACGGTTTCCAAAAGTCCCAGTTCCCGCGCTATGCCGATGTTGGTGGCAAGGCTTCTGCCGCTTATGATGACATGGCGCCCGTGTTTTGCCGCAAGTTCGAAAACCGTGCGTATGCGCTGGATATGGCTTGCAAAAAGTGCAATGACAATACGGCCTTTGGTTTGGGTGAAAATTTGGTGCAGTCCGTCCTTTACCATGCTTTCGGACGCGGAATGGTTTCTGTTTTCTATGTTGGTGGAATCGGAAAGAAGCAGCTTTATGCCGCCTTTGGCAAAGTCCTGCAGGTCGTTCTGCAGGGCGCAGCTGCTTTCCAGCGGGTATTCGTGGGAATTGTCGTCCAGTTTGAAATCACCCGTATAGACGATTTTGCCTATGGGACTTTCGATAAAATAGGCATAGCCTCCGGGTATGGAATGGCAGACCGGTATGGCCTGGAATGTCAGGGAGCCTAATTTTATGGTGTCGTAGGTTTCCACAAGGATAAGGTTTGCCCTGTCCATAAGGCCGCGTTCCGTGAGTTTGTGGCGCACAAGGGCAAGCGTGAAGGCAGAGCCGTATATGTTGATGTTGCGGACTATGCGCAGAAGCCAGGGCAGAGCGCCTATATGGTCTTCGTGGCCGTGGGTCAGCACAACGCCGAGAAAATTTTCCCTGTCCCCGAGCAGGGATTCGAAAGACGGAATGACCGCGTCTATGCCGTAGTGGCTGTCATCGGGAAACATGAGCCCGCAGTCCAGCAGAAACGTGCCTTCGGGACATTCCCATTTTTGGCAGTTCAGCCCTATCTCTCCCAGTCCGCCAAGGGGACTTATGCGTAAAAATGCTTTGCCCATAGTGTCTCCTTTCTGTTTGTATACAGCAGTTTTGCAAAAAAGACAAAACCTTTTTCGGGCATTTTCCCCTTGTTGTGCACAGTAAAAATAATGCCTTTTTTATTCTTGCCATAGCTGTCAATATATGTTAAAAAAAATAAAATTAATTAGGGTTGATAGTGAGTTTTTCCCATGCTTAAACAAAAAAAAGAAGGTTTTCTGCT
Source organism: uncultured Desulfovibrionaceae bacterium (assembly GCA_949299515.1). Taxonomy (GTDB): domain Bacteria; phylum Desulfobacterota; class Desulfovibrionia; order Desulfovibrionales; family Desulfovibrionaceae; genus Taurinivorans. The sequence goes on from CASGAP010000005.1 coordinate 45,458, forward strand.
TTTTCTTGACGCCGTAAAGAACCTTAATCTTGCCACAAAAATTACCGTTCTGCGCATTGTTGTCATTATTCCTATTTTAATGCTTCTTTCGTTGGGAACCAAGGCGGCCTGCTTTTTTTCCTGTCTGCTTTTTGTGGTGGCGGCGCTGAGCGATTTTGTGGACGGCTACATAGCGCGCAACTACGGCCAGGTTACCACTTTGGGAAAATTTCTTGACCCGCTTGCGGACAAACTGCTTATCTGCACGATTTTGATTGAATTGACTGCGCTGGACTGGATACCCGCGTGGACCGTTCATGTTGTGGTTATCCGTGAGCTTGCCATTACCGGGCTCAGGGCTGTCGCCGCCGATCACGGGGTCGTGCTTGCGGCGGATACCTACGGCAAATGGAAAACCACGTTTCAGATTTTGGCGCTTATTCCTTTGATGCTGCATTTTTCTTACCTCGGCATAAGCCTGCATCAGCTTGGCATGATTTTGCTGTATGTGGCGGTATTTTTCACCGTGCTGTCCGGATATAATTATTTTTATACGTTCTGTACCGATATGAACAACAGGGAATTGTAAGAGAAGCTTATGAGAAATGCCGTTTCGTTATCGTTTTTTTGGCGTACGCTGTTTTTATGTTCTGCGCTGCTTTTGAACGTTACTTTGGGATACCGGCTGCTTTTCAGCGAACAGAGCATTTTTGCCTGGCAGGACGTACAGCTCCATTATGCGCAGATGCAGAAACAGTTGGAAGACATTCGGCACAGGCAGGCCGCTCTGAGTGAAGAAATCCGTCTTTTGCAGAGCAACGGCGACTATATAGAGCGTGCCGTGCGCGAGCGCCTGAATTATGTGCGCGAAAACGAAATCCTGTATGTTTTTGAAAAAAAACAGCAGGTGCATTCGATTTGGACCGAAACGGAAGAAGATTTGCTTGCGGAATGATTTTGTGATAGACAGGTTGTGTCCGGGATACGAAAAGAAAAGGTATGCATATGTCGCAGGATGATAAAACAGTAAAACTCGCTAAGCTGGAATGGTACAGGGAAGTCCTTGCCCTTGAGCCCAACTCAAAGCTGTTTCTGCCGCTTGCCCGCTTGCTGGCGCGGCTCGGTTCCGAAGAAAACAATGCGGAATATCTGAATGAGGCTTTCAGTGTGCTGCGCCGCGGTCTTGATATTCATCCCGATTTCATGGAAGCGCGTCTTTTTCTTATAGAGCTTTTGAATATGTGCGGGTGCAAAGCCCAGTGCGGAGCGGAAGTTGCCCGTCTTGCCTCATTGTTTTTGAGTTATCCCGATTTTTGGGACGCATGGCGCGAATATGCCATTACCGAAAACGAAAGTTCCGACTTTACGGCGGCGCTCGGTTTTATGAGCGCCATTATGCGCAATAAGTCCCTGAGCATTGTCCAGGTTTTGGAAGCGGGTCTGAATGCCCTGAAAACAGGCTCTGCACCTGTTTTTTCCGCGGATACGCTGAATATTGCCAAAAATATCGAAAAAAGCGGCATTGCAAAAATGCCTGCCGAAAGCGTGTCCGGTATTGAAAATTGTCTGAATACGGTGATTAAGGCCGAAAGCGCAGAGCACGGCGGCTTGGCAGACAGTGGTTCTGCCGCTGAATACCGCGGAGAAGAACCTGATGAAGCAAAAGCCGCGGTTTCGGAACATTCTGCGGCTGAATATGCCGAAACCTCCGATCCCGAAAGCACCACAGACGAAGAATTGGCGGAAATGCTTCCGAAATCGCATATCGAAAATTATACCAGTTTTGCGCAGCAGCAAAAAATTCTGCAGCAAAAAACAAAAAGCACCAAGGAAACGCTGGCAGAACTTATCAAAGACGCCAATATTACCGTTGAACCCATGGACAGTTCGCCTTTCAGAACCAGAAGCATGGCGGATCTGCTTGCGGAACAGGGCGATTACAAAGGCGCTTTGGAAATTTATCAGGAACTTCTGCATAAAGGATACGGCAATAAGGCAGAACTGGAAGAACGCATAGCCGATATCAAAATGCTTGCGCCTGAACTGGATGAGGAAATCGACAAATCCAAACTGCTGGCTATAGACGATATGGTGGACACTTCTTTCGGACTGCTGGCAAAATCCCCGTCAACGTTTGAAAGTGCCGCCGCGAAAAATGTTTCGGCAGAAGCTCTTGGATTGGAAGTAAAAGATTATGTCCAAAATGCCGCAGAAATGTCTTTGCAGGACGAAGATAAGGAAGAATTTGAGGCAGAAGCCGAGGCGGAAGAACCGGAATTTCCCGCAGTAAGCGGAGAACTTGCGGAAACGGAGGAATCCGGCGGTACTGCGCAGGCTGACAGCCAGGTTTTGGAAAGCTCTGCAGACGGAAATGCCGCCGAAAATGCGGTGCTGCCTGAAAGCGTCGCGGCAGAAGCTGATATGCCTGCAGAAGAAACGATGCTGCCTGGCGAGCTGTCCGGCGATGATATGCTGTTTATGGATACTATGCCGTCTGCAGAAGCCAAACAGGCAAAAGAGGACAGTTTTGCGCAGGACGGCGGAACAGCCGTACAGTCCGCGGATACCGAAGTGCATATTGCCGCGGAACAGGAAGAGTCAGAGGCGGATTTCGACAGACAGGGCGGACAGGCGTCCGATACGGCCGATTTTTCGCCTGAAACGGACAATATCGGAGATGAACAGGATAATACCGCGTCTGCAGGCACAAAAGCGCATACAGACGTGGCGCAGCTGCTGACAAAACTTGCAGAGCGTTTGGAAATACGAGCAAACTAGGAGTTTTTTTTGAAAACAAAAGGCACGCTTTTATTATGTTTGGCCCTTGCATGTTCTGCCTGTGCCACAGTTAAAGATTCTGAAACATTTAAAGATACGCGCAGATTTTATTATACCCACATAAACAAGCCTGCAGTGGTGGATTTTGCCGACGTTGCTGAAATTTCCGATTTGGACAGCCGTCTGACCAAAGCGTTTGCGCAGTTAGACGGACAGCTTACCAAACTGCAGCGTGAAATGGACAGTATTTTGGTTATTTCCAATGTGGAGGCCATTGCCGCTTTATTTACAAAATTTCCGTGGATTTCCCATATTTACGCATTGGATTCCGCAGGTCAGATTATGGGAGCCATGCCGTCCTATATCCCTGAATATGCGGATTTTTCCTATGTAACCGACAGGGAAGTCAAAACGCGCGAAGTGTATGCCGATGTCAGGGAAGTGCCGAACGGGCATGAAATCGCAGTGTTGCGCCCCTATATGACAAGCGGTGAAATCCAGGGATATCTTGTGGTTACGTTTGATCCGAAATCCCTTTTGCCGTTTGTCGGGGACCCATCGGAAATTGTTTTCCTTTCCGATACGGCGGTATTTTGGACAGGCAATCATATGTATGACGATACGCCCTTTGCCCTTGACTGGACTGACGAGCTGAAAACAAAATCCTATGACACCGTCGGCAACGATATGTTCAGGGGAGCTTGGATAGCCCGGTATTTCGGCGGAACGCGCCTTATTTACGGCATAATGGAAGAAAAAGGGCAGGAATAAAAATTGAGCCCAGCAATGGGCTTTTTTATTGAGGTATAGTATGGCAGAAATAAGCGTAATAGAACATATTCATTCCATGCAGCTCAAATGGTCGCCGACTGCCACAGGGCAGTTTACGTCTTTGCTTCATGATTTGATTTTGTCCGCAAAAATTATTTCCCGCAGCGTGACTAAAGCCGGTCTGGTAGATATTCTCGGCGGTACGGGCAATATAAACGTGCAGGGCGAACAGGTGCAGAAACTCGATGATTTTGCCAACAGCGTTATGATTTACCGTATGAAAAACTGCGGGGTTGTCTGCGCGCTGGGTTCCGAGGAAGAAGAAGAACTTGTCGTGGTCGGCAGTCCCAAAGAACGCGGAAATTATGTGATTTTTTTCGATCCGCTGGACGGCTCTTCCAATATTGACGCCAACGTAAGCATAGGCACGATTTTCTCCATTTACCGTGTGGAAGACGATACGGAACTGACTAAAGAAAATGTTCTGCGCAAAGGCGCCGAGCAGGCCGCGGCAGGGTATTTCCTGTACGGGCCTTCGACCATTATGGTTTACTCTACGGGCCACGGCGTGTACGGGTTTACGCTTGACCCCAGTGTCGGCGAATTTTTGCTTTCCCATGACAATATAAAAATTCCGGAAAACGGCAAATACTTTTCCGCTAACCTTGCCAATTACGGCAAATGGTCGGAACAGGATCAAAAAGCGGCGGACAGTTTTGTGCAGGGAGGCTATTCTTTGCGTTACGTTGGTTCGCTGGTGGCGGATTTTCACCGCACCCTGCTGTACGGCGGCATTTTCAGTTATCCGGCCGACAGTAAAAATGCCAAGGGTAAACTGCGACTTTTGTACGAAGCCAATCCGCTGTCATTTTTAATGGAACAGGCAGGCGGTCTTGCCCTCAACGGCAGCGGCGACCGCGTCTTGGAAATCGTTCCGGAGCATATTCATACCAGAACGGCATTTTTGTTCGGGTCAAAAAACGACGTGGAAAAATACCGCAGTGTTTTTGAGTAGGGTTGTCTATGCTTGTTTTGGGAATTGAAACTTCCTGCGACGACACCGGCCTTGCTTTGGTGGACGATACCGGCCTTATCGCTTCGGTTATGGCGTCGCAGGTACCTGTCCATGCGCTTTTCGGCGGCGTGGTGCCTGAACTGGCTTCCCGCGAGCACGCCAGACTCATTGGGCCGCTTTTGGACAAACTGCTGGCGGACAGCGGCAAAAAACTGCAGGATATTGACCGCATAGCCGTTACCCGCGGCCCCGGTTTGCTGGGCAGCCTTCTCGTGGGCGTGGCATTTGCCAAAACCTTGGCACTTGCGGCGGATATTCCGCTTATAGGCATTAATCATCTTCATGCGCATCTGCTTGTTGCGGGATTGGAAAATCCTTTGGAGTTTCCTGCTCTCGGCATATTGGTTTCGGGCGGGCATACCCATTTGATAAAAATGAACAGTCCGCTGGATATGCAGGTTCTCGGAAAAACTTTGGACGATGCCGCAGGCGAAGCCTGCGACAAGTTCGGCAAAATGCTCGGGCTTCCGTATCCGGGCGGTATGTATTTGGATAAACTCGGACAGCTCGGTACGGCAGATCCGAAACTTTTTCCAAGGCCCTATGCCAAGAACGATAATTTGGATTTCAGTTTCAGCGGTATGAAGACGGCCGCGGCGCTGTGGCTTGAACAGAATCCCGAGGCAAGGCTTCCCATGCTTGGTCTCGGCGAAAAATATACGGACGAATTTTTTGCCTGCGCTGACAGCAAAGCCAAGAACGGCGCGGCATCATATCTGTATGCCGTGGCAGATACGCTTGTGATAAAAGCCAAACGGGCGGCGCAGACGTTTCGTCCCCGCTGCGTTGTGGTGGCAGGAGGCGTTGCGGCAAACAGTTTTGTACGCCGGCAGACGGCGGAATTTGCCAGGGACTTGGGCGTGCCGATTTATATTCCGAAAAACGCGTTTTGTTCCGACAACGGAATTATGGCGGCCTATGCCGGATATCTGCTGGCGAAGATGGGGCTTTGTCACGGCAATAATTTAACCGCAATAGCGCGCGGAAAACCTATCCCTAATGATTATAAAGTGTTAAGTGTTTAAAATGTGTTTGTTTCCTGCCGGTTGGCGGTTGACAGAAAAAGACTTTAACCTTAAAGTGTCAGTATTGAAAATTACAAGCTTACTCTGTGAGTAAAGGAGAAAGAATATGGCTATTGAAGTTAATGACGCAAATTTTGATGCAATGGTTTTGAAAAACGAACTTCCAGTATTAGTTGACTTTTGGGCTCCTTGGTGTGGTCCGTGCCGTGCAGTTGCTCCTATTATTGATGAAATTTCCAAAGAATTTGACGGCAAAGTTGCCGTGTGCAAAGTGAATGTTGACGAAGCCCAGGCTGCGCCCAGCCGTTTCGGTATCCGTGCCATTCCTACTCTGATTATGTTTAAAGACGGCGAAGTTGTCGACCAGGTAACCGGTGCGGTGGCAAAAGACAATATTGTTCAAATGATTAATAAGGCTTTGTAATTATGTTGGCTTTTGATGCAGTTGTCATCGGTGCGGGGCCTGCCGGGCTTAATGCTGCGCTGTATTTGGTGCGTGCGGGAATGCGCACTGCGCTGATTGAAAAAAACAGTCCCGGCGGTCAGGTGCTCAGCACTTCCGAAATAGAAAACTATCTTGGCTTTCCCAAGGGCATAAAAGGCTGGGAGCTTGCAGATTTGTTTTCCGCGCACGTGGACGTTTATTCCGTGGAAAGAATACGCGGTGACGTGCAGTCTATGGAAAGTACGGAAGAAAACGGAAAAATGCATATCCTGCATATGGCGGAAGGCGAAGATATCAAGGCTCGTGCCGTAGTTATCGCCACCGGTGCAGGCAATCGGCCTTTAGGCATTAAAGAAGAAGAAATCTATAAAGGCAAGGGTGTTTCTTACTGCGCCCTGTGCGACGGCAATTTTTATCGCGGTTTGGACGTGGCGGTTGTGGGCGGCGGCGATGCGGCTTTGGAAGAAGCGCTGTACCTTTCCCGCATTGTGAACAAAGTTTATATCATTCATCGCCGCGAAGGTTTCAGAGGTACGCAGATTTATCTTGATAAAATCCGTTCCATGCCGGAAAAAATAGAACTTGTCACAAGTTCCGTTGTTGACAGTCTTGAAGGTGAGCCCACGCTGAAAAAAGTTATTGTCCGTCATGTGGAAACCAACGAAAAGCGCGAACTTTCCGCAGAAGGTTTGTTTGTCTACATCGGACATATTCCCAATGCCGGTTTTGCTCCTGCCGGGCTTGAGCGCAGCGAGCAGGGCTTTTTGATAACCGACCAGGAAATGCAGACCAATATTCCCGGCATTTTTGCCGCGGGCGACATACGCGCGAAACTGTGCCGTCAGGTCTGCACTGCCGTAGGTGACGGTGCCGTGGCTGCAAGTTCGGCTATCCGTTATTTGGAGCATTTGAATGCGTAATATTGTTCTTTCTTTAATACTGTGTTTTTCACTGACCGGCTGCGGGGGGCTTATCGACAGCTATTTTATGGAAGCTCCTACAGATACGGTTCAGGAAAAATTTGAAGTTGCGGTGGAACATATGCAGATGAAAGAATATGGAAAAGCTGCAACCCTTTTTACCGATATTAAAGACAATTATCCGTTCAGCCCCTATGTGGTGGAATCAGAATTGGGTTTGGCTGATGCGCTGTATCTGAACGAAGACTATTTAGATGCGGCCGATGCGTACCGTGATTTTGAAAATCTGCACCCCAGACATGAGGCCATTCCCTATGTGCTGCTGCAGGCGGCCCGTTCTTTGCGGCTTAGCTACTGTTCCATTGACAGAGCGTCCACTAACGTAAAAATAGCCGAAGAATACGCCAGCCGCGTTGTAAACGAATATCCGGATACGGAGTATGCGGAGCTTGCCCGCCAGGAACTGAAAACCTGCCGGGAACTGCTTGCGGAACGGGAAATTTTTATAAGCAACGTGTACTGGAATATGGGCAACTATGAAGCGGCCTATAACCGCTATACCCGTATTATGGAGCAGTATCCCGATGTTGAGCACGTTTACGAATATGCCAAAAAACAGGCCGATGCTTCGTATCTGCGGTTTAGGGAAGGTGCTTCCGAAAAAGAACGCGAAGAAAAAGAAGGTTCGTGGAAAAACTGGTTAAAATGGCTGTAAGCCAAGCTATAAAAATCCCGGCATATGCCGGGATTTTTGCTGTGCGGGGTTCGGTGTTTTTGGGACAAAAACCGAACTGGCCGCGGGGATCAGCGTTTAATATTAACCTGGCGGGAACGTGCCACGGCCAGGCAGTTTTCTTCCGTATCTTTGGTAATGACGGAACCTGCGGCTACCAGTGTGTTTTTGGCAATGGTGACAGGGGCCACAAAGGCACAGTTTGAACCCAAAAACGCATTGTCTTCGATAACGGTCTGGTATTTGTTTTTTCCGTCGTAATTGCAGGTAATGCAGCCTGCGCCTACATTGACGCCGCTTCCTACCGTACTGTCGCCTATATAGGAAAGATGGTTGACCTTGGAGCCGTTTCCTATTGTGCTTTTTTTGATTTCCACAAAATTGCCTAAATGCACATTGTCGGCAAGCACGGCTTGGGGCCGCAGCCGCGCATAGGGACCGAGCTTGACGGAATTGCCTGTGCGGGCATCTTCAAAATGGCAAAAACTTTTTACTTCGCAGTATTCTCCTATAACGGTATTTTTCAGGACGCAGTGGGATTCTATGACGGAATAGGCGCCGATTCTGCAGTGCCCGTACAGTTCGCAGGGACCGTAAATTTCGGTGCCGGGAGCGATTTCCGCAAAGGGGCTGATGCGTATTGTTTCGGGGTTATGCAGGACTGTGCCGTTCTGCATCAGTTTTGTGTTGATTTCCTGCTGCAGAATTTTTTCGGCTTCGTTCAGTTCCGCGGGGGTATTGACGCCGAGCAGGGCTTCGGCATTGCCGCAGCAGACGGCTTCCAGCGCAGTGCCTTTGCTTTTGGCAAGGCCGATAATGTCCGTAAGATAATATTCGCCGCCGGCATTGGTACTGGAAAGCTGAGGAAGAAATTCAAGAAGCAGGCCGGCATCTGCCAGATATATGCCTGAATTGACCTCAAAAATTTCACTGCCGGGATAGGCAAGGCGGAAATCTTTTGCTTCGGTGATTCGGGAAACTGCTCCGCAGTTTTGCTCATGCTGCAGTACGGGGCCTTGCTTCACTGCAGTTAAAAAGCCTTCGCGGACGACGCGGCCGTAGCTTTTGGGAGCGTCAAGCTTTATGCTCATAAATGCCAGCGGATACGGATTTGCCTGCGTGATGAAATTTTCGAGTATGTCTGCGGAAATAAGCGGTACGTCGGCGTTCAGGATAAGGATTTTTGTTCCGCGCAGATCCGTGCGTTTTTGGATTTCATCTATGGCGCAGCGCACGGCATGGCCGGTACCGAGCTGTTCCTGCTGCAGAACGCAGGCATCGGCGGCGTTGTCCCCGAATTCTTTGCGCAGGTGCTGCTGCACCATTTCGGCTTTATGGCCGATAACGGTCCACACTGCAGAACTGACGGCAGAAGCGGCGGCGTAAACATGAGAAAGCATGGCTTCGCCCAGCACGGTCTGCAGGGCTTTGGGTTTGGAGGAGGGCATACGCGTGCCTTTGCCGGCGGCAAGAATAATCGTTATAATATGCTGGTGCATAAATACTCCTTAAGGCCGGGCCAGCCAAATGAAAAAAACGCCCAAAAACAGCAGAAAAAAACCGTAATACCGCAGATGTTCGGGGTTGACGGCAGAAAGCTGCAGCAGAAAATCCCTCATTTTATGCGGGCTGATAAGCCAGGGCAGCGCTTCAAAAAAACAGGCGAAGCCAAGTCCCGTCACAAGATACAGAAAAAAATCGTTCATTACTGCAGTGTATATCCTTTTTTCAGAATATCGAGCACATCCTGCTTGGACAGGGTGAGCGTAAAGGTTCCTGCCCGTTCGGGGGTAAACATTTCGTCAATTTTGCTCTGCGCTTCTTCGGCACTGCAGTATTTGCGGATAAGCACGTAGGGTTTGTAGCGGGTAAGGAATTCGTGCATGGTGTTGACAAATTCCTCTTCCAAAGGAAGCATGAAAGCGTTTTTTTGTATGACAAGCTCCAAAATGGGCAGCAGAAAAGCGGAACACGCCAAACCGTGCGGCACATGATAATGCAGGGTCAGCGGATAGGAAACAGAATGGGCTATGGAGCTGTGGTTTTGGCTGATGGCAACGCCGGCAAGCATGGCCGCTTCCTGCAGGCGGTAGCGGTTTTTCATGTCGTAGGAATCATGTTCGATGTAGTGCAGGGAATTCATGACCATTTGCAGGGCTCGTTTGGCATAAAAGAGGCTTATGGGTGTGGCGTGCTTGTTCCACAGGGTTTCAAGGCCGTGCGAAAAGGTGTCCAGAGCGCTGTAAACTGTTTGCTTCCAAGGCAGAGTTTTTGTAAAAAACGGGTCAAGCAGGGCTGCTTTCGGATAGCAGACTTTGGCGGAAAGGGAGCATTTTTTCATGTTTTGTTTGTCCCAAACGGTGGCAAAGCTGGTAACTTCCGAGCCTGTGCCCGCTGTTGTCGGTATGGCGACAAGAGGCAAAGTCTGCGCGGGCAGTTCGCATTTGTCCCTAAGCCATGCCTGCAGAGGTTTTTCGTGTTCCGTCTGTTTAAAAGCGCAGGAAAGCGCTTTGGCGCTGTCTATGACGGAACCGCCGCCGAGAGCTATGACAGCTTGATAGGTTTTATGTTTATTTTCAGCATAGAATGAGTCCAGTTTATCCAAGTCAGGTTCCGGCTGGGCAAGAAAAATATCATGGGGCAGGGGGACATATTCGGTGAATTCTGCAAGCTGTCCTCTCTCCTGCATTCCCTTGGTGCTGACAATTAAAACAGTGCCTTCCTGCGGGAGAAAGCGGGCAATTTCCTTACGGCAGTCCAGTCCGGCGTGTATTTCCACGGGGTTATAATGCGTCCAACCAATCATAAACACCTCTCGGCAGTAAGAATATGTTTGATAATACAAAAAAAAAGGAGAAAAGCAAAGCTTCTCTCCCGGGAAAATTTCCGTTTAGCGCACGGCTTACGGCATTTGGATTTTATTTTCTTTCAGCATGGCGGCTATTTGATCCACATCTTTGTCGCCCCTGCCGGAAAGACATACTAGGATTTTTTTGCCTTTCATGGCCGGTGCGGTTTTTATGGCATGGGCCAGGGCATGGGCAGATTCCAAAGCGGGGATTATGCCTTGGGTTATTGATAGGGTAAAGAATGCGTCAATGGCTTCTTTGTCGCTTACCGCCACGTAGCTGGCTCTGCCTATGTCTTTGAGGTGAGCGTGTTCGGGGCTTACGGAAGGATAGTCCAGACCGGCGGAAATGGAATATACCGGGGCAACTTCGCCTTGTTCGTCAAGGCAGACGTAACTTTTAAAGCCGTGCAGTACGGCTTCTTTTCCGTATACCAGGCTTGCTGCGTGCTGACCTGTTTTGTCCCCAATGCCGCCCGGCTCCGCGCCGACAAGGGCAACGTTTTCATCGCCGATGAAGTTGGCGAACATTCCGATGGCGTTGGAACCTCCGCCAACGCACGCCACCACCATATCGGGCAGAGCGCCCGTCATGTCAAGGAACTGTTCCCGTGCTTCAAAACTGATTACGGATTGGAAATGGCGTACGATTTCCGGATACGGATACGGGCCCACGGCGGAACCTAAAACATAAAAGCTGTTTTTATCTTTGATATAGGCGTCAAGGGCTTCGTCAACGGCTTCCTTCAGGGTGCGCTGGCCGCTGGTTGCGGCAATGACTTCCGCGCCCATCATGCGCATTCTCAATACGTTGAGTTCCTGGCGTCTGATGTCTTCTTCGCCCATGTAAACAGTGCATTTGCAGCCGAAAAGGGCTGCTGTTGCGGCAGTTGCCACGCCGTGCTGGCCGGCGCCCGTTTCTGCGATGATATGGGTTTTGCCCATGCGTTTGGCAAGCAGCATCTGGCCCAAGGCATTGTTGAGTTTATGGGCGCCCAAGTGGTTCAGGTCTTCGCGTTTGAGGTATATGTCCGCGCCGCCGAGTTGTTTTGATAAATTTTCACAGTAAAAAATAGGAGTGGGGCGGCCGCTAAAATGCTTGTAAAGAGTGTTTAATTCGGCTAAAAAATCTTTGTCGTTCTTGTAGGTGTTGAAACAGTCGGCAACTTCGTTGAGCCGGATTTTTATTTCTTCCGGAACAAATTGTCCGCCGTGGCGGCCGTAAAAGCCGAGGGAGTTTTCCTGAGAGGGGGTGCCGTGGGCTTGAGTAGACATAGTTTTCTCCTTTTTTCCGAACTATGCCTATCAGGGATAAAAAAACGACCGGCAAGTTCGGTCGTAATTTTTATTAGAAATTTGGCTGCAAAAAATCCGACCCGTTGTTATACGAGCCACCACCAAGAAATATATGAGTGTTGTATTTTTTGCATATTCATACGTACATATATATTTGAAAAATAATCCGCTGTCAAGTGAAAAAGGAGAAAACAGCATGGGACATAAAAAGAAAGTGTATATTGATCCGAAAACTCTCGGTCTGCCGCTCGTTGGCTGTGACAGCCACGCCCATATCGTAACGCAGCCGCTTTGGGAAGACAGGGACGCGGTTATAGCCCGTGCCGCCGAGGCCGGGGTAAAAACCATAGGGGAAGTGCTGCTGGGGCACAGGCAGTATGCGGAGCACGCCGAGTATTTTTACGGAAAAGACAATGTTTTTCTGATATACGGCATACATCCCACGGATTTGCTGGAAATTTCGCCTGACGAGCCGGAACAGGTGCAGGCGGATATTTTGCAGGACAGGCAAGGCAGGCAGAAAATCAAGGCAGTGGGCGAAATAGGTTTGGATTATTATTGGAAAGGCGTTCCGCAGGATCTGCAGCAGGAATATTTCAGAAAAATGCTGGCTGTTGCCAAAACGTGCGGTCTGCCCGTTGTTATTCACAGCCGCGATGCGTTTGACGATACGGTAAAAATTCTTTTGGAAGAGGGATTTCGCGGGTATCCGCTGCTGTGGCACTGCTTTGACCGTGACAGGGAATGCGCGCGGACTGTGCTTTCCCACGGCTGGCACATTTCCATACCCGGTTCCGTAACGTATAAAGCCAATGCCCATGTGCGCGAAGCCCTGCACTGCATTGACAGGGACAGGCTGCTTGTGGAAACGGACTGCCCGTACCTTGCGCCCGAACCGTGGCGGGGAAAACCCAACGAACCCGCATTTACGGTATTTACCGCCCAATGCGTTGCTGCCGAGCTTGGCATGGAAACCGCCGAGCTGTGGGAACAATGCGGCAATAATGCCAGGAGATTTTTTGGCGCCGAATAAAAAAAAATCAAAAATTGTCTAAAATTAACTATGTTTTGGCCGAAAAATAGGATAGATAGTAGATAACTGCCAAATAAAGAAATTGAGGCTGTAATGAAATTTACTTTTCTCAGAAAAATGATCATTCTTGTGCTGTTTCCGGTTATGCTGATCCTTGTGATTATGTCCGGATTTATCTATTTGAAATCTAATATGATTTTACGGTCAACCATAAGCGAGGAAATGGCGCTGCTCGCAAAAACGCAGGGTGAGGCTCTGCGGGCAGCCATTGCGGCTTATAAAGATATGGTTACGGAACTTGCTCATGCGTCGGCCGTAGTCAATGTTGCGGACTGCATTGCTGCAGGAAGAACACAGGATCTGCCGCTGTATGAAAATGAGGTTGCAGCCAAAATAAAGCGGATAGAAGCCATGTCCGAAGCCTATTTCGGCGTCGGCATGACGGACGGCAGCGGCAAAATCGTTTTACATTCCAAGGAAACGCGCATAGGTGAAGATTTTTCAGGCTATGCTTTTGTAAAAAGTGCCCTGCAGGGTCTTGGCGGTTCGGAAATAGTCAGTCTTGCCGAACACAGGAAAGGTCTTGCGCTTGCCGAGCCCGTGCGCAGCGGCAATACTGTTGTCGGTACGGTTTATATAGTTCTGGATTTGAATTCCATTGCCGAAGAAACAATTGATCATGTCAGTTTTGCCAACAGCGGCGCCATCGGCGTGCACGACTCAAACGGCGTGCAGATTATGCATAAGCACCGTGATTTTATTGATTTGGAAGAAAAGGATACCGAACAGTTCCGGCAGATGTCCGGCAAAAGCACCGGTATTGTTTATTTTACCGACGGCGGTGCGGACCGTGTTTGGTATTTTTACAATGTTTCGGGCCTGAACTGGTATGTGACGGCTACGGCGGAACGCAGTGATTTGGATAACGGGGTGCGTGAGCTGTTTTGGGCAAGCACGTTTATTTCCGTAGCCTCCATTGCCGTTCTTTTGGCCATTATTTTCTTTTTCTCCAATCAAACTTCAAAAGCGCTTAAAGGCATTGAACGCATTTCCTGCGATGTCAGCGCGGGCAAGCTGAATCTTTCCGACGAAGAACATTTTATTCTTGATACTCTTGGCAAGCGCACCGACGAAATAGGGGGTATGGCCGTCAGCTTTAAGCAAATGATAGTTGCTCTTATCGAAACTATAAAAGAGGCCAAATCCGCTTACGGCAACGGCATGGCCGAGGCAGCCAAAAAATTGGAAAAAATCGTAGAGTCAAGTTCCACTGCCACGCAGGAACTTTCTGCTCAAATTCAGGAAAGCAGCAACGGCGCCGAAATGCAGGCCGATAAAATCGCCGCAGCCGTAACCGCGGTGGAAGAAATGAACGCAACGATTTTGGAAGTTACGCAAAATACCGTGCAGACGGCAAAAATAGCCAATGATACCAAGGTGCGCGCGGAAGAAAGCGAAGTTGTGGTTGACAGTTTTATGCAGTCCATGCGTAAAGTGGAAAAAAGTACCGGCACGTTGAAAGAAGACATGACACAGCTTTCCGATCATGTACAGGATATTAATCAGATTATGGGCGTTATTTCCGATCTTGCCGATCAAACCAATCTGCTGGCTTTGAACGCTGCTATCGAGGCTGCCAGGGCCGGTGAGTTCGGCCGCGGCTTTGCCGTGGTTGCGGACGAAGTGCGCAAGCTTGCCGAAAAAACCATGGCTTCCACTGTGCGTGTCAGCGATGCCGTTATTGCGATTAAAAGCAGTACGGAATCCAGTATGCGTCAGGTTGACGATACCGTGGTTCTTGTCAGTTCCGCCATTGAGCTTGCGGCCAAATGCCACCACGCTCTTGAAGAGATTATGCATATGGCTGCCGAAAGCGCGGAACGCATAGGTTCCATTGCCGTTGCCAGCGAAGAACAGTCTGCGACCAGTGAAGAAATTACGCGCAGGATAGGAGAAATAAACGGTATCGTTTCCCAGACAAGCGATACCATGCGCGAGGCAAATATCGCAATTATGGAACTTGCCAAGCAGGCCGAAGGGCTTTCTGCTATGGTCGAATCCATGAAAACCGGGTCTTAATGGCCGAACAGTTACAGGGTTGGAGAGTATATGCAGTTAACATTTTTCAAAAAAATGAGCTTGTTGATTTTGGCTCCTATTATCGTTGTAATGATAGCAATGTCTGTTTTTACCTATATTCAGGCTAAAAATGCACTGCACGGGACGCTGCAGGAACAGTTGTCCGCATTGGTGACAACGCAGGGAGAAAGTTTCAGCGCGCTGGCTCTTGCATACAGAAACAGCGTTAAAGAGCTGGCTGAAGATAATGTTGTGGAAGAAGTGACCAATGCTTTTGCTACCGACAATACGGACTGGATTTCCTTGTATAAAGCCGATGTCGATGATAGAATAGCCCGCGTGGCGGAGGCTTTTGAAAGCATTTATGCCGCCGGCATAGTGGACGGCAGCGGCAAAATCATCATGGCTTCCAAGGAAGAGCTTATCGGCCGTGATTTTATGGGGTACAAAGCGGTAAGCTCCGCTCTTGCGGGCAGCTGTTCACCCTCTGTGCTGAAACTCGGCGAACATTCCATGGGCCTTATTCTTGCTCATGCCATTCATAATTTTGAAGAAAAAACCGTGGGCGGCGCATTTCTTATTTTGGATTTAAACGTGCTTGCCACGCGTACCATTGACTATGTTTCGTTCGCAAAATCGGGCGCTGCCGGCGTGCATGATGCCGAGGGCGTGCAGATTATGCATAAAAATCGCGAGTATGTAGGGTTGGAAGAAGCAGACTCCGCGCAGTTTAAAGGTATGGAAGGCAAGCGTTCCGGCGTGGTGTATTATGATTTTGAAGGTGACAGGAAAATCTGCTATTTTTACTTTATTCCGTGGCTGAACTGGTATCTTTCCCTGCCTGTTTTGGAAAGCGATTTGTACGCAAGCGTTACCGATCTTTTGTACGGAACAATAATTATTGCATTTATTGTTATCAACTTCTTCGGTATTCTTATTCTTTTGTTCGCGCGGTCCACTTCCAAAGCTCTCGGCGGCATTGAAACCATTTCCGAAGAAGTGAGCGGCGGCAAACATAATATGACCGAACAGGAATTTGCCCTGCTTGACAGCATTGCCCGCCGTTCCGACGAAATCGGCGGCTTGGCAAAAAGTTTCAAAACAATGATACAGGAACTTGTGGAAACCATCAAGGCCGCAAAAGAAGCCCACAGAAACGGAATGCACGAGGCGGCGTATCAGCTTGAAGGCGTGGTAAATTCCACTTCGGCGGCAACTCAGGAGCTTTCCGCGCAAATCCAGGAAAGCAGCAACGGCGCTCAGCTGCAGGCGGACAGAATTGCCGCGGCCGTAACCGCAGTGGAAGAAATGAACGCAACCATTATGGAAGTTTCCCAAAATACGCTGCAAACGGCGCAGATAGCCAATGATACCAGAGTAAAGGCAGAAGAGAGCGAAGTTGTGGTTACGGACTTTATGGGTGCTATCAGCAAGGTGGACAAGAGTACGGCCGTGCTGAAAAACGATATGGGCAAACTTTCCGAACACGTACAGAACATCAATCAGATAATGGGCGTTATTTCCGACCTTGCGGATCAAACGAATCTGCTGGCGCTTAACGCTGCCATTGAAGCCGCCAGGGCTGGCGAAGCAGGCAAAGGCTTTGCCGTTGTTGCGGACGAAGTGCGCAAGCTTGCCGAAAAGACCATGGCTTCCACGGTGCGGGTAAACGATGCGGTTATTTCCATTCAGGGAAGCGCCCGGTCAAGCCTGCATCAGGTGGCGGATACCGTGGAGCAGGTAAACAATGCCATTGCTCTTGCGGAAAAATGTCAGCAGGCGCTTAACGAAATTATGCATATGGCAAGCGAAAGCGCAGAACGTATAGGTTCCATTGCCGTAGCCAGCGAACAGCAGTCCGCAACAAGCGAAGAAATCACCAAAACCATAAGTGAAATCAATGAAATCGTTTCCCGGACTTCCGTAACCATGAACGAGGCAAATACGGCAATTATGGAAGTGGCAAGGCAGTCCGAACAGCTTTCGGCCATGGTAACGAGAATGAAATCATAAAACGGCTAATGATTTTTAAATATAAGCCGATATGGGGGTATATAGAAAAAATGGGAGGCGATTATGGAAATTGACGGCAATTCTTTAAATACGGTTCAGGGCCAGTTTGCTTTGGGCATGGCTCAAAAAAGTATGGATGTTACGGCGGATCTTGCCAACAAGCTGATGCAGGGTTCTTTGGAATCCACAGAGAATCTTCGTGCAGAGGACGGTATCGGCACAAAAGTTAATTTAACCGTGTAATGTGCTGTAAGTGAGAAAGATATGAAATTTTCATTTTCCAAAAAAATGGCGGCATTTATTTTACTGCCCGTAGTCGTTGTTCTTGTTGTAATGACATTTTTTTCTTACACAAAAGCAAGAGGCACGCTTTCGGAAACCATTGACAGTCAGCTTACCAACATGGTTAAAATCCAGGGCGAGGCCATTTACTCAAATATGCTTATTTACCGTGCGCTGACGGAGGAAACTTCTCAGGATTACGGTGTTGTTAATTTTTTAATGGCTTATGCTGCCGGTGATGAAGAGCGCAAACAGCAGTATCTGCCCATTGTCAATGCGCGCATGGACCGCTTGGTGGAAAATTTCAGCGGCATTGACGAAGTGGTTGTGCTGAATATGCAGGGCGTTGCTTTGGCGGATTCTACCGACAGCAATATCGGTAAGGATTTCAGCAAAACAGATTTCGTTAAAGGTGCCATGAACGGCGAAGAAGGGCACAGAATTATTCCGGCAGGCAGCAAGCGGGTAAACTTTGCCATTTGTTATCCTGTGCGCGACCCGAACGGCTCTAAAGTTATCGGGTATATTTTTACCAGTATTAATCTTGATCATATTACCAAGAGAACCCTTGACAACGTTAATTTTTCTGCCACGGGAACGGCTGTTGTTTTCAATGATCAGGGCTATATCGTCATGCATAAAAACCGTGACATTGTCGGCGAAAACAGAAGCGATACCAAGGAATATCAGGAAGTCAGCCGCGTGAAAACCGGTTTTATCGAGTATGAATATCAGGGCAGGCTGCGCGTTGCGTACGTGTATGAACTTAAATGGCTGAACTGGTATCTGTCATTCCCGGTATGGGAAGACGATATTTTTGCGGGCGTGTATGAATTATACAGCAACAGCCTGGTAATCTGCGCCGTATCATTGTTCGTTCTTTTGCTTATCATTATTGTTTTTGCAAAAAGCATTGCTGCGGCTCTCGGCAAAATCGACAAAGTTTCCGCCAAAGTTGCCGGCGGCGATATGAACTTGTCCGAGCAGGAAAACGACGATTTGCAGAAACTTTCGGGCCGTACCGATGAAATAGGCAGTCTTGCCGACAGTTTCAGCAAAATGATAGTTGCGCTGCTGCAGACCATACAGGAAGCGAAAAACGCCTATAAAGTCGGCATGAACGAAGCAGCGGAAAAGCTGCAGGATGTTGTGGAAGCCACAAGCGCCGCAACGCACGAACTGTCCGCGCAGATACAGGAAAGCAGCAACGGTGCGGATATGCAGGCTCAGCGTATATCCGAAACGGTTACCGCGGTTGAAGAAATGAATGCCACAATTTTGGAAGTGACGAAAAATACCGTCACAACGGCACAAATTGCCGGCAATACCCGTGAACGTGCGGAAGACGGCGAAAAAGTCGTCAAAGAATTTATGGATTCCATCGGCAAAGTGGAAAAAAGCACCGGCACGCTGAAACGCGATATGGACGAACTCAATAAGCACGTGCAGGATATCAATCAAATTATGTCCGTAATTTCCGACCTTGCCGATCAGACCAATCTTCTTGCTCTGAACGCAGCCATTGAGGCTGCCCGTGCAGGTGAAGCAGGCCGCGGATTTGCCGTAGTTGCGGACGAAGTGCGCAAGCTGGCGGAAAAAACCATGGCTTCTACCACCAATGTTGCCAATGCTGTTGTTGCCATTAAAAGCAGCACCACGTCTAGCATGGAGCAGGTGGACATGACGGTTGAACTGGTTAATACCGCTATTTCCCTGGCAGAAGAATGCCGCCATGCTCTGGCTGAAATTGTCGATATGGCCAGCGACTCCGCAGAGCGCATAGGTTCTATTGCCGTGGCAAGCGAAGAACAGTCTGCCACCAGCGAAGAAATTACCAGAACTATCGGTGACATTAACGGTGTGGTAACGCAGACAAGCACAACCATGAACGAAGCAAAAACCGCGATTATCGAACTGTCCAAGCAGGCAGAGATTCTTGCCGGCATGATACGCAGTATGCGTTCCAAATAAGCAATGCAGAAAAGACGGCAAGCGCCGTATAATAAAAAACGCTCCTTCGGGAGCGTTTTATTTTTTTAAAAATTCAAGAACAAAGGGCAGGCTTTTTTCTTCCGGTCTGAACCAGTGTATGCGGCTGTCCGGCCTGAACCATGTCCATTGGCGTTTGGCATAGGCGCGGGTGTTTTTGTTCCACAGTGTTCTGCATTCTTCCAGGGAAATTTTGCCTGTCAGATAGCCTGCGAGCTCGGTGCAGCCTATGCCAGTCCAGCCGGGGGCGGTAATGTCCGGGCAGATTTCCAAGGCTTTTTCCGCTT
The DNA here is from genome assembly GCA_949299515.1 of uncultured Desulfovibrionaceae bacterium. Lineage (GTDB taxonomy): Bacteria > Desulfobacterota > Desulfovibrionia > Desulfovibrionales > Desulfovibrionaceae > Taurinivorans. The sequence goes on from CASGAP010000005.1 coordinate 65,011, forward strand.
CGGCCAGGGCGCCGCGATCCAGCATGAGGGCAGTGCGTTTATACAGAATGGGCGTAAGTTCCTCCAAGGGCAGACCGATGCCGAGGCGCAGCACGTCAAATTCTTTTGGGCGGGGTGTTTCTTTATGCCAATCGCTGAATTTTTTGCCGGTGGCCGCAAATACTTCCAAAGCACGTGCAATGCGCTGTCTGTCGTTGGGGTGGATTTTTTGCGCGTATTCCGGATCGGTTTGCCGCAGTTCCTCATAAACCGCCGGACTGCCGAGTTCGTCAATTCTGCGGATAAAATACTCGCGGATATCCTGCGGTATGTCGGGGATTTCTACTATGCCGTCCAAAAGGGACTGGAAATAAAATCCCGTTCCGCCAACCAGCACGGGGATTTGTCCGTTTTCGTGGGCAAAGCGGATTTCGGCTTTGGCCCTGTTCAGCCAGTCTACGGCTGTGCTTGTCTGCGTTGTTTCCAAAAAGCCGAACAGCGTATGCGGGCAGACGCTCTTTTCTTCTTCGTCGGGCTGGGCGGAAATAATGGGAAAATCCTTATACAGCTGCCGTGAATCCGCGTTGATTATGCGGATGGGCAGGCCCGCTTGGGCCATGGCAAGGGACTGGGCCGTTTTGCCCGAGCCCGTGGGACCGAGTATGCAAATAAGTTTATTCATGGCTGCCGGCATATTTTTCCGTCAGGGCGTTCCAGATATTGGCAGGTACCAAATCTGAAGCATTGCCGCCCAGGCTTGCGACGGTTTTTAGGTTGGTGGAGCTAACGTACATCCAGTGAAAATCCGCCATTAAAAAAATTGTCTGGATTGAAGGGGAAAGCTTTCTGTTCATGAGCGCCATTTGGAATTCATAATCAAAATCGGAAATGGCGCGCATACCGCGTACTATGACTATGGCATCTTTTGATCTGGCAAATTCCGCCAAAAGTCCGCTGAACGGTTCTACGCTGATTTTGTTTTTGTGCGGTGTGGTATGGAAGTAGTCTTTAATAAGACGGACACGTTCCTCTAGCGAAAACAGCGTATTTTTTCCGCTGTCCTGCGCCACGCCGATAATGAGTTTGTCCAGCAGGGAGAGGCTGCGTGTGATAATGCTGATATGGCCGTTGTGAATAGGGTCAAAAGTACCTGCATAAATTCCTATTCTTTGTACCATATGATAATCCTTGTGGAACCGTAATTTCTGTCAAGTTCAAGGGTAAGGCCTTCAAAGTCTTCCGTATTGATTTTCAGGTGTTTTTCCACTTCCGCCACCACAAAGGCGCCTTCTTCCAGCCATTCCCTGCGGATAAGATTTTTCAGGGTTTGGGGAAGCAGGTTTTGGGCGTAGGGCGGGTCGATAAAAACTACGGAAACCTGTTCCGTCGGCCGTTTGCCCGCAAATTTTACGGCGTCCTCCGTAAAAATGCAGCATTTTTCGCCGATGCCGAGGGCAGCGGCGTTGGCGGATATGCACTTTGCGGCATTGGCATCTTTTTCGACAAAATATGCTTTGCCGGCGCCGCGGCTTACGGCTTCAAAAGCAAGGGAGCCGCTGCCGGCAAAAAGGTCAAGGACAATGCTTTCTGCCCAAACGACGCCGCGCGCCTCAAGCAGGGAAAAAAGGGATTCGCGCACTTTGCCCATGGCAGGTCTGTAGCCCGGGCCGCTGACGGTTTTTAAGGTGCGCCCTTTCAGCGCACCTGCGATTATTTTCATACTGTTCCTTACAGATGTGCAATAAGCTTGTAAATATCCTGGTTAATTTTGGCAAGCCGTTCATGGATTTCCGTTTGGTCTTCCCAGGGCCGTTCCTGAACATTCGCAAGTTTTGTATGCATTTGTTTAATTCTGGTGTCAAGATCGTCAAGCACAAACTGCCAGTCCAGCTTCGGCACGGCGTGTTTGATAACGGTCGGTGCGGTATCCTCTGCGTTTGCTTTGGCAGTAAGTTCTAATTCTTCTAAATATTCTGGAATGGTAATGTCAAGCTGATATTTTTCCCTGATGCATTTTGCCAGGGTTTCCTGAGCGGTTTTTTCGCCGTGGATAAGGACAATGTGCGGTTTGGAGGCGGCAATGGTGCCTACCCAGCTCAGCAGCTGGCTTTGGCCGGCATGGGCGGAAAAGCCGTTGATGGTGTATATTTTGGCGGCAACATTGAGTTCGTTGTTCATCAGGTTGACCGTGGTTGCGCCTTCTACGATTTTTCTGCCGAGCGTGCCGACAGACTGGAAGCCCACAAACACAACGGAAGTTTCCGGCCGCCAGATATTGTGCTTGAGGTGGTGTTTAATGCGGCCTGCGTTGCACATACCGCTGGCGGAGAGGATAATGGCAGGCCCTTCAAGAGCGTTGAGCTGCTGGGATTCTTCGGTTTTCAGGGTATAATGCACTTTTTGGGAAAATTCTTTAAGCAGGCCGATATTGTTGCTTATTTCATGGAAGTCCAGCTTGTCTTTGTAGTTGATAAAAACTTCCGTGGCTTTAATGGCAAGGGGACTGTCCAGATAAATGGGCATATTCTGCGGGATTTTTCCCTGTTTGTCCAGTATGCACAGGCAGTACATGATTTCCTGCGCGCGTTCCACTGCAAAGGTGGGGATAATGACTTTTCCGCCCAGTTTATAGCTTCTTTCTATGGCTTCTGCCAATTCGTCCAGGCTGTTTTGTTCGTCTTTGTGGTCGCGGTTGCCGTAGGTGGATTCAAGAAAGAGATAATCGGTTTTTTCGAGGGGGGCGGGGTCGAACAGCAGCATATTTTCCGGCCGTCCCAGGTCGCCGGAGAAAGTCAGGCGCTTTGCTTCGCCGTTTTCGGTAATGTCTATGATGACAAAGGCGGCGCCTAAAATGTGGGCGGCATATTTGAACGTTACTTTAATGTTGGGCGCGGGTTCAAATGTTTTGTCGTATTCCGCAACGGAAAACTGCTGTATGCTTTTTTGGGCGTCTTCCACGCTGTACAGGAGGTCGTTTTCTTTTTTCTTGCCGGTGCGGCTTCTTTGTTTTTCGCGCCAGGAATATTCCATTTCCTGAATGTATGCGCTGTCTTCGAGCATGAGGGAAACAAGGTCGAAGGTCGGGGCCGTGCAGTAGATTGTCCCTTTAAAGCCGTTGGCTGCCATGCGCGGGATAAGCCCGGAATGATCTATGTGGGCGTGGGTAAGCAAAATAAAATCCAAAGATTCCGGTCTGTAGAGCTCTGTGTCGAAATTTCGTTCTTCTATGGCTTTGTTGCCTTGGTGCATTCCGCAGTCCACGGCAAAGCGGCAGCCTGCCGCCTCAATCACATGGCAGGAACCCGTAACGGTCTGGGCGGCACCTAAAAATTGTATTTTCATGACAATTCCTCACTTTGCTTAAAATGCAGCTTTATGACGTTGTTTATGAATATCTTTGGTATTAAACTATGCTATTTTTGTCTGTTTGAAAAGTGTTTTGCCCTAAATTTAAATTTTGATTGATTATTTTGCTTTTTGTTCCTACAATAAAAGAAAATGAAAATACGAGGTGCATATGTTTAGCGATTGCGAGCAGTATCAGGTAGACAATACCATTAATATGGAGTCCTGGCGCGTTTTCAGAATTATGGGGGAACTTGTGCAGGGCTTTGATACCTTGAAAAACCTCCCTCCCTGCGTGTCCATATTCGGCTCCGCGCGTTCGTCCGAAGACGATCCGCTGTATAAACAGACAGAGCTTATCGCGCAAAAGATCTGCGAACTGGGGTTCGGCGTTATTACAGGCGGCGGCCCGGGATATATGGAAGCAGGCAATAAAGGCGCCAAAAACGGCAAAGGACCGTCCATCGGGCTGCATATCGAACTGCCGCACGAACAGGAACCGAATCCGTTCATTACCACCCGCTGCAATTTCCGGTATTTCTTTCTGCGCAAGCTGATGTTTGTAAAGTATGCATTTGCCTATGTGGTTATGCCCGGCGGCTTCGGCACCTTGGACGAACTTTTTGAAGCGGCTGTTTTGGTGCAGACGCATAAAATCAAACCGTTTCCGATTATTTTGTATGACAGCAAATTTTGGGCAGGGCTCATTGACTGGGTGCGTGACCAGATGGTTTCCCGCGGTTTTCTGCGCGAAGAAGAAATCGGTCTTTTGACGATTTGCGACACTCCGGAAGAAGTTCTTGAAATAATAGGAAAATTTAAAGTATAATGGATACTTGTTTTTATGCGGCAAAGCCTTGGGGGCCTGTTCCGCAATGTCCTGCCGGGCAAACCTGGGAAGGGCTTATGGAACTGGCTCTTGCCGCGGCACGGCAAGGGGCGCAGCAGGGAGAAGTGCCTGTTGGCGCGCTTGTGTGCGATATGCAGGGCAGGATTTTGGCGCAGGCGCATAACCGAAGCATAGCTGACAGCGACCCCTCTGCCCATGCGGAAATAGTGGCCCTGCGGCAGGCAGGCAGGATTAAAGGCAATTATCGGCTGGAAGACTGCGTGCTTGTGGTGACGCTGGAACCGTGTACCATGTGCACGGGCGCCATACGCGAAGCAAGGCTGGCAGGGCTTGTTTTCGGTGCTTACGATTACAGGGCAGGGGCCGTGTGTTCCTGCGGAGAAGGGCTTAATTGCCCGGAACTTGGCGTAAAAACATGGTTTTACGGCGGCGTGCTGGCAGACAGGGCCGCGGCGCTTTTGCAGGATTTTTTTAAAAATAAACGCGATAAAGGATAACGGCATGAGCAGCACTATTGACGAAATTACCATAAATTATGAAGAAGACGGCGTGTTGCTGGTTAAAGAGCTTGACAAAGAAATTCTGTCCAAAGGACTGAACACCACAATTTTGTTCCGTTACAGGGAATATATCGCGGACGCCGACGACTACGGCCCCGATAAGTATACAATCCGCCGCTACAAGAAAATCGGCGGGGAGTTCCGCCAGCAGGCCAAGTTTAATATTTCCAGCGCACGGCAGGGAAAAATTATTGCCGATACGCTTGCCCGCTGGCTGAAAGAAGCCGAGAAAGAAGCCGAGGAGGAATAACGGCGGCGTTATGATTTGGCATAAAAAGGCAGAAGAGCGTCTTGTCAAAGCCTGTATGGAAGACTGGCAGCGGCGCGGTGCGCATTTATTGCAGCTTGGGCTGCATTCGCCTGTTGTTCCGGAGTTTTTTTGGGACAGCGGCTTTGACGTGACCTGCTGCGAGGAAAATCATGCCGCGGCCGAAGCGGCGCTTGCGCGTTCGGGGCCGCGCATTTCCTATCAGATAGGCAGGGCAGATCATCTTCCTTTTGACGATGACAGCTTTGAATATGCTTTTGTTTCTTTGTATGCCGATACGGAATATGTCGGGCAATACGGTCTGCCGTCTTTTCTGCGGCGGCATATGCAGGAAAAATTGCCTGCCGTTTTGGAAGAATTGTGCAGGGTTTCGCGCCTCGGCGTGGTGCTGACCGCAAAAAATGCGTGTTCTTTGTGCCAAAGCCGCTATGAAGGAAAAAAATATTCCCCTTATTTTTTGTGGAAAACTGCCAAAGGTCTGTGTTCCGAGGGCAGAGTCCGTTTTGCCAGCACCGGCTTTGTTCCGCGTCTGTTTACCCCGCGTCTGCAGTTTGTGAACAATGCCGTATCGTTTGTGCCCTGCGGTGCGCTTGTGGGCTGCTGTTTGGAATTTAATGCTCCGCCCCTTACGGGCATAGGCGCGTTTATCAAACAGGAAAAGCGCAAGCTTGAAAGTGTGCCGCTGATTCAGCGCAACGGCTGAAATACTGTTCTGCCGCGCACTATTTTGCCGTTTTGGTCGGCGGTTTGTTTTATAAGCGGAATAAAAACAGTGTGATAGACTGATTTTTGTGCGCCGCGCCGAAACTGCATTCAGAAATCCGTGGAAACGGTATTGCCGAGTTTGGCGAGTTTGTGCATTAAATATGCTTTGGCCGTGCCGGGTTCTTTGTCCTGTTCTTTGTCCTGTTTTTTGTCCCGTTCGCTGTTTTGTCCGTCGTTTTCCCAAATTGTTTTTATGTTGTCCTGCATATACTGCAGAATGTCCGCGGCATTGGCAAATTCGCCGTGCAGTCCCAAAAATCCCGCAAGATACTGCAAAACAGGCGCAGGACTGCTGTCTTTTCGGCGCAGGGCTTTGAGGCTGAGGCTGGCATGGCGCTTGGCAAGGCGTTCGTCCGCGGCATCAAGCAGGAGCGGAATATGCGCATAATTTGGGGGGGTATGGCCGAACAGGCGGAAAAGATAGAGCTGGCGCGGAGTGGAAGTTAAAATATCGTTGCCGCGCACCACTTCCGTAATGCCCATCAGCATATCGTCAACGCTTACCGCAAGCTGATATGCCCGTACTTTGTCGGAGCGGCGCAGGGCAAAATCGCCGCCGCAGTCGTTTAAATTAAATGTCTGTTTGCCCAGGACCGAATCCGTAAAAGCAAAGTCCGCAGAAATCCCAAAAAATTCCTCCGGAACCGTATGCCGTTCCCGCGGGGCAAAGGGCGGGCAGGCAAGGCGCAGGCAGGCGCTTTGCTTTTGTCTGCGCGCCTGTTCTTCTGCCGTCAGAAAGCGGCAGGTTCTGTGATATGCCGCCCCCATGTCGGGCATGACGAAACGGCTGCCGGGTCTGCTTGTCTGCGGAGCGCCCGCCATTTCGCGCAGTTCTTTGCGCGTGCAGTAACAGGGGTACGTGAATGCGGAAAGCTTTGCGGCATATTCTTCGTAAATTGCCGTGCGTTTGCTCTGGCAGACCATTTCGCCGTCGTAGTTTATGCCGAGCCAGGCAAAATCCTCCAGGGCGGCGTCAATAAATTCGGTTTTGGATCTGGCGGGATCTATGTCTTCCATGCGCAGAAAAACCGTGCCGCCGTCCAATCGGGCGGAAAGCCATGCCAGCAGAAAAGACCAGGCATTGCCTAAATGCAGATAGCCTGTGGGACTCGGTGCCAGTCGGCCTGTCGTGTGCTGTGCGTTCATGTTACCATAAGCTTTTTTGTGTTTGATGTTCTTTTATGGCTCGGAAAAAATGTTCGAGTATGCTGTTGGAAACAAGCATTCCGTTGCGGGTAAAATAGGCATAGCCGTTTTTCAGGCGCATGAGGTTGTTTTTGTCCAGCATCTGCAAAAGCCTGTTGTGTTCCTTGGCAAAATTTCTGTGCGCCAGGGCTTCGTATTCCGCAAGGTTCAGCCCCTTAACCGTGCGCAGGCGGAGCATGACCAGTTCACAGAGCTGTTCTGCGGGTGTTAAATATTCGGTAACATAGCCTGCGGTTTTTGCGGCTTGTTCGGCGTGCGGAGCATTTTCGGCCTGATCCTTTATGTCCTGCGCAAAGCAGGTGGCTATGTCCAGTGCCCATTCTTCCAGGTTGGAAGCATGGGTGCGCCGTATGCTGCCGACAGTGCTTGCGGCGGCAGGGCCTGCGCCGATATAGTCGCTGCCCAGCCAATAGCCCAGATTATGCCGGCATTGATAGCCCATTTTGGCGTAATTGGAAATTTCGTACTGTATATAGCCTGCTTCTTCCAAAAGTGCGGAGCCGCTTTTGTACATCTGCGCCTGTTCCTGTTCGCCCGCAAGCTGCAGTTTGCCTTCGCGGTCCAGCAGGTCGAAATAACTGCCTTCTTCAATGCTCAGGCCGTAGGCTGAAATATGTTCGGGGGCCAGTTTTACGGCTTTTTTCAAATCGTCCAGCCAGGTTTTCAGGCGCTGGGTCGGAATGGCCCAGATAAAATCAAGGCTGATATTGCCAAAACCCGCGCTGCGCAGGGCATGATAGGCCTGCTGCGCCTGCAAAGCCGTATGCGGTCTGCCCATAAGCCGCAGGTGTTCGTCATTTAAAGACTGTACGCCGAGGGATACGCGGTTAAAGCCCATTTTGCGGTAGGCCACGGCTTTAATATTGTTAATGCTTTCGGGATTGGCTTCAAGAGAAATTTCGCAGTCTTCGGGCACGGAAAAATTTCCGATAATAAACTGCAGAATATCTTCCATATCCTTAATAGGAATATAGGAAGGCGTGCCGCCGCCGAAAAAAATGCTGGTTATGGGTTTTGTTCCGTAATACTGCACAATAATACCGAGTTCCTTTAATAAAGTGGATTTCCACAGGCGAAATTCCGTGCTTTGTTTCAAAGGGTGCTCTTCGGAAAATTTATGGCAAAATTCTTTGGGCAGGGGCAAGCGTTTTTTTTGCGGAGTCTGTACAGGTGCCGGTGAAAATCCGTCAATGCCGAGTTTGCTGCGCAGGGCGTCGGCCTGTTCTTTGGAAAGAAATGCGTCGGCAAGAGTCAGCTTGGGGGCGCTTTCCGCGGGCATGGCGGCAGGCTGCCGCGTCATGCGCTTTGCCGCAAGAAAAGAAGACAAAGACTGCACGTTTTGCGCGGGGGCGGACTGGGGGGCCGGCTGTATGCCTTGATAAATATCGGTGTTTTTGTCAATTAATGTTATTGTCGGCTTAAACGATTCCAATATATTTAAAGAAGAAGCCGGAAGAGAATAAAAAGAACAGTAATGGCATTTTTTGACGCAAAACGGGACGTGGATATATAACTGCATGGCTTTACTCTGTAGTGGGGTAAAAAAATAAAAATAAATTTTAACCGTTAATGCAAGAAAAAAATTAAATTTTTTTAAAAAAAAGTTGACAGAACGAGAGAAAATAGGTAGTTATTCAAATCACCTCATTATGAGGCAATCCCCGGACGGCGGGGAAGGGCAAGTTGAGCTTGTCCTGATGTGTTTTCAACTATTTGAAAACGTTTGACATTTACAGGCGTCACCATGCCGGTATTGTCAACCGTTCCAGTCTGCTGGCTGCAGGCTGTAAGGTTATCCAGCAAGCAAAAGGCTTGTGCATGCGTGATCCCTGTGGGACCACCTATCTCAATTACGAAGTATTTCGTATCGGACAGGATGGCAAACCCGGGTCGGCTAAGTTTTATGATACAGTTTGTTTTTGCGAAACGGGTGCAGCTATTCCAGTATCCCCAATATCCGTAAAAATCATAAAAAAAGCCAGCCCTATGTGACAGCATGAGGGTTTTTGTCGTTGTCTGATAACAAGGTGTAAGGAATGAGAAGCAAACATTTCCTGAGTTTTTGTTTGTTTCTTTTTGATGTTCGGTGAAAACCGGACGGCCGTCGCAAGACGGTGGATACTCCGGAAGAAATTTTCAGTATCTTTCGGAGCGAATTGCCTAAAATGGAGATTCGCAATGACAACAGTTGGCAGTGATCGTATCCGTATTAAGCTTAAGGCTTACGATTATCGCATCCTGGATAAGGCTGTGGCGGAAATCGTGGATACAGCGCGCAATACAGGCGCTGGGGTAGCAGGACCAATTCCTTTGCCTACCAATGTACACAAATACACGGTTAACCGCTCTGTGCACGTTGACAAAAAGTCCCGTGAACAGTTTGAAATGAGAGTTCATAAACGTCTTATGGATATCCTCGACCCCACGCAACAGACCGTGGACGCTCTCGGTAAACTTTCTTTACCGGCTGGCGTGGATGTGGAAATTAAGCTCTAGTGAGGGGCGTTATGTCTGAAAAAATGGGAATATTAGGACGTAAATTGGGTATGACCCGTATTTTTGCCGGTGACGGTACAGCAGTGCCCGTTACTGTAATCAAGGCAGGTCCGTGCCCTATTACACAAGTAAAGACGGCGGAAAAAGATGGGTATCATGCTCTTCAGATCGCCTTCGAAGAAGCTAAGGAAAAGCATGTGTCTAAAGCCATGCAAGGGCATTTTGCCAAAGCCAACGCAGGCAATTTCCGCAACGTTCGCGAAGTTCGTTTGGAAAATGCGGCAACACAGCAGGTAGGTGAAGTTCTCACCCTTGATATGTTCAGCGTCGGCGATAAAATCAAAGTAACTGGTATAAGTGTTGGTAAAGGTTACCAAGGCGTAATGCGCCGCTGGAACTTTGCCGGTATCAAAGACGGCCACGGTAACGAAAAAGTTCACCGCAACGCCGGTTCTATCGGTAACAACACCTTCCCGGGACACGTTTTCAAAGGCAAGAAAATGGCAGGCCATTGGGGTAACGAAAGAGTTACCGAACAAGGCCTTACCATTGTGGAAGTTCGCCAGGAAGAAGGAGTTATCCTTGTTAAAGGCGCAGTTCCCGGCCCGAAAAACGGTCTTGTATTCGTACGTAAGCAGTAGTTAGGAGATTATAATGGCTACTTTGAAAGTTTACGATCAAATGAAACAAGAACAAGGCGAAATTACCCTTGCTCCTGAAGTATTTGAAGTAGAGGTACGCCCAGAGATTCTTAACTTGGTTGTTCGCGCTCATCGTGCTGCTTTGCGTGCAGGTACCCATCAAGTTAAAACTCGTGCGTTTGTAAGCGGCGGCGGCAAGAAGCCTTTCAAACAGAAAGGCACCGGCAACGCTCGTCAGGGCAGCAACCGCTCCCCGATTATGCGCGGCGGTGCAATTATCTTCGGACCGCAGCCCCGTGATTATAGTTTTAAAGTTAATAAAAAAGTGCGTACTTTGGCTTTGCGCATGGCTTTGTCTTCCCGTGTTGTCGACAACGACATCATGGTAGTAAAATCCATCGACTTGGCTGAAGCTAAAACCAAAAACTTTGCACAGGTTGCAAAAGCTCTCGGTTTGACCAAAGCACTTGTGGTTACCCCTGGTGACGATATGCTCAAAGATAACACGGTTGCTTTGGCAGCCCGCAATATCCCGGGCATTACTGTGGTAACACCAGACAAGGTTAATGTTTACGAAGTGCTCAATCACAAGCAAGTTGTTCTTCTCGAAGGAAGCTTGTCACATCTTGAAGCACGTCTTAAATAGCCTTGAGTGAGGAATGAAAATGGATTATACCAAGATTCTTCTCCGCCCCGTGGTAACCGAAAAAGCTACCATGCTCCGCGAAACCGCTGAGCAAATCGCTTTTTTTGTTGCCCCTAAGGCAAATAAGATCGAAATCGGCAAAGCTGTTGAAGAAGCTTTCAAGGTTAAGGTCGAAAAAGTGAATGTTGTAACGGTTAAGCCGCGCCAACGCGTGCGCGCAGGCCGTGTGAAAGGCCGTATCGCTGGCTATCGCAAAGCATACGTAACCCTTGCTAAAGGTGACAAAATCGAATTCTTCGAGGGAGTGTAAGACATGGCAGTTCGTAAGTTGAAACCTACCTCTGCTGGCCGTCGTTTCCAAACTGTTTCTGATTTCGCCGAAATTACCAGAAACACTCCAGAAAAGTCGCTCACTGAAGGTTTGACAAAGAAAAGCGGTCGCAACAATAACGGTCGCGTTACCAGCCGCCGCCGCGGCGGTGGCCATAAACGCCTGTACCGTATTATCGACTTCAAACGTAATAAAATGGACATTCCGGCAACGGTTGCCCATATCGAATATGATCCAAACCGTACAGCCCGTATTGCGCTTCTGCACTACGCTGACGGCGAAAAGCGTTACATTTTGGCTCCTGTCGGAGTAAAACAGGGTGATGCCGTCATTTCCGGCGAAAAGGCTGACATCAAACCCGGCAACGCTCTTCCCATGGCACGTATTCCTGTAGGTACCAACCTGCATAATATCGAACTCAATCCGGGCCGCGGCGGTCAAATGTGCCGCGCTGCCGGAACCTATGCTCAGCTTGTTGCCAAAGAAGGCAAATACGCAACCCTGCGCCTGCCTTCAGGCGAAGTACGCCGCGTACTTCTTTCCTGCATTGCAACAGTAGGTCAAGTTGGCAACGTTCAGCATGAAAACATCAGCCTTGGCAAAGCAGGCCGCAACCGCTGGCTGTCCCGCCGTCCCAAGGTTCGCGGTGTAGCGATGAACCCGGTTGACCACCCGCTCGGCGGTGGTGAAGGTCGCAGCTCAGGCGGTCGTCATCCTGTAACCCCGTGGGGTGTCCCGACCAAGGGTTACAAGACTCGCGATCCCAAGAAACCTTCAAGCCGTCTTATTGTAAAACGTCGCGGTCAGAAGTAAGAGGAGCCGATCATTATGCCTAGATCATTAAAAAAAGGCCCATTTGTTGACGGCCACCTCATGAAGAAAGTAGAAAGCTCCGCTGGTGCAGGCGACAGAAAAGTTATCAAAACTTGGTCCCGCCGTTCTACCATTCTTCCGGAAATGGTTGGCCTTACCTTTGCCGTTCATAACGGTAAAAAATTCATCCCAGTTTTTGTCACAGAAAACATGGTAGGTCACAAACTTGGTGAGTTTGCTCCAACTCGTACTTACTATGGTCACGCTGCTGACAAAAAATCAAAAGCAAAAAAATAACGGGTAACGTACATGGAATCTAAAGCAATTGCAAAGTATCAACGCGTATCTCCTCGTAAGACCCGTCTCGTTGCTCAGAACGTTAAGGGCTTACCGGTAGAAGATGCATTGAACATGCTTAAATTCACGCCTAATAAACCAGCTGGTGTTTTATATGGTGTGGTTCGTTCAGCTTTGGCTAATGCAAGCCAGCTTTCAAGTGTAGACGTTGACTCTATGATTGTTAAAGACATCATTGTGAACGAAGGTCCCACATGGAAGCGCTTCATGCCGCGCTCACAAGGCCGTGCAATGCACATTCGCAAACGCACCAGCCACATCACCGTAATTTTAGCGGAAGGACAGGAGTAAGGCTATGGGTCAAAAAGTACATCCTTACGGCTTCCGGCTCGGATATAATAAAAACTGGCTTTCCCGCTGGTACAGCAAAAAAGACTATGCTTCTTTCGTGTTTGAAGACCACAAAATCCGCAAACACGTAAAGAAACTTCTGTACGCAGCAGGAATTTCCAAAATTGAGATTGAACGCTTCGGCGACAAAATCCGCCTTATTCTTTCCACAGCACGTCCCGGCATCATCATCGGCCGCAAAGGTGCTGAAATCGAAAAGCTCCGCGGTGATCTCAAGAAAAAATTCGGCCGTGAATTTGCACTTGAAGTTAATGAAATTCGTCGCCCCGAAATTGACGCCCAATTGGTAGCGGAAAGCATCGGCGCACAGCTCGAACGCCGCGTTGCGTTCAGACGCGCTATGAAACGCACTGTTACCATGGCCCGCAAATTCGGTGCTGAAGGTATCAAAGTAACCGCCGGCGGCCGTTTGGCAGGTGCGGAAATCGCACGTTCCGAATGGTACCGCGACGGCCGCGTGCCTTTGCAGACCCTTCGTGCAGACATTGACTACGGATTTGCCGAAGCTAGCACAACTTACGGTATCATCGGTATCAAAGTGTGGATCTACAAAGGCGAAATCCTTGACAAAGAGGTGGAACAATAATGCTTGCGCCAAAAAGAATTAAATTCCGTAAATGGCAGAAAGGCCGTTTACGCGGTCCTGCTACTCGTGGTGCTACCGTAGCTTTCGGTGACATCGGCTTGAAAGCGGTGGAACATGGCAAGCTCTCCAGCCAACAAATCGAAGCAGCCCGTATTGCTATGATGCGTCACATTCGCCGCGGCGGTAAAGTTTGGATTCGTGTGTTCCCCGATCATCCGGTAACTGCAAAGCCTCTTGAAACCCGTCAAGGCAGCGGTAAAGGTTCCCCGGTGGGCTGGTGCGCTCCGGTAAAACCCGGCCGTATCCTTTACGAAATCAAGGGAGTTGACCTCGAACTTGCAAAAACAGCTTTGATCCGCGCTTCTCACAAGCTGCCCATCAAAACTGTGATTGTAACCAGAGAAGGGGCTTTCTAATATGAAAATGACAGAAATCCGTGAATTGAGCGAAAAAGATCTGAAAGAAAAATTGACCGCTCTGCGTCAAGAACTTTTCAATCTGCGTTTTCAGCATGCAACCGCACAGCTTGAAAAAACTGCATCAATTCCTGCCACCAAAAAAGATATTGCCCGTGTTTTGACTGTTATGTCAGAAAAAGGCATTAAGGCATAGGAGCGTATATGAATAGCGCAATCGAACAGCGCAAGGGCAGAACGCTCGTAGGTATCGTTATTAGCGATAAGAGCGACAAAACCATTGTTGTGCGTGTAGAAACGCTGGTAAAACATCCCCGTTTGGGCAAATATGTGCGCCGTCGCAAAAAATGCACAGCTCACGATCCCATGAACGAATGCGGCATCGGCGATAAAGTTAAAATTGTAGAATACAGACCCATGAGCCGCAACAAACGCTGGCACTTGGTATCTGTGCTTGAAAAAGCTGTCTAGCCTAAAAAAATTTTTCTTTCACGCATATTTTTGCTTTTCTTTTCTTAAGAATTAGCATAGTATGCGTGAAGAAAATTTTTTAGGACTGATTTTTTTTAAGAGGAATAAGCCATGATTCAAGTAGAATCTCGACTTCAAGTGGCGGATAATTCCGGTGCTAAAGAAGTGGCTTGCATTAAAGTTCTCGGCGGCTCTCACCGCCGTTACGCTTCCGTTGGCGATATCATCGTTGTATCCGTTAAGGACGCAATGCCCCACGCCAAAGTGAAAAAAGGCGACGTTATGCAGGCTGTTATCGTTCGTACCGCTAAAGAAGTTCGCCGTACAGATGGTTCCTATATTAAATTCGACACCAACGCAGCCGTGCTTCTTTCTAAGCAAGGTGAACCCGTAGGTACCCGTATTTTCGGACCCGTAGCCCGTGAACTGCGCGCTATGAACTTCATGAAAATCGTGTCCCTCGCGCCTGAAGTGTTGTAGGAGCATAGTGATATGAATAACTATCGTATTCGTAAAGGTGACGTTGTAAAAGTTATCACCGGCAAAGACGCAGAAGTTGGCAAAGTAGGCAAGGTTTTGAAAATCTTGAAGAAGTCCGACCGTGTATTGGTTGAAAAAGTAAACATGGCAAAACGCCACGTAAAACCCAACCCGTACAAACGCGAACCCGGCGGTATCGTAGACAAAGAAATGCCCATTCATGTATCCAACGTAATGGTTGTTTGCCAATCCTGCCAAACTCCTACCCGCGTAGGCTACAGAATGGAAAATGACAAAAAAGTTCGCTTCTGCAAGAAGTGTAACAAAACTCTCTAGAAGGTGCTTTGATGAGCCGTCTTGAATCTATTTACAGAGACAAAGTTGTTCCGGTATTGCAAAAAAAATTTAATTACAAATCTTCTATGCAGGTTCCTGGAATTGAGAAAATCTCTTTGAATATCGGCCTTGGTTCTATGAGTCAGAACAACAAGGTGATTGAAGAAGCTGTTCAAGAACTGTCAGCTATCGCTGGCCAAAAAGCTGTCGTAACCCGCGCCAAAAAGTCCATTGCTGCTTTCAAACTCCGTGAAGGTATGCCCATCGGCGTCCGCGTAACCCTGCGCAAAGACCGTATGTGGGACTTTCTTGACAAGCTGATGAACTTTGCTTTGCCGCGCGTTCGCGACTTCCGTGGTATTCCTGATCGTGGTTTTGACGGTCGCGGTAATTTTACTCTCGGTATTAAAGAACACATGATTTTCCCGGAAATGGAATCCGACCGCATCGAAAACAACAAAGGTCTCAATATTACTATCGTTACAACTGCAACCACGGACAAGGAAGGCAAACTGTTGCTTGAACAACTCGGTATGCCGTTCCGTAAGTAAGGAGTTAGAGTATGTCACGTACTGCTCTTGAAGTAAAAGCTACCCGCAAACCAAAATTCTCTACCCGTGGTTACAATCGTTGTCCTATCTGCGGTCGTCCACGAAGCTATATGCGTCATTTTGGTTTATGCCGTATTTGTTTCAGAAAAATGGCTCTCCAGGGTGAATTGCCCGGAGTTCGCAAATCCAGCTGGTAATCAGCAATATAATTAGGAGAAATCCCATGACCGATCCCATTGCCGATATGCTTACGCGTATCCGCAACGCACACATGGCCCTTCATAAGGAAGTAAGTGTGCCGCGCTCGAAGATGAAGGAAGCTTTAGCTACCATCCTCAAGCAGGAAGGCTATGTGGAAGATGTTAAGGTTGAAGACCGCAGCATCACCATTGAGCTAAAGTATGTCAAAGGCCGCCCTGCGATTAACGGTTTGCGCCGCATCAGCAAACCCGGTCGCCGCATTTATGTAAACGCTCACCATATCCCCCGTGTACAAAACGGTCTCGGTATCTGCATCCTCTCCACTTCCAAAGGTGTTCTTGACGGTGCTAGTGCTCTTGAACGCAAAAGCGGCGGCGAACTTCTTTGTGAAGTTTGGTAAGCCAACATACGCAGCAAGGTGGAATTAAAATGTCTAGAATAGGTAAACTGCCCGTCACTCTGCCAAAAGGCGTAGAAGTGAAACTGGTTCAAGATATAGTGGAAGTAAAAGGGCCTAAAGGTTCTTTGACTACTCCGCTTTGTTCCCTTTTGGATTACGAAGTAACTGCTGAAAAAGTTACTATTACCCGTAAAGATAAAGAAGACAGAGCTACCGCACAGCAGCACGGTCTTCGCCGCACTCTTTTAGCCAACTGCGTAGAAGGTGTGACAAAAGGATTTTCAAAAACTTTGGAAGTTGTCGGCGTTGGTTACAAAGTAGCCGTAAGAGGCAACATTGTCGAACTCGCCCTCGGTTTTTCCCATCCGGTTATTGTAGAACTTCCCAAAGGCATTGAAGCAAAAGCGGAAGGTACAAAGCTCACAATTTCCGGCATCGATAAAGAACTTGTCGGCGAAATGTGCGCTAAAATTCGTCGTTTGCGCAAACCTGAACCGTACAAAGGCAAGGGCGTAAAATACGAAAATGAAATTATTCGTCGCAAAGCCGGTAAGTCCGGTGGTAAGGGCAAATAGGGGTAATAGATATGATGCTTTCTAAAAATGAAGTCCGCATGAAGCGCAAAATCCGCATTCGTAAGCGACTCTCCGGCACATCTGAACGCCCTCGCTTGGTGGTGTTCCGCTCTAATTTGCATATTTATGCCCAAATTATAGATGATATGACTGGATCAACTTTGGCTCAGGTTTCTACTTTGACCCTTTCCAAAAACGGCGAAAAAGTAGCTTGCAACAAAGCCGGTGCAGAAAAAGTTGGTAAAGAAGTTGCTCGCGTTGCGCTTGAAAAAAACATTAAACAAGTTGTTTTTGACCGCAATGGTTACCTCTATCACGGCCGCATCAAAGCTGTTGCTGACGGTGCCCGTGAAGGTGGTCTCGAGTTCTAATGGACAGCCTTAAGGCTATAATCTGAACTATCATAGTACAGGAAAAAACATGGAACAAAAGCAAGAAACGCAAGATTCCGGTCTTATAGAGAAAATTGTCCATTTGAACCGGGTTGCAAAAGTTGTAAAGGGCGGCAGACGCTTCAGCTTCAGCGCCCTTGTAGTAGTTGGAGATGGTAACGGCAGCGTCGGTTTCGGCCTCGGCAAAGCTCAGGAAGTTCCCGAAGCGCTGCGCAAAGCCAGTGAAAGAGCAAAAAAATCCATGGTAAAAATTCCGCTTGTTGACGGAACTTTGCCGTATGAAGTTTTGGGCCGTTTCGGTGCAGGCCGCGTTCTTCTCAAACCTGCATCACGCGGTACCGGTGTTATTGCCGGCGGCGCAGTACGTGCCGTTATGGAAGCAGTAGGCATTACCGACGTTCTTTCCAAGGCTATTGGTACAAATAATTCCCATAACGTGCTTCGCGCAGCTATGGACGGACTCACTTCTTTGCGCAGTGCGGAACAAGTTTCCGAAATCCGCGGCAAAAAGCTTGAAGCACCTCGTAAATAAGGTAGGGAATAGCCATGTCCGAAATTAAAGTAAAACTCGTACGTAGCCGTATTGGTATCAAGCCAGCACAAAAGAAAACTCTTGATGCTCTTGGTCTCAAACGCCGTGAAATGGTAAAAACTTTTAAAGATAATGCTGCAGTTCGCGGCATGATCGAACAGGTTAAACACCTTATTGAGGTCAGCGAATAATGAGACTTAACGAACTTTATCCCTTCCCAGAAGAACGTAAAACACGTAAACGTGTCGGTCGCGGTGACGGTTCCGGTTTTGGTCACACTGCAGGCAAAGGCCACAAAGGTCAGAATGCCCGTGCAGGCGGAGGCGTAAAGCCCGGCTTCGAAGGTGGTCAAATGCCTTTGATGCGCCGTCTGCCGAAACGCGGCTTCAAGAATTTTGATTTCAAAGTAACTTTTGAAGTTGTCAATCTTGACCGCTTGGAAGCTGCTTTTGAAGGCAAAACCGAAATTACTTTGGATGATATCTACGGCCGCGGTCTGTGCCGTTTCGGCGCTCCGGTTAAAATCCTGGGCGGCGGCAACGTTACCAAAGCTCTTACCGTAGAGGCTCATCGCTTTACTGAATCCGCCAAAGCCAAAATCGAAGCTGCCGGCGGCAAAGTAAATGAACTGTGTCAATGTGAGTGCTGCTGCACCGAACAAGCAGAAAAGGAATAGCAAGTGGCAAGCGGAGTAGATAAATTAGCATCTTCCGGAGAACTGCGCATTAAAATCCTGTGGACATTCCTGTTGTTGGTCTGTTACCGCGTGGGTGCGCATATTCCTGTACCCGGTGTTGATACAGCTGCTCTTGCTGACTTCTTCGCTCGTTTGCAAGGTTCCGTTTTTGCCTTGTTAGATATGTTTTCCGGGGGCGGTCTTTCCAACGTGTCTGTATTCGCCCTTGGAATTATGCCATACATCTCCGCGTCCATTATCATGCAGCTTATGCAGGTAATCAGTCCGGACGTAAAACGTATGGCAAAAGAAGAAGGGCAGGCAGGACGTCGTAAAATAACCCAATACACCCGCTATCTGACAGTGCTTATCACCATTGTTCAGGGATTTGGCATTGCCTCCCTGCTTGAAGGTATGACAAGTCCTGGCAGCAACCTGCCGGTTGTATTAAATCCCGGATTGGAATTTAAAGTAGTGACCATCATTACTTTGACTGCAGGAACCGTGCTTATTATGTGGCTTGGCGAGCAAATCACTTCCCGCGGCATAGGCAACGGCATCTCCCTGATCATCTTTTCCGGTATCGTAGTCGGTATTCCGAGCGCAATTGCCCGTCTTTACCAATTGGTAAGTGCAGGGGATATGAGTATCCTTTTTGTTATTTTGCTGGTGGTGATGATGGCTGCAGTGCTGTTCGGCATTGTTTTTGTGGAACGCGCACAGCGCAGAATTCCCATTCATTATGCCAAACGGCAAATGGGTAGAAAAATCTACGGCGGACAAACGACACATCTGCCGCTCAGAGTAAACACCGCCGGTGTTATTCCTCCGATTTTCGCCCAAAGCTTACTGCTTTTTCCCGCAACCCTCGGCTCTTTTTCAACAGCGCTGTGGCTGCAGGAAGTAGTGCGCTGGTTCCAGCCTACGAGCATTGTTTATAATATTTGCTTTATTGCACTTATTTTCTTTTTCTGCTATTTTTATACCGCAGTTATTTTTGATCCGAAAGACATAGCGGAAAATCTTAAAAAAGCAGGCGGTTTTGTTCCCGGTATCAGACCCGGTGACAAAACCAGAGAATATATAGACTCTGTACTCAGCCGTCTTACGCTGTGGGGCGGTGTGTATATTGCTATTATTTCTGTTCTTCCCATGCTGCTTATCGCAAAGTTTAACGTTCCGTTCTACTTCGGCGGTACCAGCCTCCTTATCTTGGTGGGTGTTGCCATTGATTTTATGGGACAGGTTGAATCCCATATGATTTCCAAGCAATACGACAGCCTTATGGAAAAGAGCAGAATTAAAGGACGCTAGGAAATGAAAAAGTATCGCGGGGTATACCTCAAAAATGAGAACGAACTTGCCAAAATGCGCATTGCAAACGGCATGAATTCTCAGATTTTGGATGCACTCGGCGAAGCTGTTAAGCCTGGCATATCAACTATGTTCCTTGAAGAAATTGTTCAGGAAATGTGCCGTACGTTCAAGGTTAAACCCGCATTTCAAGGTTATTGCGGATTTCCGTATGCATTATGCTGTTCAGTAAACGAAACCGTTGTTCACGGATTTCCTTCTAAAGATAAAATTCTTAAAGAAGGTGACATCGTGAGCTGCGACATGGGTGTCTGCTATGAAGGCTTTTATGCCGACAGCGCAAGAACATTTTTAGTCGGAGAGGTTTCTCAGGAAGCAAAAGATCTTTGCAGAGTGACTGAAGAATGCCTGCACTACGGAATAGCGGCTGCCAGAATCGGCAATACCTTGTATGATATTTCCGCTGCGGTGCAGCGTCATGCGGAAAAGCACGGGTATAAAGTGATACGTAATTTTGTGGGCCATGGCATTGGGGCAAATCTTCACGAGAAACCGGAAGTTCCTAATTTCGTTCCGATGGGCGGAAACGATATTCCGCTCCAAGAGGGCATGGTGCTTGCTATTGAGCCGATGATTGCCGTCGGAACATATGAAGTTACAATACTTCCTGACAAGTGGACTGCCAATACCAAAGACGGTAGTTTGGCTGCCCATTTTGAGCATAGTGTCGCAATTCGGTCAGACGGTCCTGAAATATTAAGTTTATCTTCAAATTTTTCAGGTGGTTGCCGATAAAATATGGAAATGGTGAGGATAGCCTCTTGACAAGGATAGAAATATCCTCTAATAAACACAATTCCAACGCTAACGTTGAGTTTTGAATAAAACGGAGAGAGCGATGAAAGTTAGGCCGTCCGTAAAAAAAATATGCCCTAAGTGTAAAGTTATCAGACGCAAGGGTGTTCTTAGAGTTATCTGCGAAAACCCCAGACATAAACAGCGTCAGGGCTAACTTGCAGGAGTAGTACTGTGGCAAGAATTGCAGGTGTAGATTTGCCTCGCGGCAAAAGAGCGGATATTGCGCTCACTTATATCTATGGTATCGGTCCCAAGACCTCATTACAAATCTTTGCAGCAACCAACATTGACTGGAACCGCAGCATTGATGATTTGAGCCTTGATGAAGTGAACGAACTCCGTAAGGAAATTGAAACGAATTATAAGGTTGAAGGCGACCTTCGCCGTGAAGTAAGCGCTAACATCAAACGTCTTATGGACGTAGGTTGTTATCGCGGACTTCGTCATCGTCGTGGTCTGCCTGTTCATGGTCAACGCACAAAAACCAACGCACGTACTCGCAAGGGTCCGCGTCGTGGTGCTGTGGGTAAAAAGAAATAAGGGTACTGCCCTCTAATTTTTCTGGATAACAATCCAAGGGAAGTGTACAATGGCTAGAGCCAAACGCGCAGTTAAAAAAAGAGAAAAGAAGAACGTTCCATTGGGTGTAGCCCATATTCAAGCGTCCTTCAATAATACCATTATTACCTTTACCGACACACGCGGCAATGCTATTAGCTGGGCATCTGCCGGTCAGAGCGGATTCAAAGGTTCACGCAAATCCACTCCTTTTGCTGCTCAGGTAGCTGCTGAAACTGCAGCCAAAAAAGCACAGGACAACGGTATGCGTACTGTTGGTGTTTATGTTAAGGGTCCCGGTGCTGGTCGTGAATCTGCATTGCGTGCAATAAACGCAGCAGGTTTCAAAGTTGCGTTCATTCGTGACGTAACCCCTATTCCTCATAACGGATGTCGTCCTCCGAAACGACGCCGCGTATAATCAGGAGAGATAGACCGTGGCTAAATATAATGATGCAAAATGCCGTATTTGCCGCCGTGAAGGTGCAAAGTTATTTTTGAAAGGTGACCGCTGCTTTACCGACAAGTGTGCGCAGGATCGCCGTCCTTATGCTCCGGGCCAGCATGGCCGTGCAAGAAAGAAACTTTCCGAATATGCACTCATGCTCCGCGAAAAGCAAAAAGTACGTCGCATGTACGGTGTATTGGAAAAACAATTCAGAGGATATTTCTACTCTTCTGATATGGCTAAAGGCGTAACAGGCGAAAATCTTCTCAAAACCTTGGAACGCCGTTTGGATAACGTTGTTTACCGCATGGGATTTGCAAATTCCCGTGCACAGGCTCGTCAGCTTGTCCGTCATGGAATTTTTACGCTCAACGGCCACAAAGTTAATATTCCTTCTTTGCAGGTTAAAGTAGGTGATGTTATCGTTGTGAACGAAAAAAGCAGAAAAATTCCTGTAATTGCCGATGCCCAGGGTGCCATCGCACGCCGCGGCTGCCCGGTATGGCTTGAAGTTGACGGCGCAGCCTTCAAAGGTACTGTGAAAGCAATGCCTCAACGTGACGATATTCAAACTCCCATCAGCGAGTCCCTTATCGTCGAACTTTACTCCAAATAATAAACAGGAGTTCACATGTCCACAAATCAAGCCAATAGGCTCATCAATGCTCGCAACTGGGCAGTACTTGTTAAGCCTGATCAAATTGTTCGCGACAATGAAGTTTCCGGACCGATGTACGGCAAATTCATGTGCGAGCCGCTTGAAAGAGGTTACGGTACCACCATTGGCAACGCTTTGCGTCGAGTATTGCTGGCTTCCTTGCAAGGTTCTGCGTTTGTGTCTGTGAAAATTGCAGGTGTGCAGCATGAGTTCACCACAATTCCTGGTGTTCTTGAAGATGTAACTGATATTATTTTGAATATTAAACAAGTTCGTCTTGCAATGGATACTGATGTACCCCAAAAATTAACGTTGAAAGTTAATAAAAAAGGGGTGGTAACCGCAGCTGACATTCAAGAAAACCAGCACGTAGCCGTGCTGAATCCTGAATTGCACATTGCAACTTTGACAGAAGACGTGGAATTCGACCTTGAATTAGAAGCTCGTATGGGTAAGGGCTATGTGCCTGCTGATATGCATATCGGCCTTAATGAAGAAATCGGGCTTATCAAGCTTGATTCCAGTTTTTCTCCTGTACGTAAAGTTTCCTATACAATTGAACAGGCACGCGTTGGTCAGATGACTAACTATGACAAACTCATTCTCGAAGTTTGGACCGACGGTTCTCTTACTCCCGAAGATGCGATTGCATACAGTGCCAAAATTATAAAAGAACAGATTGCCGTGTTTATTAATTTTGATGAACAGGTATCTGATGAAAGTTGTCTTGGTTCATCTGAATCCGGGGATATTAACGAAAACCTCTTTAAGAGCATTGACGATTTGGAACTTTCTGTACGTGCTACTAACTGTCTGCACGGCGCACAAATCGCCACAGTCGGCGAACTTGTGCAGCGTTCTGAAAACGATATGCTTAAAACAAAGAACTTCGGCAAAAAATCTCTGGACGAAATCAAAGAACTGCTTATCCGCATGGGTCTTGATTTCGGTATGAAGATTGACGGTTTTGACAAAAAATACCAAGAATGGAAAAGGAAGCAGCACCATGAGGCATAACAATTCCGGTAGAAAGTTGGGAAGAAATCCTTCTCATCGCAAAGCTTTGTTCAACAACATGGCTAAAGCCCTCTTGATTCATGGTCGTATTCGCACTACTGTTGCTAAAGCAAAAGATTTGCGCGGTGTAGTTGAACCTCTTATTACATTGGCTCAGCGCAATGATGTTCATTCCCGCCGTCTTGCTTTCCGTGTACTTGGCGATCACCAATTGGTAAAAACTCTTTTTGATGAAATCGCTCCTAAGTATGCCGGTATTCCTGGTGGTTATACAAGAATTATGAAACTTGCTATGCCAAGAAAAGGTGACAGTGCACCTATGGCTATCATTGAGCTTACCAAATATGCAAGCGACAATGAAGCTGCAAGTGCCGAATAAGACATCTACATAGAATTAGAAAAAAGCCCTTTTTATGAAAAGGGCTTTTTTTGTTAAATGCTTATTGTGGGAAAATGTCCGAACTGAATCAACGTATGATAACCGGTATTAATAATTTGAATTTACCAAAATGCGCAAAATATAATAAATTGAGAAAACTTTGTTATTTTTGTGACTGCTTCAGTTGAAAAATAAGCATATTGATATGATAAGTTTATATCCGACAAAAAGTATGAGATGCTAATTGCATAAGATTTGCAAGTTTTTTTCCGAAGATATTTATATTCCTGTGCTTAAAAATCTCAGAAAACCTTATATAATAAATTACGTTAATATAAATTTTTTTTTATGCTGGTGTGTATGTTGGGCTAAAAAAAGCAGAAAATATTATAATATGAAATTCTTAAATAAATTTATTTGCAGTAATTTTTTCAGCCGGGCTTTGAATTGAAGATTTGCCATATTTGGTATGTTTCTAAATTCTTATTATATAATAAAAGTAAAAAATGTTAATCCGCAAGAAAAAGGCAGGGTTTTGATTTATATTGTTTCGCGCATTGGAAGCAACAAAAGCTGTTTTCTGCAGAAAAATATGAAAGAGGAGGATTATTAGGCTTCGGCGCTGCCGCAAAGTTATTGGGTTGCAGAAGGCGGCAAAGGCGGCAGCAGTGTGTGTAATTTTTTTAAACCCTTACGCCTTATCTGTACGGTTACTGTTTAGCTTACAGCTAAAATAAAAGGGAAGAAAGGATCTGTCAGCTGATCTTCAGGCTGTGCGCTGGTGTGAAGTTTTCTGTACTTTGAATTTATATGGTTTGTCATGTAACTATGACCGATACATAAATTATAAGACTTTTTTAAATTAACTTGCAAACGTACCCCGGTTTGTAAAATAAAACTGTTTGATCCAATCCCATAAAAACTGTTGTTCTCGCAATTATTTCTAATATTAATCGCCGACAATAATTAATAACGAGTACATTATGCCATTTCCTGGATCAAAGTTTAAAATTATATCGCTGAAACGGTATGAGGGGGCCGGGGGAAATCATTTCCCCGGTAAATTAAAAAACAAACCTCTGAATTTGCGTGTGTAAGTTAGGGAATATGCAGCATAATGCGAGTTACCGCACGTTATAAAATTGCAGTTAAAAGCATACGCACGCCGACCACAAGCAGCAGGACTGCAAAGAATTTTTTGATTTTAGCTACAGGCAGCGTGTGTGCCAGGTGCGCGCCGTAAGGGGCAACTGCCGTACTGCAGATTACAATGGCCATCAGTGCCGGGATATAGATGAACCCGAAGGAATAATCGGGAAGGTTTTGTGCGGAATTGCCGTTGAAAAAATAACCGATACAGCCTGAAATTGCTATGGGCATACCAATAGCGGCAGACGTGGCAATGGCTTTGCGCATTTCAACACTGTGATACAGCATAAAGGGTACGGAAATTGTACCGCCGCCTATTCCTACCAAACTGGAAAGCAGACCAATGCCAAGACCTGCGATGTTCATGCCTAGGGTTTTCGGAAGCGGTTTGTTTCCGAGAGTTTTCTTGCCGGAAAAAATCATTTGCGAAGCAACATAAAAAATAAAGCAGGAAAAAATCAGCTGCAGAATATGGGTAGGGATTTTTGATGCGATGAACGAGCCGCACCAAGTGCCGATTATAATACCCAGCGATACTTTTTTAACAATATCCCAGTTGACGGCACCGTGTTTATGGTGACTCATGGCACTGGAAACAGAAGTAAACATGATGCTTGCAAGTGATGTTCCCAAAGCCATGTGCATAATATGTTCGGCAGGGAAGCCCTGCAGATTGAACATATATACAAGAATGGGAACTATGACCAAGCCGCCGCCGATGCCGAGCAACCCTGCAAGCAGTCCCGCGATTAAACCAAAAACTGCATAAAGTGCCAAAAACAAAACCATTGTTATACTCCTAAATAATGTACAAAAAAAAATATTCCTTTTTAGTTCAATAAGCAAGATGTATTATGCGTACGGTCGCTGTTTTGATATTCCCTGCTGAAAAATTGTACGCTTATGCTGCTGGGCAGTTAAACAGAAATTTGAACTGTTCGGTATACACAGAAGCTGTTTATTTTTTGAGTATACTGTAGTATAGAGAAAACACGAGGCAATTATGAATGTCAGAATTTCGGACGAAGCACTGCAATATTTAGAAGAACGCGACCCGCAGCTGGGCAGGTATATACGGCTGCGCGGCAAAATCCTGCGTAAGGCAGAACCTGATGTTTTTGCGGCGCTTGTTCAGTCCATTATGAGTCAGCAAATCAGCGGCAAGGCCTTTGCCACGGTATATGCACGTTTTTTGGACGTATGTCCTGCTGTTTCTCCGAATGCGCTGTGTTCTGTCGATGAGAATATTCTGCGTGCCTGCGGGATCAGTGCCGCAAAGGTCCGGAATATTAAAGCGGCTGCCGGGTATTTTTTGCAGCAGGAAGTAACTGCGGCGTATTTTTCGAAAAAAAGCGATGATGAAATTATACGCGAACTGGTACAGCTTCCGGGGGTTGGCGTGTGGACTGCGGAAATGCTTCTGCTGTTTTCTTTGCAGCGGCCGAATATTTTAAGTTACGGCGATTATGGAATCAAAAAAGGTTTGTGCGTTCTGCACGGGTTGGAAAAATTGGATAAAAAGCAATTTTTGCGTTATAAGGAACTGTATTCGCCATACGGCAGT
Source organism: uncultured Desulfovibrionaceae bacterium (assembly GCA_949299515.1). Lineage (GTDB taxonomy): Bacteria > Desulfobacterota > Desulfovibrionia > Desulfovibrionales > Desulfovibrionaceae > Taurinivorans. Next base: position 91,180 of record CASGAP010000005.1, read on the forward strand.
GCCGCGTCGCTGTATTTATGGGAAATAGCCAACACGGCGCAGGGATAAGAAATGGAATATGCAGAAAAAACTTTGGTGCTTCCGGCAGGATTAATCAGCCTCAGGCTGCGTATAAAAATTGCCTACTGTGAAGAAATAGTATATACAGTAGGAATAGCCGAAGAAAAGCACGGCGGTGAACCGTCTGGAGAGCTGGCGTGCGGCAACGCGGCGCAGCGTTTCTTTTTGCAGCTTGCCGAATATCTTCTTGGGAAAAGAACGGTTTTTGATGTCGCATTTGCGGCGGAAGGAACGGATTTTCAGAAAAAAGTCTGGCGTGAACTTGTGCGCATACCCTACGGGCAAACCATTTCTTATGCCGAACTTGCCGCACGGGTCGGAAAACCCAAGGCATACAGGGCTGTTGCCCGTGCCTGTCATGACAATCCGCTGCCCTTGCTGGTGCCCTGTCACAGGGTTATCGCAAAAAACGGCAGTTTGGGGGGGTATGCCTGCGGGACGGCTATAAAGACAGCACTGCTGAATTTGGAACAAAACGGAAGGATCAATAATGATAACCGATAAACAAAGAGAATTGGCCAAAAAATTTATGAATATGCATTATGCCAATAAAATGTTCATATTGGCAAATGCCTGGGATGCAGGTTCTGCGTATATATTTAAAAAAGAAGGTTTTCAGGCAATAGGCACCACAAGCCAGGGTATGGCGCTGTCTTACGGGTATGCCGACGGACAGAATATGCTTTTCGAAGATGTGGTGTACTGCGTGCAAAGCATGACCAGACGCGTGGATATTCCGGTTACCGTGGATATAGAACGCGGTTTTGCCGACAATGTCGATAAAGTGAAAGCCAATGCGCTGCGTTTGCTGGAAGTCGGCGCTGTGGGCTTTAATATAGAAGACGGCAGACAGGATAAAACACTTGATGAGCTGCCGCTGTTTTTGGAAAAAATCAAAGCTCTTGCCGAACTGAAAAAGGAATATGACATTGATTTTGTCATCAATGCCAGAACCTGCACTTATTGGCACAATATCGGCGACGAAGAGCATAAGCTGCAGACAGCCCTTGAGCGCGGCAAAGCGTTTCGCGAAGCAGGTGCGGACTGTGTGTTTTATCCCGGAGCTGTGCCGCTGGAAAGCATAAAAACACTGGTAAAAGAGGTAGACGCGCCGATTAATATTCTTTTGACGCCGGCAACCTGCGATTTGGAAGCCATGCGCGAAGCCGGAGTGCGCCGCTTAAGCATAGGGTCAGGCCCTGCGCGCAGCACGTACAACCATGTGATAGCCATGGCTGAGGAACTGCAGAAAGGGGAAACGGAGAGGATTTTAAAACACCCCTTTGTGTATGCCGAGGCAAATGCTTATTTTAAAAAATAACAGGGGATTGTTATGAACATTGCTGTACTGGGCGGCGGAAGCTTCGGTACCTGCCTTGCCCATGTGCTGGGAAAATCGGGAAAGACGGTATACCAGCTTATGCGGGACGAAAGCGTGGCGGCTTGCGTAAACGGGCGGCACGAAAACGCAAAATATCTGCCGGGCATTATATTGTCCGATAAGATAAAGGCTGTTACAGACCCGCAAATTCTGCAGGAGTGCGAGTACTGGGTGATTGCGCTGCCCTGTCAGAAGCAGGCAGAGGCGCTGCCGGCGTATGTGCCGTATTTCGGGGAAATGACAACGCTTATCAATGTGGCAAAAGGTATAGATTTAAAACGGCTTTTGCCGCTTTCCATGGTTGTTCCCAAGATTTTCGGCATGGAGGACGATTCCGCGCGTTATGCAGTGCTGTCAGGCCCGTCTTTTGCAAAAGAGGTTGCCTTGGATATGCCCACTGCCTGCACGCTGGCCTGTGCTGACGAACGCAGGGCGGCTTTTTTGCGGGATATTTTTACTACGCCGTTTTTCCGCTGTTATTCCTCTGCCGATGTTCTCGGCGTGGAGCTTGGCGGAGCGGTAAAGAATATTTATGCCATAGCCGCAGGCGTATGCGACGGACTGAATTACGGCAGCAACGCACGGGCTGCGCTGGTAACGAGAGGGCTTGCGGAAATGTGCCGTTTGGGTCTTGCCATGGGCGCTTCATTTGAAACTTTTATGGGCTTGTCCGGACTTGGGGATTTGATGCTGACCTGCAGCGGCGATTTGTCCAGAAACAGGCAGGTGGGACTGCGGCTTGGACGGGGCGAAAAGCTTGAAGATATTATTGCTTCCATGAACAGCGTTGCGGAAGGCGTGCCGACCACGCAGGCAGTATGCGCGCTTGCGCAGAGTTTGGAGGTGGAAATGCCCATAGCCTATACCATGAAAAAGATTTTGGACGGAGAATTTACGCCGCAGGACGGTTTTGCTTATTTGACAAACCGCGCCAGAAAAGCAGAAACATTGTAATTTTCCGCAAAAATTTTTATCGGCCCTTTTGCCACGGCAGAAAGGGCTTTTTATTTGGGCAGCACCAAAAAGTGTTTTTTTCGGGGGAAATGATTTCCCCCGTTCCCCCTCGTAACACGGCTTTTACTCCGCAAATGCCGTGAACCGGAAGACGGCAGAAAGACGGCAGAAAATTAAAATTCTTCAAAGAGTGAAACGATGTTTTTCAAAAGTTTTGTTTTTTTTTGAAGGTAAATAACAGGTAATGAGGGGACCGGGGGAGCCATTCAAAGGACGGCAAGCCGTTTGCGTCAGTGAGCTTGCGAACTTTACGCAAATGGACAGCAACGCAATCATTTCCCCCGGAAAATGCTTTAAAATCATCAGAAATTAATTTGACGGCAATTCCTCGTTATGGCAGCGCGGGTGTGCCCGTGCATAAACTTCCTGAATTTTATTTTGGCAGATATGCGTATACAGCTCTGTAGCCGTCAAATCGCTGTGCCCCAGTAAAATTTGTACGGTTCTGAGGTCTGCGCCGCCTTCGAGCAGGTGGGTGGCAAAGCTGTGGCGCAGGGTATGCGGCGAAATGTTTCCCTGTATTTTGGCAAGCAGGCAGTAGCGTTTGATTAATTTCCATATGCCTTGGCGGGTCAGTTTTTTCCCCGAACGGTTCAGAAAAAGCGTATTGTCGGCGGCTGCGGGGTCGGGAATGAACAGGCTGCGGGTATTTTGCAGGAATGCGGTCAGCAGATTAAGCGCCGTTGTGTGTATGGGAATGAGCCGTTCTTTTTTGCCTTTGCCGAAAACGCGGATAATGCCTTTCTGAAAATCAATGTCCGTGGGTTTTACGCTGACAAGTTCGCTGACTCTGAGACCGGAGGCATACAGCAGGTGCAGCATGGCAATATCGCGCTGTCCCAGTTTTGTCAGGGGATCGGGCGCGGAAAGCAGACGCCGTATTTCGTCGAGAGACAGCACATCGGGCAGATATTGAGGCAGTTTCGGCGTATCCAGAAGTGCGGCGGGATTTTCGGCAATATATTTTTCTTCGTACAGCCAGGCGAAGAATTTGCGTATGCAGGAAAGGCGTCTGGCTATGCTGCGTTTGCTGTCGCCTTTTTTGCTGAGATAGGCAGAGAAAAGCAAAAGGGTGTCATCGTCTGCGGAAGCGATATCCGTGCCGCTTTGCTCCAAAAACGTTTGCAGCGCGTCTAAATCCTGTCCGTAAGCCGCGGCGGTATTTTGCGAAAGCCCCTGCTGTACGAGCAGGGAGTTCAGCCATTCTTTGCTGTGCGGTAACATTTTTTTGTGTTTTTTCCTGTCTTGCTCTCTTTATTGTTTTATTTTACATTGTTTCAAATTAATTTTGAAGAGCTGTTTTATATGAAATATATTTTTTTTCTTGCTGCGGGATGTCTGCTGTTTATGGCGCAGGTACAGGCGGCTTGGCCGCAGGAACCGGAAAAACCGAACATTCATGAAATACGGCGCGATATTCCTAAGGATTTGACTGCGATTTTCAGGAATAAGGTTTTGGATTTTTTCCCCATAAGAAGTGAATTCCCCGAATTTTTTGCCGAAGTGGAAAAGCAGGTTCCAGAACAGGCGGAACTTTTGGAGGTGTATCTGCCCGTTTCTTCCAAGCAGGATCTGGAACGCGGTCATTACGACAATATTTTGAATTTGGTGTATTTTTACCGTATGCCACAGATCATGCACAAGCGCATTCCGCTGCAGAAGCTGCAGCTGGCTTTTGTGAAAGAATCGCTGGAGGCCGTATATAATACGTTTGAAAAAGTCGATGCGCCCACACTTTCCGACAGGGCACAGTGGGAAGAAACAATGTATCAAAATCTTCTTGCCGGAAAAAATGTGTATATTCAGTATAAAAAAACACAGGGGACTTTGGATTACAAATACAGCCTGATGCTGACTCTGCCCCTCAGCGACAGTCACAGCATAGCCGCATTCATGGCGCATTATCCGTTTCTTGCGGAAGGACAGATTTATTTTCTGTCCAGTTCCTCGTATTTGTTGGACAATAACTATTATCAGGTACTGCGCTGGACGCGCGGCGTGCTGAATGATTTTATCGAAGTTATTCCCTTGGATATGTTTCCCGACAGCGACAGCGAATAACAGTTCTGCTGATTTTCGTTTATTTTTGCTGATTATTGCGGCTCATAAAAAAACTGCCTGTGCGGCAGTTTTTTTATGGTGACTGTTTTTTATTGCAGGCCGGTACGCGGCTTATACTTCAAAGAGCATTTCCAAGTCGTCGCGGGTGAGGGACTTCCAGGAATCCTGTCCGGGAATGACGGCTTCTGCAACGCCCCGTTTCATTTCCTGCAGCTTGAGGATTTTTTCTTCCACGGTATTTTGGCAGATAAGTTTATAGGAAAATACCTGTTTGGCTTGGCCTATGCGGTGGGCACGGTCGGTGGCCTGGCTTTCCACTGCGGGGTTCCACCACGGGTCGTAGTGGATAACGTAGTCCGCGCTGGTGAGGTTGAGGCCCGTGCCGCCTGCTTTTAAGGAAATAAGGAAAATCGGAATATCCGGGCTGTTGTTGAATTTGTCCACCTGTTCCAGGCGGTCTTTGCTGGAGCCGTCAAGATAGCAGAACGGAATGTCCGTCATCTGCAGCCATGCGCTGATTTGCTGAAGCATTTGCACAAACTGGGAGAATACCAGAATTTTATGGCCTTCTTCCACAAGGTTTATGACCATGTCCTTAAAGGTTTCAAACTTGCCGGAGGGAATATTGGGGCTGAAACCGGGCATATCCATTTTCAGCAGTTTGGGGTGGCAGCAGATTTGGCGCAGTTTGAGCAAGGCGTCCAAAATGGACATTTGGCTTTTGGCCATGCCTTTTTCGTCCACGTCGGCAAGCACCTGTTCACGCAGCTTGCGGGCAAGAGAGGCGTACAGTTCTGCCTGTTCGTCGGCAAGGGCGCAGTAGGTGACGCTTTCCACTTTCGGCGGCAGGTCTTTGACCACTTCCGCCTTGGTACGGCGCAGAATAAACGGTTTTACGCGGGTGCGCAGGTATTCCAGGGTTTCGGTGTCGCCTTCCTTGATGGGCTTGATGATGCCGCGCTGGAACGCGTGCTGTGAACCGAGGAAGCCCGGCATGAGAAATTCAAACAGGCTCCATAGTTCAAAGAGGTTGTTTTCAATGGGCGTGCCGGACAGGCACAGACGCATACGCGCGTTGATGTTGCGTACGCTTTTTGTGGTTATGGTGTTGGGGTTTTTGATATTTTGCGCTTCGTCAAGAATTATGGAGTTGAATTCGTACTGTTCCAGCTCTTCCAAATCCCTGCGCAAAAGGGCGTAGGTGGTGATGACGATGTCGGCGTCGCCGATTTTGCGGAAAATATTTTCGCGCCGTGTGCCGTAAACAATAACGCGTTTCAGGCCGGGTACGAATTTTTCCGCTTCCCTGTCCCAGTTGGGCAGTACGGATGTGGGCACAACAATAAGGTTAGGCCCCTGCGCCCCTTTGTTTTTCATGTGCTGGATGAAGGCAAGGGTCTGTATGGTTTTGCCGAGGCCCATTTCGTCGGCCAAAATGCCGCCGAAACCGTATTCGTCCAAAAAGTTGAGATAGGAAATGCCCTGGATTTGGTACGGACGCAGGGAAGCGTTGAGGCCCTGCGGGGTTTCGATCTGTTTGACTTCCTTGAAATGGCGGATATTGTCGCGCAGTTTGCTCCAGAAAGAATCTTCCACGGCATTGGGCAGGTCGTCAAGAATGCTGTCCAGAACCGGGGCTTCAAACTGTTTGAAATGGTGTTTCGGCGGTTTGTTGGGATCAAGGCCGAGAACCTTGAGCTTGTGCGCAAGTTTTTCCAGCCAGGATTCGGGCAGGCTTGCGTAGGAGCCGTCTTTGAGCTGTACGTAGCGTTTGCCTTTGAGCCAAGCTTTCCAGATTTTTTCGAGGGGCAGGCTTTGGCCTTCGTATTCTACGCTGACATCGAGAGAAAACCATTTTTCCTGTTCGTTGCTTTGGACGCTGGCATTAATGCTCGGCGTGGTGGTGCGCACTTTGTAGCGGGAAAGCGTGGCTTCGCCGTAAACGCGCCAGTTCTGCAGCAGGGTGGGATAGGAATCAAGCAAAAAGGATATGGCTTCTTCCGGTTCCATAAACCACAGTTTGTTGTTTCTCGGCTGGAAGCGCATTTCGGAAAGCTGTGACAGCAGGGAGGCTTCTTCTTCCTGCGCGCGGCGGAGCAGGAAAGTTTGGCCTTCGAAAACATAGCTGCCTGTCTGGAAATCCGGGTTGGGGCCGGGCAGTACGAATTCGCCGTGTATGCTTTCGTATACGTTTTGAATTTCAAGCGTGAGCAGGCTGCCTTCCTCGTCGAGGAAAAGCTTGGGATTGTAGCTGCCCGGCTGGAACACGGGTTCCATGATTTTGAGGAATTCTTCCTGTTCGTACAGTTCTGAGGAGGGCAGGCGCGTCCATACCCTGTCCAGAAATTCGGAAATGTCTTCCTGCGGGATTACGGGACTGGCCTGTACCAGTGACTGGATAACGTCGTGGTTCAGGCAGGTCTGCACGGGGTAAAAGCATTGGTTCCAGCAGACCCACAGGGGCATTTGCCCGTGGAACGTGGCAACGGTTTGCTCGGGTCTGTCTTCGTCGCGCTGTATGGAGAAGGGTTTTTTGCCTTCTTTTTGCAGCATGATGTCAAAGCGCAGACCGTCGTCGTCCAGGGACGGACGCAGTTTGAGATCCATGGTGGAGCTTTCGATGGTGCAGGGTTTTTCGGTATCTTCCCAGAAAATATATTCTTCGTTGCGCAGCGCCCAGAAAAACCAGGACAGGAGCCCGTCGGGAATTTCCACGCGGTGGCCGTAATAATCAAGGTATTCGGCAATTTGTTTCAGCACTTTGGGCAGTTCGGGGGAATAGTCGCACCAATCGGGATTTTGCAGGATATTTTCCAAAGTTACGGCCTGGCGTACGGTGGAAAGGCCGGTTTTGTTCTGGCGGGCGCGGTAAAATTCCACGGAAAGCCTGCCCGGTTCCGGGAAAAAGCGGAACAGGAAATAATGCCTGCCGGTTTCCGGTTCGGAGGTGGTGGCAAAGAAATTGCGGAAGCTTTGGCGCCATTCCGGGCGTATGGCGGCGGGCTCGCTCTGCGCGTCGTGGGAAACATTGATGGAAGCCAAGGCGCTCAGCGCCAAAGCCGCCACATGGCGGCAGGGACTGCCGAACGATTCCATGCAGTTGCATTCGTATTCAACGTGTTTGTCGTTCAGGCGTATGGTTACAGTCGGGCTGTATGCCTGAAAATCTTCGCCGTGCACGGTGCAGCTTGCCTGGCTGTAGGTATCTTCCATACGCCACAGCAAATTGCTTATGCCGTTTTCCGCTATAATCATTTTCCCGGAATCCGTAATGTATTCCGGTACGGTTTGCTGAATAAAATGTTCTAGTGCCGCGCACAGGGTATTTTCATGGCGTCTATTCATTTTAACCTCATAAATGGAATAAAAAGCAGTATATGTCAGCTGTACTTGTGTTTGTGCAATTATTGACTGATAACTGGAATGAATTAAAACGTACTTAAATACAAAATGATTATTTATTATTACAGCATAATGTTTTGCTTTTCAAGCGGTATTAACTCTGTTATTATCTCTTTAAATGCCGAAACGGGTCGTTTTTGGCATATGTCGGATAGCAACATATTGAAATAAAATATAAAATTCAATTATTGGGCTTTTAAGTATGAAGAAAAAAATTTTTAAAATTTTTTTTGCGTGTTTTTCATTAATGTTAATCATTTCATGCAATTCCGATAATGGAACTGTTACTGATAAGCGGAAAACGCTTGCCTGCGCTGAAATTCCGCAGAGCCCCGAATACGGCGGAAAACTTATTCTTGCCAGTATCGGCGAACCGTCTAATTTAATACCGATTCTTGCGGCGGATTCCGCCTCGCACGAAGTGGCGGGTTTTTTGTATACATCGCTCATTAAATACGACAAGGATTACAATATTGTTCCGCTTGCCGCCAAAAGTTACGAAGTTTTGGAGGACGGCCGCCTGTTTCGTTTTGAACTGCGCGAGGACGTGTACTGGCAGGACGGGGTGCAGCTGACCGCTGACGACGTGTATTTTACGTATAAGCTGACCATTGATCCCAAAACCCCCACGCCTTACGCCGCCGACTGCCTGCTGGTGAAGGAGTTTAAGCAGACGGGAAAATTTTCGTTTGAAGTACGCTATGAAAAGCCCTATGCCCGCGCGATCATAACCTGGATGATGGCTATTTTGCCTAAACACATTCTGGAGCACGAAGACATTACGAAAACGGCTTTTGCCCGCAGTCCCGTGGGGGCCGGGCCGTTTAAGCTCAAAGAATGGAAAACGGGTTCGCGGCTTGTGCTGGAGGCCAACGAAAATTATTTTGAAGGCAGGCCGTACCTTGACAGCCTGATATACCGCATTATCCCCGATGTGACGACGATTTTTCTGGAAGCAAAGGCCGGCAAGGTGGATTATCTCGGGCTGACGACCCAGCAGTATCTTTTGCAGACCAAGGGCAGGGAGTGGGACGAGGTATGGAACAAATACAAATATATCGCCAACGGGTACACCTATATAGGGTTTAATCTGAAACACCCGTTTTTTGCGGACAGACGGGTGCGTCAGGCTCTGTCTTATGCTTCGGACAGGGACACCGTCATTAAGGGCGCTCTGCTCGGTCTCGGCGAAAAAACCGCAGGGCCCTATAAACCGGGCACGTGGGTATACAATACTGCTCTTTCCCCGTATCCGTACGATCCGCAAAAGGCTTTGGAGCTGTTTGCCCAGGCAGGCTGGACGCGCGGCAAAGACGGCTATCTGCAAAAGGACGGCAGGCGTTTTTCCTTTACCGTTTTGGTCAACCAGGGCAACAAGGAGCGCGAAACCGTACTGCTTATTCTGCAGGAACAGTGGAAAAAACTCGGCATAGACATAAAAATCCGTACCGTGGAATGGGCGACGTTTATTAATGAATTTGTGCTGAAAGGGCAGTACGATGCCGTAATTTTGGCGTGGAACATTTTGGAAGATCCCGATATTTACGATGTGTGGCATTCTTCGGCCATACGGCAGAACGGGCTGAATTTCGTTCATTTCCGGAATGCCGAGGCAGATGTGCTGCTGGAAAAAGGCCGTTCCACGGCAGACAGAACGGAGCGCAAAGCTTATTATGACCGTCTGCAGGAAATTCTGCACGAGGAACAGCCTTATCTTTTTCTGTATGTTCCCTATGCCCTGCCTATGGTTCAGAAACGGTTTCAGGGAGTGGAACCCGCAATTTCCGGCATAACGCACAATACGGAAAAATGGTGGCTGCCGCAGCAGCTGCAGTAGCTATAGGTTTTTTTTGACAAAATTTGATTTCTGCTTTAAAAGTACAGTATGCAACTTGAAAAGGATATCCCTATGGCGCAGGTACAAGACGTAAAAAATGGCGAACAGGAACAGAACGTTTCCGTTTCTTCCGGTGATTCTTCCGCTTTATCTGCCGCGGCTGCCGCGCAGGGGCGCGATGCGTGTGCGGAAAAAATTCAGGAACAGCGGGATCTTTCTATCCCGGTTGCTTTGAAAAAAGACGAAACGGCAAACCATATCGTGCCGGTGGAAGACATTATTCGGTGTGCGCAGAAATATAACCCCCACGTAGATGCCAAGCTTATTGAAAAAGCGTATGACTTTGCTTCGGTAGCGCACGCGGGGCAGCTGCGTATGTCCGGCGAGCCGTATTTTATCCATCCTTCCGCCGTGGCAAAGAGCATTGCGGAAATGGGCTTTGACGAGCATACCATTGCTGCCGGTCTTTTGCATGACACCGTAGAAGACACCAATGCGTCCATAGAAGAGCTTGACGAAGAGTTCGGCGAGCAGGTTGCCGACATTGTGGACGGGGTTACCAAAATCAGCTTGATGACCTTTGATACCAAGGAAGAAGCGCAGGCGGAAAATATCCGCAAAATGATTTTGGCCATGAGCCACGATATCCGCGTGCCCATTGTGAAGCTGGCGGACAGGACGCACAATATGCGCACCCTGCAGTTTCAGAAGCCGCATAAGAAAATTTCCATTTCCCAGGAAACCATGGATATTTATGCGCCGCTTGCCAACCGTCTGGGGCTGCATAAAATCAAGCAGGAGCTGGAAGACCTCAGTTTCCGCTATCTGCAGCCGGACAAATATTCCTATATTTCCAACTGGCTGGAAACCAATCAGGTGGTGGAGCGCCAGATTATCAGCAAAGTTATTTCCAAAATAGAACAGATTATGGCCGAAAACGGGATTAAAGGCAGGGTTTTCGGCCGTATTAAGCAGGTTTACAGTATTTATATGAAAATGCAGGCGCAGGGCACAAGCCTTGACGAAATGCATGATATTATCGCGTTCCGCGTTATTGTAAACGAACTGCGCGATTGCTATGCCGTGCTCGGTTTGGTTCATGCCCTGTGGCGTCCGGTTTCCGGCCGTTTCAAAGATTATATTTCCCTGCCGAAAGCCAACGGTTATCAAAGTCTGCACAGTACGGTCATCGGCCCGGAAGGGGAGCGCATCGAAATTCAGATCCGCACCGAAGAGATGAACGAGTTTGCGGAGCACGGGGTGGCTTCGCACTGGCTGTATAAGGAAAAAAATAAAAACCACGCGATTAAAGCCGGCGATATGCCGCAGCTGCAGTGGATACGCGATATTTTGGAACGCCAGCGCGACGAGGCGGATTCCCGCGAGTTTATGCAGGCGCTGCGCTTGGATTTGTTTAATGACGAAATTTACGTTTTTACGCCGAAAGGTTTGGTAAAGCAGCTGCCTGAAGGGGCAACGCCGCTGGATTTCGCATTTTTAATTCATACGGATGTGGGCTTTCACTGTGTGGGCGCAAAGCTGAACGGCCGCCTTGTGCCGCTTTCTACTAAGCTGAAAAGCGGTGATACCGTTGAAATTATTACGGATAAAAACCGTTATCCCAGCCGTGACTGGCTTAAGCTTGTAAAAACCTCTAAGGCCCGTTCCAAAATTCAGAATTACCTGCGCACCGAAGAACGTACCAAAGCCATTGCCCTCGGCCGCGATATGCTGGAAAAAGAAGGCCGGAAAATGGGCATTAATGTTGTGCGTGCCGTGAAAGACGGAACAATCAGCGATTTGATTTCCGAATTTTCCGCGTCCAGCGTAGACGATCTGTTTGCCAGCGTGGGCTATGCCAAATTTACGCCGAAAAAAGTGCTGACCAAGCTGCAGTCCATTATTGATCCGAAAACCAGCGAGGCCATGCAGCAGGAAGTGCAGACCAAGCCTTCCACTGCCGACAACAAAGATCATACCGGCGGCATTGTTGTTAAAGGCATTGACGATACGCTGGTGCATTTTGCCAAATGCTGCAAGCCGCTACCCGGCGATCAGGTTGTAGGGTTTATCAGCCGCGGCCGCGGCGTTATCGTTCATTTGTCAAACTGTCCGCATCTGCAGGATTTGGAGCCGGAACGCCTTATTTCCGTAACCTGGCAGAATGAAGAACCGAGGCCGTTTCCTGCCACTATTAAAGTTACCGCCAAAAACGAAAAAGGTTTGCTTGCCGCCATTGCCACGGAAATTGCAAATTCCGATGTCAACATTGAAGGTCTTATTCTTACCAGCACCATTGACGGCAAATCGGAAGTTGATTTTACCGTGGAAGTTACGGACGCCGTACATTTGTACCAGCTTATGGACAAAATACGCAAACTGCCCAATATTCTGCAGGTTGTCCGCGGTGTAGGGGACTATGCATAGGAGCGTGTATGTTTTTTGACAGATTGGAAAATATCGGCAATTACGGAAAAAATTCCCAGTGGCGGGAAATTCTGCAGCAGTTTATCCGCGACTATCCGCAGATTTACGACAAGCCGGAAGCGTCCTATCCGCTGTGTCACGGTGCGTTTTATAATGTTATGGGTGCCGAGCTGAAAAAGGACAATGCTTACGAGTATCATAAAAAATATATTGACGTGCACTGCACGGTCAGCGGAACGGAAAAAATAGACGGAGCGTTTTTTTCTTTGTTTTTGGGTGACGGAAAATATTCCGAAGAAAAAGATGCGGGATTTTTTCATGATATTCCCGAAAAAGACTGTACGTTTTATGTGGAAACCGGCACGTGCGCCGTTTTTTTTCCTTATGAGGCGCATAAATGCCTTTTGCTGGACGACAGGGGCGGCGATGTGAAAAAAATTAAGAAAGCTGTGATAAAAATTCCTGCGGAACTGTGGGAAAAAGCTTGATTTTCCGTTTTGTTTTTTTTATGGTTCCGATGTGGAAGTGTTTTGTCACCGGTGTGGCACGCAGTCTTCAAAACTGTTGTCAGGCAGAAATGTCTGAGGTAGGTTCGACTCCTATACGCTTCCGCCATGTTTAAAGCAAAAAAGGCTTCCATTTTCGGAAGCCTTTTTTATGCGGAATAGGTTGTACCGTATGTCAGCGGTAAAAGTTCAGTCCTCTGGCGTTGGCATAGCGCTTGCTTGCAGATCGCTGTCCGCGGGTATTCAGGAGATTCTGCTTTATTTGTTCTTTCAGCTTGAGGCCTTCTTCATAAATTATCTGATGATAGCCCTGGAGGGCAAGCAGTTTCATTCTGCAGTCTTCGGAACTGATTTCGTCCTGTGTCATCTGCAGCTGGTCAAGCAGGGCAATTCTTTCTTCAAAAAAAGAAATTGCACCGTCAACATCGCCCCGCTGCATTGCTTCCAGTTCAAACTGGGCAATGATGAGCATTCTGTCAAGTAGCGTTAAGCTGGACATGGGAACCTTTGCTGTTTGCCGTCGGATTGTTACTGGGCTATGGTCTGTTCCTGGCTTTCGGAAGCGGAAGCGAAATAAAAACGCAGGGATTTCAGGTATTCGTCCCATTCGGCGCAGAGCGGGGCAATTTCAAATTCCAAAAGGTCGGCCACGAGTATCCAGTCTTCGTTTTCCATGGATTCGAGAACTTCTTCGAGCAGCTGGGAATATGTTTCGGAAAGTTTGAGATATTCTTCTGTTTTGGGTGCGCTGAAATCCTGTTGGAAGCAGGTAAGCATGGACAGGAAATTGCGTATGACGTCAGTCATGTTGGTAATGGTGGTCAGAGCGTCCATGTCGTCGCCGCGGCGCAGGGATTCGGAAGACTGGGTTGCCGCAAGGCGTATGGAAGTCGTAACTTTGAAAAGTTCTTCCACAATCTGTGAAGCCATTTCCACAAAATCCATGGATTTAATTTCGAGTTTTTGTATTTCGTCGATTTCAATGTCTTCGGCTTGGTGCGGATAGAGTTCCTGAAACTCTTCATCGTTTAAATAAATGTTGGTGATAATTTGGTTTGCGTTGTTGCACAGCTCGTTGCCTGCAATGAGAATTTCTTCAAGATTTGCAAATTCATTGATTTGCAGAGCGCTTTTTTGACCGTTAATATAAATCATTTTTCCCTCCAAGGTCGTGAATGCGAATGTGTCTGCGGCATTTTTTGCCGATTAAAGATTTTGCAATGATGTTTGCAAAACCCGTGCCATAATTATTGCTTGGAGGAAGGGCAAAGAAATGCCGAAAAAAGGGATAATTCTTCTTTCAGCGTGTCAAAAAAATGGATTATGGATTTAATATCCAAAGCGCTGTCCTGAAGCATTTGCTCAAAAAGCAGGGAAAGCGGAACAAAAAAGCGTGATTGTCTGAGGAAAAATTTCAGCCTTTCGGTGGAAGCAAGAAATTTTTCTTTGTTTTTCTGTACGGGCATTTTAGCCAGCAAGGCGGCCTGTTCTCTTGTCAGCAGCAAAAATGCGAGGAGTTTTTCCGCTTCCCGATATGCCGGTGTCAGATCGTAGGTGTTTTGGGCAGGTTCGGGATAAGGAAGTCTGATGTTTTGCTGAAAGTTTGCAAAAAGATTTTTATAAAAAATTCGCTGGCACTGCATCCAAAGGGAACGGGTATCCGTATCGCGGTGCAGCGCTTTATAGTTGATGAAGCCGTCTTCCTGAAAAAAGCCTTCCCAGATTCGGGCATTTTTTTCATTTTTAAAAAATTCCCCGGCAGCCGCGGCGTCTTTGCCGTTTTCTGTGCTGTCAAGGCGCAGGCACAGGGCATAAAACACAGTTTCGGCACTGACAGTGCTTCGGCATATGGTGTTGTTCGGGCAGGGGGTGTTAAAATTGCAGGGGTGGCAGGCAAGGGCAGGTTCGAGGCAAAGCTGCTTTTCGCCGTAAGGCCCGGTATCCCAAACCTGCGCTGTGGCAAGGTAAATGCCCACGACAGGCACGCCGAGGCCGGTGGCAAGGTGCAGAGTGCCCGTGTCGTTGCTGACCAACGCCTGCAGTGCTGTCAGCATGGCGGCCAGTTCCTGCAGGCTGCTTTGTCCGCAGTAGTTTAAAAAAGGCGTATCCGCGTACCGGGAAAAATTTTCCGCCAGGGCAAGTTCCTGTTTGGTGCCGAGAAGCACGGGAACAAGCTGCTTTTTTTTCCAAAGCAGGCCGGCCAGTTCGGCAAAGCGGCGTACGTCCCATTGCCGTATCGGATTGCTGGCTCCGAGCTGAAAACCGACAAAGCCTTTTGTTTCGGGCAGGTTCGCGGTAAAATCCGATAAAATTTTTCGGGTACAGGCAAGACTGTGCGGGCTTGGGGGGATTAAGGAATATTTTTCCGGAGCAAGGCCGAGCATGGAGCGAAATTCGTCAATCAGATTATAGGGACTGCCTCCGCGTATCTGCGTTACGGCCTGTGTGTAGCTTGTCCAGATGTTGGTATTGCGGGTAAAGCCGTATTCATTGACGCAAAAACCGGTTTCTTCAGCGGTTCTGCCGCTTTTATCTTTAATATGCAGGCTGAGCAGTTTGGTGAAAAGCCGGGTTTTTATCGTAGGGGTAAGATTGATAATGTTTTCGGTGCAAAATTCCCGGCAATAGGCTTCGATCCACTGCATTAAATCCTGATATGCCGCCGTCCAGTCCGCACAGCTGCCCCGGGCAAGGTATTTGAGCAGTTTTGCTCCGGAAAACGTTTTTACATGGTCAAGATGCGGAATGAAAGCCGCAGCTTCGCCGAATTGTTCCAGACAAATAAGGGAAATTGTATGGTTGCCGCTCTTTTTTAACGCAGAAACGGTGCAGGCGGTCTGCAGGAGATCGCCGAATCTGGTAAAATTGATAATGGTGTATCGCATACGCTTTCCTTTAAAACCTTAGCCGGAAGACATAACTTTGCGCACGATAATCGTCTGTCCGGGATACAGCGGCACGTCAGGAGTCAGGGGAATGCCGTTTCTGGCAACCAGCGCCGTGTAGGGGCGCATACCGAGATATTCGATGAGCCGTGCCGTATTTTTGGCTTTATGCCTTGGAATGATGAGCGTTTCTTCTTCAGGCTGGAGAATGACGGTCAATGTCGGTTCTTTGAATTCTTGCTGTTCCATAATTACCTCAAAACTGTTGCTTCAGTATACTCGCAGAATTAAATAAGGCAAAGTTTTTTTTGCGGCGGGGCTGCAATTGTTATTGTGTTGAATTAATTCATGATTATTTTTTGGAATTTAAATTGTCAAAGTCTTGACAACCATAAAATCGGCCTTATTTGTTTTAATGTGAAAAGGAATTAAGAACAATAAGTATTTTACAGTGATAGCATAATCAACAGAGGAAAATATGGCAGTTTCATATAAAGATTATTATAAAATTCTGGAAGTGGACAGAAATGCCGCTACGGAAGAAATTGATAAATCATATAAACGGCTTGCCCGTAAATATCATCCGGATCTCAACCAAGGGGACAGTTCGGCGGAAGAAAAATTCAAGGAAGTCAACGAAGCCCATGAGGTTCTGAAAGACCCGCAGAAGCGTAAACTCTATGACCAGCTCGGCCCCAATTGGAAAGACGGACAAAGTTTCCAGGGTGCCCCGGGCTTTGAAAATTTCCAATTTAATTTTCAGGGCGGTCAGGGCGGCTTCGGCGGCGGCGATTTCAGCGATTTCTTTGAAATGCTTTTCGGCCAGCAGGGCGGTTTCGGCGGCGGTGCGAACTTCGGGGGGGATTCCCGTTCCCGCAGAGGCCATGATGTGGAAGCTGCTGTACAGGTAAGTTTGGAAGAAGCGCACAAAGGCGGTCCGAAAAGTTTTACCCTGAATATGCCTGAAGGCCCGAAATCTTTAAAAGTGAATATTCCTGCGGGGATCAAAAACGGCGCAAAGCTGCGTCTTGCCGGACAGGGCAAGGCAGGAAGTCCCAACGGAGATTTGTATCTGACCGTGCATTATGCCCCTCACCCGACGTTTAAAAGCGATGGTTTTGACATTACCTGCGAAATGTTCATCAAACCCGCAGAGGCTGTTTTCGGAACCAAACTGCGCGTGCCTACTCTTGAAGGGGAAGCGGAAATTAATATTCCCGCCGGCATAAAAAGCGGAAGAAAACTTCGTCTGAAAGGCAAAGGCATCGGCGGCAAAGGCGACGAATATGTTATCATCGGCATTGAAACGCCGAGCCTGGATTCCATGGGCGACAGAGAAAAAGCCCTGTGGCAGGAACTGGCGGAGCTTAACAAACAATAAGGAGGCACAAGTGGGAAATTTTGGTTATGCCTTCCTGACATTGGCAGAGTTTATTCAAGAAGCTGAAATTGAAGAAACAAAATGCCGGGAATATATTGATATCGGCTGGCTGCAGCCGATTGAAAAAGATACGTTTTTATTCAGCCCCGATGATCTTTTGAAAGTCCGCAAAGCGGACAGGCTGTGCAGGGATTTTGAACTGCCGTGCCATGCGGGGGCGATGATCGTAGACTTGCTGGAAAAAATCGATGAGTTGGAAAATCAGCTTGCGCAGCTGCGAAATTCTGTATAATTGAGGAAAATACTATGGATATCAATAGATTGACACAAAAAGCCCAAGAGGCGTTCCAGGCAGCCCAGAGCATAGCCTTTGCGCGGGAACATCAGGAAATTGATGCCGAGCATTTGGTGTATGCCCTTGCTGATCAGGAAAACGGACTGATTCCGTCCATTCTGCAGAGAATGTGCGTGAATGTTCCGCTGTTCAAACAGGATATTGAACAGCTTCTCAACAAAAGGCCGAGTGTGAGCGGACCGGGTTCCGATACGCAGAATATCAGAGTCACGACCCGCGTAAACAAGGCTCTTGCACAGGCTGAAGCCTTGGCAAAAAAAATGCATGACGAATATATCAGCGTCGAACATTTGTTTCATGAACTTATCGGTCCCAGTCCCAGCGGTATGCTCGGCGACGTGTTCAGAAAACACGGCATTGATCAGCAGCGTTTTATGAAAGCCACGGAAGAACTGCGCGGACCGCACAGAATTACCAGCCCGAACCCGGAAGAAACTTTCGAAGCCCTTTCAAAATACGGACGGGATTTGGTGGAAGCCGCCGGCAAAGGCAAACTTGACCCGGTTATCGGCCGTGATCAGGAAATCCGCCGCACAATCCGCATTCTGTCCCGCCGTACCAAGAATAACCCCGTGCTCATCGGTGAGGCCGGCGTCGGCAAAACCGCCATTGTGGAAGGTCTTGCCCACCGCATAGTCAAGGGTGACGTACCGGAAGGTCTGAAAAACAAACGGCTTATCGCTCTGGATATGGGCGCGCTCATTGCGGGTGCGAAATACCGCGGTGAATTTGAAGAAAGGCTTAAAGCCGTATTGTCCGAAGTGGAAAAATCCGAAGGCCAAATCATTCTGTTCATTGACGAACTGCATACTATTGTCGGCGCAGGCAAAACAGAAGGTTCCATGGATGCGGGCAATTTGCTCAAACCTATGCTGGCCCGCGGCGAACTGCACTGCATAGGCGCAACAACGATTGATGAATACCGCAAATATATTGAAAAAGACCCGGCACTCGAACGCCGTTTTCAGCCTGTCATGGTTGACGAGCCGAGTCAGGAAGATGCCATTTCCATTCTGCGCGGCCTGAAAGATAAATTTGAACTGCATCACGGCGTGCGTATCAGCGATTCTGCCATCGTGGAAGCCGTAACGCTCAGCATACGCTATATCCCTGACCGTCAATTGCCCGACAAAGCCATTGACATTATAGACGAAGCCGCAGCCATGATCCGTACGGAAATAGACAGTCTGCCTACGGAGCTTGACGAAGCCAACCGCAAAGTTATGCAGCTTGAAATCGAAAAAGAAGCCCTGCGCCGCGAAACGGATTCCGCTTCCATGCAGCGTCTGCAGCGTCTGGAAGGGGAGCTGGCGGAGCTCAAAGCAAAGCAGACTCTGCTGCGCGAGCAGTGGGAACAGGAAAAAGGTTCCATTGATACTGTCCGCAAAATTAAGGAAGATATCGATAAAACCAAGCTTGCCATTGCCGAGGCCGAACGTTCTTATGATTTGGCAAAAGCTGCCGAGCTGAAATATTCCACTTTGCTGGAACTGCAGAAACGTCTTGAAGAACTGGAAAAAAGCGGCGGCGCGGAAAAAGCCAGCGAAACCCGTTTGCTGAAAGAAGAAGTACACCCGGACGACGTGGCCGCCATTGTGGCAAAATGGACCGGCATTCCCGTAACCCGTCTGCTCCAGTCCGAAAGGGAAAAGCTTCTTGCTCTGCCGGAAACTCTGCATAAACGCGTTGTCGGCCAGGATGAGGCCGTGCAGGTTGTGGCCGATGCCGTGCTGCGTGCCCGCGCAGGACTTTCCGACCCCATGCGTCCGCTGGCGTCCTTTATCTTCTTGGGGCCTACGGGCGTT
This sequence comes from uncultured Desulfovibrionaceae bacterium, assembly GCA_949299515.1. GTDB lineage: Bacteria > Desulfobacterota > Desulfovibrionia > Desulfovibrionales > Desulfovibrionaceae > Taurinivorans. The sequence goes on from CASGAP010000005.1 coordinate 110,294, forward strand.
GGTAAAACCGAACTTTGCAAAGCTCTTGCCGAAGCGCTTTTTGATACCGAGGACAACATGGTGCGCCTTGATATGAGCGAATACATGGAAAAACATTCGGTTTCCCGTCTTATCGGTGCGCCTCCGGGATATGTTGGCTACGATGAAGGAGGCCAGCTTACCGAAGCCGTGCGCCGTAAACCGTATTCCGTTGTTTTGCTTGACGAAATAGAAAAAGCTCATCCTGACGTGTTCAACACCATGCTGCAGCTTCTCGATGACGGCCGCCTGACCGACAGTCAGGGCAGAACTGTGGATTTCAGAAACACCATTATCATTATGACTTCCAATATCGGTTCAAGTATGATTTTGGAAGGCATAAAACAGGACGGTTCCTTTGAGGACGGCTTGAAAGACAAGGTAATGGCTCAGCTGAAACAGTTCTTCCGTCCGGAATTTTTAAACCGTGTGGATGAAACCGTGCTGTTCTCACCGCTGCTTGAAAATCAGGTAATCGCCATTGTGGATGTTCTGCTCGGCCGTCTGCGCAAACGTCTTGCCGAACGCAAAATCGAGCTGGAACTTACCGATGAAGCCAAACGCTTTATTGCCCACGAAGCCTATGACCCCGCATACGGCGCAAGGCCGCTTAAACGGTATCTGCAGAATGAACTGGAAACCCGTTTGGCAAGAGGCATTATCGGCGGACAGATTCCTGATGAATGCAAGGTAATTATCGACAAAACCGATGATGAGGACGAACCCTTGTCCATGCAGATAGCACAATAAGAAAAAAGGCGGGAAACCGCCTTTTTTTCTTTGCCTTTTATACTGTTTTAGGCTATAAAAAATAAAATATTGCTTGGAGAATGCCAATGCGTATACTTTTATCATTATGTCTGGCGCTTATGCTTGTTATGGCAGGCGAGGCTCAGGCAGGAGGAAAACCTGTGATTAAACTTACCACTACTATGGGTGATATTCTGATTGAACTTAACCCGGAAAAAGCTCCCATTACTTCCGCAAACTTTGAACAGTATGTTAAAGACGGCTTTTATGACGGACTTATTTTTCACCGTGTTATCGACGGTTTCATGATTCAGGGCGGCGGTTTTGACGCGGAAATGAACCACAGAGAAACCCGTCAGCCTATTACCAACGAAGCGGACAACGGTCTTGCCAACGATAAATACACCATAGCCATGGCCCGTACTCAGGACCCGCATTCCGCGACCGGTCAATTCTTTATTAACGTAAAAGACAATGCTTTTTTGAATTTTAAAGCTCCTACTCTGGCCGGATGGGGCTATGCCGTTTTCGGCAAAGTTGTAAAAGGTCAGGATGTTGTTGACGCTATTGCCAAAGTGGAAACCGGAAGACACGGCTTTCATGACGATGTGCCCAAAACCCCCATTGTCATTACCAAAGCTGAAATTGTAGAAGAATAATCTGCTGTTGCGGAATATTGTCCGAACCCTTTTTTGCGTCAACGCGGAAAAGGATTTTTTATTGCCAGGTTTTTTCTCGGTAAAAGTCCAGCAGCCAGGAAAAAAGGGCATTGTATTCCGAAATGTAACTGACGCCGTCATAGACTATGGGAGCGCCTTCCTTAGCCCATTGTTTGACAGTGTAACGGCTGCGTCCGAAAATTTTGCAGATTATGTCTAAGTTTTTTAGATGTACGGGAGTTATGGAGTAACACCAAATCAGGGCTTTGCTCTTGTCATTGACTTTTTGGACGGGGCTGTGCAGAAACAGATCTTCTTTGTCTGCTGTATTTGTAAAGCAATGGAGGGTACCGTTCTGAGAATCGGTATAGGGAAAAGCAAAAAAATCTGATATATTCTTATTTGTTTTTTGTTTTGCGCGTCTGCAGGGTTGATTTTCGTTTGGCTGTCTGTCTGTACGTTTAAATTGGGGCTGCTGCATAGTTTTTTTCATAGATGCTCCATGTAATAAATAAATTATATGATATTATCTGTGCAAAAACGTTAAATTGTCAAGTTATTTTTATAAAATTGTAAATAAAATTAATGGGTTAAATGTAAATTATAATAGATAACTAATTAAAATTTAAAGAGAAAATCTTTTTTGTAAGCAAGAAAAATAATATCTAAAAATAGATAAATTCGTTATTGACAAAATATAAGAAATTATTGCTGTAACTAGCTATTAATAAACAATAAAATAAAATTTTCAACTTGTATTGAAAAAAGTGTTTGACATTCGGCGGGAATTAATCAATAAAGCACTTCGCGCCGACGGGTTGAACAAAAACTTGTCGGTGAGAATGGTTTTATCTTTTTTGAAAATACTGGTTGAAATCAGAAAGAAAAGAAAAACCGGATTTGACAAAAAAATAAGTTGACAGGGACATGGAAATGGTTCATAAAGAAATTTCCGGCGAGTGAGAAAAGCGCTTGTCCGGGGTTTCGGGAACGGTTTCTGAAAAGCAAAAACGAGCGTTTCGGAAAAATTTTCGGAAAACGAAAAAAGTTCTTGACAACAAAAATAAAGAGTGTATAAACACACTTCGCCGCTTGAGAAAATCGCCTGGCGAAATTCTCGAAAGGTAAAAGGCCGATACCATGCAGGTTGGCCGCATATCGGTTCTTCGGAACGGATCTTTGATAATTGAAGAGCGAAACGGAACAAAAATTAGAGCTTTGAGTTCAATTGTTTGAATTCTTGTAATTCAGACAGAATCATATTTTCAA
>CASGAP010000006.1 GCA_949299515.1 uncultured Desulfovibrionaceae bacterium
TCGTGAAAAAGTCCGCTTGCCTTGCGGCGGGCGACAGGCTATAGCTCAGTTTTCCATCCCATCAGGAGATAATGCATGCGCCCTGCTTCTTGCGGCATCACCCCCGAAGGCTGGCCCACCATCGGCATCACGGCCCTGACGGCCCTTGTTTTTGCCTGCCTCGGCTGGCCGCTCCCCGCTGTCCTGGCTCTGGCCCTGTGCTGGTTCGCCTTCCACTTTTTCCGTGACCCCGAACGTGTGGTGCCCACCGCGCCCGGCCTGGCCGTCAGCCCCGCCGATGGCCGCGTCATCCGCATCGAGCGCAAGCCCGATCCCCTGACCGGTGACGAACGCACCTGCATCAGCATCTTCATGAACGTGTTCAGCGTGCATGTGAACCGCTCGCCCGTGACCGGCGTGGTGGAGCAGATCCGCTACTGGCCGGGCAAGTTCGTCAACGCCGCCTACGACAAGGCCGCCACCGACAACGAACGCTGCGGCTACCTGCTGCGCGGCGAAGACGGCGCCGCCTGGACCATGGTGCAGATCGCCGGGCTCATCGCCCGCCGCATCGTCTGCCGCGTGTCCGAAGGCGATGCCCTGGAGCGCGGCCAGCGCTACGGCATGATCCGCTTCGGTTCGCGTGTTGACCTTTACCTGCCCGAAGGCTATGTTCCCTCTGTGAACATCGGCGAGCAGGTCTTTGCAGGCCAGAGCACGCTTGCCACCAGAAACTGATTTCGAGTCAAGTGGAGCATGGTTGTGGACACCCAGCCGCAAGAAAAAAAACTGCCCGTACACAAGAGCATCTACCTCCTGCCCAACCTCATCACGTCGTTGAGCATGTTCATGGGCTTTTTGTCCATGGTCTGGGCTGTGCAGTCCCGTTTTGAAGAAGCGGGTCTGGCCATCGTGCTGTCCGCTCTGCTGGACGGCATGGACGGCAAGGTGGCTCGCCTGACCCATACGGCCAGCGAATTTGGTGTCCAGTATGACTCCCTGGCCGACCTCATCGCCTTCGGTCTTGCTCCGGCCTTCCTGCTCTGGCAGTGGCAGCTGGAGAGCCTGGGCCGCTTCGGCGTGGTGGTGGCCTTCCTCTTTGCCGCTTGCGGCGCCCTGCGTCTGGCCCGCTTCAACATCAGCACGGCCGTGACCGGAAAACGCTTCTTCATCGGCCTGCCCATCCCCGCCGCGGGCTGTACGGTGGTGGCGTTCCTGTATTTCGCCGGTATCCTGCCGGAGTTCTTCCTGCCCGCCCTGCCCTATGTCAGCATCGTCATCGCGCTGGGCCTGGGCGTGCTCATGGTGAGCCGCGTGCGCTACTTCTCTTTCAAGGAGTATGATTTCCTGCGTGCCCATCCGGTGCGCTATCTGCTGGCCGTCATGGTCATCTTTGGCCTGGTCTACGCCCAGCCGCGCCTGTTCGGCTTCCTGCTCTGCGCCGTCTATATCTGTGGCGGCCTCTACTACTCTTTTGTCATTCTGCCCCGTCGTAACCGTCAGCTACTACGCGCCCTGAATCTGCAGGACGAGGAGAAAGCTGCGTAACGGTTTGTCGCCCCGCGGGGGCGGATCGAGAACCTTCTGATCGCCGCCGGCAGGGCGGCCGTTATGCAGTAGCATAACAAACAAGCACCCTTCGCGGGTGTCCGATCAGAGGAGTCAGATCCATGTCCAACCGCGTGTTCTTTTTCGACACCACCCTGCGTGACGGCGAACAGTCGCCGGGCGCGACCATGAACCTTCAGGAAAAGCTCCGTATTGCCCACCAGCTCGAAGTGCTGGGCGTGGACATTATGGAAGCCGGTTTCCCCGCCTCCAGCCAGGGGGATTTCGAGTCCGTGCAGCGTATCGCCCGGCAGGCGAAATCCATCCAGGTGGCCGGCCTGTGCCGCTGCATGGACAGCGACATCGACCGTTGCTGGGAGGCCGTGAAGGACGCCAAGAATCCCCGCATCCATACCTTCCTTTCCACTTCGCCCCTGCACATGAAGTACAAGCTGCGCAAGGACCCCGAAGTGGTGCTGCAGATGATCGAAGCCGGGGTGCGCCGCTGCGCCGGGTACACCGACAACGTGGAGTTCTCCGCCGAGGACGCCTCCCGTTCCGAACGTGACTTCCTCTGCCGCGTGGTGGAGACCGCCATCAAGGCCGGCGCCACCACCATCAACCTGCCCGACACCGTGGGCTATGCCCAGCCGCAGGAATTCGCCGACCTCATCCGCTACGTCATCGAGAACACGCCCAACAGCGACAAGGCCATCTTCAGCGTGCACTGCCACAACGACCTGGGCCTGGCCGTGGCCAACACCCTGGCCGCCCTCAGCGTGGGTGCCCGTCAGGCCGAGGTGACCATCAGCGGCATCGGCGAGCGCGCGGGCAACGCCGCCCTCGAAGAGCTGGCCATGGCCCTGCGCGTGCGCAAGGACTACTACGGTCTGGAGCACGGCATCGTCACCGAGCAGCTCTATCCTTCCTGCCGCCTGCTCTCCATGACCATCGGTCAGCCCATCCCCAACAACAAGGCCATCGTGGGCGCCAACGCCTTTGCCCATGAGTCCGGCATCCATCAGGACGGCATGCTCAAGAACCGCGAGACTTACGAGATCATGACCCCGCAGTCCGTGGGCCGCAACGAGAGCAACCTCGTCATCGGCAAGCATTCCGGCCGCAATGCCGTGCGCAACAAGCTGGACAGCCTGAGTATCGGCTCCCTCAGCGAAGAGCAGTTCGAGCAGGTTTTCAATGCGATCAAAGCCCTTGCGGACAAAAAGAAAACCATACACGACGAAGACATCGAAGCCCTTGTCGTGGGCGAAGTGTACCGTATGCCCGACAGCTTTAAGCTGCTGTCCGTTTCCGTGCAGAGCTCCACGGAAAATATGCCTGCCATTGCCGCGGCAGCCATTGAGGTTAAAGGCGAAGTCAAGCGCAATGCAGGCTTCGGCGTAGGCCCCGTGGACGCGGTTTTTAATGTCATTGCGGAACTTTTGGGCAGAAATCCGGAACTGGAACGCTTTGCAATCAACGCTATAACCGGCGGCACCGACGCTCAGGGCGAAGTAACCGTTACTCTTGCGGAAAACGGCCTTACCGCCACGGGCCGCGCCTCCCACCATGATATTCTCACTTCCTGCGCCAAAGCGTATGTGGACGCCATGAACCGTCTTGTCCGCAAGGAAAAAGATGAAAATTATTAGTTGCAAGATTTTGCAAAATCAATAAAATTACACTGTTTACAAACGAGCTGCAAAAAAGGAGATTAGGATGGCTCACACTCTTGCTCAAAAAATACTGCAAATGCACACGGACGAAGAAGTCCGCGAGGCCGGTCAGATTGTCCGCTGTAAAGTGGATTTTGTGCTTGCAAACGATATTACCGCACCGCTTGCAATTAAATCTTTTAAACAAATGGGCGCGAAAGACGTGTTCGACAAGGACAAAATCGCCCTTGTCATGGACCATTTCACCCCGCAGAAAGACATTGATTCCGCCAATCAGGTAAAAGGCACCCGCGAATTTGCGCGTGCATACAATATCACCCGTTATTACGAAGGCGGCGACGCAGGCGTCGAGCACGCTCTTTTGCCGGAACAGGGGCTGGTAAAACCGGGCTATATCGTCATCGGTGCGGACAGCCATACCTGCACATACGGCGGCCTTGGCGCTTTTGCCACGGGCATGGGCAGCACCGACATTGCCGGCGCCATGGCTCTGGGCGAAACCTGGTTTAAAGTTCCGCCGACCATTCGCGTAACGTTTAACGGCACCCTGCCCGAATATGTGGGCGGCAAAGATCTTATTCTGACCACCATAGGCAAAATCGGCGTGGACGGCGCCCTGTACAAAGCCCTTGAATTTGACGGCACCGCCATTGAAAGCCTGTCCGTGGAAGGCCGTCTGTGCATGGCGAACATGGCTATCGAAGCCGGCGGCAAAGTGGGGCTCTTCGCTTCCGACGACAAAACCGCGGAATACTGCAAAGCCCACAACAATCCCGACCCGCTGCGTATCAGTGCGGACAAAGGCGCCGTATACGAACGCGAGCTTGTTATAGACGTGGACGGCATGGAACCCATGGTTGCCTGCCCGCACCTGCCGGAAAACGTAAAACCCGTTTCCGAAGTGGGCGAACTGCCGGTTAACCAGGTTGTTATCGGCTCCTGCACCAACGGCCGCATAAGCGATATGCGCGAAGCCGCCGCAGTGCTCAAAGGCAGAAAAGTTGCCAAAGACGTGCGCTGCATTATTCTTCCTGCCACTCCGACAATTTGGAAGCAGGCGATGAAAGAAGGCCTTTTGGAAATCTTTATGGATGCCGGCTGCATAGTGGGCCCTGCCACCTGCGGCCCGTGCCTCGGCGGCCATATGGGCATTTTGGCTGACGGCGAACGCGCCATTGCCACTACCAACCGCAACTTTAAAGGCCGTATGGGCAGCCTGCAGTCCGAAGTGTACCTTTCCAACCCGGCAGTTGCCGCCGCCAGCGCCGTGCTTGGCGTCATCGGCGGACCGAAAGCATTATAAGAAGCGAGGAAACAATGAAATATCAAGGCAAATCCCATAAAGTGGGTGATCACATAGATACCGACGCAATTATTCCTGCACGTTTTCTGGTAACCACAGACGCCAAAAAACTCGGCGAAAACTGCATGGAAGGCTTGGAACCGAATTGGATTAAACGCGTAAGCCAGGGCGATATCATGGTAGCAGGCCGCAACTTCGGCTGCGGTTCTTCCCGCGAGCACGCTCCCGTGGCCATTGTGGGCGCAGGTATGCCCATTGTCATTGCGCACAGTTTCGCCCGCATTTTTTACCGCAACAGCTTCAATATGGGACTGCTGCTGCTTGAAATCGGCGATGAAGTGGAAAAAATTCACGACGGCGACAGCCTGGAAGTGGATACCGACGCAGGCATTATCCGCAACCTGACCACAGGCACGGAAATTCCTTTCCCGCCCCTGCCGCCGTCCATGCAGGATCTTTTGCGGCGCGGAGGGCTTATTCCTTACGTGCAGAGCCGTCTGCAGTAGTTTCGGCATACAAGGCACCGAAAATTTTCGGTGCTTTTTTAATGCCCCTTTCTCTATTCCTTTTACCTTCCCTGCCGATTAAGGGGTTTAACGCAGTATTTAAAGGGAGGCAGTATGAAGCTATCCAGTAAATTGTCCTTGGCTTTCAGCGTCATTATTTTGCTGCTGATAGTCCTTTCCGGCGTTGCATGGTACGACATCAACGATATGCAGCGCCTGAAAAACCTTATCGCAAAAACAGAAGATGCCCTTACGGAAACTTCTTTTGCCCAGCGTGCGGCAATAACGGGCATTGCACAAAACGATCCGCAGTATTTCAACCAGATAAAAGAACATATTCTGCAGGCCAAAAACAATGCCGACGAAGTGCGCAAGCTGGCAGGACAGCCGCAAACTGTCGAAGTCGTGGACAATTACAATTCCCGCATAGACCATTTGCTGATTTCCATTGATTTAATGATAGCCACGTTTGCCGACCTGCACGAACTGACCGCGGCGGCAGATGCCGATTACAGGAACATTGCCGCCAAAATAAGCAAAGTCATGCAGGAAGAACAGGCAAGAATAATCAGCGGCGGAGCGACAAACTTTATTGCCGTGCAGACCATGGACCTTAAGCTTGCCAACATCACCAAATATCTGGAACGGTATCTGCGCGTGCAGAATGAAGAAAACCTCGGCGTGCTCCAGGAATATCTGGACCAGCTCGCCAGCCTTGCGGAAATATATTCCGGAAGAAGCGAGAAATTTGCGGACGTGTGCGCCGATGTGCTTGTGTACGTGGACGATATTAAAAATATCGTCATTTCCGCCCAGTCATTCCAGGAATCTCTTGCGCAGGAAAATGCGGAGCTGTCCGAGCTTATCAACATTGCGCTTGATTTTTCCGCCTATGCCAGGGAACAGTATGATATAGCCAAAGACAAAGCCAGCCTGATCCTGCTTATCACCACCGTTGTCGCCGTGCTTCTCGGCATTGTGCTGACCGTATACATCAGCCGTTCCGTGCTCAAGCAGCTCGGCGCCGACCCTGCGGAACTTTCAGAGCTTGCCGCAAAAGTTACCAACGGCGATTACAATATTGACAACAATAAAGAATATCACGGCGTTTACAGCCATATTGTGATCATGGTCAGCAAAATGAAAGAAGCGCTGGATTTTTCCCAAAAAATTCTGGCCAGCCTGCCGGTGCCGACTGCTGTTTTCGGCGCGGACAACAGGCTGCAGTATGCCAATAACGAAATGATGAAGCTTCTTGAAATTTCCCGTCCCATGAAAGACTGCATCGGCGAAACTTCCGGCCAGTTCATGTACCGCCAGGAAAATTTCAATACCGCCACGCTGAAAGCGATTAATTCCAAAGAACAGGGCCGCGTCAGCATTGAGTACACCACGCATCAGAACAATAAAATCCACGTGGATACCATTGCCCAGCCCATACGCGACAATCTCGGCAACATCACTAATGTTATCAGCGTGTGGACAGATGTGACCAAACAAAAGCTGGCTTCTTTGGAAATAGAAAAAGCGCACGACAATATGCGCTCCATTGCCAAGGAGTTGGAACAGGTTGCCAATATCGCTTCTTCCGCATCCGAAGAGCTTTCTTCCCAAATCGAGCTTTCCGAAAACGGCGCTTCCGACCAGGCGGACAGAGTTTCCGCAACGGCAACGGCCCTTGAAGAAATGAATGCCACGGTGCTGGAAATCGCCCGCAATGCAGGCACAACCAGCGAAAGCGCCGCCACGGTGCGCTCCGAAGCCCAAGCAGGTTCCGAATCCATGCAGGAATGCGTCAAAGCCATGGAAGCCGTGCGCGAGGAATCTTTGAAGCTGCAGTCTGAAATGGGTGTGCTTTCAGGACACGCGCAGGCTATTAACGAAATTATGAACGTTATTTCCGATATTGCCGACCAGACCAATTTGCTGGCGCTCAACGCCGCCATTGAAGCTGCCCGTGCGGGCGAAGCAGGACGCGGCTTTGCCGTTGTTGCCGACGAAGTGCGCAACCTTGCGGAAAAAACCATGACAAGCACCACGGACGTAGGCAATGCCATTGCCGCCATTCAAAAATCCACCGCAGACAATACCAAACTGGTAATCGGCGCCGTGGAACAGATTGAAAAAGTAACGAAAATGGTCAGCGATGCGGGCGAAGCCCTGCTCGGCATCGTGCAGCTTGCCGATACCACCGCGGATCAAATCCATGCCATTGCCACCGCTTCCGAAGAACAGTCCGCCACCAGCGAGGAAATTACCCAGTCTGTGGACAGCATTAACAATATTGCCAAGGAAAATGCCCAAAATATGCGCGAAGCCCGCATGGCGGTCAGCGAAGTGGTCAGCCAAACCCAGGTACTTTCCGATCTTATTGTCAAACTGCAGGGATAAATCCCTAAAACGTTATATTGCCTTCCGATACTCAAAAGCCCCGCAAGGGGCTTTTGTTTTGCCGCTTTGTTTGCGGCAGGTTTATAGGCAAATGCGGAATTTTAAAATTCCAGGGCAAGGGTTTCTCCGTCTTCGGGAACGGCAAGCCTGTGCAGGAAACCGTTTTGTGCGGCAAAGTCTTTTAGTTCCCGTCGGCTTAGAGCTGCGTGGTTTACTGCGTCCATATGGGTAATAATGATTTTTGCCTCCGGCGCAAAAAGGGTTACTTCCCATACGCCGTCACAGCCCATAAGAATAGGTGTTCCGTCATAGGTCTGCGCATTGGCGGCATTGAGGGCTATATACTGCGGCTTGTAAGCGGCAATGGCTTCCCTGACGCCTTCAAACCAAAGCGTATCACCCGCAAAGTAGAAGGTGTCACCGTCTTTTTGCAGAACTATGCCGCAGGCTTCGGGAGACAGATTGTATTTTTTATAATAATAGTCCGCTGTTACGCCGTCGCCGTGCAACGCTTTTGTCTTATACAGCATAATGCCCGCAAACTCCGTGCCGCTTTCCCGCAGGGGAGTGACATCGGAAAAACCGAATTTTTTAAGTTCTGCGGCATCATGGTCAGACTGGCAGAACAGCGGAAGATTTTTAGGCAGGGCTTGGGCGGCAAATTCGTCAAAATGGTCAAAATGCAGGTGCGTGATCAGTGCGGCGTCTATGCCCTTAACGATTTGTTCGGCAGAAAAGGGCAGATCGACAAGCGGATTTTTATCCGTATTGCGGGGAGAGGGAACTGCGGGATAAGTGCCTTTGGCCGCAAAAAAAGGATCTATAAGAAATTTTTTGCCGTGAAAGCAAAGAATGCTTGTTGCGCCGCGTATCTGTGTAAACGTGTTCATATCTTCCTCCTGTTTTCTTAAATACTAAAGCAGGAAAGTAGATAGTCAACAGACACTAAACAGGGGTTGCTGGTTTTTTGAATCTGAAAAGGCAGGGAAAAGCAAATGCAGACAGTCATACCATACAATTAAGACAAAAAGAAAACGGCAAGGCGTGGGCCTTGCCGTTTTCTTCATATAATCCTGGTATGTTCCGTCTAAAAATTATGCTGTTACCCAAAACGGCTGTGTGAATTTATTTATACAGCGGATACACGGCTTCGGCGCGCTGCCGGCTTTTGTGTACGCGTTCTTTGAGTTCTTTTTTGTAAGCTTCAAAATCCGCAATGGGGCGGGTGGCCACGCCGGATTCCATGGCGGCTTTGGCCACGGCGACGGTTTCCCATTCCAAAATGCGCGGGTCCAGCGGTTTGGGGATAATGTAATCCGCACCGAAGGAAAATTCCTGTCCGTTGTAGGCGTCTTTGACTTCCTGCGGAATATCCTTTTCACGCGCAAGCATGGCCAGAGCGTTGGCTGCGGCTGTTTTCATGGCCTCGTTGATTTCCGTGGCGCCTGCGTCCAATGCGCCGCGGAACAGAAACGGGAAGCCGGAAACATTGTTGATTTGGTTGGGGTAGTCGCTTCTGCCCGTGCCGATAATGCAGTCGGGAACGGCCTGTTTTGCTTCTTCGTAGCTTATTTCCGGGTCAGGGTTGGCGCAGGCGAAAATAAGGGGCTGTTTGTTCATGGATTTGAGCATTTCGCCGTTGATAACGCCTTTTTTGGACAGGCCCAGGAATACGTCGGCACCCTGCATGGCCTGCGCCATGGTCAGGTTTTCTTTTTGGGCATAGCGTTTTTTGTATTTATTGAGGTCGGTCCTGCCTTGGTGAATGAGTCCCTTGGAGTCGAACATAAAAATATTTCTGCGCTTTACGCCGAGGGATACATAGAAATTGGCGCAGGCAATGGCAGCGGCGCCCGCACCGGAAATAACGATTTTGCAGGAAGAAATTTTTCTGCCGGTCAAATGGCAGGCATTGATGAGCCCTGCGCCGGAAATAACCGCCGTTCCGTGCTGGTCGTCGTGAAACACGGGAATATTCATTTCTTTTTTGAGGCGGTCTTCAATGTAAAAACATTCGGGAGCTTTGATGTCTTCAAGGTTAATGCCGCCGAAAGTCGGTTCCAGGGCTTTGACGATTTGGCAGATTTTTTTAGGGTCCTTTTCGTCCAGTTCTATATCGAAAACGTCCACGTCGGCAAACATTTTAAACAGCAGGCCTTTGCCTTCCATAACGGGCTTGGAAGCCTTTGCGCCGATGTTGCCGAGGCCGAGCACGGCGGTACCGTTGGAAACAACTGCCACAAGGTTGGCACGGCCCGTATAGATGTCGGCGTTTTTTTCGTCTTCGTAAATTTTCATGCACGGCACGGCAACACCGGGGGAGTAAGCCACAGACAAATCTTTTTGCGTTTTGCAGGAAACGGCCGGAATGACCTCCACTTTGCCTTTGCGCGGAAACTCGTGGTAGTCCAGAGCTTCCTGATCGGTATACAGTGCCATATATGCTCCTTTTTGATAAAAAAAGTGGCAAAGCTGCTGCCTTGCCACAAAAGTATTGATGAGTATGTCAATTATACTTCTTCAATGGTGATAGCGTCGTGTTCGCAAACGCCGGTGCAGGATTCACAGCCGAGGCATTCGTCAGGATTTTTAGCTTCGCTTTTGCCGTCTACGAGTTCGTAGAGGCTAACCGGACAGATATCAACACATTCGCCGCAACCTACGCATTTATCAGCGTCTACACTAACAGTGTAACCCATAATGTCCTCCAAAAATTAGTTTGCACTAATATAAAGATTTACCACCTTGTGGTTATTAATCAAATAGCTTGCAATTTGCGCTCTGTCAAGCATTAACCGCAAACTCTCCGCGAAATATTTATTGTTTTTCCAACAAATTCATATATTTTGCAATATTATGCGCAGCCTCCGCCGTATATTCTTCCTTGGAAAGCAGATTTTTGCGTTCCTGGGAAATAACGGTATGCGGCAGGTTCTGCAAGTTTTCCTTGGGGCTTATGCCAAAATATCCCGGCAGTGTTCCGGTAAAGTACATTTCCTGGAAGCCTGCGAACTTCAGGGCATGAGCCGTAGCGTCAAGCACGGCAAATTCATGGCCGATTTTGCCTTCTTCCTTGGCTTTGATAAGACCGGCAAGACATTCGCCGCCCTGCGTGCAGGCAATGTGTCCGTGCATATTGGCTATGATCATGGCGTCCATAATGGCCTGTTCCGTTACCTGCACAACATTGAAATCGCCGCCGAGGGCTTCATACTGCGCGGCAAGTTTCTGTACGCGCGGGAAGGAAACGGGATTGCCGATCATGGCAGCCTGGGCAACGCTGGGTTTTACTTCCACGGGGCTGTAGGTGCGGTGTTCCTTGTTTTGGCTGTAATATTGGTATACGGGGTCGGCATGGTGGGACTGCACGCCGAAAAGACGCGGCAGTTCTTCTATAATATTAAGGCGTTTCATTTTAATCAGGCCGGACATGACAGCCGTAATGTTGCCCGCATTGCCGATGGGCACGAACAGCGCTTTGCCCGCAAGGTTCCAGCGGTATTCCTGCGCTACTTCGTAGGCATAGGATTCCTGACCGAGAATGCGCCAGCTGTTTTTGGAATTGAGCAGGGCCACGCGGTAATGGGCGGCAAGATATTCCACAACTTTCATGCAGTCGTCGAAAACGCCCGGTATCTGCAGTACCGTGGCGCCGCTGCCAAGGGGCTGGGAAAGCTGCTGCGGCGTAACTTTTCCTTCCGGCAGGAGCACAACTGTTTTTATGGGGTCGCCCACATAGGCGCCGTACAGCGCCGCTGCGGCTGACGTATCGCCCGTTGAAGCGCAGATCGTAAGAATATTATCCCAGCCGTGTCTGCGCACCATGGAGCGCAGATAGCTGAATGCGCCGGCCATGCCTCTGTCTTTAAAGGAAGCGGAAGGGTTCTGGCCTTCGTGCTTGAAGGCAAAATCAAGGCCGAGTTTATCCTTGAGCGCTTTGGAAGCTTCCACGACAGGGCTGTGTCCGTCGCCGAGGTAAATGATGTCTTCCTCTTCCAGCACGGGTGCCATAAGTTCGTAAAAACGAAAAATGCCTTTCAGGGCCCTGCAGTCCGATGCACGGCGGGCGTCAAAAATTTCCTGCCAGGTTTTGCCGGATATTTCGGTGTATTTTTCAAATTCCGTATCATTTAAAAGCAGTACGCCGCCGCAGGCCGGGCAGGTGTACAAAAGTTCGTCGATGCTGTGGCGGGCGCCGCATTTGGTGCAGACATACTCCATTTTGTGGCGGACAGAAGGAAAAGAATACATAAGAACTCCTGGAATATAAAATGACAAACGCCTTATTTAGTGTTTTCATGCTCCACAAGGGTGGAAACAATGGAGGCTATTTCGTTGTAATGTTTGTGTATGGTTTTTCTGATGGTTGCCGGATTTTTGGAAAACATCGCATTGACGACTTCTTCATGACGTTCGACAAAATGACGGGGATTGCAGGTGGAGCGCCAGTACGGATAGCAAAGGAATTTGGAAATATTGGAAGAAGACAGGCGCGCCGTGTCGATAAGCTGTTCATTGTCGCAGTGGCTGAGCAGCATATTGTGCAGAAGTTCGTCAAGTTCCAGCAAGTCGTCCACATTGTTGGAATGGCTGCTTTTTTCTTTTATGGTATCAAGAATGTGCTGCAAATCGGCAAAATCTTCGTCTGTCCACTGGTCAAGGGAAAGGATAATGGCTTCGCTTTCCAGTATGGCGGTAATGGTATAGCCGTCCACGATTTCTTTAGGGCTGAGCACGCGGATAGTCTTGCCTTTCTGCGGCTCCGCGGAAACCAGCCCTTCCTGTACCAAAACCTGCAGGGCTTCGCGGATAGGAGCGCGGCTGATGCCGAGTTTTTCTGACAGTTCGGCTTCTTTTATGGGATCACCCGGTTTAAGTTTTCCCTGCTGAATAAGACCGCGTATGTACTGGTTTACCTGCAGTGAATATGTTTGCTTTTTAAAATCCATATTTTTTCCTAATAAAGATATGGGGTTATGCTAGTATAAAATTATCCTTGCTGTCAATAAGCGAACCGAATTATTTCTTTAAAAATTCTTATTAAAAGTGTTGACATCGAATCGGTTAAGGAATACAAAATAAATGTCGACATTAAGAAAATATAGCAATCTTGCTAAATACAGAAAAGAAAACCAGAGGGATATTTATGAACTTAGCTCAATTCAAACGTCGCGGTTATGTTAAAGAAGCTACTCCTATCGAGTACCTGCCCAATTTCTCCAAAGCTCTTGGCGGCAAAGTCAACGTGTATATCAAACGCGATGACCTTCTCCCCGGTACTGCAGGCGGCAACAAAACTCGTAAGCTGGACTTCTGCATTGCAGACGCTCTCGAAAAAGGCGCAGACACCATTATTACCTGCGGCGCCGTTCAGTCCAACCACTGCCGTTTGACTCTTTCCTGGGCTGTTAAAGAAGGTCTCGACTGCTACCTCGTTTTGGAAGAACGCGTAAAAAATTCTTACAAACCCGAAGCTTCCGGCAATAACTTCCTCTTCCAGCTGCTCGGCGTAAAAGGCATTACCGTTGTTGAAGGCGGTTCCAACATGATGGCCGAAATGGAAAAAGTTGCTGACAAACTCAAAGCCGAAGGCAAAAAACCCTATATTGTTCCCGGCGGCGCTTCCAACGCTATCGGCGCGCTCGGCTATGTTTCCTGCATGGAAGAAATCATGAACCAAATGTTCACCCAAGGTCTCAACTTTGACCACATGGTTGTTCCCAGCGGTTCTGCAGGCACCCATGCCGGCATTATCGCAGGCATGGTAGGCAATGCCATCAATATTCCCGTTACCGGCATCGGCGTAAACCGTCCGAAACCCAAACAGGAAGAAGCTGTTTATACCCTTGCAAACCAAACTCTTGAACTTATCGGCGCAGGCGTAAGCGTTCCGCGCGAAAAAGTTGTTGCTTACGACGATTACGTAGGCCCCGGCTACTCTCTGCCTACCGACGCCATGGTTGAAGCCGTAAAACTTCTTGCTACCACCGAAGGCATTCTCCTTGACCCGGTTTACTCCGGCAAAGCCATGTCCGGTCTTATCGACCTGGTACGCAAAGGCCACTTCAAAGAAGGTTCCAATATCCTCTTCCTGCATACCGGCGGCTCTCCGGCCCTCTATGCCTACCTCGATTGCTTCAGAAAATAGTAACCATAATTCTCCTGAAAATGAAAAGCACGGTTTTCCCGTGCTTTTCTTATTGACAGAGAATGGTTTTTGGCAAATGATGTTTAAAGAAAAATAAAATCCGTATAAAAAGGAGTTGTTATGAAAGAAATTATCTTTACCAGCGAAGCGCCCAATGCCGTAGGCCCCTATTCCCAAGCCGTTAAAGCAGGCAATACCCTGTATCTTTCCGGACAGCTCGGCCTTGTTCCCGAAACCGGCAAAATGGTTGAAGGCGGCGTTGCAGAACAGGCTGCCCAAGCTCTTAAAAATATGGCTGCCGTACTCAAAAGCCAAGGCGCCACTGTGGACAATGTGGTAAAAACCACTGTTTTCCTCGCCGATATCGCCGATTTCCAAGCTTTCAACGCCGAATACGCAAAAGTATTTACCAAAGATTTTCCGGCCCGCTCCTGCTTTGCAGTAAAACAGCTTCCTCTCGGCGGTCTTGTTGAAATCGAGTGCGTAGCCGTTTTGTAAGAATAATAAAATTTTTTAAAATATTCTGCAAAAAGTTTTTCTCTTATGGGGCGCTGCCCCACACTCAAAAAAGAGGGGTACGTTTCGGGGGTCCCTGTCCGTACCCCTCTTTTATTTTCTCGTACGCCCTTGGCTTTTTTCGCCGTGCGGGAATTTATTTTTTTTCTTGGGGGAAATGATTTGCCCCCTCAAAATTCGGCAGGGTTCCGTGCATGACGCCCAATGAGGGGGTGCGGGGGAGCCGCCTAAAGGGCAGTAAGCTGTTTGCGTCAGTGAACCTGCGAATTTTACGCAAACGGACGGCAGCGCAATCATTTCTCCCGGAACATATTTATAAAAAAGGGGACATTGTGTCCCCGTTTTATCAATACTCTTTGCCGCGTTTTTTCATGGCCTGTATGCCGCCGGAGGCATTGACGCTGTGTATGCCTCTGCGTTTGAGCTTGAGCTGGCATTCGTAGGCGCGCGTGCCGGAATTGCAGATAATCGCTATATTTTTGTCCTGGGGAACGGTATCCATTTTATCATTAAATTCTTCCAGGGTGACGGCAAGCCAGCCGCTGTGCTTTTGTGCAGCTTCTTTGGGCAGAAGTCCCGGTCTGGTATCCACGACAATATAGTTGTTGTCCGCGCGGTTTTCGAAAATTTCGTCAAATTCTTCGGGTTTAATGAATTCCGCAAGGCCGGTGACAACGTTGTCTGCCACGTTGCCCGCGGCGTTGAATACGTCCATGGCGGAGGCAAGGGGCGGGGAGTAGGAAACTTCGGCAATGGACAGATCGTGCAGGGTAGGGGTGCCGAACTGGAGCATGGCCGCCATGGTGTCTATGCGTGCTTTGAGACTCATGCCGTCGGCGCAGTAGCCCTGCATACCGAGAATGCGCCGTGTTTTTTTGTCTGCCACCACTTCCAGGGTCATCATGGATTTTTCGGGATAAAAATGGGCTTTGTCCAGCTGTTCCATATTGACGCTTACGGTGTCGAAGCCCGCTTTTTTGGCCATGTCTTCGTTGAGGCCTGTGCCTGCGGCGGTGCCGTTTGCCATTTTCATGCACCAGGTGCCGACAACGCCGGGGAAGGTTTCAAGCCCCGTAACGGGATTGCCGCCCGCTGTGTTGGTGCCGATAATGCGTCCCTGTCTGTTGGCAAGGGAGCCCATGGGCAAATGGGTTTCCTGGCCGGAAATAAGGTTTTTAATGGCGATGAGGTCGCCGCCGGCGTAGATGTCGGGGTCGGAAGTCTGCAGGTATTCGTTGACGCAGACCCCATATTTCGGACTGCATTTAAGCCCTGCCTGTTCCGCCAGTTCGTAATTGGCTTTAACGCCCATGGCCAGGATAACGTGGTCGGCTTTAATGCGCTGTCTGTCGGTAACTACTTCCGCCACGGCGCCTTGGCCGTTGTCCGTAAATTCCAGCACGTCTTCTTCGGCTATGATGCTGATGCCGGCTTTTTCCAGGTCATGCTTTATCATGTCGGAAATTGTGGAAGAAACAAGGTTCGGCATCATGCGTTTTGAGCGCTTGATCAGCGTGCAGTTAATGCCCCACATTTCCGCAAGGCCCACGGCGATTTCTATGGCGGTGAAGCTGGCGCCGATAATGACCATGTTCTGTACGCCTTTTGCGCAGTGTTCGCGGATTGCGGCGGCATCTTCGAGACCCGCAACGGTGGTGATGTTTTTAAGATGCACGCCTTTGATCTGCGGCACAACGGCACGGCTGCCCATGGCAAGCACCAGCTTGTCGTAGGGAAGTTTTTCCTGGGTGCCGCTGTCAAGATTTTCCGTCAGCACGTATTTTTCCGCGCGGTTGATTTCTATGGCTTTGGTGCGGATTTTTACGCAGTCTATATCTTTAACATGGGTGAAAAAGTGCGGGTCGCGGATAACGTTGGCGGTGGTGGCGCGCAGGTCGTCAATGCTGTCCACTTCCGAAGAAATGAAAAAGGGCATACCGCAGCCGCCGTAGGAAATGAACCGGCCTTGGTCGATGAGGGTTATTTCCGTGTTCGGGTTGAGGCGCTTGCAGCGGGTGGCGGCTTTGGTGCCGAGGGCCACCGCTCCGATAATGAGAATTTTTTCAGCCATACGGACTCCTTTGTTAATCGCGGTCAGTATAGCCGCATTAACCGGCAAAGTCAAAATTAAAACGGATTATGTGTCTTGCTCCAGGCGTTGGCGGCGGCTTTGAGGCTTTTGTGCCGCGGCAGCACGCAGTCAAACAGGGCGTAAAAGCGCGGGGAATGGTCGGGAAAAATCAAATGGCAGAATTCGTGCAGAATGACAAATTCGATATATTCAAGGGGCAGACCCATTAAATGCGCGGAAAGCGTAATGCCCGTTTCCTGCCGTTTCGGGGAAATGCGGCAGGAGCCGTAAGTGCGGCGGCAGCTGCGTATCGTAAGGGGCGGCAGACAGGTGTGGTATGCTGTGTGTACACGGTGCTGCAGCAGGAAGCGGCTGCTTTGTTCCCGAAAAACCTGCCACAGCCGTTCATAATAGACGGGCAGAAAGGCTTGGGCGGATTTTTTGCGCCAGGCCGCAAGTTTTTTCAGACAGTCTTCGCTGTTTCGGCACTGCACGTGCAGGGTATTTGCCGTCAGGCAGATGTGCGGGTGTGCGGTCTGCACGGCAGGCAGGGCGGCAAGAAAAATCTGTTCCTGATTAAAATAGGTGTTTTGTGCGGCAAAGCGCAGCTTTTCCCGAAAATTGCGGGGGCTTGGGCTTGCGGCGACGGAAAAAGCCCTGCCGAAAATAAAAATTTCCTCGGTTTCGGGTTTGGCGGAAATGTTTTTCTGCTCTTCCTGTTTTTGCACAATCCATTGAAAATGCTTCAAAAGCATTTTCTGTGCATAATCTTTGGACAGGGAAAAAGGCATTTTGACAACGGCACAGCCCGCATTGTCCAGCCGCAGGCGCACGGTTTTGTGCCTGTCGAAAATGACGCGGTAAGGGATTTTTTGTCCGCCGTGTTCAAAAATTTGTGTTTTCGGTTCGGACATATTCAGGCCTTGACAAAAACATCTTTTCCGAAGCGCAGGGCTTGGCCGTACAGGAAAATCCGCAGGAGGAAATAGGCAAAGAAAATGATTTTGTAGAAATCGTTTTCCATAAAAAGGGCATAGCCGAGCATTCCCGTCTGAATAAAAAATCCGTAGGCAAAAAGGCACCGCCTTCTTTCTTTTTTGATAAGCTTTGTGCTGAAATACTGCAGAAAGCAGAGCAGGAAAACAAGCGGCTGTGTGCTGAGCCGCGGCAGATAAGGCGCATAATGAAGGGGCAGGAACATGGCCAGAAGGCAGAGCAGCAGGAAATTATCCGCAAAGCTCATGAAGTCGAAAATACGTTTCAGTTTTTCGTTTGGTTCCGCGGCGAAAGAAAATTCATTGCGTTCTTCGTCTTTAATAAGAAAAAGGCTTGTCCGTGTTCCCGTCCAAATAAACAGTATGCACAGCAGGGGTATGAGGGTCATTAAAATTATCGGCATATAAATGCAGGCAAGAACGGCTGCCGCCGCATCTTCCGGAAGACTGACAATAAGTTCCAGAAAAGCCCGCGAATAGTGCAGGGTGAAAATGCCGAAAATAAGCCAGAACAGGACCTGCCAGAAAAAGAAAAAAGCGTGGCTTTCCAGCAGAAGGAGCAGGCGTTTTTTCACGGAAAAGCCGCTTTGCACGCTCAGGATAAGAACGCTCGGCAGGGAAAAGCAGGCAAACACAAAAAGGAAAAGAACATAGAGCGGATTGGAAATTTTTTGGCTGTACTGGGCATAATCCAAAAAAACAAAAAGCGTTTTCAGCAGAATAAAGCTGATGCCGTTCAGGCATACCGTGAACAGCATGAACATGGAGATAAAGCAAAGAAACGGCAAAAAAATTTTTTTGAGCATAATTTTCCTTTTTTGAACAAAAAGTATAGCTTTTTTACGGGAAAAAGCAAAGCAATAAAAAAACTTAAAAAAGTTAATATGATAACTGTCAGAATTAACATGATTAAAAAAAATATTTAAATTTTTTTTGCCTTTACCCCTTTTCAAGTTTTAAAAAAGCATTATTTATTCCTTGTCGGCACAAGCCGTCACAAAAAAGAAAAAAATAAGAATAAAATATCGTTGGAGGATATGTTTCCATGAGTTTCAAACCCCTTAATGACCGTGTGCTTGTTAAGCGTTTAGACAGCGAAGAAAAAACCGCAGGTGGTCTTTTCATTCCTGAATCCGCAAAAGAAAAACCTTCTCAGGCAAAAGTTATTGCCGTAGGTTCCGGCAGACTTTTGAACGACGGCACCCGCGCTCCTCTTGAAGTTAAAGAAGGTGACATTGTTCTCTTTGGCAAATATGTCGGCACCGAAGTAAAACACGGCGGCGAAGAATATCTTGTTCTTCGCGAAGAAGATATCTTGGCAGTGCTTTCTTAATATTTTCAATAAATTCCGTTATCAATTTTAGGAGATACATATAATGTCCGCTAAAGAAATTATTTTTGACGCAAAAGCCCGCGAACGCTTGGCTGCTGGCGTTGACAAACTCGCCAATGCCGTAAAAGTTACCCTCGGTCCCAAAGGCCGCAACGTACTTATCGAAAAATCTTACGGCGCTCCCGTAATCACCAAAGACGGCGTTTCCGTTGCCAAAGAAATCGAACTTGAAGATAAATTTGAAAACATGGGCGCTCAGCTCGTGCGCGACGTTGCTTCCAAAACCAACGAAGCTGCCGGCGACGGTACCACCACCGCTACCATTCTTGCCCAAGCCATTTACCGCGAAGGCGTAAAACTCGTTGCCGCAGGCCGCAACCCCATGCCCATTAAGCGCGGTATCGACAAAGCAGTCGAAGCTGTTACCGCCGAACTCGGCAACATTGCAAAACCCACCCGCGATCAAAAAGAAATCGCTCAGGTAGGTACCATTTCCGCCAACTCCGACGCAACCATCGGCAACATCATCGCAGAAGCCATGGGCAAAGTAGGCAAAGAAGGCGTTATCACCGTTGAAGAAGCAAAAGGTCTCGAAACCACTCTTGATACCGTTGAAGGTATGCAGTTCGACCGCGGTTACCTTTCCCCGTATTTCGTAACCGATACCGAAAAACTCGTCTGCGAACTCGAAAATCCCTACATTCTTCTTCAGGAAAAGAAAATCACCAGCATGAAAGAAATGCTCCCGGTTCTTGAACAGGTTGCTAAAATGAACCGTCCGCTTCTTATCATTGCTGAAGACATCGAAGGCGAAGCTCTTGCTACCCTCGTTGTAAACCGTCTGCGTGGCACCATTCAGGTTGCAGCCAAAAAAGCTCCGGGCTTCGGCGACCGCCGCAAAGCCATGCTCCAAGATATCGCCATTCTTACCGGCGGCACCGTTGTTTCCGAAGAAATGGGCATCAAACTTGAAAATATGACCTTGGCTGACCTCGGTACCTGCAAAAGCGTACGTATCGACAAAGACAACACCGTTATCGTTGACGGCCACGGCAAATCCGAAGATATCAAAGCACGCGTTAAACAAATCCGCGGCCAAATCGAAGAATCTTCTTCCGATTACGACCGTGAAAAACTTCAGGAACGTCTTGCCAAACTCGTTGGCGGCGTAGCCGTAATCCATGTCGGCGCTGCTACCGAAGTTGAAATGAAAGAAAAGAAAGACCGCGTGGAAGACGCCCTCAACGCTACCCGCGCAGCCGTTGCCGAAGGCATTGTTCCCGGAGGCGGCACCGCTTTCATCCGCGCAAGCAAAGCTCTTGACGATCTCAAAGTTGCCGACGACGACGAACTTGCAGGCGTAAACATTATCCGCCGCGCCATCGAAGAACCGCTTCGTCAAATCGCTGCCAACGCAGGTTTTGAAGGTTCCGTTGTTGTGGAAAAAGTCCGCTCCGGCAAAGACGGCTTCGGCTTCAACGCCGCAACCGGCGAATACGAAGACCTCCTCAAAGCAGGCGTTATCGACCCGAAACAGGTAACCCGTTTCGCTCTGCAGCACGCCGCTTCCGTTGCAGGCCTCCTGCTCACCACCGACTGCGCTATCGCAGACGCTCCGAAAAAAGAAGAAGCTCCTGCTATGCCTCCTATGGGCGGCGGCATGGGCGGCATGGGCGGTATGTACTAAAATACGGCCGTTCGGCTCCATATATGAAAAGACACCGGGAAACCGGTGTCTTTTTTTGTGCTGTTTGTTCGCAGGAAATTATTGTTTCAGAGGCAGAAGCAAGACGCTGTATGCAGGAAGAGGTTTGCTGCTGTCTTCGGTTTTTATTTTAAAATGGAAATCATGATACGGATACAATTCTTCTTTAATTTCTTTGTTTTGGTTGATTGTCCCATATATGCGAAAATCCAGTTCGTATATGCCGGGTTTGCTGAACGTTATTTCTGAAGAATTGGCAAGTCCTGATACAGTGAATTCTTTTGTGATGAGTTTTTTATTGGCATATAAAGCATATGCAACCCTTCCGTCACTGTTGGCAAGAAAAATAACTGTAGTCGGTTTTTCAATGTTGATATATCCTATGCCGCGGATTAAATGCATGGTCCGTGGGGATATTTCAAGAAGTTTGGCAACATCTCTATATTGGTAAAGTGGTTTTTCTGCTGTAAAATAGCCCAGTTCCGCGTTGGGAAGCGGAAGGTCTGAAATACTTGTTCCGGGTTTTAGGCTGTAGACATAAATATTGTATCCGGGAGTGAAGCGCGCAGAAAAAACTTCTTGAGCGGCTGCTTTTGACGCTGGTATCAGCAGACTTAAGCATAGCATTATCTGTGCTAATTGTTTGCTTTTTATCATGATACTCTCCTTTTTGTTGTTAGAATGAATCGCTTGCATCAATTGCTGCCCCATGTATTTTATTTGCAAAAACAGTGTTTGGGGATCTTGTATTGTCACGTTTTATAATAATAATTTGATTTGTTTTTTGTGGTGCGGCTGGATATTGTTGGGGGTTGCTTATAGCAGAAAGTTCAGCTGGTTGGGAGTGCGGCGTGTTATCCGGCTGCAGGGCCGGGAGTTGTGTATTTAAATGGGTAAGCGTGTTTAGCTCGGTTTTGGGCGGCGCTGTATTGCTGGGGGGGGCGGTTGGCAAAATGGGTAAAAAAGAGAAAAATTTTATAGAACAGCCTATTATTAAAAAGTAGACAATGAATAAAACTAAAGGCTTAAGTCTTGTCTCTTTGTAAAATGAGGGCAGATAAAAGAATAGTTTTTCATGCTCTCTGCCTGCCATGAAAAATAAAAAATGATGTGTTAAATATGTGATTATGCCAGAAATTATAACAAGAATCGTAAGAATAATAAGGCTCATGTCAATTCTCTTTTTATATTTTACGTACAAGATATTATATAATGTTTGTTTTTTTATCAAGAATAAAATATAAATGCTTATTTTTGCTTTGTCTATGCTGAATGTCAGACAGGTACTTTTATTTGCAGCATAAATCTGCTTATCATTAAAAAGACTTTACTTAAAAAAAATAATGCTTATACTTTATACAAGTGGAAACACCCCCAATGGGGGCGCATTGGCTTCGACGTGGATGAAGAAGCCAAAGCTGCAGGTCGAGGCGCCGCTGGCCTCGTTAAAAGCGGCAACAATGTAATTGCAAACGACGATTACGCTTACGCATACGCTGCTTAATTGCAGTTTGTGCACCTTGGGCTCAATTTAGCAGCCCACGCCAATCCGGGAAATGCCTAATATCCCGGTGCGGTGTCATATTATTAGGCTGGCGGAACCCTTTGCCGCGTGGGGGAACCGCAAGATCATAACGCACGGCTAACCGTATCGCACCTGTTTGGAGGTCAACAATACGGTGACATTATATCCAAGCTAAACCTGTAGACGCTTTGCGTGGATTGTTCGCGGACGGGGGTTCAACTCCCCCCGCCTCCACCACATAAAGATTTTTTTAAGTCCCAATAAAAATTTTTCCCCATAATATTCAGCATATTATGGGGATTTTTTTGTCCCATGCAGTCCGATAAAATCCGACCTTGTCCGTGTACACAGGTGTACCCCAAAGTAGACTTAAGCCCTGAACATGGTATAATAGCTGAAAGCGTGTACACCTTTTTTTATGATTTATTAACTATTTCAACAGGTAGGATAAAAAATGTTAAACAATAACTCCATAAAAAATTTACAGCCAAAGGAAACACAGTATATTGTCAATGACGACAGAGGGCTGTATCTTGAAATCATGCCCACAGGAAAAAAAGCATGGCGTTTCCGTTATTCATTTAAAGGCAAAAAGAATAAAATATCTCTTGGACCGTATCCTGAAATCAGTTTAAGTGACGCACGCAAAAAGCGTGACGAACTGCGGGTACAGCTTGCCAACGGCATAGACCCGCAGGAAAAACGCAGGCAGGAAAAAGCCCTGACCGATGAAAAGTACCATTTTGAAAATATTGCCAGAGAATGGCACAAAAAATTCAAGTCACGCTGGACAGAAGGGCATGCGGAGCTGACGCTTAGCCGTCTTGAAAACAATGTCTTTCCCTATCTTGGCAAAACGCCCATTTCCGAAATCACGCCGCCAAGACTTTTGGAAGTTCTGCGACTCATTGAAAAACGCGGTGCACTTGAAACAGCCAAACGGGTACGCGGCATTTGTTCCATGGTTTTCCGTTATGCCATTGCCTGCGGGCTTGCTGAACGCGATTCCGCCCAAGACCTGCAGGGAGCATTAACACCGCCCAAAGGCAAACACCTTGCAAGCATTACCGACCCGAAAAAGGTCGGACAGCTTCTGCGTGACATTGACGGCTGCAAAGCCCATTTTTCCGTCTATTGTGCGTTGCAGCTTGCACCGCTTGTTTTTGTGCGTCCTGGCGAACTTCGGCACGCCGAGTGGGAAGAATTTGATTTTGCGGAAAAAATATGGCGTATTCCTGCCCATAAAATGAAAATGAGAAGCACGCACCTTGTGCCCCTTTCTGAACAGGCAACCCGTATTCTTATGGAGTTAAAACCCCTCACAGGTGAAGGCAAATACGTTTTTCCGTCCGTGCGTTCCAAAACCATTCCCATGTCCGAAAATACCCTTACCGTGGCTTTGCGGCGGCTTGGCTATTCAGGGCAGGAAATGACAGTTCACGGCTTCCGCTCCATGGCGTCCACCCTGCTGAACGAACTTGGCTGGAACAGGGACGCTATTGAAAGACAGCTTGCCCACTGCGAACGCGACAGCGTGCGTGCCGCTTACAATTATGCAGAATTTTTGCCCGAACGCCGCCGCATGATGCAGGCTTGGGCTGACTATTTGGAGGAGTTAAAGAATGAATTTTGATTTTTTTCATTTTCTGATGCTTTTGGCTTTGTTTCTTTTGGTGCTTATTCCAATGGTTGCCATTATCGGATTTCACGTTTTATTGTTTTTCCTGCAAAAAATATTTAAAAAACCATTGTATAAACTGCCATATTTAAAAAATGAAGGAAACAATATCAGGCCTGATAAATTAATCAGTTTTGTCGACCTTGCATATTTGTTCAAAAAAGACAGTGCCAGAATAATAAGTTCAGCAATTAAAAATGGGTGGCTTGTACCGTTATATAAAAATTCTGTCGTAAAAAATAATAATGAAGAATTTTTTGAATGCTATGATATGTATTTTGAAAGCAACCTTTTTAATTGTTATGACAATTTCATTAATAATATTTACTTTTTCAAAGACCACGTTATCAATGTAAAAAATATTTATGAGAGTACATTGTTATCTGATGATTTTTTTGTTTCAGAAGAAAAAATCACAACAGATGAAAATATTCTCAAAATTATTCGGAACTGTATCAAAAATACATATTATGTAAATCCACGGATAACAACATTGAAAGAATGTCTTAATATGATAACATATTCTGCCGTTCAAGTAGTCCGTTGTTATATTCTTAGCTTTTATGGCATACTTTTCTTGGAAAAACCAAATCTTATGTATCAAAAGGAGAAAATAGAAACATATAATGATGAATTGGTTAAATCAAAAAATTATATTAGATTAATTGATGTTTTGTTTTACCGTTCTCCAGAACTTTTTAAGGCATATACGTTGCAGCAAGCTGAAATGTTGCCCAAAAATAAATTTACTGCAAATCAGCTTAATGAACTTTATTTTTGGGGCACGTTGACAATGACATATAACGATGTTGCTGTTTTTCTTGACCCATATACGGCAAAACCTACTCCTCCTTATCAAAAAGAAAAAGAAGAAACCAATAAATATGTCATGCGTACCCAACGGGCAATTGATAGGGTTTTAAACAAAATGTCAAACAAAAATGTCCCTTTTGAAGATGTTATGCCACTGTTATCCAATGAAACAAAAAACAAATAACATATTGTAATCATAGTTAAAATACACGTTACCAACTTGTTATTTGCCTGTTACCGAACTCCTGTGCTTTATCCAGAATTGGGTTGGACTTATCAGTACCAATTCGGACGAAAAACACAGGAGTTTTTTTTATGACTAAAAACAAAAAACAATCTTCACGCTTTCTTTCAGAACTTCCCTCTGATCTTCCCAAGGAAGGTTTTGTCCGACTGCCGCAAATTTTGGCGGTTATTCCTATCAGCAAAACACAGTTTTGGCTTGGCGTCAAAAACGGACGATTTCCCAGTCCCATTAAATTAGGGGCAAAAACAACCGCATGGCGAGTGGAAGACATACGGGAACTGATTGCAAAACTCAGCCAAAACACGGACGAAAACATTTCAGCAGACCTCACGGCAGAAAACGGGGAATAATATGCAGAATTCCTTTTTCTCTATGGAGTTAGACCAAAGCTTGTCTGCAAGGGAACAGCATACCGAGCAGCCGCTAAACGCACAGCAGGCAGGCACGCAAAATCAATCAACACAGCAACATCAGCTCGTTACAGAGCTTATTATGGTGAACATGGCAGAATTTCTTTCTATGGACTTGCCTGAACGGGGCTTTTTGCTTGAGCCTGTTATCCCGATCCAAGGCATTGTGATTTTGTATGCTCCGCGCGGAATCGGCAAAACATTTACGGCACTCAGCATGTCTTTGGCAGTGGCAGGAGGGCTTAGCCTGTATAACTGGCGTGCAAGCAAGCCGAGCAAGGTTTTGTACGTGGACGGCGAAATGCCTGCCATTACCATGCAGGAGCGATTAAAAGCCCTTGCCTGCGGCATGGCGGCACCTGAAAGTGCCATGCGGAATTTATCCCTCATCACGCCCGATATGCAGAACCGTCCCATGCCCGACCTTGCCACGGCGGCAGGACAAAAAGCTCTGGAACCGTTTTTGTCTGACATTGATTTGCTTGTCCTTGACAATATTTCCACCTTATGCCGAACGGGCAAGGAAAACGAATCGCAGTCTTGGCAGCCCATGCAGACATGGCTTCTTGATTTGCGAAGACGCGGCATAGCTGTTTTGCTTGTCCATCACGCAGGAAAATCAGGCGACCAACGGGGAACTTCCGCCCGTGAAGACATTATGGACACGGTCATCAGCCTGCGCCGCCCAAAAGTTTACAACATGGCGGAAGGTGCACGCTTTCAGATACACCTTACCAAAGCCCGAAGCATAACAGGCAAAGACGCCCTGCCCTTTGAAGTTCATTTAAAATCGGAAAATAATATTCTGCACTGGGACATTTTTGAAATTCAGGAAGCAGAACTTGAACAGCTGAAAAAACTGTTGAGCGAGGGATATTCTATCCGTGAATGTGCCGAGGAAATGGGCTTGTCTAAAAGCACGGCTCACCGCTTGAAAAAGAAATTGGAAGCGGAATAATGTCCCCGTGTCCCGTGCGGCAGTCAGTTTTTGAGTTTTGCTTTTGTTTTGTGATTATCTTTGTTCCCCTCTTGTCCCTCTGTCCCTTTGACTAGTACGGGGACATTGGGACAGGGCAAAAATAAAATAACGATAACTCCAATCTTGGGGTGCAAAATCCGAGCAGTTTCTGTTTCTGTTGAAACAAGACGGGCAAACCTGCTGCGGATTTTTATAGAAGCAAGCCATGTTTTCGCTTCACTCAAACTGACTTGCTCTGCGAGGCTTTTTAATATTTGCTCCGCAAAATTTTTCACACTCCAAAAATCAAAAAGGAAAAAATATGTATCATAAACATAAAGGCGGCCGTCCCGCTGTCGGCAAAGAAAAAATCCGTTTCAAGACCATAGGCGTTCGAGTTAATCAAAAAGAATGGGACACGCTGAACCAAAAAGCGCAGGAAATGAACATGAACCCTGCACGGTTTCTGCGTGAATGTGCCCTGAAAAAACGCCTGCCGCTTCCGCCCGTTCCCGAACTCAACCGCAAGGCTTATGCCAATCTTATACGTATCGGAAACAATATCAATCAGCTTGCGCGTTCCGTGAACTTCGGACAAACCCAGCTTACCCACCATTATTTAAAGCTTTTTAATGAACTCCAGCAGGCA
Source organism: uncultured Desulfovibrionaceae bacterium (assembly GCA_949299515.1). Classification (GTDB taxonomy): domain Bacteria; phylum Desulfobacterota; class Desulfovibrionia; order Desulfovibrionales; family Desulfovibrionaceae; genus Taurinivorans. Next base: position 26,452 of record CASGAP010000006.1, read on the forward strand.
ATAAGCCAAGTGCAAAGCCAGTTGCTGGGCTTGGACAGTTTGCAGACAGACAGCGAACACGGCGGCAGTGAAAAGTATGATAGCCAAGGCAATTAAAGGAAAAGGCTTTCGCGGGGCTGTTGCCTATGATTTGCAGAAAGGCAAAAGCGTTTTGCTTGATTCCAACATGTCCGCCAAGGAAAAAGGCAGTGTTTCGGCTTTTGCCAAGGAGTTCGGAGCAATTCGGGCTTTGCGTCCCAATCTGACCAAGGCTGTCTGCCATGTAAGCATAAGCCTGCACCCTGACGAACACCTTTCGGACAATGACTGGTGCAAAGTTGCACACACTTGGCTGAAGGACATGGGCTTTACCGACAATCAGTATCTTATCAGCCGTCATACGGACACCAAACATCCGCATATTCACATTCTGGTAAACCGCATACGCCTTGACGGTTCGGTTGTCAGCGATTCCCATGATTATAAACGGCAGGAAGCCGTCATGCGCAAGCTGGAAAAGGAGTTTGGGCTTATGCAGGTAAAAAACAGCAGAGAAGCAGAAAGGTCTTCCCCAAAAAAAGGAGAACTGGAACAGGCTGTCAGAAAGCAGGAACCCTCCGTGCGTATGCTTTTGCAGGAATATATCAGCAACGCCCTGCAAGAGCCTGTGCCCTTTCGGGAATTTGCGGCAAAACTGCAGGAAAACGGCATTGAGGTAAAACTCAATCAGGCAAGCACGGGCACCATAAGCGGCATAAGCTTTTCCCTGAACGGCATAAGTTTCAAAGGAAGCAAACTCGGCAAAGGCTATACGTGGAACGCCCTCAAACAAAAAGGATTATATTATGAAAATGGATATGCTGCGGAACATGAACCAATCCGCCATGAATACAGCCAAAACAAACGCACAGCAGACAGTGCAGGCACATCAGCAAGTACAGCCGCTGAGCGAACAGGAACTTTTGGAAATGCGGTTGGCACTTCTGAACCAACAGGAGAAAGCGAAATTACAAAACAATCAAGAATTGCTGAAAACTTTGCAAGACTTGAAAAAGAACTTTGCCGAGATAGACAAAGACCTCAAAAAACTTTCAAGCGAGATACAGGGCTTTCACGTTAGAACCGCCAGCGAATATACCCGAACCGTGCAGGCTCCTTTTGACGCTGTCCGCAAGACCGCAGAAGAAGCGGAAAAAGTTCTGCACACAATCCGCGAACAAAGCCAAAAAATTTCAACTTCATGGTCAGATTCCATTTTGATAACATCGTTGGTTACTACTTTAGCAACAAGCACAGCCTTGTTTGTCCTGCATTCGGTTATTCCGCAGCTGCTGAACAGGTAGCTTAGCTCTTGTCAATAACTTAAAAGTTATTGACAAGAGGGCAAAGACCTTTTATCTTTTCATTATGGAGCAACAATGGGAAAGCATACCATTTATTTTTACAAGGATAAAAGCGGCAAAGAGCCTGTTTTGGAATATTTGAAAGAACTGCTCAGCCAAAACGGCAAGGACAGCCGCATAAAAGCCGCCAAAATTCAGGACTACATCAATATTTTGAGCGAACACGGCACAAAAATCGGTGAACCGTACATAAAACACATTGACGGCGAAATTTGGGAACTTCGCCCCCTGCGTGACAGGATCTTTTTTGTGGCTTGGGTAAACAACAGCTTTGTCCTTTTGCACCACTTTATAAAGAAAACCCAAAAGACCCCAAGCAAAGAAATTGAAAAGGCAAAACGGGAACTCAACGACCTGAAAGAACGGGGATTAGCCCAAGACTAACGAGGTAACACCATGAAAACAATGCATAATCCAAAAATAAATTCCGCTCTTGGCAGTTCTTGGGAAGATGTTCAAAAGGAACTGTTTACCGCCGAAGAAATACGGGAAAGCAATCTGCGGGTTGCCCTTATCGGCGAACTCATTAAAGCACGGCAGGAACAGGGCATAAGCCAAAAGAAACTGGAGGAACTCAGCGGAGTAAAACAGCCCGTTATCGCCCGCATGGAAACAGGACAAACCAGCCCCCAGCTTGACACTGTGCTGAAACTCCTTGCCCCGCTCGGCAAAACCCTTGCCATTGTCCCGCTTGAAACCGCAGAACCTGAAAAAGTTTAACTCTAGTAAGATTATAGAAAAGGGAGCCACTAGGCTCTCTTTTTTATTTTGTTATAATAATAGTATTAATTAAGAGATATTGACAAGAAATAAAATATTATCATAATATTGTTTTACTTTTTAGAATATGTGCTGTTGGAAATATTATATAGTTAATCTAGGAAAGGTTATTATGATTTTTAATTGGATTTTATATTTTTATAATGGTATGTTCGTGTATAAATATAATTATTAGTAATAGGATAATATAATGATATATAGTGAGTAAGGATATGCCAAAGTATTTAAAAAAAGATACAATCAGACTTCTTGAAGCAAGCGTTGAAGCTATTAGTATGGCTGTGACAGCATTAGGATTACCTCAGCGAAATGAATTAAGAGCTCCTGAGTCGGAAAATTCGATAGCGATAGGTTTGGCAGGAGTAGCTGGTGAACTTGCAATGAGTTCAATACTTGTTCAAGCAGGAGGAGAACAAGCTTTACATCAATCTTCTGGTTATTATAAAACCAGTGCTCAAATAGTTGATGATTTTAAACGACTTATTCTTTCTAAGATTCCTAAGTTGTTGTTTTTTACTCAACATATACAAAATCCAACAGAACATATTGAAGAAGTTTTGAAATTGGTTTCAAAAATTAAAATATTATTAAAGTTACGAGCTGCTGGATTGCATGCAGGAAAGGGAGTTTCACGAGATGCATGTGTTGTATGTGTAAATGATGTAATTAGGTTGTTGCAACTTTTAGGGCAATCATCACGTATAAAACCATATATAGAAACTCTTCCTCGTTGTATTATTATTTCAAAAAGTTATGATTTAATTATTAATGATTTAATTAATAGATTAAATCAATCAGTGTCAGAAAACGAACGGGCAAGTATAACTGCTTCTATTTATCTTGTTATACCTGAACTTCCTTCTGAAGAACCTGAGTGGTTACAATCTTTTGATAGATTGGTCGTATCTCCTGCTCAAAATGATATTACTTTTTTATTAGATACATTGCAAAAATCAAAATATGCATCACTTATTAAAGTTACAAATTCTTTAAATTCAATTCCTGTAACTGTTCAAAATGGTAATCCTTCTGCTTTGCCTATTGAGATTCAGTACATGAAAAAATCTTTTTTAGCTATAAGAGATCGTTATTATGCAGATAGAGGAACTGCAAATGGTCGCTTAGAACAAAATCTATTTGATCCTCCTCCTATTGATTTAATATATGAAATTTTTGCTTTTGGTTTTTATGAATTAAAGATAATTGATGATAAAGATAAGAAGCTTACAGCGGTTGATACTTGGCCACTTATTGCTTCTAGTTTGTCATATCCGGGAACATTTGGGCCATATTGGTATTTTATTGATATGACGAGTGAATTAGGACAAATAGAATGGTACATTAATAAAGCGGCAGATGTTTGTGGAAAAAAAATGCAGTTAGGGTTTGAAGAATTTAAAATAGGTTTTAATGCATATAAAAATGAAACTCCTTTGTCAAAATCAATAAAATTTGTTTCTGAATTGGTGAGGGGGTATGATAAACTTTGTGACAATAAAATGGAGTTATTAAAAGTTTATAATAAAAGTTTGAAAAATAAAAAAACACTTTGTAAAGAAGCGTTAAATGATTTAACACAAGTTGTTAATGAAGAAATGTTTATTGGTGAGATGCTTATAAAGTTAGTAGAAAATAAATATAATTTTGAAAACAACTCATCTCAAAAATATTGGGGACGAATTCTTTGTGAAGCTGCAGCGGAATTAAACGATCTTCCAGGATTGATTGCAATTCTTAAGTCTCCTAAATTAAATTCTGCACATACTGCTGCACGAAAAGCTATACGAATAATTGATTTTATTAATTATGGTCCTAAGATTGAATAAAAAAGTGTAATGCACCCCATTAATCAAGCAACTTTTAAGAGAGTTTTTTGGAATTTATTTTGTGCTTTTTGATGAACCTGATTTGGGGTCTTCCAGCCTAAGGCTGAATGTAAATACTCTGAATTATATTTATTAATCCAAGCA
>CASGAP010000007.1 GCA_949299515.1 uncultured Desulfovibrionaceae bacterium
TTGCGCAGTGCGCAAAATTTGGGTGCGGACGTAAGCCAGTGTCTGGCCATAGAAGATTCCGTCGCCGGCGCGACGGCCGCCATATCGGCCGGTATGCGTACGGTAGTGGTGCCCGATTTAAAACAGCCCAATTCTTTCGTGCGTGCCAATGCTTTTCGCATTTACAAATCTTTATGTGATATGCAGCGGGAAATGGACGAAGTGCTGGGATAAATTTTATTTTTTGTCATATGTCTGCAAAAAAGGCAAGACCTAAAGTCTTGCCTTTTTGGTTGTATGTAAAGCGCGATGCCTTAATTTTGAGGTAATTGTATGGTCAGGGTACGATGCCAGCCGTCTGCCAGTATCCGCAGGCCGCTGTCGGTAAGAATATGGACGACTCTGCCTTCCGTCCCAAAGGGGAAAGACGGAGTGTTTTGCGCGCCGGTGCCTTTGAAGATTTGTTCAAGCGTGTCAATGTGCTGCGGCGTCAAATGCAGCAGCGCGGTGTTTGCCTGCAATACATATCCCGGAAAAATTCTGTCATTGTCGGAAATGCTTTTTTGCAGATTGTCGTAGCGTAACAGCCAGCGCATCTGTAATTCATGGCAGGCAGATTGGCGTTCAACTTCTTTGGACAATAACTCCTGCGTGGAAAGCTGCTGCCTTTGGCCTGCCTCCTGGCGGCATAAGGCAAGTGTTTGGTGTCCGATAGCCAGGCGCTGTTCTTCCACGCGCGCCTGCTGTGAGTTTTTCCACTCTTTTTGCACGTCGCCGTAACGGCCTTGCAGGGTTAATTTCAGGCTGCCCCAAAGAGGAAAAGTGGCCTGTTCTATCGCTTTTTGAAACATGCGTTTGTCTTTGGGATGGTGAATATAATTGTCATAACGCTGGGCAAAAGCAGGGCTTGTGCACATGAGACTTATCCATAATATTCCTGTCAGAAATCGGGCAGTTTTGTTCATAGAATTCTCCGGATATGATTTAATTCATGTCATGCCAAGGGGAATTTTCCCGCGCATGGGTAACAATCCTAATGGTTCTTTTTTCTCCGTTTATCAGTATGGATATATCCGTGTAAGAACCGGTAGAGCCCTGTTGCTCCCGCAACGCCCAAACCAGCACGGATCTGTTCGCCTTTTTATATTGGCGGGGCGAGGTGTTGTTGGCGTTGGTGCCGGATAAGATTTGTACCAGGGCTTTCATGGCTTTTTCGTCCAAATCCACCAAAATGCTTTGGCCGTCCAGCACATAGCCGGGGAAAAGAATAAAATTGTCGCTGATAATCTCTTGCAGCCGGTCATAACGCTGCAATTGCAGTTGTTTGTCCTGCTCCAGGCGGGCCTTTTTTTCTATTTCCAAAGCCAGGATTTCTTCCTGTGGCAGTCCTTGTGTTTCCTGCGGCTCCAACTCATACTTGGCGCTGTAGCGGTGGGGAGAGTAATGAAAGTATAAAGCCTCAAAATGCCGGGGCAGCGCTCTTTGGTCTTCCGCGCGCTGTGCCTGTTTTTCCCGCCATTGTTTTTGCGTGTTGGCATATTCTCCTTGAAGGGCCAGTTTCAAATCTTTCCAAAAAGGAAAGGTTACTTTTTCAATAGCTTGCTGAAAGGGCTGTCTGTATGGAGATGGAAATGTATATGTGCCGTAATTTTGCGCGGCCGCATGTGCCGTGGCTGCGGCGGCAAACAGCAGGACGGCTGTTAGAATTTTAGTTGTTTTATTCATCATTTTCTCCTTTTCGTACTATACTTATTTTGGCAAAAAGCAGTCTGCCGCACAAGGGAATTAATGCCCAATGCGGGAGAAAGAAAAGACCTACAAAATTTCTGGGCCTTTGTTTTAGATAAACGCAGAAAAAGCAGGAAAAATAGGTGGGGAGAAACGGATTTTACTGTGCGCGCGCGGGCACCAATTCCGCCATTTCGCTGTCTTGCGCGCTTTTTTCCGCCTCTTGGAAAACGGGGGCGGCAGGCAGGTCTTCGTCAGACAGACCAAACGGTTTTAACGTTTGCAGCGGGTAATTTAAATAACCGTTTAAAAAGCGGCGGCAAACTTCGTTGCATTTGCTTAAAGACAGCAGGTCTTCCGCGTTCGTAAAGTTCAGCGCGGA
>CASGAP010000008.1 GCA_949299515.1 uncultured Desulfovibrionaceae bacterium
CTGCTTGGATTAATAAATATAATTCAGAATATTTACATTCCGCTTTAGGTTGGAAAACCCCAAATCAGGTTCATCAAAAAGCACAAAATAAATTCCAAAAAACTCTCTTAAAAGTTGCTTGATTAATGGGGTGCATTACACTGCGGAAGAACCCAGTTTTACGACTTCACAATCAAGCGTTTCAACGGAATCAATATCAATTCCTTTCATATTTTGGACATTGATGCCTATCAGTTTTGTGCTGTTTTCTTCAAAATCTTTTTTGCTGAACGGCTTAGTGGAAATGTTATTATATACTTTTCTCAAATATGCGTAAAATCCGGCCGGAATACCGTTTTTATCGCCTTCATTCAGGTTTTTGAAGGAAGATTTATATTTCTCGGAAAGCATATAAATGCAGTTGCGCCGTGAAAAGAAGCGTATGACCAGCCTTTCTCTTGATTTGGCATTTTTTGACACAATGCTGATTGCCTGACGGCTTATTTCAACTTCTATCAAATCCCCGAACAGCGTTTGGATATTTGAAATCAAGTCATGCCACAAAGCAACAATTTCTTCTTTGACTCCGTCGCTTTTTATCATTTTGCAGAAATCGTCCAGCGTATCAAAGCGAACCCTCTTGCCCTGCTTTGCTTCAACCGGGCCTGCGGATACCGTTGTTACGGAAGCAAGACCCAGGATCTTTTCCACTTCTTCTTCAAAATTAAGATTGGACGGAATAAGTTCCGCGATTAAATTCAGCAGCTTTGAAATGGACAAAGCCCTGGAGGACAAAAATGCATTGTCAACGCAGGCCCGATACAAAACCTGTTCCCATTCCTCGTCAAATTCTTCCATATCGTCAAGGGAATCTTTCATGCCGGCATCAATCTGTTTCAGGCGAAAATGTCTGGCAACTTTGTTGTCCCACAATTTAAAATTCGGTTCATGCAGCAAAATGGAATAAATGCTGGGATACGCAATCTGCATACAAACAAAACCGAAGTTTACCAATTTTTCAAAAACCGACAAACTTTCGTTTCCGCTGGTTTCATGCATAATTTTAATCAAAGACAAACTGTTGATAAGACGCTTTACGGAACGCGGATTTGAACCGGTAGACAGCAAAATCATATTTGATAAAATATCAATAATTTTTTCATCGTTCACTTCCTGATTCAATTCACTGTCAGTATAGTAATCAATGCCGGTCAGTGCGTCCTGCAAATACGTATTTACCGTATAAGCGCTTACGGGCATGGTAAAGGGCAGCTGAATGATTTTATCGAAGAAAGAACGGAATTCTCTTTCGTTTTTATCGGTCAGCGCACCGAATTTAGGCTGCAGGCCTTTAACCACGACTTCATAGTCAATTGCCAGAATAAATATACAATTTTCAACTTCAAAAAGATTTTTCAACAATTCCAGAATATTAACGGCAACAGAAGGATCAAGTCTGTCCAGGTCGTCAATAAAAAACAAAAATCCTTTCGTATCATGGCCGATTTTTTTATCTTCTTCCAAGCATTTGGCGATTGCCTCGGTTAATGTTTTTCTGAACATTTCCGGACTGGACTTGCCTTTTTCCTGCGCACCGTTGTTTTCCAAAAGTTCGTCAACCAGCCCGGCATCTAAACCGATAGTGGAAACAGCGGCTTTTGTTCCGACTTTTGCCAGTTTTCCAAAAACACTGCTTACTTTATTTATGGCGCTTTCAACCTTTTTGCCGTGCCGGTTTTCCATTATGGCAAAAATTTCCGAGGAAACGCCTTCAATAACGCTTATAATAATTTCTTCGGGCGACTTCATCAGCGAATACTGCCAGGTATTGATCCAAATACCGTGATAGGGTTTGCTGGTATCCATTTTTTCCGTTTCGTCGCATAAATGGTAGCGAACCTGATTCATCAGCGAAGTTTTTCCGCTTCCCCATTCGCCCTAAATTGCCATGGTAATCGGCATACTTGCTGTTGAAATAAATTTAATCAAAGCTGTCGTATATTTATCAACGCCAAGCAAATCGCTGGCACCGGCAAGTCTCGGAACATCTATTAAATTTGAACGGCTCATATTTTCCTCTTAAGTATCGTATTCGGAAATTTTCCCGCTGTTGCTCTGCCGGCTGCCCGGCGCTGTTACGGCGGAATATTGTTTTTCGTTGGCTCTATCTGTTTTTAAACAATGACAGATCGTCAGACCACTGACCTTTAAGTTCCCCGTTGATATCGAACAGTTTAATTTTCATGGTGTAGTCCACCAGTTTTTGTCCGTCAGGCGCACGGGTGACGATATCGGTAATTTCCGACTGCATGATGTAGTCAAAGCTTGTGGCGCTGCTGTCCATAACACGGACTTGCCCGGAATTGAACAGCACTTCGATAATTCTGTCGTGAATATCCTGTACCCGCAGATTTTCGTCATGGGTATTTTGGCGGATATCGGCAACCACTATGCGCGGCGGACGCTTTTTATTGGCAAAAGCGGGAGACTGCAGCATTTTATTGGTCAGGTTTTCCGCAAACGCAATAATATCGGACAAACTGATTTTTGTATCAAGTTTAATGCGCTCGGAAGAATCCACGATGGAAATGGACGTATTGTGTCCCTGATACACAGGGGCCGTGCTTGTGGAGTTATAGCCTGGCTGCTGCGTGCAGGCTCCGGCCAGAACAAGCATTACCGCACACAGGGATATTTTATTGATTTTTTTCATATTAACCTCTCCTTATCATTTACATAGGCTGACCGGACACGGCTGCAGGGTCAGGTGCCGGTATCCAAATCTGCACATCTTTCGGGAAACGCAGATGAATAGTAACTTTTTTGGCTTTTACGGATTTTCCCATATCAACGATGACTTTTTCGCCGTTTTGCGGCAATGTCACGCGCTGCCATGCGGAACTTGTAATAAGGGGAGCACCGAATTCATCTTCCCATGAGCACTGGTATTCAAAAGGAACCTTATTCGGTACGGTATTTTTCAAACGTACAACAACACGGGGAAGGTTGCCGCTTAAATCCATTTGTTTGTCCATGATTTTTACCACATGGTATTCAGCTTCGCTGCCGTAAACTATGGAAATCTGCGGGTGGCTTCTGTCTTCCAAAATAATCGGGGCGGGAGCCGGAGCTTCGGGCTGAGCCTGCGTGCAGGCAGTTACGGCAAAAAGAGCCAAAACCGCAAAAAGCATTTTTACGTTCATACAATTTTCCCTCATTATTTGTTAATAATCCATGAATGCGTATTGGCAAAGGCATTCAATTGCTTGTCATAGCTTACGGCATACACGACAGTAGGGCCTTTTTCGGCTATGTCTACGTTTGTTTTTGCCATGCCTTTTCTTTTCTTGTCAAATGTTTCGATGGTTATTTTTTTGGTTTTATTCGGAACATAAAAACGGGCTACGATTACCTTGTTTGGCAGCGTAAGCCAGGAACGGGTATCGGGCCTTTGCATGGCAGCGGCAATATTTACCCCCAAATCGCCCAAAAATGCGCTGGCAGCACCGGAACGGAGCAGGGCCAGGGTTACCATGGCAGTTCTGAACGGCAGTCTGTCCTGATCGTCGCGCAGGATAATGGATTCCATTTTGCTTAAAGAAGCAAAAGTCTGCGTTCTGCCGGCGTAATACACTCTGGCTCCGCTTACATTGCTCGGAATAGGCGTTGCCGTTGCAAAGTTGACCACAGCTTTAAGCTTGTCAATCTGAAAGCCATGTGTTGTTTCTTTGCGTTCGGGAGCAAAACCGTCGGCCAAAATAATATGCACAAGCTTATAGCCCCGCGGTATGCCGCGGCGGACTTCTTTAACGGCGCTTTTTGCCGTTGTGCAGTCTTTATTGTTTTCCAAAACTTTTTTATAGGCAATAACAGAGTTGTCCCGAATGCTTTTGTCGTCAATGCCGTCCATTTCCATAAGCAGTGCATTCATATAATCGCCAAACGGATTGACATAAGCATTGGGAACCAGTTCGGCTTTTTTCTTGGTTTCTTCATCGCGCGTATCGACATCAATCTTTTGGGAAATCTCTTTTTCATTATCCGCTTTTTTGGCCTGTTCTGCCTCAAATTCGGCAAGCATTACTTTGAATTTTTCCCATTCTTCCTGCTGCTTGTCTATGGCCCGGCGGGTCACGTTATAGGCTTTTCTGTCGCCAAGAAGCATATAGCAAAGCGCCTTGTAATTCAAAAGCATGACTTTTTCATAACCGCGCATGGTATAATCAGCCACCTCTTCCGCGCCGAACAGTGCGGCTACGCCGCCTTTGGTTACTGCAGAGCCGAATTTGTACGCGCCGCTTTCTGCTTCGGTTTGTTCCATTTTCATTTCTGCGGCATCAAAATACAGCAAAGCTCTTTCAAAATTGCCGGCATTCAGTGTCAGCAGCCCCCGCTCGATTATGGAAAGCTCGCTGTTCTTTTTTACCAATTCTTCAATAATTTCATCGCGGGAAAGTTTATCGCCGTCTTCCGTTACAAACTGCTCTTCCATTTTTACCAAAAGATCGGCAATTTTTCCTTCTGCCAAAGCAGTACGGGCAGGAGCATAAGCTTCCGCATAAGTCTTGGTCTGTTCGTTTTCCACCAGCCCCAAAGAGTCGCTTTTTCCTGCACAGGCAGACAAACCGATTGCCAGCACCAAAAAAAACAAAAACTTTAATCTCATAATTTCCCCTCATATATGCAGGCAGATTTTCTGCCCGCATATATTAAAATGTATCCAAATCCATGGTAACCGCACCTTCTTCGTAAGAAGGATCGTATTCCTTTTTCACTTCCTGCGTACCGGTATGCGGCTCTTTGTCAAACATGGTTTTTGCCTGCATGATGTCATTAAAGCTGTAACTGACCACAACCCCTACCATTTCATGCCCCTCAGGAGTTTGATAAATCCATTGTGTCAGCGTTTGCGCCCCCTGCAAATAAGAGCTGGTGTGAGCCTGTGCCTGTCTGAAAACTTTATCAATGATTTCCCGTTCTTTTTGTTCGGTGATCATTCCGGTTTTTCCTTCTTTCACAGCAAACTCATTAAGAATTTTTGAACGTTCCGTTTCAATTTCTGCTGTATAGCTCTGATTTAAAAATGCGGAAATTTCTTTAAAAGCCATGGCACTTGCCTGTTCAAAAGCAGCATTTCTGTATTCGGCACGAATTGCGGGATCTTCACTGACAGAAGAATTTGCCCATTGCCCAAAAGCTACAATAACAGGACCATATTCATCTATCAATAAACGCGTACCGAGCATGGTTGAAAGCTTTTCGGAATTATCCAGAGGAAGCAGCTGCGCAAGCGGTTTGCCTGTCTTGTCAATTGCCGGCTTTTTACCTATTTTCAAAGCCTCTGCCACACTCTCTATTTTAGGCGAATAGGCAATTATAACCCCTACGGCACCTGTCCCTTCTTCATTATTCATAAAAAATGTCTGAAGAGTTGTAACTCCGCCCAAACTTTTGGAAAAACGCTGAACTGTTTTTTGCGTAAATGCATTACTGAGCATAGTTTTTTTCTGATCGGCAGGAGCTGCATTATATTGTGCAGGATCTATGCCGTATTCTTTCAGCGCAGCATCCAATTTAGCCCCAGTTAAAGCCAATGTTTTATCAATCACGGAAGAAAATGAGGTTTGCTCTTCATTCAATTCTTCTTCAAATTTTGCTCTGTTGGAACTTTGATCATTAAATACTTTTTGTTCTGTCTCGGCTTTAATATCCAATGCTACAGATTTAAAAAATGTTGTTAATGCTGACAGATACGCTTCTTCATACGCAAATACGCGATATTTTGCATAATCAGGATGGGAAATCGGCTGATTAATTACAGAAATTCCGGAAAAAATCTGTCTGCCGTTGCTTCTGAGATTTTTTTGGATAATAAATGCATTAATTTTATTGGTTAATTCAATACTGGGATCTTTTACAGGCTTTTTAGCAGGTTCCTGTACTTCTGCCGCAGAATTGGCTTCCTCTGCAATATTTTTTAACACCACAGGCTGCGGCTGTACATTTTGATTTTGTTCATTGGAAGAAATAGGCTGAACGGACTGCGTCGGCTGAGTTTGCTCAACCTGAGGCATAGTCTGAACAGACGGAGCGGGCTGGACAGACTGAACGGGCGGAGTTTCTTCCGCACAAACAGCAAAAGCACTGCTCAAAAAACTTGCGGCAACAACAAAACTTATAAAAATATTTTTCATTTTCTACCCCTTACCAATTTGGCTGCATGGTTTTAACTTGTTTCTTTACTTTTTTTGCCGCATTTTCCTGTTCCGGTACAGGACGCAGAATATACTGCCTTGAATTTACGGCACCGATTTCCTTATCGCACTGCAAAATTTTAGCATGGGAAAGTTTCGGGGTTACATTGATAATTTCTACTTTTCCGATAACAATTTCATCTCTGGCAATGGCTTCGTTCGTATACGGATCTTTAATGATGTTGCCGTATTGGACAAGATTGTACTGCTGCCCGATTTTTACGGAATCCCCTCCGCGGGCAATGGTCAGCACGCCGTCATTATTGGCGGCAACAAGCATGGGATAAATGATATCGCTTATTTTTGCCCCGATTTTTTCTCCGGCAGGTCTGGCAAGTTTGGCAATCCAGTCAAAATCCGTATCGGAACCGATTTGTTCCTTAAATACTTCGTCATGCACTCCGGAAGCCATTACCATTCCCGTAGGCGCGTTGATTAACCGCCAGGAAACGGAAGCTTTGCCCCGCACCATCAAAACTTCTTCATTGATGTACGGTACTTTTTCTGTTTTGGCTTTTGCCTGAAATGCCGTCACAGAACCGACAAGAAGATAATCTGTCCCTACGGTATTGCCGATACGGGCTTTTTCTTCGGGCTTTACGTCATCGCCAAGCAGCAGATCAAATTCCTGATATTTTTCTGACAGATACTCCCTGTCAAGCACGGCGAAATTTCTGGTTTGGGTCAAAAAGCTCACAACGCCTTGATTCAGCTCTTCAATAAACTGCTTTTCATACGGATTGGCAGAATTCAAAGCCCTAAAGGGTACAGAAGCAATTCTTTTTCTCTGCACGGCTTTTTCCGCCTCATAATAATTAATCACGGCAGAAACCGTTACGTCCACATAGCCGGGATTTACGGCTGAAGGCTGCTCGCTGACAACGGAATATGACTGTATATGCCCCCGGACTTTTGCGGCAACATCGTTTTTCTGCCTGTCAACCAAAATATTTCCCTGCGTCGCAGTTGCCGCGCCGTCTTCTTTTCTGTCTGCAGAAACAGACACCGTCATTGCCTGATTGAGCTGTTCTGCTTCAACATAAACGCCCGTGACCTGTCCCAGAGCTTCGATAAGGGCATTTTTAACCGCAGCGTCCCGGCTGGGCCCGGTTCCAGACGCCTGTACGGTTTTTTGCCGTATTCCCGCACCATAGGCAGCGGAGCAGACAACCAAAAAAGACATAAATGTACAAAATACGCACACAAAACTGATACTTTTTTTCATACCGGCACCTATTTTACAGGACGTCTTAAAATATATCCCACGCCGACCAAGGCAGAATCGCCTTTAACCATTTGCACGACACTGGCTTTGGGATTAATTCTGGTTACTTTTACTTTGCCGACAAGCGTTTCCGTTGAACCTAAATTTTCCCCGGTTGCAGGATCGATCAACTCTTCTCCGGGTTCAAAAACCTCAAATTCTTCGCCGAGCTTCATACCCGAATCGTTGCCCCGGTTAATCCAAATATCCTGATTTTTCACGGCAATAACCGTTATCGGAAAAACAGTGTCCGAAAGCTTGTTCGCCAAAGTTCCTGCTGCTTTTTCCAAGGTTTTGTCCAAAACGCTGCGGCTTGCGGAGCCGACTGCGTTTGCTATGCTCTGGCCTGTCGACGTGGAAGCTTTGATCGGAAAAACAGCGGAAACCGAAGCGCGTTCCGTATCAATGATCTGCACGGAAAGCTCAATGGAGCAGTAATCGCTGATTTTATATTTATTCTGCAGATTGGGAACTTTTGAGGAAGAACGGCCAAAACTGAACTGCAGCACTTCAACCTGAACCAGGGACTGCGCATTGGAGATATTGCCGCTCATGGCCGCATCTCCCGCTGCAAATTCGCTCGCCGCAAACTGCTGTTCTTTAATGATAGCTTCCATGGCCGCACCGCGTCTGGTCAAAAGTTCAAATTTTCTGCCGTTTCGGATAGCATTTTCGATATCTGCTATCAAGCTGGAATTTTTCACAATTTCCGCCTGTTTTTCAGGAATCAAATCGCTTACTATCAAATCTGCCACCGCAACCCGGTATTTTGCGGGAGCTTCGGCATAAGCGCTGTTTATCCCCGCAAAAAGAAATACAAGAACTAAAACCCAAAACCTTTTCATACTTTCTCCTTTTATACTGCCGCCTTATCGACAAGGTATGCTTCACTGCCAAAACTGCGCACCCAGGCCATAACTTCGGGTTCGCTCTGCGAAACCAATATTATGGATACCGTGCCGTCCTCGTGTTCAAAAATTTCCTGCTGTTCGGACCAAATACGCTCTCTCACATAATCCGACACTTTTTTTGAATTGAATTTAATCACGTATTTTTTAGGCCTGTTCCAAAATAAGCCGAATAAATTCGCCGACTGCTCCGGCAAATCAAAATATATCCTGCCGCAATAGTCATGTAAAGTTTTAATTCTGTGCACGGCCAGAGAAGTTATATGCCGGACTTCGTTAGAATCTTTTTTTAATATCGCGCCGATGCAGTAAAGAGCGCCGTTCATTGCCGCAAACTTTTTAGGTGCAAATTTATGCCGTTTTGTAAAGGGTTTTCCGATTGCCGAATATTCAAGCAAACAAATACCGTTTTCATCTATTAATGAGTACAGCCTGTCCAATATATCATAATGTTTGGAATAATCAATATAGCCTTTGGAATAAAAACTGATATGGCTTGCCGATTTATTTGTCAAAATATGCGGATCTTCCGATGCGGCCAGCGCCAAAGACAGCAAATGGGAATCTATCCGTTTTAACATCTGTTCGGGAAGATAAGGCTTTGCCAAATCCTTGCATACGGCAATAAAGCGCAGTTCGTCGGAATCCAGATCCAATAAAAATTTATTTGAAGACTGCATACGATACCAGCGCCTGTTTTTATCCTTGCCGCTGATTAAATTTATACCAACCTCGCGTTCAATAACTTCGACCAAACGCATTACCGTTTGCGGAGAACAATTTAGATTGACTGCCAAATCAGACAAATAATGCTTGCGGTTTTCTGACAACAATTTTCGAAAAAGCTTTAGCACTTTTTCTCCGTGTGTTGCGTCACTGTCATATTTTTTGGGCATTGTTCTCACCTTTTTTTAACTATTAATACACGCTATCCTTTCCAAAATGTGGAATTTTGAGCAACTTTATAAAAATTTTATGTTTTATAACTTAACTGTATAAAATTGTAAAGATAAATCTATTTTTTATCCTATACACCAAATTAGTTTAATAAAAATTTTTCTTTCAAATTCCTTATAATGGAAAAACTTTAATATATAGTCCAAATTAAATTCGTTTGTGAGTTATTTATGGCAAAAAAATACGACAGTGATGCTACCAGCGGTGCTAAGTTGTTAAAACTGTACAGAAAACTAACATCAGAAAGAAAAAAACATTTTCTTTCCGATTTAGCAAAAGAGTTAAAATGCTCACCGCAAACCATTTTACGGCTCATCAATGTCATTGAAGCCGAAATCGGCATAAATTTATCTACCGGCAAAGAAGAAAACAAACGCTGGTATCAAATTAATTTTAATACTGTTTTAAACGATAACGAAAACCAAAAATAATAAGCCCTTAGCAACATTACAAACTATATAAGCGAGGTCGTTATGAAAAAATTAATTTGCGCAGCATTGCTTTCGGCTCTTATTTGCCCTCAGACCGTGAATGCGTTTGAGGCAAAAGATTTACCTGCCGGAAATATTGACATTACCGGAAAACCGGTAGGCTTCCGTTCGGAAGCGGGATACATTTACGGAATTGAAATAAAAGATAATTTATATTTTGTCGGTATGCCCGGAAGCTTGCAGCCTCAGCTTTCAGACTGTTTTGACAAAGCCATGAGCGAAGAAAAAAACGTTCGGATTAAAGGCAAAATTATCATCGAAAAAATAAATCTCGGCGGCAAACCTCTTGAAAACAGGGAGTTTTCCAAAGATACCGTATGCACGCCTATAAAATAAAAATATTATTCAATCTTAGAATATTTCCCAACTTATCGGTATTAATTGCAGCACCTATAAAACCATCTGCAAAAATAATTTAATTTTAGTACCTATTATTAAGAAAAAGATTTTCCGTCACGCTTATCCGCGGTATTTGCGGAGCTGAAACCGAAAAATCCGGCAACGTTCCGTAAATACCGTGCGATAAGTGAAACAGAGAAAAATTATTTTCCAAAAAATACGTCAGCGGCACACGCAGAATACAATGTCTGCATTGCGGAACATTTTTATTTTTTTGCGTTATTTCAATAAAATCCGCAAAAAACATCTTACCGCAAAAAAATCGTCTGCTGCACGGCAAAACAAACGTTACGGGTTAAAAATGAGAGAAACTCCTTATGAAACTGCCATTGCTTTGGCAAAAATATCGGAAAAACTGCGGGACGCCCTTTTGGACGCGCATTACAATATTAAATTTTCTTTTTTGGGTTTACCGATTTATTCAAAAAACAAATTGCACACCCCATTAAAAATGCATCTGAAAAATTTCAGCATACTGACTTTTCTGTTTGCGGATTTTATTATTGTTACCACAGCATAACCGCAAAAGGAGCCATAATTGCCGTCATATATTGCTTAGCCTTTACTTTTGTAACATTGTTCGCTTCCTCCGCCGTATATGCGGCCATACCATATTTTTTGATTAACACCTGGCTGGGATTTTCTTTCGGATATGATTATTACAGAACCCATATACGAAAAATTAAATTTTGGATTTAATAAAACGCCGCGGAATTCTGCGGCTTTTTTATGTGCCCTGCACCGAAACGAAAAAAATACCCGATATTAATAGTACCGGTCAATGGGTTACCACATACTGCGTGGTATCCTGCAGCACAGACAATTTTTTCAGTTCAGAAACCGATATCCTGCTTTGAATTTCATAGGCGTGCGGCATAAGCCAATTGTCAGTGCTTTGACTTAGCCCCTGCCTGTTCAGTTCCATTCTGACTTCCCCGCACAGTGTTTCAATAAGCTCAAAAACACTGTCTATGCTTTGCGGCTGACTTAAAGCCGTTCTGCAGAGCTGTTCGACGGCGGCATAAACGGTACTGCCGAGAACAGGAAGCGCTTTTACGGCATGATGAGCCCATTTGTAATACGGCATATATGCTTTGTTCAGCAAAAAAGCCAAAGAAACCGCGGCATCGCAAAAACGGCTTACAGAAAAAAGAACCGCACCGTATTCATCGCGCTGCATCGACCGAAGTGCGTTATATTGCCCTGCCTGCCCCATAACCGCGCAGCGGGCCGCAATTTTTTTTAGGCGGACATCTTCAGGATAAAAATTCAGCAAATGCTGCCTCATTGCAGAAAAACGCCGCGTCTTATCCAAAAAAATTTTTCCGTTGGTGCAGACGGCCAAAAAATGCTCGGGAATATTAATCCATTCCCACCACTCGGAAGGCATTTTGGACCGCCCGATAAAGTTTTCAAAAAAAGCCTCAAAAGAAAGAGGACCAAGCCTTCCCATGCGGAGATTTTTAAACATACGGACAGGATAATCCCTGTACAGTACAGGCAGACGTTCAATCAGCCGCTCGGCGCAAGCAAGCCGTGTTTCCCATTCACTGCGGGGCAGCCAAATACAAAACCCCGCACCGAAATCATGATCCCGGGAAAGGCCGTCATCAAAACCAAAACATTCCGACCCTTCGCCGACAAGCCCGAAAGCCGCAGTGTCAAGCAGCTCGGGAAAGTCCTTTTCAAAAAGGGGGACGGCAATTTCTTCAAAAAAACACTGCGACAGTTCCAGTCCTTTCATAATCCGCTCATATTTTTTTAATTTCAGCCTGTTGCATAAAATTCGCAAAACACTCT
Organism: uncultured Desulfovibrionaceae bacterium; assembly: GCA_949299515.1. Classification (GTDB taxonomy): domain Bacteria; phylum Desulfobacterota; class Desulfovibrionia; order Desulfovibrionales; family Desulfovibrionaceae; genus Taurinivorans. Next base: position 12,053 of record CASGAP010000008.1, read on the forward strand.
TCAGGAGTTCTTTTTTTCGGCCAGCTGTTTTTCTCTTTCGTCCAGCGAAGAATATCCCAGCAAAACCATAAGATAGGCATAACGTTCCAAAATAAGGTTTCTGCCTTCTTTTTCAGCGTTCAGCACATTGTCATAATAACAGGCCAAGCTTTCAGGGGACAGGGTCTGCAATTCTCCCTGCAGATAATTTTTAAAATGTTCGCTGTTTGTACGGCCCACGATATGCGGATATGCCGCTGCCGCAGCATCACGCCACGCCGCTTCTTTTTCTGCTATGACAGCGATACGCGCATCATTTGTCAAATCAGGAATAAGCCTGTCCATTAAGGCATATTTTTCCACCATAATATTGCGTCCGCTGCGTATTGCCTGCTGCAAATCTTTCAAATACGATTCCAAAAAAGCCTTGCTCTGAACACAGTGACTCATTTTGCGCATCAGCTTAAAAGCATTCGGATGTTCCTGACAGGCGGCAGTTCCGCCCAAATTTTTAACTGCCAAAAACATATCCAATTCTATGGCCGTAATCTCATCAATTAATTTTTCATGTTCGTTTTTCATCGCATTTTCCTTCATTCATACTGTCTGCTGTGCATACTGACTGCATGATGCCCTCGGCATATTTTTATCCCTTATGCTCTTTGGCCTGCAGGCAAACATCTTTATTGGCCGAAAACGCCCTAGCATTCTTTGAATTTTCAAGACCGAGTTCAGCATAAATGGAAAGCGCTTCATCAAAATTTCGGACAGCTTCGTCAAAATTGCCATCACTTGCCAAAGCAGTGGCATAATTGCCCAGACAAAATGCGGTTTCACTGTGGACACCGAGAGTTCTTTTCCTGATATCAGCGGCTTGCGCATGATACTGCACGGCCTTTTTTGTTTCATTGAGATTTTCATAAATTCTGCCCAAATTATTGTAACAGGTTGACGCTCCGAAACTGTCTTCCCCCTGTTCGGACAAATACACGGACAGGGCTTCGCGGATTAAAGCTTCTGCTTCGCCGTACTGTGACAATTCATAATGGTACATGGATAAACTGACCAAAAAATCGGCTAATTTTAAAACCAGTTCCGGCTTGCCGTCAGAAATATTCTTTCTCAACACAGCAACCGCCTGTCCGCAGTATTTCAAGGCCGCGGCATAATCTTTGCGGAATGAATACAGCAGTGAAAGGTTATGCAGTACCGAGGCCGAATGCACATGATTTTTGCCGAACAGTTTCTCAATGCATTCCAGCTGTTTTTCCCAAACCTCAACCAATCGGCCATAATCGGCTTTTTCCTTTAATATACTGCCGTATAAATCCAAAAGAAGAATATACCGGCCGGAAACCGGTGTATTGTTCAGTTCCCGGCGACAAAGCAGTTCTGCAGTTTCAACATTGCCGGATTCAAATTCATATTTAATAGTATTCAGCGTATTCCGAAAAGAAAGAGTCACTCCCAGCTCCTTATAAAAAAATTAAAACAATCCGACTCAAAAAAATCGAAACTAAGGCTTCCCACCGTATCATATCCAGAAAAACCACCTGCTTTTTTCATATAACAGCTATCTATTTAGGTTATATATGCAGTATTCGATTCCGCAAATACCGCAAATAAAAGCGGCGGAAAAATCTTTTTTCCAAATCAAAATAAATTATTTTGATTGATATTTTTATAACTGTTATAATCTATAACATTAATTCAGAAACATACCCTAAACAAAAATGTTCTGATATCACGATGTCCATTGTCTTTAATCACTGCACAACGCTCCCTGAACGCATAACGGGCCGATTTTTCGGTCCGTTATTCTTTTAGCCTTCAGCTTCCAAAAAAGCCCGTACTAAGTACGGGCTTTTTGCATATACAAATCAGACAGAAATTATCTTAAGAGATTTACCAGGAAGAGCGAAATGGAAGGGCACAATGTTACAATCAATAACGTCAGTACCTGAACGCCCAAGAATACCCAACTTTCGCGCATGATATTTCCGATCTTTTCCTTGCAGATAGGTGCGGCAACCCAAAGCTGCGGCCCCATGGGAGGCGTAACTTCGCCGATAATGGCGCAAAATACGGCAAGGGCCCCGTAAAGAGCCGGATCAATGCCCAAATCCAAGACACTGGGCAAAAATAACGGCAATACGATAACAACCATGGGAAAACTGGAAAAGAAAAAGCCCATTACCAAAAGCAAAGCCTGCACAGCTATAAGGAACGAAACCGGTCCGAGTTCCATATCAATAACAACTTGGGAAATCATCTGCGGAACCCCGATATATCCCAAAACTCTGCCGAACAAATCACCGCCGATTACCAAGAAGTAAATCATGCTGCTCAGTCTTACAGTTTCAACAATGGAATTCATAAAAACTTCCATCGTAATTCCCTTATAAATAAAAATACCGATTATCAGGGAATAAAAACAAGCAACGGACGCGGCCTGAGTCGGGCTGAAAATACCGGTATAAATACCCCCCAAAACAATTACCGGCATAAGCAGTATCGGAAACGCTTTTTTGAAAGCATCAATCTTTTCGGCTGCCGTGGCACGTGCTTCAGAGCGGTATCCGCGCTTTTTGGAAATAATAACAGAAGTTACGCACATCAAAAACGCAGCCAAAAGACCGGGGCCGACACCGGCAGCAAACAAATCAGAAACAGAAACACGGTTGCTTGCGCCAAAAACAATCATAAAAACACTGGGAGGAATAACCGCACCCAATCCGGCAGAGGTAACGGCAAGCCCGGAAGCAAACGCTCTGGAATACCCGGAATTTGCCATCATGGGAACAAAAATGGTACCGATAATGGCAAGACAAGCGGTGGCGGAACCTGAAATTGAACCCAAAAACGCCGCAAAAACGCAAATGGCAACAGCCATGCCTCCCGGCAGATGTCCGACCATTCTATTCATGAAATCGCGCAAATTCGCCATACCGCCGCCCCAAAGTATCAGGTTGCCCGCCAGGATAAAAAACGGCATGGCAAGCATGGGGTATGAACTCATGGTCGTAAAAAACACCTGGGATACGTTTGCCAGCGGCATACTCATAGTATGCAGCATAATGACAACGGAACCGATGCCGAAAGTCACAGAAAGCGGCGTGCCGAACAAAAACATAACTGCAATAGATGCAACAGCAATATAATCAACAATACCCATTTGTCACCTCATCAGACTAATCATGCTTTTGTTCGGTTTTTCCGGTAATAACACGATACAGCTGTATAACCGCAAACAAAGTAAACAGAAACATTCCGATAGGAATACAGCTTTCAACGATCCAGCGCGGCACGGATACAACACGCACGATATTCATATTGAATTTGTAATACTGACTTATGACAAGATAGCCGCCGCTGGTAATAAGCACGCCAAAAGCAATGCAGATAAGCAAATTTATTGATTCCAGAATTTTTCTGGGTACGCCTGTCAGCTTATCGCGGATCATATCAACGGATACATGGTCGCCGTCGGGCAAAATAGGCCCGGCAAGCATCATTACAGACCAAATAGTAAACCATACGGGCAAATCATACATTAAATCCACGGAAAAATTAAACAATGATCTGCAAATAATTTCAAAAAAGTTAATGCTTACACCCAAAAAGAACACCAAAGCCCAAAACTTATACCAAAAGGATTTGAATTTTTTCAAGAATGTTTTTTCTTCAGAAGGATCCATAAATTCTTCCTTTTTATGACAGTCGCTGCCCTGAGGCAGCGACTGCGGGTTTTATCGGGTTCGATAAATTGCATCAAGCAGCTTCGGATCGACAGTCTGGAGCAAATCGGCATTTGCTTCTTCCAACAGCTTGTTCCACTTTTCAAGTTCTTCGGGGCTGAATCTGATTACATCGCCTTTCGGGTTTTCGTCCCACCATTCAACAATGGCAGCTTCGTTGTTGTCGAAATAATCCTGGCAGTCGGTTACGTTTATCACATATTCTATGGCCTCTCTTTCGTTTTCAGGCAAAGAATCCCACCATGCGCTGTTTACGACCAAAGCCAGCGGCATCGGGCCAAAATGATGAGAAATCACATATTTGCAGCTTCTAGGCATATCATAATATTCATATGCAAAAATATTGTCGATATGACCGTCAATCATGTTGGTCTGCAGACTGGAAACAACTTCGGAATAGGGCATTGCCACGCCGATAATGCCAAGTTTTTTAAACGCATTGCCGAATGTTTGCTGACCGGCATAACGAATCTTTACGCCTTCAAGGTCTTCAACTTTATTAATGGGGCCCTTATTGGTATAAATAAAGAAGTTGCCCATAGTGGAAGGCCATTTCAAAATACGGAAACCTTTTGTTTTTGCAAGTTCATCTTGTTTTGCTTTCCATTCCGGCGTATCCATGACACGAAGAAAATGGTTCATATCTTTAATAATGCCGGGAACAAGCAAAACACGCCATTCGGGATCAAACTGTTCAATAAAGTACGGAGTAGTGCAGGCAAATTGTCCGGCGCCCATGGCTACGGCATTCAATGCGTCGTCATGGGATTTATATACGTCGCCTACCCAGCGCGTAGAATATTTGCCGCGCAGCGCCGGCATATTTTTCATATGGAAATCAAGAACACCGCAATAAACACCCAGCATTTGGCCTTCAGGATATGTCAAGGCTGAAGTAAGCGGGTCCGGGAAAATAAATTTTACTTCCTGGGACGCACTGGCCATTCCTGTTGAAAACATTGCCATACCGGCAATTGTCAATGCCATCATCGCTTTTTTAAGAATTTTTTTCATAATAAGCTCCTGCTTAATAATGTGTGTTCTATTATTAGAAACGTTTTTGCCATAATTAGAATTTATGGTATTGTTATTTTTTTGTCAAGCTATTTTTAAAATTATTTGCCTACTACTTTTTATCAGACCCATCTACAACAAGAGCATCAAATTCTTCTCTGTGCCTGTCGCGCAGAGCATACAGTTTTGCCAGCTCAACGGACGCCCTTCTTTCAACGTCGCTCGCGCATTCAAGCAAAACATCCATGACCCTTACGGACGGACTCATGGACAAAAGCCAGCGCACTGTTTTGGCAATATCTTCGGGCTGTATCATCAGCCCCGGAGGCATTGAGCCGCCTTCCCCGGAAGCCATTTCCGTATTCACCCAGCCCGGACAAATGGTCGTTATGCTGATATTTTGTGCGGAAAATTCACGGTACAGCGATTCATCAAGACCAATCAGCCCAAATTTTGAAGCAGAATATCCGCCGAGCCCGGAAACAGCCACTTTGCCGTTTCTGGAAGCCATATTGATAATTCTGCCTCCGCCCTGTTTTACCATGGCGGGGATTATAGCTTTCATAAATAAAAACGGTGCACGCAAATTGACTGCAAACAATTTGCTGAACGTTTCCGAATCCTGATCAAGAGTGCCTGGAATGCTGATGCCTGCACCATTAAACAGCAAGTCGATTTTGCCAAATTTTGAGACAATATGGTTTGCGGCTTCTATTACAGCCTTTTCATCGGACAAATCAACATCAACAAGCTGAGGCTGCCGTTCTTCAGGTATTGCGTGAATTTTCACAAACTCATTTTTGGCTGCTTCAAGATTTTTTAAGCTGCGGGCAACCAAAATTACCTGGTATCCGCACTCAATAAGCTCATGTGCCACAGCCTTGCCGATGCCTCTGCTGCCGCCTGTTACCACTGCAATTTTATTAGCACTCATCACAAACTCCTCTGACTTCTTTCAGGAAGGTTATCTGTTCAACTTTATTCAAATAAATCCTATTTGAAATCCGGTGCCGCAACATTTCACATTGTTCTGATATGTGAAACTTTATTTCATTATTGTTTACAAATTATTTTTTGTCAACCATTTTCACAGCATTTACATCAAAAAATAACGGCAATACCTTGTTTTTTCATAAAAATTTATAAAATTTCAATATGTTAAATTTATATCAAAGTCCCGAACGCATAACTCAGCGAAACCAGCCATATTCTATTTTATCGGTTCCCCCCATCTTCACAGACAATTCTTTAAAAAAAAATCCTTTTCCTGCCGGCGGCAGCAAAAGGATTTAAATCAACACAGATTATTTTATTATAATAAAAAATCAATATGATACTAAAAAATTTTCAGTTCCAAAAATCCCAGTACTTCTTCTTCTGCTTCGCGGAGCAGCGGAACGGCATCATTATAAAATTTTGTAGCATCGCCAAAAATTGTGCGCGTCAGACTCAGCGCATAGATTACCGGACTGGAATCCATGATAATCGGAATGCCCACGCCCTTCAATCCCACGCAAAGCTCATCGTTCATAATGGAATACCCGCGCTTTTTGGTTTCCGCTATTTCTTCCAAAAACCTGTCGGCGCTTGTGGTGGTGGGAGTAAACTGTTCAAAAACGGTTTTTTCCATATACTGCTTCAGTTCGCTTTCGGAAAACTGTGACAAAACGGCCTTTCCCAATGCAGAACAATATGCCGGAACGTGTCCGCCTTCGGCAAATTGACTGTATGTGGAATTATTGTTTTGTGCCAAGTACGTGATATCTGTCCCGTTCCACATACCAAGGTTGCTGATAATATCGGCAGGTGCATGAAATTTTTCCGTAATCGAATTTAAAATTTCTACAAAAATATTATGGAGCTCGATTTTGGGAATAATGCCGTTGCCCAGCTTATTTATTCTGTCAGTCAAAACATAATTGTTGGAATTATCCTGATAAACATAGCCGTGAAGCCTGAAAGTATTTAAAAAACGGTAACTGGCACTTTTCTGCATTTTTAAACTTTTAGCCATATTGGTAACAGTAACGCTTTTATGTTCTACCAAATATTCAAGTACCTGTATTCCTTTGCTGAGAGTCTGCAAATATGCTGGCTGCTTTTTTTTCATAAAAACTCCTTATATTGCATAATATCTATTAAAGAAAATTTTATCAAGTTATTTTCCTGAAAAAAATTTGTTTGTTTAATATTGACTTTTTTTAAATTGTATACAATAATGGAATAAAGTTTCAAATAATGGAACAATTCAGCACAGGAGAAACCCATGAAAGCAATCATTGAAAATATTCAGCATTTCAGCCTTCATGATGGTCCGGGAACAAGAACAACAATATTCTTTAAAGGCTGTCCTTTAAAATGTCTGTGGTGTTCCAATCCGACAACCCAAAATATAAAAAAAGAACTGATATATAAAAAAACCAGCTGTGTCCGCTGCGGACGGTGCATCACAGTATGCAGACAGAATGCCCTTTCCATGAAACAGGAAGGAGATGAACAGTTTGTCTTTATTGACAGAAATTCCTGCATAACCTGCGGGGAATGCGCTGACCAATGTCCAGCAGACGCCCTTCAGACAATCGGCAGCGAATATGATTTGGATACTGTTTTCAATATAATAAAAAAAGATATTTTATTTTACCAAAACACAAACGGAGGCGTAACGTTTTCCGGCGGAGAAATGCTCCTGCATCACAAATTTGTCAGCGAACTGATAAAAAAATGCAAAACCATCAATATCCATACCGCTGCGGAAACCTCCGGATTTGCTCCCTATGAACACGTAAAAGAAGTTCTCTCCCAACTGGATATGTGCTTTTTTGACATCAAACACATCAATAACGAAAAACATAAACAAATAACGGGACAGCCCAATACGCTGATCATCGAAAATCTGACGCGGATACTGCAAGAAACCACAACCCCGATCACCATTCGTCTGCCATTAATACCCACCATAAACGACGACGAAGAACATTTGGCTGCGTATGCAGACTTTCTGAACAACCTGCCCAGACACGTGACATTTGAAATTTTACCCTATCACCGGCTGGGCAGCAATAAATACGACATGATGCAAATTAATTACAAATTGGACAAAATAGCTCCTTTCTCCAAAGAAGAATTAAGTCAAAAGGTTCAATTTGTAAGAGAAAAATTAAATTCTATTAAATTAATATGCCAGTTTTAGGCATAACCAGGAGGAAGCCATGAGCCATTTACCTGATTTAAAAAACAGAATCCAGTTCCTGAAAAACCAGTTCTTTACCCATAAACCAAGCGTCTGCATTGAAGGTGCCATTTCCAAAACCCGCATTTTTAAAGAAAGCGAAGGCGAATCCATGATTATCCGCCGGGCAAAAGCCTTCAGGGAACACTGCCTCACCAAAACCATAACCATTCAGCCCAGAGAACTCATTGTCGGCAATGCCGGCGCAGTGGCACGCTCTATTCATGTTTGCCCGGAACTTTCCAACAACTGGATTATCGACGAGCTTGACACCATGAGCACCCGCCCTCAGGACCCGTATCAGATCACCGAAGAACAAAAAAGAATATACAGGGAAGAAATTTATCCGTATTGGAAAGGAAAAACCCTCCGCGACTATTGGAATGCCTTGGCTCCGAAAGACGTGTTTGAAATTGTTTCCGTAGGCGGCGTCATTGACAACGACGTAAAAATCGAATGCACGCCCGGCGACATGGTTCCCGCATTCCCGCAGATCATTCTGCCGTACGGCTTTGTCGGCATTAAAGAAATGGCAGAAAAGCGATTAAACGAACTTGATTTCAATGATATTACCAACTTTGAAAAAGCCGAATTCTGGCGTTCAGTCATAATCTGCTGCGAAGGCTTTATTGCCTTGGCCAAACGCCATGCGGACGAAGCCAGAAGACTGCTTGACGGTGCGGACGAAGAAAGAGCCGCCGACCTGAAAAAAATTGCTGAAACCTGCGACAGGCTTGCCGTCGGTGCTCCGAAAACCTTTATGGACGCCGTTCAAACCGTTTATTTTGTTTTTGTCGGCCTCTTTATCGAAGGCAATGCAGGCGGCTACTCTCCGGGACTTTTGGACCAGTATCTCCTCCCCTTCTACCAATATGAAAAAGAGCAGGGAACATCTGACGAAGAATTGCTTGAAATTATTGAAAGTTTCTATGTAAAAACCGGTGAACAGATTTGGTATTGGAATGAAGCTGCGGCAAAGCACTATTCCGGCTTCTGCGCATTCCAGAATATTGCCGTCGGCGGCGTTGACAAATACGGCAACGATGCGGTCAACCCGCTCAGCTATCTGCTTTTGCAGGCAGCTATTGACGTGCAGATGGTTCAGCCCTCCATTTCTGTAAGAATCAGCAAGAAAAATCCTGAAGAATTTTTCCTGAAAATTGCCGAACTTGTTCAGACTGGTTCCGGCTTCCCGGCTATTTTCAACGACGAAGTCGGTTATAAAATGCTCCTCAAAAAAGGCATTCCAGCCCACATGGCCAGGGATTGGGCTCCTATCGGCTGCGTGGAAGCACAGCTTGCGGGCAGACATTTCCAATGGAGCTCCGCAGGGCACTACAACCTCGGCAGTGCCGTCGAATTTGCCCTGACAAACGGCATTCATTTAAAATCAGGCAAACAGCTTGGCCTGAAAACAGGCGATGCCTCCCAATTCAAAACTGCAGAAGAATTTGAAAATGCCGTATATGCACAGGTACAGCATCTGCTCAAAAAATTCTCCACTTCCCAAAACACCCTCGAATATCTGCACTATAACTATCTGCCGGTTCCCGTTGCTTCCATGTTCACCGTCAACTGCCTTGAAAAAGGACAGGATTTAAGCCACGGCGGCGCCGAATTCAATACCGGACCGGGCATGAACGGCAACGGCGTTGCGGACTTTGTTGACTCCATTGCCGCAGTAAGACAAGTTATTTTCCGTGACAAAGCCTTTACCATGAAAGACCTTACCGAAGCTATTAAAAATGACTTCGTCGGTTATGAAACACTGCAAAAGAAACTGCTTGCGGCACCCAAATGGGGCAACAACGACGACAGGGCAGACCTTATCATTTCCGAACTGACCGAACACATCATCAAAGAAGCAGACAGCTACAGAGGTATGCTCGGAAATAAAAAACTTCCTGCCCTTTACCCGGTTTCATCAAACGTTCCCCAGGGTATGTCCGTGGCTGCGCTTCCTTCCGGAAGACACGCATGGAAACCGCTTGCCGACGGCTGCTCACCTTCACAGGGACAAGACAAGCTCGGCCCCACTGCCATACTGCAGTCTTTAAGCAAACTGCCCCACGAATGCATTGACGGTGGCACGCTGCTCAACATAAAATTAACCCCGGCTATTGTCAGCGGAGCAGAAGGAAGAAGCAGACTTTCAACTTTCATCAAAACCTTTATTGACCTCAACGTCTTCCATGTACAGTTCAACGTTGTAAACCATGCGGTTCTCAGACAGGCCCAAATCCACCCGGAAGAGTATAAAAGCCTGCTCGTGCGCGTTGCCGGTTACAGCGCATACTTTGTAGAACTGAGCAAAGACATTCAGGAAGACATTTTAAGCAGAACAGCCCATGAACTGTAATAATAGGAACAGCATATGAACAAAACCCTTGTTGTGTATGATCCCAAAAACGCCGTTGAAGAAATCGAAAAAGAAGTTGACGCACAATTTGTAGTAAAAGGAAAACCCAAAACCCATTTATGGAAATGCTTTATCAGCGACGATAAAAAAATTCACTCGGGATTTTGGTCCTGCCAAGGCGGCGCCTTTGTCATTCCCTCCCACACTTCAAACGAAATGTGTACAATTCTTGAAGGCGAGGCCATAGTGGAAATGGAAGACGGAACAACGTTCCATATCAAAGCAGGCGATACCATTTTCATACCGTTTGGCATAAAAAACACTTGGTATGTCGAAAACTACGTACGAAAAAGTTACGTGTGCAACATTCCTCAATAACAACCTCATGCTAGGCAGCAGTTTGACACTGCTGCCTAGCGATCGTATAAGGGGGCAACATGAAAAAACTTTTATCCTTTGCTTTAGCATTATTTTTATTATTATCAGCCGCACCGGCACACAGTTTTGCTGCAGACGGCATTAAAACCGCATGGCTCGGCGAATTGGAAACTCTGGCCTGCTGGAACGCTCACCAAAACAAAATGGATAAAGACCTTGTTTTCGGCATGACACTTTATCCGACCGGCAAAAGACTTGCCGACAGCTACAACAGCTGGGACGTTGCGGCCTGCGGATTATTTCCCGCTTTTGACGCAATTATAAAAAATGAAGCGGTAATAATAGGTCTGGGCACAGACGAAACCGTCGGCAACACTCTTTTTGCCAAACAAGACAGCAATATTTTGACGGCAAAAGGCATCAATGCCGAATATCCGGAAGTTTTCGGCTCACCCGAAACAGTCAGAGGAAAAACCATTCTCTGCACATTCAACAGCAATGCCCATATGCTTGTTCTTACCTGGCTCAACATTATCGGCCTGTCCGATCAAGACGTGCGTCTTGTTGACGTGAAACCGGAAGAAGCTTTTTCCGCTTTCAAAAACGGTATGGGAGATATTTTGGCTTTGTGGGCTCCGGACACATACCTTGCGCTGGACAATAATTTTGTGCCGATTGCCGAAGCCAAAAACTGCAAAATAAATTTCCTTACCGTTCTGCTTGCCAATAAAGTTTTCTATGAGCAGCATCCGGAAAAAGTCAAAGAATTTCTCGCCATTTATTATGAAAATGCAGAACTGCTCAACAAAATGGAACAAGCAGAACTGGCGGAACTTTACAGCAACTTCCTTTGGAGCTTCGCCAATACGGACCTGTCTGCCGAAGATGCGCAAAAAATTACCCAATGCCAAAAAATTTTCACAAAATCCGAAATTATTAACTTTTTAAACGACGAACAAAATTCCTTTATTTCAAAAAATATTAAAAACGCCGCGGAATATTACTGCCAATTCAATGCTGTTTCCCGCGCAGACAAAGAATATCTTTTGGAACTTTCTTATTTTAAAAACTTGCTGCAGTAGCCAAATGCTTTGCCGTTGCGCAAAACTGCCGGGCCTTTCAACCCGGCAGTTTTTTTTTGCCGAAAATTGTTTCTGTACCCGGCTGCCTTTTCTTTTTTATCATATCCCGGCAGGCACTTTTGGCAAAACACCGGCCATTCCCCCGGACAGGCAAAAAACAGGCCGGAAGCCGTGAAACCCAAAGAAAAATACTGTTTGAATGTGTAAAGAAAAAATGATAAAAAATATTCCTCCCGCCGGAAAAATGGACGATTTTATGCGCAGCGTAAGCCAAGACATAGAAGATTCCGCCAAACAAGACTTTATAGACAACTTTTCCGCCGAAAACATAAAAAAACTTGTTGCGCAGCGCATACATGACTACGGCGGAGACTTCAAGAAAAAAACCGCTTCCGGCGAGTATCAGTGGGTCGGCGTGCGCCTGCTTTTTGACGAATCGCTGTACAGCGACGAAGCCGTGCTGTGCTTCCGCTCCATTGACGAAGAAAAACAAGCGCAGCTCCAACAGCTGGATTTGCTGAAAACATCGCTTGACAACGCCCGCCAAAGCGAACAGGCAAGAAATATGTTTTTCTCCAGTATGTCCCATGATATGCGCACACCGCTCAACGTCATTATCGGCCTGTCCGATCTTGCGAAAAACCATATCAACGATCCCGGAAAAACAGAAGAATATCTCAAAAAAATCACAATTTCCAGCAAGCATCTGCTTGACCTGATCAACGACATTCTCGAAATCTCGCGCCTTGAACAGGGCAAAATGAACGTGGAGAAAAAACAAATCAACCTGAAAACCTGCATAGAAGAAAGCGCAGCGCTCTTTCAGACCAAAGCATCACAGGAAGGAAAAATTTTCATTGTTGATTTGGAAATACAGGACTATTTTGTTTTCAGCGATCCTTTCAGGCTGAATCAAATCCTCAACAACCTGCTTTCCAACGCCTTCAAATTCACCAAAGAAGGCGATAAAATCATTCTCAAAACCAAACAGCTCGATCAGGGAAATTTTGCCAAATACAAATTTGAAATATCCGATACCGGAATAGGCATAAGCAAAGAGTTCTTGGAAAAGCTTTTTATTCCTTACGAACGCGAAACACGCTTCGGTACCAAAAACATTCAGGGGACAGGTCTCGGAACAGCCATAGTCAAAAACATCATTTCCCATTTGGGCGGTGAAATCCGCGTAACGAGCGAGCTGGGCAAAGGAACGGCATTTACCGTAACCCTGCTTTTTGAAACCGCAAAACAGCAGCCGTTAGAAAGCAAAAACGAAGAAACGCCGCTGCAGCAAAAAAACCTCAAAGGTAAACGGGTTTTGCTTGCGGAAGACAATGCCGTCAATATGGAAATTGCCGGAGAACTCCTTTCCATGTGCGACATGGAAGTAACCAAAGCTTGGGACGGTCAGGAAGCATTGGAACTTTTCAAAAATTCCCCGCCTCATTACTTTGACATACTTTTGCTGGATATGCAGATGCCAAGAATGGGAGGCTGCGACGCGGCAAAAGCCATTCGCCTGCTGGAACGCGAAGATGCCAAAAGCGTTCCCATCATAGCGGTAACAGCCAATGCTTTTGCCGAAGACTTTGCGGCAACCTCTGCTGCAGGCATGAACGCCCACGTTTCCAAGCCCATTGACTTTGCCCTGCTTTGCAAAACCATGCTGGAACTGCTCCCGTAACGGCCCAAAAGCATATTTATGTTCAATGTAAAAAAGCCCGGACAATTCCGGGCTTTAAAATTCTGCAAAACCAGCCGCACGCTTACCGCGCTCTGCGGTCAAATTCCGAACAGTTCAGATAAATTTCCCGCTTTTCCCGATACATAAGCTCATCTGCTTCTTTTATTATCCTATCCAAATCTTTGGTAAAATATTTATCGTACCAAACAGTGCCAAGAGCCATGCGCACCCCGCCCTGCTCCATAAGCAGACGAAGATTTGCGGCCTGCGAAAAAAAACTGCCCTCATCACAGCCAAAACTGATAACCAAAAACTCATCGCCGCCGATACGGTAAATATCTCCTTTATCAAAATACCTCGCCAGCAGCATATAGGCATCGATAAGCATTTTATCGCCCGTAGAATGGCCGTACGTATCATTAACCCGCTTCAGCCCCATGACATCGGCATACACAATGCCCACACTTTTTTCACGCCTATACGTACGCAAACCCCGGTCAAGAGCGTGTCTGTTGTATGCACCGGTAAGCTGATCGTAAAAACTCAAATTTTCAAGCTGATTGAACAAATCCCTTCTGTTGATAAGCGAAACCAAAAACTGCCCGAGAAGCACAAGTACATTATAAATATATGCAACATCGTCAGCCGGCGGATTGTCAATACCAAAAAAACCGATAATTTTATCACGGTAAAAAAGCGGAGCCACCACAAGACTGTGTATGCCCTGCGGAGCCAAAATAGCGTATAATGGAGGATCTGTTTCCTTTACTTTGTCCATGTCGTCGATAATAATCAGATTATTGCTTTTAAACTGCCTGTACCACATGGTCAAATCGGAAAGCGGGATATTTTTCAAATTATGTATCTGCGGCGTAACGCCGATGGCACACCATTCATACGTATTATCGCAGACTCCGTCCTTTTCTTCAAAAATATAAGACCGTTCCCCGTGCAGTGCCTTGCCCACGTATTCCATCAAAACCTGGATTGATTTTTCCGGGTCCTGCTCGGCAAGAGCATATTTCAGCGCCTCATTGACGAGGGTTTCATTATTCATGGCCGCAGCCAAAGCTTTTTTCTGTTTTTCCTGCGCCGTAATATTAATGGCTATTCCCATACGGTATCGTCTGCCGTTGTCTTCAATAATGGTATTCTTCAGAGAAAACGCGGCATTGGCAACAGGATTAAAATAATACCACTCATAAAAACAGTTTTTTTCAATTTTACTGTTTGTGCACATGGAACAGGGAGAATTGGAATTTTGCAGCAGCTGATAGCAAATATGTTTTTTTACTTCATCAACGGATTTCACCCCGAACAGGTCTCGGGCTATTTTATTCATATATATCAATTGATACGTATCAACATCTGAAACATATATTATTTCGCTGAAATTTTCATAAATTTCCCAAATTTTGGATACCATCGGTTGATTCTCCGTATAAACTGCCTAAAAATATCATATGATTTTTTATAATTCAAGACAAAATGAAGTCTTTCAATATTTTTTTTGCAGAACGGCATATACACGGCGCAAAGACAAATCCAAAACTTCCTGCTGCGCAAGCAGGGCATACGCCCTGCCGACGGCCTGCCTGCGCTCTGCCAGCGTATTAAGTCTGTCCCGAACGGCACTGCCTGCGGCCAATTCACGAAAAATTTCGTCAAGCCTTGCCGCGCGCACTTTTGCGCTGTGTTTTTCCAAAACCAGCTGCCGGCCGCGCATGGCAAGTTCATACAAAGCCTCTTCTTTTTCTTCGGAAAGCCAATGAACGGAATAATCCACTGCTTTGGCAACATCGCCGCGGGGATAAGCCGGCAGGGAATTTTCGCCGAACGTAAAAATCGACGCTATATTGTTTTTGTCCGTAGGCATATTATCCGCAAGGCAGGCACAGCCAAGCGCCATTGCTTCAAAAGTTCTGAAATTCAGTTCCCCTGCCGCACTTTGATTTAAAATAATCCGTGTCTGCCGAAAAACCGGTTCAAAATTCCCCTTAGTTATAAATATAGGCATAAACGCTTTGTACAGCGTAAAAAACTTTTCTCTGTCCGGATTGTTTTTGTGACCGAGCGTACCCACAAAAGCAACGGGAATACGGCGGTTTTCCGTCCATTCTTTCCTGCTTTCGAAGGGACTGAATTTCTTGGCAAAAAGCGGAAAATGCTCTGCATGTTCCGGGAATTTTTCCTTTTCTTCCCCCTGGGCATACAGAACACGGTCAAAAGCGCGCGAATAAGGCCCGTGCCACACATGACAATACGTATCAATAGAAAAAAAGACAGAAGGAATTTTCAGTTCTTCAACATAAAACAAATGCGGCAGACAGCTGTCATCGGCATGAAAAAAAATATCGGGCGCAAAACCCTTGCCCGCACAAATATCACAAAGTCTCTGCGCCGAAATGACGGAAGTGAGCCGCAAATCACAGTCCGCACGTTCCCCTGCCCGAAAAACCCTGTGCCCTAAGGCGTTAAATTCGTCCGTAAAATACGGATTATTTCCATACTGCAAAATGTTCATAACAGAAAAAAGCTTTTCCCTTTCGGGAAAAGCTTTGGATTAAGCGTGTTTAATTTCAACGCCGAGCAATTTGACAAATTCGCCGATCAGTGCGGGATGTGCCGGCCATGCGGCAGAAGTTACCAAATTGCCGTCAACAACAGCATCGGTAAATGTCGCGTTGGGAGCCTGCCATACACCGCCTGCAAGTTTAATATCCGGCATTACGGCAGGATAGGCAGTGCATTTTTTGCCGGAAACAACGCCTGCTGCTACCAAAAGCTGCGGGCCGTGGCAAATTGCGGCTATAGGTTTTTTCGCATTTTCAAATTCCTGAACAATCTGCAGAACGCGTTCGTTCAAGCGGATATACTCGGGAGCTCTGCCGCCCGGAACATACAATCCGTCATAATCCGCGGTATTAACCTTATCAAAGTCATAATTGATCATAAAGTTGTGTCCGCGTTTTTCGGAATATGTCTGATGCCCTTCAAAATCGTGAATGCCTGTTACGACAAATTCGCCGCTTTTTTTGTCCGGGCAAACCACATCCACGGAAAAACCGCACATAACAAGCATTTGATACGGAACCATAAGTTCATAATCTTCAACAAAATCACCAGCCAACACAAGAATTTTTTTAGCCATGTTCTGCTCCTTTTACGGTTTAATATAAGCAAAATGTTCATTCTGCAGGCGCACAAGCTCAACAATGCCGGCAGGAACGATTTCCACACCGTCCATCAGCATTTCCTGCGACAGGGAAAACTTGTTTACGGCATTGCGGCAAACCCGAATCTGCAGGCCTTTTTTCTGCAGCTCGTACAATTCCGGCAGGACTGCTTCTTTTTTGAAAAGATTGATCGCGGGCCCGTTCACAAGCAGAACAACCTCTGCTTTTTGCCCTTCAATCGCCGTAAAGTAATTTGCGATATTTGACACTGCCACATTCAAAATGCCGCTGTCGTTCAAATCCACATGAAAAACAATATCATAATTCATAATATTTTCCCTACCGTTTTAATTGTTCGATTGTAGCAAGGTGATGTACGGGCCCTATACCTTTTCCCGGTGCATAGCTGTTTCGCAGGGCGCAGTTCAAAAACTCCTGTGCTTTTTTTACAGCTACGATAAGCGGCTGTTTTTTTGCAAGATACGCGGTTATGGCCGCTGAAAGCGTACAGCCCGTACCATGGCTGTTCGGCGTTTCCACGTGCGGCTGACGCAAAGGTTCCATGTTTCCTGCTCCGTCAAAAAACCAGTCCGTTACCAGTATGGGACGTTCCTCAAAATGCCCGCCTTTTATCAGCACAGCTTTTGCGCCCATATCCAGCAGTCTTTTTCCGGCTTCTTCCACAGCTTTCACGTCGGTCAGCTTTATCCCGGTAAGAACTTCCGTTTCAGGCTTATTGGGCGTGACAAGCGCTGCCAGCGGAAACAGTTTTTCCTTCATCACCGCAACGGCATCTTCTTTTATCAGGGCATGACCGCTGGTGCTCACGCAGACAGGATCCACAACCAAAGGGAAATCCGCTCCGAGTTCCGCCGCCAAAGCCTCGATAATTTCGGCACTGAACAGCATACCGGTTTTGGCGGCATGAATGGGGAAACCGTCTAGCACGGCTTTTAACTGCCGCACGACAAATTCCGGTTCCGGAGCATGAATGCCCGTTACCCCAAGGCCGTTTTGGGCTGTCAGCGCGGTTATTACGCTTGTTCCGTACACGCCCAAACTGGCAAAAGTTTTTAAATCTGCCTGAATACCAGCTCCGCCGCCGCTGTCAGATCCGGCTATGGTCAGAGCATTGGGAAGAACTCCGCTGAACATATTCCCTCCTATAAATAAACAGCCTCAAAAAGTGCCAGCTCAATATTATTATGCAGCAATTTCAAAACAGAACCATTAATCTGCCAGGAATCCGCTTTCTGCAGAACCTGATTAAATTCCCGGGCCTGCTCTTCGCCCTGCGGGCAAAGCATCAGCGTAGATCCGCCCTGTCCTGTTTTTATGGTTTGTTCCGCAACCTCCACAGGCATAAAAAAGTTATTGCAGCCGTCAGATCCGGAAAGCATAGTATCACGGATAATTATATGCGGTTCTCCCTGTCCTGTAAAGGTCTGCACTTCCTTTTCGTTCAGCCTGGTCAACCGCCAATAGGTATCCTGCAGCGTTGTATGCCGAAAAAGCCCGGAACAGATTTCTGTATCGTCAAGTTCCGCCCGCAGCGGGAAAAGATCCAAATTCCCTGCTGGATTACGGCGCAGTACGGCTTCCATTTTCACGGCACAGGGCTCTGCAAAACTGTCTTTTTTCAAGGAAGAATACAACAGCTTCGGAAACTGCACCGCAAAATTGACCGCAGTAACGCACTCCGCAAAATACAGAACATTGTCCCGCTCCACAATATTGCCGTGCAGGATGAACTTGCCTATTTCAAAAAGCTCTCTGTCCGCCCTGGTGAACACAACCATATTTTTGTCATTATAGTGTCTGAAAACCAGCGTTTTTTCGTCCTGCAGCTGCGCCGTCAGCGGCACAGCGCCGCTTTGGGTAAGCTCTATGCTGTGATTTCTGTCGATCAGCGCCCAGTGGGCAACAGAAAGCCTGCCTTCCTTTTTCACAATCGCAAGGCCGTTTTTTTCCAGATACAGCGTATCCCCTTCCGTATTGGCAAACGTTCCCGGAACGGTAATTTTCTTTTCCGCCATACCCTGATCGGCTTTATGCAGAAGAATTTTGCTTTCGCGTATATTTACCGGTTCCCGTGTGGCAAAAAGCGGAACATTTTCATGATATATCGCCGCATTGACATACACAGTATCCTTTTCCCGCACAACGCAGTCAAAGGAAAACGGCATGGGAATTCTGCCTTCCGTAGGTATGGCATACATAGCAAAAGGAACATCGTCATTATTTTTGTACAGCTCATACCTGACTTCCACTTTCGGCGGCAGCATGATACGTTCGCGGTAAAAAATTTCCCCGGCAAACACTGTCACTGTATCAGAAGATTTTTTCAGAACGTATTCCTGAGTCCCGTTATGCAGGGTCAGCGTATCCCCGTCCAAGGCCATGGCATACTCCTTTTCCTGAACCCCGGCGGACGGGATATAGGAAAACGTTACGGCAACGCTGTTTTCTGCGGTACGTTTCCAGGCATAACCGGTTTTTGTCTTATAATTTATATAGGAAAATGTTCCGTCGGGCTTAAAATAAAAATAACAGCCGAAAGAAGTTTTCCATAAGCCTGCCAGTTCGTCGGCACAGGCCGGAAAAGCAAAAAACAGCATAAAGATAACCGTTAATATTCTTTTCATACAAACTCCTTATGCCAAGGCGACCAAATCATACTCCTGCGTTTCGGTAATATCCGCTTCCACAATCATTCCCGGCCGTATTTCCTCGTCGGGCGGAGCGGAAACATAGGTTATGCCGTCCACGTCGGGAGCCTGGAACCATGTGCGGCCGACATAAAGCCCCGGCCATTCGTCGTGTTCCCTGTCAATAATAATCGGCAGGCGTTCTCCCAAATATTCTTCAAGAATTTCTTCGCTGATTTCCGCCTGCAGCTGCATTAATTCCCCGCGGCGGGCTTCTTTGACGCTTTTTTCAACCTGACCGGGCATTAATGCCGCCTTGGTGCCTTCTTCCTGCTCATAGGCAAAAACCCCCATTTGATGAAAACGGGTTTTGTCCACAAAATTAAACAGTTTGTCAAAATGTGCGTCGGTTTCTCCCGGAAAGCCCACAATAAAGGTTGTGCGCAGCGCGGCTTTGGGGAAATATTTGCGAATGCGCTCCACAACAATTTCCGGATTCTGCGCAAACGGCCTGCCCATTTTGGAAAGAATGTCCTCATGGGCGTGCTGCAGCGGAATGTCAAAATACGGCATAAACTTTTCGCCCGCTTCCTTCAGATAGCCCAACAGGGCGTCCGTCATGCCTGCAGGATACAGATACATCAAGCGCAGGCGCTCCAATCCGTCCAAAGCAAAAAGCCTGTCCAAAAGCGGACGCAAATCTCTGTCCGCACTGTCGCTTCCCCATGCCGTAACGTCCTGCGCCACCAGCACCAGCTCCTTAACGCCGCTTTCCGTCAGCTTTTTGGCTTCGGGCACCAAAATTTCCTTGTCAATGGAACGGTATGCCCCGCGTATGGACGGAATAGTGCAAAACGAACAATTATGACGGCAGCCTTCGCCTATTTTCAGCCATGCATAGGACGGCCCGGTGCTGAGCCGTCTTTGCTGAACGGGAATTTGCACAGAAACATTTTTATATACAAAGGACTGCCTCTTTTCCGCAGAAAGCTCAATGCCGAAATACTCCTGCACGGCCGCGGCGGTCAGACTTCCCCAATTGTCGATATCCTTGGTTTCCAGCCACAAATTCACTTCGGGCACTTCCTTGGAAAGCTCGCACACGCCGTAGCGTCCGACCAAACAGCCGCATACGATGATAAAGCTGTGTTCGTTTGCCTGCGTTGCCACTTCCACAATGGCAGAAACGGATTCTTCCACCGCACTTTGAATAAAAGCGCAGGTATTGATAAACACCACATCGGCATCTTCCAAATCATCCACGGCAAGAAACTCCCCGAGAGACCCCAAAACGTGTTCCGTGTCAACCAAATTTTTCGGACAGCCCAAACTTTGCGTATACACTTTTATCATAGCTTACTCTAATTTTTTGCCTATGCGGTTTAAACGCGGAGAATTTTCCTTTCCGTCCCAAGACCAGTAAATGCGCCAGGCTTTACCGTAAATTTCGTCACGGTTCACGGTTCCCCAGGCCCTGCTGTCTTCGGAATTGTCCCTGTTGTCGCCCATGACAAAATATTCGTCGGCAGGAACTTTATAGGGAGCCATATTGTCCAGCGGGCCGAGCATATGCGGTCTTGTATGGATAATATAGGCCTCTTCCACTTTTTCGCCGTTGCGGTACAGCTGCTTGTCGCGCATTTCCATAATGTCGCCGGGCAGGCCCACAACGCGCTTAATATAATCCACGGAAGGATTTTTAGGATACTTGAAAACAATAATGTCACCGTACTGCGGCCCTTCTCCCTTATAAATCCACGTATCGGAAAAAGGCAGCTTAAACCCGTAGCTGAGTTTATTTACCAAAATATAATCGCCGATCTGAATGGTATTGAGCATGGAGCCTGACGGAATAGTAAAGACAGACACTAAAAACAAACGGATAAATGCCGCAACGATAAGCGCAACAAGCAAGGCTTCCCCGTATTCGCGGAACACGCCTTTTTTCTTCGGTGTTATTTCTGACATAGTTTCCTCAAATAAGTATGTATCGTATTTTTAGCACGCATTATTGCAGGACGCAAGTTTAATAACTTTACATTTCCGTCTGGCAGCTAATGCTTTTATTTTTTCTGCCGATAAGGCATATACTTTTCCGTACGCTGAGGTATGGCCATGAGCGAAATTCAGATTGATGTTTCCGCAGACAGCGGCTTCCAAAGACAAAACATACACTCCGTCAATACGGCCAGACAGACGGCGCCTTCTCATTCCGCCGCTGCTTCACCTGCCGCCAAAACAGCATCTCCCGCAGGCGCGGCACAGACAGATACCGTACAATTTTCCGCCGATTTGGAAAAAATTCTTGAAGGGTCCGCACAGTTTCTTGCTTCCTCCGAATCCAAAACCACTATTTCCGCCGCGCTGCAAAACGGTTCTGTGAACATTTCCCAAAACGGCAGTGCTTTTACCGCTTCTTATATACAAAAAAACGGCAGCAGCTTTTCGCTGACGTTTAATCAAAACATTGCCATTCAGGAAAACGCAGATTCCTCCGTTTCCGTATTTTTTGAACAGGACAACATAACCAAACAGTTTTTGACTGACGGAACCGTTTCGGAACTTCAGGGAAATACGCTCGGCAGCGGCAAAAATTCCGTACTTGTCAATGTCAGCGGCGGAACAGTCAATGCCGACGGCAGCACTGTAATTGCCTTGGCAGACAACACCACAATCAATGCCCAAGGCAGCAATACCATTATTCTGAAAAACAACAGCAGCAATACCGCAATCAATATCCAAAACGGCAGCAGCACCATTAAAGGGCAAAATCTCAGCGACAGCACGATAAATGCTTCCAACGCGAACCTAACCCTTGAATTTCAAAATATACAAGCTTCGGCCATAACAGCGCAGCAGGGAAATGTTCGGCTGAAAGCCCTGAATTTAAAAGACAGCACCCTAAGTTTGGGAGCCGGCACGCACACAATGGATTTTTACAATGCCAAAAACAATTCCATCGATTTTACGGCAAATTCCATAGACAACCAGTCAAACCTCAATATTCTCAATTCCGGTACGGGCAATACAGTCAGTATGCACGGCGAAAAAGCGAATATATTTATCCGTTACAGCAGCGCCAATACCATAAACTCCGACGCCCGCTGGACAACTTCGCGCTTTACTTCCTCGGCAAGCGACACCATCAACTATAACTCCTATTGGTCAACCGTAAACGGCGGAAATTTTGCCGACAGCAAAATAAGCGTAAGCAGCAGCCAGACATTTTCCATGAATGTCCGTTCACTTGGCGGAACAAGCACCGTTTATGCCAACAGCAAAAATACCTCGTTATATTTGAACGAAATCACCGACAGCGCCAAACTCGATGTAACCGGCCAGCACTTTGCAACAGCCCGTATCGGCACTGTATCCGAAAATGCATCTCTTAATTTAAATTCATGGTATTACAGCAACGTATATATTGATAAAATGCTCGGCAATGCCTTGGTTAACATAAACAGCAATAATGCCACTGTATCAATCAACAGCGTGGAAGACAATGCCGCAATTAATCTTGGGAACACTGCTGTCAACGGAGTATTCGGGCATATTGAAGGTAATGCACAAATTACAGGCGGCACTCCCGCCTCCAATGTCCTTATTGCCAAAAACAGCTCGGCTGCCGCACTAGACCCTAATTATGCCGATTTTACAAAAATCAGCACCAAAGAACAAGGCCAAGCTTTTTCCTCTCTTATGACCGCTGTAAATAATTCCGGCAATCAAGGCTTAACCATTCCCAATGAATTTCGGCTTAATTCCGTTCTTTAAATATCTTGACAATTTTTATTATCAGGTATAATTCCTAATAAGAACTTTTCAAGGAGTACATATGAGCTTTACACCCGCATTTAAAATCGGACAAATCGTTTCCATAGACGAACTCAAAACCGAATTTCAGGTAGGAAACTGCGGTTCAATCAGAAAAAGCACAGAAAACGAATGTCTTGTTCTGATCAGCAACAATCTCAGCAAAACGAAAGAATACACAGACAATTGGCAAGGTGATATTTTTTATTACCAAGGAATGAATATTAAAGACAAAAAACTGCAGGGACAAAATAAAGCACTTGCAGACGGTGGTGTTCCCGCATATCTTTTTGAAGTGCTGAAAAACAAAGAATACACCTATCAAGGCCAAGTCAGCCTTGCAGGCAGTTATGAAATTAAAGAAATTGCCTGCAAAGACGGCACAAACAAAGACATCATCATTTTCCCGCTGAAAAAAGTATAAAAAAAATCCCTCCTCACGGAGGGATTTTTATTACTGAATGGGCAATAAAAAAAACTACCCCTGCTTATTAAAAAATCTTTAAATACAAGTTTGTCCTCATTTTGTAATATTAATAAGTAATGCAACAACGTTTCCGAAATAAATGCTTTGCCTTTCATGACGTTTTTTACCTGCATACCAGAAAGCAATTCTTTCGCAAAAAGATACCGCAAAAACTTTCTACTCTAAAAACATATCTTACAAAGGATACCGTTTTTTAAATCTTAAAAAATTTTATCACAGACCAGTTTTTTGTTCAGAAGACATAAAAAAAGACCCCTTGCAGGGTCTTTGATATTTCATACTGTACTGAAACTAACTTATTTAATTTCAACAGTTGCACCGGCTTCGGTGAGTTGTTTTTTAGCTTCTTCAGCTTCTTCTTTGGATACGCCTTCTTTAAGGGTAGCAGGAGTACCGTCAACTTTGTCTTTTGCTTCTTTGAGGCCAAGGCCGGTAAGAGCACGAACAACTTTGATAACACCGATTTTGTTAGCGCCGGCGTCTTTGAGGATAACGTCAAATTCGGTTTTTTCTTCTTCTGCAGGAGCAGCAGCGGCAGCAGCAGGAGCCATTACCATAGCGGCAGCAGGAGCAGCAGCGGAAACGCCGAATTTTTCTTCCAATTCTTTAATGAACTCGGAGAGTTCAAGTACAGTCATATTAGCAATAAATTCAACAACTTGTTCTTTGGTTACGGACATGGGATTTCTCCTTGAAATTTTGTAATAATCTTTGGCAATAAATTAGTAAAATAATTATGCAGCTTTCTTGGACTCGAGGTCTTTAAGCGCATAAAGAAGCGGACGAACCATATTGGCCATGAGAGATACAAGGCCGGTCGGCACTTGGTTCATGGTGCCAAGAACTTGAGCAAGCAATTGTTCCTTGCTTGGCATCTTAGCAAGAGCATCGACATCAGCAACAGATAATGCTTTGCCTTCCAAGCTGCCGCAGCGAATTGCAAAAAGCTTGCTGTCTTTGGCGAAGTCACTAACCGCTTTGGCAACAGCCACAGGGTCACTAAATCCAAGAGCAATTGCGCAGTTTTCCTTAAAATTAGAAGAAATTACTGCGTGAGTGGTTTCAGATAACGCAATACGTGCAAGAGTATTTTTTACAACGTAAAATTCTCCGCCTGCCTGACGGATTTTTACTCTCAGCGCGGTCAGCTCTTCCACACTCATACCCTTGAAATCAGTAACTACAACAATAGAAGCTCCAGCAGCTCTTTCGCGTACCTGTTCTATAATCGCAGCTTTTTCTGACTTATTCACGTGAAACTCCTTCACGTTAGGGTTTGAAATCTGGAAATGCCGAGCCAAAGAAACGGTCTGGGCAGGATTTAGATACCTGCTGTCTTCGACTCGAAAATTTCATCCTCTGCCATATATCATTTAAAACTATTAAAAGAAGAATATAGCCGATGCTATATTCTTCCCTGTATTAGTTTTCCATGAACTTTCTGATAAGGGTCGGATCAACTTTGAAACCGGGACCCATGGTAGTTGATACAGCCATTTTGGTCATATAAGTACCTTTTGCGGCACTGGGTTTCAGACGCTGAACGGCATCTAAAAGAGCCTTAAGGTTGTCCTGAATTTTTTCGGGACCGAAAGATACTTTACCAAGCGGAGCATGAAGAACACCGGCTTTATCAACTTTGAAATCTACTTTACCGGCTTTAAGCTCTTCAACTGCTTTTGCAACATCAAACGTTACGGTACCGGTTTTTGCGTTAGGCATAAGACCGCGGGGTCCGAGCTGACGGCCAACTTGACCGACAAGTGCCATAACGTCGGGAGTAGCAACGGCAGCGTCAAAATCAAGGTTGCCTGCTTTAATGCTTTCAACCAAATCTTCTGCGCCAACAATATCGGCACCGGCGGCTTTTGCTTCGGCTTGTTTGTCGCCTTTGCAGAATACTGCAACGCGTACGGTTTTGCCTAAACCGTGAGGAAGTGAAACAGCACCGCGGACCATCTGGTCGGAATATTTCGGGTCAACGCCTAAGTTAAGCGCTACGTCAACTGTTTCGTCAAATTTAGCATAGGAAGCGGCAAGAGATTTTTGCACAGCTTCTTCAACAGTATAAAGGGTAGTCAAATCAACGCCTTCTACTGATTTACGATATTTTTTTCCATGTTTGGGCATTTGTATTCCCTTCTTTGCTCTATTCGTCTTGAATCTCCTACCCTAAAAGGTAGTACTGCCGAATCCAACGATAAAACACGCGAATATCACGTACAATCGATTGGAAAACTGCCCTAATTAACCTTTAATTTCAAGTCCCATTGAACGTGCTGTACCTTCAATATTTTTGATAGCACCTTCAAGATCTTTGCAGTTGAGGTCAGGCATTTTTACTTTTGCAATTTCTTCAACCTGAGCTTTGGTTACTGAACCGACTTTTTTACGGTTAGGCTCACCGGAACCTTTTTCAACCTTGGCAGCTTTCAAAAGCAGTACCGGAGCCGGCGGGGTTTTGGTGATAAAAGTAAAAGAGCGATCAGCATAAACGGTGATAATAACAGGAATAATCATTCCTTTTTGGTCTTGAGTACGAGCGTTGAACTCTTTACAAAAGCCCATAATGTTTACACCGTGTTGACCTAAAGCAGGACCAACTGGAGGAGACGGGTTTGCTGCTCCCGCTGGAATTTGCAATTTGATTTTGCCTACTTCTTTCTTGGCCATGATATTTTCCTTTTATATAGCCCGAATATTAGACTTTATATAGTAACGCTAGCCTTTGGTGACCTGTACAAAATCAAGTTCTACCGGGGTCTGGCGTCCAAAAATAGATACTGATACACGAAGCTTGCCTTTGTCATGATTCACATCTTCAACAGTACCGTTAAATCCGCCGAAAGGACCGTCAAGCACGCGAACTTCGTCGCCTACTTCAAATTTTACTTTCGGTCCCGGATTATCCTGTCCTTCTTTGACAAGAGAAAGAATACGGCGGACATCATCGCTCGCCATTGGAGCAGGACGATTTTTTCCGCCAACAAAACCGGTAACTTTTGGTATGCTCTGAACAAGATGCCATGAAAAATCTGTCATGGTCATCTGAACCATGATATAACCGGGGAAAAGCTTGCGGGTAACGGTTCTGCGCTGTCCGTCTTTGCCGATTTCTACAACTTTTTCCGTAGGCAGAAGAACCTGATGGATAAGACCTTCATCCTGCTGCGTACGTTTAAGTTCGTTAATCTGCTTTTCCACTCTCATTTCAAAACCGGAATATGTATGAAGCATATACCAGTTATGAAATTCGTTTTCGTGAGAAACAGCCTCAGCCGATGCAGACTGCACTGCGGCTTCGACAATGTTTTCTTGGCTCGCTTCCTGAGAGTCAATACTGATATTTTCTTGATCCATGATAATACTCCAATTAGGGATAAAAAACTATCCGTTATGACAAAATCATTTGGATAGCACCAGAAAGGAGAAAATCCACTAAACCTAAAAGGAGTGCCATGACGGTAACAAATCCTAATACAACCAAGCTTGTTGTACGAGTTTCTTTCATGGTTGGCCAACTTACTTTACGAAGCTCAGCACGAGAAAGTAAGAAGTAGCTCTTTAAAGCAGAAAAGCGGTCGGATAAACTGCTTTTACTTTGCTTTTGTTTTTGTGCTTCAGAAGGTTTTGCTTTCGCTTGTGAAGCATTTTTTACTTCTGCGTTATCTTTGCTCATAAATATCCCAATTATGAAAGAAAATGGCAGGACAGGAGGGATTCGAACCCCCAGCATGCGGTTTTGGAGACCGCCGCTCTACCGTTAGAGCTACTGTCCTGCTCTATGAAAACTACTTGGTTTCTCTATGAAGTGTATGTTTCTTGTCCCAAGGGCAATATTTTTTCACTTCAAGACGGCCAGTAGTATTCTTCTTATTTTTTACCGTCGCGTAGTTACGTCGCTTGCACTCTGTGCAGGCAAGTAAAATATTCACGCGCATGTGTTACTCCAGAATTTCTGTAACAACACCGGAACCAACAGTGCGGCCACCTTCACGGATAGCAAAGCGGAGGCCTTGTTCCATTGCGATGGGGTGAATGAGTTCAACGGTGAAGGTAGAGTTATCACCAGGCATAACCATTTCTACACCCTCTGCGAGAGAGATAGAACCGGTGATGTCAGTGGTACGGAAGTAGAACTGAGGACGATAGCCGGAGAAGAACGGAGTATGACGGCCGCCTTCTTCTTTGCTGAGAACGTAAACTTCTGCTTTGAACTTCTTGTGAGGAGTAATGGATTTCGGAGCAGCAAGAACTTGGCCGCGTTCTACTTCTTCACGTTTTACGCCGCGGAGAAGCACGCCTACGTTGTCGCCTGCTTCGCCTTGGTCGAGAAGTTTACGGAACATTTCAACGCCTGTGCAGGTAGAAGACATGGTGGGTTTAATACCAACGATTTCTACTGCGTCGCCTACTTTGATAACACCTTTTTCAACACGGCCGGTTACAACGGTACCGCGGCCGGAAATTGAGAATACGTCTTCGATAGGCATGAGGAACGGTTTGTCAATTTCACGAACCGGATCAGGAATATAATCGTCGCAAGCCTGAAGAAGTTCAAGAATGCATTTTGCGTCTTCGGAGTCAGCGCTTTCGGTGTTGAGAGCGTTGAGAGCGGAACCGCGGATAACCGGAACGTCATCGCCGGGGAATCCGTTAGCGGAAAGAAGTTCGCGCATTTCCATTTCAACGAGGTCGAGGAGTTCGGCATCGTCAACTTGGTCGCATTTGTTCATGAATACGATAAGGTAGGGAACACCAACTTGGCGGGCAAGAAGAATGTGTTCTTTTGTTTGAGGCATAGGACCGTCGGTAGCGGCTACTACGATGATAGCAGCGTCCATTTGAGCAGCACCGGTGATCATGTTTTTGATGTAGTCAGCGTGGCCGGGGCAGTCAACGTGTGCATAGTGACGTTTGTCGGTTTCGTATTCACCGTGAGCGGTAGCAATGGTACTGCCGCGTTCTTTTTCTTCAGGAGCTTTGTCAATGCTGTTGTAATCAACGAATTGACCGTTACCTTTAAGACCAGCAACTTTGGTGATAGCAGCTGTTAAAGTAGTTTTACCGTGGTCGATGTGACCGATAGTACCAATGTTAACGTGAGGTTTGGTACGTGTAAATTTTTCCTTACCCATGAGAAGTCTCCTAAATTGGTTACTTATTACTATATTGTCTATGCTAGCAGCAAAGATGCTGTTAATCATAATGATTTAAACAAGTTTAAACTTGAATAAATACCTTAGTCAATTTATTTGAACAGTTACTTGCAGGGGGAAGAAAAGAAGAGATAAGGTCAGGATTGGAGCGGGAAACGAGATTCGAACTCGCAACCCTCAGCTTGGAAGGCTGATGCTCTAGCCGTTGAGCTATTCCCGCCCATTGCAGTAGTTCCCCGACAGCGCGCACTGTCTCCTACAGCTAAACCAGCAAAAGCTGGTGGTGGGGGTTGGATTTGAACCAACGAAGTCGGACGACGACAGATTTACAGTCTGTTCCCTTTGGCCACTCGGGAACCCCACCACGCTATACCCTTTCGTGGGTGTTGCCAATTTCTGGCAGGCCTTTTACGGTTTCTCATCGCGAGAAATGTGGAGCTGGCGATGGGACTTGAACCCGCAACCACCTGATTACAAGTCAGGTGCTCTACCAGTTGAGCTACACCAGCACGAAGAGTCTTATATACTGTTTAGGCAACCTTTGCAAGCTTTTTTTTTATTTTCAAAAACTTTTTTTCAGGGTTCCCTCAACAGGAGATGTCTTTATATATAAACTTTATTTTCTTGTAAAGTTAAATTTTCATTTTTTTTAATTTTTTCCTCAAAATATGATATCTATTCGGAATAACGATTAAAATGCTCTGCCCATGGTAAATTCGAAGCGGCCGGACAAATCTTTTCCGTTATATCCTTCCGTCAAAGGAATGCCGTAAGCAAAGCGCAGATCGCCGAGCGGTGAATTCCAGCGGACTTCCAAGCCTGTGGAATAATAATTTTTATCAAACAGGTTGGTATACTTTTCGTCGGAAATCGTCGCAAAGTCAAAGAACGGCACGGCAGAAATACTGTATTCTTCGCTGACCCGCCATGCATATTCCACGGAACCGTACACGGCTTTGGTGGAACCGATAACTTCCTGCGTTCTTTGATCCAAAGAAGAAGCGTCTTCATAATCATAACCGCGCAGCGTTGTCATGCCGCCGACATAAATACGTTCAAACGCAGGAATCGGATTATCGCCGTTTTTATAAACCGCTATGCCGGAAGCTCTTGCGTGCAGGACGTGATTTTTGAACAATTGAAAATAAAAGCCGTAGGAAGCGCGCAGCTTGACGAAGTCGTCACTGCCGCCGATTATACCGCCGCCGTACTCGACATAAATGCTTTCCTTGGTGCCGCGTGTGGGGAAACGGATATTATCCGTGGTATCGCGCACAATACCCGTACTGATGACGCTTGCCCAGTTTTCCCCTTCATAGGATTTAATCGCCGTGCTGGCGTAGGGCATAATATTGTACATTTCGTAATATTCCAAACGGTAATTAAGCACTACCCGCGTATACTCGCCTATGGGATAAAATACGCCGAGTTCCGTACCCGTGGATTTTCTGTCATAGCTTGACCACTCGTAATCTTCCGAATAAACGCTGGCCGTAAAGCCTAAGTTGCTATCATAAACTCTCGGGTTAATGAAATACCCGCGCATGGAGCTTTTTTTGCTTGAAATATATCCCTGAAGTCCGACAGAATAGCCTTTGCCGTATAAATTGTCTTTTTGTATATTGGCGCTTACCCCAACATTGTCATACGTGGAATAACCGATACCAAGCCCTATTCTGCCCGTTTCGTTTTCAACGACTGAAAGCTTCATATCCACTTCGCCGGGATCGCCCGTAGGCAGCAAATCCACATTCACGTCTTTAAAGTAGTTGGTATTGTTCAGACGTTCAATGGAACGCTGTACTTTGGCGCCGTCATACTGCTGACCGTCCGCAAGGCGCAGTTCGCGCAAAATGACGTTGTCACGGGTTTCGGTATTTCCTTCAAGAATTACGTTGCGGATATAAACCTTTTCGTTGGGCTGAAGAATATAATACACATCGACGATGCCGTTTGCCTTGTCCAGCGGCGTATCCACGTTTATAGCAGCAAAGGCATAACCGTAGCTTGTATACAGTTCCTTAAGCTTTTGAATATCGTCCTGCATGACTGCAAGGTTAAAATATTCTTCTTCCTCTTTCGTATCGTCCAGCTTTATGCGTTCATACAGCTCGTCGGTACTTTCCAGCAAATCGCCCTGAAACCCGATTTGACCCACTTTATAACGGATACCGGGCGAAATATTAAAATTGACGATAATCCCGTCTTCTTCGTAAATAATTTCCGGTCTTGTGGCAATTGCGTCAAGATAGCCGCTCTGCACCAGATATCCCTGCACCTGCTGCGTATCGCCTTCAATATCCTCTTCTTTCAAAATGCCGTATTTGGTAAACCAGGAAAACATATTATGCGTGCGGATTTTTGTAACCTTGCGCAGCTGATCCTGCATATCTTCGTCAACGCCTATCATATTGACTTCTTTAACATACAGCTTATTGCCGGCATCAACATTAATAATAATGTTGGCTCCCTGGTTATTGGCAACGGGCTGTATTTCATAATTTGCTTCCACAAGATAATACGCTTTTTTCCGATACAGTTCTTTAATAATTTCTATATCATTAATAAGATTTTTCTCGTTCAGCACGCTGCCTGTCTGCGTAGTCATGGCGCCTATGGCATCTTCTTCGCTTACGGCATCGGAACCGAGTACGCGTATTGCGTTAATACGCGGCTTTTCAGCAACTTCCACGACAAGCACGTCGTTATTTTCAACATATACGCTGACATCGTTGAAATAGCCCATAGCCCAGACTGCACGGATATCTTCGTCCAGTTTTTCGGCATTGACTTTATCCCCGACCTGAGAAACCATGGCATTTTTTACACGTTCCGGGTCAATAAGCACGGTGCCGCGAACCACAATATCCTGTATGCCGCCTTTATGCTTAATGGAATTATTAATAGTTTTGACAGAATCATCAACCACGGACGCAAGCATGAGCAAATTAGCTCCCTGCATAGTTATCGGCCTGGACATATCGGATTTGGCTTCAACAAAGCGCATATCCAAATTAAAACTTTCCCCTATCTGACTGTAAGTGCCGTAAAGAGCATAATCCGCCCTGGCACTTCTGGCCACTGCCCTGGCAGAAGAAGAATCCGCGGCTTTAACATTGCGTTTTATAACCTGCAGCCCGCTTTTGCGCAGACTGTCCGTGAAAAGTTCGTCAAGGGAATTTTCCAGAGTTGTTTTTCCCTGGGCATTAACCGTAAACGGCAAAAGCAAAACTTTTGCGGCCGCAAAAGCATTGCCTGATAACGCCAAGCAAAAAATTAATGTCATAAAAATCTTAATGCAATTTCTGTTCATGTAAAGCTCCGGACTTTAATTCTGCAATACGCTGCATTTGATTTGCTATTTCGATATTATGCGTAACCATAACAAGCGTCATGTTTTTTTCTTTGTTCAGCCTTGTCAGCAGGCCGATAATCTGCTCGCCGGTTTTTGGGTCCAAATTGCCGGTTGGTTCATCGGCAAGCAGCACTTTGGGAGAAAGAAGAACAGCCCTGGCAATGGCAGCCCGCTGCTTTTCACCGCCCGAAAGCGTAGTGACCAAATGACCGGCTCTGTCCCGAAGTCCCACCATTTCCAGCAATTCCTCTGCTTTTTTGAATGCTTCGGCTTTAGGCATTCCGGAAATTACACCCTGCATGGCAACATTTTCGAGCGTGCTGAATTCCGGCAGCAAATGATGAAACTGAAACACAAACCCCATTTGTCTGTTTCTTATAAAGTTTTTTTCCTTTTCTGGCAAGGTGTGGATATTTTTCCCGCAAAACAGCACTTCCCCCGAACTGGGATTGTCCAACCCCGCCAAAATATGCAAAAAAGTGGATTTTCCGCTGCCCGAAGCTCCCAACACTGCCAAAGTCTGCCCGGATTCTATGGTAAAATCAACGGAATCCAAAATAGTAATTTCTTCGCGCGGGGTTCGGATTATTTTCGATACGGCGTTCAGTTTATACAGCATACAAGCCTCTACTCATAACGCAGCGCTTCCGCGGGAACAAGTTTTGACGCCTGCCGCGCAGGATAAATTGTGGCAAGAAAGCACATAATCATTGAAGCCGCACCAATCAGCGCCGTATCGGCAAAAGTAACCAGCACGGGCAAATGATCGGAAGCATAAACCCCGGCAGGCAGTTCGATAAACTGGTATTTCTGCAAAAGAAACGCCAAGGTAAGCCCGCCGGCATAACCGATAAGCGTGCCGATAAACCCGATAAGCGTGCCCTGATACATAAAAATTTTCCGTATGGAGGAGCAGCTCGCCCCCATTGACATCAACACGGCAATATCTTTGGTTTTTTCCATAACAAGCATAACAAGGGAAGTTATAATGGAAAAAGACCCCACCAG
The DNA here is from genome assembly GCA_949299515.1 of uncultured Desulfovibrionaceae bacterium. Lineage (GTDB taxonomy): Bacteria > Desulfobacterota > Desulfovibrionia > Desulfovibrionales > Desulfovibrionaceae > Taurinivorans. Next base: position 45,182 of record CASGAP010000008.1, read on the forward strand.
CACGATAAGCGCCAGAACAATAAACATACCGATACGTTCCAGCTGCAGCGCGGCAAAAAGCCCGGCATTAATATCGATCCAGTTTTTTACGTACAGATAATCAGGAAGACTGTCTTGCATTGCCTGCGCAATTTCCTTTGCCTGCATGGGATCATGCAAAAAAACCTCAATGCCGCTTACCCTGCCCTGCGGCACGCCGATCAAATCGCGGGCAGACTGCAGGGAAACAAAAGCCAGACGGTTATCATAATCATTCAGTCCGGTTCTAAAAATACCGGCCACACGGTACGAAACAATTTTGGGAACAAATCCCGCTGTCGTGCGCTCCCCGCTGGGGGACATCAAATTAACCCTGCTGCCCACTTTCAGGGCAAAACGATTGGCAAGCTCTTCTCCTACAATAATGCCCTGCACCCCGCGCGGCCGGATCAAATCATCAAGAGAGCCTTCTTTCAGATGCTGCAGAACCGTAAGGGCTTCATCGGCATTATGCGGTTCTATCCCCCTGATAATCAGCCCCGTGGCCCCCTGCGGACTGGAAAAAAGCACTTCCGTATACAAAAAAGGAGCCGCAGCCCGCACCTGCGGATTTTGCCTGAGCATATCCACCGCAGACGCATAACCGCCGCTCCCGTCTTCATTAACATCTAATAATTCCGGAACAACGCTTTGGATAAAAATATGGGAATTGGCTCCTAAAATTTTATTGCGGATATCTGTCGTAAACCCGTTGTACACGCCCATAACCACGACCAAAGCGCCTACGCCTATGGCCACGCCGAGCACGGACATAACGGAAATTACGGAAATAAAAGCCTGCTGCCTTTTGGAAAAAAGATATCGGAGGGCTATAAAAAGCTCAAATCCCATGAATTTTTATCTCTACACTTCATGTCTTAAGTGAGGGAAGAAAATAACCTCACGGATAGAAGGTGAATCCGTCAGCAGCATGACCAAACGGTCAATACCCACGCCTTGGCCTGCCGTCGGCGGCATACCGTATTCCAAAGCACGCAGATAATCGTCGTCAAGAGGACAGGCTTCCTCGTCGCCGAGAGCTTTGGCCTCCATTTGTTTTTGGAAACGGATACGCTGATCAACAGGATCATTAAGCTCGGAAAACGCATTGGCCATTTCGCCGCCGGCAATGAACAGTTCAAAACGGTCGGTAAGTTCCGGATTTTGATCGTTGCGGCGGGCAAGCGGGGAAATTTCCGCAGGATAATAATAAATAAAGGTCGGCTGGATAAGTTTCGGCTCAACATCCAAGTCAAAAATCATGGACTGCAGCTTGCCTATGCCGAAATTGTCAAGGTCTTTTTCGCCGCGGGCGGTAAGGTATGCTTTAACCGCTTCGATGTCATTATAAAATTCCGGCTTGTGATTGCCGTATTTTTCCAGGGAATCATGGAACGTTATGCGTTCCCATTTGCCCTTGGTAAGGTCGATTTCCTGTTCCTGATAGGTGATGACGGTGGTTCCGCACACACGCTGGGCTATTGTGGAGAAAAGATCTTCCGTCAAGTCCATCAGATCCCAAAACGTAGCATAGGCCCAGTAAAATTCGCACATGGTAAATTCGGGATTATGCTTGGTATCTGTGCCTTCGTTTCTGAACGAACGGTTAATTTCAAAAACTTTTTCCAAACCGCCGACAATAAGACGCTTCAGATACAGTTCCGGAGCAATGCGCAGATACAGCTCCATATCAAGAGCATTATGGTGCGTCACAAAAGGACGGGCATTGGCTCCGCCTGCAAGCGGATGCATCATCGGGGTTTCCACCTCGATAAAATCCCTGTCTTCCATAAAGTTTCTGAATTCGCGCACAATGCGGGAACGCTTGCGGAAAACGTCGCGGGCTTTTGGATTGACAATCAAATCCACATAACGCTGACGGAAACGCATTTCCACGTTGGTAAGGCCGGCATGCTTGTCGGGAAGCGGACGGAAAGATTTTGTCAGCAGCTTAATAGTAGTGCAGGAAAGGGTGAGTTCTCCGGTTTTCGTGCGGAACAGCGTGCCTTTAACGCCGACAATGTCGCCCACGTCAAGCTTTTTAAACACTTTAAATTCATTTTCATCAAGGCGTGATTTATCGGCATAGCACTGCAGACGGCCCGTTCTGTCCTGCAGGTGGAAAAAGATGACTTTACCGAAAGAACGGGAAGAAATAATGCGGCCTGCAAGCACAAATTCCGTATCTATTGCTTCAAGTTCTTCCGCGCTGTACCCTTCAAACTCTGCACGAACAACGCCGCAGCTGTCCTCTTTTCTGAATCCGTTGGGGAAAAGAGGCACGCCCATATCCCAAATATCGCAGGACTTCGCCACACAGTTTTTGATAACTTCGTTCAGCTCTCCGCGATCCTGAAAACTTTCAAGCATGGGCATAAAGTACGCTACATGGTCGGATTGGCTGGCAATTTTAATAGCCTTCGGGTTTTTATTCGGGGTACTCACACTTACACTCCAGAAAAGTAATACATACGTTTGACTTGCAATAATATTTAAATATCCTGCCGTAGTCAAGACAAAGAATTAAGAAAAATTTTGCTTGTCAGAGAAAATTCCTATTTATTTTATTGACAAATCCACACCGAACAAGTTATTTTCTTGCATTGATTATTTACATATTTAAAACCTATTAACTATAAACGCTTTTTTCTTGCTGTCGGATAAAGCGTTTTTGTTTAATCCAAAGTTTTGCAATAGGAGACTGAATCATGGCAAAATGTTTAGGCAAATCCTTAACGTTTGAAGATATTTTACTGGTTCCCGCGTATTCCGACGTTACTCCTGACATGGTAAGCCTTGAAGCATGGCTTACGCCGGAAATCAAGTTGCCTATCCCTCTTCTTTCCGCCGCCATGGATACCGTAACCGAATCCGCCATGGCCATTTCCATGGCACGCAACGGCGGCATCGGCATTATTCATAAAAACATGAGCATTGCCGCCCAGAAACTCGAAGTCGAAAAAGTAAAAAAATCAGAAAGCGGCATGATTTTGGATCCTGTCACCGTCGGCCCGGACGATACCGTGCAGAAAGCTTTGGATTTAATGCGCGACTACCGCGTAAGCGGTCTACCTGTTGAAAAAAACGATACCCTAGTCGGCATTCTCACCAACCGCGACGTGCGCTTTGTGACCGAACCGGATAAAGTGCTCGTATGCGAAGTGATGACGCGCGACAACCTTGTCACCGTTCCCATGGGCACCACCCTCGAAGAAGCAAAAGAGCACCTGCACAAGCACAGAATCGAAAAACTGCTCGTCGTAGACGGAAACCGCAAGCTGCGCGGTCTTATCACCATGAAAGACATTGACAAAGTGCAGAAATATCCCGACTCCTGCAAAGACGACAAAGGCCGCCTGCGCGTCGGCGCCGCCATCGGCGTCGGCAAAGAAAGCGAAGAACGCGCCGCCGAACTTTTGGCCGCTGGCGTTGACGTGCTGGTTCTGGACTCCGCCCACGGCCATTCCGAAAATATCCTGCGCGCCGTGCGCAATATCCGCGCTTCCTTCCCCAAAGCACAGCTTATCGCCGGCAACGTTGCCACCTACGAAGGCGCAAAAGCCCTGATCGAAGCCGGCGTTGACAGCGTAAAATGCGGCATTGGCCCCGGTTCCATATGCACAACCCGCGTTGTGGCAGGCGTCGGCGTTCCGCAGATCACCGCCATTATGGAAACAAGCCGCGCCACCCGCGAACACGGCAAATGCCTCATTGCCGACGGCGGCATCAAATATTCCGGCGACATTGTCAAAGCCCTTGCCGTAGGCGCCAACGCCATTATGGCAGGCTCCCTGCTTGCTGGCACGGACGAAACCCCCGGCGAAACCATTCTGTACCAAGGCAGAACTTACAAAACCTACCGCGGCATGGGCTCCATCGACGCCATGAAAGCAGGCAGCTGTGACCGCTATTTCCAAGAAAAATCCAAAAAATTCGTACCCGAAGGCATTGTCGGCCGCGTACCGTCACGGGGCCCCGTTGCCGACACCATTTATCAGCTCATGGGCGGCCTGCGCTCCGGCATGGGCTACCTCGGCGCAAAAGACATTCCCACGCTTTACGAAACAGCCCAGTTTGTGGAAATTTCCTCTGCAGGCCTGCGCGAAAGCCACGTGCATGACGTTATCATCACCAAAGAAGCACCCAACTACCGCATAGACCATTAACATTAAATATAAGGGTTACCATGTCAAAAGTAATTATTATCGACTACGGCTCCCAAGTTACGCAGCTTATCGCCCGCCGCGTGCGCGAAGCCGGCGTTTATTCTGAAATACACCCCTGTCAGGTAAGCGCAGACAAAATCAAGGCCATGAAACCGGACGCCATTATCCTGTCCGGAGGCCCCGCCAGCGTAGGCGAACAGGACGCCCCTTCCCTGGATCTGGGACTTCTTGAAATCGGCGTGCCCGTACTCGGCATCTGCTACGGAATGCAGCTGCTTGCCCACAATCTCGGCGGCGAGCTTTCCCAGTCCGAAACTCGCGAATACGGCCCGGCAGACCTGGAACTTTCCGATGCCTGCACCCTGTGGAAAGGCATTGACAAAACTTCCCGCGTATGGATGAGCCACGGCGACAAAGTAAGCAAAGCCCCCCAAGGCTTCAAAGTCTGCGGCAGAACCGCCACCCTTGCCATTGCCGCCATGTGCGACGAAACCCGCAAAATTTACGCCCTGCAGTTCCACCCGGAAGTACATCACAGCCTTGACGGTACCAAAATGCTGCAAAACTTCCTTTTTGAAGTGGCTCACCTGGAAGCCGACTGGAATATGCACAACTTTGCCGAACGCGTTATCGAAGAATGCCGCGAAAAAGTCGGTGACGGCCACGTTATCTGCGCACTTTCAGGCGGCGTGGACTCCACCGTCGTTGCCGTGCTGCTCAACAAAGCCATCGGCCACAGACTGCACTGCATATTCGTCAATAACGGCGTTCTGCGCGAAAACGAAGGCGAAGAAGTCGTCAACTACCTGCGCGAACACTTCGACCTTAACCTTAAATACGTAGACGCAAGCAAACTCTTCCTTGACAAGCTTGCAGGCGTGGAAGACCCGGAAAAGAAACGCAAAATTATCGGCCATACCTTTATCGACGTCTTCGAACAGGAAGCCAACGCCATTAAAGCCAGCGGCGTCAGCGTAAAATTCCTTGCCCAAGGCACGCTCTATCCCGACGTCATCGAGTCCGTTTCCCACAAAGGCCCCAGCGCCGTTATCAAAAGCCACCACAACGTAGGCGGCCTGCCCGAAAAAATGGACATGGATTTGATCGAACCCCTGCGCGAACTGTTCAAAGACGAAGTGCGCGCCGTGGGTGCGGAACTCGGTATTCCCGAATCCGTATTGTGGCGCCACCCCTTCCCCGGCCCCGGCCTCGCTATCCGCATTATCGGCGAAATCACCGAAGAACGCCTCAATATCCTGCGCAAAGCCGACACCATAGTCCAGCAGGAACTCAAAGCTTCCGGCTGGTACCGCAAAGTATGGCAGGGCTTCGCCGTGCTTCTTCCCCTTAAGACCGTGGGCGTTATGGGCGACGGCAGAACCTACGAAAGCGTTATAGCCCTGCGCATAGTCGACAGCGTGGACGCCATGACCGCCGACTGGTCCCGTATCCCCGAAGACGTACTGGCAAAAATGAGCACACGAATTATCAACGAAGTGCGCGGCGTAAACCGCGTTGTTTTGGATATTTCCCCAAAACCGCCGAGCACCATCGAATGGGAATAATTTACGCCAAAAAAAAAGGAAGCAAACGCTCCCTTTTTTTTGGCGATTTTTTTTCTTTGTATGTTTTTTTGTTTTCTGCAGGGGACAACTTTTGCAAAAGTTTTCCCCTGCACCCCTTTCAAAAACTTTTAATCTGACCGTACCCGTATCTTTTTCTGTTCAACATATTTTCTCATATCTTCTTCGGAAAAAATCATATCGTATTCCGAAGCATGAATACGCTTTGCCTGTATGTCTTCTACAACCGATTTCATCAGCTGTTTAAAATCCGCATTGTTTTTAACTAAGCGGTTAATAGTATCCCAATCAAGTTCTTCTTTATATTCCGCCTGAATAAGAATTTCGCTTTGCTCCACGTTTTCCGCATTCAATTTGATAAAACCTATGCCGAAAGAATTTGCCAGCCTGTGCATTTCTTCCGTAAAATCGGCATCAGTTTCATATTCCAGCGCAACCAAATAACCCTCGTTTGCCCAGCTGGAATTGGAAACCGCCTGAAAATAATACTGCCGCAGATTTGCAAACGTCACGCTTTTTTTCAATTCAAAAGAAAACAGACTGTATTCGTTCACATTCAGGGCATTAATCAACTCCAATGTCTGTTTGTCGTAATCATGAAACGAAAAATGCACTCCCACCATATCTGGGTGCAGCCATTCGTTTTCCCCTTTTTTGCCCTTATGCGAAACCTTTTCGTCAATAGTTTTGGCAACGCAGCCAAAGTGCTGGCTTGCATTCAAAAAATACGCCAACAAAGGGTGCAGGTCTTTTTCTTTAAAATTATCACTGCCCTTATCGAATGCTTCAAGTTCCCGTTCCGATTTTTTTTCGGAAGTTTTGTCAACAGGTGTATCATTTATATAAAAAGATTTCGGTCGACTATTTATAATTTTAAACTTTGTATAAATATTATCTCGCATATCAACATAAAGGGCTGAACTTATCGAATCCCACGGCGTTTTGCCGTTGCTTTCAAATTCCAAACCCAATGCCTGCGATTTATCCCAAATCTGTTTGGCTGTCAGCGGTGCTTTTACGGCTTTAAGCGTTTCGTATGCCAACTCCAAAAAATTTCTGCATTTCATAAATTATTCCCTTTTCCCGAAAATACACACAATACCTCGAAATTTCAAGAATTATTTTAAAACGTCCGGTTCCTGGCTTGCAAAAGAAGCTATTTTCTCCTATAGTGCCTGTGTTTTACAATAACAGCCTGCACACATACAAGTAAGTCCGCATACTATCCTGTTGTATTCGGATTTCGGATAACGCAATGAAGGGGCCGGGGGAGCCACCCAAAGGGCGACAAGCCGTTTGCGTTGGTGAGCTTGCGAACTTTACGCAAACGGACAGCAGCGCAATCGTTTCCCCCAAAAAAACTGCAAAAGCATATCCTGACATTATCGGCATAAAATCGCTTTACTGCACCTCGGAGCCTGTATGTATTCTTCTGCCGCAACATACTGCATTTTATTTTTGGGAGTTTTTGCCCTGTCCGCTTCCGCCATATTTGTCAAACTGGCAGACGCGCCTTCTGCGGTTATTGCGTTATACCGTCTGGCCATAGCCGCATTGGTGCTTATGCCGTTTCTTTTATGCAGCCGCCTGTGCCGCTGCGAACTGAAAACTATGCGGGCGCACCGGTGGAAGCAAAGCGCCGCAGCGGGATTTTTTCTTGCCCTGCATTATGTTTTATGGTTTGAATCTTTAAAATACACTTCTGTTGCCAGCTCCACGGTAATAGTTTGCCTGCAGCCGCTCTTTTCCCTTGCTTTTGACAAACTGCTCAGCAAACGCACCGTAAAAAAAACTTCTGTCGTTGGCTGTGTCATTGCCTTGTGCGGGTGTGCGGTTATCGGTTTTGGGGATTTTCAGATCAGCGGCAGAAGCCTGTGGGGCGACATACTTGCTTTTATTGCCGCGGGCGTTATAGCCCTGTATTTTTATGTCGGCGAAAATATCCGCAAAAGCATTTCCGCCGTAACCTATTCCACACTGAGCTACGGCACCAGCGCGGTTATGCTGTTTTTGTATGCCGTACTGCTGCAGCAGCCGTTAACCGGATTTACAGCCCAGACTTGGCAGGCTTTTTTGGGACTTGCGTTCATTTCCACCATAGGCGGACAGTTCATTTTTAATCTGCTTCTGAAAAATGTTTCCGCCACCGCCGTCACCATGGGCATTTTGGGCGAACCAATAGGCACCTGCCTGCTTGCATACATTATTCTGCACGAGAGCGTCACGCTGCAGCAATTTTTGGGTATTGTCTTAATCATGGCAGGTATGTTCATTTTCTTCTATCCGTTTAAAAAGTTTCTGCAATAGCCGAAAAAAATGCCGATCCGCCTTTTTTTTGCCGTTTTTGGACACTCTGCCCGAAAAGTTCGTACTTTTTCCCTGCTTGCAATTGAGCCTAAAATCTTTTATAATTCATGTTCATAGCATTTATGCAATGAATTCATTGACGGAGAGGGCAATATGTTTGGAATAGGCACATCGGAACTGTTACTTATTTTAGTGGTGGCATTGATAGTCTTAGGCCCCAAGAACCTGCCTAAGATCGCGAACACTTTAGGAAAAGCCATGGGACAGTTCCAAAAAGCCTCACGGGACTTTCAGCGTACCATAAACACGGAAATCGCACTGGAAGAAGAACAGGAACGCAAAAAACAGGAAGAAGCCCAAAAAGCAGATAACGCAAAGTCTGCCGACAAAGACAAAGCCTAACTGAGGAATATCCATGTGTTTTGATGATGAAGAAAACAATGTAAAACGCATACTCGGCACAAATCCTATTCCCTCCCGCCCGCTGAACAAGGAAGCCGATCCCGACAATTCCGACAACCAAACGGAACAGGCAGATACGGCAGACAATGCAAAAACCGAACTTCCGCCCATTGAGGAAAATGCGGACAACAGCGGCCAAACAGCTTCTTCGGGCGCCGACACTGACGCCGACGGCCGAAAATTCACGCCGCCCGCCAAACTCTCGCCCCAAAACGATCCGGAAGAAAATACCATGCCGCTGCTTTCGCACCTGGGCGAACTGCGCACGCGCCTGACACGCATAGTCCTTATGGTACTGATAGGATTTTTCGGCTTTTACGGTATTTCCGAAACGGCATATACCTATCTTGCGGAACCGCTGACCCGTTTTCTGCCCGAAGGCAGCACCCTTATTTACACCTCGCCCCAGGGAGCGTTTTTTACGTATATGAAAGTGGCGCTTATGCTGTCCATTTTAGGCACAAGCCCGTTCAGCTTTTATCAGATATGGGCGTTCATAGCTCCCGGCCTGTACAAGGAAGAACAGCGCGCCGTTCTGCCGCTGGCCTTCTTTTCCGCCTTTTTCTTCTTGGCCGGAGCGGCTTTTTGTTATTTTGCGGTTTTCCCGGTAGCATTTAAATTTTTTATGGGCTTCACCAGCGATTTGGTAAAACCCATGATCAGCGTGGAAGAATATTTAAGCTTTGCCTTAAAACTGGTTATCGCCTTCGGCCTTGTATTTGAAATGCCGCTGTTTGCTTATTTTTTGGCAAGACTGCGCCTGCTTACTGCCGACGCCATGCGCCGCCACAGAAAATATGCCGTTTTAATTATTTTCATAGTAGCGGCAATTTTAACCCCGCCCGATGTTTTCTCCCAAACCATGATGGCGATCCCCATGCTCTTGCTTTACGAAGTAAGCATTTATATCGCAAAAGTCGCCAATAATCCCGGCAAAAAGAAAACAGAAGCCCCGCAGCACAGCGAAGAAGAAAATAAAGCAGACACCGCAGAAGCAGAAACAGAAACGAAATCCGACACTGCCGCCGCGAACGGCAGCCAACAATAACCCAAACGGAAAAACCACAATGAATACAGTCCAAAGAAAAGCAAGCGTTACACGCACCACCAAAGAAACGGACATCGCCTTGACGCTCTGCCTTGACGGAACAGGAAAAACCGACATTCAAAGCGGCATAGGTTTTTTAGACCATATGCTTACTCTGCTGGCTTTTTGGGCAAGATTTGACTTGGAACTGACCTGCAAAGGAGATCTGCACATTGACAGCCACCACAGCATAGAAGATATCGGACTGTGCCTTGGCAGCGCTTTTCACAATGCCCTGACAAGCCGCAACAATGCCAACGGCATAGAGCGGGTCGGATTTGCCAAGATTCCCATGGACGAAGCCCTTACGGAAATCTGCCTAGACCTTTCCGGCAGAGCCTGGCTGGAATGGCGCGGAGACGAACTGCTTCCTCCCGTTATAGCCGGCGACGAAAAAGACGTGTGGCGCGAATTTTACAAAGCTTTTGTTTCCAGTGCTAAAATGAACCTGCACATACAGTTTCTGTACGGCAAAAACGGCCATCATCTTTTGGAATCCGCGGCCAAAGGCGTCGGCAAAGCGCTGCAAAAAGCCGTATATATTAATGATACCGTTGCAACCAGCACCAAAGGAAGTTTGGATTTATGAAAAACTATCTGACATATTTTTGTCTTTTGCTCGGTTTTATCTGTACGGCCTGCACGCAGCAGCCTGCCGTTCCCGCACTGCCTGCCCCTGTTGCCATAGCGGTAGCGCCGTATAACCAGCCCACACTGGACGCACAGCTTTTGGCAGGCTATATTCCTTCCGATCAAAGCCTGGCAAACCAAACCGAATTGGGCCGCTATGACGAACTATTAAAGCAGGAACTGATAAAAACCCAGCGCCGCTATGTTTTTCTGACTCAGGAAGATTTAAATATTTCCATTCAGAACGACAGCAAAAACAGACCGAATGTTTTGGCTACGTGGGCGCAGATTGCCAGAAACAACAATGCCGACTTTATATTGGTGCCGCAAATCCTCGAACACCAGGAAAAAAAGGGCGTGGGACGCGATGTTTTTTCCCCGGCACGCCTGATAAGCGATTTTTATCTGATTAAAGCAGTGCACCCGACAAACAATTCCAATGACGGTTTCCTGCAGGCACGCTCCCACTATAAAGAAATCAGTTTTATCGAAGTGAATGTCAGCGGAGAAGATTACATCCGTCCCCGCCAGCATAAAGAAATTATATATTTCGTTAACGAATCCATACGCAAAATGATACGGGAATTCCATTTAACTCTCGAATAGGTGCACCATGATTATCTTTCCGGCAGTAGATCTTAAAAACGGCAAAGCCGTACGCTTAAAACAAGGACGCGCAGACGATGTATCCGTATTTTCCGACGACCCGGTACAAATGGCCAAACACTGGCAGAGCCTGGGAGCGCAGTATCTGCATTTAATAGACCTGGACGGAGCATTTCAGGGAAAAAGCGTAAACGCAAACATCGTACAGACAATCTGCAGAGAACTGAATATTCCCGTACAGCTCGGCGGCGGCATACGTTCGGAAGAAACGGCTGATTTTTGGCTGAACCTTGGAGTAACCCGCATTATCATAGGCACCATGGCTTTGGAAAATTTTGCGCTTTTTGAAAAAATCTGCAAAAAGTATCCCGGCAGAGTCGGCGTTTCTTTGGACGTTGAGGGCAAAAAATTGAAAACCCGCGGCTGGGTGGAAGATTCCGGCAAAGAAATAGACGAAATACTTCCGAAACTGCAGCAGGCAGGCTGTGCATTCATCATTTACACCGACATAGAACGCGACGGTATGCACAGCGAACTGAATTTTGAAGAAGTGGAACGCCTTGCAGCGTTAAGCCCGCTTCCCCTTATTGCCGCAGGCGGCGTTTCAACCATTGAAAGCGTAAAAAAACTGCTGCCGCTCAGCAAAACGAGCTCCCTTGAAGGAATTATTTCCGGCAGGGCAATTTATGAAGGCACGCTGAATCTGCAGGAGGCAATGGATTTAATAAAAAAAAATAATTAATTTTTTTCTATTTTAATAAATTTTACAATAATTTTACACAGTTATTTATTTTAAAAAAAGTCTAGAAAAAATCAATATACCCTAAAGGCTTTTTTTATGCTGCCGATAATATTTTTGTTGAAACAATAGTCCAATAAAAAGCGCCAACTTGGACTTCCTGTTTCTCATCGAACGGCTATGGAGGTTCTTATGAAGATAAGCAATAACAACGGATTTGAAACATATCCGCTTGGCTTTAACGAAATTTCTGCTGTTGCAAAGTCTGCAAAGCAGGAAGAAAGCAAAACGCTTTCCGCACCGCAAAGCCAAGATACTGTTTCTCTTTCTGAGGACGCAAAGTATCATGCTATAGCAAAAACAGAAGCATTAAACGCTTCTGACGTTCGTGCAGAAAAAGTCGCACGGCTTAAATCCATGATTGCCAACGGCACCTATGAATTTAACAGCATGGACACCGCTAAAGCTATGGTTCAGGATATATTTGCAAACAAGTCATTGCTTTTAATGAACTAAAGTACAACATCAGCAAAAGGCGGGTTGCAACGCCCGCCTTTTATTTTTTAATCGCATACAAAACCCGTTCGCACCCGTTCAAATCATTCAAAGTCCGAACGTGCACGAAATCACGGACGGCACACAGTTCGCGGCACTGCCTGCCCTGATTGTATCCGTGTTCAATTAAAAGCAGACCTCCCGGATTCAGAAGTGTTTTCGCAAGCGCGGCGGCTGCCTGAATATGAAAAAGCCCCTGTGCCTCCGTATCTCCCGCAGCAGAAAGCAAGGCGGCCTGCGGTTCAAAACAACGTACGCTTTTATCCAGTCTGACATATTCCGAAGCAGGAATATAAGGCGGATTGCTGACCACACAGTCAAATGCTTTCTGTCCGGCATATGCCGTCAATTCCTGCAAAAACTGCGGCGCGGCAAAATCCGCCCGCATAAATCTGCTTCTGCCTGCACAGCCGAGATGTTCGGCATTTTTCTGCGCAAGGGCCACAGCCTGTCCGTTAATGTCTATGCCAATGCCGCAGGCTTCTTTGTTTTCAAGCAAGGCAGCCAACAAAATACAGCCGCTGCCGCTTCCCAAATCGCAGATGCGCAGAGCGCGCTTTCCGTTCCTGCGGCTGTAAGCAGAAATTTCATCAACCAGCATTTCCGTTTCCGGCCTCGGTATCAGCGTGGAAGAATCCACATAAAAATCATACCCGTAAAATTCTTTGATCCCTGTCAGATACGCAAGGGGTTCGCCGGCTTTTCTGCGGGCATACAGCGCATAAAAATCCAGGACTTCGCTGTCATTCGGTTCATAATCCATATGAGAAAGCACAAAGACTTTATCCCTGCCCAGCACATGGCAAAGAAGATACAATATTTCATTCCGTGCCTCGGCCAACCCGGCGCAGGAAGAGGAAAAAAAATTATCGCCGTCCAATTCCTGATTGTTCAGCAAATCCTCTGCATACTGTTCCGCAAGCATTTTAAGAGTTATTTTCATGTCTGCCGCCAATTTTTTTAAATTTTTTTATTTTACATATTTGTTATTGTGATTTTTAAAACTTTATTGTTCCAGCTCAAAAATTATTACTGCACTTTTTTTTATCTTACTAAAATACAAAAATATTTTTTCACATTTATTTGTATCATTCAAATACAAAGTACTAAAACTGCCCCCAATACAGAGGAATTATCAATAAAATCCGTCAATACCTCTGACAAAAATGTTTAATAACACTCCAAAATACAGTTTCCGGCATAAAAATATAACTCATTGATATAGTATATTTTAATGAATAAAATATTTTTTTCTGACGAAATCGAAAAATTTTTTTTGCCAATGTGAAAATATATACTTGCCAAAATTATAAAATTTTGTACAATATATTTAACAAAAAAAGTGCATTCGCACAAACTTTTTTATTAGGGAAATTTTAACAAGGAGAGTCGTATGTCTCAACATGATGAAAACATCGTCATAGACAGAGCGAAAAGCAGCTGGTCTGACCTTTGGAAAAAGGAAGACTACTGGGCAATTTGGGTTGGTGTTGCAATTGTTTTATTTACCATTTGCTTAATTTTACCCTCAAAAAGCGATTTTGTGCAAAAAATCCAGGCACAAAATGAAATTATCGCCCTCGAAAAAGAAAAACCGTACGAAACAATAGCTTTAATCGAAGCTAAAAAAGCAAAAAAAGCTGTTATGGGCGGTTCCCTTCCGGCAATGAAAGAATTTAAATCCTATTTTGCTACTCCTAAAAAGTGGAACAGCAATATCCTGGATTCCATGGTTCTTTCACAAAAAAAGGCTGATCAGCTCAATGCCGACAAACTTCCGAAAGTAGAAGAAGCCAAAGCAGCCGCAACCCTTGCCAAAGAAGTTGCTGTAACAGCCGACAACCTGGCTAAAGACGCCAACTATCAAGACGCACAGCTCAACGCCGCTGCCGAAGAAGCCATTTCTGCATGGCAGGCAGCCGAAAAGAAAGCTTCAAGCCTTTCCGACAAGCTTGCAAAACCCTACAACCTTTTCCCGAAAATGATTCTGCTCGGCGTGGGCATCGTCCTTATCATGAGCATCGGCATTTTCTTCATGGGCGAAAGCGTTGCTAAATTTATCGGCGGCTTTATCGGCGTATACATTCTCTGCGTACTTGCAAACATCTTGGGCAAACACGGCGGAATGAGCTACTACGGCATCAACGCCGAAATTTGGTCCATCGTTCTCGGTATGCTTGTGGCAAATACCATTAAAACCCCCGGTTGGATGATGCCTGCCGTACAGGTTGAATACTACATCAAAACCGGTCTCGTTCTGCTCGGCGGCGAAGTTCTCTTCACCAAAATCGTAGCCATCGGTATTCCCGGCATCTTCGTTGCTTGGGTTGTAACTCCTATCGTTCTTATTTCAACCTTCATTTTCGGTCAAAAAGTGCTGAAAATGGAATCCAAGACCTTGAACATCACCATTTCCGCAGATATGTCAGTTTGCGGTACCTCCGCTGCTATCGCAACCGCCGCAGCCTGCCGCGCTAAAAAAGAAGAACTTACTCTTGCAGTCGGTCTTTCTCTTACCTTTACCGCTATCATGATGATTGCCCTTCCGGCAGCCATTAAAGCCATCGGCCTTGACCCTGTTCTCGGCGGCGCATGGATCGGCGGTACCATTGACTCAACCGGTGCAGTTGCAGCTGCAGGCGCATTCCTCGGCGATACCGCAATGCAGGTTGCAGCTACCGTTAAGATGATCCAAAACGTTCTTATCGGCGTAACCGCATTCTTCGTAGCTCTGTACTTCACCACCAAGGTTGAACACAGCGGCGACGGCAAAGTAAGCCTCATGGAAATCTGGCACAGATTCCCGAAGTTCGTTCTCGGCTTCCTGGGTGTTTCCATTCTTCTTTCCACCATGGCTGCTTCTTACGGTGCTGACCTTTCCTACAGCATTATCGACAAAGGTATTGTTGACGTAACCAAAGGCCTGCGCGGCTGGTACTTCGCTCTTGCCTTTATCTCTGTAGGTCTTGCAACCAACTTCCGTGAACTTGCAAGCTACTTCAAAGGCGGCAAACCGCTAATCCTTTATGTATGCGGTCAGTCCTTCAACTTGGTATTAACCCTGTTCATGGCATGGGTAATGTTCGACCTCGCATTCCCGGAAATCAAGGCTTCTATTCTTCAATAAGCATAGCTAAGCTTTAAACCATAAAGGCATACAGTCAGCTGTATGCCTTTTTTTTTGCAGCACTCCTTTCCGTACACCTGTGCGTTAGGCAAAATCAAAACAAAAGTAAGCAATTCAAAGCAGCTAAGAAAAATAAAAGCTTGACAGCAGCAAAGATTTAAGTTAAAAATATTTTGTTGAAAGTAATTTCAATGTTGCATTTGCAACCTGTTATATACAGACAATATTTTTAGTATATAGCCGGGCGGTCTGATTCAGGCCTCCCTTTTTTTATTGCAAAAAACAGAAAGGAACTTGCATGGCAGAACAGGAAAAAACTATCGGCAAAGCCAAACTTCTTGGAATTGTACAAGAAGCGGCAGCCGTAGCCGCCCAAAGCTTCGGTCTCAAAATATGGGGCATTGAGCTTCTCGGCGGCGCAGCGCGCCCCATAGTGCGGATTTTTGTAGACACTCCGTGGGAAAACAAAACCGTTCCGTTTGTAAAACCCCTGACGCGCGAAGAAAAAAGCAGACAAAAGTCCGTGCACCCCATGGCTAAAAACCAGGAAAGCACACAGCCGCAGACTGAAAATTTCAGCGAAGAATCAGGAGTCAGCGTGGACGACTGCGCCGAAATATCCAGAATGATCGGCATAAGCCTTGAAGTTGAAGATATTTTTGCCGATGCATGGATACTGGAAGTTTCTTCTCCCGGTCTTGAGCGGACTTTTTACGAAACAGCCCAAATGCGGCCTTACATCGGACATCCCCTTGACGTAACACTGGAATCCGCCCACAGCGGTTTTGAAAACAGAAAAAAATTCCGGGGAACGCTCAAATCTGTGGAAAGCAATACATTTACCCTGATTTTAGACACTCCGGAAGGCGCAGAATGCACCATTGATTTTAATACAGTAAGAAAAGCGCACCTTGTGCATCTTTTTCCGGAAACAACCCTTTCAAAAACAAATTCACGCAAATAAATGCGGAGGCTGACACATGAATTTGGAATTAAAAAAAGCAATTGACCAAATAAGCAAAGACAAAGGCATTGACCGGGCACAGCTTATAGCAACGCTGGAAGATGCGGTAAGGACTTCCGTGGAACGCAGATACGGCGAAGAACTGGACGTGGAAGTACGTTTCAGCGAAGAAACGGGCGAAATCGAAATTTACCAGTTTAAAACCGTTGTGGAAGAAGTTGAAAACGACCTTACGCAAATCGCCCTTGAAGACGCCCTCGAGCATGATCCTTCCGTGCGTTTGGACGATGAAATGGGCTTCCGCATGAAAATTGACGACCTCGGCAGAATTGCCGCGCAATCAGCCAAGCAGGTTATTATCCAGCGTATGCGCGACGCCGAACAGGAACAGATTTACAACGAATACAAAGACCGCATCGGCGAAATCGTCAGCGGCATAACCCAGCGCCGCGACAAAGGCGGCTGGATTGTGAACCTCGGCAGAACGGAAGCGCTTTTGCCCAAAGACGAACAAATCCCCAAAGAACACCATAAACGCGGCGAACGCACCCAGGCTCTTATCATAGACGTCAAAAAAGACGGCCGCGGCCCGCAGGTAATTATTTCACGTTCCCACAGGGATTATCTTGCCGCCCTGTTCCGCCTCGAAGTACCGGAAGTGGACGACGGCACCGTACAAATTATGGGCGTTGCCCGTGACCCAGGCTCCCGCGCAAAAGTTGCGGTACTCACCCGTGACCGCGACGTGGACCCGGTAGGTGCCTGCGTGGGTGTGCGCGGTTCCCGCATTCAAAACATTGTGCAGGAACTTCGCGGCGAACGCATCGACATTGTTGTCTGGAACCAAGACATCACGGTTTACGCCAAAAATGCCCTGGCTCCTGCCGTTATTACCAAAATTGTCGTGGACGAAGCCGAAAACCTCCTGGAAGTGACGGTTCCCGACGAACAGCTCACCAACGCCATCGGCCGCAAAGGACAGAACGTTAAACTTGCCGCTAAACTTCTCGGCTGGAAAATAGATATTTTCTCCGAATCCCGCTACAAGGAAGCCAACGGCATCGGCCGCGGCCTCGAACAGGTGGCAAGCGTGGCGGAAATCAGCGTAGAACAGCTCATTGAAGCAGGCTTCCAAAATCTCGACGATCTGCGCAATGCCGATGATGAAGAAATTGCGGAAAAATTAGCATTAACCCAAAACCGTATTGCCGAACTGCGTTCCGCTGTCAGTTTCTTAGCCCCTGTCGTAGAAGGGGACGGCGAAGAAGACGAAGAATAACAGCCCTGTCTTAGGCAAAAGCAAAGGCAAAAATGAAAAACGAAAAACATATACCACAACGTATGTGTGTAATTTGTCGAAATAAATTTGCCAAACAAGATATCATACGTTATGTGTTCTCCCGAGAAACCGAGGAACAATATGGGGGACAACTTGAGGCGGATCCGGCCCAGACAAAACCAGGACGCGGCTATTATGTCTGTTCCTCTCCCGAATGCCAACAAAAATTTACGCAAAAAGGCTCAATCCGCCGCAAACGTAAAGGGGTATAAAAATATGAGTGAAAAAATGAAAATAAAAGATTTAGCAAAAGAACTTGGCGTGCAAGTCAGAGATCTGCAGAAAGATTGCGGCAAGCTCAACATTGATGCCCCAAATGCAAACGCAGTTCTTGAAGAAAATGATATACAAAAAATCAAAGAATACAGACAGGCCCACGCCAACGACCAAATAGTGCAGCGCGAAACCGAAAGCGGTGTTATCGTGCGCCGCCGCAACACTTCTGCCGGCAAGCCCGAGACAAAAGAAACGGCAGCCGCAGAAACCAAACAGGACACCGCGGAAAGCAAAGCCTCCGCTGACAGCGCAAAAGCCGAAGCAAAAGCGCCGGCCAAAGCGGAAAAAACCGAAGCAAAAGAAGCGGAAGCCAAAACAGCAAAAACCGCCAAGCCTGCCAAAGCCAAAAAAATTATCGACACGCCTGCAAAAATCATAACTCCGGCCAAGGCTGAAACTCCGAAAACCGAAGAAACGGCTCCTGCCAAAGAAGCAAAAGAAGCCAAGGAACAGGCCAAAACAGAAGCCGCTGCCGTTTCGGCCGACGAACCGAAACAGGAAAATGCGGAAAACAAAACCGCACAAAAAACCGATAAAAAATCCGAAACGGCCGACAAGAAAGAAGAAGTACGCGCTAAGGAACCCAAAAAAGCTCCCCTTGCGTCTGCATCTCCCGACAGCGATTCCACAAAGAGCATACTGCCGCCCGTCGGCGCCAAAAAAGCCGAACCGGCAGAAGCAAAAGTATCCCAGGTACGCGTCATTTCCCGCCCGGAACAAAATACCGCACGCGTTGTGGAGCGAGCCGAACCTAAAGACCGTTCCGAACGGCAGGATAAAAGCGACAGGCCCCGCGGCGACAGAAACCGCGACAGCCGCCGTTCCGACGGCCGCGACGACAGACCCCGCGGCAAGGACAATGCCTCAAGACGCGATGCTCCGCGCTTCCAAGGCATGGACAAAGATAAAGACGCTCCGCAGGCACCGCGTCCTCAAAAACAAAGCAAGCCTTCTTCCTTCAAAATGAACGAAGCGGCCTTCATGCCTGCCATGGAAAACGAGCAAAGCCGCAAAAAACGCAACAAAAACCGCCGTACCGTAGAATTCGGCCAGTCAGACATGAATGACAATTTCCGCCGCCGTACAAACAATGCCAACAGCTATATGATGGACGACGACGAGACCGTACGCTACAGAAGCAAAACCAAAAAGAGCAAAAACAAGCAGCAGGCCGTACAGCCGACAACCCAGCCTATGAAAGCCGCAAAACGCAAAATCCGTTTTGAGGAAGCTATCCGCGTGGCTGACCTTGCGCACCAAATGAGCCTGAAATCCGGCGAAATTATCAAGGTTTTGTTCAACCTCGGCGTTATGGCCACCATCAACAGCTCTCTGGATATCGACACGGCAACTCTGGTTGCTTCCGAATTCGGCTATGAAGTGGAAAAAGTCGGTTTTTCCGAAGAAAGCTATCTTGTTCCCTCCGAAGCAGACAGCCCGGAAAGCCTTCTGCCGCGTCCTCCGGTTGTTACCATTATGGGACACGTTGACCACGGTAAAACCTCCCTGCTTGACGCAATCCGCAAAACAAGCGTAACCAGCGGCGAAGCAGGCGGCATTACCCAGCATATCGGCGCATACCACGTAAAGACAAAACGCGGGGACATCGTATTCTTGGATACTCCCGGTCACGAAGCCTTTACCGCCATGCGTGCGCGCGGCGCCCAAGTCACCGACCTTGTCGTACTTGTTGTGGCGGCGGACGACGGCGTTATGGAACAAACCCGCGAAGCTATCAACCACTCCAAGGCCGCAGGCGTTCCTATCCTTGTGGCCGTTAACAAAATAGACAAACCCACGGCCAACCCCGACAGAGTTCTGCAGGAGCTTGCCTCCCTCGGCCTGCAGGCCGAAGCATGGGGCGGCGATACCGTTGTAGGGTATGTTTCCGCCAAAACCGGTCAAGGCCTTGACGAGCTTTTGGAACTCATTGCCCTGCAGGCGGAAATTCTGGAACTTAAAGCCAACCCGAACAAGCCTGCCCGCGGCCGCGTAGTGGAAGCCAAACTCGACAAAGGACGCGGCCCGGTTGCCACCGTGCTTATTCAGGAAGGCACGCTCAAACAAGGCGATGCCTTTGTCTGCGGCGTATTTGCAGGCCGTGTGCGTGCGTTTTTCAATGACCAGGGCAAAAAAGTAAAAGAAGCAGGCCCGTCCATTCCCGTGGAAATTCAAGGTTTTGACGGCGTGCCCGAAGCAGGCGAAGAATTTATCTGCCTTGCCGACGAAAAAGCTGCCCGCCGCATTGCCGAAGCCCGTGCCATTAAACAGCGTGAAAAAGAACTTGCCAAACAGTCCCGCGTCACCCTGGAAACATTCCTGGCCAGCACCCCCAACGACAGCGAAGCCAAAGTCCTCAACCTTGTGCTTAAAGCCGACGTGCAGGGTTCTTTGGAAGCCATTACCGATGCCCTCAACAAGCTCAGCACGGATAAAGTGCGCATATCCGTTATCCACAGCGGCGCAGGCGCCATTACGGAAACAGATATCATGCTTGCCGCAGCTTCCCATGCCATTATCCTGGGCTTCAACGTGCGTCCGACCGCAAAAGTAAAAGAAGTCGCCGAACGGGAAATGGTGGATATCCGCTTCTACGACATCATTTACAAACTTGTGGAAGAAATCAAAAACGCCATGGCAGGTATGCTTGCTCCGGTAAGCAAGGAAGTATACCTCGGCCAGGCAGAAATACGCCAAACCTTCAGCGTGCCGAAAGTGGGCGTTATTGCAGGCTGCATGGTTGCGGACGGCAAAATGCAACGTAACGGCGGCATACGCCTCCTGCGTGACGGCGTGGTCGTCTATACCGGCAAAATCGCTTCCCTGCGCCGCGTAAAAGATGACGTTAAAGAAGTCGCCAAAGGCTTTGAATGCGGCATAGGCCTTGAAAACTTCAACGACATCAAAGTAGGCGACATACTCGAATGCTTTGAAACGGTAGAAGAAGCGGCAACCCTTGACTAAGGAGCACCGCAAATCCATAAAAAGAGCCTTGCATTTTTGCAGGGCTTTTTTTATAACAATAGCACGCGCATACGGATAAAAAAAATACGGCAAAACAGCAAAGCGAGGGCATATGGCAAGACTGACGGCAATCTGCGAGGGCGGAACCTGTATTGACATTGCAGTACAAAGAGAAAACGCCGCGGAAATACGCCTGCTGGGCAGCGGCGGAAAAGCCCGCGAACTTGCCTGTCTTCCCAAAGATTTTGACGAGAACAAACATCTTGCGGTGTTTTTGGGCTATGGCATGGGCATTGCGTTTGCCGAATTTTGCAAACAATTTCCCAATGCAGCAATTGCCTTAGTCGACAAAGAAAACGACATTCTGGAAGCCCTGTCCTTTTCCTGTCCCGACAATATTTTTTTCTGCGGCCAGCAAAACAAAATCACGGTTCTTAATTTACTGACCAAATGGCAGGAACAAAACGGAAAAAAGACTTTTTATCCGATAGCCAATCCCTGCTATCAGCGTTTGGATAAAGAATTTTACGGCTTTTTGCGCGAACAGCTCGGCGCCAGCCAAAAATTCAATTTTTGGGAAAAAGCACAATACCCGAAATTCAAAACTCCCCAAACAAAGCTTTTGCTCATTTCCTCAAAATATTTCCTTATCGGCGAAATAGAAAACGCCTGCCGCAGCCTCAGCATCGAGTACCGCCATATAAAACTGCAGGACGAAGAAATTGCCCAAGCCGATTTTGTGAAACAGCTTCTGGAAGAAATCATCGCGTTTAAGCCCGATGCCCTGCTTACGCTGAACCACCTCGGCATTGACCGCGAAGGCGTGCTCATGGATTTGCTGAACAAACTGGAACTGCCGTTTATTTCCTGGTTTGTGGACAATCCGCATTTAATCCTCTATTCCTATGCCGGCCTGACGTCACCGTTTCTGCATATTTTTACCTGGGACATGGACAATATTCCCAGCCTGAAAAAAAACGGTTTCGGCAACGTATATTATCTGCCCCTCGGAACCGATGCCGACCGCTTTCATCCGCGCAACAAACAGCGCCCCGCACCAGCCGCATGGAACAGTGCGGTTTCCTTTGTGGGCAATTCCATGATAGACAAAGTCCAAAAGCGCTGGGAAGCAAGCTCCGTTCCGCAGCGGTTTTATCAGGATTTTCTGAAACTTGCCGAAGATTTCATTGCCTCCCCGCACAAAGTTGCCGAAGAATTTCTGCACGCGCAGGCCGCGGAAAAATTCCCGCAGCTGTTTGCATATTATGAAAATAACCTGAATACGGAAGAAAAACTTGCCTTTGAAACCGGCATGACCTGGGAAGCAACGCGTGTTTACCGCCTGAACTGCGTCCGTCAGATTCTCGGCTTCAATCCGCTCCTGGTGGGCGATAGCGGCTGGAACGTCTTCCTGCAGCAGGAAAAACGGCCGTGGCGCTGGCATTGCCCCATAGGCTATTACGACGAACTGCCCTATTTTTATCCTCATTCAACAATCAATTTTAATTGCACCAGCATACAGATGAAAGGAGCATCAAATCAGCGCATTTTAGATGTACCCGCTGCCGGTTCCTTTATACTTACCGACTACCGCGAACAAATGGAAGCCATGTTCGATATCGGCAAAGAAATTATCTGCTATAAGGAACAGGAAGAAATTCCCGAACTTATCCGCTATTACCTCAGCCACGAACACGAACGGGAAAAAATTATTCAAAAAGGCCGCGAACGCGTCTTAAAATGCCATACCTGGGCTCACAGGGTTGAACAGATTGTCCGCACCATGAAGGAATATTATGCACGGCATTAAAACAGATGTGCTCATTATAGGCGGCGGCGTTGCAGGCTTGTATCTTGCCCATTGCTGCGAACAAAAAAAAATCCCCTACTGCCTGCTTGACCACCAAACAACCCTCGGCGCAAAATGGCGCATTGCCGGCGGCGGCATGGGCAATATGACCAACCGAACAGTCAATGCGGACCATTACGTAAGCCACAGCCCGAAACAAGCAAAAAAACTCCTGCAGTCCCTGTTTAAAACCTGGAAAACGGAACAGGTTCTGGCCTTTTTGCAGGACTTCGGCATGGACTGGGAAGAACGCGAGTTCGGACAGATTTTCTGCAGACGGCCTGTCAAAAACCTGATAAACGCCCTCATCGGACGCCTTAATCCGAACAATCTTTTCTGCGGTGAAAAAATCCAAAGCCTGTATTACGAACCGACACAAAATTCCGGGCAGTACACGGCAAAAACCGCACAGGCAGAATTTACCGCGCAAAAACTTGTGCTTGCCACGGGCTCAGCTTCCTATCCGCAGGCAGGCGCCACGGAATTTGGCCTGCGCACAGCAAAAAAATGGGGACATACGGTTTTCCCCTTCCGTCCTGCTCTTGTCCCGTTTATTTTGCCCGAACATTCCCCCCTGCTCGGCCTTGAAGGCATAAGCCTGCCCGTACGCATAAAAACCGACTGCGGCGATACGGAAAAAAGCGATCCCTGCGGCATACGCTCCCTGCTTTTCACCCATACGGGCATAAGCGGCCCGGCAAGCCTTGTCATGTCCTGTTTTTGGGAAAAAGGAACTGCCCTGCGCATTAATTTCCTGCCGGAGGAAGATTTGCTGCAAACCATGCATTTGCAGGAAAACGGCAAAAAACTCATAAAAAACCTCATATCCTCCCTT
Source organism: uncultured Desulfovibrionaceae bacterium (assembly GCA_949299515.1). Lineage (GTDB taxonomy): Bacteria > Desulfobacterota > Desulfovibrionia > Desulfovibrionales > Desulfovibrionaceae > Taurinivorans. Next base: position 68,689 of record CASGAP010000008.1, read on the forward strand.
ATGCCCGACAGGCTGGCCCATGCTTTGCTGCCCAAGGATTTGCTTAACCGTAAAACAGCCGAACTGTCCAAAAAAGACAGGCTGCGCCTTGCCGAAGCCCTGCAGGATTTCCGGTGCATACCCAAAAGCACCGACAATTTCAAAAAAGCCGAAGCCTGCCTCGGCGGAATCTGCATTGACGAAATTTCCCCGAACTTGGAAAGCCTGCTCCGCACCAACCTGTATTTTGCTGGAGAATGCCTTGACATCACAGGACTTTTGGGCGGATACAACATTCATTTTGCCCTTGCCTGCGCAGCAAGAATAGCCGCAAGACTCTCTTCCTGACAACTTGCAATTTTATAAAAAATATTCTACCGTAACAGGACTTAAATGAAAGGAAACTGCCATGGAACCAATCAAAGCAACCCGAATGCCGAGCCTTGACAATATTGCCAAGGAACTCTGCAATATGGATTCATTAAAAAACGTGCTTCACTGCGGCCTGTGCGAACACCCCATGCCGTCTCACGAAATCCTTAAAGAAATCGTCAGCAGACTCAAAGCCATACTTTTTCCGGGATACTTCGGCGTATCCCAGGTACATCTCGAATCCGTGGGCTACCACATAACCGCCAGCCTTGACAGCACCTACCGCCTGTTATCCGAGCAAATACGCCGCGGCGGCTGCTTTGCCTGTGCGGAATATTCCAAAGACAGACGCGGCTGCGAAAAAGCTTCTGCGGAAATTGCCATGCAGTTCATGGAAAAACTGCCTGAAATCCGCCGTTTGCTTGCGCTTGACGCCCAAGCAGGCTACGAGGGCGACCCGGCTGCGGTAAGCCCCGGGGAAACCATTTTCTGCTATCCCTCCATGCTGGCCATGACACACCACCGCATAGCGCACGAACTGTACAAACTCGGCGTGCCGATTATTCCGCGCATGATTTCCGAAATGGCCCACTCCCATACCGGCATTGACATACACCCCGGCGCAAGCATCGGCGAACGCTTCTTCATTGACCACGGAACAGGCGTGGTTATCGGCGAAACCTGCATAATCGGCTCCAACTGCCGCATATACCAAGGCGTAACCCTCGGCGCGTTTTCATTTGACAAAGCCGAAGACGGCTCTTTGGTAAAAGGCATTGCCCGCCATCCCATTTTGGAAGATGATGTCACCGTTTATGCGGGAGCTTCCATTTTAGGCCGCATTACCATAGGCAAAGGCTCTGTCATCGGCGGCAACGTATGGCTGACCAAGAGCGTGCCTCCGGGCGGAAAAATCGTTCAGAGCCACGGTTCAAAAGCCAAAGAAGGCGAACAGCTGAAAGGAAACTAGGAGCGCTTATGCCGCAGCAAAAACAACTAAACACCATTTGGGCTTTGCTGCTCGGGCTTTGCTGGCCGGGAGCCTCCCTGCTCTGCACGGGAAAAACAAAACAAGCCGTACTTGTAGGCTTTTTGCTTGTTTTTTATGCATTTTTCCTGGCTTATATGCCGGTACGCTTTATCATATTGTCTTTATACCTGTATGTTATCGTTTTTGCCGCAGCATTGCTGTACGGCCTTGTCGGCGGCCTGCTGGAAGCAAAAAAACCCCGCACCGACATTGCCGTTCAGTCCATTGCCCATTATGTGTTTTTTTACCTTTTGTTCATGCTCACTGCCATAGGGCTTATAATCAGTATGCCCGTAAGCTTCTACAAAGTTCAGCATGATTTTGAACACGTGCATACCAACGACATTCTTGCCGTACAGGAAAAAGTTCCGCTGATCGGACATTATGTCAACGATTCCATTATCTTTTATACGGACAATTTTAACGAACGGCTCGGCGTGGTCAAGGCAGTGGCGGGCGATGTGCTGGAGTTTGAAAACGGCACGCTGTACCGCAACGGCAAAGAGCTTGCAAAAATAGCGGATTTTCCCATAAAAAAATTCATTGTTCCCGAAAATCTGCTGCTTATTCAGCACGACAAAGAAAAGGACATACGCGTCAGCAAAGACGAACAATTTGAAACCAAGGATAATACCAAAACCCTTACATTTTTAACCGCACACCGCATAAAAGGAAAAGCGCTGTTCATATTCTACAGCAACAAGCTGGAAAATATCGGAAAACGTTTGGTTTTTGCCACAGTGGCAAAATAAAACGGAAAAAGAACATAAAAAAAACAACACGGAAAAATGTTTTCTAGGGTTCCGCATTTATTTGGTCTGGTCCGAGAGAAAACTCACAATATTGTGCACACGGAAGGACAAAAGCCTGGGAGATTATTCTCCCGGGCTTTTATTATAAGGAGAACAGACATGAAATGGATTTTTTTGCTGCTGGCGGGGCTGCTTGAAATTGCCTGGGCTATCGGGCTCAAATATTCGGATGGCTTTTCCAGGCTGCTGCCCTCTGCCGTTACGGTTATCTGCATGATTGCCAGTTTTTATTTTCTTTCCCTTGCGCTGAAAGAACTGCCGCTGGGCACGGCCTATGCCGTATGGACAGGCATAGGCACGCTGGGTACGGTAATTCTGGGCATAGCGTTTTTCGGCGAACCCTGCACAGCCCTGCGGCTTTTATGCATATTCTACATTACGGCAGGCATTGCCGGCCTTAAGCTGACAACACATTAAATACTCCCTGCCGAAATCACAAAAAAACCACCCTAAGGGTGGTTTTTGCATACCGAAGCACGGACCTTTCAGTTTATTCTGCCTTTACCTCAATTACCACGTAAGGTGCAATTTCCTGGCAAGAGCTTGTGAAAATATTCTGCGTATACCAGCGTTCGCTTATGGAATGAACGCAGGGGCCGTATTTTTCAATTTTAGCATTGGCTATTTCACAATATTGCTTAGCTATTTCGTTAATAGCGGCATGAAGCTTTTCTCGGACATCTTCCAATTCAAAATGGTTAATTTCAAAAACAGCAGACTGCATATCGCTTTCATCTCTATCCGTACTTTTCAGAATAAAAAGATATTTTTTATGCAAAGATTCCATAATCGCAATTTGCAGTTTTATTTTCTGACTGTTTTTATCTTCAGGAGTGTATAAAATTTCCGCAATTTCTTTTGCATGAGCAAAAGAAGGATCAAAACTTACGATAAAATCGTGATTGATTTTCATAGGATTCTCCTTATACAGATTTTGGCAGGAACGCCCGGCATCGCCGCAGCAAATCCCCGCTGCGCTTACTGCTTGAAGCGTTGTAATAATATTTGGCAAAAATGCCTGTTCCGCGCTTACTGTAACCAGCTTAGCACGCAAAAAATTTTAAAAAAGTATTTCAGACTACATTTTGTCTTAATTATTTATTTAACAATGTCGATTTTATCCAAAATAGTATAAACAGAAATTTTAAACACCGAAGCTATTGTTTGCCGGCTGTACCACGACAGGCAGTCACAAGCTATCCACCTATTATTATATAATATTTTTTAATTTTTTCCTGTCAGAAAAAAAATACAGCCGCCAGAAACTTTACCTTAGCCGTATTGTCACCTCTGCCTGCCCGCAGAAACAAGAACAGCGCAGCACATCAACAAACGACCTGTATACTTTCAGGCAATCCGCCATATTATATAAAAAATTACACAATTGCAGCAGATTGCTATAATTTTCTCTTCGCTTTGACACTTGCTGACAGTCAATTTCTTTTTAATATCAGATAATTTTATACTGCCGCTTGCTTTAACGGTCTCACCGCATACCCTTCCATATACATTTTCATTATCAAAACAACGAATCAGTAATCATAATATCCGCTCTCTCCAATTTATATTCAAAATATTAAAGACACATTACACTGTAAAGCATTAAAGCAGGAGCAAGATTTTCTATATTATTTCATGAAATAATTGACATCTTATATAAAATAAAATATTAATCCTTTAAAACAGCAGCCGACCAATTTACCGGCACTTTTTTTATTGCCGTTCCTGCTGTGCTGCAAATTATTGCTATTAATTCACTTGCAAAAACAAACAAAAACGCATAAAATTTTTTTTAGGCTTTTTTATAAGTTTTAGAGGAAAATTTATGAACAAAACCATTTCCTATGTCCCTTTATACCAGCAAGTAAAAAAAGATATTTTAAAACGGATAGTTGCCGGAGATTGGTCACCCGGCAGCTTTTTACCTAACGAATTTGTACTTGCAGAACAATACGGGGTCAGCCAGGGAACTCTGCGCAAAGCATTAAACGAACTTACTGCCGAAAAATATCTGGTTCGCTACCAAGGAAAAGGAACCGCCGTAGCTGTGGTTGAGGACGATACTTACCTGTTCCCCTTTTTTTTCCTTTCCCGCAGAGATAACAAGCACATTCCGCCGGTTTCGCAAATCAACAGCATTGCCAAGATAAAAGCTACAAAAGAAATTGCCTTTCGTTTACAAATTGATGAAAACGACGATGTGCTGGAAATAAAAAGAGTCAGAATTTTGGACAATGAAAGCGTTATCAATGAAACAGTATATATTTCATTAAAAATAACCGGTGACATTGCTTTTGAAAACAATCAGCTTCCAAACACGCTTTATGTTCATTATCAGCACAAGTGCGGCATACGTATACATAGGGTTACGGAAGACATTGAAGCGGTTATGCCCGATGCTGACGATGTAAAAAAGCTCAACATTCACAAAAATCATCCGCTTATGAAAGTCTGCCGTACATCGTTTGACGTGCAGGAAAGAATTGTAGAATACCGCATCAGCAAGATCAATACGCAAAATTATATTTATCATGCCAGTTTAAAATAAAAAAAGGTAAAAAAATTTACCTTTTTTTATTCGATTCTTCAGACAGAAAAATTTAGCAAAATACGGTTGACAATCTTATATAAGATATAGTATATAAAACACACAACAACAAAAAATTTGCGTTGCAAAAAATACAAGGAGTCCACCATGTCTATCGACTTTTTGGTACATGAAGCAGGTGACGGAATCGGTGTTGTAGCCGTAGAAGGCATCAAAGCCGGTCAAGAGCTTACCGGCTGGATTATGCAGGAAGATCAAACCATCACCATTAAAGTATTAAACGATATTCCCATAGGACATAAAATTGCCCTTAAAAATTTTGCCGTTGGCGATACCGTAATAAAATACGGCACAGACATCGGCAAAGTTGTAGCTCCGATAAAAAAAGGTGAGCATTTACACGTACATAACGTAAAAACAAAAAGGTGGTAAGCAATATGAATTCAACATTTATGGGATATCGCCGTGAAAACGGCCGTGTCGGTGTCCGCAACCATGTCATCATACTGCCCCTTGATGACCTGTCAAATTCCGCGTGCCAGGCCGTAGCCAACAATGTTGCAGGAACACTGGCAATCGTTCATCCCTACGGACGCCTTCAGTTCGGCGAAGATTTGGAACTGCATTTCCGTACACTTATCGGAGCGGGAAGCAACCCGAATGTAGCGGCAGCCATAGTAATCGGCATTGAAAAAGAATGGACCAACAAAATAGTAGAAGGCATTGCCAAAACAGGAAAACCCGTTTTTGGTTTCGGCATTGAACAACACGGTGATATTAACACTATAGCCATGGCAAGCCGCAAAGCCAAAGAATTAGTACAGTGGGCAAGCCAAATCCAACGTGTCGAATGTCCTGTCAATGAACTGTGGGTTTCTTGCAAATGCGGAGAATCCGATACAACTTCCGGCATTGCCTCCTGCCCGACGGTAGGCAATGCTTTTGACAAATTATGGAAAAACGGCAATACCCTGCTTTTTGGCGAAACCACAGAACTCACAGGCGGGGAACATTTGGTTGCCGCCCGCTGCAAAAATGAAGAAGTACGCAAACAATTCCAAGCATTTTTTGACCGTTATGCCGAAATTGTCGACAAACACAAAACAAGCGACCTTTCAGAATCTCAGCCGACAAAAGGAAATATTGAAGGCGGCTTAACGACCATTGAAGAAAAAGCCCTCGGAAACATACAAAAAATCGGCAAAGAATGCATAGTGGAAGGCTGCCTGGAAAAAGCTTATGCCCCCACAGGCCCGGGACTTTGGTTTATGGACTCATCATCAGCCGCGGCTGAAATGATTACGTTAGCGGCCGCAGCCGGTTTTGTTGTCCATTTCTTCCCTACCGGCCAAGGAAACATTATCGGCAACCCAATTGTGCCGGTCATAAAGCTTTCCGCAAATCCCCGCACGGTACGTACCATGGAAGAACATATTGATGTAGACGTTTCCGGTTTACTGCGGCGTGAAATGAATCTTGACCAAGCAGGGGACCTGCTGCTGGAAATGATGGAAAAAACCGTCAACGGCAGACTCACCAGTGCTGAAGTATTAAAACATCAAGAATTTGTTATGACAAGACTCTACGAAAGTGCATAAAACCACTGCTCCCTAAAAACCCCTTAATAAAAGACGGAGCAATTCCGTCTTTTATTTTCAAGCAACAAGGCAGCCGTCCCCTTCAAATACAGGCCGCATTGTGAACAATATCTTTTATTAAATATTGCTCTTTTCCGAAACTCTATAAGCAGTTATCTGTCAATCCTGCCATTAACAGCCAAAAATGCATATTAAATATTGTGAAACAATACACAAAAAAACAAACCAGTCTTGTATCCGGCATTTTCATTACTGAAGCAAGACAAACATAAAAGTTTCTTTTGCCATGCAGCCCATTTTAAACAAAATAAAACATTTTATTCTATTATTATAATAAATTAGCACAACATATCAAACGTAGTCATATAAAAAAAAATATACTGATTATCACAAAAATTTTGTTTTAAATATTGACATTTATATTTATACGTACTAAAAAGAATTTAAAAGCATTATTAATTATATCTTATATAAGATACTATTCATAAGACATATAAACACAATATAAAACGGAGGACTTTATGAGAAAATTAACAATCTTAAGCTTTGTTTTTGCACTGCTTTTTTCTGCTTCCGGCGCAATAAACGCTGAAGCTGCCACAACCATTAAAATCGCTCACCCCAACGTTCCCATTCATCCGGAAGCACAAGCATTTGAATTGTTCAAAAAAGAACTTGAAAAGCGTTCCAACGGTGAATTTAAAGTCGTTATTTATGACAGTTCAAAATACGGCAACCACGATGCCGTTCTGCAGGGACTGACCATGGGTGTTCTCCAAATGGGTGCAGACTCTCCGGCAAACTTTTCCGTTTTCAGCGAAAAATTAATAACTTTTGACCTGCCCTTCCTTTTCAGTTCTTATGAACACGCAGACAAAATCATTAACGGCAAAATCGGTGCCGAACTCGGACAAACACTTGAGAAAAACGGCGTAACCTGCCTCGGTTATTTTGAAATCGGATTTAGACAGATTTTCAGCAACCGTCCGATACGCAGCCTCGAAGATGCGAAAGATTTAAAAATCCGCGCCACGGCAGCAAAAACTCACCTTGCTTTCCTGCAGAGCCTTGGCATGAACCCCACTCCTATCGCCTGGGGCGAAGTATACACCACCCTGCAGCAAAAAACCGTTGACGGTGTTGATATCGACTTAAACCTCGGCTACTTCAACAAATTCCACGAAACAACACCGTACGTTACACTGACCAACTCCGTTTATTGCCCGCACTTGGTATTGATTAACACAAAATTCTGGAACAAGCTTACCGACCAGGAAAGACAATGGATTAAAGAATCTTTTGATGTTGCTAAAGCTTTCAACATTAAAACAAACCGCGAAAATGAAGCAAAAATTATTGAAAAGATGAAAAGTGAAGGCGTTGAAGTGATCGAACTAACTCCAGAAGAAAGACAGCGCTGGATCGATGCAAGCAAAGGCATATACGACAAATTCAAAGACACTGTTGACATGGAAAAAGTAACGGAAATTCAAAATCTCAAATAAAGCTTGATAGAAAATAAGGAATAAGAACTTCGTTCTTATTCCTTACCTTAGGAGTTGCCATGCTCAATTTTATAAATAAAATTGATGAAAACCTGTCAGCAATCCTCTTGGGCGCAATGACGGTTGTAACAGTTATTCAAATTATCTTCAGATATTTTATTTCCTATTCCCTGTCCTGGCCTGAAGAATTGGGAAGATTTCTTTTTATTGCGGCAGTTTATATTGGTTCAAGCTATGCAGAAAAAGACGACAAACATTTAGCTATTACCATTTTAAGAACAAATGCCGGCAAATGGTGCGCAAAATATATTCCCGTTATAGCGGAAATAGTCAATATAGTTTTTTGTGCTTTTATGACGTGGTGGGGCATTCTCATGACTGAGTTTGTTTATGAATCCAACCAACTGGCTCCGGCATTGCTTATTCCAATGTATTTTATTTATGCCGTCATTCCTTTTGGCATGGGGTGCATGACAATTCGTGCCGTCAATAATTTACGAAAATTTTTATACAATATAAAACACAATCTTCCACACAATAACGAAAAAGCCGAGGTATAAAAATGGAATTGCCTATTATTTTAGCCATTATTACGCTTATAGTCTGCTTAATACTCAGTATTCCCATCGGTGTTTCAATCGGAGCTTGTGTTGCCGTTGCCGTAGTTTCAGGAGATTTGCCCGTTGAATTTTTAATGCAAAAAATGTTTACGTCTCTTGATTCGTTTCCGCTTCTTGCTGTTCCTTTCTTTATTTTGGCAGGGGAAATCATGCAAAAAGGAAGCATGGCCCAAGCATTGCTGAACATTTCCCGATGCCTGGTCGGCCATATCACCGGAGGCATGGCTCACGTTTCCATATTAACCTGTATGTTTTACGGTGCATTGTCCGGCTCCGGACCGGCCACAGTTGCAGCCGTTGGCGGCATTATGATCCCCGCCATGAAAGACGACGGCTATCCCGAAGACTTTTCCACCGCAGTAAACACTTCTGCAGGCTGCCTCGGCATCATGATACCGCCGTCAGTCCCTTTGATTATTTACGGCACAACCGCCAACGTTTCAGTCGGAGATTTATTCATTGCGGGCATAGTGCCGGGTATTTTTGTCGGTATCTTTTTAATGATGATGAGCTGGTATTTGGCAAAAAAACGCAAGTATGGCAATGTCATTGAAAAAGCTTCCTGCCGTGATACGTTTAACGCCCTGCATGAAGCAAAATATGCACTTTTGGTTCCCGTTATTGTTCTCGGCGGCATTTACGGCGGCATCACAACCCCTACCGAAGCCGGCGCAATTGCGGTTGTTTATGCATTTTTGGTTGAATTTTTTGTATTAAAAACCCTTACTCTCAAAAGAATAATTGAAATTTTCAAAAGCGCTGCAATTACCAATGCCGCAATTTTTATTGTAGTTGCCACAGCTACCGCATTCGGACAGCTGCTGATGATTTATTCCGTTCCGGATTTGCTGGTCGAAGCATTGTCCGGCTTTGCTTCAAACAAGTATTTGCTCTTGTTCATTATTCTTATTTTCCTTCTCATTATGGGAACATTTATGGATGCCTTGGCAAACATTCTTATTCTGACACCGCTTTTGCAGCCGCTTTTGGTAAATGCCGGCGTTGATATGACGCATTTTGGCATTATCATGATTGTTGCCTGCGCCATGGGCTTTTTAACTCCTCCTGTAGGCGTTAACCTCTTTGTAGGCTGCGGAATTTCAGGCATGAGCATCGAAAAACTCAGCTATGCGGTTCTGCCGTTCCTGTTTGCAATGTTTGTAGCATTACTGTTCCTTACCTATATTCCGACATTAAGCTTAATCTTATTATAGCGAGGCTACCATGAACACCACCGCAACATTTTCCGCAATACCTCTGCAGCCCGCAAAGCTGGCGCTTTTCGGTCATAACGGTGTTGCCCATGCAGTAAGCCACTTAGGTTTTCAGCAGGACGATTCCGTAGGTTTTGCACAGCTTTTTAACATCCTGTGCAAGGCAATCCCCATGGATACAACTGTTCGGTCAATCAAAACGGAAGGAAATAATATTACCGTCGAACTGGCCTCCGGGGAAAAAGGAAGCGCAGCCGTCAACAGGGGCATAGCAAAATATGAACGGGAACTTTTAAAACATTCCGAAGGTCTGTGCGATCTTTCGCCGCAGCATTTTGCCATCCGCACGTTCGGAAGAATTTACGGACAAGGCATAAGCGAAGCCTGTACAGCTTTAAACCTTGCCTATTCAAGAGCCATTCTCAACACAGTGCGCAAATTCTGGCCCGAAACGATGCATGATTTTGACAACGTTCCGAACAGCTGCGGCGAGTTTTTAGCCGGGTGTATCTTGATTAATGATATTCCTGTCTGCTGGATGCTTACAATAAATTCCTCCGAAGGCGGAATAGGCCCAAACGAAGATTCAGAAGGCAATATTCCCGTCGGCAACAAAGGCATTATCATGGAAAAGCTCGGTATGCGCAAAATTCCTTCTCTGATTTTAGAAGGAAAAGCCTATGTGCCGGCGCTGAAAGACCAAATAAAAGCAACAAGCTTTTTCCTGCGCTGGCATAAAGACAGTGACAACAGAATTGTCGGAAACGCCATGGTAAATGCCGCCCAAGCCCTTAACCTGCCGTATATGGTCATTGACACTGCCTATGCCCGAAACGACCCCTATCTTGTAAACGAAAGCCGGCGCGTAGGAAAAAAATTAATTGAACTTGGCGAACAATACATGAAATGCGAAACATCTGCACAACGCGTCAGCATAGCTTACGAAGTTGCCAAAATAGCCTCGGAAGATTTTGGAGGAAGCATTTTCATGAGCGACAAAATCTATCAAACCGTTGCAGGCGGGGGGCTTTTTCCGGGACTTTCTGCCGTATTGTCCATCATAGTCCCCGAAGAGCATATCAGCCAAAACCACCAAATTGTGTATGAAAGAAGCGATACGGACAACGGATGTATCCTTATTGTCAAAACGCTTGAAAATATCATGCAAAATTACCAGGAAGCAATAGATGAGCTGAACGCAAGAACTTTGCACACATCCCCATCCACCCTCCTTGATTGGACAATCCCTAACTGAAAAAGTGCCGTATACCGGCACTTTTTCCTATAAAAAACGGAATATGCAATGGAATATGCCATTATTTTGCTGGCATGGGTTTTCGGCGGATTTATCAACAATATTACAGGAATGGGCGGCGCCATTGTTGCAATGCCCATCATGACCCTTGTTCTGCCCATAAACATAGCCATTCCCGTCAGCTGCATCTGCGGCGCCGTTATCTGCACATACCTTACTGTATCGCATATAAAATATGTTGACTTTAAAACATTGCTTCCTCTCACTGCGGGCTGCATACCCGGAGTTTGGGCCGGGGTTGCCATTTTGCTCCATGTTCCGGCAGACTTTCTGCAGATAGGCATCGGCCTGTTTCTTATTCTCTACTGCCTGTGGCAGTATTACAGCAGGTTGATTGCCAAACATAAAGAAAATATCTGCCTTGCTCTGATCACGGGATTTTTTTCGGGAGTATCAAATTCATCTATATCTTTTGGCGGTCCGCCTGCCTACGCCTACTCTATTTATGTTGGCTGGGACAGAAACAAAGCCATAGGAACAATCAGCTTTTTTTACTGCCTGCTGTCAGTTGTGACTATATACAAACAGGCTGAAGCAGGACTTTTTACGCAAGAAATTTTTTATCTTACTCTTTCCGCACTTATCGGCATGGGAACAGGAATCTTGCTGTCCGCACCGGTAATAAAAAAAATCACCAATGCAAACTACAGAATTTTGCTTATTATAACCATTTTCATTTCAGGTACTGTATGCATTCTGCAGGGTCTCTTATAATCTGCAGTTTCTCCTGTAAGCGGCAAAACTCTGCAACACGTTTATAGATTAAAGATTCCGCCCGTTAGTGCTGTCTAAAATTTTACTTTTATTACCCTATTCAAATTTCAGATTATAATTTCGCTGTTCTTCGACATAGTTATGCTTTATGCCCTTTTTTATTTTATAAAAATACATTAAAATTTTAACCTGCTCCTTACAGCCAAATCATAACTTCTCAACTCGGTTATTTTGCTGTAAAAAATCCGGATAAAAAACATTGAACAATTCAGGCACGCCGCATACGGATTATCATAACCTTATTTATTATTCTATATTAATATCAACATTAAAACAGTATTTCCTTGTTCCGAACAGAACAAAGTTTTTATCAAATACCAATTTTGTTTTTGGCATATGCCGCTTTTCGGCTGTCAGGGCGAAATAGCATCAATATCGAAAAACAGCATTTTTGCAAAAATTTAACGCATTTTTTGCAGAAAGCGAGAGCAAAGACAGTGTAAAACCGTCAAAATTCAATAACGCTCAGAAACAGTAATGCATACATTACAAACAGCCGAAAAAAACTTCGGGAAAATCAGTACATTAAAAAAAGTCTAGACTTTTTTATTACAATTTTGTTATTCAGTTTCATTGCATATTGAAATGATTGAAAAAAATTTACGAAATGCAAAAAAAATTTTAACATTTTTTTACTTTTTCAACTATTTGATATTATTTGATATTTTTTTAATAAATTTGAAATTTATTTTCATTTTTTATGCAAGCTACCGTTTTTTTTAGAAATTTTACAAATGACTAAAAACAATATAAAAAGAACATACTCAGAAAATTTTACACTATTGTCATATATACGGTTAAGGGGGAACTTATGAATAACAATATTTGTAAGTGGGGAAATTCACACAAACAGACCTTATTATATAAAGTAAAAAATAGGCTCTTGACTAGCATCTCATATAGATATTATAAATAACTATATGAAATATCATAGAATAAGTAACTATAAGATTAAAAAAATTATTAAATGCTTTGCAGAAGATTTAACTGCCACATCTACAAGCAATTTATTGGGC
>CASGAP010000009.1 GCA_949299515.1 uncultured Desulfovibrionaceae bacterium
AGTCAAGCTCTTCTTCGCCGATGATACTGCAGTTTCTATTGTGGGAAAGTAGGACGATGCTAAGCCTTTTCTTTTACCCAATGTTTGACTTGATATTTACGGCTGACCCTGTGTCAGCCTTTTTTCTTTTAATTCCTCTGATTGTATTACGCTATTTTATTAGTCAAATTTGGACACGTTTTTTTTCCGGGGGAAATGATTGCTTGCTGTTTATTTACGTAAGGTTCGCAAGCTCTCTGATGCAAACGCCTTATCGTCCTTTTGGTGGGCCCTTGGTTCGCCTCATTACGCGGAATTATTAAAGCTAAAGCGAAAAATTCGGCAAAGCCTTGTAAAATCGGTGAATAAAAGCGCCGAAAAAATTTGTAATAATCTGCTTTTAATATTGTTGGAAACTATTTTTCGGGGAAGAATTTTTAAAAGTATTCGTTTGCTGTCTGTCAGTGTAACGTTTTCAGGTTATAACGATTAACAGTGAGGTCTGTTTATTTTGGTTTGTAAAACAATATTATTTTTGTAGTCAGAATTTATTTTTTGCAATTATACTTGAAACTATTGGAGAAGTGTTTACAGAGTATTATCTGCAGATGTTTAGTGTGTGTTAAATTCAACATTGTAATCTGATGTTTTCTGTGAAGCCTGTATTCACGTATGTGTCCGGCGGCAAACGGAGCGCCGCGAAGTTTGACAACGCCGGACACATACTGTGCTATGAGGGGGAGCGGGGGAGCCACCCAAAGGGCGACAATTCGTTTGCGTTAGTGAGTCTGCGAACCTTACGCAAATGGACAGCAACGCAATCATTTCCCCCGCAAAAAATAAAAAAACACAGGAAAAGTTTCAAGTTGCCGTGTAGTTAAATTTCTTTTTAGCAAGCATTGCCGTTATGGTTTGAGAACAAAGTTATTTTGCTTCATATATTGTACAAATGGGTAGAAGTTGCCGCTGTTTTCTTTTGTCAGCAGAGACATACTCTGTTTTAGAACACTAAAATCAAGCCTATATTGAATGGCAGCTCATTGACGGACATATTCTTCGATTTGCTGTAAAAGGGGCTGAATTTGTTCTGCGGCGTTAAGTTTGATTAGACAGTACAGAAGACTGTTATAATATGCCATATTTTCGTTATTAATAGTAATGCATTTACTGAGCAGTGCTGCGGCTTCTTTGAATTTTTCTGTTTGTATCAGGACTGATGAAAAAGCAAAGAGTGCAGGCAGTGAGTCAGGCTGCGTATGCAGAGCAGATGCAGCATTGGCTAAGGCTTTTCCGTATTGCTTTTGTTCGGCGAAGATACGGCACAGCAAGAGATTAAGGTGCGGTGCGGGAAATTTGGGCAAGCGCGGCAAAATCTTATTAAGTTTTGACCAGTCTTTGAGCTCCAGAAGTTTTTCTAAATATTTTTGTATGAAAAAAGGGTTGGAAAATTTGGCCAGAGTGCAGGCTTTTTCGTAAAGAAAGCAGGCTGATTGCGGATTTTCCTGAATTTCGGCGGCGCAGAAGAGAAGTAAGGGAGCCGATTCGGAGTGTACAAAATTATCTGCGGTGCTGTCTGATATTGTTAATGCCCCAATGGTATTATAAAGGGCAAGATCTTCTTGGTGATCGCAGATTTTTACCGTGCAGCCGGTATTTATATTTTGTTTTGCAGCGGGGGGATATGTTCTGCCTTCATGGGATATGGAAAGCGTTATGCCGACTATTTCAAAAGGTTTTTCGTTATATGCAGTTCCAGTGTGGTTTAAGAGAAAAATTTCCGAATTTCCGCTGCAGAATTTTTGAGGGAGATAGTGGTAGAAAAAACCGGAAGCTGCCCTGAACAGGCTGCACACATGAAGTTTGGGATCTGCATACAGGCTTACAGCGCAGATAAACGGGGTTGCTCTGTAAAAAATTCCCTCAATCCGCATACGGCTGCTTTGCGGAATCGGAGTTTGATGTGCAATGTGTGAAACAGGCAAGGTAAGCAGAGATGTCCCCTTGAGCCGAGTCGGAAGAATTTGTTCTAAGGTTTTAACTTTGAACTCACGCACGGGCAGGAACCCGGTATTGCTTGCGGCAGACTTTGTTTTCTGTTCTGTCAGTTTTTTTCTGTGGTTTAAAATACAGCAGGCAACAGGTTTGACAACAGTGCTTTTATAGTGGTCTTCGTCCTGCCAGATGTTTGCAGTGTTGGCTGCGGTTATTATTTCATGTACTTCGATACTGCAGGTTTGAAACAGTGAACCGAGTTCACGGTATATTGCATAAACAGGACAGTCTTTCGGAGTTTTGGGGTGGCCGAAAAGCAGGTTTGTATGCGGTTTGCCGGCTTGCCGTATGGCAGCGAAAACATCATAAATATATTCGTACAGGTATTCTGTGCTGACAATTTTTTTTTCGTAACGGTGCGCATCGTTGGTACTGAATTCGGTAATAATCACATCGTAATTTTTCAGGATTTGAAAATATTCCAACGCAAATGCAGCAAAAGAAATAACGGTGCCGCCAATGGCAAATAAATCTACCTGATTTGGATATTCAATGGCTTTGTATGTTTCAAAATACCCTGATGTTAAAACAGAGTTTGAAGTGCCAAGCACGGCTATTTTCATAATTGCCTCGCCGAGAGCAGAAGTTTTTTCCGAACGACCGGTATTAATTTACGGTAAGCCGGATATGCCGTCAAGACCGGCAGAGCCTTTTGTCCGTATAGTGTTTTTCGGGACAATAGGCAGCATTTGAAACGATATTTGAGAAAAGTTAAATAAATATAAAAATGTACTTAACAAACATACAGAAAAACCGTATAACCAAGACCGTTTTTATGGTGGATTAATTTATGGATATTGTTCTTGTTTACAAGTTGCTTGCCGTGCCTGTGGTTATTTTGCTTACGTTGCTGATAGCAAAAAAGTGGGGGCCGTTTGTCGGCGGTATTTTTGCGGGACTCCCGACATTTTCCGGTCCGATTTCTTTTTTTATAACCTATGAGCAGGGTGTTGATTTTGGCATAGTGTCTGCTTTTAACAGTATGATAGGGCTGATCGGCTGCGTTGTTACCGCTTTGGTGTATTCATGGCTGGCGTATTTTGGGGCGAAATGGTGGCTTGCTTTGCCCTGTTCGGTTTTGGGATATTTTGGTACGGGCTGTTTTCTGCATTATTTGCCGCAGTTTTCGCCGCTTGTTATTGTGTCTGCACTTTCTACTTCGCTTATTGCCATAGTATGTTTGCCGCGTCCGGTTGTTAAAAAATTTAATTTCAGGCGGCCGCCCTGGATATTGGCCGTGCAGATACTGTTTGGAATGTTTATGGTAATCACGGTTACGGAAACGGCGAAAATAATCGGTCCGCAATGGAGCGGAAACATGAGCTGTTTTCCTACCATGCTTTTGCTGTTGACCCCTTTTGCCCATATAGTGAACGGGGTGTATGCTGCGGTTATTGTGCTGCGCGGCCTCTCTGCAGGTTGGATTGGCACAGCCTGCTTCAGCTGTATTGTTATTTTGCTGGTAAAGCATTATCATATTGCGGTCGTGTATACGCTGGCGGCTTTGTCAGCCTGTCTTTGTACAACACTTTATTCGCTGGCCGTGCTTTGGGTGCAGAAAAAATACTGCGCGCGCTATGAGTGCCAGTCTGTCTGAATTGCGGCTGCAGTTCAGTTTTTGATCTGTCAGGCGATTTTTGCCATGATCTGTATGATAAAGCTATTTTCTTTTGTATTCAGCGGGTTAAAGAGAATTTCTTCATAATATTGCGTGCCGAGGCGTATGCCGTGTTTTTGGGCGTAATCCCGCAGTATGCCGTAAGTGCGGCTGATTTCTTCATAGTTGCTGTCGTGAAAAGCTGAAAGAACGGCCGTTTTCGGAAAATTTGCGTTTTGGGTGCAGGGTTTGCGGAAGTAGTAATATTCGCAGGCCAGGGGATTGTCCGCATCTTCGGAATTTTTCATAGTGCCGGCTATATACGGGCAATTTTTGATAAAAGACGGATTCTGCTGCAGGAGTTTAAGGTAAGCGTCAACATACTCAAAAGGCTGCTGTGTTTTTTCCGAAGGAATTTTTATGTGGCAGCTTTTGGGGATTTCTGTCAAAAAGCAGGGAGATGTATTATTTTTTTTCATTGTCAGGTATGTGTGCAGGCTGTTTTTTATATGCATAAGCGTTTGTCTGCATTGTTTCAGGTGCAGAATTTTTTTGTCTAATTCTTCCGTTATTGTGCCGAGCAGGCTGTCATACTGCAGCGGGCTTTCGGTTTTTATTTTATTTTTGATTTCTTTTAATGGTAAACCGAGATTTTTCAGTTCGCGGACAGCGAAAAATTGGTCGGACTGGGAAAGGGCGTAGTAGCGATAGCCGTTTTCGGATACATGGCAGGGCTTAAGCAGACCGATTTCGTCGTAATGAAATATCGTTTCTTTTGTGGTGTTGCAGATTTTTGCAAATTCTGCTGTTTTTACAAGAAAATTTTTTTGCATACTTTTCTCTTGACTATGGGGTTTCCCTATACTTTACAGTGTAGGAAAGTGCTTTGTAAAGAAAAAAGAGGTTAAAAATGTCTGCAGCTTTGACTGATAAAATGACGTTGCCGCAGTTGGTGCGTTTTTCGTTGCCTGCTGTGATTTCAATGATTTTTTTGTCTTTTTATACTATTGTGGACGGGATTTTTGTGGCCCGCTGCGTTGGGGCTGATGCGCTTTCGGGGCTGAATATCGCTTATCCCTGTTACGGATTGCTCATGGCTTTTGCCACTATGTTCGGTACGGGCGGCAGTGCTTATGTTTCGTACCGCATGGGGCAGGGCAAAAAAAATACCGCACGCCGCTCGTTTACGTTTATTTTTTGTGTGCTTTTGGGGCTTTCTGCTGCTGTTGCGTTTCTTTCTTCTTTTTATATTGAAGAAATCTGTGTTCTGCTGGGAGCAGATTCGCTGCTTTTGCCTTATGCCGCGGATTACCTGCGTATTCTTATGCTGTATAATCCGCTGGGTGTGCTGCAGGCGTTTTTTCTGTGTTTTTTTTCTGCTGCCGATAATCCGAAACTTGCTTTATGGTTTAGTCTTGCGGGCGGATTTTTGAATATTTTTTTGGATTATCTTTTTATCGTGAAATATGGCTGGGGCATTGCTGGTGCGGCTTATGCCACCATGGCCGGCTGTTTTGTGCCTGCGTTCGGGGGATTGGTTTATTTTTTCTGCAACAGAGAGTTATTGTATTTTATGCGTCCTGTCCCGTCTCGTTCTGCATTGCTGAAGACAGTGAGCAACGGTTCTTCCGAAATGGTATCCACTGTTTCCGTGTCTGTCTGCTGTATTTTGATTAATCTTGCCATGATGAAGTATGTGGGGTCGGCAGGTGTTGCGGCATACAGTGCGGCACTTTACTGCGATTTTTTGGTTGTTTCGGGATTTTTCGGTTTTTCCGTGGGCATTGCCCCGCATATTGCGTATCATTTCGGCGCAAAGCAGCAGCAGTATCTGAAAAAGACCGTGCGCAGCTGTTTGATTTTTCTTGCGGCAATGTCTGTATTGTTTTTCGGGATTTTTTGGGTGCTTATTCTTCCGTTGGCGGATTTTTTCTTCGGCAGGGAAAAGGCTGTCTTTGATGTGGCGGTTTTCGGACTGCGGATTTTTGCGTTTTCATTTTTGTTCAAGGGACTGAATATATTCGGATCGGCTCTTTTTACGGCGCTCGGCAGCGGGAAAATTTCTGCGGTGCTGGCGTTTTCCAGAACTTTTGTGTTTATTCTTCTGAATGTGTATGTGCTGTCGTATTTTTTGGGCGTAACGGGGATTTGGCTTGCCATGCCGAGTGCGGAAGCTATGGCCCTGCTGGTGTTTGCAGCCTATTGCAGAGTATTGAAAAACTATTATAATGTGTTGTAGGCAAAGAAAATTGATAAGGATTGCGTATGCGAGAAAGCCATTTAAAATTGAAACAGGTTCAGGTTTCCGATTTTCCGCAGTATAATCAGCTTATGCGTTATGTTTTTCAGGTTACGGAGCAGACTCTTTCTTCCGTTGGCTGGGAAGAAAGGGAAATTATGCGCGCCAAATATCCCACATTGCAGCAGGCAGAAATTTGGGGGTGGTTTGACGGCGATACGCTGGTTTCGCAGCTTGCGGTTTATCCCATGAAAATAAACATATTTAATAAACAGATAAAAATGGGCGGGCTTACCGGGGTAGGAACCTATCCCGAATATGCCAATAAAGGGCTGATGCATAAACTCATCGAAAAAGCCCTGCACCGCATGAGAGAAAACGGTCAGTACATAAGTTATTTGTTTCCGTATTCCATACCGTATTACCGCCGCAAGGGGTGGGAAATCATTTCGGATAAAATCTCGTATGAAGTGAAAGATTATCAGCTGCCCAAAAACAGACAGGTAAAAGGATTTGTCCAGCGTGTGCAGCCAAACAGCGAGGAAGTGAAAATCTGTTACGAGCGGTTCAGTTTAAGCTGTCACGGTGCGGTTCTGCGCGACGAATTGGCTTGGAATGAATACTGGATGTGGGATAATGACGATATAACCGTTGCCGTTTATTATAACGAGGACAATATTCCGGACGGTTACCTGATTTATTGGATAAGCAACGATATTTTTTATATTAAAGACATGATTGTCATGAACGAAGAGGCCCATAACGGTTTATGGAATTTTATTGCCGCACATTTTTCAATGATAGAAACGGTAAAAGGGGACTGTTTTACCGGGGAATCGCTGGCGTTTTTGCTTGAAGACGCAAATATCCGGGAAATGATTTCACCCTATTATATGGCGCGCATTGTGGATTTTGAGAAATTTATCGCCGAATATCCTTTTAAAAGTTCTGCACAGAAAAGGGAGTGGAAATTTTATTTGTCCGATCCGCTTCTTGAATGCAATCAGGGAAATTTTTGTTTGACTATTAATAACGACGGGCAGGGCAAAGCCGAAAAAATCAGTGAACATTGCCGCGATAGCATAGACATTCAGACAATGACCACTATGTTAATGGGATACAAGCGTCCGAGTTATCTGAAAAAAATTGAACGCATGAAAACAGATTCCGAAACGGTGTTTATGCTGGAAAATTCCATAGAACAGACTAAGCCTTACATTTCCGATTATTTTTAACTGCCGGAAACTTGCTGCTTATTGCCGCGTTACCAGCGTTATCGGGCTCTGCACGTTCATTTCTTTTAAAATGTACTCCACCACTTTCCGTGAGCCGTCGATGGAATAATGCAGGCCGTCCTGAAAAACAGGCGTCAGGTTTTCCAGCAGAATGGTGCAGTTTTGGCCTCTGCATATGGCTTTGTTCGGGTCAATGGCGTGAAAATTCGGATACTTGGATATCTCTGTCTGTAAAAATCCGTTAATGGGCGGCAGGGTCAGTTCTTTTTCCCTGTAGCAGGTTATGCCGCCGCGCAGGAGTTCTGCCAAAGGATTGTCCAGTTCGTGCAGATACATACAGGTTGCACCGATGTCGAAAACCGTCTGGGCGGGTGTCAGCAGAATATATACTTCATGTCCCTGCAAATCTTCGGCAAGCTGTGCCAAATCTTCGGCAATGGCCTGCCGGAAATTTTCGGTGCCGATTTTTTCTTCGTTTTTCCGGCGGCACAGTGCGCGTTCATAACGCGGCCAGTCTTGGCCTATAAGGATTTTTTTGCCGGGATACAGTGCGGCTGCTTCAAGAAGGCTTGCATAGCGGCCGCTGCATTTTTCGTCAATGATGCCTTCGGGGCGGCGGTTGACGTGTGTTCCGAAAGAATAGCAGCCGTCACGGAATACCGTAATAACGTGCAGTTTTCTGTCCTGTATGTCTCTGGCATAGTGCCGGGCGAAGCTGTCACCGGATACAATAAAATCTATTTCGCGTTCTGTATCGCCAATGGGGTAAATATTGCCTTCAAAAGGAATATTGCGGCCGCCGTACTGCGAACCTTCCGGCGCTGCCGTTACCAGGCGGAAGCTGGCGCCGTTTATGGTTATCAGGGCGCAGGTAACGGCAAGCATTCCGTACAGGACAGTGAATTTTCTGCCGTAGCTGCGCCGTGTTTCCAAGCTGTAATAAAGCAGCAGGCCGCAGAGGAAAATCGGGGCGAGCAGTTCGATGAAATAAGCGTCTATGCCGATTTTTGCGGCAAAAACGATAATGGGCCAATGCACCAAATAAAGGGAATAAGACCACAGTCCCAGTTTTTGGAACAGCGTGTTCCTGAGCAGGCTGTTTGGGTTATTGCAGGCAATGCACAGATAGGCGGCAAAGCAGGGCAGAACCGTCCACAGCGTAGGCCAGCCCGCATCGGAATTGATAACGATAAGGGAAAGCGCAATCAGCAAAAGTCCCGTGCCTTCAAGCAGTACGGGCTTTATTCCTTTGATTTTCAGCGGATAAAAATAGGCAAGAGCCCCGAACAGCAGTTCAAAGGCGCGGCTCGGCAGCAGGAAATAGGAAGCTTTTTGGTTGAGTTCCGTATAAAAAACACCGAAAATCAGCGAACACAGCGTGAGCAGGGCAATGCTTTTTTTGAGGCTCTCCGCAGAGAGTATTTTCGCAAGTCCCATTAAAAGCAGGGGATAAAACATATAAAACTGCCATTCCACGGAAAGCGACCAGGTATGCAGAAAAACCTGGTCAAGGGCGGTATTGGCGAAATAATCGGATTTTCCCGCAAAATAAAAATTGGAAAGAAAAAACAGTGCGGATACGGCTTCGTTTGCCATGCGCTTAAGGTCGCTTGTGCCGATGAGCAG
This sequence comes from uncultured Desulfovibrionaceae bacterium, assembly GCA_949299515.1. Classification (GTDB taxonomy): domain Bacteria; phylum Desulfobacterota; class Desulfovibrionia; order Desulfovibrionales; family Desulfovibrionaceae; genus Taurinivorans. The sequence continues at coordinate 8,729 of CASGAP010000009.1, forward strand.
GTAACCGAGTCCCATAAATACGAAAATTGTAGCAAAAAGCGCCGGGCATATGCGTTTGGCGCGGCGGACATAAAAGTTCCACAATCCGAAAGTTTTTCTTTCCAGACCTTCGCAGATGATTTTGGTCATCAAAAAACCGGAGATGACAAAAAAGATATCCACGCCCACAAAGCCGCCCTGCATAAAATTATACTGCGGCGCTAGGGTATGAACGAGGTGGTAAATGGTTACGGACAGGACTGCAACGGCACGGAGGCCGGTGATATCGGCGCGGAGTTGTTTCATAAATAAAAGTTGTTCCGTTTTGGTGAAAAAGGTTAGTGCCCGCCCGATTGTGTCGGGCGACATTTTTTTGTTTTTGCCGAACGGTTGCCGGCAGTGAAAAAGGGAAGAAATTTTTTTACAGATTTTTTTCGCCTTTTTCCGTCAGCGGAGAAAATACGGAAAGCCGCTTCTGCACTGTGCGTGCAGCGGTGTAAAAATATTTTGTTTTTGGTGAATCTGCTGTTTTCGGCAGGCGGCATTTTTTTGAGGATAGTATTGCGCGTCCTTTGAAAACTGCCAAAAAATCATAGCGAAGTCTTGTCAAATGTCAAATGCGGAGCTGTGCAAAATTATTTTTTCCTTCTTTTCTTTACAGGGGCGGAAAATTTACATACTATATTTTCCCACCCCAGTTATCGAGAGGTTTTTATGCAGCAGCGGGATTCTTTTCAGTCCAAAATAGGTTTTATCTTATCCTGTGTCGGTTCAGCTGTCGGTATCGGCGCAATTTGGCTTTTTCCTTATCGGGTCGGCGAATTCGGCGGTGCTGTTTTTCTTATTCCTTTTATGATTTTCACCGTGCTTTTGGGGCTGACCGGCGTTATTGCGGAAATGACTTTCGGCCGTGCCGTGAAAACAGGGCCCCTCGGAGCGTTTAAAAAAGGGCTGCAGCAGCGCGGCATGGAATGGGGCAAATGGCTGGGGATTATTCCAGTTCTCGGTTCTTTCGGTATTGCCATGGGCTATGCCGTGGTTGTGGGCTGGTTTTTGAAGTACACCGTTCAGGCTTTTACGGGCGCCGCGATTTATAATGATGACAGTACGGCGTTTTTTGTGCAGATAGCGGGTGATTACGGCAGTTTTTCCTGGCATTTGGTTTCTTCTTTGGCTTTGCTGGTGGTTTTGTTCGGCGGCGTGCAGAACGGTATTGAAAAGCTGAATAAAATTATGATGCCGATTTTCTTTGCCATTTTTATTTTTTTGGTGATCAGGGTAGCGTTTTTGCCCGGTGCGGCTGAGGGATATAAATTTTTGCTTACTCCCAACTGGGATATGCTGCTTGAACCGAAAGTGTGGATTTTTGCTTTGGGCCAGGCGTTTTTTGCCCTTTCCCTTGCCGGTTCCGGAACGCTTGTTTACGGCAGTTACCTCGGAGATGACGTGGACATTTTTCATGCGGCGAAATATGTGGTTTTGTTTGATATTGTCGCTGCCGTGCTGTCCGTGCTGATTATTATTCCCGCTGTGTTTTCCTTTGGCATGGAACCTGCCGCAGGCCCGCCGCTTATGTTTATGGTTATGCCCGAAATATTTAAACAGATTCCTCTCGGAGGATTTTTGGCAGGTATTTTCTTTTTGGCAATTTTATTTGCGGGCGTAACGTCTTTGGTAAATCTTTTTGAAACGCCTATCGAAGCGCTGCAGAAAGAATTTTCCCTATCCCGCAAAAAAGCCGTTAGCATTGTGGTTGCTGTCGGGTTTTTCTTGGGCATTTTCCTTGAAAACGGCGACTCCCTGGGAAAATGGATGGATATTGTAAGCATTTACATTATTCCCCTCGGAGCGCTGATAGCCGCCGTAATTTTCTTTTGGGTCTGCAAGCCGGAATTTGTCCGCAGTCAGCTGCAGCTGGGGCACGGCAAACCGGTGAGCGAGGCGTACATAGCACTTGGCAAGTATTTGTTCTGCGGTTTGACTGCAGTGGTATATTGTATGGAGATTATCAGAAACTTATAAAACAGCCTGTGAAAACAGGCTTTTTTTTACGGAGTGCGTATGAGTTGGTTCGAGCTGTTTCTTATTGCCGTGGGGCTTTCCATGGACGCTTTTGCCGTTTCGCTGTGCAAAGGCCTGGAAATGAAAAAGTTTGATTTCGGCAAAGCGCTTGTGTTGGGCGTGTTGTTCGGGGTCTTTCAGGCAATTATGCCGATAATCGGGTTCCATTTGGGCAAGCATTTTGTGCATTTCATCGGTCGTTTTGATCACTGGGTTGCTTTCTTGCTTCTGCTCTTTGTTGGACTGAAAATGATTAAAGAATCCCGCGAAGAAAAAGAAGAAAGCCATTCCGGTTTTGATTTGTGGGAACTGCTCGTGCTTGCCGTGGCCACAAGCATTGACGCTCTTGCCATTGGTCTTACCTTTGCCGTGCTGCCGCACATTCATATCAATTTTGCCGCGGCCGTTATCGGTATCGTAACGGCGGTGCTGTGCGTGGCGGCTGTGGCGATCGGCCATAAGTCCGGAACCAGGCTCGGCAGTAAAGCCGAACTGCTGGGCGGGCTTATTCTCGTTGTGCTCGGCTGTAAAATTTTGCTGGAGCATTTGCATATACGTATTTTTTAATGAATTGCTTGCAGGCAAAAAAAAGCGGGGAATTTTCCCCGCTTTTTTGTGTGTTGTTATCGGATTTTTTTATCGTAGAGCCGCGCGGCGTTTAAAACTACCAGAATGGAACCGCCGTTATGCGTCAGGGCGCCGATTACCGGGCCGATAATGCCGAATATGCCTAAAATCATGGCAATGCAGTTAATGCCGAGGGCAATGGCGATATTGAGTTTTATGCTGAATACCGTGGCATTGGAGAGTTTTTTCAGGTACGCTATTTTATTGAGGTCTTCGCCTATCAGGGCTATATCGGCGGCTTCGATGCTGATGTCGCTGCCGGCCTGTCCCATGGCTACGCCCACATCGGCAAATTTCAGGGCGGGCGCATCGTTTATGCCGTCGCCTATCATGCAGACGCTTTTTCCTTGTTTCTGCAGTTCTTGGACTTTCTGTACTTTTTCTTCCGGCAGCAGTTCCGCGTGCACGGTGTCCACACCGATTTGTTTGGCGAAAAATTCTGCGGTTATGGCATTGTCGCCAGTCAGAAGCGTTGTCTGTATGCCGAGTTTGTGCAGTTCGTCAATACTCTGTTTGGCAGTGGGGCGCAGGGTGTCGGCAAGGGCTATGATACCCGTGCAGAGTGAGTTTTCCGCAACAAAAATTAGGGCTTTGCCCTGTTTGCGCAGTAAAAGTTCCTGGTCTTTGAGATAGCTTGATACGGTAACGTTTTCCTGTTCCATAAAAGACAGTTTGCCGCAGCGTATGGTTTTGCCGCCTGCTGTATAGCGTATGCCGAGGCCGGCTGCCATGGAAAATTCGCCGTCCTGCCGCAGGGGAGCGGAGGCGTTTTGCCTGTAGTAAGTCAGAACGGCCTTTGCGAGCGGATGTTCTGAACGCTGTTCGGCTTCGGCGCAGGCAAGCAGTACGGCGTCTTTATTTTGGGCGGTGTCGGCAATAATGTCGGTAACCTGCAGTTTTCCCGTGGTCAGCGTGCCTGTTTTGTCAAAGGTTATTTGGTTTACTTTGCCCATGGCTTCCAAAGCATGACCGCTTTTGATGAGTACGCCGTTTTTGCTGGCCTGGCCTATTGCCGCCATAATGCAGGTGGGCGTTGCAAGCGCCATGGCGCATGGGCAGAACACCACAAGCACGGTGACGGTACGGATAAGGTCGCCGGTGAAAACAAAGGTCAGGGCGGCAATGGTCAGGGCAAGCACAATAAGACGCACGGCCCACACATCAATAATGCGCTGAATGGGGCTGTTGTTTGCGGAAGCTTCTTCCACCAGGCGCACCATTTTCTGCAGTGAGGAGTTTTTGCTCTCGTTGGTGCAGCGGATATCGACGGAACCGTGCATATTCAGCGTTCCGCAGAGCACTTCGTCCCCGACTGTTTTGTCAAGGGGCAGGGATTCGCCGGTGAGCACGGCTTGGTTTACGCTGGTGGTGCCGGCAATGATTTCGCCGTCCACGGGGATCTGTTCGCCGGGAAAAATGCGGATAATGTCGCCGATTTTTACGGCTTCAGCCGGAATTTCCTCTTCGGTCACGGTTTGGTCTTTGCGGGAAATTCTGCGCGCCATGGCAGGTACCAGGCTGACAAGGTTTTGAATGCTGGTTTTGGTTTTGGCGACTGTCCTGTCTTCCAAAATTTCACCGAGCGCCATAATCCACGCCACTTCCGCGGCGGCAAAGGTTTCTCCTATGGCCAGGGCGGAAAGAATGCCTATGGATATGAGTACCAGGGCAGTAATTCTTCGGTACAGGATAAGATATTTCAGGGCAAAAAAGATAATGGGCAGGCCGGAAATAACGATGGTCAGCCATATTGGGCTGAAAAGGAAATTCATATCCATAAAATGCATACAAATTCCAAGTGCCAGGAAAATGCCGCTGACTATGGTCATTTTTTCGGCGAAAAAGAAATTGAAAAGCGTATTCGCCTGTTCGTACAGTTGTTTTAACATAAGTTTGTCCTATAAACGGTTAGCTTAGCCTTGAAAATTGTTCGATGACAGCGCTGAGTTTTTTCAGCACTTCTTCTTCGTTGCCGTGCCGGATGTCTTCCAAAACACAATGTTCGATGTGAGCTTCCAAAAGCTGTTGTCCCGCTTTGTGCAGGGCGGATTTGGCAGCACTGATCTGAATAAGGATTTTTTCGCAGTCGCCGTCTTCTTCGATAAGCTTCTTGATGCCGCGGATTTGTCCTTCGATTTTGTTGAACCGTGTGATAATGGCTTTTTCATTCGTACACTTCATAAAAATACCTCGATACGTTAACGTGTTTATACCATATACCCCCATGAGGTATTAAGTCAAGCCTATTTCCGTAAAATTTTTTTGGTATTGCAAAGCTTGAAAAATTTTAAAATTATTGCTATTTAACCTTGACATATTATAGAATTTAACCTAATAATTTTCGTTCGGTTTATTGTGTTAACTTTAAATGGAGGAAACTATGCCTACTATCAGCCAATTAGTTCGTTTCGAACGCACAAAGGTTGTAAAGCGTAAAAAGACCCCTGCATTGCAAGAATGCCCGCAGCGCCGTGGCGTATGCACCCGTGTGTATACCACCACCCCGAAAAAGCCTAACTCAGCTCTTCGTAAAGTTGCCCGTGTGCGTTTGACCAATGGTATCGAAGTGTCCGCTTACATCCCCGGTGAAGGCCACAACCTGCAGGAACACAGCGTTGTTATGATTCGCGGCGGCCGTGTAAAAGACTTGCCCGGTGTCCGTTATCATATCGTTCGCGGTACTCTTGATACCGCAGGTGTTGCCGACCGTCGTCAACGTCGTTCCAAATACGGCGCAAAACGTCCGAAATAGTTTATTTAATCTATTTAAAAATTTAATCATGTACTGCTGCTCGATAACTCGGTGGTTCCGGGTTGTCGCTGGAGTAATGTATGGAGGAATCACCATGCCCCGTAAAGGTCCAGTTCCCCGCAGGGAGATTTTACCTGATCCGATGTATAACAGCAAAATGGTAACCCGCTTTGTCAACCGGCTTATGTACGACGGCAAAAAAGGTCCTGCTGAAAATATTTTTTACAATGCTCTCAACACCTTGGCAGAAAAAACCGGTGAAGAGGCAATTAAAGCTTTCGAAAAAGCCATTGACAACGTAAAGCCTCATGTTGAAGTTAAATCCCGCCGTGTCGGCGGTGCCAACTACCAAGTGCCTGTTGAAGTTCGTGCAGAACGTCAAAGCTCACTTGCTATCCGCTGGCTTATTACCTATGCCCGCGCAAGAGGCGAAAAAGGCATGACCAACAAATTGGCTGCCGAACTTCTCGATGCGTTCAATGGCCGCGGCGGTGCCGTAAAGAAAAAAGAAGACACCCACCGCATGGCTGAAGCTAACAAAGCATTTGCACATTTCCGCTGGTAGGTCGCTTATGGCACGTACATTCCAAATTAAAGATATCCGTAATATAGGCATTATGGCCCACATCGACGCGGGCAAAACGACTACCACCGAACGTATTCTTTTCTATACCGGCGTATCTCACAAAATCGGCGAAACCCACGACGGCGGCGCTACCATGGACTTCATGGAGCAGGAACAGGAACGCGGCATCACCATTACTTCCGCTGCTACCCAGTGCACATGGAAAGGCCACACCATCAATATTATTGATACCCCCGGCCACGTTGACTTTACTATCGAAGTTGAACGTTCCCTGCGCGTACTTGACGGTGCCGTTGCCGTATTTGACGCTGTTGCCGGCGTAGAACCCCAATCCGAAACCGTATGGCGCCAAGCCAATAACTACGGTGTACCGCGTATTTGCTTTATCAACAAAATGGACCGTATCGGCGCAAACTTCTACCGTGCGGTTGACATGATCCGTGAACGTCTTCGCGCAAAACCGATCATGCTCCAGCTTCCTATCGGCAAGGAAGACCTTTTTGAAGGTGTTGTTGACCTTATTAAAGGCAAAGCAATTAAATTCGATAAAGAAACCAAAGGCGCTGACTTCTGGGAAGAAGACATTCCGGAAGACATGATGGATCTTTACGAAGAAAAACGCCAGGAAATGCTTGAGTCCGTTGCTGAAGAAGATGAAGAACTTCTCAACAAATACCTTGAAGAAGGCACGCTTTCCATTGAAGAAATCGAAACCTGCGTTCGCAAGGCTACCATTAACCAAGCTATCGTTCCTGTCCTTTGCGGTACTGCCTTCCGTAACATGGGCGTACAGCCGCTGCTTGACGCTATTGTAAAATATCTTCCTTCTCCTCTGGATATTCCGCCGATGAAAGGCTGCGATCCCGACGATGAAGAAAAACATATGGAATGCATTCCCGACGACAAGAAACCGCTCGCCGGCCTTGTCTTCAAGCTTGCCGCTGACCCGTATATCGGTCACCTGTCCTTCTTCCGTATTTATTCCGGTGTCGTAGAGCCGGGCATGAGCGTTCTTAACTCCAATACCGGAAAGAAAGAACGCGTTGGCCGTATCGTTCGTATGCACGCCAATAAACGCGATGAAATCAAATGGGCGGGCGCAGGCGACATTGTTGCGCTTGTAGGTCTTAAAAACGTTACAACCGGTGATACCCTTTGTGACGAAAGTATGCCTGTAAAACTCGAATCCCTGAACATTCCGGAACCTGTTATCGAGCTTGCCATCGAGCCGAAAACAAAAGCAGACCGCGATTCTCTTTCTCAGGCTCTTAATAAACTTGCAAAAGAAGACCCGTCTTTCCGTGTTAAAGGTGACGAAGAAACCGGCCAGACCGTTATCGCAGGCATGGGCGAGCTGCACCTTGAAATTATTGTTGACCGTCTGCTGCGCGAATTCAACGTACAGGCAAACGTCGGCAAACCGCAGGTTGCATACCGCGAAACCATTACCAAACCGAGCAAAACCGATACCAAATACGCAAAACAATCAGGCGGCCGCGGTCAATACGGTCACGTTGTTCTTGAAGTCGAACCGAATCCGGGCAACGGATACGAGTTTGTCAACTCTATCACCGGCGGCGTAATTCCGAAAGAATATATTCCTGCCGTTGACAAAGGTATTCAAGACGCTCTGAAGAGCGGCGTGCTTGCCGGCTTCCCGGTTGTTGACGTAAAAGTTAACCTCGTTTTCGGTTCTTACCACGAAGTTGACTCTTCCGAACAGGCTTTCTACATTGCCGGTTCTATGGCTATCAAAGACGCTATGCAGAAAGCTGCTCCCGCACTTCTCGAACCTATCATGGACGTAGAAGTCGTAACTCCCGAAGACTATCTCGGTGACGTTATGGGCGACCTTAACGGACGCCGCGGCCGTGTTCAGGGTATGGAAGCACGTGCAGGCGCACAGTCTATCCGTGCTCAGGTTCCGCTTTCAGAAATGTTTGGTTATGCTACCGACCTTCGTTCCAAAACCCAAGGCCGTGCTACCTTTACCATGCAGTTTGATCATTACGAAAAAGTACCTGCGAGCATTGCGGAAACCCTTACCAAAAAAGACGCATAAGAATTTCTTATGACTGTATATAAAAAGGCTGTCGCGTGATAGCCTTTTTTTTCATTTTTCCCTTGCGCAGAACGCATATCTGTCTTAATTAGAGTATGTTTCTGAATTAATTATATTGATTATAACCGGTTTGAAACTTATTATAAGAACAGATTATTTTACAGTTTATTTTAATTGAGAAAATGAGTTTCTGTTTTTCTCATTTACTGTGTCTACTGAACCGAAGCCGAAATTTTTGGCAACGTTCCGTAAATACCTGTAATGAGGGTTTGGGGGAGCCACTCAAAGGACAACAGGCCGTTTGCGTTAGTGCGCTTGCGTGTTTTACACAGATGGACAGCAACGCAATCATTTCCCTCAAGAAAAAAAATAATTTTGAAACACTCTTCAATGAGATGACCCGGGGAAATCATTTTTCCCGGAAAATAATCTCAAAAAACTAAAGAATAGGGAAGGGGCTGCCATGAATTTTACCATCGAGAATATTTTATTTATCGGTTCGGTTTTGATATTTCTCAGCATATTGATGACAAAAGCCAGCTATAAGCTTGGAATACCGACCTTGCTTTTCTTCCTTATTTTAGGCATGGCTGTCGGCAGTGACGGGCTGGGACTGCATTTTTACAGTATGGAGCAGGCGCAGTTTATCGGCATTGTGGCGCTGAGCATTATTTTGTTTACCGGCGGTATGGATACGCAGATAAAACAAATACGGCCGGTGCTCAGACAGGGGCTTTTATTGTCCACCGCAGGCGTTTTGCTGACAACAGCGCTGACGGGATTATTTATTTATTTTTTGTTTCAGCTTGATTTTATTCCTATTACTCTGACGCTGCCGACTTCTTTGCTTTTGGCGGCAACCATGTCGTCAACGGACAGTGCGTCTGTGTTTAATTTGCTCCGTTCCCAGAATTTGGAACTGAAAGAAAATCTTCGCCCCATGCTTGAATTGGAAAGCGGCAGTAACGACCCCGTGGCATATATGCTGACCATTGTGCTTATCCAGTATATTTTGAGTCCTGAAAGCGTTTCGGCGTTTGGTATACTATGGCAGTTTTTTCTGCAGTTTTTATTGGGCACTGTCTTGGGTGTAGTGTTTGGTTTTGCGGTTGTAAAAATAATTAATCGCATAAATCTGAAAAATGCTTCGCTGTATCCTTTGCTGCTGCTGGTATTGATTTTTATAATATTTACCGTGACCGATTATGTCAAAGGCAACGGCTATCTTGCCGTGTATCTTGCCGGGATTGTTGTTGGCAACAGCAAATGCGCCTTCAGGCGTGAAATACAATCCTTTATGGACGGTTTTACCTGGCTGTTTCAGATTATTATGTTCCTCGTTTTGGGCTTGCTGGTCAATCCTCACGAAATGTGGGAAGTGGCGGGTTTTGCTTTGGTTATCGGTATTTTTATGATGCTGGCGGCAAGGCCTTTCAGCGTGTATCTGTGTTTGCTTCCGTTCAAGGCCATGCCGGCAAAAGCAAAAGCTTTTGTTTCCTGGGTAGGTCTGCGCGGAGCAGTGCCGATAATTTTTGCAACGTATCCTGTTGTTGCCGGTGTTGATTATTCCGATCAGCTTTTTAATATGGTGTTTTTTATTACGTTAATTTCTCTGGTTGTTCAGGGTATGACCATAACCTATGCAGCAAACACATTGGATCTTAAAGATGAAAACAGACCCATGGACAAGGAGTTCGGCGTTGAATTGGCAGAAGATATCAATTCCAAACTGATTGAAGAAAAGGTGCAGGGTGAAACTGCCGGAAAAAGCCTTTCAGAACTGAAAATGGAACAGGGAACCTTAGTTATGTTAATTAAACGAAACAATTCCTATCTGATACCTAACGGCAGCACTGTTCTTCAGGAAGGGGACAAACTGCTTATTATCAAGGAAACGCAGCAGTAAGGCTGTGAAAAGAATGTTTTGTTTTTGATTGTCTGTTTTAGTTGATTGCAGTGTGCTGACTGAACCATTTAATTTGTTTAGGGGAGTGTTTAAATATTTTTCCGGGGAAATGATTTTATCAGACCCTTTATTGCCCTGCATTTGCGAAACCTTGCCAAATTGCCGGTACAGTAATTATAGCTAATATGAGTAAAAAAAATTTTTTTCATAATTGAGGAGTGTTTCCAAATTTTTTTCTAGATGATTGCGTTGCTGTCTATTTGCGTAACGTTCGCAAACTCACTAATGCAAACGACTTGTCACCCTTTGGGAGGCTCCCCAACCCTTCACATTACACGGTATTTACGGAGCTTTGCCGCAGGTTTTGGACTATGTTCCGTAAATACCGTGTAATAAGAGAGGGAAAAATTTTTTCTAAATCAAAACAAACTTTAAAATTGTCTCTTTCTATCGATTTTTTTTTACAAGTGCTATAATTAATACTATTAATTCGGGAAGATACCCTAAAATTGTTTTATAGATGGTGTTATAACGGACAGAATCAGTACAGATATTTCGGAAATATTGTATAATGTGATATGGTAGTTGAGGTATAAGGCTTTGTAAAAAAAAGGCGGCAAGATGCCGCCTTTTTTATGTATTTGCCAATAAAGAATTAGTTAGGGCAAACTTCTGCAAAAGCTTTGTCAAGAGCTGCAACGATTTCGTCAATTTCTTTCGTTGTAGCGATAAGAGCAGGGCTGAAGCAGAGGGTGTTGTTGAACTTCTTGAAGGAACGGGAAGTTTTGCCGATGATAACGCCTTGTTTCATGCAGTTGCCGGCAATAGCACCGAGAACGGATTCGTCAACAGGTTCTTTAGTGGTACGGTCTTTTACAAGTTCCATACCGCAGAACAGGCCTTTACCGCGAACGTCGCCGATAATGTTGTATTTATCTTTGAGTTCGTTGAGTTTGCCCATGAAGTATTCACCAACTTTGGTTACGTTTTCAAGGAGGTTTTCTCTTTCGATAATTTCAAGGTTGACGATAGCGGCAGCAGGACCGGATGTGCATCCGCCGAAGGTGGAAATATCACGGAAGTAGCCTTCACGGTCGCTCGGTTCGGCGATGAAGTCTTGGAATACTTTTTCGGTGGTTACTGTGCAGGAGATAGCAGCGTAACCGGAAGCAACGCCTTTAGCCATGGTAACGATGTCCGGCTGAACGTCGAAGTGCTGGTAACCGAACCATTTACCGGTTCTGCCGAGACCGCATACAACTTCGTCGATAATGAGGAGGATATCGTATTTTTTGCAGATTTCAGAAACTTTTTTGAGGTAGTCCTGAGGAGGAACAAGAACGCCGCCGCCTGCAGTGATAGGTTCTACGATAACACCGCCGACGGTGTCGGGACCTTCTGCAAGGATAACTTTTTCAAGTTCTTCAGCAAAAAGCTGGCCGAGTTTCGGATCGTTTTGATCAAGACCGTAAGGGTTGCGGTACGGGTTGGCAGCGGGGAAAGAAACAAAACCCGGAGTAAACGGACCGTATTGGTCACGGCGTTCTTCCTGGCCGCAGGCGGAAAGGGTGGTAATGGTGGTACCATGGTAGTCACGGTCACGGTAAATGATTTTGTTTTTCTTTCCGCCGTGTTTCAATACAGAAATTTGGCGAACGATTTTGAAAGCTTTTTCGTTAGCTTCAGAACCGGAGTTGGAGATATATACACGGCTCATTCCGGGCATTTTGGAGATAAGTTTTTCTGCAAAAATAGCGGTCGGGGTGCTGCCGAAGGAGTTGGCGAAGTAGCAGAGTTTTTTCATTTGTTCTGCAACGGCGTCAACGATTTCTTCACGGCCGTAGCCAACGTTAACAGTCCAAACACCGCCGGAAACGCCGTCAAGGTATTCTTTACCGTTGATGTCGTATACGCGCATTCCTTTGCCGTGGTCAAAAATGATCGGGTCGGAATTTTCGTATACTTTGTGCTGGGTAAGGTGGTGCCATACATATTTTTTATCAAGAGCAATAACTTCAGCAGGTGTAAGTTGTTTTTTGCAGCAAGCCATAATAAGCCTCCGGAAAGGATTGATATAAAGTTATAAAAAAAGTCCATAAGGGCAGTGCCCTTATGGACATAATGCGTATTAGAGAACTTCGCTCAGAGCGTGGCATTCCATGCCGAATTTGTCTGCAACGCCTTGGAAGAATACTTTACCGTCGTGGGTGTTAAGACCTTTAGCGAGGGATTCGTCAGATTTGCAAGCGTCTTTCCAGCCTTTGTTGGCGAGTTTTACCATGTACGGCAAGGTTGCGTTGGTAAGGGTAAAGGTGGAAGTACGTGCAACAGCGCCGGGCATATTGCCTACGCAGTAGCAAACAACGCCGTTTTCGGTTTTGAAGGTCGGGTTGTCGTGGCTGGTAGCACCGTGTTTAGCGGTGGTTTGAACAGCACCGCCTTGGTCGATGGCAACGTCAACGATTACGGAACCGGGTTTCATGGATTTTACCATTTCTTCGGTTACGAGCTGAGGAGTTGCAGCGCCGGGGATAAGAACGGAACCAACTACAACGTCAGCGTCTTTTACGGCGTGAGCGACGTTGAGTGCGTTGGAGTAGATGGTTTGGATTTTGTTGCCGTAAAGGTCGTCGATTTCACGCAGACGAGCAATGTTTACGTCAAGAATGGTAACTTTTGCGCCCATGCCGACAGCAACTTTAGCAGCGTTGAAACCAACAACGCCGGCACCTACAACTACGAAGTTAGCAGCAGGAACACCAGCGGTGCCGCCCATGAGGAGACCCATGCCGCCTTCACGTTTGGTAAGGAGCTGTGCACCAACCTGGGCAGCCATGCGGCCTGCAACTTCAGACATAGGAGCGAGAAGAGGAAGCTGACGGTTAGGAAGCTGAACGGTTTCGTAAGCGATAGCGGTTACTTTCTTTTCAATGAGAGCTTTGGTGAGTTCCGGTTCAGCAGCAAGGTGAAGGTAAGTAAAGAGAACCATGCCTTCGCGGAAATATTTGAATTCGGGTTCGAGGGGTTCTTTTACTTTAACAACCATGTCGCCGCTCCAAGCTTCGGCAGCGGTAGCAACGATGGTAGCGCCAGCGGCGGTATAGTCAGCGTCGGCAATACCGATTTCGGTACCGGCATTGGTTTCTACCAATACTTTGTGGCCGGCGTCAGCAAGAGCTTTTACTCCTGCAGGGGTAATACCAACACGATATTCTTGGTTTTTAATTTCTTTTGGAATACTAACGATCATTTTGTCTTCTCCTAAAAAGTTTTAAATGTATGTTTAACAGGCCCTGCCTGTTTAACCTTCCGCCCTTCTTAAAGCAAATCTTGTTCCAAAATGAACATTTTTAAAATTATTTTTTTTATTCTGTTGAAAAGCTTGAGAAAAAAAATAACAATGGATAATTATAATTTTCACAAAAAGAAAAATGCATTGTTTCGGCAGACAAACAATGCATTTTTGACTTGATGTTTCAGTCAGAAATTTTTATGCCTAAATGTTTGGCTTTGCGCACAACCGTTGACTGGCTGATTCCGAGTTTTTTTGCGGCTTTGTAAGTGCTGCCTTCCTGCACCAGGGCATCTTTAATCATGGAATATTCCAATTCAAAAACAGCTTCTTCCAGGGTTTTGTCATTAACATTAATAGATGTGTGTGTGCTGTCGCTGTCTTTTTCCGCAAAAACATAGGGGTGCAGGTCTGTGGGCCTGATAATGTTTCCTTCGGTCATGGCGGCAAGATATTCAACAGCGCCGCGCAGTTCGCGCACGTTGCCCGGCCATGAGTAGGAGGAAAGTGCCAGCAGCGTTTTGGGGGCAAAGCTTTTTATGGTGTTGAGGCGTTTGCAGGCATCGGCCAGGAAAGATTTGGCAAGTTCGGGTATGTCTTCCTGTCTTTGCCGCAGCGGGGGGATATTAACATTTAATATATGAAGTCTGTAATAAAGGTCTTCGCGGAATTCCTTGCGTTTGACCAGTTCGTCCAGCGGTCTGTTGGTTGCGGCGATGATACGCACGTCTACATTAATCAGTGTATTTCCGCCAACGCGGTGAAAACCGTAGTTATCCAGCACGTGCAGCAGTTTTGCCTGAACGGAAAGCGGCAGTTCCCCGATTTCGTCAAGAAGCAGGGTGCCTTTGTCCGCCTGTTCAAAATAGCCTTTTTTGCCGGCTTGGTCCGCTCCGGTAAAGGAGCCTTTTTCATAGCCGAACAGTTCGGAATCAATGAGAGATTCCGCAATGGCCGCGCAGTTTATGGCGATAAAGGGTTTGTCTTTGCGGGGGCTGTGTTCATGAATAAACGAAGCAGCAAGGCTTTTGCCTGTGCCGGTTTCTCCCAGCAAAAGTACGGAAGATGTGGATTTTGCAACTTTTTTCAGCTGTTCCAGACAGTTTTGAAAAACTTTGCTGGTTCCGATGTATTTGGAGCCGTTTTCAAATTTTTTCAGTTCGCCTTTGTATTGTTTGACGGTTTGTTCCGCGTCCAAAACTTTCTTGTGCAGGTCATCATATTCGGACATATCGCGGATAAGCGCCACAACGCGTTTGACATTGCCGCTGTCGTCCAGAATCGGCGTACTGGTGTTGAGGCAGTGGCGGCCGTTTGAATAGTCGTCGAACTGGGTAACGGTTTTCTTTTGCGCCAGGGCGTCAAGAGTAACGCAGCTGGTAAATTTTCCCTGCATCATGGGGATAGTTACGTGCTTGCCGACAACATCTTTTGAACTGATGCCGGCAATGCGTTTCAGGGCTTTGTTGGCGTAAAGGGTTATGCCGTTGCCGTCGATGATCCATATGCCGTCGTGTATGGAGTCCAGCAGAATTTCAAATTCATGCAGGAGCAGTTCGTAGCGTTCGTTTTGCTGATACGGCATTTCCACCCAAAAAATAAAGACGAGTGCTTCTTCAAGCTGCAGGCCGAAATCGCGGTTGCGGATTTTTTTCTTGAAACACAGGAAGCTTCTTTGGTCAACCGAAAAGGTTCTGGCTTCGCCGTCAGGCGGAACTTGTCCGATAAAATCGGTATGCGTTGCCCCCATTTTTTTTAGGAGCTGTGACAGTTCTTTGCCCTGGAGTTTATTTTCAGCCGTATCGAAAAATCGTTCCGCTTTTTCATTTGCCGCAAGTATTTTGCCGGAATTTTCGTGTACCAGGCAGGCGTACAGCGGTACGGGAAAATATTCAAGGATTTGCTTCAGAATTTCGGGATAATCATTGTTAAACATAACATACCTATTTATAATGATAAAAAATGCGGCAAGTTGTATTTGCATTGAATATCATATAATTGTTCAAAAATCAAGTTGTATTTGCATTGAAAGTTTTATCCGTTTGTTTTTATTAGACATTATGTTTTTTATGTAATAAGGTGTATGGTTTTATATAAAAAGAGATATATTTTATGGAAAAATAAAAATTTTTAAGGCTGTATTGACAAAAGAATCAGAATGGAATAATGTCTGAAATTAATAAGTGAAAAAATATTTTTTACTTATTTCAAAGTGTTACAAGGAGTTTTTTATGAAAGTAAAAGCATTGTTGACAGCTGTTGCTGTGGTGTTTGCAAGTGCTACGAGTGCATTTGCGGCATATGACGGTCCGAAATTGAACTTCAGAGTTGCCCATACAACTCCTCCGGGAAACCACATTACTCTTGCTTTTGAAAAATTTAAGGAACTGGTTGAAGAAAAAAGCGACGGAAAAATAAAAGTACAGGTTTTTCCCAATGCAATTTTGGGCAGTGACCGTGTTTTGATGGAAAGCGCTCAGCGCGGCACCATTGAAATGGCTGTAAGCTCAACTCCGAATATGGCAAGTTTTTCTCCTTACTATCAGGTTTTTGACCTGCCTTACATTACTTCCGCAAAATATCAGCAGAATTTCTATAAAGCCATCGACAACGGCCCGCTGGCTGATTATATGAAAAAAATCTCCAATGAAATCGGCTTGGAACCCATTATGTGGGCTGAATACGGTTACAGACATTTTGTGTCCGTAAAACCCATGAAAGGCGTTGCCGATTTGGCCGGTGTTAAAATGAGAACAACCGATTCTCCCATTGAAATCGAAGTTGCCAAAGTGCTTAAAATGAACCCGACTCCTGTTGCCTGGGGCGAAACATATACTGCGCTGCAGCAAAAAACCATTGACGGCGAAGGCAATACTTTCCCCCATCTCTTCGGTGCAAAGCATCACGAAGTTTTGAAATATGCCATTACTTCCGCTCATAACTACAGTATGCAGGTTATGATGGCCAACAAGAAATGGTGGGATTCTCTTGATCCCAAGGCTCAGGCCGTGATTAAAGAAGCCGTTGTGGGCGCTCTTGAATATCAAAGAAATGTTTTGTATCCCGAAAATGAAGCCCGCGCCCGTCAAGGATTTATCGACGCAGGCATTCAGATTACGGATTTGACCGACGAACAGCTTGCAGAACTCAGACAGCTTGTTCAGCCTGTTTGGGATAAATTCCTGCCGCAGCTTCCGCCTGATTTGGTACAGTTGGTTCAAGATACGCAAAAGTAAAATAGTGCATGACAAAGCCACTATTTCGATAGTGGCTTTTTTTGTTTTTTTTGGAGAATTTTATGAGTAAAATAGGTAAATTGGCCGACAGTTTGGAAAAACCGTTTTTGTTCGCAGGTATTATATTAATGATATTTGTCATTACCTATCAGACTTTTTTCAGATATTTCATGACAACAACCATGGAATTTCTCTCTTCTGAGGATGTGATTAATTTTTTCAGCATGACGCTGGGTTTTACCGGTGCGGCAGCGAAGTTTGCCGAGTGGCGCGATGGGCTCAGCCAAATAGTCGGGTATGCCGTATGGACTGAAGAAGCTGCTCGGTATATTTTTATTTGGACTACATATCTGGCTATTCCCATTGCCATTAAAAAAAGATCCAATATCCGCGTGGATGCGCTTTTTATTAAATTTTCCGAACGGGTGCAGAACCTATTGTGGGTAACCATTGATTTGCTGCTTTTGTTTTTTACGTTTACTATCTGCTATAAAGGCTGGCAGTATGTTTCCATGCAGATGCAGTTTCCGCAGTATACGGCCGCTCTGCGTTTGCCGTATTATGTTCCCTATTTTATTTTGCCGCTGGGATTCGGACTGATGATTATACGCACCTGCGAATCTTTGCTTTCACAGTTAAAACTTACCGGCATTAAAGATTTTCTTGTCGGCGCGGTTATAGCGGCGGTTATTGTTCTGCCCGTATTTCTTTGGGAAGATGCCAATGCAATCATTATGCTTTTCGGCTATTTTATTTTGCTGCTGATGTTCGGTGTTCCCGTTGCGTTTGGTTTGGGGATTTCTGCGTTATTGACGATTATTGCGGCAGGAACGCTGCCTATTGACTATGTGGCAGGCGTTGCTTTTACGTCCATTGACAGCTTCCCGATCATGGCAATTCCTTTCTTTATTGCTGCCGGTGTGTTTATGGGTGCAGGCGGTTTGTCCGAACGTTTGCTGAATTTGGCTGACGAACTGCTGGGCGGCCTTGTCGGCGGCATGGCGCTTGCCAGCATCGCGACTTGTATGTTTTTTGCAGCAATCAGCGGGTCAGGTCCTGCAACTGTTGCGGCAATCGGTGCTATCACCATTCCTGCCATGGTTCAGCGCGGGTATGACAAAATGTTTGCTGCGGCTGTTGTTGCTGCCGCCGGTGCCATCGGTGTTATGATACCGCCGAGCAACCCATTTGTTGTTTACGGTGTTACCGCGCAGGCTTCCATCGGCGACTTGTTCTTGGCCGGTATTATTCCCGGAGTTTTGACAGGTTTTGCCCTTATGGGGGTAACGTATTATATCGCTAAAAAGAATAATTGGCGCGGCGAGAGCAGAAAAAGAAACCTTGCTTCTCTGTCAAAAGCTTTTTGGAATGCAAAATGGGCTATTTTGGTGCCGGTAATTGTTCTTGGCGGAATTTACGGCGGTCTTATGACTCCCACGGAAGCCGCTGCCGTTGCTGCTCTGTACGGTCTCATAGTCGGTGTTTTTGTTTACAAGGAATTGAATTTGAAGAAATTGTTCGATTCCTGCGTGGAAAGCGCCAATATGTCATCAGTTATTATTATGCTGATGTCCATGGCCACTATATTCGGCAATGTTATGACTTTGGAGTCAATTCCTCAGCAGATCGCCCGTCTTATTCTGCAAATTACGGAAAACCCGATAATCATTATTTTGCTGATCAATATTCTGCTGCTGTGGATCGGTACTTTTATGGAAGCACTGGCCGCCATTGTTATTTTGACGCCGATTTTGCTTCCGCTTGCACTGCAGATCGGATTAAATCCGATTCACTTTGGGGTTATCATCGTCGTAAACCTGGCGATCGGTTTCATTACGCCTCCGGTTGGCGTTAACCTGTTTGTTGCAAGCGGCATTGCCGAAGCAAAGATTCAGTCTATTGCCAGGGCATCTGTTCCGTTCCTGCTTGCCATGCTGGCAGTGCTGCTGTTTGTAACCTATATTCCGCAGATTTCTTTATTCCTTCTTTAGGGAGCAGGATATGAATGTGTTGGAAGAAAGTAATATTATGCAGGCAATGCAAAAATTTATGGAATTGCATAAAAATTCACAAGATACGCCTGTTACTGTTGCCATTTGCTCTTGTACGGGCGAGTGCGTTTTTCTTCTGAAAATGGACAAGGCTCCGCAGCTGTCTTATGAGATAGCTATTAATAAGGCAAAAACGTCTGCGGTCATGAAGGTAACAACCCGTGCGTTTCATGAAAGGCTGGTCAAGGAAAATCTGTCCATTGCGGATTTTTGCGGATCGGGCACAACCGGTCTTGTAGGCGGTGTGCCGATTTTTGCGGACGGCGAAATTGCCGGCGGCATCGGCATAAGCGGCTGCAAGCCTGAGCATGATGAAGAACTTGCGTATCGGCTTTTGTCCTATTTGCTTGAAAATAAAGCATAAAAAGACTGTAATTCAAAACTGCATTATTAATGCTGCTGAAAGAAAGTAAATAAGTCATGAATGCATTGTTGGCAGAGGTTATGTGCGGAGAAATATGACTGCACATTTTTTCACAATTGATTTTTATAGGCTTTTTGTCTTCGGCACACTATATGCAATATTAGAGGCAGAAAGACTGATTGTCTTGCTTGTGTGTTATAGGATGATATCATTCTTGAAATATAAGATTGGTATTTGGAAATTTCAAAACTTAACATTTAACAAAAGAGTATTACTCGGAGGATTATCATGCCTAAAATGACCCCCAGTGAAGCTATGGCAGAAGTACTCGTTAACGAAGGAGTTACCCACGTTGGCGGTATTATGGGTTCTGCATACATGGACCTTCTCGACCTTTTCCCGGCTGCCGGCATTGACTTCATTTCTGTTCGTCACGAACAAACTGCAGGCCACATGGAAGACGCATACTGCCGTCTTACCGGTAAAGCTGGTGTTGTAATCGGTCAAAACGGTCCTGGTGTTACCAACTACGTAACAGCAGTTGCAACCGCTAACATGGCTCACACTCCAATGGTTGTTATTTCTCCTTCTGCTGGTTCAATTTCCATTGGTTGGGACGGCTTCCAGGAATGCGACACATGGAACCTCTTTAAACCTATTACCAAAGCTTCTCTCCGCGTTCCTCATCCGAAACGCGCAGGCGATATCATGCGTACTGCTTTCCGTACCGCTTATGCACAACGCGGCCCGGTTCTCGTTGATATTCCGCGTGACTACTTCTACGGTGAACTCGAAGAAGAAATTCTTAAACCTCACCAATACCGTGTTGCTCCCGGCGGCATCGGCAACCCGGCTCAATTCGCTCACGCTGTTGAAGTTATCAAAAACGCTAAAAACCTCGTTATCGTTGCAGGCCGCGGCGTAGTTGATGCTGACTGCGTAAAAACCGTTCAGGAAATGGCTAAATTCCTCGGCGCTCCTGTTGCTACCACCTACCTCCACAACGACGCATATCCGTGCGACGATCCGTTCTGGACCGGTCCTATCGGCTACATGGGCTCCAAAGCTGCTATGCGTATTCTCCAAAAAGCTGACGTTATCCTCGCTATCGGTACCCGTCTGTCTTACTTTGGTACTCTTCCGCAATACGATATCAACTACTTCCCGAAATCTGCAAAGATCGTTCAAATTGATATCAACCCGCAGCACATCGCTAAAACTCACCCGGTTGAAGTTGGCCTTTGCGCTGACGCTAAAGACGCTTCTGAAGAACTCTTCAAACGTCTGCAGGCTGCTCTCAAAGCTAAAACCGACGCTGAACTCCAACCCGTGTACAACTTGGTAAAATCCGAGCTTGAACAATGGTACAAAGAAATCAACGACATCGCTAACGAAGAAGTTGGCACCCGTGACGGCGAACCCCTCATGCACCCGCGCAAAGCTTTGGAAGTTGTAGGCAAATTCGTATATGACACCAACGCTATCGCTACCACCGACATCGGTAACACTTCTTCTACCGCTAACAGCTACCTCCGCTTCAAAAACCCGAAACGTCACATCGCTACCCTGACTTTCGGTAACACCGGCTTTGCTTACCAAGCAGCTCTCGGTGCACAAATCGCTTGCCCGAACGACACCGTTGTTTCCATTGCCGGTGACGGTGCTTGGGGTATGAGCTTGTTCGAAGTTCCGACCGCTGTTCAATACAACCTGCCTGTTATCGCTACCGTATACAACAACGGTGCATGGTGCGCAGAAAAGAAAAACCAAATTGACTTCTACAACAACCGCTTCGTAGGTTCCGATATTTGGTCCAACTCTTATGCTAAGATCGGTGAAGCTATGGGTGCTGACGGTTACAAAGTAAACAACCAGGCTGACCTCAAGAACGCTCTTGAAGAAGCTCAAAAGAACCGTCGTCCTGCTGTTATCGAAATTATGACCGACGGCTGGAGACTCGCACCTCCGTTCCGTCGTGACGCTCTTGCTCTCCCGACCCGTTTCTTGCCGAAGTACGAACACCTCGACGCTAAGAACTTCAAATAAGTCATTTTTTGATTTATGCAGAGAGCAATCTCGTGAAGAATATAAGGACACCCGAAAGGGTGTCCTTTTTTTGTTAAAAGGTTTGGGATCAATAATAAATTTAAAAATTATTTCCTTTTATTTTTCCATATTGAATAAAAAAAACAAAGCATTAAAATAAAATTATATTAAAAATATATGTATTTTTTGCATATTATAAATATTTTATGTTTATTGAGCTTTTTACTGCATAGAAAAATTATTTTATGCATGATATTTTCTTTATTATTGTGCTTTATAATGAAATAATATGTATAATTTATTTTTAATGCATTTTATAAAGTTTTCTGTTTATTCTTCTGCGCCGAATTAATCTTTGCTTATGTCTGCATTATCTTTTCGTTAAAGAAATTTATATTGCAATAATCATAAAAAAGCAGTATAAAAAAAGTCTAGCTAGGGGAGCCGAAAGGCTGAGAAAGGATTTGCCTGACCCTTTGAACCTGACGCAGGTCATTCTGCCGTAGGAAAGCCATTTGGATTACCTTGCGTCATAAAATTTTTAATGGCGCTTTTTTTTTGCGCCGGAAAGGAAGAATTATGTTGTCCAAAAACAAAGTATTGAAAGTTCTTTTTGACAAGCACTGCAAAGCGCTTTCTGCCTATGAAGGTCTTTCTGCCGAAGAGCTGGAAGCCGGAATTAATGCCGGTACCATGGTGCTGCTGGGTAATCCGAACCACCCGAATCTTGAACCGATAATGATAGGCCAGCCCTGCCGCGTAAAAGTAAATGCCAATATCGGCACATCTCCTTTGACACATTGCCTTGATTCTGAAAAAAATAAAATTAAAGCCTGCTTTGAAGCCGGTGCCGATACTATTATGGACCTGTCCATTTCCGGCGATTTGGACGCAATACGCAAAGGCATGATTGAAGCCTGGCATAAACCCATCGGCACTGTGCCCATGTATGCGGTGGGACAGCAAATTTTGGACGCTGACAAGCCCATTTCTTCCATGGATCCCGAAATGCTTTTTAAAGAAGTGGAAAAGCAGGCTGAACAGGGGGTTGACTACATGACCCTGCACTGCGGCATTACCCGCAAAGGCGCACAATTCGGCGACGATAATGATCCGAAATACGGCCGCGTAATGGGTATTGTATCTCGCGGCGGTTCCATGCTTGCCCGCTGGATGCTTGACAACGACAAAGAAAATCCGTTGTTGGTAAATTACGACAGACTGCTTGAAATATGTCTGAAGCATAACGTAACGATATCTTTGGGTGATGCTCTGCGTCCGGGCGGCGGTGACGATGCGGGCGACGCCGCACAGATTGAAGAAGCCATTACCCTTGGTCAGTTGGTGCGCCGCAGCCGCGAAGCAGGCGTGCAGACTATGATTGAAGGTCCCGGCCACGTGCGTATGCATCAGATTGCTTCCAATATTCAGATTATTAAACAGCTTACCTATAATGCTCCTATTTATGTTTTGGGGCCGCTGACTATGGACAGCGCCGCAGGGCATGACCATATTGCCGGAGCCATAGGCGGCGCCATCGGCGTTCAGAACGGTGTGGATTTCCTGTGCTACCTTACTCCTGCCGAACATTTGGCTTTGCCAAACGTGGACGATGTTACGGCCGGCATTATTGCGTCTAAAATCGCCGCGCAGGCAGGTGAGCTTGCTCTTGGCAGAAAGCACGCAATAGAACGGGAAAATGCCATGAACAAGGCCCGCAAAGCTTTGGATTGGGACGGCATGACTAAAGCCGCGCTCGACCCGCAGTCAGTCATTACCCGGCGCGAACCGCATAAAGACGAAGAAGTCTGTGCTATGTGCGGCAAATTCTGCGCTGTAAAAATGCTTAATGACAGACGCAAGCATTAATGTTTAGGGGCAAAAAAAGAATAAATAAAAAAGCACTGGTTTTTCCAGTGCTTTTTTATTATACTCGTTTACATGATACAAGGAGATATATCATGAGAAGAAAAGAAAAAGAAATAACCTCTCAGGAAGAAATTATAAAAATTGTTCAAAATGCCAGAGTTTGCCGTGTTGCTTTTTATGATGAAGAATATCCTTATATTGTGCCGCTGTGTTACGGTTTTGATCATCAAAACGATAAAATTTCATTGTATTTTCATGTGGCGAAACATGGTAAGAAGTTGGATTTGCTGAAAAAAAATTCTCATGTTGCTTTTGAAATCGAAAAAGACGTCAGTATTTTCAGAGGTAAAAGCGTCTGTGACTATTCCATGTTTTTTGAGTCTGTCTGTGGTGTGGGCACCATGCGCGTTATAGATGATGAGAATGAAAAAATATATGCATTACAATGTGTTACAAAGCATAACGCCTTTTATGACAAAGAAGAAAAACACGCAAGCGCCGTAGATACCGAGCTGTATAACGCGTATTTCGGCCCGGAACATTTGCATGGTATTGTTTTGCTTGAACTTGTTGTGGATTCTTGGACGGGAAAACGTTCAAAGCCGCATTGATTTTTGTGATAAATGTATGCATTAAATTAAAAAAATCTGTTTTTGCCGATATTTTTATGAAGGAAGAATACATTTTTCTTCCTTTTTTTTTGTGCGGCAGCCAGAGTTTTCGGAGCCATTTAGGGTATGTTTCCGAAATAATGATGTAGAGTATGACGATTGTAAAAATATCAACCGAAATTATTTGTTTTGATTTGGGAAATGCATTTTCAGCCGTTCATATTCGCGGTATTTGCAAAATCGAAGCCAAAATTTTCGGCAAGGTTCCGTAAATACCGCGCAATGAGGAGCCGGGGGAGCCACCCAAAGGGCGACAAGTCGTTTGCGTTAATGAGCTTGCGAATTTTACGCAAATGGACAGCAATGCAATCATTTCCCCCGGAAAAGAATTAAGAAACAGACTTCGGCCGGCTGTGCAGGACGGTTTGTGTACAGGATATCTGCCGGTTATTACTGTTTTTTGTGCAGGGTGATGAGCGCAATTTCGCTCGGAACCAACAGGCGGAACGGTGTGTATGTCCAAATTCCCGTGCCGCTGCTGACATAGAGTTTTGCTCCGTTTTGTTCGTAGACGCCCGAAACAAAACCGCCATTAAATTTTGCGACAATGGGGGCCAAAAAAAACACCGTGCCGCCGTGCGTGTGGCCGGAAAGCTGCAAATCGACAAAAGGGGCGGCACTGCGG
The DNA here is from genome assembly GCA_949299515.1 of uncultured Desulfovibrionaceae bacterium. Lineage (GTDB taxonomy): Bacteria > Desulfobacterota > Desulfovibrionia > Desulfovibrionales > Desulfovibrionaceae > Taurinivorans. Next base: position 32,856 of record CASGAP010000009.1, read on the forward strand.
AAACGCAGCGGATAGTGGTCAAGAAGAATGGTGAAGCTTTTATTCGGAGCGGGGCCGAATAAAGCCGGAAAATCAATATGCTGATAGCGCGGCTGTGATTTCGCGCCGATAAGGGTTATTCCGCCGGGCAGACGGACACGCTGATTTTCCAAAACCTGCAGGCCGCTGTCTTTGAAATATTGCTGCCAGCGGGAAAGTACGTGATAATTTTCGTGGTTGCCGAAAACAAAATACACGCCGTCAGGGGCAGTAAGTTTTTGCAGCGGTGCAAGGTGCTCGGCAATGTCCTGCGGCTTGGTGTCGCCGATATCACCTGTATGGACAATAAGGTCGGGCTGTTCGGCTAAAATTTTTTGTACCACGCCTTCCTGCCAGTTTTTTCGGAAAATCAGTCCGGTGTGGGTGTCGGTAATCTGCGCTATGGTGTATCCTTCCAGCTGCGGCGGCAAATTTTTGTAATAAAGGCTGATGCGGTTAATTTCCGGTACGGCAAGAGTGCTGCTGACACTCAGAGCCGCTGCGGCGGTGCACAGCAGAATTTCCGCAAGGTTCAGTTTGCCGGAGCGCAGCAGGTTTTTGGCGGTATTCCGAATGTTTTTATTACTAATTGAAATAATTAAAAAAATAATGCTAATGCTTAAATGCATTACTCTGATCCAAAAGTAAAAAAACGCAAAAGCGCTGATAAGGGCAAGCAGCAGCACCAGCGGATAGGGCATATGCAGAGCAGGGTCAAAATACGGCCCTAAAGGGATAATATAGGCAAGCCCCAGGACGCAGAGCAAAAAGAACAGGATTTTGCCGCCTTTCCGGCAGGGAAGGCAGGCGGCATTCCATAGTGACATCAGGCAAACGGCAAAAAAAATCGGAACAAGAAATTGGGAAATCATTAAAATTTCAGCTGCAGCGGTTTGCGGTCGATGAAGATTGTGTGTTCGGTGTAGCCGAATTGCCGTGCAAAATCTGCCAGATCGTCAAAGGCGTACGCAACGGTATTGATATTGTGGGTATCGGAGGCAAAGCTGATGGGAATTTGATAGGATGCCGCAATTTCCATAACTTTCGGTGAAGGATGTATTTCTTTGCAGGCTTTGTTCAGGCCGCCGCTGGAAACTTCCAGTACCATGCCTGATTGTTTGATTACGGCAAATGTTTTATGCAGACATTCGGCTGCCTGCGGGGTTTCCAGCCAAGCATGAAAATCGTCGATGCAGCGGATTTTTACAAAGTCCGGGTGGGCGATAATGTCGGTTTTGCCCCATTGGGCAAGTTTTGCAATGCAGTCGTAATATTCTTCAAAAAATCTGAATTTTTCGTTTTGATCCGCTTTTTCCGTATCCCAAAGCCCGATGTTTTGTTCTCCCACAAAATGTACGGTACCGATAACATAATCAAAAGGATAGCTTTGAATAAGGTTTTCCATGTATGCCGTGTCGTGCGGGGTGAAATCGAGTTCCATGCCCAGCAAAACTTGGGGTTTGGGATTGGCGGCGGTACGGTTGTAGTTTTCGGTGTCTTTTTTTAATTCCAGCACATCTTGAACATATTGCTTAAATGCAAGGTTCATATCGCCTTCACGGTAGAGCAGGCAGGAAAAACCTTCGGGCAGGGGGGTATGCTCGGAAAATCCGTAATATGTAAGGCTTTTTTCTTCTGCAGCTTTGTACATTTGCCGAACCGTGTTTTTGCCGTGAAAATAATCCGTATGCGTATGAATGTCAGCTGTAATCATATAAAACTCCGAAAGTTGCGGGAATAATGCGCAGTATATCGGAAAAAAACAGAAAAGGCTAGTCACAGAAAAGTTAAAATAATTTATGTTTTCGCTTGTGATACATGAAAAGCCATGTTATAAAATACACATATTCTAAATAGGGGTACGAATTTATGCCTGCCAACGAAGCTAAAACAATATGCAAAACAATATTAAGAAACGGCTATGACGCCTATTTGATTAATACAGCATTACAAAGTGAAATCAATGAATTATTGCAGATTAAGGAAATTGCCATTGCCTGCGATGTGGATTTGGAAACTCTGCAGAAGCTGTTCCCCAATCTGGAACCCAGCACAGAAGTTGCCGAACTCGGTATTTTGGAAGGCGAGTCCGGATATACGTTCCGTTTTTATTCCGCAAACTGTTCTGCGGTTGCCGATCCCGAAGCTCTGCGCATTCATTTTACCCACCGCATGGTAAATCAGCTTGAGGCTAACGACAGAAAGCTGTTTGAAGCAGTTGCCGGCACGGCGGATTTTATTAAATCCGATGAAGTGTTTGCCGATTTGTCCGGCGGTTTTATCAAACTGCAGGGTATTCCGCAGCATACGCTGCAAAAAAACTATATTTTGGCAATACGGGCTCTGCGTCTTGCCGCCAACTATGATTTGCCCATTGACCCCAATACGTGGGTTGCCATTGTGCAGAGTGCCAGCAATGTTGCCAGCTATGTTTCCGGCCATGCCTTTGTGGAGGAATGGCGCTTGGTTTCTGCCGAATCCATGTGGCGCTTCTTTGAACTTTTGAAAGACAGCTCCATTCTGCACGGCATTATTCCGGAACTTGGCGCGCTTACAGCCATAAAACAGCACAGCAATAAAAATACCGACGATGAAGAAAGTGTCTTTGATTTTACATTGCGCTGCCTGAAGTTTTATCCCGAAGAACTGCTGCATTATGACTGGGTGGGAGCCGTTGCCGTACTTTTCCACGCCATAGGCAAAGCCTATGCTGCCGAAAGAGTGGAAGGACGCTGGTATTTTTCCCAGTTCCACAGAATAGGCGAAAAAGTTGCCCGTAAGATTCTGCACCGTCTGCATTTTGAAGCGGATGAAATTGATACGATCTGCGATATTATCAGCAACCAAATCCGTTTCCAGTCCATGATGACGGACAGAGGAATGCAGAAATTTTTGGAACTGCCGCACCAACAGCGGCTTATTGAACTTGCCAGGGCGCAGATTAAAGCCATACCCAACGGAAATTATACAAACTTCAACCATAATCTTAAGTTTATGGAACGCGGCACGACTCCGCTTTCCATGCGCGAGCCGCTTTTGAACGGCAATGAAATTATGGAACATACCCATCTTGATCCGGGCCCGAAAGTCGGCAGACTCCGTGACGCCCTGCTGAATGCGCAGATTATCGGCGAAGTGAACAATACGGAAGAAGCTATCCGTTTTGTAAAGGAAAATATGAATAAAATACCCGGTTAATCCAGGGTATGTTTCCGAATTAATCCCATTGAGTACAGCAGGTTAAAAAATATCGACAGAAACAGACCGTTTTAAAGTTTGTTTTGGAAAAAAGTTTTTTCAGCTGTTCTTATTTACGGTATTTGCGGAACCGAAGCCGAAACTTTCGGCAAGGTTCCGTAAATTCTGTGTAATGCGGGGCTTGGGAGAACCTTCCAAAGGGTGACAAGCCGTTTGCGTCAGTGAGCTTGCGAACGTTACGCAAATGGACAGCAGCGCAATCATTTCCTCCAAGAAAAAAAGAAAAATAATCTTGAAATACACCCTAGTGATGTTTGTACAAAAAAGCTGCCTGCGGGCAGCTTTTTTTGTGCTTTATCAGGAAAAAACGCGCTATGCCAAATCGGCGGAGAGAACCGGTCGGGGAAATTTGTCTGTCTTGCGGCAGCGGGCGAAACTCCGTATCCGGTTTTGCCCTGTGTATGTTGGATAGTATAAAAAAAACAGCCCGTTGTTTTCGGCAGCGGGCTGTTTTGATTTCCAGTTTTGGCTGTTAATCGAATATATTGACAAAGCTTGAAACCATAACGGCTTTAATGGTGTGCAGGCGGTTTTCCGCTTCGTCAAAGACTATGGACGCTTCGGATTCAAAAACTTCGTTGCTTACTTCCATGCCGTCCAAACCGAACTGCTGATAGATTTCTTCGCCGATAGTGGTGTTTCTGTCGTGGAAGGCAGGCAGGCAGTGCAGGAATTTGCAGTTTGGATTTTCCGTCATGGCCATGACTTTGCTGTTGACTTGGTAATCTTTAAGCAGGGCAATGCGTTCCGCCCAAACTTCTTTGGGTTCGCCCATGGATACCCATACGTCGGTATACAGAAAATCGCAGCCTTTTACGCCTTCCGCGATATTGTCGGTTATGGTGATTTTAGCTCCGGATTTTTGGGCGAATTCTTTGGCCATATCTTGGTATTTCTGTTCCGGCTGCAGGGATTTGGGCGCAATAATGCGGCAGTCCATGCCGATAATGGCGGCGCCCGTCATCAGGGAGTTTGCCATATTGAAACGGGAGTCGCCGATATAGGCAAAGCTGATTTCGTCAAGCTTTTTGCTGCTATGTTCGCGCATGGTCAGAAAATCCGCCAGAATCTGCGTGGGGTGGGATTCGTTGGTGAGGCCGTTCCACACCGGCACGTCTGCGTATTGGGCAAGGGTTTCCACAATTTCCTGGCCGTGGCCGCGGTATTCTATGCCGTCAAACATACGGGAAAGCACGCGTGCGGTATCAGCCATGGATTCTTTTTTGCCGATTTGGGAACCGCTGGAACCGAGGTAAATGGCATGGCCGCCCTGTTCAAAGGTTGCGCATTCAAAGGCGCAGCGTGTTCTTGTGGAGTCTTTTTCAAAAATAAGGGCAATTTTTTTGCCCTGCATATATTTTTGCTCGGCGCCGGCTTTGTTTGCCTGTTTGAGGTAAGCCGCCACATCGAGCAGATACAGTAATTCTTCTTTTGTGCAGTCTGCAATTTTCAGAAAATCTTTTCCAACTAAAGAAACAGCCATATTCTCTCCTTATCGCGTAATAAGTGTTCCGTATCGGAGCGCCGAAAAATCATTGCTGTCCAGAGCCGCGCGCACTTCGTCCAAAATTGCGGACAAATTGGCGGCATTGGCTCCGTCAAAAATAAGCGCGGCTTTGCAGCCCATATTTACGGCGTGTTCGCAGCTTTCCACTTTCGGTATCATGCCGCCGTAAATGGTGCCGTCTTCTTTCAGGGCTTTGATTTTTGCAAAGTCCAAATGCGGAAGAAGTTCTTTTTCTTTGTTTAGCACACCTTTGACATCTGTTACAAGAATAAAAATATCGGCTTTCAGGGCTCCGGCCAGGGCTCCGGTGGCTGTGTCGGCGTTGATGTTGAGGCTGTGGCCGGTATTTTCTTCATAGCCGACGGGTGCAAAAACAGGAATATATTGTTTTTCCAGCAAAACATGGCAAAGCTCGGGATTGACGGCCGTGACTTCGCCCACGAAGCCGAGTTCCGGATCGCTGTTCTTTTTGGCAAGAATTGTCCGTGCGTCTTTTCCCGTGAGCCCCACGGCCAGGCAGCCGGCTTTGCCGAGCAGGCTGACAAGCCAGGTGTTAACATCGCCGCACAGCGCCATTTCAACAGCTTTCATGGCTTCCGCACCGGTTTTGCGCAGGCCGTTTTTGAAAGAGCTTTCTATGGCAAGTTTTTCCAGCAGGGCATTAATCTGCGGGCCTCCGCCGTGGCCGATGATGATATTCCAGTTTTTCTGTGCTGTACGGATATTTTCCGCAAAAGCGCGGTTAAGTGTTTCGTCGCTCATGGCGTGGCCGCCGTATTTGATAACCGTAAGTGCTTTCATGGCTGTTCCTCTGCAAAGATTTTACAAATGCTGTATCATGCCTATTTCGTCGCATTTATAGAATTTGGGGCATTTTGAGCATTCAGCCCAGACAACGGGGGGGATCTTGTCGCGCGGAATTTCCGTAAAGCCTACGGAAGTAAAAAATTTCGGAGCAAGGGTGAAAACAAATAAATCGTTTACTCCGATGCTTTTGGCATTTTCTCTGAGAGCGTTGATTAAAAGTTTGCCGAGGCCGCGGTTTTGCAATGCCGGATGTACTGCTACTGATCGTATTTCTGCTAAATCTTCCCATAAAACGTGCAGGCCTCCGCAGGCCACCACAACTTCTTTTCCGTCCATTTCACCGGTAATGAGCATATAGTCCTGTATGCTTTGATACAGGTAGAGCGGGCCGCGTGCCAGCATGATGCGCGCAGATGCAAATTCGTTGATAAGCGCGGACATGGCATTAACGTCGCTGATGCGGGCTTTGCGCGGCGCATGGGTCAGTTTGATGGTTTCCGGATTGATTTGCGGAAGCTGAAAGTTCCATTCATAGGGTTTAGCCGCAGTTGAGCACATAACAAAATCCTTTTTAAACATTAATGTTGTTAAAAATGAATAAGGAGATAAATTTATAGCAATTGTTTTGTAAAATCAAGAAAATAAATTGCAGAAAGATAACAAAATTGTTGATAAATTAATTAATCGCCCGCAGTTTCGTGCATAAAAAAAGCCCGCGCCGCGGGCTTTTTGCATAAACGGAATTTTGTTTACGGACAGACCGGCGCCGCATTGATGCCTGCTGCAAGGGGCAGTCCCAGACAGAGGTTGGCATTGGCTGCCGCCTGCATGGAGGCTCCGCGCGCTAGATTGTCAATGGCGGAAGTGATGAGCAGTTTTTTGGTGCGTTTGTCCACGGTAACCGCAATATCACAGAAAAGCGAGCCGCGCACATAGCGGGTTTCGGGAAGCTGTCCCAAGGGAAGCACGCGCACAAAGGGAGCGTTTTTATAAAATTCTGTATAGACGGCATGGATTTCTTCCGCGGAAATGTCGGCGGCAAGAGGAGCGTAAATGGTATTCAGTATGCCGCGGTCAATGGGCAGCAGGTGCGGATTGAAGGATACAAAAATTTCTTTTCCTGCCGCCAGGTAAAGTTCCTGTTCTATTTCCGGGGTGTGGCGGTGTTTGCCGCCGATGGAATAAGGGCGGAAATTGTCGTGCACTTCGCAGAACAGTGTTGCTGTCTGGGCTTTTCTGCCGGCTCCGCTGGTTCCTGATTTTGCGTCGATGATGATGTCGTTTCGGATAATGCCGTTTTTGAGGGCAGGATACAGCCCTAAAATGCTTGCGGTCGGGTAGCAGCCCGGATTGGCTATGAGGTCGGCTTTTTTGATTTCTTCTTCATAAATGTCAAAAAGGCCGTATACGGCTTTTTGCAGGAGCTGCGGCTGGCTGTGCGGAATTTGGTACCATTTTTCAAAGACTGCGGGATCTTTTATTCTGAAATCCGCTGACAGGTCGATGAGTTTTAAGGATTTGCCCGATTCTTTGGCTTTTGCATACAGTTCGCCTGCGCTTGCCATGGCTGTTCCGTGAGGAACGGCCAGAAAAATAAGGTCGCAGTGCCGTGCCAGTTCTTCGGCGTTATAGTCGCTGATCACGACGGAGCCGATTTTGTAGGAACGCAGGAAAGGATAAAGGTCTTCGATTTTTTTTCCGCTTTCCTGCCTGGAGGTGGCATGGGTAAGTTCGATGTGCGGGTGTACGGCTAAAATCCGGGCCAGTTCCATGCCCGTATAGCCGGTAACGCCGATAAGGCCTGCTTTGTACACGGTATTTCCCCCTAGGCTTGTTGTACGTATTTGATTTTTACTTCATAAAGGACGTCTTGCAGCAGTTTTTTTTCGTCGGCCGTAAGACCGTTGGTCAGTTTGTCGTCCAGCATATTTAACAGATCGACGCTGTGTTTTGCCAGTATGATGTTTTTTTCTTTTTTTCCAGTTTCCGGGTTCGGCACTTCCCCCAGGTGCATAAGCGTGGAAGAAGCCAAAGAAAGGATGAACGTGGAAAAGGTTACTTCGGGCAAGGGATTGTTCTCATTCATAACTGAGCCTTTGAAATATATTAAACCTTTTAAATATGCCTTTAAAAAAGCCCGCGGTGCGGGCTTTGTTTATTCGGCAAAGTTGATTGCGTTTGTGTCTATGTTTGCGGTATCAAGCGGGTAAAGGGTAATGAATGTTCTGATTTTGCTTGCGCCCAAGGTTCCGGGATAGGTGTTTACGTTGATGACAAGGTCAAGCACGCCGTCGTTGTTGGGGTCTGCAACTTTTACATCGGTAATGGTGCCTTTGATGCGGCGGGTTTTCCACAAGAGGTTGGTGCCGACTCCGTCCCAGACAAGGGCATGGACTTCGCTTTGGGCATAGTTGCGGTAGTTGTTGAGCATACCCGCGGCAATGCTGAGAGGTTTGGACATGATGAGTTCATAGCGGCCGTCGTTGTCCAGGTCGGTTACGTTAATGGCATTGGGCACATAATGATAGATCAGGTCTATTTTACCTTCCTGAGAAGCAAAGCCTCCTATATCCCTGGTGGTTGCCACTCGGTTGGCCGTGCTGGCGTAATAATCCTCTGTTTTGGCAAGGATTTTTCCTTTTGAGTCGAAAATATTGAGGCGGTCCTGATCGTCGATGACTGCAAGCACATCTCCGGAGTCCTGACTGGAGGGTACCCAGGTGAAGTTGAATACATCGGCTTTGCCCGGAAGAAGAGAGAGGTTGGAACCTTTGGTCAGTTCTTTGCCGTCAAAGTTCATGCGGAATACGGAACCTTTGACAAAGCGCGTTGCGTCGGAGTTTTGGCCGACAAGTTCCGGCTGGCCGTAGGCGCTTGTTTTGGTCACGTTGAGATAATAGCGCGTATCGGTAATTTCCTGGAACTGTTTTCCGTTGAAAAGGTAAATGTAGCTTCTGGCGTCGTTATTGGCGGAATCGCAGGTGGCCACGACTATATAGTTTTTTCCTTTGTACGGAAGAATGCTCATGCGCAGAATATTGGCAGAAGAATAGAGCTTTTTGCGGGCAAGTTCTTTCAGCTGGTTGTTGCTGTAGGAATACATGATAATTTCGTTGATGCTGCCAAGCAGAACTTCGTTGAAGCCGTTGCCGTCAAAATCGGCAATCTGCATTCCTACGGATTCATAGGGCAGGGTTTGGGAGCGGCTTTTGTTTTCGTCAACGCCCTGATAGCGCAGTTCGGGGTTAAGATAGCTTGTGCTGGGCGCCCCGGTTTCGGCATTGATAAAGCTGCTGCGGGCAGCCGGTGCGGGGGCGGCGGAAACCGTGCCGCCGGTTTTGAAAATTTCCTGATTGATGTTGCCGGCAATGGCGTTTACGCTGGCAAGCAGGTTATTGACGTTGTTTTGGGATGATTTCTGCCAAAAATAATTGTTGTCGCCCACGACGCTGATGTCAAGGCTGGCGTTGTCGCCGATAACATTGACGGTGCCGTAGATAAGGTAGTCCGCTTTATGTTTTTTGCGCAGATCCTGGGCTGCCTGCTGGGACTGCGGCGCAGCGGCGGAAGCGAGGCTGTCCTGGCTTGCCACGGGTTCGTTGGTGTTTGCCGTGAAAAGACGGGAGTTCAGCATGGGCGGAATGGCATTTTTAAGATATTGGTAGCTGTTCGGGCCGTTTACCTGAAACGGAGCTATGGCATAATTTGCCGCATACACATCGCCGGCAAGCATGAAAAAGCCGAGCACGGCGGCGGCTAACGCTGAAATACGCATATATTCTCCTACCATGTAAGATTTTTGAATTTCTTTTTCTTGTCTTAACAAGATTTTCAACTTATATCTTGTTTTTGCAATACTTGCAAGCAATAGCGCATAAGGAATTTTATGAAACAGTATAAGCGGTCGTTTCGTTTTGTCTTGGGCGGGGAAGATCGGAAAATTGCGGAAGAGCTGCTGGCTCTGCAGGGTTTTTCCTGGGAGCAGGAAAATTTTTTTTCCGCTTCCTGCCGTCTTGTTGAAGAACCTTTTTCTCTCGGTTCGTCTTTGGCCGGTTTTTTCGGACTGATTTATATACAGGACAGGGCTTCCATGCTGCCGCCCGTGGCTTTGGCGCCGCGGCAGGGATCTTTTGTGCTGGATATGTGCGCAAGTCCCGGCAGCAAAACAGGGCAGCTTGCGCAGATTGTCGGGGAGCATGGTTTTGTTGTGGGCAATGAGGTTTCGCCTCCGCGTCTTGCCACGCTGCGGCGCAATCTGCAGCAAATGGGACTGTTTCAGGCGGCGTCCTGCTGTTTTGAGGGCCAGCGCATAGCCCTGCCTGACGGGTTTTGCGAGTATATTCAGCTTGATCCGCCCTGCAGCGGCTGGGGAACCGTGGAGAAAAATCCCAAAGTGCTGCAGATGTGGAAAGAGGAAAAAACATTGCCCCTGGTCAGCCTGCAGAAAGAGCTGCTGAAAAATGCCGCGCGTATGCTGAAACCGGACGGCGTGCTTGTGTATTCCACCTGTACGACCAATATTGAGGAAAACGAAGAACAGGTGCGCTTTGCATTGGAAGAGCTGGGACTTGAGCTTGAGAAGCTTCCTGTTTTGCCTGAATTTGTTATGGATGAGCCGCTTTTGGGCATGGAAGGCGTATGGCGTCTTTCTCCGCGTATGGGGGATACGCAGGGCTTTTTTGTGGCGCGACTGCGCAAAAAAACAGGCGAAATTTTCTGCGGGGAGGAGGAAAAAATTTGGGGCGAACCGCTTTCGCGCGGTTATGTACGGGAACTCGGCATTTCCGAAAAGTACTTGGAGTACGGGGATATTGCCGTCTTTAAAGACAGCCTGCATTTTGTGCCGCATCAGGCCAAAAAACTGCCGCAGAACTTTGCCTGGCAGGGAATGTATATGGGCAAGGCGGGGAAATTACGGGAAATTCAGCTTTCTCCGCGGGTGCGCATGGCCGGGGATTTGCCCTGCGTGCAGTTCGAAGGCAGGGACGGCATAGAAAAAATTAAAGGGCTGCTTTCGGGACAAAGCCTGGCCTGTGACTATAAAGAAAAAAATGTGCTGATGGCTTGGAACGGTCTTGTGCTCGGCCGTCTGAAAGTAAAGAATAAGCGCCTTGTTTGGTCGGAGCGCTGAAAAAGCGCCGGACCGCCGCTGTATTGCCGTAAATTTTCGGAAAAGGAAAAAGCCTGCTTATGCAGGCTTTTTATGCTTCTGTGATATAGAACGGCACAAAGTGCAGATCTTCGCTGTATTGTATGGTATGGCCTATTTTCCAGGTATGTTTGGCAAAGCCCGCTTCTTTGGCGATTTTTTCCGCCATGGTTTTGGCGGCGATAATGGGATGGCGTTCAAAAACGGGCGGCAGGCCGGTGGTGAGGTTGCAGCGCAGGCACTGGTTTGGTCTGGCGTGCAGTTCAAAATAGAATTTCAGCGTATTGCCTTCTTTGCCCTGATAGCTCATTTTTATATCATAGGCGCCGTCTTCGGCGTCGCCGAAAAGTGCTTCGAAAAATTCGTCGGTGCGTTCCGGCGGAAAGAGTTCGGTTAAAAATTCTTCACTGAACATGGCATACCTCGTATGTGTTTATTGGGTTAATTGTTTGGCAGAGCCGTTTTGTCTGAGCGTGGCAAACAGAAAATTCTCTATCAGCTCATGGGTTTCTTTTTTGCGGGTTTTTCTTCTGAAGTCTATGCGCAGATTTTTGTCCTTGCTTTGGAGCATTTTCAGGGGTATTTCCGCCCGTGCCAAGGATTTGTGGCCGCCGGCGGAACCTATGCCGCTGAAAGATTTCTGTGCCAGTTCGCCCAGATCGTATTTGCTGCCGCGGAAAATGCATATGGCTGTTTTGTCGTATGTTCCCGTAACGATAATATATTTCAGTCCGTAGACGCGCAGGAAGAAATCCGCGATGACGACCAGGATATCCGGGCTTTCCACATCGTCAAGATAGGTGAACTGCCCAAGGCCGCAGGGCCGCAGTTTTTCAAAGGCTTTGGAAAAATACGGCAGCCATTCCAAAAAATATTCGCTGCGCAGGATTTGTGTCAGCAGGTTTTGGTCGGCATAGCGTATCATGTAGTGATAGGCTCTTAAATCGACTTCCGTGGTCTGGCGGCCGAACGTGCCGGTATCGGTGCGTATGCCGTACTGAATGGCTGTGGCGATATATTTGCCCGGCCGTATTTGGGCATTGTACAGATATTCGGTCAGCATGGTGCTGGTGGCGCCGTAGTCCGGCCGTATGTCATAGACGTTATCCTCGGCAAGCAGGGGAGGATTGTCTTTGTGCGGCAGCGGGTGGTGGTCGATGACAACGGAAAAGGGTATGTCTTTGAACAGGGGGCTGTGGTGCGGCTGCGAGTCCACAATGGCAAATTTATGGTATTTGCTCAGCATACCGGGTTCGTAGGCGCGCATATGGATATGCAGTTTTTTTATCATGGCCAGATTGTCCGGCCTGGTAATGGTATTTATCCTAGCTATGTGCACGCTTTTTACTTTGTAGCGCAGAATGCGCTGCAGGGCCAGGGCGCTTGCCATGGCGTCGGGGTCGGCATTTATCAGGATAAGCCAGTCCTCGTTTTTGTTCAGCAATGTGTGCAGTTTGGCAAGCTGTGCGTTCAGCACGCGAAAATAAGCCATAAATCCTCAGCTTTGGGAAAAAAGGTCAAAAAAGAACGGTTTTGATTTTTCGATTTCTTCCCAGGAAAAAAGTTCCAGAACGTGGGTTGCGTTCCGTGGTGTGCTTTTCAGGACTTTTATACAATAGTCTTTATGATTTTTCAAGTGATTCAGGTTTAAATGTCTGTCTTTGCCGTATTCCGGGGCATTTTCCGCAAACGGCGCCGACCAGTGCACAACGCGCACTTTCTGCATAAATGCATGACTGTCAAGGCAGGCTGTCTGTTTATAGGTCAGGGCATGGGCCATGTCAAAGCAAAGGGAACAGTCTGTGCCGAGCAGCGGTGCTTCATAGTCAAAATACGAGGCATTGCGGACATTTTCAAGGCAAAGCAAATTAAGCGGCAGTTCTTTTTTCCAAGTCTGCAGAAAACAGTCCAGCCAGGTTTCGGCGTGCGTGATGTCTTTGTTCGGCAAATGCATGACGCAGGCATGGGGGGCAAGGAGCTCGCAGTGCTTGACGATCTGTATGCAGGTTTTTGCAAGAATTTCTATGTCTGCTGCGGATTGTGCATATTTCCAGCAGTCTTCCCAGCGGGTATCGGTGCCGTATGCGGCCGCTTCGTCAAGGTTGGCGCCCTGTTTGTAAAAACCGCAAGGGACAAGATACGGCAGGTGGATATGCCATCTGCCGCAAAACGGACGCAGATCCGCAAGTTCGGGCAAAGACGGTTCAAAACAGAGCAGGGCGATTTCCTGCACTTTGTCCCGCAGAAAGACGATGTTTTCTTTTGTGTCTGCGGGAATAACGTAAGAAGGAACGGCAAAAGATACTGTGTTCATGGGAAAGCCTGCAGCGTCAAAGAAAAAATACTGTCCTAGTCCTCGCCTATGGCTTTGGCTTTTTCTTTTAAAAGGTTGATTTTTTCTTCCAGTTCGCTGAGCTGTTCCAGTTCCTGTTCCGCCTGCTGCTGTATGGCGTGGAAATCTTTGAGAAGCCGGGCGGCGCGCTGGCCGTCTTCGTATACTTCCTGCGTGGCCAGAAGTTCTTCCATTTCTGCCTGTTTTTGCAGGGTTTCTTCCATTTTTTGTTCGAGTTTCTCGTATTCCTGCTGCAGGGGGTTGAGCTCGCGGGAAAGGGCGTTGCGCTGTTCCGCCTGTTCGCGTTTTATGCGTTTTTGTTCTTCCCGTGAAAGATTTGTTTTGATCAGACTGCCGCTTGGGCTCGGCTGGGCGCTGTTTTGGGCCGCGGCAAGGATTTTGCTTTTTTGTTTTTCCTTTTGGCGGGCTTCTTCGTATTCTTCAAAACCGTTTTCGTATATGACGAAGCCGTTTTCCGTCACTTCCCATACTTCGTCCACGCAGGTGGAGAGCAAATGCCTGTCGTGGGCGACAAGCAGAAGCGTTCCGTCAAAGCTTTCCAGAGCTTCGGACAGGGCTTCGCGGCTTTCCAAATCCAGATGGTTGGTAGGTTCGTCCAAAATAAGAAAATTGCAGCGGGCAAGGAAGAGTACGGCAAGGGCAAGACGGCTGCGCTCGCCGCCGGAAAGAGCGGAAATCTGCCGGTCAAAATAATTTTGGCCGAGCAGAAAAAGGCCCAGAACGCTCATCAGTTCTTCTTCCGTGGTGCGCGGGTCGGACAGGCGGCGCATTTCGCCGAGCACCGTGCCTTTCAGCTCCAGTGTTTCTGTCTGCTGCTGGCTGTAATAGCCTAGTTTGGTCAGGGAGCCTGTTTGGATTTGGCCGCTTGTTTTGGCGAGTTTGCCTGCCAGTATTTTCAGCAGGGTGGATTTGCCGCAGCCGTTGTGTCCCACAAGGCCTATGCGCTGACCGCGGAACAGGGTGAACGTAAGCGGCGGCCACAAATGCACGCCGTCGGGAAATTCAAAATACAGATCTGCCGCGGAAAGCACCACTTTTTCGCTTTTGGCGGCTTCGGGCCATTTGAAGGACAGTTCGCGGCGCTTGGGTTCGGGCTTGTAGTTTTCCATTTCCTTTTCAAGGCGCTTTGCCTGTTTTTGGCGTGAGGCGGCTTGGCGCGCCTTGGTGGCTTTGGCCTTGAAACGGCGGATAAATTCCATTTTATGGCTGAGGTCTTCGGCGAGTTTTTTGGCCTCGCGTTCGCGTTGTTCGTCGATTTCTTCCTGCATTTCCAAAAATTGGGAAAAGGTTGCTTTGCGCAGAATGGGTTTTGAGCCGCCCAAATATAAAACGTGCGTGCTGATGTGGTCCATGAAAACTCTGTCGTGGGCGACAAAGACCAGGGAGCCTTTGAATGACAGCAGAAATTCTTCCAGCCATTCCACGGCGTCCAAATCCAGATGGTTGGTGGGTTCGTCAAGCAGCAGAATGTCTGCGCCCGCCACAAGCACGCGCGCGAGTTTGGCGCGTTCGCGCCAGCCGCCGGAAAGTTTGCGCAGTGAAAGCGACCATTTGTTTTTTTCAAAGCCGAGACCGGAAAGCACGGTCTGTGCTTTCTGTTCGGGATTGTAGCCGAATTGGGCTTCCAGTTCGTGCTGTTTGGCCATGAGGCGGTTCAGCTTTTGTTCGTCGTTTTCTCTGTGGGCTTTGTCCCATTCCTGCCAAAAATCGCTCCAGTCGGGCAGGGCGGACTGTACCCAGGAAAGCAGTTCGCAGTCCAGTTCGCTTTCGTCGATAATTTGTTCCACATAGCCGATGCGGCAGTTTTTGGGCGTAATGACGCGGCCGCCGTCAGGCGGGGAAGCGTTTGCCATAATGCGGATAAGCGTGGATTTGCCGCTGCCGTTGGGGCCGCAGACGCAAAGGCGCATACCGTCGACGACATCAAGGGAAAAATCCGATAAAATGTCCCTTCCGCCGTAGGCTTTGGAAATATTCTGCAAGGTAATGTTCATGACAAATTAATCTTGAAAATCTTCGGTTTCAAAATTGTCTGCGTCCTGTGCGCCGAAGCTGTCGTCTGCGTCAAGACCGAGGCGTTTCATTTTGGCGGCGTGCTGTTTGCGTTCGCGCGTGCCGAGTTTGATATAGCTGTCCCATTCTTGGCTTTTTTCCTGATGTTTGGTGAACACGAGGAAACAGGTGTGCGCGCACATTCTGTCTGCGGGGCGCAGTCTGTCGGGTACGGGTTTCCACGGGCGCACGAGGATTTCGATAACTTCCGTATTTTCAAAGGGGCCTTTTTCAAGAGCAAGCAGAAGCTGGGAAACCTGATCCACGCAGGGCAGAAGAAAGGCTATGGGCGCGCCCGGCACAAGGGCCGCAAGGGCATGGTCGAGATAATCCCAGGGGATGCGCACGTCCAAGAAGAGCGCGTCGGCTTTTTTGCCGTTGAGAATTTCGGGGTCGTCAATGCCGAAGCCTTCTGCAATGTCGCGGTGATGAAAATGCACGTTATGCCCCACGCCTGCCCAGGCCACGTTTTTCTTGGCCAGTTTATGGAATTCTTCGCGGGCTTCGAAGGTGTGCACGGTTCCTTTTTCGCCGCTGAACCAGGAGAGAGCAATGGTCAGGCCGCCGGAACCGGAGCCGGCTTCCAAAATGGTTCTGCCGTTGCCGACGCCGAGTTTCATGCAGATATAGCCCATGTCTTTGGGATACATGATTTGGGTTTGGCGTTTAATGCCCATGATTAAGTCAAAAAGTTCGGGGCGTTCCACTCTGAACGGCACGCCGAGGGAGCTTTTTACTTCGGAACCGTAGGGCGTATTGACCACGTCTTCCATTTTTACGAGGCCGTGCTGGGTTTGCCAGTCTTCGTTTTCTTTAATGCGCAGCAGTTTTTTTTTGCCTTTGACTGACGTAAGATATGCTAAGTCACCGTATTGCGGCATAGTTTTTTCCTTTATATGAGTCGTTCAAAAATATAGGTATACACCTTGCGCAGGTGCAGGGTTATTTTCATGGCATAGGTGCGCTGGCTGGCCTCGTCGAATTTCAGGAAAGAAAGCAGGTGGTGGGCTATGGGGGTGAGGTCCGTGCCGGCGTTGTTGTCGAGCAGTTCTATATACATACGGATTCTGGTTGTTACTTCGTGGAGTTTGGCGCCCTTGTATTTTTCCGGCAGATGCACGTCGACAAATTCCTGAAAAATTTCTTCGCAGGTTTGCGGGAAGGAGGTTTTCAGGCAGTTGTACCACAGGGCTATGTACAGGGTTTCAAATTCGACGGTGAGATTTTTGCGCAGCAGAATGTTCAGACGGCTGATGGAGAGCAGTTCCATTTCGTCTGCATAATTAAAATCGGAAAGAAGCGCCATGAAATTGCCGGCAACTTCGTGGCACTGTTCTTTTAAAAAATTGTTGTCAAGTCTGTCCATGTGCATACCTTGGCTTACTGTCTTCTTCTGTTTCTGGGGCGGCGGTTTTGTTTTTTCGGCTCTGCCTGCTGCGGGGCCGTTTCTTCTCTGGCCGATAAGCTCTGCTGGTATTCTTTGTCGAAAAGCATGGTCAAAAGCTGCATATTGTCAATGTCTTCAAAATCGCCGGCAAGTTCTTGGATTAACGGGATAAAGCGTTTTGCCCGTTCCCGTTCGAGGCCGGTGGTCTGACGCCGCAGCTTGTTCAGGTGGTTTGCCATGCGTTCGCTGACAAGACGGGCTATTTCTTCGCTGCTGGGGTCCTGGTAGGCCATGAGGTCTATTTTGTAGAACTTTGCCAGCCGTTCCAGTTCCAGTTTTTCCATGATGTCCACAAGGGAAATGACCGTACCTGCGGCGCCTGCGCGGCCTGTTCTGCCTGCCCTGTGAATGTAGGATTCCCTGTCTTCGGGAATTTCGTACAGAAAGACGTGGGAAAGATGCGGAATGTCAATGCCGCGGGAAGCCACGTCCGTAGCCACAAGATACTGCAGGGTGCCTTTGCGCAGTTTTTCCAGCACCTGTTCGCGTTTGTTCTGGGGCAGATCCGCGGAAAGTTCGAGGGCGTTGTAGCCGAAACCCTGCAGGACGCCGGCAATGTAATGCACGTTGTTTTTGGTGTTGCAGAAAATTATGGCCTGGCTGGGGTGTTCTTTTTCCAGCAGTCGGGTGAGGCATCTGTCTTTATCCATGGGCTTGCATTCGCAGTAATAATGGGAGGCTTTTGCCACGTGCACCTGTCCCTGCGAAAGGCTGATCGTTTTGGGCTCATGCAGGAAGTTTTGGGCGACGGTCAGCACATTGGGCGGATAGGTTGCGGAAAAAAAGGCCGTCTGCACGTTTTTCTTGGGAATGAATTTTTTTATGTCCAGCATATCCTGGTAAAAACCGACGGACAGCATGCGGTCGGCTTCGTCGAAAACAAGCATTTTCAGCTTGGAAACATCGAGAGAACGGCGGATTAAATGGTCAAGGACGCGGCCCGGCGTTCCGATGACAACCTGCACGCCTTTCTGCAGCGCCTGCAGCTGTTTTGCATAGCGTGTGCCGCCGTAAAGGCAGAGGCTGGTCACGGCATTGCCGAAGAGAACCTGCGCTTCGTGTTCCACCTGTTTGGCAAGTTCGCGCGTGGGAACGAGGATAAGAACTTGGCTGACGGGAGATGCCGGGTCGACAATGTTGAGGCAGGGCAGAAGAAATGCTCCGGTTTTGCCGCTTCCCGTGCGGGACTGTACCATAATGTCCCGTTTGTTCAGGGTATACGGCAGGCTGTGCGCCTGTACGGGCATAAGGGCATTCCATGAGGCACGGCTGCACGCTTCGCGCAGATTTTCCGGCAATTCTTCAAATTGTATGGGGGCATAGCCGTCGACAGTCTGTTCTTGAATCTGTTCTTCCATAATTTTTCTGTTGGGTATGCTATTAATTAATGATTTGTCTGACAGAAGTATAACAAAAGAAAGAGCTAATGCAAGAATTGTTTTAAATTTTTCTAATCTATTGATATTATACTTTTTAATTGTATAAATTTTTATACAGAAGCGGATTTATTGTCTGTAGACCTTATGAAAAAAATCTGTTATATGTATCAATCATGTATGTTTACTGGTGAGGAACGCAAATGAAACACGAAGAACTTTTGGTAAAGCCATGGAGCTGCCTTGTTAAAAACATGAAAGAAATGCCTTATGTTATGAAGGTTGTTGTTGATAACGGCGGCACCCGTCCTGCGTGGCATGCCAAAGACGGCGATAAAGAAAATTTTGTGATGGCGTGGCCCAAAGAAACGCTTTTGCGCGCCGGCATCATTGTCGGCGGCGAGGTGGAAGGCAAATTGGACCCTAAAGCCATATTCCCGTTTATGGAAGGATTTCCCAACAAGCTGCGCATTGAAAAAAAACATCCCTGGGCCAACGGTCTGGAAGGCGAAGTCGGTTGCGTGGCCGGAGAATCCGACCAAATCCTTTGGTTTTATGATCCGTTGTATTTCCGTGATTATAAAATCGATTTGACAGAGGGCATAGAACAGACCTTTTATCTTTCCGGGCTCTGTCTCGGCCTGCGCCGCGCCCTGCTTGACGAAATTACCGTGACCAGCGGCCCTTATTATGAAGCCCATGCCAAGAAATGGCTGGAAGAAAATCCCGGCAAAACCCGTTTGGACGTGCCGGCGCTGAAAATAGACATTCACGGGAAACGTCTGCTTTCTCCTACGGACACGGCTTCCGAATACCAGGCGCGCGCCGTGGTGGAAGAAGTGGAAGAATTTGAATTTCCGCCGAAAAGCGGGGAAAAAATCTACCGTTTTGTAACTACGTTCGGCGAAAAAGAGCATATGCGCGTGCTTATGTTTGTTCCGGAAAAAGTTTGTCAGAAAGGGTATGTGCCCCAAGCCGGCCATGAGGTGGATATGATTTTCTGGCTGCAGGGGCGTGTGGTTGACATTGAGCCCGGCGATGTCAAAGAAGAACCGCTGCAGTAATATGTTTATAACGAAAAAAAAGATAATTGTTGCCTCCGGTTCTCCTCGGAGGCAACAGTTTTTCAAAGACTTGGGAATAGATTTTCAGGTCTTGGACGTGCAGAAGCAGGAGCTTGTCTGCGCAAAGGGGCGTGCTGTTCCCAAGCAGGGGCTTATCGGTTTTTTTGATACGGAGGCGAGGCCGCTGCCGGGAGAAATACCGCAGCATTATGCCTTGCGCATGGCAAGGCAGAAGCTGTGCGATGCGCTGAATTGTCTTGGCTTATGGCAGGACGGGGCAGAATACGGCACTGTTTTTCAGCCTGCGGAATCGGGCAGGGAAACTGTGCTGGAACTTTCCTATCCGCTGGAGCGGCATATGCTTAAGCCTTTTGATGCCAAGGCGCAAAACGGGCTGGTGCTTACAGCCGATACCATTGTTTGTTTCGGCACGGAAATTTTGGGCAAGCCAAAATCCTGCGGCGAAGCGTTTGCCATGCTGCAGAAGCTGAAAGGCAAAACGCATACGGTGATGACGGCCGTTGCTTTTGCGGATTTGGCGGAACAGGCTTGCTATGCGTTCTGCGACAAAACAGATGTGACGTTTATGCCTTGGGGCGCCGATTTGCTGCGGGCTTACGCCCAAAGCGGGGAAAGTCTTGACAAGGCAGGGGCATACGGCATCAGCGGGCCGGGAAGTTTTTTGGCTTCTTCCGTACATGGCTGTATTGATACGGTTATCGGTCTGCCCGTGGCCAAATGTGTCGAATTTTTATTGTGGAATACTGCCGCGGCAGTAAAAGGAGCATGATATGGATTTAAAAGAATTGGTTATACAGGCAAGAACGTGCCGCCGTTTTACTCAGGAAGAAATGCCGCTTGAAGTTTTGACTGACTTTGTGGATACGGCGCGCCTTGCTCCGTCTGCCCGCAATGCCCAGATACTTCGGTATGCGATCATACATGAAAAAAATCTGCGGACAAAAATGGAAGAAGCCTTTGTTTTGGGCGGAGCCCTGCCTCCGGAACAAAAACCGCGGCGCGGCATTGATTCCCCGACGGCGTATATTGTTCTTTTGGCTCCGCAGGAAATTACCCATTTCGGTACCATGGACATCGGCATTGCCGCCCAGACCATACAGCTGCGCGCGGCCGAACAGGGCTATGCGGCGTGCATGGTAGGCTCTTTTAAAAAAGACGTGGTTGCGGATATTCTGCAGAAAGAAGGCGTATCGTTTTTTGATGAGGAAAGCGGCGCCAAGCTTATTCCGCATTTGCTGCTGGTTCTCGGCAGACCCGGGCAGGAACGGGAGATAGCGCCGGTGAAAGAAGACGGCAAACTTACGTATTACCATGACGAACGGGGCGTAAATATGGTTCCGAAGCGGCCGCTTGATACGGTGCTTTTGCTGAAAAAATAAGAGGTTGTCATGCAGAACGAAGTTTTGGAAACACTGCAGGCTATGCGCCGCAAAAATCCGCTGGTGCACTGCATTACCAATCAGGTTGTTATGCAGGTGAACGCCAACGTGCTGCTTGCCGCGGGTGCTTCGCCGCTTATGGCACACGCTCAGGAAGAGCTTGATGATATTGTAAAAATTATTGATGCCTTGGTGCTGAATATCGGCACGCTGGACAAATATACCATAGCTTCCATGAATGTTGCCGGCGATTTTGCCAATAAATACAAAAAACCCGTGGTGCTTGATCCCGTGGGAGCGGGCGCTTCCCGACTGAGGACGGAAACCGCTCTGTCAATTCTGCGTACCGTCAGACCGTGCATTGTGCGCGGCAACGGATCGGAAATCATGGCGCTTGCGGGCGAACTTGGGGAAACCAAGGGCGTTGACAGCACAAAGGACAGTCTTGAGGTTATGGAACAGGCCAAACGTTTGGCGCGCAATTTTAATATTGTTGTCAGTGTCAGCGGCGAAACGGATATGATAACCGACGGTTCCAAGGTTGCCTGCGTTTACGGCGGCAATCCGCTTATGACGCTGGTAACGGGCATAGGCTGCTCCGCAACCGCGGTTACGGGGGCCTGTATGGCTGTGGCGAAAACACCTTTTGCGGGTGCGGTTTCCGCCATGGCATTGTTTGCCAGTGCCGGAGAAAAAGCCGGGAAAAAGTGCCAGGGACCGGGTTCGTTTCTTTCTTATTTTATTGATGAACTGTACAATGCCGATTACGCCGACGCGGCAAAACGGGTGAAACTGAATTAAGGATACGGAAATTTTATGGAATGGTCTGATTTTCGAGATTTTGGTTTATATTTGGTAACCGATCAGGATTTGTGTCTGGGCAGGCCGCTGACAGATGTCGTGCTGCAGGCGGTGCAGGCCGGCGTGCAGGCAGTGCAGATCCGCGAGAAAAACAATAATACCCGTGATTTTTTGGCCCTTGCCAAAGTGTTGGTGAAAGAAGTGCAGGTACGGTACAATATTCCCGTTATTATCAATGACAGGGTGGATATAGCCCTTGCCTGCGGTGCGGCAGGCGTGCATTTGGGACAGAGCGATATGCCCGTGGCCGATGCCCGCCGCCTTATGGGAACACGCCGCATCATCGGGCTGACCGCACCGACCATGCAGGATTTGGAACAGGCAATTAAGGAGGAAATCCAGTATGTTGCCGTAAGCCCTGTTTTTCCGACCAATACCAAAAAAGATACGGCTCCTGCCTGGGGACTTGAGGGAATGAGAAAAGCACGGGCGTTTATGGACGAAAAAAACTGCACAATTCCCCTTATGACCATAGGCGGCATCAATACACAGAATGCCGGGGAAATTCTGAATGCCGGCATTGACAGTATTGCCGTGGTTTCCGCAATTTGTTCCGCTCCTGACGTGTGGGCTGCGGTTAAGGAATTGTTGCGTGCGTTTCAAAAGTAACAGAGCATAAAAAATTTTTTTTAATAAGAAAGTTTCCCGAAAGGGAAACTTTTTTTTGTTTAATTTTAGAATGTTATGAGGAATTATTCCTATTTGCGGGCAGTGTTCTCAAAGAACTTTTCAATAAATATGCTATATTAAATTTTGACTATATAATTTCTAAAAAAAATCTAGAAAAAATCTATAATTACTCTTGAAAAAAACATCTGCATAAGATAGTGACAGTATTTTTATTTTTATGTTATAGCTTGAACGTATTTATGGCTAAAGTAAAGCGCCTTATAAGCCGAAATATATACCGAGGGGAAAATTTATTGTAGAAGCAGGTGTTCTTATGCGTTCAAATTCTGACAATAACATTGTTTTTCTTTTCTTGCTGCAAAGTATTATAGTGGTTGCCGCCATTGCTGTAAGTTTTGCCCTTGCCCATGCTACGCCGTCAGGGTATGAAGATGCCAAAGTTGAGCTTACCCGTTTGCTTGGAGACCAAAAACGCAGTGAATACCGTCATAACTGGCTGAAGCTGTCCGATGAATTTTATGATATTTACCGCAATAATGCGAAATGGAACAACAGGCCCGCGGCGCTGTTCCGTTCCGCCTATGCTTTGGATCAAATGGCGCAGCGCTCCTTTGTGCGCAAAGACGCGCAGAATGCCATAGACCGTTATTTGTTTTTGGTGAAAAAGCATACGCTCAGCCCGCTTGCCGATGATGCGCTGTTTTACGCCGCACAGCTTGCGGATACCGTGCTGCGCGATTCCAAAAAAGCAAAATCCTTGCTGAAGCAGTGCATACGGGATTATCCTACCGGTGATTTTTATGTAAAAGCCAAAAAATATTATGCGGAAATAGGCGGCGGTGCCCTTGCTTCTCTCGGCAGCGTTGCCGTATCCCGTCCTTCCCGTGCCGACATTACGCTGACAACCATCAGTTCTCAGCTGAAAGATGATGTGGTGCGCATTGTTCTTTCCATGGAAACCATAGCGTCTTGGCGCGCTAAATATAAAGGGGACGACGACAGGCCGGGCGTTGTGGTGACCCTGAATAACGTGGCCCCTTCCGATAATTTGGATTTGGAAGACAGTTTTAAGAAAAACGGCATTTTTGTCGGCTATGAAATTGACTATAACGAAGCGCAGGGCACCAGCGTCATTACCCTGCAGTTTTCCGATTTGCTGCGCTATGCCGTAAAATCCGAAAAACAGCCTGCGCGTCTTATTATAGAAGCCACGGATTCCCCGAAGCGTCTTGCTTCCGGCATTACCGTCAAATCCGAAAAAACCGCTAAAAAAGATAAAGTAACCGTAACGCGCACCAAACAGAATACCGTAAAAAAACAGGCTGTAAAGCTGACGAAAGCCAATGTGCCGAGCATGGCAAAGCAGATAGCGAGCCAGCTTGGACTGAAAGTGGAGACCATTGTTATCGATCCAGGCCATGGCGGCAAAGATCCGGGTGCTATCAATAACGGCATAAAAGAAAAGAATTTTAATCTTGACGTGGCAAAACGGCTTGCCAATGTGCTGAAAGCCGCAGGCTATACCGTACATTTGACCAGGACGACGGATAAATACGTGGGATTGTACGAACGTACCGACATTGCGCGCAGACATAAGGCGGATTTGTTCATTTCCCTGCACGCCAATTCCAGCGTGAATGCCAATGCCGAAGGATTTGAAACGTATTATCTTGATTTCAGCAATGATGAGAAAGCCATACGGCTGGCAGCCATTGAAAACGCGGGAGTGGAAAAGCGCGGGCTCGGCGAAATGGAACAGATTTTGGGCGATATGCTTTTGAATGCGCGTATTCAGGAATCAAAGCGCCTTGCGGCCAAAGTGCAGTCCAATGCGGTACGCAAAATAAAACGTGAAGGCTATTCATTAAAAAGCAACGGAACAAAAGGGGCTCCTTTTCATGTGCTTATCGGTTCTTCCATGCCCTGCGTGCTGATTGAAATGGGCTATACTTCCAATTCCAAAGAAGCTAAGCGTCTTTCTTCCGAAAAATACAAAAATGCGCTGGCAGAAGGCATAGCAAACGGCATACATCAATATGCGTCGGAATTAAATAAATAATTTTGTCCGGTAAAGGATTAAAGGGAAGCACCGTGAAAAGGTGCTTTTCTTTTTTGGGGAAAAGGTGTAGACTCTGTTTATATGTTGACATTATGACAAAAGGAGAATTGTATGAGCATCGAACGCTTCGGAACCCCGAAACAGGGAGCCTTGCCCTTTGCCAAAGCAGTGCGTGCCGGCGGATTTTTGTTTGTGTCCGGTCAGGTGCCGCGCGATGCAAACGGGGAAATTGTGCACGGCACTATGCTTACTCAGGCCAAAGTTACTCTGGACAATTTGAAACGGGCAGTAGAAAATGCGGGCTACAGCATGGACGACGTGGTTAAAGTTGAAGCATGGATTGACGACCCGCGCGATTTCGGGGATTTCAACAAGGTGTATGCACAGTATTTCAGTGCGGAGCACGCGCCTGCAAGGGTTACCGTTCAGGCTAAAATGATAAGCGATGTCCGCGTGGAAGTTGCCTGTACGGCCTATAAGGAAAACAATTAAGAAAAAGCAGCCCGGCTGCTTTTTTTTATTTTATTTCATATCTATATGGTATTGCTGATTTTATTTTTAAATGGCCAATTTGAATATTGACTTCTTATATGAATTGGGTAAGAGTTTTTCAAATTCATTATTGAAGGTGCTTGATGAAAAAATTCGTTCTTGCAGCAGTAGGTATTGTTTGTATGGCAGCGTTAAGTGCTTGTTCTGGGCAAAAAGCTGAAGTGGCAGGGTATATTGAAAATGTAAAAATCAACGGAATTCTTATTCCTGCCAAGCTTGATACCGGTGCGGATGTTTGCTCTGTGGATGCAGAAGTCATTAAAAGCTATAAAGACGGCAAGAAAACATATGTGGAATTTAATTTAATTACCGATAAAGGCGAAAAAATCAACATAACGGCACAAAGAGTGCGCGTGGCGCAGATTAAGCTGCGTACGGGAGGCTACCAGGAACGTCCGGTGGTTAAGCTTAATGTGACAATCGGTTCCATCAGCAAGGATGTGGAAGTGAACCTGGCTGACCGCGAAGGTTTTGAATACCGTGTGCTTTTAGGCAGAAATTTCTTGGAACACGGCGTGCTTGTGGATTCTTCCCAAAAATATCTTTATACTAAATAGCATTTGTTTTTATGAAAAAATTTTCTTTTTTCCATATTTTGAGCATTCTCCTTATTGTGGCTTCCGTTTCCATGATGGCGTACAAAGTGTTTGTGCTCGGCTTTCCGCTGACGCCTGATGCCAATTCTTCCACTTGGAACATTGAGGCCGAAATTGTTTTTGACGCCAATGACAGTGCAAGCAGCGTAGAACTGCAGATACCGCAGAGCGATTATCTTTTTGATATCAGCAACGAGCATTTTGTCGCCCGCGGTTACGGTGCCGTCGTGACCGAACAGGACAGAGGCCGCAGCGTGCGCTTTACCATACGCCGGGCCGACGGCAAGCAGGTAATTTATTATTCTGCCGCGGTCCGTCAGAAAAACGAACAGTATACCGTGCCCGACAGTCCGCCTCCGCTTTTGACGGAAAACCATTTTACCAATGCGCAGCTTACCGCCGCAGAAAACCTTATCAGTTACATCGGGCAGAAATCTTTTGATTCCGAAAGTTTTATTTCCCTTTTGGTGGAAGAGATCAAACACCCGCAAAATCCCAATACCCAATATCTGACAGCCGGGCTGAAAAGCAATTTGTCCAAAGTTAATTTGACCGTGCGGCTTTTGGCTCTTGCCGGCATTGCTTCCGATGCACTGCACGGCGTTCCTTTGTACGAAGGCAGAAAAGTCAATCTTGTGCACTGGATTGAAGTGTACGTGGACAATAAATGGATAACCTTTGATTTTAATAACGGCGTGTTTTCCGTGCCGGAAAACTTCCTGACGCTGTGGCGGGGTTCCGAACCCATGGCAAAGGGCTCCGGAATTGACAATCTGTACGTGAATCTTTCCGTGCAAAAACGCATAGAATCCCAGATAGAAAATACGTTTGCCATTGTGGGCAAAACTTCTCCCGCAATAACGGCGTTTTCGCTGTTCAGCCTGCCTGTGGAAACGCAGGAGCTTTTTAAAACCATTTTGCTCATACCGCTCGGCGCCCTGCTTTTGGTAATTTTGCGCAACGTAATCGGCGTCAGTACGTTCGGTACGTTCATGCCCATTCTGATAGCCCTGTCCTTTGTGGAAACCAAGCTTCTGGCAGGTATTATTCTGTTCAGCACCATTGTCGGCATAGGCATGATTTTCCGTCTGCTTTTTGAAAAACTGCATTTGCTTCTGGTGCCGCGTCTTGCCGCCATATTGATTATTGTTGTGCTTATTATGGCTATTTTAAGTGTGGTCAGCTACAGACTCGGCTTTAATTACGGATTGTCCGTAGCGATGTTCCCCATGATTATTCTGACCATGACCATAGAACGCATGGCCATTGTTTGGGACGAAAACGGTGCCTCGGCGGCTATTAAGCAAGGCGTGGGCAGCTTGTCCATTGCTGTTTTGGCGTATTTGATTTTTGTTTCCCAATATATTGAATTTATACTTTTTGTTTATCCTGAAGTGCAGCTTGTTTTCCTTGCGTTTACCTTGCTGGTGGGACGCTATACCGGATACCGTCTGATGGATTTGTTCCGTTTCAGGGCTTTTGCGGAAGGTAAATAATGAATTTGTTCCAATGCTATAAAAAGTTGAAAGAGTGCGGCGTTATTGCGCTGAACAAGCGCAACGGCGATTATATTCTGCCGCTGAACAGGCGCTCGCTGTTTCCTTTGGTGGATGATAAAACGCTGACCAAAAAGCTTGCGCTCGGAGCCGGGCTGAATGTTCCCAAACTGTACGGTATTTTGAATACACAGTATGAACTGCGGCATTTGGACTCCATACTGGAAGGGCATGAATCTTTCGCCATAAAGCCTTCCCGCGGTTCCGGCGGAAACGGTATTTTGGTTATTAAACGCAAATACAGCGGCCGGTATTATAAAGTGGACGGCAGTGTCTATTCGCTGGCCGACATTAAATACCACTGCTCTAAAATTATCAGCGGAATGTACAGCTTAGGCGGCCTGCCGGATAAGGCGATAATCGAAGCCTGCGTTGAATTTGATCCCGTGTTTTCGCCTATCAGCTATCAGGGTGTGCCGGATATCCGCATAATTGTTTTTCACGGGGTTCCCGTAATGTCCATGGTGCGTCTGCCTACCAAAGAATCTGACGGCAAGGCTAACCTGCATCAGGGAGCTTTGGGCGTCGGTGTGGATATCGCCACCGGCAAAACCGTGCACGCCGTGTGGAAAAACGAACCTATAACCGAACACCCCGACACCCTGCACAGCTTAATTGATTTTCAGGTGCCGCACTGGGATATTCTGCTGTATCAGGCAGCCCAGTGTACGGAACTGACGGGTCTTGGTTATGTGGGCGTGGATATGGTATTGGATAAAAATTTGGGGCCGCTGATTTTGGAATTGAACGCCCGGCCCGGACTTGCCATTCAGATAGCAAATTTCAGAGGTTTGGAGCCTAGATTGCAATATGTTGAACAAAATTACAAAAATCTTAAAACAATTGATGACAGAATTGCCTTTGCAAAGCGGTCTTTTGCTTATGCTTTTGGCAATAAGTACGGCCTGCAGTCCTAAGCAGGCAGACACAATAAGCTATTCGCTGGAGCTGGATAAAAAATATCCGCACAGTGCTTTTTTGATAGCTTCCGCGGTACAGAACAAACTGCATGAGCCCCTTGTTCAGGCTTCTAAAAATTATACGGTGGGCAAGGAAAAAACCGTATATGTCAATAATGCCCTGCTTACCGTATCAAACGAAAAAGAGCAGAAAATTTCTTTGCCGTATGTGCGGGCCAATAAAAATGTCAAGCTGGGATATGAAGAGCCGAAAAGTTTTAAGGTGCTGACAAAAGGCAATACCACCAATAAGGTCAAATTTGTTGAAATTGACAAAAACCTTGTATATCCGCTGCAGTATCTGAAACAGCTGCCCAATGCATATTATTTGCCGCAGGAAGAGCTGATTACGGACAGGGAAGTTGTGGCAAGCGAGACCAAAAGCGAACCTGTGATTCCGCTGAATGCCGAGCTTTCTCCCGCGTACTATGTGCTGGTTGGCGATGTGTATATAGGGCTGAAAGCGGATTTGACGCTGGCGCATATATATTATCTGCGCCATGATTTGGAATATATCCGTATTGATATGAACGACACCGATTTGCCCCTTACGTTTACCCAATTGGAAAAGATTAAAAAAACGGCTCTTTCCGAAAACAATTATTCCATTATTTTTGTCGGAAAAAACGGCAATACCCTGCAGTTCAGAAAAGTTTACAACAATTCAGACAAGGCTTCGGAATACAGGGAAGTGAAAATGACTTCCCCGCAGATTGAGGTGTTCGGCCATAAATTGCTGGTGCAGACGGCAACGAGGGAGGCCCTGCACTGCATTATTCAAAAATAAAAAAACTCTCGCAAGAGAGTTTTTTTCTGTTCGGAGCAAAAAATGTCTAAAAATATCGGTATCGTTCAAGCGCTGCTGTCAGCCGTTTTTTTCGGGTTTATACCGTTTTTTACGCTGCCTTTGTATGAAAGGGGCTATACCAGCGATTTAACGCTGTTTTACCGTTTTTCCGTAGCGGCTGTGCTTATGGGCGTATTTTTGCTGTTTAAGCGCAAAAGCATTGCCGTATCGTTTAAATCTCTGTGCGCCGTCATGCTGCACGGGGCCAATTACTTTTTTATTGCGCTTTTTTTGTTTTTGGCGCTGCGCTATGCGGACAGCGGCATGGTAACCACGATTTTTTATACCAATCCTGTTTTTGTGCTTCTCTTGTCGGTGTTTTTTTTCAAAGAAAAACTCGAAGTTTATAAAATTGTGCTTATTTTGGCGGCTACGTTCGGCGTGGGACTTTTGTCGGGATTTTTTTCCGGAACGGCATCAATAAGTTTTACCGGGCTTTTTTTCAGTTTTTTGGCAGGATTCGGTTATGCCGTGTATATTGTTCTGCTCATGAAACTTCCTGCGCCCGATGTGCCCCGTGAGGTTTTTTCTTTTTATTTATTTCTGTTCGGTGCGGCTACCAGCCTTGTCTATCTGCTTTTTTCCGGAAATTTTTTTGCGGCGTCTTCGTTTTCCGAGTGGGGATACATTATCGGGTCTGCGCTTGTTACCGGCGTAATTTCCAATATGCTTCTGGTTTATGCCCTGCCTAAAGTCGGGACGGTGTATGTTGCCATTTTGGGCGTTATGGAACCGCTGACGGCGGTTTTTATCGGTGTTGCGTATTTTAAAGAAGTGATGACGCCGGTAAAAGCGCTCGGTATCTGTATTGTTGTGTGTGCCATTATTTTGCTGACCGTTATTCCGAAACTGCGGGGCAGCAGTATTTAAAAAAAAAATTTAAAATATTTAATCCTTGACAAAATCTGTTTTTTTTTATTGAATGAATTTGAAATTGCTATTCAAAATTAGAATACGGAAAAAATTTTTCAAGAGGTGCTCAGTATGTTTCCTTTGACATTGGCGCGTACCGGCGAAAAATGGATTATTCGGAAAATTAAAATCGAACATGAAATAAAAAAACGGTTTAAAGAGCTGGGTTTTTGTGAGGGAACACAGATAACCGTAACTCAGGCCGAACACGGAAATTTAATTATAAAAAACAAAGATAGCTCCTATGCTATCGATAAAGATTTTGCACAACATATTTTTGTTGGATAGGAGAGGTATGTATACGCTTAAAGACGCTCCCATGGGCAGTACGGTTAGAGTAGTCAAGATTCACGGCGAAGGGCCGGTACGCAGACGGATTATGGATATGGGCATTACAAAAGACTGCAGGATACAGCTTATCCGCATGGCTCCGCTGGGCGATCCCATAGAAGTAACCCTGCGCGGTTATATGCTGTCGCTTCGCAAAGAAGATTCTGCAATGATTGAAGTTGAGCTTGAGGGATAATTATGAGTATTACTATCGCATTGGCCGGCAATCCTAACAGCGGCAAAACCACAATGTTTAATGATTTGACCGGAAGCAACCAGTATGTTGGAAACTGGCCCGGCGTAACTGTTGAAAAAAAAGTCGGTTACTTTAAAGATGATAAAGAAATTCAAATTCAGGATTTGCCGGGAATTTATTCTTTGTCGCCCTACACCCTTGAAGAGGTGGTTTCCCGCAATTATCTGCTGGACGAAAGTCCCAGCGCCATTTTGAATATTGTCGATGCCAGCAATATCGAGCGCAATCTGTATCTGACCACACAGCTTTTGGAATTGGGCATTCCTGTTGTCATTGCTCTGAACATGATAGACGTAATCCGCAAGCGCGGGGATACAATCAATGTTAAGGAAATGGAAAAAGTATTCGGCTGCCCGGTTTTTGAAACTTCCGCCCTGCTGAAGGAAGGTTCCAGAGATGCGGTGCTGAAAGCCGCGGAACTTGCCAAACAGCACAGGGAACAGGAACATCTGCCGTCTATTTTTGAAGGTGCCGTAGAGCACGCCATTGCCCACATAGAAGAGCTCATCGAAAATATGGTTCCTAAGGATAAAGTCCGCTGGTTTGCCATCAAGCTTTTTGAACGGGATAAAAATATTCAGGAAAAGCTCGGGCTTACGCAGGATGTAATCGACCATGTGGAAGAGCATATTAAAGACTGCGAAAAAGCTTTGGACGATGATGCGGAAAGCATTATTATCAATCAGCGCTATCTTTTTGTAACCCGGCAAATGGACAGACTGGTGGTAAAAAATAATCCCGAACAGGAAACGCCGTCTGACAAAATAGACAGCATTGTGACCAACCGCTTCTTGGCACTGCCGATTTTTGCGTTCATTATTTTCATTGTGTATTATATTTCCGTGACCACATTAGGTACCATTGCCACGGACTATACCAATGATGTGCTTATCGGCGAAATCGTGCAGGGCAATGTGAGCACATGGCTTGAAAGTGCAAATACCAGCCCGTGGCTTGCCGATTTGGTGGTTAACGGCATAGTTGGCGGCGTGGGCGCCGTTCTTGGCTTTGTGCCGCAGATTTTAATGGTTTCTTTCCTGCTCGCCATTTTGGAAGACATCGGCTATATGGCGCGCATTGCCTTTATTATGGATAAAATTTTCCGCAAATTCGGCCTTTCCGGCAAGTCTTTTATTCCCATGCTCATCGGCAGCGGCTGCGGCATTCCGGGAGTTATGGCTTCCCGTACCGTTGAAACCGAAAGCGACAGAAGAATGACCATTATGACCACGACGTTTATTCCCTGCAGCGCCAAGCTGCCTATTATTGCCCTGATTGCCGGCGCATTGTTCGGCGGTGAGTGGTGGGTGGCGCCTTCCGCGTATTTCATGGGAATTTTTGCCATTGTCATTTCCGGCATCATGCTGAAGAAAACAAAGCTGTTTGCCGCCATGCCCAGTCCTTTTGTTATGGAACTTCCGCCGTATCATCTGCCGGTAATGGGCAATATTCTGCGCGTAACCGCAGAGCGCGGCACTTCCTTTATCAAAAAAGCCACAACCATTATTTTGCTGTCTTCCATTGTTCTGTGGTTCCTGCAGGGCTATGGCTTTGAAAACGGAAGTTTGGTCGCGGTAACGGACAACAATAACAGTCTGCTTGCGAACATCGGCAATATTTTTGCTCCTATTTTTGCTCCTGTGGGCTTTGGCACGTGGCAGGCTACGGTGGGCTCCATTACCGGGCTTATAGCCAAAGAAAACGTTGTGGGCACGCTCGGCGTCCTGTACGGATTTTCTGAAGTGGCGGAAGACGGTGCGGAGTTTTGGGCAGTGTTTGCCAGCGACTTTACAAAGGTTTCCGCCTATGCGTTTCTTATTTTCAACTTGCTGTGCGCTCCCTGCTTTGCCGCTATCGGTGCGATTAAGCGGGAAATGAACAATACCGGCTGGACATGGTTTGCCATTAGCTTCCAGTGTGCCCTGGCTTATGTTGTTGCGCTGATCATTTATCAGGTCGGTACCTTTATTACTACGGGCGTATTTACTTTCGGCACTGTGCTCGGCTTTGCGGCCATTGCTTTGCTGATATATCTGCTTGTACGCAAAAACCCTTATAAATACTAGGAGATTGTATGAGTGACATTATTGTAATTGCCATAATTGCCGTGGCGGTGGTGTTTGCCGTCAGACATTTGATGACGAAAAAAACGTGTTCCTGCGGCTGCGATAAATGCCATAAAAATTCAAACTGCAAATAATCGAAAGAGCGGTGCAAAGCCGCTCTTTTTTTATGCCGTGCAGTTGCGGAAAATAAGATTGCGTTGGATAGGCAGACTGGCAGTTTTTTGCGGCGGACTTTTTTTTAATTGTACAGCTTGGTAAGGAATTACTGTTTTGTGAGTTGAAAACAGCAGGCAGATTGCCGGGGAAAGATTTGCGAACTGTCAGGGAGGCGGCGAATAATTCCTGCGTGAATGTTAAAGCCGTGTTAGTGTCGGCAAAGCAGGGGAAAATTATTTATATGCGTTATAAGCGCCGCAAACAGAAGAAACGTCGTCTGTCTGCTGTTTGGGTTAGGATTTTTAAAATTTTTTTGCGGGGGAAATGATTGCGTTGCTGTCAATTTGCGTAAGGTTCGCAAGTTCGCTAACGCAAAGTCCTTGTTGTCCTTTTGGAGTTCCCCCGCCTCCTCATCGCACGGTATTTGCGGTACTTTGCCGGATTTTCGGCATCAGCCCCGTAAATACCGCGGATAAACGTGAGCGCATAAATCTTTTTTCTCTATCAAAACAAACTTTAAAATAGATTATTTTTATTGATAGTTATAATTAACAGCATTAATCGGGAAATATGTCTTGGGTATTGCGTCTTGCTGCGGTAAAAGGCATATTGGTTTGCGGGCATAAAAAAAGTCCTTTCGGAAAACCGAAAGGACAAAATTTTGGAGCGGGAGACGGGATTTGAACCCGCGACTTCAACCTTGGCAAGGTTGCACTCTACCGCTGAGTTACTCCCGCATATAATGGAGGCGGCACCCAGATTTGAACTGGGGGTAAAGGCTTTGCAGGCCTCTGCCTTACCACTTGGCGATGCCGCCAAATTTATATGCTTATTTTTTTGTCTGGAGCGGGAGACGGGATTTGAACCCGCGACTTCAACCTTGGCAAGGTTGCACTCTACCGCTGAGTTACTCCCGCGTCGACGAAGTTTTTTTACAGAACTTTTACTTGTCTGTCAACAAAAAATTTAAAAATTTTTCGATTTTTTTGCAGGGAAGAATTTCTTTTGTTATTACGCCTTATTGAAAAAACTGAGCCGCAGGTATTCGGGCTGCGCAGTGGTGCCGTGCGGGATTGCGGAATTAAAAAAGTGTTTTTCCGCCGGGCATTTTCCCGGGGGAAATGATTTCCCCCGGTCCCCCTCGTTTTACGCATTTACGGCGTTTTGCCGAATTTTTGGTTTTTGCTCTGTAAGCAGTGTTTTTTGAAGTGTTGGAATTTTATATTTTTTTCTGTAAATAAATCATATCGGTCAGTTGAATGCCGCAGTCATAAATAGGGTGAGCATAGTTATCCGTAAAAAAATTTTTAATGCTGTGTGAACGGACAAAACCGCATTTTTCATAAAAAGGAACGGTCGACGGGCTGTCCCCGGTCCCGACCTGCAGTATGGAATATTTTCCTTTATATTTTGCGGCAATAAAGTCAATCAGCGTTTTGCCGTATCCTTTTCTTTGGTCTTTGGGTTTTGTTGCAATATTTTTTATTTCAAGAATACCGCTTCCTTCGTCGGTAACCACACATATGCATTTAATTCCCATATCGTCCAATACATACATGGTTCCTCTGTCAATATATCGGTCTATCATGTTTTCCTGTTCGTCGGCTAACAGCAGCAAAGGAAGAAATTGTTTTTTATTGTTTTTGATTTCTATGATTTTCATATCATGATTTTTGTTTTGTAAAAAAAATCCCCTTTTGCAAGGGGATTTTGAATTTAGAGCAGACCGGCAAGTTTTTGCAGGGCGTCCTGAATGCCTTGCGGTTTTGTTCCGCCTGCCTGTGCCAGGTCGGGACGGCCGCCGCCTGAACCGTCAATGCAGGCCGCCACTTCTTTAATCAGGGCAGGCGCCGTGTATTTGCCGTGCAGGTCTTTGGAAACATACAGGATAAGGGACGCTTTGTCTCCGTCTTCCATGGCAAGCAGGGCTACGCCGCTGGGGATTTTGGAACGTACGTCGTCCATGAGGTCGCGCAGGGCTTTTACGCTCATGGCAGGCACTTTTTGGGCAAGCATTTTTACGCCGTTTACTTCCGTAAGGCCGCTCATAATGTCGCCGCCTTGGGTGGCTTGGGCTTTGTCCAGCTCTTTGCGCAGGGCTTTGATTTCTTTTTGCAGGGCGTCAACGCGCGGCAGGATTTCGCCTTGTTTGGCTTTGAGTTCGGCGCACAGGGCTTTGCTTTCTTCGCGCAGGGCTTTTATCTGGCGAATGGCGTTCCAGCCGGTTACGGCTTCGATGCGGCGCGTGCCTGCGGCTACACCTGACTCGGAAACAATAAGGAAAATGCCTGCTTCCCCGGAATTTTTGAGGTGCGTGCCGCCGCAAAGTTCCATAGAAACGGTTTCTTTGTCATTGCCCACGGTCAGAACGCGCACGGTATTGCCGTATTTTTCGCCGAAAAGGGCAACTGCGCCTTTTTCCTGGGCTTCTTTTTGGCTCATTTCTTCGGCGGTAACGGGATATGCGGCCATAATCATCTGGTTGACGCGGCATTCTACCAAAGCGATTTCTTCTTCTGTCAGCGGCGCTATATGGTTGAAGTCAAAGCGCAGGCGTTCGGCATTGACCATGGAACCTGCCTGGTTGACGTGATCGCCCAACACGGCTTTAAGGGCGGCGTGCAGCAGGTGGGTGCAGGTGTGGTTGCGTGCGGCGGCCTGGCGTTTTTTTTCGTCCACGGCCAGGTCTGCGGTTTCGCCGACGCTGATATTGCCTTGTTCGGCAAAAACTTCGTGAATGATGATGTTTTGGATTTTATGGGTGTCTTCCACTTTGATTTGGGAAGTTCCCGTGCTGATGCAGCCCGTATCGCCTGCCTGACCGCCGCCTGCGCCGTAGAAAGGCGTGCTTTCGGTGATGACGTAGCCGTGTTTGCTTTCGGCAAGAGTGTCGGTTTTTTGGGCGTTTTCATCTAAAACGGCAATGACTTTGCTTTGGCAGGTCAGGGTATCGTAGCCGGTAAAGACGGTGCTTTGGCCGTCCGCAAGAATGCTTTTGAAGCGGGCAGTCAGGTCTTTTTCGCCTGAGCCTTTCCAGGCGGCTCTTGCGCGTTCTTTCTGCTGCTGCATGGCGCTGTTGTAGCCGTCTATGTCAATGGTGAAATTGTATTTCCTTGCCACGTCGTCCACAATGTCG
This sequence comes from uncultured Desulfovibrionaceae bacterium, assembly GCA_949299515.1. Lineage (GTDB taxonomy): Bacteria > Desulfobacterota > Desulfovibrionia > Desulfovibrionales > Desulfovibrionaceae > Taurinivorans. The sequence continues at coordinate 68,203 of CASGAP010000009.1, forward strand.
AGTGGGAAGCCGTATGTATCGTACAGCTTGAATGCCACATCGCCGGCAATGACTGATTGTTTGCGGGATTTGGCGCTGCTGATTTCTTCTTCCAAAAGCAGCAGGCCTTTTTCCAGGGTTACGCGGAAGCGGTCTTCTTCTTCGCGCACGACTTTACGGACGAAATCTTTATTTTTTACAAGTTCTGGATAGGCACTGCCCATAACTTCGATAACTTGTCCCACGGTTTTGTACATGAATGCTTCTTTGTTCAGGCCGATGAGCGTGCCGAAGCGCAGGGCACGGCGGATAAGGCGGCGCAGTACGTAACCGCGGCCTTCGTTGGAGGGCAGAACGCCGTCGGCAATGAGGAAAGCGGCGGCGCGGCTGTGGTCGGCAATAACGCGCAGGGCCGTGTCCACATCGTTGGTATCGGGCAGGCTGAAACTGTATTCCACGCCGGCGTCCTTGGCGGTGAACTGGATAATTTCCTGGAAAATATCGCTGTCAAAGTTGGAGCGTTTGTTTTGGCATATGGCGGCAATGCGTTCGAGGCCCATGCCCGTGTCTATGCAGGGGTGCGCCAGCTTTTCGCGGGTGCCGTCGGCTTTTTGGTTGAACTGCATGAACACGAGGTTCCATATTTCAAGGAAGCGGTCGCAGTCGCACTTGCCGATGCCGCAGTTGTCGCCGCAGGCCATGTCTTCGCCCTGGTCCACAAAAATTTCGGAGCAGGGACCGCAGGGGCCTGTATCGCCCATGCTCCAGAAATTGTCTTTGCCGGGAATGCGGAAAATTCTTTCCGGATCGACGCCGATTTCGTCTTTCCACAGATTGAAGGCTTCGTCGTCGTCAATGTATACGGTAACGTAGAGGCGGCCTTTGGGCAGTTTCAGTTCTTCGGTCACAAAGCCCCAGGCGAATTTCATGGCGTCTTTTTTGAAGTAGTCGCCGAAAGAAAAGTTGCCGAGCATTTCAAAAAGCGTATGGTGGCGTGCGGTGCGGCCGACATTTTCGAGGTCGTTGTGCTTGCCGCTTACGCGCAGGCATTTTTGGGCGGTGGTGGCGCGTTTTGTGCCGATGTCTTCGCGGCCCAAAAAGACGTTTTTAAACTGCACCATGCCCGCATTGCAGAACAGCAGGGTGGGGTCGTTATGCGGGATAAGAGAAGATGAGGCTATTCTTTTGTGGTTGTGTTTTTCAAAATAAGCCAAAAATTTTTCACGGATTTCTTTTGCTGTAAGCATACGTCCCCCTTTTATTCTTCGCTGTAATCGTCAAAATCGTCTTCTGTCATGCCGCTTGAAAGCATATCAGAATTCATGCCCAGATGTTCGATGACTTTTGCCTCGATTTCATTGCGCAGGGCTTCGTTTTCGTCCAGCATGGCGCGGACGTTGTCGCGGCCCTGGCCGAGTTTTTCGGAACCGTAGGCAAACCATGCGCCGCTTTTGTCAATAATGCCTGCGGCTACGCCAAGGTCGATTATTTCGCCGGAGCGGGAAATGCCGGTGCCGAATAAAATGTCGAATTTTGCTTCTCTGAACGGCGGAGCCATTTTGTTTTTTACCACTTTTACCCTTGTGGCAGCGCCGTAGGATTCTTCTTTGTCTTTAAGGGTTTGGGTTTTGCGGATATCCATGCGCACGGAGCTGTAGAATTTCAGGGCATTGCCGCCTGTGGTGGTTTCGGGGCTGCCGTAGCCCATTGTACCGATTTTCATGCGGATTTGGTTGATGAAAATCACGCAGGTTTTGGATTTGTGAATGGTGCCGGTCAGTTTTCTGAGGGCATGGCTCATAAGACGGGCATGGCCGCCTACCTGTGTTTCGCCCATGTTTCCTTCCAGTTCGGACTGGGGAATAAGGGCGGCAACGGAGTCGATAACCACAAGGTCCACGGCGCCGGAACGTACGAGCATATCGGCGATGTCCAGAGCCTGTTCGCCGTGGTCGGGCTGGGATATGAGCAGTTCGTCCACTTTTACGCCGAGGCGGGCGGCATAGGAGGTGTCAAGGGCGTGTTCCGCGTCAATGAATGCGGCGGTGCCTCCCTGTTTCTGACATTCCGCGATAACGTGCAGGGTCAGTGTTGTTTTGCCTGAAGATTCGGGGCCGTATATTTCCGTAACGCGTCCTTTGGGCAGGCCGCCGATGCCGAGGGCAAGGTCAAGGCCTATGGAACCGGTGGGGATAACGGGCACCTGCACGTGCGCGCTGTCGGATAATTTCATAACAGCGCCTTGGCCGTATTTTTTTTCAATGGTGGTCAGGGCTGTTTTGAGAGCTTCCAGTTTTGCTTCTTCCTGAGAAAGTGTGGGCTTTTTTGCCATAGAGAACAATTCCTTTAAAATAAGCGTATAGTCTTGTTTTTTATAACCGTATTAGCCTGAACTGTCAAACAAAGTAAAAGTATAACAAGCTTTTTTCGGGCAGTTTTCCGCATTTTGGGAAACATGGGCTTTGTCTTGCCTTTTTTTCGGGCTTTGGTATACTTCGGCCATGATGAAACACTATGACGGATTGGCCCTTTTTTCCGGAGGGCTTGACAGTATTTTGGCGGCAAGGCTGATGATGGAACAGGGCAAAAGCATTCTTTGCCTGCACTTTACCAGTCCTTTTTTCGGCGATGCGCGGGCAGTGCCTTATTGGAGCAAAAAGTACGGTCTGGAAATAACGGCCGTGGATATTTCCGAGGATTACTGCCAAATGCTCTGCGGCAGTCCGGCCAACGGCTTCGGCAGTGCGCTGAACCCCTGTGTGGACTGCAAAATTATTATGATGCAGAAAGCCAAGGAACTCATGCCGCAGTACGGCGCGAAATTTTTGGTTTCAGGAGAAGTTTTGGGACAGCGTCCCATGTCGCAGCGCCGCGATACTCTGAACGTTATCCGCCGCGATGCGGACGTGAAGGATATTTTGCTGCGGCCGTTGTGTGCCAAGCTCATGGACCCTCTGCCCGTGGAGCTGTCAGGCGAAGTGGACAGGGAAAAGCTGCTGGGAATATATGGCAGGAGCAGAAAAGAACAGCTTGCTTTGGCGGAACGCTTTAATATTGCCGACATTCCCACTGCGGGCGGCGGCTGCAAACTGACGGAAAAAGAAAATGCGCGGCGTTATTACGAAGTTATGCAGAAAGTGCAGAACCCGACAGCCAACGATTTCTTTTTGGCAAATCACGGCAGACAGCTGTGGAACGGCGATATTTGGGTGAGTTTGGGCAGAAAGCAGGCTGACAACGAACAAATGCAGCAGTACAGGAAAGCTTCCGATTACATTCTGCGCATCGAGCATTTCCCCAGTCCGTACTGCATTGTGCGTCATGCCAAACACCAGGAAGTCGGCACGCAGGAGCTTGCGGCCGTCGGTGCGCTGCTTGCCAGTTATTCCAATAAGGCCTGTGCGTTTTTTGAGGAACAGCGCAAGCCTGTTTCCATTAAAATCGAACATAACGGCAGCATAGAGCGGATAGGCGTGGTGCCTGAACGCCGTGAAGAATTTAAGGAACTGCATTTTGACGAAATAAAGGAAATTTTGCAGAAACGCAAAAAAAATACCGCGGAATGATAATGCGGAAAATAAACACCCTGTTTTTAGGGTGTTTATTATTTTATGCCGGTATGTTCCGTAACAACGTGTCTTTTTTGGGATTTTTATCACGGCATTTGCGGAGCTGCGGCCGAAGAATTCGGCAATGCTCCGCAAATGCCGTGCAATGAGGGGGCCGGGGGAAATCATTTCCCCCGGAAAAAATAATTTGTAAAGCCCCTGCTATCAATGCTGTATTTTTGCCTGCGATGCCGGTGTTTATTGTTTCAGTTTGATTTCCTGAATAAGTTTTTCCAGATTGTTCGGTTCGCCGTTTTTATAGTCTTCGGGATAGAGCAGGGCGGACATATACCAGCTGGAATTGAGGGATAGGGCTGTTTCCGCACTGCGCGAAAAGGTATGCAGTTTTTTTTGAATTTCTGCCAGATTCTGTACCTGTCCGGAGTCCTGTTTTTGGGCGTTATAGTATAGGTCTGCGAGGATATTGGCTTTTTTGTGCATTAGCATATCGTATTCTTTGCTGTATTCCGTTCCCAGGCATTGCTTTGCCTGTTCTTCCAGACTGCGGATTGTCCGGGCTGTTTCGGCAAGGTATTCTTTCAGGTGCATGGCGTATCCTTATCGGGTATTTTATATCGGCGGATACGTTGTTTTTTACGCCGGATTAATGTAAAAAGCCCTGTAAGGGGCTTTTTCAGCGGGATTGCAAAACTTCTTCGATGACTTTCAGGGCTTTTTCCATATTGTCCATATAAGCCTGCGTGCCCATGTGGCCGATGCGGAAAACTTTGCCGTCCATGGGGCCGAAACTGCCTGCAATATACATACCGTGCTTGGCCAAAGCCGCTTTCCAGGATTTGAAGTCAAAGCCGGCAGGTATCATGGCTGCCGTACAGGTCGGGGAGTTTACGGCGTCGGCTGCCGTCCACAGGGGGATACCCAGGGCGTTAAGGCCGTGGCGGCAGGCTTTGGCAACTTCTTTGTGGCGGCGGTAAACGTTTTCCAAGCCTTCCTGTTCAATAAGCTGAACGGCTTTATGCAGGCCCTTGATTCCCATCCAGCAGGGAGTATAGGGAAATTTCATGGGATTTTCCGTTGCTTTGTGGAAGGGCAGAATACCGTCGTATCCGAGATAATTCACTTTTTGCGCTATTTCCCACGCCGTGTCGCTGACAAGCATAATGCCCATGAACGGCGGGCAGGAAAAACATTTTTGCGAACCGCCGAGCAAAATGTCGCAGTTCCATTTGTCTGCGTCGACGGGGGCGCCGCCTATGCTGGCTACGGCATCTACCACAAAAAGCGGCACGCCGCGGTCTTTTTTGAGTTTGCCGAGTTCTTCCAGCGGGTTGAGGGTACCTGAAGGCGTTTCGCAGTGAACGGCGGTAATCATTACGGGATTGCAGCGTTTAATGGCTTCGTCCACAAGTACGAGGGATTCCGGGGTAATGGTGCTGTTGTATGGCAGGGAGATTTTTTCGACAATGCAGCCTATGCTTTCCGCCATGTCGGCAAAGCCGTCGCCGAAAACGCCGGTGCCCACGGTAACAACCTTATCGCCCGGTTTCAGACAGCTTTTCAGCGCGCCCCAAAGACAAACCATGGCTTCGCCTGTGGGGAATATTGCTTCGTTCTGCGTATTGCACATTTTTTGGATTTTCTGCGCAAGGTCGATGTACAGTTCGGTATATTCCATGCCGAAGCGGGGCGGGGCGAAGTCTTGGTACATTACTTTTGCGATTTCCGGGTGTACGGTTACAGGGCCGGGGTAAAAAGGCAATGCATCATAAGCAGTGTAAGCCATGATAAAAACTCCTAAAATTTGTATTGATTATTCGTGCCTAAGTGCATGGTGAGGCTGTGTCCGACTGTCAGCAGGCTTGCTTCGTCAAAAGCGGAGCCGATAATCTGCATTCCGACGGGCATATTGTCCGCCATGCCGACGGGAACGGAAAGGCCGGGCAGACCTGAAAGGTTGAGGGACAGGGTAAAAATGTCCATTTGATACATTTGCAGGGGGTCGGTTACGCTGCCTTTTTTCCATGCGGTAATGGGGGATACGGGCGCCAGCAGCACAGTGCATTCTTTGAGGGCTTTTTCATAGTCTTCGCGGATAAGGCGGCGTACCTGTGCGGCTTTTTTGTAATATGCGTCGTAGTATCCTGCGGAAAGCACATACGTGCCGAGCAGAATGCGGCGCTGTACTTCTTCGCCGAAACCTTCCGTGCGGGACATGGTGTACAGTTCGTCCAAATCTTTGGGCTGGTCTGTTCTGTAGCCGTAGCGTATGCCGTCGTAGCGGGCAAGGTTGGAGCTGGCTTCGGCGGAAGCGATGATATAATAGGACGCAATGGAGTAGACGAGGTGGGGCATGGAAACTTCTTTAATCTGTGCCCCGAGTTTTTTGGCTTCGTCAATGGTGTTTTGGCAAAGCTGAGCCACTTTGGCGTCCATGGCTTTGCTTTCGAAAAATTCTTTGGGAAGTCCTATGGTTACGCCTTTTAAATCCGTTTTGGGATTTTGGAACAGTTTGGTAAAGTCTTCTTTTCCGCGCGGTGAAGAAGTGCTGTCGCGTTCGTCATGGCCTGAAATAACGGAAAGCATGAGGGCGTTGTCTTCCACTGTTCGGGTAAAGGGGCCTATTTGGTCAAGGGAAGAAGCATAGGCAAGCAGGCCGTAGCGGGAAACTCTGCCGTAGGTCGGTTTCATGCCCACGCAGCCGCACAGGGAGGCAGGCTGGCGTATGGAACCGCCCGTGTCTGTTCCCAAGGAAGCAAAGCTTTGGCAGCTGGCTACGCTTATGGCTGAACCGCCGCTGGAGCCGCCTGCCACACATTCGGTATTCCACGGGTTGGAGCCGGGTTTGAAAGCGGAATTTTCGCAGGTGCTGCCCATGGCAAATTCGTCCATATTGTTTTTGCCGAGGATAATTGCTCCGGCTTTTTCAAGCTGTTCCACGGCAAATGCGGTATAGGGCGGCGTGAAATTTTCCAGGATTTTGGAACCTGCCGTTGTTTTCATGGTTTTTGTGGCAAGGGCGTCTTTTACGGAAACAGGAACGCCCCACAGCGGCATATTTTCGTCATAGCCTTTTTCGTCCAGCTCTTTGGCACGGGCAAGAGCCTGTTCAGGGTATACATTGATAAACGCACCGAGCTGCGGTTCTGTTTTTCCGATATGGTCAAGGCAGGCTTGGGTGAGTTCCCGGGCGCTGATTTCTTTTTTGGCAAGGGCTTGTTTTATTTCGGTAATGCTGCGGGTAATCATGTATTATTTTCCTTCTACGATTCTTGGTACGATAAAATACGTTCCGTCTGTTTCCGGGGCATTTTTTAGGATTTGATCCGGGGTCTGCCTGCGGACGGCAGTATCTTCGCGTACCGCGCTTTCATGGAATACCGGGGAATAAAGGGGCTCCGTGCCGGCCGTGTCCGCTTCGGAGAGGGTGTCCATATAATTAATGATATCCGAAAATTGGTGGGAAATTTTATCAAGCGTTTTTTCGTCGGGAGCCAATTTTGCAAGTTTGCAAAGGTGGGCCAAGTCGTGAGCTGAAGTTGCCATGCGTTATCCTTTATCTGTAAATAATGTGTTCTGTTCGCAAATTAGTTTAAAATGGACTGCACCAGTTCGTCCAGTGCGTTTTCCTGCTGCTGTTTTTCCTGTTTTTCCTTGGTTTCTTCGTCAAGGTTGGGCAGGGATTTGCCGTTTTTCATATAGGTAAGGAATGCGTCTTTATTGTAAGGCATACGGCCGCTGCGCGCAGGCTGGTTGATGATAAGTTCCCGCCGTACTTTTCCGTCGGACGCATAAATAAAGGGCGCGCCGACATAATCAACCTTAAGGCCCGCAAGGCGGCGGTTTATTTCCTGGCTTGCCGTTTTTTCTTCAAGCTGCAGGCGGCTTGACATCAGCACAAAGTCAAAGCCGAGGGCTATCCAGTCCGTGCCTATGCTGTGCAGGCTGTCCAGTTCTTTTTGGAAAAAGTCTTTGTAGGGGCTTTCCCTATGGCTGTCGTAGGCAACGGGGAACAGCGTCAGGGCAAAGGTCTGCGGATTGATGTTGACGGGAGTGTTCAGGCTTTGCTCCCAAAGGGAGGTGCCGAGCATGATTTTTTTGTGGCCGCCGTGATAATGCATATAGGAAATGAGCATATCCATATTTTTCCACACATCAGGGAAAAAAATGGCGTCAATGGGACGTTTGGCAATGGGCAGCTTGCCCTTTTCCGGGGTTTTTGTATCCAAAAATTTCTGCGTGAGTGAATTGAGTTCGTTTATGTCGTTGGGAGGATAAGCCATGCTGAAAACGGAAAGGCCGCGTTCTTTGGCTTTTTGGACAAACAGGCTGTTCATGCCTTTTCCGTAAGCGTTATCCTGGTAGAAGGAACCGAAGCTGCGTATGCCCAAATCCCGCTGGGCCACGTTCAGCACGGCATTGACCTGGTCGTCGGGGCTGGTGAAAAAGCGCCATGCGTCTGTTCCTTCCCTGCTGGGTTCGGGCAGGCGGGTGAGAAAGGTAAAAAATGCCCGCTGGCTTGTAAGCTGGCTGCTGAGCAGGGTTTTGTATATGTTGGCCTGCAGGGGGCCGCCCACGACCACGCATTCCTTGGGCAGGTTGTTGAGGTAGGACATCCAGTTCGGGTCCTGCGTGTCGATATAGGTGATATTCCACTGTACGCCTTGCTGCTGCAGGAGTTTTTGGGCAATTTTCGCACCGGTCATGATTTGGCGGGAAAAGGTGCTGTAGGAGCCGCTTTGGGGCAGGAGCATGGCAATAGAGCCGCTCTTTGCGGTTACATAGTTGGCGGACAGGGTTTTTTCCAGGGTAATGGACGGGCTTTCAAAATACCGGTGTGTTTTGAACATATCCAAAACTTTCTGGTTGTCGGCAAGAAGCCCGCGTTTGGCGGCGGCGAAAATAATGAGGTTATAAGGGAAACGTGTTTCCATGCTGGGCGAAATCAGTTTCAGGTTGGCGGTAATGTCCGCGTCGGCAACCGTATTCAGGTCATGGAACAGGGTTTCTTCCATGTATTTTTTATATTCGCTGCCGGATTGGTAATATTGGGCATTGAGGGAATTTTGGGCAATTTGGGTATGTTTGTTGCTGCGGCTGGCAAGAATATAGGTGGCTCTGTCCCTCAGTTTCAGGGACTGGGAGCTGTCGGACCAGATTTTTGCCGCCATTTCGCTTTGTTCGGCGGAACTTTTGCCTACAAGGCTTTTTACGAAATTATCCGTTTCATTAGCATTGAACAGGGAGTCCGCATAAGGAATATTCTGCACGCAGGAAGAAAGCGCAAAAAGAAAAAGCACAAGGCAGAGTATGCTCAGGCGTTTTGGATTGTTCATGATATTTCCTTTTGTTAATACGCAGTTAATAACGCAGTAAGTATAGCCTATGGGGGTGTTCCTTGCAAGCCCTTATTAATGGAATATCAGCCGCGGGCAAGTTCCCGTTCCAGGTCGCGGTTTTCGGCACGGCGCTTGAGTTCGTCGCGCTGGTCATGGAGTTTTCGGCCGCGCGCAAGGGCTATTTCCAGTTTGATTTTTCCGTGCTTGAGGTACATTTTCAGCGGCACTACGGTAAGGCCTTTTTGTTCGACTTTGGCCCTGAGCAGTTTTATTTCCTGAGCATGGAGCAGCAGTTTTTTTTCCCTGTCGGGGTTCTGCACGGCATAGCCGGCATTGTCGTAGGGGCTGATATGCATATTCATGACAAAGGCTTCGTTGTTTTTAAAATCTATGTAGCTGTCGGTAAAGCTGACGCGTCCCTGGCGTATGCTCTTTACTTCGGGGCCGCTGAGCACGAGGCCTGCTTCAAAAAATTCCAGCAGTTCGTAATATTGGCGGGCTTTTCTGTTTTCGGCAAGAAAGGAAGGGCTTTTGGGTTTTTTGCTCATGGAAATGTCCTTTAATTTCTGGTGGCAAGGGCATAAATTTCGCTGGTTGTCCAGCCAGTGCACCGCGCCTGAACCCGTTTGGCGATTTGCTTCGGCGTTCCGCCGAGGAGTTTTTCTTTGGCAATAAGGGCTGTTACCTCGGTTTCGGGAGTTTTGCGCCTGCAAAGGGGCGGGCCTATGATTACGGTAAGTTCTCCGAGTAGCCTGTCAAGGTCGGGGATATTCTCCAGATTGAACAGAATGTATTCTTCGTGATCCTTGGTCAGTTCGCGGGCTAGGCATACTTCCCTTGAGCCGAGCAGGGTATGCAGATACTTCAGGGTGTCGGCTATTCTGTCTTTGCGTTCAAAAAAAACAAGCGTGGTGCCGATGCCGGCAAAAGGGGCGAGGGTTTTTCCCATATCCCCGGTTTTTCGCGGCAGAAAGCCGAAAAACGTGAACGGGTTGGGAGCAATGCCGCTGCCGGCCAGCGCCGTCACCGGCGCACAGGCTCCCGGAATAACCGTAACGCCGATATTTTTTTCGCGGCAGGCTTTGACGATAAGATAGCCCGGGTCGGAAATAACCGGCATACCCGCGTCGGACACTAAGGCGATGTCCTCGCCCTGCTGCAGAAAAGACAGGGCGTGTTCCAGTTTTTTTTCTTCGCTGTGATCGTTGAAGCTGATAAGGCGTTTTGCCTTAATGCCCCAGCGGGAAAAATTCAGGCCTGCGCGTTTGGTGTCTTCGGCAAGCACAAGGGGAACGCGTTCCAGTATGGATTTTGCGCGCGGCGTCAGGTCGCCGGCATTGCCGAGGGGCGTTGCCACGATATGGAGTTTTCCGCACAAAGTGTCTGCGGCCGTTTCCTTATTGTATGATGACATTGATAAAATGCTCCACGTTTTGTTCCTCGCCGCAGATGCAGATTAAATCAAAACGGCAGGGGCAGTCCCATTGGTCGCTTTGGGATAAATACAGTTTTGCCGCTTTGAGTATAGCCTGCTGTTTTTTGCTTGTAAAGGCTTCCGCTGCTCTGCTTGTTTCGCTGTGGGTGCGGGTTTTTACTTCGGCAAAAACCAGTTCCCCGGTTTTGCCGTCGCGGCAGATGATGTCGATTTCGTAGGGGTGGGCTTTCCAGTTGCGTTCCAATACGGTATAGCCGTGTTTTTTCAGATACTGTGCGGCTTTGTTTTCCCCGCGGCTGCCGGTGAGGCGGTTTTTGGCGGAAAACGCGGCTTGCAGGCGGCTCAGCATAGCGTGCCCTGTTCCATGGTTTGCGGGCGGACGGATTTAAAATCCATACGGTGCAGGGGGCAGGGGCCGTATGTTTGGATTGCCTGTCTGTGCTCCTTGGTGCCGTAACCTTTATGGGAGGCAAAACCGTAGTGCGGATAGCGCTTGTCCAGTTTTATCATCAGACTGTCGCGGAAATTTTTGGCAATGACCGAAGCCGCGGAAATGCTGGGTTCCTGCCCGTCGCCCTGAATAATGGTTTTTTGTGCGGCCGGCGCAAGGGAATATTGGTTCAGGTAAAACTGCGGAATGGCAAAGGTTCCGTCGATGAGATAGGTTTTGGGCCGTGTGGCGGGAAAGTTTTTCTGCAGGGCGGCCACGGCGCGCGCCATGGCAAGAAGGCTGGCCTGCAGAATGTTGATTTCCTGAATTGTTTTCATCCAGACAAGGCCTATGCCCCAGCCCCATGCCAGGCTTTTTATTTCGCCGTCAAGGCAGAGCCGCTCTTTTTCCGTCAGTTTTTTGGAATCGTCAAGCCCGATGAGGTCAAAGCCTTTCGGGAACACAACCGCGGCAGCAACTACAGGGCCGGCAAGGCAGCCCCGTCCTACTTCGTCAATGCCCGCGCTCAGTTCGTTGCCGGACAGGTCAGTCGGTTTGTACAGTATGCCGTGATTGATGATTTCTTTTTTCTTAGCCATGCGGCAGCTCCAAACACAAAAACCCCACCCGAAAATTTCGGGAGGGGCATACAATATTACTATGCCCACTTATAGCGCAAATGGGCGAACGGCAACGATTAGTAGTTGTTGCGGGGTTTAATGCGCGCAGCTTTACCGCGGAGATTGCGGAGATAGTAAAGGCGGGAACGGCGTACGCGGCCGCGGCTGACAACGTCGATGTGGTCGATGAAAGGAGAATGTAAAGGAAGAATACGTTCTACGCCTACACCGTCGGAAATTTTGCGAACTGTGAAAGAGGCGTCGGTAGTGCCGCGTTTGATGCGGATAACGTTGCCTTGGAAAACCTGAATACGTTCTTTTTCGCCTTCTACGATTCTGAGGTGAACTTTTACGGTGTCACCGGAGCGGAACTGAGGAATATCAGTACGTAAGTGTTCGCTTTCAATCTTTCTGATAATATTCATTTTGCCTCTCCTTGCGAGGAATTTATCATATAGGTTGCGTAAGCAACAGATGGTTATAACAGTGCCAAGCGGCAAACAGTATTAATTACCTAATTTTTTGATAAAAGCAACTTAAATTTTTGTATGGAAAAAAATTTGCGGCTTTTTTTATCGTCGGAAGTTCGATAAAAGCAGCGGACTGCTATCACTTAGGAACGGTATTTATTAGCAGATTTTAAAATAATTGCAATAGTTTTTTTGCTCAAAATTAAAATTTTTAATAGATGTCGCCGAGCAGTCTGTCGATAATTATGGCGCAGGCGGAGCGTACGGGCAGGTGATTGTAATGCCCCATGTAGCGGATGGGCGGCAGAATGCAGGCGCATTGTTCCAAAGCTTCCGGAGCAAGGCCGTGGCTGGTGCCGAGGACTATCAAAACAGGCTGTCTGCGCGCAAGTTCCGCAACGGCCGGAAAGGGCACTGCCAAACGTTTTTCGCGGCCGCGTTTGTCTTTTTCCGCTTTGGCGCTGGTTCCGATCAGCACGGGTTTTACTCCGCACAGAGTTTCGATGTTTTCCGCTGCCTGTTCCAGACTGTCCGCAAGGTGCGCAAGGGACAGCGCTTTTGCCCTGTCCGGATTTGTTTTGGCGCCGTCGCCCTTTGTCCAGTGGTCGAGCAGTTCCCGCACCAGCAGTTTTTGGTCCTGAATGGGGGTGATGATCTGCAGGGAAGCAATGCCGTAGGTGCAGGCAATTCTTGAAATGTCGTGAATGTCCAGATTGGTTACGGAGCTGGAGCCCGCCGTATTGTTTTTCAGCAGGACGGGGTGATGTACCAGCGCTATATGGATATTTTTGGCAAATGAAGTTTGGCGCAGTCTGTTCAGGGTTTCGCGGTCTTTTTCGGAAAGGGCTGCTTTTGCCAGCAGATCCGGTCTGTGCCTGAGGGTCATGGCCAGGGCTTCTTTGCGCCGCCATGCGTTGATTTCGCCGTGATTGCCCGTTTGCAGCTCTTTGGGAACTTCCAGGCCCATAAAATTTTCCGGTCTTGTGTATTGCGGATATTCGAGCAGTCCGTGCCTGTAGCTTTCGTCATCTCCGGATTCGTTTTTGCCCATGTAGCCGTCCTGCAGGCGGGCAGTGGCTTCGATCAGGGCAAGGGCAGCCGTTTCGCCGCCGTTTAAAATCGCTTCGCCGACGCTTATGCGGCGGATCGGCAAAAGATCGTAGAGGCGTTCGTCAAAGCCTTCGTAGCGTCCGCAGATAAGCGTGAGATGTTCTTCCCGCGCCAGTTCTTCTGCCAGTTTTTGGGTAAGCGGTTCTCCTGCGGGGGTCAGGGCTATAATGGGGCCTGTCTGCGGTATGGAGCGCACGGCGTCAAGTATGGGCTGTACCATAAGCACCATGCCGGGGCCTCCGCCGTAAGGGCTGTCATCGACTTTGTTGTGTTTGTTCAGGGTATGGTCGCGGGGATTGATAAAATCGGCGCCGACAATGCCTGCCTGGCTGGCTTTGGCAAAAAGAGCGGTGTTTAACGGCGATTGGAACCATTCGGGAAAAAGCGTGACAATGTGGTACTGCATGGGAAAAGGTTATCCGTTGTTTTTTGGGGCGGCATCTTCCAGGTAAATTTCAAGCAGTCCTTCAGGCGGACAAAGGTAAACCGCTTTATTGTCCAAATCGTAGCGTTCTATGAATTGAGAAACAGCAGGGAAGAGAATTTCCTGTCCATCTTTGCGGATGAACCAAATTTCCTGCCCTGCCGGAAAAGAAATTTCATCAATAATGCCTATATCTTGTGATCCGACAAAGGCCGTGCAACCTATGATGTGGTGAAGATAAGGCGCAAATTCCCGGTCTGCGCCGTCTTCTTCGTTCATTGCCTGCAGGTCGCTGTCCGTAAGTACTTTTTCGTCGATTACCAGATTGTAATTGCGGTACAGTTCGGCTTCTGTGCGGGAATTTATTCCCTCTATTTTGAGAATAAGGATATTCCCCTGTTCTTTATAGTTTGTTACCGTGCACGGTTTGGGCGGAAGTTTTCCCGCTTGGAGAAAAACCTGGTTTTTTTTGAAATACTCAAACGATTCCGCATAATATTGTACGCAAACTTCACCGCGGATACCGTGCGGTCTGGTGATTTTGCCTATAAAAACAAAGGAGGTGTCAAAGGTCATTATTCTAAAATTTCCAAAACAACGCGTTTGCGGGTTTTTGCTGATACGGCACCGAGCAAAGTGCGGATAGCGCGGGCCGTGCGGCCTTGCTTGCCGATTACTTTACCCAAGTCTTCTTTGGCAACTGTAAGTTCAAGCACAGAGGTTTGTTCGCCTTCGATTTCGCGAACTTTTACACTGTCAGGATTGTCAACAAGAGATTTGGTGATGTATTCAACAAGTTCTTTTTGCATAATTGTCTCACTTCGATAAAACGTTTTCCCCGAAATTCGCAGGGGAGCACTCCTCCCAAAGACAAGTAAAGTATAAATATACTTTACAGAAAACCATAAACCGTATACTATATGTATCAAGTAGGTATAAAGTTGTCAATACGGCATTGATAAAAATCTCTTATTCTATAGGCTAATATGTTCAATTCCTTTCAATATGGCATAAAAATTTTATTTTTGGCCTTTTTTTGCTTAATCTGCCCTCAAACTGCCGTATCGGCGCATTCTGCGGCGGTTTTTGTGGGTTCTGAGCCTGATTCTTCTTTTCCTTTTGATGTGCTGAAAGTCAATGTTTGGCAGGATGCGGAAGAGGGGGTGCGGTATCTGCGGCTTGAGCAGACGCTCATGGTTGGCAGAGAGGACGGCGGCAATCAGAAACTGCCTTTAAGCATTCATTTTGATGTGCTGAAATTTGACCCGCGGCTTTTTTCGTTTACCGTGTACAGCGAAACCATTGACAAGACCCCTAAAAAATCTTTGCAGGCATGGATAGGGGAATACGGGCTGAAAGCGGCTATCAATGCATCTATGTATCTGCCCGACGAAAAAACAAGCATAGGGTATCTGCGCAAAGATACGCTGATTAATAATAAGCATAAAGGCAAAAAACTGGGGGCGTATTTTGTTTCTTTGCCTTATGAACGGTATGCGGGAACTGTTCCGGACTGTGCCATTCTTTATGCGGACGACCCGGAGCTGGAGCGGTTTTTTCTGCGGGACGAACGGGAGCGGACATTGGAAAATGTGCTGCGCAAATATAAAATAGTGGTGCAGAATTTCCGCATATTTGATTTGGGCGGAAACCAAAGTTCGTGGAAAGGCAGCAGAAGGCATTCCATTGCTGCCATAGCGCAGGACAAAGACAATAAAATTTTGCTGATGTATGCATCAAATCCCATGACTATAGAAGAATTTCAGACAATTTTGCAGAATAATTCCCTGCTGAATATTAAAAGAGCCATGTATGTCGAAGGCGGGAGCGAAGCTGGCATGGCATACAGAAATGAAAACCTTTTTTTATGGCAACATGGTGACAGTATTATGCTTTTTTTGCGAGGAACAATAAAGCTCCCCAATATTATCGGCGTGAAAAAACGTTTGTGATTTGATTAATCAATGATTAAAAATGTAAAATGATTCGGAATTATTGTTGCCAAAAACGTAAAATGGGCTTACAGTGCAGACTGTAAATTTTTCTTATCGGAAAGAGAGGTCTGTATGAGTTCACAAAACTCTGGTATTTTCTATTCTGCTTTTAACTGGTACATGAAAACATCTTTAATTCTGCTTATCTGCATAGGCATGGTTATCGGTGTTTTCTTAGGTGTTGTTGCTCCCGGCTATGCAGGCAATTTCTCTATTTTGGGCGATTTGTTTGTAGGCGCTTTGAAAGCTATAGCTCCCATTCTTGTATTTACGCTTGTCTGCGCTTCCGTCACACAGCATCAAAAAGGTGCCGAAACGAAAATCAAACCTTTGATCGCATTATATTTGATTAGCACCTTTGCTGCGGCTGTTATTGCCGTTATCGCAAGCTTTATGTTCCCGACCACGCTGCAGCTGCAGACGGCCGAAGCGGGCGAAGCCGTGCAGACAGTCGGCCAAGTGCTGAAAAATTTGATTGTGCAGGTAGTTTCAAACCCCATTACCGCACTGTCCCAAGCTAATTATATTTCCCTTATTTTTTGGGCTGTTGTTTTTGGTTTCGGTTTTCAGCACTGCAGCGAAAGCACCAAAAAATTCGTGGTGGAACTGGGACATACCGTTTCCGATATCGTAAGAATGATAGTGCGCTGCGCGCCGTTCGGCATTTTCGGTCTTGTATATACCGTTGTGGGTACGTTCGGTGTCGACGTGCTTTACGGATATGTCCGCGTGCTTGCCGTTCTTTTGGGTTCCATGTTCTTTGTGGGCTTTGTTATTAACCCGATTATCGTGTATGCAAAACTTCGTCAAAATCCGTATCCTCTTATTTGGTTCTGCATCAAAAACAGCGGGGTAACGGCATTCTTTACCCGTTCTTCTGCCGCAAATATTCCCGTGAATATGGATTTGTGCCGCCGTCTTGATTTGCCCGAGGCTACGTATGCCATTTCCATTCCGCTTGGAGCAACCGTTAACATGGCTGGTGCGGCCATTACCATTACCGTGCTTACCCTTGCCGCCGCTGCAACGCTTAACATTCATGTAGGCATTTTCAATGCGTTGCTGCTTAGCGTTGTTGCTTCTCTTTGTGCCTGCGGCGCTTCCGGTATTGCCGGCGGTTCCCTTATGCTTATTCCACTTGCCTGCAGTCTTTTCGGTATCAGCAACGACATTGCTTTCCAGGTTGTCGGCGTTGGTTTTATCATCGGCGTACTGCAAGACTCCACGGAAACTGCCCTGAACAGCTCTACCGACGTTGTGCTTACGGCAACTGCGGTTCTCGGTCCGAATGATGACGTGACTGCAAGAGTTCATGCTGCCGTAAATCATCAATAATTGTTGACAGATATTCTTTGCCACAAAAATAAGACCGCTGAAAAACAGCGGTCTTATTTTTTAAGCTGTGCAGGACAGCTTTGGCTGTTAGGCAGAAAACGCCGTTTTGCAAGATGGTCAGAGTACGTTTCCGAATTAACGGTACTGACTATAATAGTTATAACACTATGTATAAAAATAACTTTTTATTATAGGAAAAGATTTTTTTATACCTATTCTCGGCAGTTACGGAATTGAAGCCGAAAAGATCTGTAAGGTTACGTAATTGCGTGCAGTGAGGGGCCTGGGGAGCCGCCCAAAGGGGACAAGCCGTTTGCGTCAGTGAGCCTGCGAACCTTACGCAAATGGACTGCAGCGCAATTATCTCCCCCGAAAAAATTAGAAACACATTCTGATTTATGTAGTGTTCGACTGTTTTTATTGAAATAAAAAGCACGGCATTTTGGGAGATTGGCAGGGGTGATTTTGCGGCAAAAAAAAGACCGGTTTTGCACCGGTCTTTTTATGGTTAAAGTGTTTGGTTTAGTCGTCCGTCGGAGCGTCCTTTACGCCTTTTTTGGCAAAAGCAAGGAAGCAGCCTAATGCAATAACGGCACCGGCAATGCCGATAATGTCGGAAACAGTGGTGGAAAGGCCGAAGCCCAAGCTCTTGTCAACGCAGATATAGGTAACGATAACCGCAGTCATGAACGTAGCGGGAATGCTTGCGATCCAGTGCAGACGTTCTTTGCGGTACAGGTAAGCGGCGCAGGCCCAAAGCATGATGCAGGCAAGGGTTTGGTTTGACCAGCCGAAATAACGCCAAATAACGTTAAAGTCTACTTGGGTAAGCACGGCGCCAATGGCAAAGAGCGGAATGGCAATGGACAGACGGTTTTTGGAAGCTGACTGGGAGAAATTGAATACTTCCGCGATGGTAAGGCGGGCTGCACGGAATGCGGTGTCGCCTGAGGTAATGGGAAGAACAATAACGCCGAGAACAGCCAGGAAGCCGCCGACAGAACCCATAAGGCTGAGGGCAGACTGGTTAACAACGTTGGCAGGGCCGCCTGCTGCAAGCGCAGCCTGAAGTTCGGCAGGGCTCTGATAGAATGTCATGCCGACAGTAGCCCAAATAAGAGCAATGAAGCCTTCGCCTATCATGGCACCGTAGAAAATCGGCTTGCCGAAACTTTCTTTGGTCATGCAGCGTGCCATAATCGGGGATTGGGTAGCGTGGAAACCGGACAGTGCGCCGCAGGCGATTGTTACGAAAATAAGCGGCCAAATTGGCAGCGGATTTTCACCGGGGAATTGGTTGGCCATTTCTGCTGCTGGGTAGAAGTCGTAGCCTTTGACAAAGAGCATGGTTGTCATGCCTACTGCCATGATAAGCAGAACGGCGCCGAAAATCGGATAAAGGCGGCCGATGATCTTGTCAATGGGCAGAACGGTTGCAAGCAGGTAATAAATAAAGATGATTACAAGCCAAATGTTCATGTCGATATTGGTGAGGTTTTTGAGGAGCATGGCAGGAGAAGTCATGAAAACAACACCGACAAGCAAAAGAAGGATAATGGCAAAAAGCTGCATAATGCGTTTGAATACATTGCCGAGGTTGTAACCGACAATGTTCGGTACGTTGGTACCTTTGTAGCGGATAGAAAGCATACCGGAAAGATAGTCGTGCACGCCGCCTGCAAAAATGCAGCCGAAAACAATCCAGAAAAGTGCCGCAGGACCGTACAGCGCACCAAGGATAGGGCCGAAAATGGGGCCTACGCCGGCGATGTTCAGAAGCTGAATAAGCCAAATGTTGGCAGGTTTCATGGGAACATAGTCCACGCCGTCGGTCATGGTGATTGCAGGAGGAATGCGGCTGTCGTCCGCGCCGAAAATTTTGGCAACAATGCTGCCGTACACTGCATAGCCTACCACTAAGGCTACGCAGGCAAGTAAAAAGTAAACATAACCTGGCATAATAATACCTCTCCCTATTATAAATGGTAATTAACACCCCTTTAACCTTTTGTTGTAGATATGTCAATGAAAATATTTGATTTATTGGTATTGCTCGTGTAACTGACTAATATCTTTACTTAATAATTCTTATTCCTGATAAGGCTTGAACTTTTTTTGGAAATTTAGCACAATGGAGCGGCGAGGTGACTATGGAAAAACCGGAAAATATACCGACAAGCCCGGGAGTGTATCTGTATAAAGATGCAGGCGGCAGGATAATTTATGTGGGCAAAGCGCGCAGCTTAAAAAAGCGCGTGCTTTCGTATTTTCGTCCGGATATGCAGCTGACTGCCAAAACAAGGGCCATGATGAGCCATGCCTGTTCGGTGGAGTTTCTTACCACAAGCACGGAAAAAGAGGCCCTGCTGCTGGAAGCCAGCCTGATTAAAAAGCACCGTCCGCATTATAATATCGTTCTTCGTGACGATAAACAATATATTTTATTCAGAATTTCCGTAAAAGCCCCCTATCCCCGCCTTGAGGTTGTGCGCAGGGCAAAAAAAGACGGAGCTCATTATTTCGGACCGTTCACGTCATCGCAGGCGGCACGCGAGACATGGAAAACGCTGCATACCGTTTTTCCGCTGCGCCGCTGCAGCGACAAAGCCATGAAAAACCGCGTGCGTCCGTGTCTGTATCATCATATAGGGCTGTGCCTTGCGCCGTGTTCCGGCAATGTGGGACAGCAGGAATACTTTGAAGTAATTCAGAAAGTGGAATTGCTGTTATCCGGAAAATCCAGGGAACTTATCGAAAGCATTACCCAAAAAATGGAACAGGCAGCCGAAGAACTGGAATTTGAAAAAGCGGCCGCGCTTCGCGACCAGCGCACGGCCATAGAAACAACCATTGAAAAGCAAGGGGTGGTTTTTCATAACGGTGCGGATATGGACGTTATGGCCATTGTTTCCCGCGGCGACGGGCTTGCGCTTGCCGTGCTTTTTGTGCGCGGCGGGCAGGTTATTGACAAGGCGGCTTTTTTTTGGGCAGGGCTTGTTATGGAAGACGCGGAAGAATTGCTGCTCGGTTTTTTGACGCAGTTTTATTCCCAGGATAAAGACATTCCGCCGCGTATCGTGATTCCGTGGGCTGTTTCGTCTGAACAGGTGGAAATTTCCGAAAGTCCCGCTTTAATCGGTGCCTTTGGTGCCGAATATGCCGCCCATGAGGAAGATCTGCAAAGCATTGCGGCCATGCTCGGCGAATGGCGCGGAAGCAGTGTGCGCATTGTGGCGGCCCGTACGCCCGATGATTATAAGCTTATAGAAATTGCCAAAACCAATGCCAGGGAAACCGTGTATAAACGTTCAGATTTGGGTATGGATGAGCGGCTTGCGGCGCTGTTTAAAGTTCAGGAACCCATACGCAGGATTGAATGTGCGGACGTTTCCCATACTTCGGGCACGGTTACCAAGGTCGGGCTTGTGGTGTATCAGGACGGCAAGCCGCATACTTCCGAATATCGGGTTTGGAATATGGAAAATACCGGCGGCGACGATTATCTTGCGCTGGCGCAGTGGGCAAAGCGCAGGGCGGAACACGGGGCGCCCTGGCCGCATCTGCTGCTTATCGACGGCGGCCGCGGACAGGTGAACACGGTTTACGCCGCATTTCAGGAATATTTTTCAAGCCGGCATATCCGCGATTCCCACAGTTTCGATCTGGAAGAAGGACAGCTGCCCTTTGTGCTTGCGGGCATTGCCAAAGCACGGGACGAGCACGGTCATGCCGACAGAAGGGCAGGCAATCTGGCAGACAGAATTTTTTTGCCCAACAGAACAAATCCTCTGCCGTTTAAAGAAGGCAGTGCGGAACTGTTGTTTCTGCAGTCCATACGCGATGCCACCCATGATTTTGCCATAGGCAGGCACAGGCAGGCGCGCAGCAGGCAAAGCCTGGACTCCAGACTGCTGCAGCTGCCGAATATAGGGCAGGAAACGGCCAAGCTTTTATGGCGGCATTTTAACAGTCTGGAAGAAATGAAAAAAGCAAGCGTCGACGATTTGATGAAATTGCCCAAAATCGGCAGGAAAAAAGCGTTGCAGATTTGGGAAAGCCTGCAGAAATTATAGGTTTTGTATTTCGGAAATTTTTTCCTGTTGCAAAGTATAACACGTTTTTTCATGCAGTAATCGGGAATATCATAAAAAAAAACAGGAAAAACGCATTGCGGCGTTTTTCCTGTGATATGCTGGTGTGATATACTGTACGGTTAATATTTTTCTTCGATTTCTTTGGCTGCTTTTTCCACATTTTCCACAAAAGACTGCCGTTCTTTCAGCAGTGCTTCGGCAACCTTGGCGTCATGCAGGGCTATGATTTGGGCAGCCATATAGGCGGCGTTTTTTGCGCCTGCTTTGTCAAGGGCAACGGTACCTACGGGGAAGCCGGAAGGCATCTGTACAGTGGCCAAAAGGGAATCCAGACCGTTCAGTGATGAGCCGGTCAGCGGAATGCCGATAACGGGTTTAATCGTGCGTGCGGCTACGGCGCCTGCCAGGTGGGCAGCCATGCCTGCGGCACAGATAAAAACCTGACAGCCGTCTTTTTCCAGTTCGTCTACGACTTTTTCCGTGCGCAGGGGGGTACGGTGGGCGGAAGAAACCGTAAAGCGGTAGCTGATGCCTAATTTTTTCAAAACTTCCACACAGGGGCTGATCGTGTTTTCGTCAGAAGCGGAGCCCATTAAAATTCCTACTTGTACCATATCGTTTTCCTTTTATTTGTTTTGCAGGCGTCTGATTCCTTTATCTCCGATGTCGCGGCGGTAATAGGAGTTTTCCATATGAATTTTGCTTACTGCCTGATAGGATTTGTCTTTTGCTTCTTGCAGCGTGTCGCCGAGAGCCACAATGCACAGAATGCGGCCGCCGTTGGAAAGGATTTTGCCGCCTTCGGCTTTTGTTCCTGCCTGGAAAACCTTTACCTCGTCCATGGCGTCCGCTTCGTTTATGCCCGTGATTTCCATGCCTTTCGGATAGCTTTCCGGATAGCCTTTGGCAGCAAAAACCACGCCGAGGGCTGACTGCGGATACAGTTCAAGCTTGATGTTTTTGCTTTTGAGCTCGCCGCTGACGCAGGCCTGCATAACAGGCAGTATGTCGCTTTTCATGCGCATAAGCAGGGGCTGGCATTCCGGGTCGCCGAAACGGACATTGTATTCCAGCACTTTTACGCCGTTTGCCGTCATCATCAGGCCCGCATACAGAATGCCTTTAAACGGGGTGCCGCGTTTGGCCATTTCCTTAAGCAGGGGACGCACCGTAATATCCGCAAGCTTTTCCAGTTCTTCGTCCTGTGCAAGCGGGGCCGGGCTGTATGCGCCCATGCCGCCCGTGTTCAGTCCCGTATCGCCTTCGCCGATTGCTTTGTGGTCTTGGGCGGAAGGCAGGGCAAGGGCATTTTCGCCGTCGCAGAAGCAAAGCAGGGAAAGTTCTTCGCCTGCCAAAAATTCCTCGATGACTACGGTATTGCCTGCGTCTCCGAATTTTTTGTCACTGAGCATGGATCGTGCGGCGTCCTTGGCTTCTTCGGCTGTCTGGGCTATGATAACGCCTTTGCCCGCGGCAAGTCCGTCCGCTTTGACAACAAGCGGGGCTTGGTGGCCGTCAATAAAGGCAAGGGCTTTGTCTATGTCTTGGAACGTGCCGTAAGCGGCCGTCGGAATGTTGGCGGCTACCATAACTTCTTTGGAAAAAGCCTTGCTGCCTTCCAGTTTGGCGCAGGCTTTGCTCGGGCCGAAGCAGGGAACGCCTATGGCTTCCATGGCGTCGGTAATGCCGAGAGTAAGCGGAAGTTCAGGGCCGGGAACAACAAAATCAATGTGCTTTTCTTTTACGAAATTAACCAAACCGTCTATGTCACTGTCGGAAATGGCTACGTTGTGTTCGCAGGTGCCGCCGTTTCCGGGAGCAACAAAAATTTCTTCGACAAGGGGACTTTGGGCAATTTTCCATGCCAGGGCGTGTTCGCGGCCGCCGGAACCGATAACTAAAATACGCAAGGGAAGCCTCCAGTAATTTTTGTATAGGCAAATATACACCGACAGGGGAAAATTTTCAATTTTAAATTTTGCGGTCATTCTGTGGATTTTGTTTTTCTTCGGGGGAAATGATTTCCCCCGAACCCCCTCGCGGCGCGTTATGCCGTGCTGCCGGCATAGCGCGGGCAGGGCGCAAAAAAAGCCGTTTGCACGGGCAGAACGGCAAAATTTTTTTATACGGCAGAAGATATATTAAAAAGTTTTGTAAAGGGGTATGGGGAAGAAACTTTTTCAAAAGTTTTTCCCCATAAAAATACGTTATCCCCGTATAAGTTTAAGCAGTTCCTGGGTTTTTTCCTGCATGAGTTTTTCGTCGCCGCGGCTTTCCACGTTGAGGCGCAGGACGGGTTCGGTATTGGAGCCGCGCACGTTGAAGCGCCATGTGCCGAATTCCATGGACAGGCCGTCTGTTTTGTCGGTGTGCTGGGCTTTGTCTTTATAAGCGTTTTCGATTTTTTCGAGAATGCGCGGCACGCTGTCTGCTTTTGAATTGATTTCGCCGCTGCAGGGGTAGGCTTTTATTCTGGCGTCCACAAAATTCGCAAGGCTCATGCCGGTATCGGAAAGAAGCTTGGCCACAAGGAGCCAGGGCAGCATACCGGAATCGCAGTAGGAAAAATCCCTGAAATAGTGGTGGGCGCTCATTTCGCCGCCGTAGAGGGCGTTTTCCCTGCGCATACATTCTTTGATAAAGGCATGGCCGGATTTGCTGGTGATGTTTATGCCGCCGTTTTGGGTAACCAGTTCCATTGTGTTCCAGGTAAGGCGCGGGTCGTGGATAATTTTTTCGCCGGGCCGGTCTTTGAGCAGGGCGCTGGCGAGCATTCCGACGATATAGTATCCTTCGATGAAACGGCCGTTGGCGTCGTAGAAGAAGCAGCGGTCAAAGTCACCGTCCCAGGCAATACCGAAATCAGCGCTGTGTTCGCGCACGAGATTGGCGGTTTTTTCGCGGTTGTCGGGCAGCAGGGGGTTGGGTATGCCGTTGGGGAAGGTTCCGTCAGGCGTTTCGTCGGCAAGAACAAATTGGAAAGGCAGATGCGGAATTAGTTCTTTGAGGGCGAGCCAGGCGCAGCCGTTGCCGGGATTTGCTACGATTTTAAAGGGTTTCAGTGTTTTTGTGTCGATATAGGACAGGAGTTTTTCGATGTAAAATTTGCGGTAGGAGCGTTCGGCAAACGTTCCGCCGGAGGCGGTGGGAATTTGCTGGCCGTTTTGGATACGGGCTTTAATTGCCATAAGGCCGGTGTCGGCGCTAATGGGAATGGCATTTTCGCGCACGAATTTCAGACCGTTTTCGTCTTTGGGGTTATGACTGCCCGTGACCATGATGCCGCCGTCAAAGGGAATGCCGTTTTCCTGCATATAGGCTGCGGCGTGATAAATTTCTTCGGTTCCGCACATACCAATGCCCACTACATGGGCGCCTGCGGCCTGCAGGCCTGCCGCAAGAGCCTTATACAGGTCGGGGGAGGAGAGGCGGGCGTCGTAGCCGATTACTACGTTTTTGCTGTTAAATTCCTGCACATAGGCATAGCCTATTTCAAGGGCAAGGGCCGGGCTGAGGGATTCGGGAACTTTTCCGCGGACGTCGTAAGCTTTAAAACAGTCTAAATTCATGGGATTTTCTCTGTTAATCGTCTAAATGCGCACCATGGCATTTTTTGTATTTTTTTCCGCTGCCGCAGGGGCAGGGGTCGTTTCTGCCGATTTTTTCCTGATTCTGCAGGGGTGTGTTCGGTATGTCGGCCTTTTGTCCGGAAGTGTTTTCGCGGGTCTGCACTTCTTTGTGTTTAAGCTCCATTTGTTTTGATTCCTGCCGGCCTTCGGGCGGTGTCTGCTGTTCGGCGTTTTCCGTGTTTTCGGCAGGCTGTTCTTCCTGTTTTTGGATACGCACGCGGGTAAGCGCTCTCAATGCTCCTTCTTTGATTTGGTAGAGCATATTTTGGAACATACTGAAGCCTTCGCGCTTGTATTCCAGTTTCGGGTCGCGCTGGCCGTAGCCGCGCAGACCTATGCCTTCGCGCAGGTAGTCCATGCTTTTAAGGTGGTCTTTCCAGGCACGGTCAAGTTCTTCCAAGACAAAGTAGCGCAGGATATCCTGATATATGGGACCTGCTTCCTGCCGCAGTTCGGTGAGAATGCTTTGGAACGCGTTTTGGGCTTCTTCTTTGGAAACGGGAGCGGCCTGGTTGGTGAGCAGTTCGGGGATCATGCGGCCCAAGTTGCAGACATCGAGAAGCCGTGCGCCGATTTCCAGGCGGTGTTCTTCGGTTTGGTTTTTCTTGTCGTGTTCGCTGTAGAAAATGTCTTCAAATACTTCATGGGCAAATTCGTGCACGACCGGTTCGATGTCGTCTTCGAGAATAATGTCTTTGCGCAGGTCGTAAATAACGGTGCGCTGCTGGTTCATGACGTTGTCGTAATCGAGCAGGGTTTTGCGTATTTCAAAGTTATGGGCTTCAACTTTTTTCTGTGCGTTTTCAATGGCTTTGGAAACAAAGCGGTTTTCAATGGCTTCGCCTTCGTCCATGCCGAGTTTCTGCATGAGGGTGGAAATGCGTTCCGAGCCGAAAATACGCATGAGGTTGTCTTCAAGGGACAGATAGAAACGGGAGGAACCGGGGTCGCCCTGACGGCCGGAACGGCCGCGCAGCTGATTGTCTATGCGGCGGCTTTCGTGGCGTTCGGTGCCCAAAATGTGCAGGCCGCCGAGTTCTTCCACGCCTTCGCCGAGTTTGATGTCCGTACCGCGGCCTGCCATGTTTGTGGCAATGGTGACGCGGCCTTTTTGTCCTGCTTCGGCAACTATCTGCGCTTCCTGAGCCAAGTGTTTGGCGTTCAGCACGTTATGGGGAATGCCCATTTTTTTGAGAATTGATGAGAGGTATTCGGAAGTTTCGATGGAAATGGTGCCCACAAGCACGGGCTGGCCTTTTTCGTGCAGTTCTTTGATGGCATTGGAAATGGCGGCGAACTTCTCTTTTTGGGTGCGGTAGATCACATCGGGGAAGTCCTTGCGTATCATAGGCTTGTTGGTGGGAACCGTAATGGTTTCCAAGCCGTATATTTCCATAAATTCCACCGCTTCGGTCTGGGCTGTGCCCGTCATGCCCGCAAGTTTTTCGTACATACGGAAATAGTTTTGGTAGGTAATGCTCGCAAGGGTTTGGTTTTCGGATTCGATTTTCACTTTTTCCTTGGCTTCCAAGGCTTGGTGCAGACCGTCGCCGAAGCGTCTGCCTTCCATGGGGCGTCCCGTGAATTCGTCGATGATCACGACTTTTTTCTCCGCCGTGACCATATAATCTACGTCTTTCTGGTAGCAGTGGTTGGCGCGCAGGGCCTGCAGGACATGGTGCTGCAGGGAAATGCTTGCCGGGTCGAAAAGGTTGTCTATTTTAAGTATTTCTTCGATTTTATTGACGCCGTCTTCGGTAAGCAGGGCGGAGCGGGTTTTTTCGTCAATGGTGAAATCTTCGTCTTTTTTCAGGTATTTTACCAGTTCGTTCATCTGCAGGTACAGATTTGTGGATTCGGAGGCCGCGCCGGATATGATAAGCGGTGTTCTGGCTTCGTCGATTAAAATGGAGTCCACTTCGTCCACAATGGCGAAATTGTGTCCGCGCTGCACCATGTCTTTGGCATAAAATTTCATGTTGTCGCGAAGATAGTCAAAACCGAATTCATTGTTGGTGCCGTATGTAATGTCGCAGTTATAGGCGTTTTTGCGTTCTTCGTCGGAAAGGCCGTGCACGATGACGCCGCAGGTCAGGCCGAGGGCGGAATAGACTTGGTTCATCCACTCGCTGTCGCGTTTTGCAAGGTAATCGTTGACCGTGACCACATGGACGCCTTTTCCGGAAAGCGTGTTCAGTACGACGGGCAGGGTAGCCATAAGGGTTTTGCCTTCCCCTGTTTTCATTTCGGCAATTTTGCCTTGGTGCAGGGTTATGCCGCCCATAAGCTGTACGTCGTAGTGGCGCATTCCGAGAACGCGGCGGCTGGTTTCGCGCACGAGGGCGAACACCTCCGGCAGGATTTTGTTCAGGCTTTCTCCTTTCTGCACGCGTTCTTTGTACGACGCGAGCGTCGGAGCAAGTTCACTGTCGGCAAGCTCCTGCATCTGTGGTTCTAAGGAATTGATTTTTTTTATGATTGGGCGTAAGGATTTTATATAGCGATCGTTTCTGGTGCCGAAGATTTTAGTAAAAAGAAATTTCATGCATATGCTCCGTGCAGGCTTTTTTGATTGTGATAGTTAAAAATAAGACATGATTTGCTGTTTGGCAAACATCTTTTTTGAAAAAATCGGTAATGTCGTATTAACAATTTGAAATTACACAAAAAAAATATTAATAGCCCAAGATGTTTTGCTTGACGCCGGGGACTGAATAAGGGATACTTTTTCATATTAATAAAAGGAAAGAAAATGAAACAAAAACATCCTGATTTGGTTTTTGCTTTTGAAAACGGTGAAATAGCGTCCGACGACGCGTATTATATGCTGTGCCGCCGCGGCGACGAATGGGCGCTGCCAAAACCGGAAGAGCTTATTCCCCTGCCGCACGAAAGCGAGTTTTTTCTGCTTCCGAACCGCAGGGCCGTGGGGCTGAACAAGGAAACGGGCGAAGTGGAGGAATTGGAAGAACTGGCTGTTGCCGCTTTTGTATCTCCCGGCTATACCATTTCCGGCCACCCCGTGTACGTGACCGAAGAAAATGCCCCCACCCTGCCGCTTTTTGCTTATGGCGCGCTCGGCGTCATCGGCGATGATTTTTATGTGTGCGCCATGCAGGTAGACAAGGACACACGACAGGTTTTTGAAGGAATTTCCCCGAAAAAAATCGAAAAAAAAGCCAAAGCCATTATTAAAGAGTTTCCCGACAACAGACTTATGCAGCACCTTATGCATAACTGCGTGCTGCGTTACGGCTGTCCTGCCGCAAAAAATCTTGTGCTCGGCCGCTATGAGGCGCCGCTGCCGACGTCACGTGCCTGCAATGCGCGCTGTATCGGCTGTATTTCGCACCAGGACGCGGATTCTTCCATTTGCCAGGCTCCGCAGGACAGAATGAATTTTACGCCCACGGCGCAGGAAATTGTGGAAGTTATGCTGTACCATCAGCAAAACGAAGCGGAACCCATTTATTCTTTCGGGCAGGGCTGTGAGGGCGAGCCGCTGACGCAGGCCCCGCTTTTGGTGGAGGCGGTGAAGCTGTTCCGTGCCAAGGGCGGCAAAGGAACCGTGAATTTAAATTCCAATGCGTCCATGCCGAACTGGATAAAAGAGCTTGCCCTTGCCGGGCTGAATTCCCTGCGCGTGAGCATGAACAGTGCGCGGGAAGCCGTATACAATAAATATTACCGTCCGACGAATTACAGCTTTTCCGATGTGCGCGCTTCCATACGGACGGCGAAAGAGCACGGTTTGTTTGTTTCATTGAATTTGCTGTATTTTCCGGGTGTTACCGACTGTGAGGAAGAAGTGGAAGCTCTTATAGAGCTGGTCAATGCCTACAAAGTGGATTTTATCCAGCTCAGAAACCTGAACATAGATCCGGAAATGTATCTGCGCCTTTTGGAAGGCATTGATTTTGGCCCCTCCGTGGGACTGGCTAATTTTACCAAACGTATGCTGAACAGCTGTCCGCATCTGCATTTTGGGTATTTTAACCCGAAAGTGCAGGCGCCTGCGTGCTGCAGTGACGTGCATGAATAACTGCAAAAGCAGATTGTAAAAAAAAGGAGCGCAAGCTCCTTTTTTTGTCCTTTTTCACGGTTACACGCATGGCTGCGTTTTATTGGTTTTTATATGACTGCGCCGCTGCGGGCAAGAAGCTGCCGCAAAAGCGGGGAGCGTTCGGCGGGAAGTCCTTCTTCTTTGTGCAGACTGTCGGCAATTTGGCCTTGGTCAAGGGTTATGATGTCGTCGCAGAGGCTGAAAGTCAGCCGTATGTCGTGGGAAATGACAATATAAGAAATGGCATGGGTTTCTTTGAGCCGGTGCAGCAATTTCAGCAGCTGCGCCTGCGTGCTCATGTCCAGACTGCTTAAGGCTTCGTCCAAAACGAGCAGTTTTGGGTCAAGCGCCAGGGCGCGGGCCAGAGCCAGGCGCTGCTGCTGGCCGCCGCTGAACTGCGTGCAGTTTTTGTGCATATCGCCGGGGTTCAGTTCCGCAAGCTGCATGAGGTATGCGGTTTTTTCCGTCAGTTCTTTTTCGGTGAGGCTATAAAAATTGCGCAGCGGTTCCGAAACGGCCTGCAGTGCCGACCAGCGCGGATTGAGTGCCGTGCCCGGATTCTGAAAAACCGCCTGCATGGTTTTTCTGAATGTCTGCCGCCCTTTTTTCTGCAGGATACGGATATCTTCCCCCAGCAGGCGCACTGTGCCGCTGCTCGGTTTTTCGATGCCCAAAATGATTTTTGCCAGCGTGCTTTTGCCTGCGCCGTTGATGCCGGCTATGCCCAGCGAGCGCCCCTGCTTTAAACCGAAACTGATGTCCCGCAAAACCGTTTTGGGCTGTTTTTTGGAAAACCAGGTCGTTTTTCCGTAAGTTTTGCTGATATGTTCGCAGGATAAAAGGATATTATTCATGGAATGACACTCCCCATGCGTTGCTGCGAATTTGCGTGTCGGCCTGCAGCAGTTCTTTGAGTTTCGGGTGGCGGTTCGGGGCACGGACTGCGGCGGCGGGAAAATCGTCCAGTATTTTGCCCGCGTGCATAAGCAGTATGCGGTCGGCGATTTGGCAGGCTGTTTTTATGCTGTGGGTAATAAGCAGAAGGCTTTGCCGTTTTTTTTCCACTTTTTTCAGCAGGGTCAGAATTTCCTGTTCCGCAAGGTAGTCGATGTCCGACGTGGGTTCGTCGGCAATGATGAATTCGGTTTCCAGTGCAAGGCTTAAGCCTATCATAATGCGCTGGAGCATACCGCCGCTGAGCTGAAAGGGGTAGGAGTTCAGAATGTCCTGCGGGTTTTCCAAGCCTACATCGGCAAGGCAGTGCCGGAAAAAGTCCTGCGTGCATTTTTGCGGCATATGGGTTTTGAAAACATCGGCAAATAATGTGCCTATGGTGAAGGCTTGGTCGAAACAGCCTGCGGGCGACTGCATAATCATACCTAAGGTTTTGCCGCGCATACTCTCGTCAAAGGCTTTGCCGTGATAGGAAATTGTTCCGCTTTGATGAAGATTTGACGGCAGCAGGTGCATAAGAGCGAGGCTGGTCAGGGTTTTGCCCGAACCGGACTGGCCGAGCAGGACAACTTTTTCCCCTTTGCCTACGGAAAAACTGACATTGTCCGTCAGCAGGGCGTTATGGCTTTGAATGGTAAGGTTCTGTACTGTAATCATGGCTGGTTTTAATGAGAATGGGGATGGGCTTGGGTGAAGGTTCCGTTCTGCACGTTTTCGCGCAGCATTTCCCCAAGGCTGTTGAAAATGGCTACCACAATAAAAATGCAGAAACCGGGAATGAGCATGAGCATGGGGTTGGTGTAAATATAGGGCAGGGCGTCGTTTATCATGACTCCCCATTCCGCTGTGGGCGCCTGTATGCCGAGGCCGAGAAAGCTGAGGCCTGCCACGTGCAGGAGCATATGCCCGAAATCCAGCGTGGCCAGTATGGATATCTGCGAAAAAACGGAAGGCAGGATATGGCGGCGTATAATCTGCAGATCGCTGCCGCCCAGGGTTTTTGCCGCCAGTACGTAGTCCTGGCTTTTTATCTGCAGAACCATGGAACGCACTATGCGCGCATACCATGCCCAGTGGGTCAGAACAATGGTTATGACGACATTGACAAGCCCCACGCCGAGCACGCCGATGAAAAACAGTCCTAAAATAAACGTGGGCAGGGCAAGGAAAAGGTCGCTTACGCGCATGAGCAGAGAATCGAAAATGTCGCCCTTGTATCCTGCGGCAATGCCTATGCTCAGGGAAACCGCTAGGATAAGGCATTCGATGACCAGGACAATGGCAAGGGACGTGCGCGTGCCGTAGATGAGTCTGGAAAGAATGTCGCGGCCGAGGTGGTCGGTTCCCAAAAGATAGGTGCCGTCCATGGGCAGCAGTTTTTTGCTCAGATCCACCAGGTACGGATTGTGCGGCGCAAGCAGGGGCGCAAAGGCCGCCGTCAAAAGGAGCAGTCCCAAAAGCGCCAGCAGTATGCGGAATGTACGGTTTTTAGGCATGGTCTTCTTTTTCCTCGTAGACGATTTTGGGGTTGAGGTAGGCGTAGAGAATATCGGTTGCCAGGTTTACTGTCAGGAAGATTACGGTGATCATTACCATAAAGCACTGCAGTACGGGAAAATCATGGGAATACAGGGCGGAAACCATGAAGCGGCCCACGCCGGGAAAAGCAAACAGCACCTCCACCACAAAGGCGCCGCCCAAAAGTTCGCCGAAATGCATACCGAAGGAAGTGACTATGGGCAGCATGGCGTTTTTCAGGGTGTATTTGCCGTATATTTTGGTTTTGCTTATGCCGAGAACGGTGAGATACTGCAGGGAACGCTGCTGCATATATTCCAGAAAAGCCGTTCTGGTGAGTCTGGTATTTATGGCCAGGGACATAAAGGAAAGCGTCAGTACGGGCAGGATATAGCTGACGGCTCCTTCGCTGCCGAAAGTGGGAATCCATTTCAGTTTGAGGGAAAAAACATACAGCAGCATGAAACCGAGCCAGAAGTTCGGAACGGAAACCCCCAAAAACGAATAGAACTGTACGCATTTGTCCAAAAAACCGCCTTTTCTGCGGGCGGCCAATATGCCCAGCGGCAGGCTGACGGCAATGAGAAAGAGCATGGAACTCAGCGCCAGTTTCAGCGAAGTGGGGAAATAATAGCACAGATCGGCAAAAACGTTGCGTTTGGTGATGTAGGACGTGCCGAAATCCAGGTGCAGGGCGTTGTTCAGCCATTCTCCGTATTGGACGAGTATGGGTCTGTTCAATCCCAGCTCGACAGTGGTTGCCGCCAAGGCTTCCGCCGTTATGGGAATGCGCGAACTGGCAAGATACGCGCGCGCAGGGTCTACGGGGCCTATGCGCAGAATCACAAATACCGCAAAGGACAGAATAAATACCGCCAGTACGGCATAGCAGATACGTTTCAGAATATAATGCAGCATACTATCGGTTCAGGGTAAGGGTGTGCAGAAGAATTTCCGTGGATATGCTGCCGAAGCGGAAACCGGATACTTTTTTGCTGTTGTACAGCACAAAGTCCGGCTCGAAGCTTATGGGCAGATATACGGCTCCGTTATGCAGGGCTTCCAGCACGTTTTTGTGCAGGTCTGCGTAGTTTTGTCTGTCCGTTGTCGTGAGCAGTTCGGTGATTTGCGCGTCAATGGCGGTTTTGTCTGCGAGGCCTAGCTGTGCCTGATAATCGGCATGGGAGGGCCTGCGCATGGACGCAAGGTAGGAAGTCGGTTCGTAGGGCGGGCCCCAGGTACGGTTGAATATCAAATCAAATTCGCCGTTTTGGTGCAGGCTGGTAAGCAGCGTGTTTTCTTCGGCTCGCAGGTTCAGTTTTATGCCGACTTTTTCCAAATCAGCCTGCACGGCTTCGGCAATGGCTTTTTGCTTCGGGTCAATGCCCAGGTAGTGCAGATTAAGTTCTATCGGCGTGCCGTTTTTTTCAAAATAGACGCCGTTTTTGACAAAGCCGCTTTGCGTGAGCAGTTCTTCCGATTTTTGCGGGTTGCAGGCATAGACGGTGCCGATGTCGGAAAAGGCCGTGCCGGGATTGAAAAGGCGTTCGGCCCTGTATTCCTGGCCGCGCAGAATAAATTGCAGGATAATGTCTTTGTTGACGGCATGGAGTATGGC
Source organism: uncultured Desulfovibrionaceae bacterium (assembly GCA_949299515.1). Classification (GTDB taxonomy): domain Bacteria; phylum Desulfobacterota; class Desulfovibrionia; order Desulfovibrionales; family Desulfovibrionaceae; genus Taurinivorans. Next base: position 100,781 of record CASGAP010000009.1, read on the forward strand.
TTTGCGCACGTTGGCGTCTTTGGTATACGAACGGTTGGAGTTCAGGGCGATAAGGCAGGTTATGCGCGGTTCGGATTTTTCTCCTGCAAAATCGGGCAGGCTGCTGAGGCGCACAAAGTTTTCTATATTGAAATTGCCTTCTCCGAATAAAATATCTATCTGGCCTGTTTCCAAAGCCAAGATGCGGCTGTTGGCTTCCGGCAGCACATAGATTTTTACGGCGTCGATGTTGCCGCGTTCCTGCGTGTCGGCAGTTTTGGGAATGTAATGGGGATTGCGCTCGAAATAATCGTATTGTCCGAGTTTCTGTTCTTTTAGAACCCAGGGACCCGTACCTATGGGGGCGGCGATTTTTTGATGGGCGCCTCCGCGTTTTTCCGAATCAGGCAAAAATCCGTTCAGTCCCAAAAAACGGAACGGCCGCGGCAGGCTCAGCTCCGTCAGGGTGAGATTGTACGGGGAAGACAGTTTTATTTCAAAGGTATACTCGTCCAGAGCTTTCCAGCTTTCGATAAGGTTTACGAGGGCAAGCCAGGCATGGCGTTCTTTGTTCTGCATGATTGCGTCGAAGTTTTTTTCCGCGGCATAGGCGTTAAAAGGCGTGCCGTCGGAAAATTTCACGTCTTTGCGCAGGCTGAAGGTGTAGGTTTTTTGGTCTTCGGAAATGCTCCAGGAAGCAGCCAGACACGGTTCGGCTTCTTTGCCGTTGTAATGGGTCAGGCCTTCATAAACCATGTTTTGCGCAAACATTTCGTTAGGGTAATAATCGTGCGGGTTAAGCGGGCCGACATTGTGCAGCCATGCCGTGTTCAGAATGTTTTCGGCAAAGCTTTGAGCCGGCAGCAGCAGAGTGCAGAGAATCAGGAAAAACGGGACAAGACGCCGCATGGGTGCTCCTTTGGGATACTTAATGGTGTTACGAAATTTAAAAACGTATTACTTTGTGTTACGATTTTTGAAATCGTAACACGTTAATTTTGATTGTGCAAGAGCTTTGAGCAAAAAAAAATAATAGTTTCGTAACAGTTTTGAATTACGGTAAATAATTTAAATTCAAAAAATTATTGACATTGATTTTCAATTTCAATATACTGAACCCATACGCTAAAAATAGGAGCTAAGCCATGAAAAACAAAGGCAGAAAAATGACCCCGTCTTTCAATCATTTTCCTCTTGACATGGCGCAGTGCGCCAACTGCAGCGAAAGCTGCCCCAATTTTGATTTGTGTCAAAAACGTATTTTTATCGTGGGCGGCGTGGAGCGCATGGAACCGTTATACCGTACAGTAATAGAAGAATGCGGCGGCATTTTGGATTATCACTGCGGGTCCATGCAGTCAGGCATGAAAAAATTTGAAAAATGCCTGCAGCGTGCGGATATGATTATCTGCCCCATTAATTGCAACAGCCATACCGCGTGTTTGAAAGTCAAAGATATGTGCAAAAAATACAAAAAATCTTTTCATATGCTGCCCACGGGAAGCATATCCGCTGTTAAGCGTCTGCTTGCGGAAAATTATGCATAATTTTTTTTAATTCTTGATTTATGGCAGTACTTTTTGTATCCTTAAAAAAGTAAAAAAGCTTTTGAGGGGATATATGAAAAAAGCGTTTTTTTTCTTGTTGTGTATGTTTTTTTGCTGTCAGACAGGGTTTGCCGGGGACAATCTGCAGAAGTCCGGCATACCGGGCGAAAATTTGGCAAGCGGACTTGTGGAAAAATTCAAGCTGGATACGCTGACCGATGCCGCAAAACTGCTTGTGCTGGATACAACGCTTGACGAGCCGCATTTTTATCAGCTCAAACGCTTTAATAACGAATGGGTCTGCCTTAGGGACAGCAAAGCGCAAATAGGCCGCGGCGGTGCCAAACAGAATAAAATCGAGGGAGATTTTGCAACCCCCAAAGGCTTGTATAACTTTATCATTGCTTTCGGCATGAATGATAATCCCGGAAGCGTTCTGCCCTATTACAAGCTTAAGCCCGGCGATGTGTGGGTGACCGATCCGCAGTCAAAATATTATAATCTGCTTGTCCGCAAAAATACGGTTTTTATTGACTGGCTTTCGGAAATAGAGCTGTTTAAACGGCCTGTGCGCTACGCCTATGTGCTGGTGGTGGATTACAATATCAGCCATAAGGAGCCCTATAAAGGATCGGCGTTATTTTTGGAATGCAGCATAGGCAAGCCCACGGACGGCAGCATTGCTCTGCCCAGGACGTTTATGGAAGAACTGATGCTCTTTGTGGATGCCGATACGAAAATTTATATTTTCTAGGGTATAATTGTTTGCCGGGGGAAATGGTTTCCCCCGTTTTTTTTGTGAAAATGTGCGGAGCGCTGCAGATTTTGGATTTTTCATGTTTTGCTGTCCAAAACGGCAAAAAACCTTGTTATCAGTTAATCCGCATAATTTCTGAATATGCCGGACGGCATGATATTTTTACATTCTGTATACGCAGAAATCTTAATTAAAAAAAATGCTTTAAGATGGTTAAAAAATTAAATATCTTAGTTTTTTTATGCTAGCTTGTTGTTTAAACTAAATATTTTAATTGTCTTTTTTTCGGAAATGGTATATTTAGAGCCTGTAAGGAGCTAAATATGTGTGGAATTATCGGTTACTGCGGGCACAGGCCTGCCGTTCCTCTTGTGCTTGAAGGTTTGAAACGTTTGGAATATCGCGGATATGATTCTGCGGGCCTGGCGTTTTTGCAGGTAAGCAAGCTGGAAATTATCCGTTCGGAAGGCAAATTATGCAGGCTCGAGGAAAAAGTCGCGCAGACCGCCAATACCTTTGCGCCCATCAGCATAGGTCATACCCGCTGGGCCACGCACGGCTTGCCCGTTGAAAAAAATGCCCACCCCCATGCAAGCAACAGCGGTGCCGTTGCCATTGTGCATAACGGCATTATCGAAAATTTTCAGGAAATTAAAGATGAGCTCCTTGCCAAGGGCTATGTTTTTCATTCCGAAACCGATACGGAAGTTTTGGCTAACTGCATTGCAGATGAACTTGACGGTTTGCTGCAGCGGCATTTTGGAAAAAGTTATGCCGGCGCGGCACAGGAATTTGCCGAAAATGCACAGGAAAATTCTCTGCAGTATCTTGAACTTATGGAAAAAGCCTTTGCCAAAGCCTTGCAGAAAGCTCACGGCGCGTATGCCGTTGTGCTGTTAAGTCCCCTTGTTCCCAAGCATATTTTGGCAGCGCGGCTTGCGGCGCCTCTGCTTATGGGCATAGGCATCGGCGAATATTTCGTGGCGTCCGACGTTCCGGCTTTTTTGCCGTATACCCGTGATGTGGTCTTTTTGGACGACAGGGAATACGTGGTTATCAGCTCCGGCGGCTATGCCGTGAAAAATCTGTATACGGCAGAGCCAGTTCAAAAAGAAATTCATCATATTCCCTGGGACTTGCAGGGAGCGGCCAAGGACGGGTTCAAGCATTTCATGCTTAAAGAAATTATGGAACAGCCCAAAGTTCTGCGTGACTGCCTGGCAGGAAGAGTGCAAAACGGCAGAATTTGTCTGCCGGAGCTGGACAATATGCCCGTGCCGGAGAGCATACGCATAATTGCCTGCGGTACAAGCTATAATGCCGGGCTGTGGTCGCAGTATTATTTGGAGCAGTTTGCGCAGCTTCCCGTAACCGTGGAAATTGCTTCGGAATTTCGTTACAGAAAACCGATTTTGAACAGCCGCGAGCTTATTGTCGTTATCAGCCAGTCCGGCGAAACCGCAGATACGCTGGGGGCATTGCGCCTGTGCCGCGAAAAAGGCTATCCTGTACTCGGTATCTGCAATGTGCTTGGTTCTTCCGTGGCAAGGGAGGCAAGCGCCTGTCTGTATACGCAGGCAGGGCCCGAAATCAGCGTGGCTTCCACCAAAGCCATGCTCAGCCAAATGGTTGTGCTGCTTTTGCTTGCATTGTATTTCGGTCAGCGCAGAAACACGGCGTGTCCCGCGGAGGAAGTTTTGGCAGAGCTTAGGCGTCTGCCCGATGTTTTGGAAGGAACGCTTGCCGATATGCGTGAAAAGGCGAAGGAATTTGCTTATAAATATGCGTTTGCCAAAAGTTTCTTTTATCTTGGCCGCGGTACGGCCTATGCCCTTGCTTTGGAAGGCGCGCTGAAACTGAAGGAGCTTTCCTATATTCATGCCGAAGGCTATGCCACGGGCGAAATGAAGCATGGCCCCATTGCGCTGATTGACCCTGAATTTCCGGCTTTTGCCCTTGCTTTTGACGATGAAAATTTCGGTAAGGTGCGTTCGGGCATTTTGGAAGTGAAATCACGGCAGGGCAAAGTGATAGCCCTTTTGCAGGAAGGCACAGTCCTTGACTGCGAGGATTTGTGGTATATTCCGAAAACCGCGATTCCTGAATTTCTGGCATTGCCTGCCATGCAGCTGTTCAGTTATGAAATGGCGGATTATTTGGGTAAAGACGTGGATCAGCCGCGCAACTTGGCAAAAAGCGTCACTGTGGAGTAACCGGAGAAATCATGGCGAAACTAGACCTTTGCTTTGGCGACAATATGAGCTTTTTGCCGGAAATGGCAGCCGGTTCCGTGGATTTGATTTATATAGACCCGCCTTTTAATACCGGCAGAACGCAGGAAAGAACGCAGATAAAAACCATAGCCAGCAATGAGGGCGACAGGATAGGCTATCAGGGCAGGCGCTATAAGACGATAAAGCTCGGCACGCTCGGGTATGCGGATATTTTTGACGATTATATCGGGTTTTTGGAGCCGCGCCTTGCGGAAGCGCACCGCATTCTTTCCGAAAACGGCAGTATTTTGTTTCATATAGATTACCGTGAGGCTCATTACTGCAAGCTGCTTTTGGATTATATCTTCGGCCGCGATGCGTTTATGAACGAAATTATTTGGGCTTACGATTACGGCGCGCGCAGCAAAAAACGCTGGTCTGCCAAGCATGACAGTATCTTTTGGTATGCAAAAAACCCGAAAAAATATATTTATCATTACGACGAAATAGACAGAATACCCTATATGGCACCTTCGTTGGTGGGCAAGGAAAAGGCCGCCCGCGGCAAAACGCCTACCGATGTTTGGTGGCAGACCATTGTCAGTCCCAACAGCAAGGAAAAAACCGGGTATGCCACGCAAAAACCCATAAAAATTATGCGGCGCATAATAAAGGTGCACAGCAACGAAGATTCTGTGGTTATGGATTTTTTTGCCGGGAGCGGTTCCTTTGGCAAGGCTGCCATGGAGCTCGGCAGGGACTGTATTTTAATAGATAAAAATCCTGCAGCCATTGAGGTTATGAAAAAGCGTTTTGCGGGCGAAGAAATTGTTTTCCGCGAACACGCGCAGATTATCGGATAAAGTTTTGCCCATGTCGGCAGATAAACAAAAAAACGGCAGAAGCCGTTTTTTTTGTCTTGATTTTTTATAAGATTATTCTTTGGTGTTTTTATCTGTTTCCGCTTCTTTTTCTGCCTGCAGTTTTTTTTCTTCTTCATCGCGCAGGGCACGGCGCAGGATTTTGCCTACCATGCTTTTTGGCAGTTCTTCGCGTATTTCGATAATGCGCGGCACTTTGTAAGAAGCCAGTTTTTCGCGGCAATAGGCCATAATTTCCGCCGGGTTGATTTTTTCGCCGGGTTTGGGAACGATATAGGCTTTCAATATTTCCCCTTTGGAGCGGTGCGGTATGCTGAGGGAAACCGCTTCGTGGATTTTGGGGTATTCGTACAGCACTTCGTCTATTTCGCTGGGATACACGTTATAGCCGCCGACTATTGCCATGTCTTTTTTTCTGTCAACAATGAAATAATAGCCGTCATCGTCGCGGTAGGCAATGTCGCCGGTATACAGCCAGCCGTCGCGTATGCTGTTGGCGGTTTCTTCCGGGTGGTTCCAATAGCCGAGCATAACCTGCGGGCCTTTTGCCAAAAGTTCGCCGGGTTCGTTGTTGCCAAGTTCCGTTACTCCGTCTTCGGGGTCGACGATTTTTAATTCCGTTCCGGGAATGGCCACGCCCACGGAGCCGGCTTTCTGCAGGCCGTATACGGGATTGGCGGCAATGACAGGGGAGGCTTCCGTCAGGCCAAGCCCTTCGGTTATTTTGGCTTTGGTCAGTTCCTGGAAGCGTTTCAGGCTGGCAAGCGGAAACGGCGAAGAACCGGAAATGCAATATTTAATGCAGGTCATGTCCACTTCTTTGATTTTCTTTTGCTGCATCAAAGAAATGTAAATGGAAGGCGCGCCGCAGAAAAATGTCGGCCTGTATTTTTTGATGATTTCAAGAAGGTCTGCCGGTACGTAGCGCGGAACGGGAATGGTCGGTGCTTTGAATACCGCGGGCAGGATAAGACAGCCTACCAGGCCGAAGACGTGGAAAAACGGCATAACGGCAATGAATAAATGGTTTATGCCGTCATTTTCCGCACGGACAACCTGGCGCAGCTGCTGTATCTGTATGCTGAGGTTGGCGTGGGTAAGCATGGCGCCTTTGGAAAATCCCGTGGTGCCGCCCGTGTACTGTAGCAGGGCAATGGTGCTTTTGGGGTCGGAAAACGGCGCCGTGTAGCGTTCTTTTGTTTTCAGCAGGTTTTTCCAGGATATGACGTTTTTGCCGTCAAAGGGGAGATCAATAAATTCTTTGGAGCGTTTTGCCTTTAAAATCTGCAGGTAATTCAACGGAAAAGCAAGGGCTTCCGAAATACGGGTAACAATGTATTTTTCTACGCCTAATTTTTCTTTCAGCGGTTTGATTTTGGACCAGAACAAGTCAAGGGTGATAAGAACTTTCGGTTTGGAGTCGTTGAAGTGGTGGGTAAGTTCTTTTTCCATGTACAGGGGGTTGGTCATAACGACAATGGCGCCGGCTTTTATCGCTCCCCAGAATGCCATGACTGTTTGGGGAATGTTGGGCAGCATAATGGCTATCCTGTCGCCTTTTTCAATGCCGAGCTGTTTTAGGCCGGCAGCGATGTTTTCGGCTTTTTCATTGAGTTTTTCATAGGTCATTTTAAAATTATGAAATTCAATGGCATTGGTTTTGGGAGCATTTTCGGCGGCTTCGGCCAGAAAATCCTGCAGATTGCAGGCCGTAAAATTAAATTCTGCAGGGGCATTGCCTTCATAGTGGGCGTGCCATGGAGGAAATTTTGCGTCTGACATGGGCAATCCTTATGGGTTAGAAAACTTTTGCGCTGGCTGAGGGATTCCATTTGCCGCCAAAGGGGCAGCTTGTGAGAATAACGGGGAACGGGCATTGTTTTCTTTTAAATTCACTGGTTTTTAATCGGCGGTAAATAAGCATGATATCGTCAGTGCTTAAATGTTCCTCGGTAATGGTTTCCGGATCTTTTCCTTCTTCCAGAAGCTGGTGCAGAACGGCATCGAGATAGGGATAGGGCGGAAGGCTGTCTTCGTCTTTTTGGCCCGGCCGAAGCTCTGCTGAGGGTGCTTTGGTAAAAATATTTTCCGGAATGCAGGCGTGCTTCTTGCTGTCATTAAACCAGCGCGCTACCCGGTATGCACGGGATTTGTAAATATCGGCAATGGGTTCCATGGCGCCTACTGTATCGCCGTATAAGGTGCAGTAGCCCATGGCGGCTTCGGATTTGTTGCCCGTGCCGATTACCATGGCGCCGATGCGGTTGGCAAAAGCGGTAAGCAGATTGCCGCGGGTACGGGCCTGGATATTTTCAAAGGTGGTGTCGTTTTCTTTGCTGAAGGGTTCTTCGTTGGCAAAGCTTGGGGCAAGGGCGCTTTCAAAGCTGCGGGTGATTTCTGAAATGGGCATGATATAATAGGTCATGCCCAGATTTTTGGCCAGGTTTATGGCGTCGTCCATGCTGGTTTGGGCATTGTACTTGGAAGGCATGATGATGCCGGTGACATTGCCGCTGCCCAGCGCTTCACAGGTTATTGCAGCCACAAGCGCGGAATCCATGCCGCCGCTGAGGCCGATAACCGCGCGCTTTATGCCGCTTTTGCGGGCATAGTCGCAAACAGCCTGTTTGGCTGCCAAAAAAAGCATTCCGTCAGCCGTAACGGAAGGGAAGTTTTTGTTTTCTGCCTGTACGGATTTTCCGTCAAAGTCAAAATAAGCGCTGTCTTCGCTGAACGGGGCAAGCTGAAGCAGCATATGGCCCTGCGCGCTGAAAAGCATGCTCTGTCCGGCAAAAATCGTACCGTCGCTGGCACCGCAGGCATTTACGTATACGACGTTTTTTTTGTGCTTTTTGGCAAATCCTGCCAGTTCGGTCTGGACGGCAAATCCTTCGTAAAATTGATGGGCCGCGGCAAAATAAACCAAGTCGGCGGCGTGGGGCACGGACAGGTTTTCCAAAAATTCGGCAAAACCGCACTGCGGGCAGTGCGGCGCAAAAATAGCAATATCGCCGAGTTTGAACAATTTTTCGTTCTGTACTATGCCGCCCCGCGTTTCCCAGGAAAAGCTGCCGTCTGCGGCAAAGCTTTCAAACAGAATATTGGTATGGCTGCAGTCGAGGTATTCTTTGCGTGCTCTGTCCAAAAAGCCGCCCACATGGGAAATTTCAGCATACGGGTGCTGAACAAGAGGAAGCGACGGAAGAAGCGTGCAGGAATCGTTTTCCAAATTTTTGGCGAAAGCGAGGATTTTTTGGGCATTTGCCTGCATATCCCCCAATTTGCCGTTAAGCTGATAAAGATAAAAACGCATGGAAAATCCTTATAATTGCGCAGGTGAGTGCGGTTAACCTTTGAGCACGTCGTGCATGGAATAGAGCCTGCCGGCATTTTGTTTGGCCAGCCAGCGGGCGGCTCTCAGGGCTCCTCCGGCAAAATTTTCTCTGGAATGGGCATGGTGGGTAATTTCTATGCGTTCGCCCGCGCCCATGTAATATACGGTGTGTACGCCGACTACATCGCCGCCCCGCAGGGTTTGGATGCCTATTTCGTCTTTGGGGCGTTCTCCTATAATGCCTTCGCGGTGGTAGCAGGCCACATCGGCAAGGTTTTTGCCTTTGCCTTCGGCAACGGCTTCGGCAAGGCGCAGGGCAGTGCCGCTGGGAGCGTCTTTTTTCAGGTTGTGGTGGATTTCCATAAGTTCGGTATCGTAATCGGAACCAAGCATGGCGGTAAGCTTGGGCAGAATGTCGAGAAGGACATTGACGCCGACGCTCATGTTCGGGGACATCATGATAGGCGTTTGTTTGGCATATTCCGCGATTTGTTCTTTTTCTTCCTGGCTGAGGCCCGTGGTGCCTATGATCAGCGGGTTTTTGCAGGCGGCCGCAAGCTTGGCGTTTTCCATGGTGGAAACCGTTGAAGTAAAATCAATGATAACGGCGCCGGGGAATTTTTCGATACAGTCTTTCAACGCGGTGCAGACAAAGACTGTGTCAGGCAGCTTCGGTAAAAATTCTGTTTTAGGTTCGACAACGGCAGCAACGGTTAAATCCTGAGAATTTGAAGCAAGGCGGATAAGTGTGGAACCCATGCGTCCTGCTCCCCCTAAAATGATAAGATTAGTACTCATAAAACTTCCTTTTTAAAAAATATAATTATTTTTAACACAGGTTGCAGGAAAAAGAAATAAAAATTCCTCCCAGTTTTTAAATAAAAAAAGTGCCTTTTGCAAGACACTTTTATAAATTCCGAATGGTAGGCAAAAAGACTTAGTTTACGGAATCTTTAAGGTTTTTGCCCGGTGTGAATTTCACAACTGAACACGGAGGAATGTTGATTTCTTCACCAGTACGCGGGTTGCGGCCTTTGCGGGCAGCACGTTTGGTTACTTTGAAGCTTCCGAAACCGGTCAATGTAATGGATTCGCCGGCTGCAAGGCTTTCAGTGATTGCTTCAATGGTAGCGTCAAGAGCAGCTTCGGTTTTGGCTTTAGTTGGCAAACCGGACTTTGCGTGAATTTTTTCAATGAGTTCAGCTTTAGTCATCTTTTTGTCTCCATTTTCAATGCTAAATTAAATGTTAGTTAGCTTCCGTTTTAAAAACGTTAAATTAAACTTAGGGTCTTGTTATTTTGTTGTCAAGCTTTTTTTGATAATTTTTTTGTATCTCACCATAAATCCAGGTTAATTCATGTTTGTTGCAGGAAAGGTGCAAAAGTGTGGAATTTGGAATACTTCTAAATAAATCAATGTGTTCTTTTGTGTTTTCTCCCTGCAGTTTAAGCGTGAAGACAAAGTTTTTCACAGAGCCTTTGGCAAGCCAGCGTTTTGTAAGCTCAAAAAGCCGCGAGTGATAGCAGGCCATATCCGAAAGCAGCCAGTCCGTGTTCGGAAAGTCTTCCGGTTTCAGGGAAAATCCGCTTTTGCTTTCGTAGGTTACCGTGGGCATACTGCGTACCTGCGGGGTTATTTCCGCCTTGTCTATGGCAAGGATATTGACGGAATGCTGTGCCATAACCCATGTCCAGCCGCCGGGACAGGCACCGAGATCAACGGCGTTTTCGCCGGCTTTGGGATATGTTTCCGCCAAAGTGAAAATTTCCCATAATTTCAGGTAGGCGCGGCTTGGCGGTTCTTCTTTGTTTTCCGCAAACGTGACTTCTCCGTGGGGAAAGGCCGAAGATACTGCCGTGCTGTACAGAATATGCTGCGGGTCGGTCATGGTCCAGGCGCCGAGATTGGCCGCAGGGCAGGGTTCTCCGTAATTATGCGGTTTAAAACGGATTGGCGGCAGTTTTTCTTCAATGAGCTTTACCCGCCGGAAAAAATCAACGGGACAGGAATGCCAGTTGCGCTGTATGGCTTTGAGCTGTTTTGCCGCGTCGTTTATGGAGGATACGTGCATAATCTGCATATCATGCCATGTATTCTGCGCCCAGACCGGTTTTTGTTCCGTTTTTTTGCACAGGAAAAAGCGGCCGTACTGCTGCAGAACGGGAATTTCTAAATAAGCAAGTTCTTTTTTCAGTTCGTGTTCAAAAAATCGCGGGGCAATGTAAGCACAGGAATTTTTCATGGCTGTTGCTTGGCTGCTTATTGGTTTTCCTGCGTAAACAGTTCAAGAGCCAGTTCGCGCAGTTTGTATTTTTGGATTTTTCCGCTGGCAGTCAGCGGATAGGCTTCCACAGTCGCCACATGGCGGGGAATTTTATGCCAGGCTATTTTGCCGCGGCAGAAGTCCCGCACGTCTTCGGCTTTAATTTGTTTGCCGTCGCGCGTGAGGATAAAGGCAGCGATGTCTTCGCCGTATTTGTGGGAAGGAATGGCAACTACCTGCACATCCTGCACATCGGGCATTCTGACAAGAAATTCTTCTATTTCGCGCGGATAAATGTTTTCGCCGCCGCGTACTATCATATCTTTGATCCTGCCGGTAATGCGCAGGTAGCCGCGTTCGTCAAGGACGCCGAGATCGCCCGAATGCAGCCAGCCTTCTTTGTCTATCACATCTTCGGTTGCCTTGGGATTGTTGTAATAGCCCTGCATGACGCTGTAGCCGCGGCAGCATACTTCGCCGTGCTCGCCCGGCGGCAGGGGGCAGTTGGTTTCCGGATCGTGGATTTCTACTTCAATGCCGGGCATGGCTTTGCCGACAGTGGCGCATCTGTCTTCCAAGGTTTCTTCTGTGGTGGTCATGGTCATTACCGGAGAGTTTTCCGTAAGCCCGTAAGGAATGGTTATTTCGTGCATATTCATTTCTTCCAGGACGCGGCGCATCAGCGGTTCCGGGCAGACGGCACCGCTCATGATGCCGGTGCGCAGGGAAGAATAGTCAAATTTTTTAAAGAGTTTATGTTCCACGATTGCCAGGTACATACTGGGAACGCCGTAGAGAGCGGTGCATTTTTCCGTTTCGATGGCGGTCATTACCTGTACGGGGTTAAAACTTTCAAGAATAACCGCACAGGCGCCGTGGTGCACAAAGGCCAATATGCCGAGTACGCAGCCGAAGCAGTGGAAAAGCGGCACGGGCGAGCATACAATGTCTTTTTCCGTCAATTTTTGATTTTTACCGATATGATAACCGTTGTTGCTGATGCTGATATGGCTGAGCATAACGCCTTTGGGAAAGCCCGTTGTTCCCGAAGTGTACTGCATATTGACGGTATCATAGGGGCTCAGGCTGTTTTGCCGCTGTGCGAATTCTTCGGCGGAAACGGCTGCGGCGAGTTTTTTTATTTCATTGACGGAGTACATACCTTTTTGTTCCACGTCGCCGAAAAAAAGTACGCGTTTTAAATGCGGGAGTTTTTCGCAGTGCAGGTTGTTTCGGTTTTGCAGGCGTATTTCCGGAGCAATGGCATTAAGGGTTTCCAGAAAATCGTGTTCGCGGAAATTTTCCACCAGACACAGATTTTCGCATTCCGACTGCTGCAGCTGGTAGCACAGTTCGCTGCTGCGGTAATTGGTGTTGACCGTCATAAGGACAGCCCCGATTTTTGCCGCGGCAAACATAAAGGAAACCCAATGCGGGACATTGGGCGCCCATACGGCGATTTTTTCGCCTTTTTGAATGCCCAGAGCCATTAATCCTTTGGCAGTTTCGTCAACTTCCTGTTGGAATTCTTTCCAAGTCCACTGCAGTTCGCAGTCGGGAAAAATGAATGCGGTCTGATTCGGAAATCGGGAAACCGTATCGTCTAAAACCTGTCCGAGGGTTTTTTCAATAAGAGCAAAATCTGACATGGCAACCTTAAATAAAAAAATTTTTAAAAGTATAGGGAATTATGGCTGAACTTGCAAGATGTCCGCTGCAGGAAAAATAGGCAGGCCCAAAAAAATCCCCGCCTTGCAGAGGCAGGGCAGGGATTTTGGGACAGAATGGCTCATTTGCCGTTATTTCAGGAAACGTTCCGCAATGGCAGCGCCGGCTTTTCTGCCTGCGCCCATTGCCAGGATAACTGTGGCAGCGCCGGTTACGATGTCGCCGCCGGCAAAAACGTTGGGAATGGAAGTTTCGCTGGTTTCTTCGTTTACCACGATATATCCTTTTTTGTTGAGTTCAAGGGCCGGGGTATTGTGGATGAAAAGCGGGTTCGGGCGGGTGCCGAGGGCTACGATGGCAAGGTCTGTTTCCAGTTCAAATTCGGAATTGGGTACAGGTACGGGGCTTCTTCTGCCGCTTGCGTCCGGTTCGCCCAGTTCCATTTTCTGCAGGATTACGGATTGGAGCTTGCCTTGTTCGCTGCCTTTGAATTCCAGCGGGGCGGAAAGTTCGAGGAGCTGTACGCCCTCTTCGAAAGCGTGTTCGATTTCTTCAAGGCGTGCGGGCATTTCGTTTCTGGTACGGCGGTAGACGATATGCACGGTTTCCGCACCCATGCGCATGGCTGTCCGCGCGGCGTCCATGGCTACGTTGCCTGCGCCGAACACGGTGACTTTTTTGCCGGAATAGTACGGGGTGTCGTAATTGGGGAAGTCATAGGCGCGGCCGAGGTTGGCGCGGGTGAGGTATTCGTTGGCGGAGAACACGCCGATAAGGTTTTCGCCCGGAATGTTGAGGAACAGGGGAAGACCGGCGCCCACGCCGACAAATACTGCTTTGTAGCCTTCTTTGAACAGGCTGTCGATGGTAACGGTGGTACCGCCCACATAGCTGGTTTTAATGTCAACGCCCATATCTTTGAGGCCTTCGAGTTCCTGCCGTACAATGCTTTTGGGAAGTCTGAATTCCGGAATGCCGTAAACAAGCACGCCGCCCGGTTCGTGCAGGCCTTCAAAAACCGTGACGCTGGCGCCGAGGTTTGCAAGGTAGCCAGCGCAGGTCAAAGAGGCAGGGCCTGATCCAATGCAGGCGATTTTTACGTCTTTTTTGGCCGGAGCCGCTGCGGTTTTTTTCTCAGCGGCAAGGGCTTTGTCGGCAACGTAGCGTTCCAGACGGCCGATGGCGACCGGTTCGCCTTTAACGCCCACAATGCATTTTGCTTCGCATTGTTTTTCCTGCGGGCAGACACGGCCGCAGACAGCCGGGAGGCTGTTGGTGCTTTTCAGGATTTCGTATGCTTTGTCCAGATTGCCGCTGTTTATTTCGGCGATAAATTCCGGAATGCGCACTTCAACGGGACAGCCCTTGCGGCACATGGGGTTTTTGCACTGCAGACAGCGGCTTGCTTCTGCTTTGGCCATTTCGTCGGTATATCCGAGGGCAACTTCGTTGAAGTTCTTTACTCTTTCTTTAGCCTCTTGACAGGGCATTTCGGTACGTGGAAGTTTTTCTGACATTCTGAAACCTCGTAAATTAATGTGCGCCGCAGGTGCATTTGTGGTGTTCAACGGATTCGGCCTCTTTGTCGCGGAAGGAGCTGAGACGGATTTTCAGTTCATTGAAATCAACTTTATGGCCGTCAAATTCGGGGCCGTCGACACAGGTGAATTTTGTTTCGCCGCCGACGGTAACGCGGCAGGCGCCGCACATACCCATACCGTCAACCATAAGGGAGTTCAGGCTGACAGTGGTGGGAACGTTGTATTCTTTGGTAAGTTTGGCGATGGCTTCCATCATGGGCACGGGGCCGATGGCTACAACTTCTTTGATGTCTTTGTCGGCTTTGAGGCGTTCGATAAGCGGATCGGTAACCATGCCCTGCACGCCCATGCTGCCGTCGTTGGTGGCTACCAGCACTTCGTCGCAGAATTTGGAAAGTTCGTCGTAATAGAGCAGCAAGTCTTTGCTGCGTGCGCCGATAACGGCAATGACATAATTGCCTGCCTGGCTGTGGCCTTTGGCAATATGGTGCATGGCCGCAACGCCTGTGCCGCCGCCAACGCAGATAACTTTATGGCCTTTGCCGCCTTCGACGATATGGGTAGGTCTGCCGAGGGGACCGCAGACATCGTGGATTTCGTCGCCTTCCTGCAGGGCTTCGAGCAGGGTCGTGGATTTGCCCATGACAAGGTATACGATGGTGATGGTGCCGTGTTCTTTGTCGGTGTCGGCAATGGTCAGAGGGAAGCGTTCCCCTTTTTCGTTAATTCTTAAAATGATGAAGTGTCCTGGCTTTGCGGTTGCAGCAATATGCGGCGCGTCAAGCACCAGACGGCTGGTTCTGCCGGGAATGAGACTTTCTTTTTTTAAAATTTTAACAGCCATAGGAACTCCTTTTGGCAAATGCGGTAAAATAAATTTGTTTGTACAGCATACGCTTATGCATATGTTTTGTCACGAGAAAAAAGGGGAAAATAAAAATTTTTTTGGTTAAATTCTTGAAAAAAATTACAAGCTAAGCTATAATAAAATCAGTGAGGTGAAACTATGGATTTTGCATTTTTTATCGGCGGAATAGTTGCTGTTGCCATAGCGCTTTTTGTAATCAAGGCAACCAGCCCCAATGCGAAACATTAAGAAAAAGTTTGGTATGCCATGCTTTTTTGATTTTTAAACCGGCGTTATGCCGGTTTTTTTGTGCGGCTGAACGGATAACACCGTTTACAGCTGCCATACGCGGCAAAAATTAAGAAAGCGGTCCATGCTCTGAGAATGGTATTTTTTTGCATGATAGCAAATAAAGAGGGTACGCATAAGTTTTTGTTCCAGTTCTATGATGCCGAAGCGTTCCCGGAATTTATGCTGATTCAGTACGGATTTTGAAACAACCGTGATGCCGATGTTGTTTTCCGTCATACCGAGCACGGCTCCCGGAGAATCCAGGGTTTGGGCAATGCGGTACGGATAGATGGTTCTGCCGATGTTTTCTTCAAAAAATTTTCGTGTGCCGGAATTTTCTTCCCGCAGTACCCAATTTTCTTTCTGCAGTTCGCTGAGGGAATGTTTTTTTTCGTCTGCCAGAGGGTGGCTTTTATGGGCAAGAACAATCATTTCGTCTTCAAGCCATTTTTCGGCAACAAGTTCCGCGTGGGCTGCATAGTCTTCTGTCAGCAGGGCGTCCAGGGAAAAGTTCATCAGTTCGTCTATAAGCATACCGGAGTTTGCAATACGTGCAGCCGGCAGCCAGCCGAAGTGTTCGCGGAAAGCTGAAAAAAGACCGGGCAGGATATAGGTTCCAATGGTTTTGCTGACTCCTATTTTCAGATAATTTTCTTTTTCGGTTCGGAACAGATTTTCCGCTTCCCTGCAGCGGCGCAGAATGTCGTCTGCCAGAGGGCGCAGGCGTTTGCCTTCGTGGTTGAGGCGGATATTGGGGTGTATCCGGTCAAAAAGTTTTGCGCCCAGCTGTTTTTCCAGTTCCTGCAGGGCTTGGGATACGGCACCTTTGGTCAGATACAGTTCTTCTGCGGCCTGTACCAGGCTTTCATGTTTGCCGCTGCCAAAAATGCTTCAAGCTGACGGATTGTGATATTCATGCGTTTCTCTTGTTTAGTTTTTCTAAATACTATATTCAAAATATTTGAATATACTTAATATCGGATATTTGGCATAAAGGCAAGTGACGAATGAATGCTGTTTATATGTTTGGAGGATTTAGCAATGTTCAAAAAAATATCTTTGTTTTTTTATGCCGTACCGACACCGCTGGCCGGGCTTGCCCTCGGCATTGCCAGTTTGGGGCTGGGGCTGGAAAATTCCCTTTCCATGCAGAGCATGATGCAGATAAGCACGGCCTTTGTTTCTGCCGTACTGACCGTTCTGGTTTTGGCAAAATATATTCTGCACGGACAGCTCTTTAAACAGGATATGGCTCATGCGGTGGTCGGAAGCATTATTCCTACGCTTGCCATGGCTATTATGCTGCAGTCAAAAACCGCAAAAATATTCTTCCCGCAGTTTGCGGAAATGATGTGGCTTTTTGGCATCGGCCTGCATTTGTTTTTTCTGGGCTGTTTTTTATATGCGCGGCTGCAGGATTTTATACTGCACCATATGGTGCCGAGCTGGTTTGTGCCGTTTGTCGGTTTCGGCATAGCAGCCGTAACCATACCTTCTCCGGCATACTATGAGCTGGCTTACGGGCTTATGATTGTTTGTATTATCAATTATGCCGTTCTTTTGCCTACGATGTATTACCGCTTGATATTTTTAAAAAAAATTGAAAATGCGTTTAAACCTACCATTGCCGTTCTGGCAGCTCCCGCAAGTTTGATTTTGTATGCATACCTCACCTTGGAAGCACAACCGTCTTTGCTGCTGGCAGCACTCTTGTTCGGCATTGCGGTTTTGATGACCGTAATAGTGTATTTTGCCTTTTTTTACTTGCTCCGTCTGCCGTTCAGCCCGGCTTTTGCCGCGTATACTTTCCCTATGGCCGTGGGTGCCGGCGCGCTGCTTAAAGTTTCCGAAAAATTGGCGGAATATCCGATGCTGTTGGAATACAGCAGTCAGGTTCGCACGCTTGCTTATGCGGAGCTGACTGTCGCAACTTTGGTTGTGGGATATGTATGTTTCCGTTTTTTGGTGTATTACGTGCGGGCATGGCAGGCCATGCTTGAGGCCAGACGCCTTGCGGGCAGAAGCCATGAATGTTTTGACGCCGAATGTCTGAACTGTTTCAGCAATTGCTGAAAGCAGGAAAGCGGTTTTCAGGCAGATATAAAAGCGGGCTTGTCCCGCTTTTTTTATGTGCCGGAGAGTGCTGCGCTTTTTATAGCGAACCTGATGCAGCGACAGCGTTTTTGCTGCGGCGGACTGAACTGGCATTTTGTGCGGCGGAGTTTTTATTTTCAAAAAGACGCAGTTTGGCCGTTAAATCAAAAAAACAGGCCGAAGCCCGTTTTTTTGGATTACTGAGTATGAAAAGAAGCATTAGTTTGCTTGTCTTCTGATGAAAGCCGGAATGTCATCGGTTTCGTTGTCAAACGTAAACTCCATGGCTCCCGGGGTGTGGCGGTTGCGGGTGAGGGTTGCGGTATACTCATCCGGCGTAAAGTACGGCTTGCGTACTATAGTGCTTTTTTCTTCGTTTTCCTGAGCTTTTTCTTCAGTGCCGTTTACGGTTTTCTGAAAAGGAATGACATTGGGATTAGTCTGTCCTGCCGCAGCGGCCTGCACCGCGCTGTCGGGTTCGATGCCGGTTGCGATAATGGTAATGTGGATTTCGTCGCTGCCTTCGGCTCCGTCAACCATGCCGTAGAATACTTCGGGAAGTTCGCCGTTGTCGGCAACAGCGGCGGCATTGATGTATTCGCCTACCTGTTCAAATTCTTCCATGGTGATATCGCCGGTGATGTTTACAAGAAGCGCTTTGGCGCCGAAAATGTTGATATCGTCGAGAAGCGGACTGGAGATAGCCTGTTTTGCCGCTTCTATGGCACGGTTTTCGCCGCTGGCAACGCCTTCGCCCATAATGGCGGAACCTTTCATGGTCATGGCGGTTCTGATATCCGCAAAGTCAACGTTGATGAAGCCGGGTTTGGTAATGACTTCGGTTACGCCGCGAACAGCGGACAAAAGCACGTCGTTTGCCTTCATGAACATTTCTTTTGCCGTTGCTTTTTTGGGGGCAATGGCGCGCAGTCTGTCGTTGGGAATGGCAATGAGGCTGTCCACGTATTGGCGCAGTTCGTCAATGCCTTTATTGGCAACATGAATGCGCTTGCCTTCAATGATGGAAAAGGGTTTGGTTACGACGCCTATGGTAAGAATGCCTTTTTCTTTGGCCATTTTGGCGATAATCGGCGCTGCGCCGGTGCCGGTGCCGCCGCCCATGCCTGCGGTGACAAAAACCATTTCCGTATCCTGCAGATATTTGGCAATTTCCTGCATACTTTCTTCGGCGGCTTTTTGACCGATTTCAGGCTTTGCGCCTGCGCCGAGGCCTTTGGTAAGCTGGGGCCCCAATTGAATTTTATGTTCAGCACTGGAACGGTTCAATGCCTGTGCGTCTGTGTTTGCGCATACGAACACAACATCGGTAAGCCCGCTGTTTATCATATGTTCCACGGCGTTTCCGCCGCCTCCGCCGACGCCGAATACGGTAATTTTTGCAAGATCAGCAAACTGGGTAGGGATTTTTACGTCCATAATGCCTCCAAAATTTTCTCAAGTAATCCTATTTGATATCTGCAAACCATTTTTTCATATGGTTTAAAATCTTATTGAATATGCCTGATTCGCTGTGCGTTTCCGTATATACGGGTTCGCTCATGCCTTCTTTTTCGGCTCCGTAGAACAAAAGGCCGACGGCTGTGGCGTATTTGGGATTGTTTACCATTTCGGTAAAGCCTGCCCCGAGGTTCTGCGGCGCGCCAATGCGTGTGGGCAGGCCGAAAATCTGTTCGGCAAGTTCCTGCGCGCCTTCGATCAGCGCGCTGCCGCCCGTAAGCACGACGCCTGCTCCGATTTTCCGCTTATACCCGGAACGTTCGAGTTCCTGATTGATATGGAAAAAGATTTCTTCCATGCGCGGTTCGCAGATGGCTGCAAGAACTTGGCGTGCCACCTGCCTGGAAGGACGGCCGCCGACGCTTGGCACCTCTATTGTTTCATCGGGAGAAACCATTTCGCCGAGGCAGCACCCGTATTTGATTTTTATTTTTTCTGCCGCGGAAATCGGGGTTCTGAGCCCAAAAGCGATGTCGTTGGTGAGGTTTTGCCCGCCGAGCGGTACGGCGCCCGTATATTTAATGGCGTTGTCCGCAAAAATGGCTATATCGCTGGTTCCGCCGCCGATGTCCACAATGGCGACGCCGATTTCCCGTTCTTCGTCTGTCAGAATTGCTTTGGAGGAGGCAAGGGCTTCAAGCACGATGTCCGTTACGTCCAAATCGCTTTTTTGGCAGGAACGCAGAATATTTTGGGCAGAGGTGACGGAACCCGTGACTATGTGCACGTTTACTTCAAGGCGCACGCCGCTCATGCCGAGCGGTTCGATAATGCCGCGCTGATCGTCGACTATATATTCCTGCGGCAAAATGTGGATTACGTCCCTGTCCATGGGAATGGCCACGGCTTTTGCGGCATCGAGTACGCGCTCGATGTCTTTTTGGCTGACTTCGCCGCCTTTAATGGCAATAACGCCGTGACTGTTCGTTCCTTTGATATGGCTGCCTGCAATGCCTGCATATACGGAACCTATGGTGCAGCCGACCATTGCTTCGGCTTCTTCCACGGCTTGGCGGATAGACTGGACTGTCTGTTCAATATTGACAACCACGCCTTTGCGCAGACCTGTGGAGGGACTGTTGCCTACACCTACGATATTGATGTTGCCGTTTTCGTTAATTTCTCCGACGACAACGCAGATTTTTGTTGTTCCGATATCAAGTCCGACAATTAATTCTGACTTGGGCATTCTACGACTCCTAGCAAATAATAAAATGAGTTAATCATACTTTATAATAAATGTCTAGAAAATTTTTAAAGTTT
The DNA here is from genome assembly GCA_949299515.1 of uncultured Desulfovibrionaceae bacterium. Taxonomy (GTDB): domain Bacteria; phylum Desulfobacterota; class Desulfovibrionia; order Desulfovibrionales; family Desulfovibrionaceae; genus Taurinivorans. Next base: position 120,978 of record CASGAP010000009.1, read on the forward strand.
TTAATGAAAAATACTAGAATTAATTATTCTTTAATTATCATAACTTTATTAAACGCCGCGCGGATTTTGCGTACTTTGCTAATTTCCTTGCGTTTTTTTAAATCTTCAATCACACTTGTCAAATTCTTTATATTTTCTTCGTAATTTACGGTATCGATTTGAAGTGTCAGGTTAGAGGATTCTATAAATAATTCAAAACCATACAGCTGACTAATATTAACCCAGCTGATTTCGTTTAATGCATAAGGAAATTTTGTAGTTTCCAGTTCATTTATAAAATCAGGAAGCAGGTTTATTTCATTAATGGTTGCATTGTTTATATACAGAACAGGCAAACCGATAAATTTGTCTTTTTGTATTTTTGCTATATATTGTGCCTTATTGTCTAAATAATATAATTCATTATTATTGATTATGATAAAAATCGGTTTTCTTTCAACTATTTCTATTTTAAAGGCTGAAGGTAAAATGCGTGTGATTTTAACGTGTTGTATCCATTCTGAAGAAAGAAGCCGGGCTTCTATTTCATTAATTTTATACTGCAGAAGATTTGTATTTTTTTTCAGTCCTGCCATGTCAATAATTTCTTGTTCCGTCAGATATGATTCTCCGGAAATATCAATTTCCGTGAGGAGAAAATTATCACTTTTTGTTATATAAGAATATAAATTTATTCCTCCGTAAATAATGATAAACATTATTAAAAATGAACTTATTACAGATAAAAAAAGTTTTTTGTATTTATAAAGAAATGACAGATTTATTTTATCGAAAAAATTCTCTTTCTCATAATTTTTTTCTTTATCTGCTTTAAATATATTAATAAAGTTGTCAGATTTTTTGTTTGCATCAACTTTATAAACATTTCTTCTGTTTTTCTTAAAAGAGTTTTTTTTCAAATCCATATCTTTACTTCTTCTTCCAACTGAATGTTAAATAAAGTTAATACTTTGTCTTTAGCAAGAGCTAACAGTTCCAATGCGTCTTTTGTTGTTCCATTGCCTGTATTTTCCAAAAAACTTGCATGAACCGGTGAAAAACGCATGGCATTAACCTGGGTATTTTTCATGCCTGCTTTGTCCAGCAGCAGCCCGGCGCTGATTTTTCCGCCGTTTTCGTTCTCGGGATTTTTGAAAACACAGCCGGCTGTGAAAGCCTGCAGGGGCTGGGTATTTTTTTTCCGAAAATAATTTTCCCGTATTTTGTTCTGCACTTCTTCGGCATTGACTGCGGGAAAGATAAATGATGCGCTTAGGATTATGCCGTCTTCGGTTTCTTTTTCCCCGCACTGAAAATGCATTTTTCTGTATTCGCCCCGCATGGCGTTTCTGGAAAATTTCCGCAGGCCTGTTTTTTTGCTGAAAATTTCCGTTTCATACAGAACATCGTTGATTTCCGTGCCGAAAGCTCCTGCGTTCATGGCAACGGTTCCGCCTGTGCGGCAGGGAATGCCCGCAAGGCCTTCCAAACCGGTAAAACCGTTTGCTTTGCACAGCTGAAGCAGTTTCGGGATCTTATATCCTGCACCCACGGTAACTTTTGTGAAATTTTTGTGTCCTTCCTGTAATTTTTTCTGAACAAGCGGCGGAAGAAATTCTGCTTCTGACGGCTTGAACGGCTGTATTTCTTCAATATCCGAAATATCAATGTCCAGAACGCCGAAAGGCAGTTCTTTGTGTATGCTGGCGTCGGCGATAATGAGATTGCTGCCGCCGCCGAGAATGCGGAAAGGCAGGTTCATGTTTGGTTCCTGTTCCGCAAAATCAAGCAAATCCTCTTTGGAACGTATTGCCGCGTAATACGGCGCACAGCCGCCAAGCCGTATGGTGGTTTTGTTTTTCAGTTCGACGGAGTGTTCTATGCGCAGCATGGTTTTGCCTTTTTGCCGTTAGTTGCCGTTATGCGTTTAAATATGCCAGAATTTTGGGTCCGAGGGCGGTAATGTTTCCCGCGCCTTGGGTTATTACCAAGTCGTTTTCCTGCAGTTCGGCGCAAAGGGCCGTGTTCAGCTCGTCAATGCTTGCAAAAGTCTGCACGCTGAGATTGGGGCATACCTGCCGAATGCCGTGGGCGAGGCTGGTGCTGTTTATGCCTGGTATGGGTTTTTCACTGGCGGCGTATATTTCCGTCAGATAGAGTTTGTCCACGCCTTCAAAACAGCTGCAGAAATCGCCGAACAGAGCTTCCGTGCGGGAAAAGCGGTGAGGCTGGAAAGCCATGAGTATTCTTTTGCCCGGGTATGCCTGTTTTGCACAGCGCACGGTCATTTTTATTTCCGTGGGGTGGTGGCCGTAATCGTCGATAACCGTAATGTTCTTTGCCCGGCCTTTCAGTTCGAAGCGTCTTCCTACGCCCGTAAATTCTTTCAGGCCTTTGAGAATGGCGTTTTTTTCTATGCCGGCTTCCATGCTGACGCCGATGGCGGCAAGCGCGTTGAGTATATTGTGCCTGCCGGGGTGGTTGAGGGTGACTTCCGCCCAAAATTCTTCTTCGGTTTGGGCGTTTTCTTTGTGGGTTTTTCTGAATACTTTAAAACGGTTGGTTTGTGCGGTGTCGATAATTTCCGCGCGCAGGACATTGTTTTTTCCGAAACCGTAAGTCAGCACGGGCCGTTTGATCTGCGGCAGAATGCGCTGTATGCCTTCATCGTCGCCGCAGACTATGTTTATTCCGTAAAACGGTACTTTGTTCATGAAAGCGACAAAGGACTTGTCGATGTTTTCCTGATTTCCGTAGTGGTCTATATGGTCGTAATCGATGTTTGTCACTACGTTGATTATGGGGAAAAGGTATAGGAAAGATCCGTCGGATTCGTCGGCTTCGGCAATCAGGTATTTGCCTTTGCCGAGGCGGGCGTTGGTACCGTAGGCGTTGAGCAGACCGCCGATAATGACGGTGGCGTCCTGTTCGGCCGCGTCGAAAATGGAGGCTGTGAGCGAAGTTGTGGTGGTTTTGCCGTGGGTGCCCGCTATGGCGATGCCGTAACGCAGGCGCATAAGTTCCGCAAGCATTTCTGCGCGGGCAATAACGGGAATATTGCGTTTTTTGGCGGCAGCGATTTCCGGGTTGTCGTCGTGTATGGCCGTGGAACGGACTACAACCTGCGGGTTTTTGAGGTTTTCTTCCGCATGGCCGAGAAAAATTTCCGCTCCCAGGGCTTTTAAGCGCTGTACTGTTTTGCCTTCGCTCATGTCTGAACCGGTTACGGTATAGCCGAGGTTGAGCAAAACCTCCGCGATGCCGCTCATGCCGCTTCCGCCTATGCCAATCATATGTATTGCACGAATTTTATTTTCCATATCGAATTCCGTGTTGTTGCCGTTATTTTTCCAAGAGTTTGAACAGCTGTGCGGCGACTTTTTCCGCCGCGTCTTTTTGAGCCAGTTTTCCTATATTTTCTGCCATTTCCCGCAGTTCCTGCTTATTTTCCAAAATTGCGAGCAGGATATTGTCCATGGGGTATTTTTTCAGTTCGCTTTCCTGCACCATAATAGCGCCTTTTGCGTCCACAATGTTTTGGGCGTTGGCGGTTTGGTGGTCGTTTGCCGCATAGGGGAACGGTATGAACAGGGCAGGGGTTTTGGTGGCGGCAAGTTCCGCTATGCTGGTTGCGCCCGCGCGGCAGAGGGCAAAGTCTGCCTTTGCGTAGGCCTGCGCCATATTGTCAATGAACGGAAAAAGCATGGTATTGATTTCTTCTTCCGTGTAGCCGTGGCTTTTGTAGGCTTCTTTGGTTCTGGCGTAGTCTTTGTCCCCGCATTGGTGGATAATGCGGATATTGTTGTCGCGCAGGGTGCCGAGCAGCTGGACCGCAAGGGAATTGACGGCCACGGCGCCGAGGCTTCCGCCCATAATGAGCAGCAGCGTGTACTCTTTTTGCTCTTTGACGGTTTCGGCTATTTCTTTGCGTACGGGATTGCCCGTAAGCACGCATTTTTTCGGGTTGAAGCGGCGCTGCGTGTCCGGCAGGGACAGGCAGACGGTATCGGCAAATTTTGCGGCAATGGTGTTGGCAAGTCCGGGAACGGCATTTTGTTCGTGGATTATGGCAGGAATGCCGCGCAGTTTTGCGGCCGCAAGCATGGCAAAGCAGGCATAGCCGCCGAAACCGATTACGGCGCTGATTTTGTGCCTGTCCAGATAGCGGTAGCTTTCCCAAACGGCTTTTGCCATGGCGGCAAGGGCAGAAAGCGCTTTGAATCCGCGGCCCTTTATGCCGCGGACATTCAGTCCGTAAAAATCTATGCCGTGTTTTTGGCAGAGTTCTTTTTCTTTGCCGTACAGGGAACCGACGAACAGCACTTCTGCGTCCGGCCGTTTTTGTTTTATTTCATCGGCAACGGCAAGGGCGGGGAAAATATGGCCGCCCGTTCCGCCTGTCGAAACGATAACTTTCAGCGTGTCCATTATGCATAGTCCTTATTGAGTTTTTGCATGGAAAGCGTTGGTTTTTTATCGGTAAAGAGCGTTTTTTCTTCATGGCTTACCGTACGCGAATAGTTGAGGATAAGCCCCATGCAGATCATGGTTGCCAGCATGGAACTGCCGCCGTAGCTCAAAAACGGCATAGCCACGCCTTTCGGGGGAACCATGCCCATAATAACCGCAAGGTTGAGGGTTGCGCCGAGCGCCACGATAAGCGAAAGCCCGAAGCTGGTCAGTTTGTCGCGCAGTTCTTTTTGGCCGAGCACAATGCGGTAGCAGCGCGCGAAAATGAGCATGAACAGTCCCATCATAATGGTAATGCCGAGCAGGCCCAGTTCTTCGCCGATAACGGATACGATAAAGTCGTTGTGGGCTTCCGGCAGGTAGAGCAGTTTTTGTCGGCCGTTGCCCATGCCTACGCCGAGGAAGCTTCCTTCCGCCAGCGCATAGAAAGACTGCACAAGCTGGTAGCCCGTGCCCTGTGCGTCTTTAAAAGGATCTATAAACGCAAGCAGACGGCGCATACGGTACGGGGAATTCATGATGAGGCTGACTGCGAGCGTTGTCATCATGCTGAACGAAAAAGCCAGATAGATAAAACGGGTGCCGCCCGCAAGACACAGGAAAAACAAGATTGCCAGCAGAATAACCGCCGCGCCGAAATCCGGCTGCAGGAGCAGGAGCATACACAAAATGCCGGTAATGGCAAAAGGCGGGATAACGCCTTTGCTGAATGTTCTGCCCAAATGCTGGTGTGTGCTTAAAAAGTAGGAAAGATACAGCACAAGGGCAATGCGGGCAAATTCCATGGGCTGCAGGGAAAAACCGAAAAAAGGAAGCCAGCGGCTGGCGCCGTTTACGTCTATGCCAAACGGCGTGAGCGTGAGAAGAAGCAGAAAAATCGACGCGGAAACAGCCAAATAATGAACGGAATTTAAAATTTTCCGCGGGAAATAAACGCACAAAGTCATAACTGCAAGGCCGAAGGAAACAAAGGCGAACTGACGTTTGAAGAAATAGTATTTATCGCCGAAATCCCTTTCGCCGACCACGCTGCCGGCGCTTAAAACCATAAGCAGGCCGAGGCTGAGCATAATCAGCACGGCGGCTAGAAGCCACCAGTCAATACTGCCGTATTTTGCCGCGGGCGCGTTTTTTTTCTTATAGTTTTTATTGGCTGCTATCATGCTGTTTCCTTGTGTGTTTTAACGCATTTTATGCAAAACTGTTCGCTAAATTCCTGAAATCGTTTCCGCGGGCAATGTAGCTTTTGTATTGGTCAAAGCTTGCGGTGGCAGGGGCAAGCAGAACAGCGTCCCCGCTTTCTGCCATGCTTTTGGCACGGTTCAGGGCTTCGGCAAGCGTTGTGTCGTAGGAAAGGGAAAACACGTTTTTCCAGGCAGTTTCGAACGTTTCCCGACTGCCGCCGTACAGGGCTATGTGTTTTATCTTTCCCTGCATGAGCGGAATAAGGGCCTGCAAATCGCCGCCTTTGAATTTTCCGCCGGCAAGCAGAATTATGGGGCGGCCGGCATCGCTTACCGCTTTAATGGCTACGGCCAGCGCGGTAACCGTGGTGCATTTCGAATCGTTGATATAGGCAACGCCGTCAAGTTCGCGCACGAATTCCAGACGGTTTTCCATGGGCCGGATCTTTTCCATGGCTTTTTGGGCGTTGTCAAAGGTTACGCCGAACAGCCTGCAGGCCTGCCAGGCGGCTTCCGCGTTGGCTTGGTTGTGCTGGCCGAGCAGTTTGGTGTTCGGGAAATTTTTCTGGGCGGCATCAAAAATAACGGTTTTTGCCATGAAGCCGTATTCTTCGGCAAGACTGGCTATGTCCTGTCCCAGTACGGCGTAATCGTCTTCTGTCTGGCGGGCGAAGAGGTTCATTTTTGCTTCCGTGTATTCCTGCATATCCTTGTGATAATCCAGGTGGTTGGCGGAAATGTTCAGGCATATGCCCACGTGCGGCCTGAGGGCGTTGCAGGTCTGCAGCTGAAAACTGGAAAGTTCCAGCACAAGCACGTCGGCTTTGGGACCTTGCGGATTTTGTATGCGGGTCAGCGCATATTCGGAAAGGGGCGTGCCGATGTTGCCGCCCGTAAACACGCGCAGGCCCTGTTCTTCAAACATGGCGGAACAGATTGTTGTTGTGGTGGTTTTTCCGCTTGTGCCCGTAATGCCGAGAATGGGCACGTTTTCGCAGAAAAGATAAGCCATTTCCGTTTCGGAAACCGCAAGGGCGTTTTGCGGCAGATATTCCCTGAACTGGGCTATGGCCGCGCCGGGGCTGGGTATGAAAATATCGCAGCCGGCGAAGTTTTCTTTTTTATGTTCCCCGAAAAAGCAGGGGATTTGTTCTTCTGTCAGGAATTTTTTAAATTCGGGCTGTATATTGGTTTCGTTTTGTTCGTGGAAAATAAGGGGAACGCCGTATGCGTGCAGCAGTTTTGCCGCGGCACGTCCGGAAGCGCCCGCGCCCACGATATGCACGCAGCTTTTATTGTCGAGTTTTTCTTTGATGTCGGATAAGGTAATCATGGTGTATTCCTAGCGTATTTTGAGAACGGAAAGGGACATGAGGGCAAAGAGCACGGAAATAATCCAAAAGCGGACAATGATTTTTGATTCTGTCCAGCCTTTCAGCTCAAAATGGTGATGAAGCGGCGCCATTTTGAAGAGGCGCTTGCCGCCGCTGTAACGGAAATAGGCAACCTGCAGGGTAACGCTCAGGGTTTCGATGACAAAGAGGCCGCCGGCAAGCACGAGAATAAGTTCCTGTTTGGCGAGAATGGCAAGAAAGCCGATAACCCCGCCGAGACTGAGAGAACCCACATCGCCCATGAAAACCTGTGCGGGCTGGGCGTTGTACCATAAAAATCCGAGCCCCGCGCCCATGAGTGCACCGCAGAAAATAACGACTTCGCTGACGCCGGGCACAAAGGCAACCTGCAGATAGCCTGCGAAATTGGCATGGCCCGCCACATAGAGGAAAATGGCGTAAACGCCCGTGCAGACCACAACGGGCAGAATGGCAAGCCCGTCCAGTCCGTCCGTAAGGTTGACGGCATTGGAAGAGCCGACCAGCACGATCACGGCAAAGACAACGTAAAACAGGCCGAGGTCAGGCACAAACTGCTTGAAGAAAGGAATGCTGAGAAAGGTGCTGTAACCCGAAAATTTCAGCATAAGCCCAAGGGATATGCAGGCAATGACAAGCTGACCGAGGAATTTGGCGCGTGCGGTAATTCCTTGGTTTTTGTGGTGGTGTATTTTGCTCATGTCGTCAATGAAGCCGATAAGCCCGAACCCGACAAATACGAACAGAGTCAGCCAGATGTATATGTTTTTCAGGTCGGCAAAGAGCAGGGTTGCAAGCACGGTGCCGAAAATGATCAGAATGCCGCCCATGGTGGGAGTACCGGCTTTTTTCTGATGTACGACAACGTCCTCGTGGATTTGCTGGCCGAATTTCAGACGGTGCAGAATTTTGATGAAATAGGGGCCTACGAGAATGGTCAGTACAAGGGCAAAGAGCATGGCTCCCAGCGTGCGCGTGCTGATATAGCGCAGGATATTGAAAAAACTGAAATATTCCGTAAGCGGCACTAAAAAGTTATACAGCATTGTTCTGCTCCGTAAAGGATTTTGCATACTCTTCCAGGTGATTGGAACGGGAGCCTTTGAATACGATGAGATGGCTGCCGTACCGCAGGGGAAGGGTCCGCACATGGTTCAGAAAAGCTTCTTTGTTCTGTACCGGCACAAACATACCCGTATAGCCCGCACCCTCAAGGCCTGCGCGGAAAGCGTCCGCCATGCCGCCGACAAAGTAAACGGCAAGCGGGGCAAGCTTGGCCAAGAGTTCTCCTGTCTGTTTGTGTTCTTCTTCGGCAGCGGCGCCAAGTTCCTTCATTTCGCCGAACACAACGACAAAATCTTTGTCTTTGGCCATTTCTTTGGCGGATTCCAGCATACGGCCGGCAGAGAGCGGGTTGGCATTGTATGTGTCGTCAATGATTGTCCATGCGCCGCAGATTTTTTTGTTAAAACGCATGGCAGGCGCTTCGACGGTTTTCATGCCTTTTTTGATTTGTTCGGGCGTGAAGCCCAGTTCCAGGGCAAGAGCGGCGGCGGCTATGCAGTTTTCCGCGCCGTATTCGCCGATGTAAATGCTTTCCGCTTCAAAAGACACAGTCGGCGTTGTCAGCAGGTATTTGCCGAAACCGTCTTCCGTTATGCCCAAATATTGTCCCCTGTAAGGGATTTTTTTGGAACTTATGCTGAAAAATTTGGTATTTTCTTTGTTATAGTAGGCGTGTACAAAAAGGTCGGGATAGTCGCCGCTGACAAAGGCAGCGCCTTCTTTGGGCAGGAAATTGAGCAGCTGCGCTTTGTAATAGGCAACTCCCATATCGCCCAGGCCTTCGGTATGGCCGCTGGCGGCATTCAGCACAACGGCCATGTCGGGCAGCAGTATTCTGCCGAGTTTGTCCATGTCGGTGGCATGGCTTATGCCGAGTTCAAAAACCCAGTATTGTTCGCTGCCCGCGGCATTCAGCACGGAAACGGGCATACCGATCTGGGTGTTGTAATTGAGGGGATTTTTGGCCACCCGTTCGGGGTGAACGGTTAAATTTTCGTCTATGCTTAAAATATGCGCTATCAGTTCTTTTACGGAAGTTTTTCCTGCCGTGCCGGTAATGCCGATAACTTTTTTGCTTTTGTCTTCGCCAAAGCGCAGGCGTGCGCGGCAGGCAAGTTTGCCCAATGCTTTAACGCTGTCCTGCGCAAGAAGCACGGGTACGGGCGGCATGCCGCCGAAGGGATTGCGTTCCGCCAAAATTGCCGCGGCGCCGCGTTTAACCGCGTCTTCGGCAAAATCATGGCCGTCGTTGTTTTCGCCTTTAATACAGACAAACAGATTGTTTTTTTGCACAAGCCTGTTGTCGGAGGCAGCGCCGTCAAAAAATGCGTTTTCGCAGCCGCCGCTGTATAAAAGTTCAGCTCCGCAGTCTTCAAGAGCCTGTTTGAGCGTTATTTGCATAGTTCTTCCCTCAGTATTTCCTGGTCGCTGAAATGGTGTTTGACAGTGCCGAGAATTTGGTATGTTTCGTGGCCTTTGCCTGCCACAAGCACGGCATCGCCGTTTTGGGAAATTTTTACGGCATACTGCAGGGCTTCTTTGCGGTTGGCAATGCGGTGCACTTCTTTTGCCCCTGCAAGGCCGGGCATGATGTCGTCAAGAATTTGTTCGGGGTTTTCCGTGCGCGGGTTGTCGGAGGTTAAAATAACAATGTCGCTTGCTTCTGCTACGGCTTTGCCCATAAGCGGCCGCTTTGTCCTGTCCCTGTCCCCGCCGCAGCCGAAGACGGTGACAATGCGTTTGAATCCTGCCTGGCGCAGGGCGTCCTGGGCATGGATAAGGGCGTCGGGGGTATGGGCGTAGTCCACAAAATAGCTGACGTTTTTCTTTGCGTCGTATATGCGTTCAAGGCGTCCCGGCACTCCCTGGAACGTGGACAGCTTTTGCAGGTCTTCGATTGTGAAGCCGAGCTGCAGGGCAAGGCATTCCACGCCGAGTATGTTGCAGGCATTGTGTTCGCCCACAAGCGGGGTTTTGAGTTCCCATTTTTTGCCGTTGTAGCAATGCTCAAGCACAAGTCCTTCGGGGGTATTGGCTTTGAGCTGACCGTGCAGAATGGGGCTTTCCGTAATCATGCAGGAACAGTCGGCACTGCCGCGTTTATGCAGGAAAAAAGGCTGGGAATGGGGGCAGAGCGCGGCAAGGCGTTTGCCGTATTCGTCATTGCCGAATACGCTTATGGCTTTGTTCTTTTTGGGCATTTCCAAAAAAAGCTTGGCTTTGGCCTGGAAATAGTTTTCCATGGTTTCGTGATAGTCGAGGTGGTCCTGCGTGAGGTTGGTGAAAATGGCGCCGTCAAATTCTATGCCCGCCGTGCGGTTTTGGTCTATGGCATGGGAGGAAACTTCCATAATAACGACGTCGCAGCCTGCTTTTTTGATGTCTGCCAGGGCTTTGTGCAGGGTGAGGCAGTCGGGCGTGGTAAGGGGTGCGTCTTCAAAATATCCCGGCCAGTGATAGCTTACCGTGCCGAGAACGGCAGGGCGTTTTCCGCATTCTTTGTATAAATGTTTCAGCAGGTAGCTGGAAGTGGTTTTGCCGTTGGTGCCGACTACGGCAAGAACGGGAATGGGGTAGTTTTCCGTGCCGAAGGCTGCCTGCGCCAATTCGCCGAGAGCTTGGCGCACGTTTTCCGTCAGCACGAAATCCGCATCGTTAACCTGATGCTCTTTGCTGTAGGCTTCATAATTTTCTTTGGTGAGTACTATGTATTTGGCACCGTTTTTAATGGCGTCTTCAATGAAAACCAGGTCAGGATAGCGCAGTCCCTTATGGGAAGAAAGGGAAAGCGGCATAAACACGAAAACTCCGTTTATGCTGACTTTTCTGGAATCTGCTGCCAGGCTGAGGCTGTTTTTCTTTATCAGTTCGACAAGGTCTGCAAAGGCGATAATCATTTTGTAGCTCCTTCGGCAGCCGGCGTCTGTGCGGCTTGGTCCGGCTGTGCTTGCGGTTCGGGGAGGGAAAGGTAGAGCCTGTATGTATGGTTTACCACTTTTTCTTTATTGGTTTTTTCGTCACGGACAATGACCGGCGTTCCTGCGGGCGGTTCCTGCTTCACAACGTACATACCGTTGCCGACAACCTGCGGAAGCTGTCCGAATTCATAGAAAGTTTCCATGGCTTTTTTCAGGCTTAAATTTGTTACGTCAGGCACGACGCCCTGTTTGACTGCAGGGTGCTTGTCCGGTTTTATTTTGAGGCTTTCGCCGCTGAGGCTGTCGGACTCGCTGGCAAAAATAACATCGGGCAGGTCACCGCTGTAGGCCATGCTGCGCTGGGCTATTTCCTGAAAAACGGGAGCGGCAAGGCGGCCGCCGTAGGAGTTTTTGTCCAGATCGTCAAGCACGGTGTAAATAATGTATTTGGGGCTGTCGGCAGGCACAATGCCGATAAAGGAAGCCATGCGCTTGTCGCCGTAGCCGGAAGCGTTGTTGGCGGCGGCTTTTTGGGCCGTGCCTGTTTTGCCTGCCACGCGCACGCCGGGAATGCGGGCGTTTTTGCCTGTGCCGTTGCCGTCTACGACGGTTTCCATCATTTTCAGCACGTCACGGGCTATTTTTCGGCTGAATACGCGCTGCTGGGAAACATTGTCCGTATTTTCGTCTTTGAGTATATGCAGGTGCACGCGTTCGCCGTCATTGGCAAGAATGTTGAATGCCTGCACCATTTGCAGGGACGTTGCGGCAATGCTTTGGCCGAACCCCGTGGAAAGCAGGTCAGCTTCGCTCCAGTCGCGCAGGGGGCGGATAATGCCTTTGCTTTCGGTAAGGCCGATATCCGTCGTACTGCCGAAGCCGAGGTCCAGCAAAAACTGGCGGGTGAGTTTGGCTCCCATGGCCTGCGTTATTTTAGCCATGCCGATATTGCTTGAGTAGGCGAGAATTTCTTCGGTATTGAGTTCTTTGTAGGCTCTGCCGTCGTCGCCGATGGTGAAAGGCTTTTTGTCTTTGCCTATTTTGATGTGATCAATGGTCCACACGCCGTTTTCGGTATCGAATTTGCTGTCTAAGTCAATGATTTTGTTTTGCAGCGCTCCGGCTACGATAAGAGGCTTGAAGGTGGAACCCGGTTCCAGCGCGTCGGTGGCGAGTCTGTTTCTGTAAATTGCGGGATCGTAGCTGCGGAAGTTGTTGGGATTGAAGAAAGGATACTGCGCCCAGGCAAGGATATTGCTGCTTTTGGCGTCCACAATAAGTACGCCGCCCCATTTTGCTTTGTGGGTTTCCACGGCTTTGGAGATAACTTCTTCGGCTATGAACTGCAGCTGTACGTCAATGGTCAGGTGCAGGTCTTTGCCGCGGCTTTCTTCGTCGTTAATGTCGTAAAGGGCGCGGCCTGCGATGTCGCGCGGGACAACCTGTTTCTGCGAACTGCCCACAAGCGTGTCGTTGAAAGCGCGTTCGACACCCTCAAGGCCTTTATTGTCCACGCCCACAAAGCCGAGCAGCTGGCCTGCAAGGTGCTTGTAAGGGTAGACGCGTTCGTATTCCGTGCTGAGGCCTATGCCGGGAATATTGGATTTTTGTATGGCTGAGGCAGTGGCATCGTCAACTTTGCGCTTGAGCCAGATAAAAGAACGGTCCTGTTTGAGGCGTTCCGTGAGTTTTTTGGGATCGAGGCCGAGAATGGGGGCAAGGGTTTTGCCTGCAAATTCCGCGTCGGCAACCTGTTTCGGGTGGGCGTAAACGGACTTTGCTTCCACGCTCCTGGCGAGGATTTGCCCGTTTCTGTCGTAGATGTTGCCGCGCTTGGCTTCCACAAGCTGGGTAAAATGGTGCTGTTTGGACGCCATGGAACGCAGTTCCGGGCCTATCACGATTTGCAGATAAAAGGCACGGCCCCACAGCACTGCCCAAACGGCGATGAAAACGACGGCAACGATTTGGAAGCGGATTTTGGAAATGTCAAGCTGCCGCAGCGGATCGGGAATCCAGTTTCGCTTCGGGGCGGAAACAGGAGCCTTTTTGGTATTGGGCTTTGTTTTTTTTCGGCGCAGGCCGGTATTGTTTTGCTGTATCCGTAACATCATGGTGCGGCTCTAGTCTATCAGTCTTCTGATTTGTCCCGGGTCGGCAATGCGCAGGCCCAGTTCTTTGGCTTTTTCGTTCAGTACGTACGGGGAAAGGAGGCTGTCGCGTTCCACTTCAAGTTTGGTTATGTGCGCCGTGCCGTTGTCGATTTCTTTCTGCAGTTTAAAAATTTCATAGCCCAAGTCGTTGCGGGCAATGCTTATCCATATGAGAACCACGCCGGCGGCAAGGCTGAACAGCAGGGAGATAATAAGACAAAGCCCCCATGCCCCTGTATTTTGGGTTTGGGAAAGAAGCGTTTTGGTGTTTTCCTGTTGTTCTGCCATGCTGTATTTAACCTCGTATTTGGGCAATGCGCAGTTTTGCGCTGCCTGCGCGCGGATTGAACGCACATTCTTCTTTGCTCGGAAGAATGGGCTTTTTGGTTAAAATATCCGCAATTTTCTTATGATTGCAGACGCATACGGGAATATGCGGCGGACATATGCAGTCCGAAGCCCATTCCTTGAATTTCTGTTTCACCATTCTGTCTTCCAAAGAATGGAAAGTAATGATTGCAATTATGCCGTTTGGGGCAACGTGATTCGGTATGCTGTCCAAAAATTTGCCAAGCTGGCCGAGTTCGTCGTTTACATACATACGTATGGCCTGAAACGTGCGCGTTGCCGGGTGGTTTCTTGCCGTGGCGCGCCATTTCGGCGGATAGGCGCAGTAAACGGTGTCCGCAAGCTCTTTAGTGTTTTCTATGGGTTTTTCCTGGCGTTTGTCGATTATGGCGCGGGCAATGCGGCCGGCCTGCGGATCTTCTCCGAGTTCTTCGATTACGTGTTTCAGGGTGTTGAAATCCGCTTTGTTGACAAAGCTGTATGCGGTTTCGGAGTGAGGCTTGGCTTCTTTTTTCTGCAGGCAGCTTTTGTCCATGCGCATATTGAGTGGGCCTTCCTTATGGTAGCTGAAACCGCGTTCCGCCACGTCAAGCTGCAGGGAACTGACTCCAAGATCCAGCAGGACGCCGTTAAAAAGGGGATTGCCTATATGCGGCAGAACAGTTTCGAAAGAAGCGTAATCGCTTTCAAAAAGGCGGCACTGTCCGTCAAATTCTTTGAGATTTTCGCGGGCGCGTGTCAGGGCGTCGGGATCTCTGTCCAGTCCGCAGAGATTTGCTTTAATGCCGAGTTTTTGAAATTCCTGCAAAAGGGTTTTGCTGTGTCCGGCAAGTCCCAAAGTTCCGTCCAGAAACCACGGGGAGGGACAGGTTTTGTTTTCGCCGCTCATTAAAGCATTGATGACTTCGTGCAGCAGCACAGAGATATGTTTGGCATTTTGCGCGGTAACTGTCATAGGCGGCTCTATAGTGCAAAGTTTATTCCGCTGTCGCTCAGTTCATCGCTGACCGCGTTGAAGTTTATTTCTTCCATGCTTTGTTTGAGCAGGACGGGGTTCCATATTTCAAAGCGGTTGGTAAGGCCTAATATGGCAATTTCTTTGTCTAAGCGGGCGTATTCGCGATGTTCCTGCGAAAGGCGTATTCTTCCCTGTGCGTCCAGCGTCTGTTCTTCGGCGCCGCCGATGAAAAGCCTGCGGAATGCGCGCACGTTGGAAGAGGGGTTCGTGATTTTGGTAAATTGTTCTTCCAGTTTCAGCCAATCCGGCCAGGGATAGGCCACAAGGCAGCTGTCGTAGGTGGTAATGACAACTTTAATTTCAGCTTTTTCGAGAAGTTGGGCAGTCTGAAGCGGATTTTCTTCGTCTGCGGGAGCAGCGGGATTTTGTGGAAGCAGGAGGCCGTTTTCGCTTTTTTGCATACGCAGGAAGAGACTTTCCCTGTATTCGGGGGAAAGCATGAAACGGCCTTTCGGGTCAAGGCTGCGTTGTGTTCTTCCTCTGAAATTCATTTTAACCCACTTCTTACCACTTTTCTCCACTTTTTCACTAATTTCTTTTTTTGTCAAGGCATAAAAATTTTTCATATCTTGCTATAATTACATAATAAATTATTATCAGTAATGGTTACTGCCTAAAATTTCTATTATTATCCGATAATTAGCTTTGTTTACTCGACAAAGAAAATAAAATTTGGCATATTGAAAGGAAGCAAAGGAGTATGTATGCGTACAAAAATCATCGCGACCATCGGCCCTAATTCCGCCAAAGAAGAAACCATACTTGCTTTGGCCCATGCCGGAGTGAACATTTTCCGTCTGAATTTTTCCCACGGCAACAGAGAATTTTTTTATGCAGTGATAACCGCAATCAGAAATGTGCAGAAAAAACTGGGAGTTCCGCTGACAATACTGCAGGATTTGTCCGGCCCGAAAATCCGTATCGGTGTTTTGGAAAAGGAATGCTATCAGGTGCAGTTCGGTGATGTGCTGTTTTTGGGCACGCAGAAATATTCCGACGAATATCCTTTTATTCCGTTTGATTATGAAGAACTGCTCAAAGATTTGAAGATAGGCGACACGCTGGTTTTGGCGGACGGTTCCCTGCAGTTTTCCGTTAAAGAATGTCTTGAACACGGCGTGCTGATCGAGTCCGAGAGCTACGGCATAGTCACTTCCAGAAAGGGGCTGGCCATACCGCACAAAGCCATCAATCTGCCTGCACTGACGGAAAAAGATCTGCGCGATCTTGCGGTGGGCATTGAACTTGGCGTTGATGCCGTGGCGCTTTCTTTTGTGCAGACTCCGGACGATATAATTCTGCTGCGGCTGAAAATGAAGGAGCTCGGAGCGGAGCTGCCTATCGTTTCCAAGCTGGAACGGCAGCTGGCTCTTGACAATCTTGACAGAATTATCGAGGAAAGCGATATGATAATGGTGGCAAGGGGCGATCTTGGCGTGGAATGTTCGCTGCCGCTTCTTCCCTCTATTCAGAAGCGCATTATTAAAGCCTGCAACCAGGCTGCCAAGCCTGTAATAGTCGCAACGCAGATGCTGCTTTCCATGGTCAATTCCAACCGGCCGACCCGTGCCGAAGTAACCGACGTGGCCAATGCCGTGCTGGACGGAGCGGACTGCGTTATGCTTTCGGAAGAAACCGCCATGGGCGAATATCCCGTGGAAACCGTGCGCTATATGCGCCAGATAACTGCAGAAGCCGAGGAATATTTCCTTGCAAATAAAGTTTTAAAAACGCCAGAATACAGTTGCGGTTTGCCGGAATTTTTGGCATACTCTGCCTGCCTGCTGGCAGAAAAAGCAAATGCTTACGCTTTGGTCGTACATTCCCGTTCCGGAAAAAGTGCGCTGTATCTCTCCTCCTGCAGACCCAAGCACAGCATTTATGCTTTGACGCTTTCTAAAAATGTTCTGCATAAAATGAATTTTGCATGGGGCATAACGCCGTTTTTTGTAAAAAATTCCGAAGAAGCCAGCCATCTGATTAGGGTTCAGGAATTTGTGGACGGATATACGGAAATTCCGCACGGAGCGAAAATTGTGTTTACTGTCGGGGATCAGCCGTATCATCTGCAGGCGCAAGGTACGAATTTAGTAAAAATTTATACGAAACAGGCATAGGAAATGAGCAAAAAAAGCAAAGAATCTATCAGCGAAGAATATTATCCGATAAGCATGGAAATTCTGCAGAGTTTTCCGAAATATCGGCCAAAGGTGGATTTGTTTATTTTTCAGGAAGATATTTCGCAGCTGTATCCTGTTGCCAAGAAAGATGTCCGTCTTACCAACGAACAGCTGGAAGAAATTCACGAAGCCTGCAAAGCGGGGATTTTGTTCGTTTCCCGAAGCGATCAGCATATCTATGTGGATTTGATTGCAAAACAGGCGGAATTGGTGCTTTTTAATTCCAATCTGCTCGAAGCGGAAATTGTGCAGATTTTATTTCAGGCTCTGCAGATGCGCCTTGAAAATCTTATCGAGCAGCCGCTGCCTGTTTATTATGAGCCGCTGTATAAAGACGTTATGGTGTTTACGGAATATATTTGGAAAGATCCCAAGCGGCTGGATGCGTTTGTTCCGAAAATCGAAAAAAATGAATTTAAAATCGCTTCCCACAGCATAACAACTCTGATAATCGGCTGCTGGCTGTATCTGAAAACGCAGAAGCCCGACAACAGAAAAACTTTTGACAGGCTTGCTCTCGGATTGGTGCTGCACAATATCGGGCTCAGCAAAGTGCCTGCCCATATCGTGTACAAAACAAGCGCGCTGAATAAGGAAGAAACGGAAAAATATCAGGCTCATGTGCGCCAGAGTGCGATTTTGATAAATAAATTCGGCATCAGCCATGCGGGAATTATTCAGGCTGTCGTGGAACATCACGAACGCATGGACGGTACCGGTTATCCGCTGCGCCTGACTGTGGACAAAATTTCCGATAACGGCTGCATTTCCATTGTTGCCAATGCCTTTGCGGACATGATAGTGCCGCGTCACGGCGTGCCGCGCGTTACAACGCTGGAAGCGGCAAGGCGTTTGGTGAAAGACAGTTCTTTGCCCGTCAATTTGACCGGGGTGCTGCTCAAAGGGTATGCCGACAGACATTTTCCCGATGCATAAAAAAGCTCGCAAGAGCTTTTTTTGTGCCTGAATTCAGGTTTCTTGTTCAGTAGAAAATAATGCGCAAAGCCTGGGTGCTTGGAGTGCTGCTTCAGGGGATATTTTGCTCTCGGCTGTTCTGCAGATATGCCAAAAATTCGTTTCTGGGGATATGGCGTGCGCCCATGCGAATAAAATGCGGGCTTTCCGTTTGGCAGTCTATGAGTTTGTGTCCGGCATTTTTGAGTTTCTGCACGAGGTAGGCAAGAGCCGCGCGCGAGGCTTCGGGCATGAGGCTGAACATGGATTCTCCGCAGAAAATGCACGGGGTAAGGACGCCGTACAGGCCGCCGGCAAGAAAATATTCTGCGCCGTTTTGGACAGTGCGTACAAGGTTTGTTTCGTCTTGCGGTTTTTCGCGGTGCCAGACTTCAATGCTGTGACAGATGTGCATGGTGTGCAGGGCACAGTATGCTTTCTGCATTTCCCGTGTAATCCATGTGGCGGCGTCCTGCTGGGTTTTGCGCGGAACGGCAGCACAAAGCCGGATCACTTCGGGAAAACAGCGGTTTTCGGTGATCAGAAAATTGCTTTTTTGTATGGCTTTCTGCTGTTTTCTGTTCAAACGGAACTCGTCCAAAAAAAGTACAAAACGGGGATTGGGCGACCACCACAAAATAGGATCGCCTTGGCCGTACCACGGAAAAATTCCGTTGGCATAGGCAAGCATGAGGCGTTCTGGCGAAAGATCGCCGCCAATGGCAAGAAGTCCTTCGCTGTCGGCGTATTCGTGGGAGGGGAACCAAAGTTCGCTGTCTAATCGGATATAGCGGTGCATGGCATGGCTGAAGAAAAAAAGGAGGCGAACCTCCTTTTATTCTTGTATTTGATGTTCCAAAACTTTTTCTTTTTTGGGTTTGGCGGTTTTTTCAAAAATAAATTCCAGGTGCAGGGCCTCGGGAGTGGGAGCAATGACTTTTACGGTACCGCCTTTTGCCAGTTTGCCGAAAAGCACTTCCCTTGCCAGCACGTCTTCCACTTCCGTGCGGATCAGGCGCTGCAGGGGACGGGCGCCCAGTTTGCTGTCGTAGCCTTTGCGCGCCAGCCAGTCACGGGCGGAAGATGTCAGTTCAAAGAATACGTGCCTGTCATAAAGGCCGTTTTTAAGATTAAGCAGAACTTTGTCCACAATGGGGTGCATTTGTTCCGTGCCCAGGCTGTTAAAGCCTATCATGGCGTCCAGTCTGTTGCGAAATTCCGGACTGAACGTATTTTCCACAGCCTTTATGCTTTTGCCGCTGGCCTGCTTGTTGTCTTTGTCCACAAAGCCGAGGCTGCGGGTCTGCATTTCGCCGGCGCCGGCATTGGTGGTCATGATCAGAATAATATGGCGGAAATCTGCTTTATGGCCGTTATTGTCGGTAAGGGTCGCATAATCCATTACCTGCAGAAGGATATTGTAAATATCGGGGTGGGCTTTTTCGATTTCGTCCAGCAGCAGTACGGCATGGGGATTTTTGCGCACGGCGTCGGTAAGCAGGCCGCCCTGTTCAAAGCCCACATATCCCGGAGGGGAGCCGATAAGCCTTGCCACGGCGTGTTTTTCCATATATTCGCTCATGTCGAAACGCAGGAAAGGAATATGCAGCAGCTGTGCTATGGTTTTTGCCAGTTCGGTTTTGCCTACGCCTGTGGGACCGTGGAACAGAAAGCTTGCCTGCGGTCTGTTTTCGCCGCCAAGGCCTGCCCGTGCGCGCCATATGGCGTTGGTTACGGTTTCTATGGCTTCGTCCTGGCCGAAAATACGGGCAAGCAGGTCGGTTTTCAAATTCCGCAGCGTATTTTTTTCATCCGTGCTGATTTGGGAAACAGGGATGTTTTTCATGCGGGCTATGGTTTCTTCCACGTGTTTTACGGTAATGGGCAGGGCGCGTTTTCTTCCGTTTTCTTCATGACCTTTTGTTTTGTAAAAGCCGAGTTTTACGGACGCCGCAACTTCGTCGAGAATGTCAATGGCTTTGTCGGGCAGCAGTCTGTCCTGCATATATTTTATTGACAGGTCCACAGCAGCTTCCAGTACGCCTTTGCCGTATTTGACATGGTGGAATTTTTCGTAATATTTTTGCAGTCCGCGCAAAATTGCCAGGCAGTCGTCACGGCTCGGTTCTTTTATGTCAATTACCTGAAAACGGCGGGACAGGGCTCTGTCTTTTTCAAAATGGTTTCTGTATTCTTCGTAGGTTGTGGAGCCTATGCAGCGCAGATCGCCGCTTGCAAGAATGGGTTTGAGCAGGTTGGAAGCGTCCATGGAACCGCCGCTGGTGGCGCCAGCACCCACAAGGGTATGGATTTCGTCAATAACCAAAATGGAATTGGGCACTTCCTGCAGTTCTTTAACTACCTGTTTGAGGCGGTTTTCAAAGTCGCCGCGGTACTTTGCGCCGGCAAGCAGGGCGCCGAGGTCAAGGGCAAAAACCCGGCAGTTCTGAAACTCTTTGGGGACGCTGCCCTTTGCGATGGCCAGGGCGACGCCTTCGGCAACGGCAGTTTTGCCCGTTCCCGGTTCGCCGAGAAAAAGCGGATTGTTTTTCTTGCGGCGGGAGAGCACTTCCAGCGTGCGCTGTATTTCGTTTTCCCTGCCTATAAGCGGGTCGATTTTCCCTTTTTGGGCTTTGGCGATAAGGTCTGTCGCAAACTGTTCCAGAGCGGATTGTTTTTCTTCTTTGGCTTCGCCGCTTCCTTTCTGCAGGGAATTTTTATATTGCTGCAAATCTTCGGGATTTGCCATGTCGTTGATGTCGCTGATGATGATATTTTCAATGGTCGGGGTGCCTGCCGGTTTTTCGCGGCTGACTATATCCTCCACCACTTCAAGAATAAGCCCTTGTTTTTTCAAAAAATACAGAGCCCAGCAGTCCTGTTCGGAAAAAAGATGCACGAGAAAATTGCCGATCTCTGCCTGACGGTTGGTTTTTGCCTGTTCGCGCAGGCAGCGTTCCAAAACGCGGGTTACGGCAGGGGTCTGCATAATTTCGCCTTTTTCTTCCGGTGAAACTATGCTCATGTTTTCTTCCAGATATTGTTCGAGACTGCGGCGCAGTTCGTGAATGTCGATATTGCAGGCTGCCAGTATCCTTTGCCCTGTTTTTTCAAAGGTAATGGCAAGCAGAATATGCTCGAGCGTCATGAATTCATGGCGTTTATTGCGTATTTGCAGGACGGCCAGGGCCAGCGCCTGCATAAGTGATCTTCCCATAGTGTTTCCTTGTATGAATACGGCGGAGGGAACTCCGTCTGTCTGTGTTTTGTCGTTTTGTTCAGTCCGCTTCTTCCATGGTGCATAAAAGCGGAAAATGGGCATTTTTGGCCAGATGCAGTGTTTTGTATATGCGGAATTCCGCTATTTCGCGCGGGTAAATGCCGCAGATTCCTTTGCCTTGGGTATGGATTTTCATCATGATTTCAGAGGCGTCTTCAACGCTTTTATGAAAGACATCGACAAGAACCTGCACCACAAAATCCATGGTGGTAACGTCATCGTTATGCATTATGACTTTATACAGCTTGGGTTCGCGGATATCCTGTGCATTTTCAAGCAAAGGCTGGTTGTCTGCTGGATTGTTGCTCATAGTTACACCTCATTTTACAAATAAGCACGGCCGTAAAATTTGCAAGCGCTTTTCAAAAAAAAAGAGCTTTTTACAGCTCTTTTTTATTTTTCTTTTTTTGCCAGTATAAGTTCTGCAAAATCTTCGAAAGAATAGCCCGTTCTTTGTTCTGCAGTTTCAAGCAGATTGAAAAAGCAGCTGGGGATTTCTTTTCTGCGCAGATTTTTTTGTATGCAGGGGCTGCAGCCCTCATTGTGATTGCACGGATTATAGGGACAGCCGCGGCTTTGGCAGGTACAGAAATGTTCGCTCATGGGTTTTGCCGGGATTGGATTTACGCAAGGTTTTCCGCTTTGAGCGCTTCTGCCTGTGCATGGCTGGCCAGTTCGTCCACAATTCCCTGGATTTCGCCGTCCATAAAGCGTTCAAGGGAATATACCGTTACATTGACGCGGTGGTCGGTGATTCTGCCCTGGGGGTAGTTGTACGTGCGTATGCGTTCGGATCTGTCGCCGCTGCCCACTTGGGATTTTCTGTCCGCGGCCTGTTCCAGCTGCTGACGTTCCTGTTCGGCCTGCAAGATACGGGAAGCAAGAACTTTCATGGCACGGGCTTTGTTTTTGTGCTGGGATTTTTCGTCCTGGCAGGTTACGACCGTGCCGGTGGGAATATGGGTAATGCGTACTGCGGATTCGGTTTTGTTAACGTGCTGGCCGCCTGCTCCGGAAGCGCGGTAAACGTCAATGCGCAGATCTTCCGGACGGATATTCACGTCCACTTCTTCGGCTTCGGGCATTACGGCAACGGTTGCCGCGGAAGTATGAATGCGGCCTTGGGATTCCGTGGCAGGTACGCGCTGTACGCGGTGTGTGCCGGATTCGTATTTCAGGCAGCTGTATACGCGGCTGCCGGTGATGAGGGCGATGATTTCTTTATAACCGCCGTTATCGGTCGGGTTTTCGCTCATGATTTCGACTTTCCAGTTCATGCGTTCGGCAAAGCGGCTGTACATTCTGAACAGGTCGCCCGCAAAAAGAGCCGCCTCTTCGCCGCCGGTGCCGGCACGGATTTCAAGCACAATATTTTTTTCGTCCAGCGGATCGGGCGGAAGGAGCTTGATTTTCAGTTCCTGTTCCATTTTGGGAAATTCTTCGTGGAGCAGTTCGTTTTCTTCTTCTGCCATGCTTTTGATTTCCGGATCGCTGTCATGCATGAGCAGTTTGTTGTCTTCGTATTGCTGTTTGGCTGCCTTGTATTTTCTGTACAGATGAATGATATCGTCAAGGTCGGCATGGGCTTTGGCGATTTTGCGGTAGCGTTCCTGGTCTTCGAAAATATCCGGCTCCGCCAGTTGCTTTTCATAATCAAGATATTGTTTTTCCAATGATTCTAGCTTACTAAACATGAACTGTCCTTTATGCTTCGTTTTGTATGTGCATTGTTTTATATATGTGTCGTGCTGTCGGCCCGGCGGTTTAAAACAGTGTAGGGCACTGTTTCAAAACGTTCTTTCTGTTCTTCGCCGACTACTTCTTTCAGTGCGATGACGGCAACTTCAAGCTGTGCCGTGTTTGGTTCCTTGGTTGTGACAAACTGCATGAGCAGTCCCGGAAAGGAAAGAAATTTCAAGAAAGGATTGCTGCTTCTTTTGGCCGTTGCCCTGATAAGTTCGTACGCAGCTGCACTTATCGGGATAATGAGAACTATCTTGAATAATATCACAACGCTATGCATTATAACAGGATTTGCTGAAAAAGGAAAGAACAAAATAAGGGGCACAAAAACGCTGTGTACGCAGACGGCAAGAAAAAGCACAAACAGAATAAAGCTTGTGCCGCAGCGCGGGTGCAGGCGTGTGCACAGTTTGGCATTGGCGGCATTGACCGTCATGCCGCTTTCGTAACAGGCAATTACTTTGTGTTCGGCGCCGTGATACTGCAAAACTGTTTTTATTTCGGGAATGAAGGCAATGAGCAGCGTATAGGCAAGAAAGAGCAGGATTTTTACCGCTCCGTCCCAGATATGGAAAGAAAGCGTATCCACTGTTCCGCCTGCCCCCATGAGTTCCATGGCAGCGGCAATTATGTGCGGAATAAAAATAAAAAGCAGTACGGCCAGAAAAATTGCCGCCATGAGGCTGCCGACAGTCTGCAGGAATGTATGTTTGCTGCGGGCAGTGTCTGTAAGTTCCGCGGAGCGGTTCAGTGCCTGTACCCCGTTAATCAGTGTTTCCAACATAATCGGAAAACCGCGTATAAAGGTATGCTGCAGTATTTTGCTCTTGGACAGTGAATACCACGAGTGATGTTCAACCAGTATGGAATTATCTTCTGTGCGCAGGGCAAGAGCGTAACGGCCGAAGCTTCGCATGAGAAGTCCGCCGAGTACAGCCTGACCGCCTATGTGGGTGATGAATTTTGCCATAGGGCTGCCGAATAAAGTATTTTATAAAAAGAAAGACCTCCCTGGAAAACCAAGGAGGCATAATTCTATACCGTATAAAACGGCCTTATTTGTTTTCAAATTTAGCGTATTTTTTACGGAAGCGGTCAATTCTGCCGGCGGTGTCGACAAAGCGTTGTTTGCCGGTGTAGAAGGGGTGGCAGTTGGAGCAGATTTCTGTGTGAACTACTTCGCCTTTGGAAGAAAGGGCCTCTACTTCAAAACCGCAGGCGCATTGGATTTTTGCTTTATAAACTTTTGGATGAATGCCTTCTTTCATACTATTCTCCTCGTTATTAACAAGAAACTTATAAACCGTTATTGTTTTCTGTTCAAGGGTTAATTTTTGAAATGCTGCTGAAACTCTTTCGGGAACTGTTTCAGAAGTTCCTGCACACATTCTTTGGGCGTCATGGTTTTTGCGTCCAAGGTAATGTCGGCATATTTTTGATACAGCATTTCGCGTTCGTAAAATAAATCTTCTATGGTCTGTCCCGGTGCTATGGCAAGCCCGCGGTCGGGATTTTTCGCGATCCGTTCCAAAATAAGATTTAAATCCACTTTAAGGTGAACTATTACTCCAAGTCGTGCAAGATGCTCCATGGTTTTTTCTCGGTAAACCACGGAACCTCCCGTTGCAATAACGGCTCTGTTGAATTGTATACTTTGTACAATTGAAGCTTCCGTGTCCAAAAACTCTTCTTTGCTGAGTCTGTCGGCTACGCTCTGCAGCTTTGCGGCGTAGGTTGCTTCAATGATGTGGTCAGTATCAACGTATGCCCAATTGAGATTGTGGGCCAGGGCTTTGCCTACCGTGCTTTTGCCGGCTCCTGCCATGCCGATTATGGTTATGCACGGACAGTGGGATTTGGCTTGAACAACTTTATGGGCAGACATACGGCACCTGACAATATATCAATTAAGGGCATAAAATGCCCCTTAATGAAAAGGGGCATTGAAATTGCGGACCGGAGAAAGAAAGTATTAACGTTTTGAATATTGGTAACGGGCGCGGGCAGCAGCCAGACCATATTTTTTACGTTCTTTCTTGCGTGCGTCACGGGTAAGGAAGCCGGCACGTTTCAATACGCCGCGAAGTTCGGCGTCAGCCTGCAGAAGGGCACGGGAAATACCGTGACGTACGGCAGCTGCCTGACCGGCCTGTCCGCCGCCTTTTACATTTACTTTAATGTCAAAGCGTTCGGTATTTTTAGTAAGCACTAACGGCTGACGGATAATCATCTGCAAGGTTTTGCGGGGGAAATATTGTTCCATCGGGCGACCATTGATTTCAATGTTGCCACTTCCTGCATACAAACGGGTACGAGCAGTAGCGGTTTTACGACGGCCGGTACCGTAATCAAATTGAGTTGACATGGTTACTCCTAGCGTTCAAAAGTCAAGGTCTTGGGTTCTTGTGCCTGATGTGGGTGTTCAGCACCGGCATAAATTTTCAATTTTTTGAGCATTGCGCGGCCGAGTCTGTTTTTGGGAAGCATGCCGCGGACTGCGGCGCGGAGAACTTCTTCGGGTTTTTGCTGCAATTGCTTTTCCAGGGTAATGGATTTCAGGCTGCCAACATAACCGGTATGGCGGTAATATTGTTTTTGCTGAAGTTTATTACCAGTAACTTTAATTTTTTCGCAGTTAACAACAACGATAAAATCGCCGTTGTCCATGTGCGGGGCAAATTCGGGTTTATGCTTGCCGCGTAAACGGTGGGCAATCTGAGATGCTAAACGACCGAGAACCTGATCTTTTGCATCAACCAAAAACCACTGACGATCAATGTTTTCTGGAGTAAGGCTATAAGTTTTCATGTATATCTCTCCTGTCTCGCTTAAATCGCAAAGATGGATTAATAGGTTTTTTTTGACTGAGTGTCAACAAAAAAAAGAGACTAAAAAATTAAATTTTTTAGCTTATTCCACATGGTTTAAAAGTTTTGGCTTCTAAATCTGCGAGTAACGGGATGAGCAGAAATAAAAACAATGTATTTATATACTATTTTTAAATTAAATGCACGCTTTTTTTCATAAAAAAAATTTTTTTTGTTCTTGCTTATTTTGGGGGCTTATTTTAATATTTAATGGTGAGGTAAGTATGACAAAAATAAGAAAAAGTTTTTTGCAGTTTGTGTTTTCCGGCTCCCTGATGCGCCGCTGGAACGATAAGCTGAGGCCCGTGGAGCTGTATGAAATAGACAAGCAGGCCCATAAAATGATTACGGCGTTTTTGCTCTATAAATTAAAAGCCCGTGATTTGGAAGACGACACGGCGCTCGAACTTGGAGCGGAAATTATCGAAGGATGCATTTTTGATTATATGTACCGTCTTGTCATTACCGACATCAAACCCCCGGTTTTTTATCAGATACGGGAAAACAGGGAGCATTTCGAACAGCTTACGAATTTTGTTTTTGCCGAGCTTGAACCGCTGGTAAAACCCATTGACGAGGAATTTTGGAAGCGTTTCGTGGCCTATCACAAAGATGCTCTTGATTATCAGAATGACAGTCCCGCAAAGCGTATTTTAACCGCTTCGCATTTATTTGCCTCCAAATGGGAATTTAATTTGATACGTTCCCTGAATTTTTTTGACGAAGAACTGCGGGATATTGATTCTTCGTTTACGGAACAGCTGCAGTCCATGAAAGACGTGCAGGGCGTATCCGATCTTTTGGTCAATGCCGGAAACCCGTTTGCCCGCGTTGCCAATTTGTGCGGGCAGCTTCGTTTTCAGATACGCTGGTCACAGACCGCGCGCGTTCCCGAAACTTCCGTGCTTGGGCATATGTTCATAGTGGCTTTGATAGCGTATTTGATGTCCATAGAGCAAGGGGTCTGCAAAGCCCGCGCCGTAAATAATTTTTTCTGCGGCCTGTTTCACGACTTGCCCGAACTTCTTACCCGTGACATTATCAATCCCGTAAAAAAATCAGTGAAAGAGCTGCCGGCGATTATTCATCAGTACGAAAAAGACGAGCTGGAACGCAGAATTTTGGACCCTCTGCGCAGTGCGGGCTATGAGGATATTGTGGATTGCCTTTCCTATTATTTGGGCGTGGGCGATACGTCGGAGTTTTTGGAACAGTATATGGATGAGCTCGGCATTGTGCATACATTGGACGAGTTCAGCCAAATGCGCGAATTTAACGAAGACAGATACAACGGCAAAGACGGCCGTCTTGTGAAAGCCTGTGATTCTTTGGCTGCACTGTTGGAAGTGCATACATCTATTTATCACGGCGTGGCTTCGCCGCATCTGCATGATGCCATGGCCCGTCTTCGGACAGAATGCAAGCAGTATCAGTTCGGCGATTTTGATCTGCGCGCTCTTTTGGCGGATTTTATTTAATTTCAATTAGGATTAAAGGTTGGGTGCATGGCGATAGGCATAGTTATACCGGTTTGGAATTTATGGGAAAAAATGACGCTTCCCTGTCTGAAGTCGCTGGTGCGGCATACTGCGGTGCCGGATATCCGTGTATATTTGGTGGATAACGCTTCCACGGACAAAACAGCCGGCCATGCCGAAGCAATCGGTACTTCTTTGTTTGGCAGGGATCATTTTACGTATATCAAAAATTCCCAAAACATGGGTTTTGCCGTTGCCTGCAATCAAGGGGCGCGGCAGGCAGAAAAAGACGGCTGCGAATACGTGCTTTTTCTTAATAATGATACCGTTGTTACGCCGAACTGGCTTCCGCCCCTTGTAAAAGCTTTGGACAGCCCCCGTGTCGGTATGGTCGGGCCGCTGCTTTTGTATCCCGATAAAACGGTGCAGCACTGCGGCGTTGTGTTTACGCCGCTTAAAAAGGTCGGGCATATTTATTCTGATTTTCCTTCCAACCACTATAATATTCTGAAAAAAAGAAAATTCCGGGTGATAACAGGGGCTGTGCTTTTGTGCCGCACGGAACAGTTTTTTGCTTTCGGCGGTTTTTATGAAGAGTACAAAAACGGCATGGAAGACATAGATTTGTGCTATACGTATGCGGAACACGGCCTGATGCAGCAGGTTGTTCCCGAAAGCGTTGTGTATCATTATACCAGTCAGACTCCCGGCAGGCTCGATGCGGAGACCGGTTATAATAACGGCCGTCTGCTTTATGTCCGCAAGCCCGATATCGTACCCGATGCCCATCTGTATTATCATCAGGACGGATATGTTCCTGCTTTTACGGAAGATTTTGTTTTTTATGCACGGCTTCGCGAGAAACAGCGGCAGGAAATCAACAGCACGGTTTTTTCGGCATATTCCGATGAGCTGTGCAAAGAATATCTTATGAAAGAACCGTTTTGGCATGACGGATATCAGGCACTGGCAGCGAGCTTGGCAAAGCAGGGCAAAATATCCGAGGCGTTTTTTTGGTGTCAGAAAGCCCTGACCTATTGTTTCTGCAGGCATACTGTTCGCCAATATGTTAAAATTGCCGCCATGTTCAACGATGAAAGCGTGTTTAACACCGTGGAAACGGCAATGGCCGAGCAATTGGAACTGCTGGAAACAACGCGTGCGGAAAATAAAGCGGCATTTGAACGGATAATGGGCGGAGACAGCTGGCATGACAGGCTGCTTGCAACGCGAGCGCTGGATATAGGAGAAATTTGCATATGAAAACGGCAATTATTATTCCTGTATACAAGTTATGGGAAAAAATGACGGCTCCGTGTCTTGCGGCTTTGGCTGAATATACGGATAAAGAGAAAATCCATGTTTATCTTGTTGACAACGCTTCTGACGACGAAACGCAGGATCAGGCGCCGGAAACGGGCAAAAATCTTTTCGGCAGCGGTTTTACATATATCAGAAATATGGAAAATTCCGGATTTTCTAAAGCCTGCAACCAAGGTGCGGAAAAGGCCCGGGAAGACGGCTGCGAGTTGTTGTTTTTTCTGAACAATGATACTAAAGTTACGGAAAATTGGCTTGAACCGCTGCTTGCGGAAATGGAAAATCCGCGTATAGGAGCTGTTGGGCCGCTGCTGCTGTATCCTGACGATACGGTGCAGCACTGCGGTGTGGTATTTGATTGTTTTTCCGCTCCGAGGTATTATTACCGTTATTTTCCGAAAAATCACCCGCAGGTGGGAAAAAAACGCAAGTTCAGAGCTATTACCGGTGCTGCGCTTTTGTGCAGGGTCAAAGATTTTTTTGCGGCAGGGCGGTTTAATGAAGAATACAAAAACGGTTTTGAAGATTTGGAGCTGTGTCTGAATTTTGTGCGTATGGGCATGATTTGCGAAGTGGTGCCGCAAAGCGTGGTATATCATTACGAAGGGCAGACTCCTGCACGGCACAATAAAGAGGCTGTTCAGCATAACGTAAATATATTTTATGACAGAAATAAGGATATAGTGTGCGATGCGCTGACATATTATGCAAAAGACGGTTACGTTCCTGCATTGACAAAGGATTTTATGTTTTATGTGCGGCTGTCCGAAGAAAAAAGACAGGAATTGAACAGGCAGGCCGCAGAGAATTGTTCCGAGGAATTTTATTTGTCCTTGCTTTCGCAGGAGCCGTTTTGGCATGACGGGTATCATTTGCTTGCGGAAAAATATGCGGCAGAAAACAATTTTGAGCGAGCACTTTTGATATTGGACAAAAGCATGAAGCAGTGCAGCAGAAGAGAAACATTTGAAAAAATGGCCGCTTTGGTACGCAGGTTTGGTGACAGCGAAGCCGTGCGGCAGTATGAACAAAAATTGGCGGCAATGACAGCAACATATGAATTGTCCGGTAAGGTAAATGCCGAAAAGCTGAAAAGTATTTGTTACGGCACAAAATTTTACGATATGCTTTTGCAGTCCAGGGAGTTGGATACGGACGATTTCGGTAAATTTTGAAGTAAGCCGTTTTTTCGGGGGAAATGATTTTTTCCTGTCCTTTCATAGCAGGAAAATTGCGTGACTGAATTTGATTTTTGCAAAAAACGAATATAATTAAAATAAAACTCCTCTTTTCGTTTTCGGAAAGAGGAGTTTTATATGGCTTTAAGAATTTTTTATGCTCTGTCGGCAAGAGCGGCAACGGAGGGCAGGGTTTTGCCTTCCAGCACTTCCAAAAATGCGCCGCCGCCTGTGGACAGATAGCCCATTTTGTCTTGAATGCCGAATTGTTCCACGGCAGTTACGCTGTCGCCGCCGCAGACCAGCGTATAGGCCTGGGATTTTGCCAAAATGTCGCCGATTGTGCGCGTACCTTTGTCAAAAGGAGCCTGTTCAAAGACGCCGAGAGGGCCGTTCCATACGACTGTATGGGCTTTTTCCAGGGCTTTGGCAAATTCTCTGCAGGTTTCTTCTCCCATGTCAAAAATGGCTTCGTCGTTTTTAATGTCCGCAATGGAGCAGGTTCTCAGGCCTTCTGCGGTGGTTAAATCTTTTGCTACGACAACATCTTTTGCAAGGGGAAGATCGACGTTTTTGTCTTTGGCCAGTTTGATAAGGCGTTTTGCTTCTTCCACAAAATCTTCTTCAACCAGGGATTTTCCCACGCTGCAGCCTTCTGCCAAAAGGAACGTGTTGGCAATGCCGCCTGCGACGATGAGGCCGTCCACAAAGCCGAGCAGGTTTTCCAGCACGGTTACTTTAGTGGAAACTTTGCTGCCGCCGACAATGGCATACAGCGGCCGTTTCGGTTCTTCAAGAATTTTTTTGGCAGCTTCCATTTCTGCAAGCATAAGCGGCCCTGCCACGGCGGTTTTTGCCTGACGGATTGCGGACTCCGTGGAGGCGTGGGCTCTGTGGGCGGCGCCGAAAGCGTCCATGACATAAACATCGCCGAGTCCTGCAAGCTTTGCGCCGAGCTGTGCATTGTTTTTCTTTTCGCCTGCAAGGAAGCGCACGTTTTCGCACAGTACGACTTCGCCGTTTTGTGCCTGGACGTTAAGTTCCGGGTCGTAGGCATGGAAGCGCACTTCTTTGCCGAGGAGTTCGCCGAGGCGTTTGGCTACGGGCGCAAGGCTGAACTGTTCTTCAAAGGTGCCTTCCGTGGGGCGGCCTAAATGGGAAAGCACGATAACCGCACAGTTTTTATCCAGTGCTTTCTGAATGGTGGGAAGAACGGCGCGTATTCTTTTGTCGCCGGTGATAACGCCGTTTTTTACCGGCACGTTCAGGTCACAGCGGATAACGACGCGTTTATCCTGCAAATCAATATCGTCCATGCTTAATGCTTTCATGTTAGGCTCCTAAAAGTTCTTGGGCTTTTGCCAGAATATTTTCTTGAGTAAAGCCGTAGTAGGGGAAAAGTTTATTGGCAGGAGCGGATTCGCCGAAAGTTGTCATGGCAATAATCGCTCCGTCAAGTCCTGTATATTTATACCAAAAATCAGCGCTTGCGGCTTCAATGGCTATGCGGCGGCGGCAGGCTCCGGGCAGTACGTGTTCTTTGTATGCTTTGTCCTGTCGGTCGAAAACATCGGCGCAGGGCATGGAAACAACGCGTACTTTGACATTCTGTTCCGTGAGTGCTTTTGCGCTTTGTGCGGCAAGTTCCACTTCGGAACCCGTGGCAATGAGGATAATGTCGGGCGTGCCTTCGCAGTCGGAAAGAATGTAGGCGCCTTTGGCGATGTCGGCAAGCTGTTCCTTGGTATGGGGCTGGGCTCTAAGATTTTGGCGGCTCATGGCAAGGCAGGTGGGGCCGTCTTTCTTTTCTATGCCGGCTTTCCAGGCAACGGCGCTTTCCACGGTGTCGCAGGGGCGCCATATATCCACGTTCGGGGTCAGGCGCAGGGCGGAAATCTGCTCTATGGGCTGGTGAGTCGGGCCGTCTTCGCCGACGCCTATGCTGTCGTGGGTGAGTACCCAAATACCGCGGATTTTGGAAAGTGCGGCAAGGCGGATTGCGTTTTTCGCATAATCGGAAAAAACAAGGAAGGTGCCGCCGTAGGGAATGAAACCGCCGTGCAGGCTGAGGCCGTTCATGATGGTGCTCATGGCAAATTCGCGTACGCCGTAATGGATGTAGTTGCCGTCAAAAGAATCCAGATCAAGGGACTGCGAATTGGCATGGAACGTGCCCACGGAACCGGTAAGGTCTGCGGAGCCGCCGATAAGTTCCGGCAAGGTGCCGGCCACGGCGTCCAAAACTTTTTTGCCTGCTGCGCGGGTGGCGATGTCTTCCTGTGCCGTCAGGAGGCTTTCAAAGAGCTTTGCAAATGCTTCTTGGTATTCTTCGGTGAATTCGCCGTTCATGCGGCAGGTGAACTCTTCGGCAAGTTCGGGATTGGCTTTGGCGTACTCGGCAAAAGCTTTGTTCCATTGGTCATTGGCTTTTTGGCCTTTTTCCGTGCAGTCCCAGGCTTTTTGGATATGTTCGGGAATTTCGAAGGGAGCATAGTTCCAGCCCAGGGCTTTTTTTGTGGCTTCGTTTTCTTCCGCGCCCATGGGGGAGCCGTGGCAGGAGGATTTGCCGGCTTTGTTCGGGGAACCGTAGCCGATAACTGTTTTGCAAATGATAAGCACGGGTTTTTCGTCTTCTTCCGCGGCTTCTTTTATGGCTTTGTCCAGTTCTTTCGGACTGTGGCCGTCTACGTCTTTGATAACGTGCCAGCCGCAGGCCTTGAAGCGTTTGGCCACGTCTTCGGTGAACCAGCCTTTGACGCTGCCGTCAATGGAAATATTGTTGTCGTCGTACAGGGCGATAAGCTTGTTAAGTTTCCATGTTCCCGCAAGGGAAACTGCTTCCTGGCTTACGCCTTCCATAAGACAGCCGTCGCCCAAAAATACCCATGTTTTGTGGTCGACGATTTTATGTCCGTTTACATTGAATTTCTTCGCAAGCAGTTTTTCCGCAAGAGCCATGCCTACTGCCGTGGCAATGCCCTGGCCGAGGGGGCCTGTGCCCATATCCACGCCTTCCGTTCTGTCAATTTCCGGGTGTCCCGGGGTTTTGGAGTGGAGCTGACGGAAGTTTTTGATGTCGTCCATGCTGAGATTGTAGCCGGTAAGGTGGAGCAGGCTGTATAAGAGCATGGACGCGTGGCCGTTGGAAAGCACAAAACGGTCGCGGTCTGCCCAGCCCGGGTTTTTCGGGTTATGCTTGTATGCATGGCGCCACAGGGCTTCCGCCATATTTGCCATGCCCATAGGCGCGCCGGGGTGGCCGGATTTTGCTTTGTCAATGGCGTCCATGGCAAGGGCGCGGATAGCATTTGCACATTCTTTGCGAAGTTCCATTGTATGTCCTTTGTATGTCCTTTTGCAGGGTTATTATATTGCTTCTTTCTGGAATGCCTCATGGCGTTCTTTGAAAGGAGGATAGGCAAAAAACGCAGATCCGGAAACCAGCACGTCGGCGCCTGCCCGGCACAGTGCTTTGGTGTTTTCCGGGGTGACGCCGCCGTCTATTTGGATATGGCACTGCCTGCTGCCGAGCATTTCGCGCAGGCTGCGCACTTTGTCATAGGTGGCGGGAATAAAGCTTTGTCCGCCGAAGCCGGGGTTTACGCTCATAAGCAGTATCATGTCCACGTCGTCAAGCACGTATTCGCAGACACTGAGGGGGGTTGCGGGATTGAGGGCAAGGCCGGCTTTCATGCCGAGCCGTCTGATTTCCGCAAGGGTACGCTGGATATGGTTGGTGGCTTCCGCGTGGATTACCAGCATATCGGCGCCGGCTTTTTGGAAATCTTCCAAATAGCGTTCGGGTTTTTCGATCATAAGGTGCACGTCAAAAAACAGTTTGCTTTTGGGACGCAGCATTTTTACCACGTGCTGCCCGAATGTGATGTTCGGCACGAAAAGCCCGTCCATAATATCCCAGTGAACCCAGGAAAGTCCTGCATTTTCAAGATCTTTCAGAGTTTGTTCCAAGTTGCCGAAATCGGCGGAAAGCAAAGAGGGGGACAATATCATATGTGACTCTATTTGGGGGAATTTAAAAGATTGTACAGTTGTTTCAGTTCGCAGAACACTTCGTGCAGCGTTTCTTTGTATCGGGAGGTATTTTTTTCCAGAGGATATTCTTCCGTTATCAGGGTGTTTTGTTCAAGGGGCAGGGTAACGCTTTCCGTCAGCGGTTCCTGCGAGCCTTTCAGCACTTTTTTTGCACCGTTTATGGTCATGCCTTCCTGGTACAGCAAAGTATGGATTTTTTTTAACGTGTGCATATCCTTTTCGGAATAATAGCGCTGGCCGGTTTCCGTCCGTTTGGGGCGGATCTGCGTAAATTCCGATTCCCAAAAGCGCAGAACGCTGGTTTTTACGTTAAGAATTTTTGCGGCTTCGCCAATTCTGTAAACTCTGGCCATGAAATACCCTTTGAATTTTCTGCGGTAATTTTAGCTTTTTTTTCAGGGCTTGGCTAGTAAAATTTTTGAGCTGGATTAATAAATCAGTTAATTTGATTTAAATAAAAAAACATGGCATTTGCCATGTTTTTCAGTGATAATTCATTATTCTTGCGGAATAAACAGGTAATTGTCGTTTGGAAATTTTTGGGCTAAATTATATTTCAGTTCAGAAAATTTTTGGAATACCAAATTTTTATTGTTTTCAAATACTTCAATAAAAATTTTGGGTTTAAATTTGGTTATTGTCTGAATTGCGCCTGTAAGAACTTTTATTTCATGCCCTTCGACATCAATTTTTATAAAATCAATTTTTTGGAGCGGCAATTGAAAATCATCCAGTTTAATGGTTGGAATATTTCCTTCTTCAGAGTTTTGAATGGAAGTTGCACCAATGTTTGACATTGTAAAATAATGAATTTTGGCTTTTCCGTTTTGATCTGATACAGCGACATTGTGAGCTTCAATAATGTTTTCCAATTTGTTTATTTCTATATTTTTTTGCAAAATATCATAGGTGCTTTTTACTGCTTCAAAGGCAATAATTTTTTGAGCACCATGCTCTTTTGCCCAATATAAGCTATGATTGCCGATATTGGCTCCAATGTCTAATACATGGGCATGTTCAGGAATAATATTGTTTAATTCCTTCAATAATTCAGCTTCATAATATGTTTCTTTGTTTACAATATGATTTTGAATTAAATCATGTGGAAAATTTGGAACATAAAATAATGTATCGTTATTTCTCCATATATTGTCTGGCATGGATAGTTTTTTGGTAATATTATTGATTGCTGGAGCATAGCCTCTGTAATCTTTTCTCTTTCTGGTAAAAAAGTTAAAATTATTAATATAATAAGAAACTTTTTCTTTTGTTCTGACAGTATTAAATTTTATCATTTATTTTCTCTTTGTTATTATTTGACTTTATACTCTCACGCCGAGGGCTTTGACGACTGCCTGGGTGATTTTTTCGCGTTCTTTGTCCACTTCTTTGTCTTCCAGAGTTTTGTCGGGGGACTGGAAGGTCAGGCGGAACGTAAGGTTGCGTTCTTTGCTGTCTTTAGGAATGTACAAATCGCGCAGTTCCGCGCCGGCAAAGAATTTGCCCTTGCTTTGGCTTACGGTGTCAAGCACTGCTTTTACCGGCATTTCCTTCGGGCAGATAAAGGTAATGTCGCGGCGCACTGCAGGGTAGACGGCAAGCGGGGTAAAATGCGGTTTTTTGCCGCGTGCCAGTTCTTCCAGCGTATCCAGTTCAAGGTCGGCAAGCCAAATCGGTTTTTTTGCATAATATTCGTCGGCGATGTTGGTCTGCACGCGTCCCATAATGCCTATGGTTTGTCCGTTTTGTGCCGTAAGTTTCACTGCAGGGGAAAGATAGGGGTGGGAAGCGAGTTTTTCAACCTGCGCAGGCTCGATATGCAGAAAATCGGAAATGAAATGGTCAACCATGCCGCGAAGATCCGTATAATCGACTTCTTCTTCGCCGTGTCCCCATGCGCTGTCGAAACGGCTGCCGTACAGCGCCATGATAAGGTGCAGGCGTTCCTGTACCGTGGTGTCGCTGCTGTCGTCCTTATGGAAAGAATGGGCGATTTCAAAAAGTCGGACACCGCCTGCGCCGTGGGCGATGTTTTGGCGTACGCTCTGCAGAATGCCTGCGGCAAGGTGCGTGCGCAGCACGTCCTGTTCGGCGCTTAAGGGGTTGATGATGTTGACGCGGTCTTCTTTGGGCAGGTTGAGGCCGTCAAGGTCTTTGTTGCCGACAAAGCTGTAGTTGATGGCCTCGTTCATGCCGAGTCCTGCCAAAAAGTTTTTGGCACGCATGATAAAGTGATGTCTGCCTTCGGGTTCGCCGCACTTATCCAGGGTATGGGTGAGTTTGGGCAGAGTGGCCGGCATATTGTCGATGCCGTTGAAAATGGCGATTTCTTCTACTAAATCCGCTTCGCGGGTCAGGTCGTAGCGGCGGCCGGGGGCGTAAACGGTCCATTCGTCACGGCTTGTTTTTTCCACTTTGCAGTCAAGCGCAAGCAGGGTTTTTTCGCAGAATTCTTCGCTGACGGGCATACCGAGAACAAATTCCGGACGGCTTGGGCGGAAGGAAATTTTTGCTGGGGAGAACGGTTTCGGTTCTGCTTTGCAAATGCCTTTGCGTACCGTGCCGCCTGCATAAAGTTGCATGAGGTATGCGGCTCTGTCAAGGGCGTAAGCCATGCCTTCCTGGTCGACGCCGCGTTCGAAGCGGTAGCTGGAGTCGGAGCTTAAGCCCAGACGGCGGGCAGTGCGGCGTATGCGCGCAGGTTTGAACAGGGCACATTCAAGGAAAACTTTTTGGCTGTTTTGGGAAATTTCCGTATCAAGGCCGCCCATGACACCGGCAAGGCCGATTGCCGTTTCACTGTCGCAGATAAGCCCGTCGTTTTCCCTGAGGGTGCGTTCCTGTCCGTCGAGGGTAGTGAATTTTTGGCCGTCTTTTGCGGACTGTACGATGATTTTATTGCCTTTGAGCGTATCTGCGTCAAAGGCGTGCAGGGGCTGGCCGAGTTCCATAAGAATATAGTTGGTGACGTCCACAAGGTTGGAAATGGGACGCAGGCCGACGGCGGCAAGGCGGTAGCGCACCCAGTACGGGGATTTTTTCGTGGTGCAGTTTTCGATGATGCGGCCTGTATAGCAGGGGCAGAAATCCGTATCTTTAATTTCAATGGCGTATTCGTTTGAGCAGTCTGCGCCTTCTTCTTTCAGTTCAAATTTCGGCAGGGTCAGCGGCAGATTGTAGGCAACGGCCACCATGCGCGCAAGGCCGAGAACGGAAAGGCAGTCCGCACGGTTGGGGGTAATGCTGATGTCCAGCACTTCCGTATCCATTTCCATAGCTTCCACAAAGCTCGTGCCGATTTTGAAAGGATTGCCGTGTCTGTCGGTTTCGGGAAGAACCAAAATGCCTTCGTGGTCGTCGCTGAGGCCGAGTTCGCGTTCGGAACAGATCATGCCGTTTGATGCCACGCCGCGCAGTTTGGCTTTTTTGATTTGGAAGCCGCCGGGCATGGTAGAACCGACGGGAGCAACAACAACAAACTGTCCTGCCGCCACATTGGGCGCACCGCACACAATGCCGACGGGTTCTTCGCCGCCGAGGTCAACGGTGCAGACGTGCAGGTGGTCGGAATCGGGGTGGTCTTCGCAGGTCAGCACGCGGCCGATAACCATTTCGCGTATATCATGAAAAGGGTGGAGAATTTCTTCAAGCTCAAGGCCGAGCATGGTCAGGCGGTCGCCGAGTTCTTCTGCCGTGCCTTGATAAGGAACGAATTCGCGCAGCCAATTTAAACTCAATAACATAGCTTTTTCCTTATATAAAACGAGATTATGCCCCGGTGAACTGGGAAAGGTATCTCATGTCGTTTTCAAAGTTAATGCGCAGGTCGGTAATGCCGTATTTAAGCATGGCAATACGTTCGACGCCGAGTCCGAAAGCAAAGCCCGTAACTTCTTTGGGGTCGTAGCCTACGGATTCGAATACTGCTGGGTCTACCATGCCGGCGCCCAAAATTTCCAGCCAACCCGTAGTCTTGCAGATACGGCAGGGGCTGCCGTCGGCAAGATGGCCTTTGCCGCCGCACTGGGTGCAGCTCATGTCCACTTCAACGCTGGGTTCGGTAAACGGAAAGAAGCTGGGACGGAAACGTACTTTGGTCTGTTTGCCGAATACGGTCTGCAAAAATGCGGTAAGCGTGCCGCGGAGATCGGCCATGGTGATGTGTTTGTCGACAACAAGGCCTTCGATTTGGTGAAACATGGGGGTATGGGTAAGGTCGGAATCGCGGCGGTATACTTTGCCGGGGGCAACAATGGCCAGCGGCGGTTTGTTTTTGAGCATGGTACGGATCTGCATGGTGGAAGTGTGGGTGCGCAGCACGACTTTTTCCTGAATGTACAGGGTATCCTGCATATCGCGCGCGGGGTGTTCCGGCGGCATATTCAGCGCTTCAAAGCAGTGAAAATCTGTGTCGACTTCCGGGCCGCTGACAACCTGATAGCCCATGTTCTGAAAAACGGAAGTCACTTCCTGCATGGCGCGGGTAATGGGGTGCAGTGATCCCTGCCACGGTTTTCTTCCGGGCAGTGTCGGGTCGAAATCCGCCAGCAGGGCGGCTTCTTTTTCCTGTTCCATGGAGATTCTGCGATCTTCAAGCATGGCCGTAAGTTTGGCTTTTACGGCATTGGCGGCTTGGCCGAAGGCGGGGCGTTCTTCCGGAGAAAGTTCGGGCAGGCGGGACATAATTTGGGCAAGGTGTCCTTTTCTGCCGAGAAAATTGACTCGCTGCGCTTCAAGGTCCTGCAGGGAGGAAATTTCCGCAAGGGCTTTTTCCAATTCGCCCGTAAGGTTATCAAGTTGGCTTTGGATATCCATACTAAACTCTCGTATTGTATAATTTGGAATAAAAATTACGGTAAAAAGAAAAAAAGGCAGAATAAGCAATAGCTTACCCTGCCAATTGAACATTGCGTTAAGTGTGGGAGATTAAGCAAGTTTAGCTTTAGCTAATTCCACAAGAGCAGCAAAGTCGGCTTTTTCACGAACAGCTAAATCGGCAAGCATTTTGCGGTTGATAACAATACCTGCAAGCTCCAAGCCGTGCATAAAGCGTGAGTAGGAAAGACCGTTCAAACGGGCGCCGGCGTTAATACGCATAATCCAAAGTTTGCGGAAATCGCGTTTGCGCATTTTGCGTCCGTGGTAAGCATATGCCAATGAACGTTCCACAGCTTCACGTGCGGTGCGGTACAAACGGCTGCGGCCGCCGCGGAAGCCCTTTGCCAATTTCAAATATTTCTTGTGCCTGCGATGACTAGCAAGACCTCTCTTTACACGCATGGAATACCTCCAATAATCAACTTCACGAGGCGGAGATCGTTATGCCAGTGAAGTGTTAAAATATGTTAAAAAAATCAGACGATACAGGCCGATTATGCGTAAGGCATAAGACGGCGGAGTGCTTTTTCGTTGGTTTTGTCAACCAATGCGCTTTGACCCAAAACCATACGGCGTTTTGCACATTTTTTGGTCAAAATGTGACGAAGGCCTTGACGGCGGCGACGGAATTTACCGCTGCCAGTAACGCTGAAACGTTTTGCGGCAGAGCGACTCGTTTTCATTTTAGGCATGAGTTTCTCTCCTTTACTTAATTGCCATAAAAAATGGCTACAATGTTGAGAAAGTTATTTTGCATATTTTTTATTAAAAGGCAAGCAAAAAAACATAGAAAATTATTTTTTTTCGGGGAAAATGATTGCGCTGCTGTTTATTTGCCTATGCTTCGCAAGCTCAGCAACGTAAACGGCTTGTCGCCCTTTGGGTGGTTCCTCTGCGCCTCTCGCTGTCCGTAATTCCGGGATAAGCTGGGCTGATAAAGCAAGCGTGCCTGCTGTTTTCGATGCGGCAATTAATGCGTTAATTCGGAAATATTTTTCCGTCATATAACTTTTTAAAATATTAAAAGTTTTTGAAAGGGGTGCAGGGGAAAACTTTTGCAAAAGTTTTCCCCTGCAAAAAAACAAAAAAAACAAAATTAACTTTCGTCGCCGACGGACAGGGCGGCAAGGAAGGCTTCCTGCGGAAGTTCCACGTTGCCCATGCGTTTCATGCGTTTTTTGCCTTCTTTTTGTTTTTCCAGCAGTTTGCGCTTACGGGTGATGTCGCCGCCGTAGCATTTTGCGGTAACGTTCTTGCGGAAAGCGGAAACGGTTTCGCGGGCGATGATTTTTTGTCCGATTGCGGCTTGAATGGCCACTTCAAAAAGCTGGCGCGGAATGGTGCGCTTGAGCTTGAGGGCAAGGTTTCTGCCGTAATAATAAGCTTTGTCGCGGTGTACGATGACGGCAAGCGCGTCTACGGGGTCGCCGTTGAGCATGATGTCCAGCTTGACGAGGTTGGAGGCACGGTAGTCAATGGGCTCGTAGTCCATGGAAGCGTAGCCCTTGGTGCCGGATTTGAGTTTGTCGAAGAAATCGTACACAATTTCCGCAAAGGGCAGTTCATAGGTGATAACTACGCGGGAAGAGGTGAGATAGCCCATATTTTTTTGTATGCCGCGTTTTTCTTCGCACAGCTTGAGCACATTGCCCACAAATTCCTGCGGCACGTGAATATCCATTTTTACGTAAGGCTCGTAAAGGGTTTCTATTTTTCCCGGGTCGGGCAGTTTGGAGGGGTTGTCGATGGACAGTTCCTGCCCGTCGGTGGTGCGCACTTTGTAGATAACGGAAGGCGCGGTGGCAATAAGTTCCACCTGAAATTCGCGTTCGAGTCGTTCCTGAATGATTTCCATGTGCAGAAGACCGAGGAAGCCGCAGCGGAAGCCGAAGCCAAGCGCCTGTGACGTTTCGGGTTCAAAGGAAAAGGCGGCGTCGTTGAGCTGGAGTTTTTCCAGGGCAGTTTTCAGGTTTTCGTAATCGGCGGAATCCGTTGGGTACAGGCCGCAGAAAACCATGGACTGCACTTCTTTGAATCCGGGTACGGGGTCGGCAGCCGGGTTGGACGCCAGGGTTATGGTGTCGCCCACGCGCGCGTCGCCGAGTTCCTTGATATTTCCGCACAAAAAGCCTACTTCGCCCGCGCCGAGTTCTTTCATGTCCACAGCAGTCGGGGAGAACACGCCGAGGCGTATGACTTCGTATTCTTTGTCCGTGGCCATGAGGCGGATTTTGTCGCCTTTTTTGATTTTGCCGTCCATAATGCGGAAAAGCACCACAACGCCCTGATAGGAATCATACCAGGAGTCGAAAATAAGGGCTTTGAGGGGGGCGTCCAAATCACCCTGCGGTGCGGGCAGGCGTTCGACTATGGCGGTCAGCACCTGGTCTATGTTCAGGCCTGTTTTGGCGGAAACAGGCACGGCGTCCGTGCAGTCAAGGCCTATGCTTTCTTCTATTTCCGTGCGTACTCTGTCCACATCGGCGCTGGGCAGGTCGATTTTGTTCAGCACCGGCACGATTTCGTGGTTGTGGTCAAGCGCCAGATAGACGTTGGCCAGGGTCTGCGCTTCCACGCCTTGGGTTGCGTCAACCACAAGCAGGGCGCCGTCGCAGGCGGCAAGGGAGCGGGAAACTTCGTAGTTGAAGTCCACGTGTCCGGGCGTGTCGATGAGGTTCAGGATATATTGTTTGCCGTCGGTATGCGTATAGGGAATGCGCACGGTCTGGGCTTTAATGGTAATGCCGCGTTCGCGTTCCAGTTCCATATTGTCAAGGTACTGATCTTTTTTTTCACGGTCGCTGACAAGGTTGGTAAATTCCAAAATTCTGTCGGCAAGGGTAGATTTGCCGTGGTCGATATGGGCGATAATGGAAAAATTTCTGATATGATCGAGATTTGATTGTGCCATAAGCGTTATGAGTTGGCTTTGCCGAAGCCGGGTATGTAGAGCTTGCGCTCCAGTGCGTGAAGAATCCAAGTTGCCAAAGTTACCAGGAATAAATAATAACAGCCTGCCAGCAAATAAACTTCCGTGGGGCGGAATGTTCTTGAAACAAGAATTTTTGCTTCGCCGGTCAGTTCGATGTGGGTGACGATGTAGGCAAGCGAGCTGTATTTGATAAGATAAATGATTTCGTTGCCGCAGCCGGGTATGGCT
The DNA here is from genome assembly GCA_949299515.1 of uncultured Desulfovibrionaceae bacterium. GTDB lineage: Bacteria > Desulfobacterota > Desulfovibrionia > Desulfovibrionales > Desulfovibrionaceae > Taurinivorans. The sequence continues at coordinate 162,577 of CASGAP010000009.1, forward strand.
TTGCGGAAGGCCTGCGGAATGATGACTGACCAGATAATTTGGAATTTTGTCATGCCGAGGGCCTGGCCGGCTTTAATCTGTCCCTGCTTTATGGACAGCAGGGCGCCGCGTATGTATTCGGACTGGTATGCGCCGGTACAGAAAATAAAGCCGATGAGCGCCGCCTGGTAGGGGCTGAGAAAAATTTTGACAAAGGGAAGGTAAGGCAGGCCGAAATATAAGATCATGAGCTGAATGGTCAGGGGGACGCCGCGGATTACCGCAACAAAGGTGTCGGCGGTTTTTTTTATCCATTTTGCGCCGAAAACGCGCAGAACGCCCATGAAAATCCCCAGTCCTCCGCCGATGAGCGAGGCGGGAATAATGAGCCAGAGGCTTTCGATAAGGCCTTCGTTGAGTTTGGGGATAACCCGTTCCGTATAAAATGCTAAATCAAAAAGTTCCATTTATAATCCTCAATTAAAGGTCGCAGCCTTTGAGGTTGTTGAGCTTGGAGCAGAAATCCAGCGTGCGCGTGCCGGAATTTTCCGCCAGCAGGATTTTCGGGGTATCCTGTTCGATAATGGTGCCGTGTTCCATAAATAAAACTTCCGTGGCAAGGGCGCGCACGAAATCCATTTGGTGCGTGGCCATAATCATGGGCATACCGCCTTTTGCAAGGTCTTGGATAACGTTCATGACTTCGCCCACAAGTTCGGGGTCCAAAGCCGATGTCGGTTCGTCCAGAAGCAGGATTTTAGGCTGCATGGCAAGGGCGCGGGCAATGGCGACGCGCTGTTTCTGTCCGCCTGAAAGCTGTGCGGGATACAGGCCTGCGCGGTTGGCAAGGCCTACGCGGTCAAGTTCGCGGTGGGCACGTTTTTTTGCTTCGTCTTTGGAAAGTTTGTGTACTTTGACAAGGGCAAGGCAGACGTTTTCCAATGCGGTTAAATGGTCGAACAGATTGAAATCCTGAAATATCATGCCGACATTTTGGCGCAGGCGGCACAGTTCGGCATTGCTTTGGGTGTTGATTTTTTTTCCTTCCAGAAAAATTTCCCCTTCGTCGGGCGTAATGAGGTGGTTTATGCACTGCAGCAGCGTGCTTTTGCCGGCGCCGGACGGGCCGATAAGCACTTTAAGGTCTCCGGCCTGCATATCAAGGGATACATTGTCCAGTATTTTTCTGCTGCCTAACGTGACAGAAATATTTTTAACACTTAATAATGTTGTCATAAAGTTTCCTTTTTCAGACGGAAAGCGCATAGCCCGGAATGGCGAATTTGCGTTCCACGCGGCGTAAAATGCGGATACCCGCAAGCGTAATCAGAAAATATAAAAAGCCTGCAGTAATATACAGCGGCAGATATTCATAGGTTCGGGAAGCGACAAAATGGGCACGCGCCATAATTTCGGAGGCGCCGACGGCAAAACACAGGGCGGAGTCTTTGAGCAGAATGGAAAATTCGTTGGACCAGCCTGGAATGGAAAGACGCAGTGCCTGCGGCAGAATAATGTTTTTGATAATTTGGCTGTCCGTCATGCCAAGGGCGCAGCCTGCTTTGAATTGGCCGAGCGGCAGGGATTGGATTGAGCCGCGGAAAATTTGTGATTGGTAGGCAGAGCTTGCCAAGCCCAGCACAAGGCCGGAAGCGGTGAGGGCGTCCAAATTAAGGCCGATTACATTAAACAGACCGAAATAAAAGAGAAAAAGCAGTAAAAGTATGGGGACGCCGCGGAAAAACCAGACATAAAGGCCGACAAGGCGGCGGATAACGCTGTTGCCGTATACCTGTGCAATGGCAAGCGGTACGCCGAGGCAAAAACCGAGCGCCAAAGCGCCGACAACCAGCAGTACGGTGATATATGTGCCTTCCAAAATATAAGGCAGATTGATAAAAATTGTTTTGAGTGTTTCCACGATTGTTCCAGTATATTAAAATAAAAAGGGCAAAAACGGGTTTTTGCTCACAGTGGGGGCGCACCCTAAGGCGCGCCCGATATAAAAGTTATTTATTGCTGAGATATTTGGTGTGCAGTTCCTGCCAGAACGGATCATTTTTAAGCTGTTTGTAGCCTTCGTTGATGAGTTTGAGCAATTCCGGGTTGTCTTTGTTGACCGCTACGCCGAAATCGTCGCTCGGTGCATAGGTGCCGACGATTTTAATGGCTTTGCCGTTTTTGATTGCGTCTTCGGCCGGTGCGGAGTCAATGGCAATGGCGTCAATGCGGCCGTTCAGAAGGTCTTCGACGCTCATGGGCGGGGAGTCGTAAAGGCGCAGGGAAATTTTGAGGTTTTCGTCGTCAATGCGGGACTGCAGAAGATCATGCTCGTTGGTGCCGCGCTGTACGCCGAGGGTATATTCGCCTTTGAACACTTCGTCAACGGTAAGGTTGGAATCTTGTCTTACGGCGATGTATTTTTTAATGGAGTAGTAAGGGTCGGAAAAATTGACAGCCTGTTTTCTTTCTTCGGAAATGCTCATGCCGGAGCAGATCATGTCAATTTTTTTGGCTTGCAGGGCAGGAATAATGCCGTCCCAGTTGATTGGTGTATGCTGAACTTCAAAACCCATTTTTTTGGCGATCCAGTTCATGGATTCGATGTCAAAGCCGGCGGGATTTCCTTGTTCGTCGATGTAAGAGAAAGGAGGATAGTTTGCGTCAATGCCGTTAACATAGGTTTTAGCCTGCGCAAACGGTGCCAAAGCTACTAATAACAGAGTCACTGCCAAAGCGGAAAAGCGTTTCATACGAGCTCCTGCGTTAAAGGGTTGTCGGGAAGTTCTGTGCTTGTTTGAAATTGTCAATAATTTCAAATCGCTATTATTATATAGTAAATACTTAATAATTGCAACTTGTTTATTTTGGCAAATAAGGCTACAGTGGGAAAAATTTTTGAGGTATGTTATGAAAATACATAGAAAAAATTATAACCGTTTTACTTTGACGGCCGTTGCGCTGTGTTTTGCGGTAATATTGTTTTTTATAAGCGGCAGCAAGGAAGAGGGCATCAGTTTGGAAACGCTTATGCCGGTAAACGGTGAAAGCAGTTTTGTGCTGAACAACAAGGTGCGGGTGGTTAACGTGTATGACGGCGATACCGTTGATATAGTGCGGCAAAACGGCAAAAAGATGAAAGTTCGCCTTTACGGCATAGACGCGCCGGAAAAAGGACAGAATTTTGCCAATACCGCTAAAGTTTTTTTGCAGGATACGGTTAAAGACAGGGAATTTACCATGGATATCCGCTATAAAGACAAATATAACCGCTATGTTGCCGTGCTGTTTGACGACAACGGCATTGCCCTGCAGGAAGATTTGCTGCGCAACGGTTTTGCATGGGTGTACCCGCGGTTTTGCGACGACGTGATGCTGTGTGTGGGCTGGGAAGCCGTGGAAGATGAGGCCATACGCACACGCCAGGGGCTTTGGCAGGATAAAAATCCGGTTTCTCCCTGGGATTACAAGCATGATAACAGATAAGCCCTGAGGAAATTATACAGAACAGGTTTTGCCGTATTGTTCTGAAATTTAAACGGTATAAAAAAGAGTGCTCAAAGGCACTCTTTTTTATGTATGGCGATTATTCTTCGTCTTTGTGTTCGTGTTCGCGGCGCGGTTTGCGATCGTGGCGTTTATCTCTGTCGCCGCGGTCTTTTTTGGCAGGGCGGGCGGTATCTTCAGGATTCCATTCAATGCCCTGTTCTTCCAAAAGAACGGCTTTGCGGCTGGCGCGGATTTTATCGCCGGTGATTTCGATTACTTTTACCAGCATATCTTCACCCAGGTGCGCCACATCTTCGGTTTTTGCTACGCGGCTGACGTCAAGCTGGGAAATGTGCACAAGGGCTTCCACATTGGGCAGAAGTTCCACGATGGCGCCGATTTCCAAAATGCGGCGGACTTTTGCGTTGTAGTTTTTGCCAAGTTCCGCTTTTTGGTCGTAATACAGAACCATTGCCTTGGTTTTTTCCATGGCTTCTTTGGTCGGTGCAAAAATGCTGATTTCGCCGCTGTCGTCGATGTCAATGGTTGCGCCTGTTGCGCCGGTGATGGCTTTGATGTTTTTGCCGCCGGGGCCGATAATCATGCGGATAATATCAGGATTTACCATAACCTGGGCATACTGCGGAGCGTATTCGGAAAGCTCTTTGCGGTATTCCGGAAGCGCCTTGAGCATGGTGTTCAGGATATGCAGGCGGGCTTCTTTTGCCTGAGCCATGGCGCGTGCCATAACGTCGGTGGGAAGGCCGTTGATTTTGATATCCATTTGAACGGCGGTAATGCCTTCTGCACTGCCGGCAATTTTGAAATCCATGTCGCCGAGGGCATCTTCATCGCCCAAAATGTCGGTCAGAACAAGGTATTCGTCGTTTTCTTTGATAAGACCCATGGCAACGCCGGCAATGGGGGTTTTGATCGGTACGCCTGCGTCCATGAGGGAGAGGCAGCCGCCGCATACTGCGGCCATGGAGGAGGAACCGTTGGATTCCACGGTTTCGGACACGACGCGGACAGTAAACGGAAAGTCTTCTTCGGACGGCATAATGGCTTTCAGGGCGCGTTCGGCAAGGTGGCCGTGGCCGATTTCGCGGCGGGAAACGCGCATGGGTTTAACTTCGCCGACGCTGAACGGCGGGAAGTTGTAATGCAGCATGAAGTGTTTGATTTCGTCGCCGCTGTTGATGCCGTCGGTGCGCAGTTCGTCGGAAGTCGCGCCGAGAGTGGTAACAACCAAAGCTTTAGTTTCGCCGCGGGCGAAGATGACGGAACCGTGGGTTCTCGGCAGAACGCTGGTTTCGATTTCAATGGGCCGCACGGTTTTGGTATCGCGGTTGTCTATGCGCGTGCCTTCGTTCAGAATGCGCTGGCGTACGATTTTCTTTTCGAGATGTTCGAGAATGACGCCGACTTCTTTAAGCGCTTCTTCGTTTTCAGCATAAGCCGGGTCGTTCTGCATGGCTTCTTTTACGCTGTCTTTTACCTGCTTTCTGGCGTCTTTGCGCTGGAGCTTGTCGGGAATGCGCAGAGCTTTGTCCATGCCGGCTTCAAGAGCCAGTTTTTCCACATGGGCATAAAGGGCTTCGTCGTCTTCTTTCGGGGTGAACGCCACTTTTTCCTTGCCGGCGAGGCGGGCAAGTTCTTTTTGCGCTTCAATGAGCGGCTGAATGGCTTTGTGTCCCCATTCCAGACCTTCGATGATTACGTTTTCGGGAACGAATTTGGCTTCGCCTTCAACCATGACAACCGCGGTTTCGGAAGCGGCGAACACAAGGTCAAGGTCGCTTTCTTCAAGCTGCTGCACGGTGGGGTTGATGACAAATTCGCCGTTAATGCGGCCGAGTCTTGCGCCTGCAATGGGGCCGTCAAAAGGAATGTGGGAAATGCACAGGGCTGCGGAAGCCGCGGTTATGCACTGCACGTCGGGCATATTTTTGCCGTCTGCGGAAAGCACCTGTGCGAGAACCTGCACTTCGTTGCCGTATCCTTTGGGGAAAAGCGGACGGATAGGTCTGTCGATAAGACGGGAAATAAGCGTTTCGTTGTCGCTGGGACGGCCGATTTCGCGGCGGAAGAAGTTGCCGGGGATACGGCCGGCCGCATACATTTTTTCCACATACTCAACGGTGAGCGGGAAAAAGTCTTTCGGTGTTTCAAGCGGCGTTTCGCAGACCGTGGTAAAGGCAACGGTGCCTTCGCATTGAATCCAAACAGCACCGGCGGCCTGGCGCGCAAGTCTGCCGGTTTCCAAAATAATTTCTTTTCCGCCGACTGTTGCGGAAACTCTGGTACAATCTAATAAACCCATTTTTTTTCTCCTGTGTAAGGAGATTCCGTGAAAAATACTAAAATTTAGTCCTTTTCACGGACCCTCCTTTACACGACTACAGATAAGATGAGGGGGAAGACAGTCTTCCCCCAAAAAAAATTACTTACGCAATCCGAGTTTTTCGATAAGAGAACGATAGCGCTGGATATCGGTTTTCTTCAAATACGTAAGAAGCTTGCGGCGCTGACCGACAAGTTTCAAAAGACCTGTACGGCTGTGGAAGTCTTTCTTGTGCGTTTTGAAATGTTCGGAAAGACCGTCGATACGGGCGGTAAGAAGTGCAATTTGAACTTCCGGGGAGCCGGTGTCGCCTTCGTGTTTTGCGTGAGCAGCGATAACTGCCTGTTTTTGAGCTGCATCCATAGCCACAGCATTATCCTCCTGTCCATGCCAAGCATGGAGTTATAGGGTTGAAAGCCCCCTCAGTATCTGCCAGGAAAGGGTATTGCCGAGGCGTTTTGCTTCGGCAAGGGCCAGCAGAGTGCCCCGGCTGCGCAGGAAAACTTTTTCGTTTTCCGCAAAGTCTGTTCCGGAGCAGGCTACGGCATTGCCGTTTTTTACGGCTTTGGCTTCCCGTTCGCCAAGTTCGATTACCCGCCAGTCAGGCAGGCCCTGTTCCATGGGGATAAGCCGTTCTTCGAGCAGATCGGGTTTTTCCTGCAGTTCTTCAAGAGTGACGGCATCCTGAAGATAAAAGGGGTGGCTGTATTCGCGGGTAAGTTCTGTGAGCGTTGCTCCGCATCCCAGTCGTATCCCCAAGCTGTGGGCCAGGGACCGTATATAGGAGCCAGAACTGCACGTTACCCGAAAACGCATGGCCGGCAAATCCACCCATTGGATTTCGGCATGCGAAATATGTATTTCTTTTGTTTTGACAGGGGTTTCTTTGCCTGCGCGGGCAAGTTTGTAAAGCGCCTGTCCGTTATGTTTGGCCGCAGAGTAGGGCGGAACCTGCTGTATGCTTGTTCCGAGCCAGCCTGCAACGGCATTTTTCAGCATTTCTTCCGTAATGTCCGCATAGCTGCGTTCTTCGAGAACCGTACCTTCTGCGTCCCAGGTGTCGGTTATTTTGCCGAGTTCCAACGTTCCCGAATAGGTTTTTCCGCCGTTTTCCAGTAAATAGCCTGAAATCTTGGTGGCTTCGCCCAAAAGAACAATGAGAAGTCCCGTAGCCATGGGGTCAAGCGTACCGGCATGGCCGATTTTTTTTTGTCCCAGGCGTTTTAGGCGTCCTATGGCAAAAGCCGAGCTCATGCCTTTTGGTTTGTTCAGCAGAAGAATACCGTGTTTCTGTTCCATAATTAAAAAATAATAAAATCAGCTTGTTGGTCAGTGGTTTGAGCAGAAACAGCAGCATTTTGACACAACAAAAAACACGTTTCGGACCGAAACGCTTTTTCTTTGTAGCCTACTTTTTGCTGTCTGTCCAGTTAAAATAAGCGATATTGCATGGTTAATGCATTACCACTCCGTATCCATGAATTCCAGGTCGCTCCAAGTCATTTCTTCGGCGCAGACAGCCTCCATCATGGCCAGGCATTTATCCATGCGCGAGCGCAGGTGGCGTTCCTCGTTGCTTATGGAAACCACCTGCAGGCGCAGTTTGGTTAAAGAATTTTCCGTGCCTGCTTCCGCAATTGCCACATTGAAGGTGTTGCGTACTTTTGTTTTCAGGCTGTTGGCCACACGGCGCTTGGCTTTGAGGTTGTCGTTGCCGTGCAGGGTGTATTCTACTGTGAGCACAGCTATCAGCATGGAGATATCCGCAATGCTACGAACGGTAGTCGGAGTTCAGGGAAACGTAATCGTGGGAAAGGTCGGAAGCTTTTAAATGCGCTTTGCCGTTTCCTTCGCCGAGGGCAATGAGGATTTCGATATCGGTTTTGTCCAGCAGAGGATAGAAAACCGTGTCAATGTCCATGTCAACGGGCTGTCCGTTTCTGAAAATTTCCACGCCGCAGAGGGTAAGGGTGAGTTCGTCAGGGTCAAAAGCAACGCCTGCCCTGCCTGCGGCGGCCACAATGCGTCCCCAGTTGGGGTCTTTGCCGAACATGGCTGTTTTGACAAGCTGGGAATGGCCGACGGTGCGGGCGATTTTTTCAGCATCTTCGTCGGTTTTGGCGCCGGTAACCGTGATATGCATGACTTTGCTTGCGCCTTCGCCGTCTTTTACCAGCAGATAGGCAAGTTCCTGCAGCATTTCGGTAAGAATTTCCTGCAGCTCGGTTTTTTCGAGGCTGACGCCGGAAAGGCCGCTTGACAGGGCAAAAAGACTGTCGTTGGTAGAGGTGTCGCCGTCGACGCTGACTTGGTTAAATCCCTGCTGTACGGCGCGGCGTACGGCTTCCGTCCAGGTTTCTTTGTCAACCGCTGCGTCGGTAATAAGCACGCTGAGCATGGTTGCCATATTGGGGCAGATCATGCCTGCGCCTTTGGCAACGCCTGCAAAAATGACTTCCTGGCCGTTTTTCTCGATTTTTCTGTAGGCGATTTTTGGGAAAGCATCGGTGGTCATAATGCTTTTGGCGTAATCTTCAAGGCTGGCCTGTCCTAAATTGCTGCGCAGTTCGTAGCTTGCTTCTTCCCATTTTTCCATATCCATATGCGCGCCGATAACCCCTGTGGACGCTGTAAGCACGGAGCCTTTGGGAAGACTGAACAGTTCTTCGATAAGGGCCTGGCTTTGCAGGCAGGCCTGCATTCCTTTTTCGCCGGTGCAGGCGTTGGCTTGTCCGGAGTTGATGACGACAGCCCGTATTTCTTTGCTTTCGTTAAGATTTTTTTGTGAGCACAAAACCGGGGCGGCTTTAAAAAGATTGGTAGTGAAAAGGCCGGCGGCTATGGCGTTTTGTTCGCAAAGAACAAGGGACAAATCGTTTCTCGGCAGATTTTTTCCTCTGAAATCGGCATTGGCAACGGCTAGTGAAAAGCCTTTTGGTAATGTGTACATCGCTTCGTCAGTATCCTTTATTGTTCGGAAAGTGTTTTTTTTGCTAAAATTTTGCTTTCTTCGACCGCAGGCTGGTCATAGGGGTTTATGCCCAAAAAGTGTGCGGTGAGAATTGTTGTCATGCACAGATTCCACATGATTTTGCCGAAGGCTTTTTCGTCGGTCTGTTCAAAATTCATGACGCACAGCGGTATGTGGCGGTTGATCATGGACTGTTTTGTGGCGGCGGTTTCGGCATAGAGTATGTCTGTTATGTTTTTGCCCGCAAGCCACTGCCATTCTTCCGGCAGGGTATCGGAAACGGTGCAGAGGCTGTTTTTGCTTTGGGAATACGATTCCAAAAAAATTCCCGCCTTGTTTGGTTTGCTGTCTAAAAAAAGCTGCAGTATGGAATGCTGGTCAACCGTGCCCAGGGCAACAACAGGAGTGGAGCCTTTGCCCTGTTTGCCGAGACTTTCTGCCCAAAGCTGGCGGAACCAGCAGTTCAGGCTGCTCCATTTGGGAATGTAGTTGAAAAATATCAGTTCGCTGAAATCTGCTGTCATGGCGGCATAAGCAAAGTTTGCCAATTCAAAGAGTTCGGGCAGGGGATTTTGCGGATTTTTGGCAAAAGCGGCGCATTGGCCGAAAAATTCTTCTTTTGCGTCCAGGGCGCCTTGAATGAACTGTCTGTAATCAATTCCCAAAAAGGCGGCGGGAACCAGGCCTACGGCGCAGAAAATGCTGAAGCGGCCGCCTAAACGGCTTGGCACGGGCAATGATTTAAAACCGTATTTTTGTGTTTCCTCACGCAAAAAGCCTTTGGTTTCGTCCGTGATAACAAAAAAATGGTTTTGCCATGTTTTGGGAAACAGCTTTTGATACTGCTGCTTGCAGATAAAATACTGGGCAACGGTTTCAAGCGTGGAACCTGATTTGCTGACGGCAAGCACCAAGGTTTTTTCTAAAGGAAGATGTTCGAGGCATTCTTCCAAATGGGCGGAATCCACGTTGTCCACAACCCAAAGCTGTTTTTTGTTTTGCTGCCGCAGAATGAATTTGTCCTGCGGGCTGAAAGTTTTCTGCAGGGCGTGGGGGCCGAGGGCGGAACCGCCTATGCCGAGCAGCAGCAGGTTGTCAAATTCCGCAAAAAAAGAGGCAAGGCCGTCCAATTCATTAAACAGCTCCGGGATAAAATCCAGCGTGACAAAGGGCAGTTTTTCTTCAAGCAGATTTTCGACGCATTCGTTTACGGAACGGATGGCCGCGGGGTCTTCTTTGGGAAAAGCGAATTGTTCAGAGTTGTAAAATTTCATATCAGCAATACAGGGCCTTTTTTATGGCAGCAAGCGCTTTTGCCAAGGTTTCGTCGGATACTGCGTAGGACAGGCGTATGCAGTTTGGCAGGCCGAAAGCGTCGCCCGGCATGACCGCCACTTTTGCTTCGTCCAGCAAATACGTGCAAAGTTCCGGAGCATTTTTGTATTTATCGCAAAACAGTCTGCTGACGTCGGGGAAAAGATAAAACGCGCCTTCCGGCTTGGGACAGATTACTCCTTCCCAAGAGCTTATTTCCGCATGGGCATAGTCGCGTCTGCGCCTGAACGCTTCTTTCATGGGCGCAATGCAGTCATAGGAAGACATAAGCGCCGCAACTCCGGCTTTTTGCGCAATGGAACAAATACTGGATGTGATTTGTCCCTGCAGTTTGCCCATTTCTTTGATAATGGCAGGGTGGGCAAGAGTAAAGCCGAGACGCCAGCCTGTCATGGCAAAGCTTTTGGACAGAGCGTTTATTACGGCGATATGTTCCGGGTACTGCAGCCACATTTTGGCGGCCGTGGATTTGTATTCGTCGTTATAAACCAGCTGGTCATACACTTCGTCGGCAATGACAAAAATATTCTTTTGAATTGCCCAGTGCAGAATTGCGTCGGTTTCCTGCTGGGAATAGGTGACGCCTGAGGGGTTGCTCGGACTGTTTAAAAGCAGCACTTTTGTTTTTGGGGTATAGGCTTTTTCCAAATCTTCAATGCTGATTTTATATCCGTTTTCCACGGAAGACGGCACAAAAACAGGGTTGCCGCCCACAAGCGCGGCCATATCCGGATAACTTGTCCAGTAGGGAACGGGAATAAGCACGTCGTCTCCGTCGTCTACCAGGCAGAGCAGAAGATTGTACAGGCACTGCTTGCCGCCGTTGCCGATGATGATGTTTTCCGGTTTTGCCTTCACTCCGTATACACGCATGAAATATTCGCAGATTGCGGAGCGGATTTCGGGAATGCCGGGAACGGCGGTATATTTTGTAAAATGTTCGTCAATGGCTTTTTTGGCGGCTTCGGCAATATGGTCGGGGGTGGGGAAATCCGGCTCGCCGACAGCAAGAGAAATAACGTCAATGCCTTTATTTTTGAGCTCGAGGGCTTTTGCGTTGACTGCCAATGTGGCTGACGGTTTTACTCTTGATAATCGGTTTGCTAGTTTCATAAAAAACCCCTTGATAATTTTTGTGGAAAAATTTTATGCGTTAAGGGCGCAGCTGTCAATATATAATCTTAGGCAGCTTTGCCAGCTCTATCGTTTTTATAGATTTTATAGGCCAAAATGCCGTAAAAAATTATGCAGATGACGTTAATGCCCGACATAAGCAGGAATGAGAATTTCATGGAACTTAAAAACAGCGGTATGGTGTCGGGATTGACCGTCTGTTTGCCGAGATAGTGCGAAATGGCAAGCGAAACAATGATTTGGCTTGCCAATATCCCCATGCTGCGCGCAGTGGCGGTGAGGCTGGAAGCCACGGCCATTTCTCTGGGCGGGATTTCTTTGAGCGAGGAAACCGTGCAGGGCGAAGAAAAAATGGAAATGCCGACGCCGGAAATAAACAGTGTGGACAATATATAGTAAATGCTTGAATTTTCGTTGAGGTAAGCCGTGGTGACAAGGCTGGCCGTACACAGGAACAGCCCGATAAGAATAATGTATTCTGGGTGGACTTTATCGGCAAGACGGCCGGAAAACGGAGCAACGCTGAATTGCGCCGCACTTTTGAACAGCAGGAAAAAACCGGCGATAAGCGGCGTAAACCCGCGCACCTGCTGGAAATACATGGTGGAAAAATAGACAAAGGCAGTGGTGGCGCCGAAATTGACCATCATGGCCATAAGGCCGAGGCTGAAGGTTTTTGCTTTGGTGAACAGGGCTATATTAATAATAGGATAGCGGCTGTTTTTTTGCATATGCACAAAAAGAATCAGCAGGACGACGCCTATGGGCACAAGCCAGATAAGGTGGAAATACAGGCTCATCAGGCCGGCGCCCATGGAAACTGCGCCCGTGCCGAGGCCGAGCAGAACTGCGCCTTTTGTGTCGAACTGTTCTCCGTCGAGGGTGCACCATTCAAGGCGCAGCGAGCCGCGGAACAGAATAAGTCCCGCAAGGTTCGGAATCATTAGCACGAGGAACAGTAAGCGCCAGCCGAGGAACGTGGCAATGGCGCCGCCGATAATGGGGCCGAGGGAAGCGCCGAGATAGGCGGCGGAGGTCAAAATGCCCAAAATGGTTCCGCGTTTGTATATAGGGGTGATGTTAACGGCAATGGCGGTGCTGGTACTGATTAAAAGAGCCGTGCCTATGCCCTGGATGAGGCGGAAAATGCTGAGTACCATAAAATTCGGGGAAAAAAACAGGCCGATAAGGGTAACGAAACAGACAATAAAACCTACAGTCATCATTTTTCTCAGGCCGAACAGGTCGCTCATGCGGCCGCCTATGGCGCCGATATAGCCCTGAGAATAGGCAAACAGCATGACGATAAGGGAAATGGTGGCGGCGGAGGTATGAAAATCAGCGGCTACGGAAGGCAAAACCGTTGTGACGCCGCTGTACAGCAGAGGAGAAAAGAAGTTGGCAATCCATAACGAAACATAAACCCAAAACGTTTTTTCGGGAGGGGAACACTCGGCGGGCATAAAATATCCTTGGTTGGCGGTTCTCCTTATCCACTGTACTGAAGAAAAGGATTTTTTTTCAGTATAGACGGTATTGGTTTTTTGTCAAATTATAAAAATCACAAAGTTTGCGCAGGCTTCTGAAATCCTGTGTTTGTCTCTATGCGAGCATTGCCAGGGCGTCCCGTTCTTCGCGGATAAAACGGCTGCGTGCGGCTTCCTGCACGGCTGCCGTGGAGGAAGTGAATTTGTCTTTTCTGTTTTCATAAATGTTTTTTATGAACTGTGCCTGGCTGTCGGCATTTTGTGCCCCAGGCTGTGCGAAACCCTCCATATACAGGCTGTTGGCGGCTTCTTCGGAAGAAACGGCACTCGGCTCCGTCATGGCGGAAAGTGCCTGATCAATGATATGTTTTGCGCCGTTTACCCCATGCTGTACTGATGTGCTGAAAATAACTTCCTTTAAAGCCGGAGATATTTCTCCCTGCCATTTTTCCCGTACATAGGCATAAACCGGTTCATAATGGCTTTTGACAATGAAGTTGTGCTCAAGCTCTTTCATGCGGCCGGGATTTTGGGCACACAGGGTTTTCCATGCTTCGGGCACGGCTCCGTTTTTGCTGCCCGTGTTGGCATTGCCCGCGTTTTTGAGGGTCTGCGCCCACTGCGGTTCTTCGTCCTGCAAAAACTCAAGGAACTTGTCAAAGGTTCCGGCACGGGAGGAAATCTGATACGTTCCGTAGGACGTGCCGCCGTTTCTGTCGTAGCCAATGCTTTGGCTGCCGGTGTTTGCGGATTCGTATTTTTTTGACAGGCTGCCCAGGGAATATTTTTCGGACAGTTCATTAAATTTGTTTTGCAGCGGATTGGCTTTGCTGCGGAAAAGAGCGGGATTTTCTTTGCGGGCCGAAATTCTGGACAGTATGCCGAGGGATTTGCTGTCCAGGGCAATGGCTTTCATGCCTTGCAAAGCCATGCTTGTTTTGTGTTCCAGAGGCAGGGCGTGCGGCATGGAAACAGGTATGGCGCGGCGCGAATTTTCGGGTACGGCCTGCGGTTTTTGCGCGGTTTCCGGCAGCGTGACCGTTCCGTTTTCGTCTATGACCGCACCTTGTTCGGCCAGTGTTGGCGCAAGACCGTTTTGGCGGGTTACGGCCAGAGCTTTAACAAGGTTTTGCGAACGCAGTTCGGAGGCAAATCCGGAAACGCTGTCCAGCAGTGACTGCTGGGTAATGTTTTGTTCGGCTTGGGACAGAGCTGTCTGTGCCGTGTTTTTGTTCTGCATTTTGCCGAGCAGATATTCGTTGTATCCGCCGCCGCGCAGGGGCTGTGATAGGCTTAAGCTGTTGTATTCCATAAAAAACTCGCTTGCTGTCTGTATAAGTAACTTTAGGGTATGGTTCCGTAACTGCCGTGCAATGAGGGGGCCGGGGGAAATCGTTTCCCCTGAAAAATAATTCAGAACCGCACCCAAGGATATTTTCTTGACTGCTGTTTATTATGCAAAAAATGTTCCTTTGTTGTAACTTGTTTGTTTTGTTTTGTTTTACTGTCTGTTGTCAAGACAATGACAGGGCGCCGCTTAAAATTATCTTGTTGCGGAAACGGAAAAATGCCTGTATAAGAATGCTGTTTAATGAATTATTCCGCTTTTTGGAGGCATCATGTTTGTATATCTTATCGGTGCAGGGCCGGGCGATCCCGGGCTTATCACGTGCAAAGGCCTTGACGCGCTGAGCCGTGCTGACGTTGTCGTTTATGATTATTTGGCAAGCGATATTTTGTTAGGGTATGCACGTCCCGATGCAGAAAAAATATATGTGGGCAAAATTGCCGGCAACCATGCCATGAAGCAGGAAGACATTAACGCCCTGCTGGTGGCCAAAGCCAAAGAAGGCAAGATAGTGGCGCGTCTGAAAGGCGGCGATCCGTATATTTTCGGCCGCGGCGGCGAAGAAGGACGGGCACTGTTTGATGCCGGCGTGCCGTTTTGCGAAGTGCCGGGCATAAGCAGTACCATTGCCGGCCCCGCGTATGCCGGAATTCCGCTGACTGACAGAACTGCGGCTTCTTCCGTAACCATTATTACCGGGCATGAAGACCCGACCAAGCCTGATTCCGTGCATAATTGGAGCGCGCTGGCCAAAAGCGCGTCTACCTTGGTTTTTGTTATGGGCATGAAAAATCTGCCCGATATTGCCAAAAACCTTATAACTGCGGGAATGGACCCGAAAACGCCTGCCGCTCTGGTGCATTGGGGCACCATGCCCATGCAGCGTTCTTTGAGTTCCACGCTGGAAGATTTGCCTGCCGCTGCCGTGCGCGAAGGCTTTAAAAATCCGTCCGTCATTGTTGTCGGTCATGTGGTTTCTTTGCGTGACAAATTAAACTGGAACGAAAAACGGCCGCTTTTCGGAAAAACCGTGGTGGTGACCCGTTCCCGCGAACAGGCCAGCGATATGGTTGCCATGCTGATGAGCCTGGGCGCAAGGGTTATTCAGTTCCCGACCATCAGTATTGAACCCATGGAAGATTATGCCGTGCTTGATGCGGCCATTGACACTGTGGATACATTTTCCTGGATTGTGTTTACGTCTGTAAACGGTGTGCAGCATTTTGCCGCCCGTCTGCGAGCCAAGGGCAAGGACAGCCGTGCTTTGGCCAAAGCCAAAATCGCCGCTATAGGCCCCGTAACCCGCAAAGAAGTGGAAAAACTCGGCATTGTGCCCGATTTTGTGCCCGAAACGTATGTGGCCGAATCCGTTGCCGAAGGACTGCGCGCTTTTGACATCGCGGGAAAAGACATTCTTATTCCCCGCGCTTTGGAGTCCCGCGAGGTTTTGCCGGAAGTTCTGGAACAGGCAGGCGCAAGGGTAACTGTGGCGCCCGCTTATAAAACCGTGAAGGCTCTGCACAATAAGGAAGAGCTTATGCAGGCTCTTGAAGAAGGCAGTGTGGACTGCATCAGTTTTGCTTCTTCTTCCACTGTGCGCAATTTTATGGAGAGCATTCCCGCCGAGGCGCTGCAAAAAGCCCAAGGCCTGCATTTTGCCTCCATTGGGCCCGTTACCACAAAAACTTTGGAAGAATACGGCCTTAAGGCCGAAATGGAACCCAAAGATTTTACCATTCCTGCGCTTGTTGCGGAAATTACCGCGTATTTTTCCAAAGAAACGGATATTAATTCCCCGTATTACCAATCCCTTTTAAAATCAGCAAAGTAGGGAAGCCATGAGTTTGAAAATCGCAATACTGGCGTCCGGCAGCGGAACCAATGCCCAAGTGATTTTTGAGGCGGTTAAAGCCAAAAAACTGGACGCGGAAATCTGTCTTGTGCTTGCCAACAAACCCGACGCAAAGGTTTTGCAGCGGGCGGAAAATTTCGGTCTGCCTCATTGTCTTATCGATCATAAACAGTTTGCAAGCCGTGAAGAGTACGATAAAAATGTCGTGCGGGCAATTAAGGACAGCGGTGCGGACTGCGTGGTGCTTGCAGGCTATATGCGCATGGTGACGCCGTATTTTTTGGAAAGCTTTCCGAACAGGGTTGTCAATATACACCCGGCCGTGCTGCCTTCGTTTCCAGGCGTGCACGGGGCAAGGGACGCCGTGCGCTACGGAGTGAAATTTTCCGGGTGCACCGTGCATTTTGTCAGCGAAGAAATGGATGCCGGTCCCATTATCATACAGGCGGTGACGCCGTGTCTGCAGAGCGATGACGAACAAAGCCTGCAGAACAGGATACACTGTCTTGAACATAAGGTGTATATGCAGGCGCTCAAATGGCTTGCGGAAGACAGACTGGAAATTATCGGCCATACCGTGCACGTCAGGGGACTGACGGCCGAAAAGGCAAAGCTTGCGGAAATCGAAAGCGGCGGAGTGGCAATGAATGCCCTGATTTATCCTCCGCTGGAAACGGAATAATCTTATAAGGCGAATTTTGTTCGCCTTTTTTTATGGGGGTTTTATGGAAATCGGCTCTGAAGAAAAAAAATTTCTGCTTGGTCTTGTGCGGCAGGTTTTGCGGGATTGTGTCGGGCAGGGAAAAAAGCCGGAGGAACTGGATATTGAAGTTCCGTCCGGACAGCTTGCGGAGCCGTGCGGCGCATTTGTGACCTATTATCTGGAAAAAAACGGACAAAAGGAGCTGCGCGGCTGTATCGGGCTTATGGAAGGCATATATCCTTTATGGAAAACCGTGCTGTATATGGCTCATGCCGCGGCGTTTAACGATACGCGCTTTCTTCCGCTGACAAAGGGTGAGCTGCCTTGGGTGACTTATGAAATTACCGTGCTTACGCCGTTTGTGCCCTGTGCGGATATTGAGGATATAGAGCTTGGCAGGCACGGAATCATGTTTGCGTGCGGCGGCCGCAGGGCTGTTTTTTTGCCGCAGGTGCCTGTCGAGCAGGGCTGGACAAAAACGCAGACGCTTGAGTTTTTGGCACAGAAAGCAGGGCTTGCGCCGCAGGCTTGGCAGGACAGCCGGGCAGAATTTTATGTTTTTGAAGGCATTGTGCTGGCGTAAGCGGGTATTGCCGATATCAGGCCGTTTTTTTTAAAAATGCCGGCCAGAAAGATAACTTGCTAATTTTTTTAAGTGGGCGTATACTTTACCCGTAACTTTTTTACGAGGTATGGCTTATGAAAGCAGGAAAATTTTTCGCAGGTCTTTGCATGGCGTTTTTTTTGTTTGCCGCGCATAATGCGGCGGCAGCGGAATCCATTCCCAACACGCCGCAAAAAATCAATCAGCGCTTAAGTCCGGTTATGGTGGAGTTTGAAGGAGTGGACAGCATAGGCTCCAGGCTTGCGACTCGTTTAAAAGAACTTTTTAATGCCAGCAATCTGTTTCAGCTTGAAGGGGACGATGTTCCGAAGTTCCGTATTTTGATTTCTTCCGCTCCGGAATTTGAATCCCGTCCCAATATCGGCAGCGCCTATTCCGTTGTATGGCTTTTTTCTTTGAGCGACGCAACGCTGCGCCATTATCTGTCCGTGCAGGTGGGCGTTGTTTCCGGTGACGACGTGAACGACCTTGCCGCGAAGCTTGTGGAAAAAACCGACACAATAGCCATGAAATATGCTTATCTTTTCCCGGAAAAGAAATAATTGCCCCTTTGGCAGATAAGAGCCTTCTATGAGTATGCTGAAAGAAAAAATTCTTGTTTTGGGCGGCAAAACGGGAATGCTGGGGCAGGCCCTTGTAAAAGAGGCCCGTGCCCGCGGTTATGAAACCGCCGTTCTTGGCCGTGAAAACGGCGATATCACGGATTATGAATTTTTAAAAGACCAAATCCTTACCATTAATCCCAAAGCCGTTTTCAATGCCGCAGCCTATACGGCGGTGGACAATGCCGAAGACGACGAACAAAATGCTTTGGCTGTAAATAAGCGCATTCCGGAACTGCTTGCGTGCATTTTGAAAGATACGCCGATTTATTTAATGCATTACAGCACGGATTTTGTTTTTGACGGCAGGCAGACCGTGCCTTATACCGAAAAAGACCCGGTAAATCCTTTGTCTGTTTACGGCGCTACCAAACTGGCAGGGGAACAGGCTTTGGCAAAATTGGACAACTGCGCGGTGCTGCGGACGGCGTGGCTGTTCGGCGAAGGCCGCAAAAATTTTGTCAGCACGGTGTTAAAATATGCGCAGGAAAAGGGCAGTCTGCGGGTTGTGGCGGATCAGTTCGGTTCGCCCACGTATACCAAGGATTTGGCGGAAATGAGCTTTTTGATAATGAAAAATCACGGCACGGGGCTTTTTCATGCCGTGAATAGCGGTCAGGCAAGCTGGTGCGAGCTGGCAAGCGAAGCGGTAAAACTGCTTAATCTGCCTGTTTTTGTCGAACCCATCGAAACCAAGGACTGGCCGCAGAAGGCCGTGCGTCCGAAGTATTCCGTGCTTTCGGCCAAAAAGCTGGCACAAATGTACGGATATGTGCCGCGGCCTTGGGTGCAGGCTTTGCAGGAATATGTTTTTGAAAATATGGATATGTTAAAATGCAGCGGCGGTGAACAGCATGTTTAGTGTAAATGCAATGGCAAAGGGATTTGTCACAAGCATAAAAGAAGGTATTCTTGTCTGCAGGCGGCTTTTCCCCATGATTATTTCCGTGGTGGTGTTTGTAAAAATACTGACTGTGCTTGATTTGATACAATACGTTGCCATGCCTCTCGGCCCGATTATGGAAACCATGGGGCTGCCGGTGGAATTCGGCCTTGTGTGGGCGGCCGCCATGCTCGTTAATATTTATTCTTCCCTGGCGCTTATTCCAAGCATTATTCTTATGGTGCCGACAATGACCGTGGAGCAGATGACCATTCTCGGTCTTTTGATTCTTATTGCCCATAGTCTTATTTTGGAAACGAAAATAGCCGGGCAGTGCGGTCTTTCCATGACCGTGCAGGTTGTGCTGCGCATTGCCGCCGCATGGACAGCCGGTCTGCTTGTGCACCATACGTGCCAGACTTTCGGTTTTTGGCAGGAACCTGCGGTAATTTTGTTTGAGGCAAAAGCCGTTTCTTCTTCTTTCTTGGGCTGGGTGTGGGGCGAATGCATCAATCTTATGCAGATTTTTGTCATTGTCTGCCTTGTTATGATGTTCAATAAAATTATCAATGCCCTGCGCATTTCCGATGCCGTGGGCTTTGTGCTTTCTCCGGTGCTTCGTCTGCTCGGCATTTCCAAGCAGGCTACCAATATCGTTATTGTGGGGCTTGTGCTCGGAATTTTATACGGCAGCGGCATTATCATTCAGGCCGCGCGCGAAGGCAGAATATCCCACAGCGATACGTTTTCCACCATGAGTCTTATGAGCCTTGCCCATGCGCTTATTGAAGACACCATACTGCTTTCGCTTATCGGCGGTTCTTTGTGGGGTCTGCTCGGCGTGCGCCTTGTGCTGGCAATTGTCATCGGTGCCGTTATTAATGGTGTCTATTCACGGACGCATCATTCCGCTCAGTTGCAGAAAGGAACAGCCTAGTGTCTAAAATATGGATAAACTGCGGTGAACTTTCCGGCGATATTCAAAGCGCCGAACTGGTAAAAGCCCTGCGTGAAACCGGCAGGGAGTTCGATTTTGTGGGAATGGGTGGAGAACACTTGAAAAATCAAGGGGTTCGCACCCTTTTTCATATTAACGAGCTTTCTGTAATGGGCATTTCCGAAGTATTGGAGGCCCTGCCGAAAATTTTAAATCTGCTCGGCCGCATTAAACAGGCTCTTGCCGCGGAAAAACCGGATGCCCTTATTGTGACGGACGCTCCGGATTTTAATTTCCGCATAATAAAAATAGCCCGTGCCATGGGCATACCCGTTTATTATTTTATTCCGCCCAAAGTTTGGGCGTGGCGCAAATACCGTCTTGATTTTCTGAAAAAAAACGTCAGGAAAATTTATTCCATTTTGCCTTTTGAAGTGGATTTTTATAAGCAAAACAACGTGCCCGTGGAATATATCGGCAATCCGCTGGTGCAGGTTGTACAGGCCGAAAAGTATCGGGATATTCGGCCACAAACGGGAAAAATCGCGCTGATGCCTGGCAGCAGGAAAAAAGAAGTCAGTTCGCTTTTGCCGGTTTTTTCCGAGCTTGCCGATATTATGATAAAAAATGATCCGAATTTTTCTTTTCATCTGATACAGGCTCCGCATTTTGACGAAGAGTATCTGCGTTCGTTTTGGAAAAGTTCGGTACCGCTGCATATGGTTAAAGCCGATATGCGCTATGAATTTCTCGCCGGCTGCGAGTTTGCCGTGGCTGCTTCGGGCACGGCTGTTTTGGAGACGGCTCTGCTGGCTCTTCCTACGGCGGTAACATATAAAGTAAAGCCTTTTTCGTATTTGCTCGGCAGGCTTTTTGTGCATGTGCCTTTTGTCAGTCTGCCCAATCTTATTTTGGGCAAAGAGCTGTTTCCCGAACTGCTGCAGGATAAGGCAAATGCCCGCGCTCTGGCGGAAACCGTTCTGACATGGCACAGGCATCCGCAGATGCTGCGTGAAATTCGCAAAGGCTGTTTTCTGGTGAGGGAAAAATTGGGGGACGATAAGAGCGCCCGACGGTTTGCGGAGGATTTTCTCAAGGAAATTGTATAGTTTTTTGTACGCTTACGTAGCTTGACAGAAAATTTTTAACGGGGTAAATTACTTAAGGTTTTGCAAAAAATAAGATTAAAAAAAACGAGGCGAGTATGCTTTTTAAAAAATATCAAGTTTTTGTTTTTGATGAAAAAAGCGGCAAAAAGCGCAGTTTTTCCTTTAAATCTTCCGTCTCTGTGTATGTGTTTTTATTTCTGCTTGCCCTTGTCGGCGTGAACGGATTTTTGGTTCAGCATTTTTTGAGCACAAAGGATATTAAAAAAGATTTGTTTTTTGCCGAAAGGGAAATTGAAGAAAAGGAAAGCCGTCTTGTGGGCATACTTGCAGAACTTGAAGTGCTTCGCGAAGATATCAACAGAATACGCCAGTTTGACAATCAGCTTAAAATGCTGGTGGGTGAAAAAACGCTTGCCGAAGAAAGTTCCGTCGGCGGTATCGAGGCCGATGATTTTAAAGTGGATATGCTGCCTTTGCATCGTCAGGAGCTGGCTTCCCGTAAAATTTTAAGTTATATCCGCGAATTGAAAAAAGATTCTCAGCTTGAGGAAATCATTCAGCAGGATTTGATTGTTTATATGAATGAAAGCACGCAGAAGCTTGCTTCCATTCCTTCCATAATTCCTTCCCAGGGTTTTATCAGTTCCCGCTTCGGTTACAGAACTTCTCCGTTTACCGGCAGCAGACAGCTGCATAAAGGGCTTGACGTGGCTGCTCCTATCGGGACCAAAATTATCTCTCCGGCTGACGGCAAAGTAGTTTTTGCCCAGCGTGACGGTGCATACGGTCTCAGTGTGAAAATTGACCACGGCAACGGCATTATTACCCGTTATGCCCATATGTCAAAATTCAACGTCAAGCGCGGCGACAGAATAAAACGCGGCGATCTTATCGGTTTGGTCGGAAATACCGGGCGTTCCACGGGGGCGCACCTGCACTACGAGGTGATTGTGAACGGTGTTCATACTGACCCGATGGCGTATATTGTAGAAAAATAGTGTGGTATCGAGTTCATGTTCAGTTCATTGGAAGATTTGTTGTTTGAATTTTTTAATATGTATCTGAGAAGTTCTTTCTTGGATATTGTATTGCCTTGGTTTGAAAGTTCTTTGCCCGTTTTTTTGGTTGCGGTGGTTTCATTGGCCGTGTTTGCCGTGTACTGCAAAAAAACATATGGCGAAATGTTTTACCGTTTCCTGCTGTTTTTCTGTATGCTGGGTCTTTCAGCCGTCTTTGCCCATGAGGGCTCAAAGTTTTTTTCTTTTGAACGGCCGAGACCGTATCAGGAAATAGCCGGCACCATGTATTATAATGCCAAAGAAGATATTTGGCTCCAGGCTCAGTATGCCGAAAGCGAAGGATATCATCCGGTTTCTGAAACTGCGGAGGCTGGCAATGCCGAAGCGGCAAATGTTGAAAATACTGCGGCAGAAGCCGGTGCAGACAGAGCAGCTGCCGATAAAGCCGGAGCAGATTCTCCGGACAATGTTTCTGCGGCAGATACGGTATCCGAAACACCCGAACAGATTTCTTCTGCCGAAGCGGCATTGTCTGATGTGCAGGACAGCACTGAAAGTACGGAAGTTCAGACTGACAACGCCGGTTCCGAAAGTGCCGCCGAAATCCAAAAGCCTGTGCAGCACCCTTTAAATATCAATACGGACAATATTAAGCTTATAGACGGCAGCGCAAAGCTGTATCCTTCATCTGTTCTTAGCATCAGCATGGCGATTGCTTTTGTTATTGCTTTGCTTATGGCCCGCACAAGCCCTTATATCTATCTGTTTCCGCTGCTTATCGGCTGGACGCAGGTTTATACGGGAAATGCGTATTTGTCCGATGTGCTTGTCGGGTGGATAGTCGGAATTTTGGCTGTGGTTGCTGCCTGGCTTTGTTTTGCCTTCTTTTTTAGGTTTACCGGAAAGAATGCATAAATTTTTCAAAAAGCGCTGCTTAAGGCAGCGTTTTTTTTTAGTTTGTGTTCCCCTGATTTAAATTCTTGACCTGCAGTCTGATTTCTTTATAATATAATTACTTTTGTATAACTTTAACCAAATGGAGATTTTTATGGCTCTGCATATTGTAGATCATCCACTTGTAAAGCATAAATTGGGTCTGCTGCGCAAAGCAGAAACTTCTACCAGTGAATTCCGTACAATTTCAAAAGAAATTACACGGTTTTTAATGTATGAGGTAACACGGGATTTTCCTTTGGAAAAGAAAATCGAAAAAGGCTGGGCAGGGCCTGTGGAAGTGGATTATATTCCCGGAAAAATGGCGACAATCGTGCCGATTCTGCGTGCTGGGCTCGGTCTTATGGACGGTGCTTTGGATATGGTTCCGGGCTGCAAAATCAGCGTGGTGGGGCTGTACCGCAATGAAGAAACCCTTGAGCCTGTCGAATATTATGTAAAGCTTGCGAAGGATATTGCCAACCGTGATGCGATTATTTTAGATCCCATGCTTGCGACCGGCGGTTCTCTTATTGCGACCATTGAATTGTTAAAACGTCAAAATGTAAAGAAAATTTACAGCCTTAATTTGGTTTGTGCGCCCGAAGGCGTGAAAAAGGTTTTGGAAGCCCACCCCGATGTGGAAATTTATACGGCGTCTCTTGACGAATGTCTGAACGAGCACGGATATATTCTGCCCGGGCTCGGTGATGCCGGTGACAGAATATTCGGAACAAAATAATTTTTTACAAAAAAGATTGCGGTGAGGCAATCTTTTTTATGGGGAAAATATGGACCAGACAACCTATTGTTTCAGGCTGAAAGATGCAATTATCGGCGCACAGATGCTGCTTGTCGCTTTTGGCGCATTGGTGCTTGTTCCGCTTTTAACCGGCTTGGACAGCAATGTGGCCTTGTTCACGGCAGGCATCGGAACACTGCTGTTTCAGATTATCACTAAAGGGCAGGTGCCTGTATTTTTGGCTTCTTCCTTTGCGTTTATTGCCCCTATCAATTACGGCGTGCAGACATGGGGGCTTACTGCGGCGCTTGGCGGCATGATTGCCGTGGGCTTTTTTTATATGCTTCTCAGTTTTGTTATTAAAGTGCGCGGCGTGGGATTTATTGTGAATCTGCTTCCGCCCATTGTGACCGGTTCCGTTATTGCGGTTATCGGTCTTATTTTGGCGCCGACCGGTATGAAAATGGCTATGGGTATTGCCGGCACCGAACAGGTGATTCCGCAGAGTACGGCGCTGATTATATCCATGTCTTCCCTTGCGGCTACTGTTTTGGTTACCATTTTAGGCAGGGGGATTTTGCGTTTGCTGCCGATTATTGTCGGAATTGTAGCAGGCTGTATTGTTTCCGCTTTTATGGGCGTGCTGGATTTGTCACCTGTGGCCAAAGCCGAGTGGTTCGGGTTGCCTAATTTCACGTTTCCGACTTTTGAGCTTGCGCCGATACTGTATTTTGTTCCCGTTGCGCTGGCTCCGGCCATTGAGCATTTCGGCGATGTGCTGGCAATCAGTTCCGTAACGGGCAAAAATTTTATTGAAAAACCCGGCGTCAGCCGCACCATGTTAGGTGACGGACTTGCCACTTCGTTGGCCTGTCTGTTCGGAGGGCCGCCCAATACCACCTATTCCGAAGTAACCGGAGCTGTTGCCCTGACCAGAAGCTTTAATCCGGCAATTATGACCTGGGCGGCCATTACTGCTATTTTGCTCTCCTGCGTTGGCAAACTTGGGGCTGTGCTCAGCTGCGTGCCCATGCCGGTTATGGGCGGCATTATGATACTGCTTTTTGGCAGCATATTGGTTGTCGGTCTGAATACGCTTGTGCAGAGCCGTGAAAATCTCATGGAAACGCGCAACCTTGTTATTGTGGCCATGGTTATTATTTTCGGTATTGGCGGCATAAGCGTCAATATCGGCGATTTCCATTTGGGCGGCATAGGGCTTGCGGCGATTATCGGCGTTGTGCTGAATTTGGTGCTGCCCGGCAAAAAATATCATCATATAGATATGCCGCATGCCGCGCAGAAGAATGATTAGGGGATTTTTAACGTATTGCCCGGGGAAATAATTCTCCCGGGTTTCTTTTAAAGGCAATGGTTTTGAAAAGACAGCTACAAAAATACGTCAATAATTTTATTGTGTTATGGCTTGAGTGTCTTTTGGGTACTAAACAGTATATTTTTGCTTGACAATTATTGATTTTTTAGTAAATTGAACTTCGGTTGTTCCCCGATAGCTCAATAGGCAGAGCGGGTGACTGTTAATCACTAGGTTGGCGGTTCAAGTCCGTCTCGGGGAGCCAGAAATTTAGACTTGCTTTTCTTGCAGAAGCAAGTCTTTTTTTGTATATGGTATTTATTTACTGCACGTTTTGGGGATATTTCGGAACGTGCTGTTTTTTTGCTGCTGTTTTGTCAGGCTTGTCTTGGCTGTTTCGGGCTTTATGCTTTACATTGCCGGCTGTTTTGGATAGAAAAAAGAAAAAGCGCAGGAGGGGAATATGTTTGAAAATTTGCCGCAGCTGCACAGAAAGGACAGGGAAATTTCCGAGGAAGAATGTATCGGGATTTTGCAGCGTGCGGAATATATGGTTATGGCAACTGCCGATATGCAGGGCGTGCCCTATGCCGTGCCGCTGTCTTTTGTGTATCTGCAGGGAAAAATTTATTTTCACAGCGGTATGCACAAGGGGCATAAGATTTCCAATTTAATGGAAAATCCCCGCTGCAGCTTGGCTGTTGTGGGCAATACGCAGCCGATATATACCAAGAATTTTACGACCTATTTTGAAAGCGTTGTTATTTTCGGCACGGTGCGGGAACTTGTCTGCGAAGATGAAAAAAAGGCCGTGCTGTTTGCGCTGGCAGAAAAATATCTGCCTGAGCATATGGATAAAGCGGAAAAAGATATTTCCGCTTCCCTTTCCAGAACGGCAGTATACGAAATCCTGCCGGAAAAAATATGCGGCAAGGCAAAACGGGCTAAGTAGGCTTATCAGCTTAGTTTGCCGTATCTGCAAGTTTTCTGTACTGTTCTTCCGCCGCTGTAACTGTATCGAAAAATTTTTGAAAATTTTCGCAGTCCTGCGTGTCGGGGTGCTTTAATCCTTCCAGAAGGCGTTTTTTTCGTTCGTCCGTCATGGGGTGTTTGGTGCTGCCAGCCTGCATTTTTTGCGTCAGGCGTTTTTCAGTCAGTTTTCCCAAACATAAAAATCCGCCGAGAACGGTGTTTCCGTGCAGGCAGTCTTTTGCCGCGGAAAGGCAGCGCCTGGCATGGTCGGAATCCGGATAGGCGGCAAGCGTGCCGAAAACGGCAGTACGGACATTTTTAAGGCTCTGCATGAAACGCAGCATACGCGGATCGGGTTTGCCGCGGTAGACCCAAAATCCGAGAAAAAGAATATCGTATTCCGAACGGCGGATTTTATCGTTGATTTGCCGTACCTGTTCTATGGGCAGGCAGGTTATGTTGTGGGTTCTGCTTTGTATTGCCTGTGCCAGTTTTTGGGTGTTTCCTGTTACGCTTGAATAGAGTATAAGAATGTTCATAGGTGCTGTATAGCATACTTTGGGCATAAATGCAAAAACAACGCAGGTGCAAAGCGGTGTTTGTGCTGTTGTGGAATGCTGCGAAAAATTAGGAGAAGCAATAATGTCTGCAGGTGCTGGGTTGTTTCATTTCTTCGGTGCAACTATGACTGCGGTGCTTATGGCGCATTTTTTTCGGGCAGGGGAATATGGCTTATGCGCGGCGGCGGCAGGTTTGATTGTGTTTTTGTTTTCGCGCAGTGCATGGAAAAAGTACGTTGTCAGTTTTATGCTTTTTGGTGCGGCAGGCGAGTGGTGTCTTACTGCCGGAACATTGGTGCAGATGCGTATGTTGTTTGGACAGGATTATCTCCGGGCTGCTGCCATTTTGCTGGCAGTTATTTTTTTAACAGTATGCTGTGCCGCTTTTTTATACGAATATGCCGGCAAGAAACAGGAATATCTGGCAAAACTGAAAGCTGCTGTTTTTATGATCTGTTTTGGGCTTATTTTGTTTGTCGGTTCGCTTGCGCCGGTAAAAACGCTTATGCTTGAACGGTATCTGCCTTTGTTTGGCGCAGTGCAGGCTTTTTTGCTGGCTTGGTACGGGGTATGGATTTTTGAAAAATTGGAACGGCGCAGCACTCATGCCAAATACAGGAAACGGATTTGGCTGATTTTTTGCGCTGTTTTTTTCGGTCAGCTTGTGCTTGGTTTGCTCGGTTTTGAAAAGTTTTTGATGAGCGGAAAACTGCATTTTCCTGTGCCGGCTTTTATTTATTTTACGGCACTGTATAAGGGAGCGGCAGGTTTTATGCTGGGATTGGTGCTTTTTGCCGTACTGCTGACAGGGTCGGCATGGTGCAGCCATTTATGCTATTTCGGGCCTTTTGACGCTGCCGCGGCGCAAAAAAAAGTTCCTTTGCCGGGACGCTTGGAAAAATGCTTAGCATACAGCCGTTATGCCGTGTTCGGCACAGGCGGCATAACGGCTGTTTTGCTTGCGTATTTTCAGTGTTCTTTAACCGTTGTTCTGTTGTTTTCCTGGGCATATATTGCCGTCACTTTTGCCGTTATTCTGCTGCTGTCCAAAAAATACGGCATAATGGCGCACTGTTCGGCTTTTTGTCCCATGGGGATTATTATTAATGTTTTGGGGAAATGTTCTCCTTGGCGTATGCGGGTTTCATCGGCCTGCGACAACTGCGGTGCCTGTGAGAAAGTCTGCAGGTACCGGGCAGTTTCTGCCGAAAGCCGCGCTGCGGGTACGGTGCGTTTTAACTGTTCGCTGTGTCTTGACTGCATGGATGTATGCAGACATAATGCCATTTCTTTGCGTTTGGCGGGATTTAAAACGGAACCGCAGAAAGCAAGGCTGGTATTCTTATGTTTTGTTGTTGTAATTCATGTACTTTTTTTGTCCTTTGCCAGAGTCTGAAAATTTCTGCTTTTCCTGCTTGACGGAAAAAACGGAACAAGGTATAAAAATAGAATACATTATGCTGGAGGATAACAGTATGAATTGGATGCAGATGGGCGAAACCATTCACAGTCCCGCACCTTGGGATCTGCCGCTGTGGGACCCCTCACATGTTGTTTTTTTCGGGGTACTGTACGCCGTGCTGATTTGTCTTGGTGTCGGTTTATCCCTTGTGTTCCGCGGTGCCATGAAAGATATGAAAAATGAAGAGCACGGCGCAGGGCATTAAAATTTAAAACTCCGCAATTTGTGCTTGTCTTTTTTTTTGAAATAGTATATTAAATTTTTTCGCTCATTTAGTGAGTGTGATGTGTCATGCAAAATAAAGGGACGTTATATTCCTTTGTGACACAAAATACCCGAAAAAGGTGGTGATTTTAGTGCCCGGAGTATTCTTAAACGAAGACGAATACAATTTCGATCTCGCTTTGCGTCGCTTTAAAAAACAAGTGGAAAAAGCCGGTATTCTTTCTGAAATGAAAAAACGCCAGCATTTTGAAAAGCCAAGCGTAATGCGCAAAAAGAAAAAGGCTGCTGCTCGCAAGCGTCTTATGAAAAAAATGCGTAAGATCAACATGGCATAATTTGGTTGCTGTACCTTTTGGTATTGAATAAATTAAGCTAGGTAAACCGGAAGTCTTTTCTTGATTTCCGGTTTCTTAACATTATACGCCGTCAAATAAAGCGCCGTAAAAACCGTCAGAAAGGGATTTGCTATGAGCATTGCTGAAAAAATAGAAAAAGATTATGTGGAAGCATATAAGCATAAAGATAAAACCCGCTTGGAAACGCTGCGTCTTTTAAAAACCGCCGCTAAAAACAGACAGGTTGAGCTTATGCAGTCTTTGGTGCCTCTTTCCGACGACGAATATATGTCCGTTCTGCTGAAACAGGTAAAACAGCGTCAGGAATCCATTGAACTTTACAGAAATGCCAACCGCGGCGATTTGGCAGACAAAGAACAGGCAGAACTGGAAATCCTGCAGGAATATCTGCCCAAACAGCTTACCGAAGAAGAAGTTGCCAAAGTAATAGAAGATGCCTGCGCGCCGTTTCTTTCCGAAGGCATGAAAGCCATGGGCAAAGTGATTAAATCCATAATGGATGCCTATAAAGGACAGGTGGACGGAAAAGCGGTCAGCGAAGCCGTCAAAGCGCGCCTGCAGAAAGGATAATAAGTATACGCCATTATTTTTATGGATAAATTCAGTTTACAGGCTTTAGAGTATTCCAAAGTGTTGCAGTTTTTAGCGTCTTTTTGCCGGTCCGAAGCCGGAAAAAATGCGGCTCTTTCACTGCGTCCGTTTTCTTCTCTTGACGAAATAGAACATTTTCAGCGTATTTTTGACGAATACGCTTTGTGGAAAAGCAAAGGGGATTTTGCCCTGCATGATTTTCCCGATATCAGTCCTTTGCTTGCCCAAATCGCGGAACAGAAGTTTGCGCCCGATACCGACGATTTTTGGGCGGTGCGCGAGGTTTTGAAGCTTGCAAAAAATGTCTATGTTTCTTTTCATGCCAATGAAAAGGATTTGCCCTGTTTTCTGGCGCGGTATGATTTTGTTTTTCCCGAAAAGTCTTATTCCGCGCTCATGCGCTGCATAGCCGACGACGCATCGTTTAAAGACGAAAGCAGTCCCGGGCTTTTGCTGGTGCGCGGCGAACTGCGCAGTCTGCATCAAAGCTGCCTCAGGAAAGTAAAGGAATTCTGCGAACAGTACAATATTGGCCATTACCTGCAGGACGATTACATGACTGTTGTGGGCGACAGATATGTTCTTCCGCTGAAAGCCAATTTCAAAGGCCGTCTGCAGGGCATTATCCATGATTATTCCCGTACCGGCGAAACCCTGTATTTTGAACCCATGTTTTTGGTGGAACTGAATAACCGCCTGCAGGAACTCAAACAGGAAGAACGGGAAGAAATTCATAAAATTATTCTGCTGATAAAAGATTTGTTTTATCAGGAAGCGGAAAGTATCGAACAGGCGTGGAAATTCCTGGTGCTGATGGATTTAAACGAGGCTAAATTCGGTTTGGCGTCGGCTTATGTTGCCAAACACAAAAAAAATCAGGGGGCCGAGGGGCATTGCGTGCCGTTCGGGCATACGCTTTCGCTTATGCAGGCATATCACCCTCTGCTTTTGCTGGAAAACAACAAAACCGCTTCTGCGGCGCCGGTGCAGCCCATTGACTTAATTTTCCGCAAACAGGACAGGGTGCTTGTAATCAGCGGCGGCAACTCCGGCGGCAAAACCGTGGCATTGAAAACGCTGGGGCTTATCGGGCTTATGAGTCTGACGGCTCTGCCTGTGCCCGCTGCCAAAGGGTCAAGCATTTTGTTTTGGACGCGCATTCATGCGTTTATCGGCGACGAACAGAGCCTTGACGACCATGTTTCCACGTTTACCGGTCAGATACGGCATTTGGCAAGCATTTGGGACGAGCTTGACGGCAGTCATCTGCTTTTGCTTGACGAATTCGGGGCAGGCACAGACCCTTCCCAGGGTGCGGCTCTTGCTCAGGCCGTGCTTGACGGTATGCTGGAGAAACGCTGCTATGCGGTGAGCGCAACGCATTTTCCGGCTTTAAAAACCTATGCATTGACCAATGAAGGCGTGCGTGCCGCTTCCGTACTTTTTGACGAAAGCAATAAAAAGCCGCTGTACAAGCTGGCCTATGACCAGGTAGGCGCGAGCAAGGCGCTGGATGTGGCGCGCGAACACGGGCTCAGTGAAGAAATTTTGGCAAAAGCTTCCCATTATCTGCTTGTGGATACCAAGGAACAGGACGCCGTAATCGCCAAGCTGAATGCCGTGGCCGTGGAGCGGGAAAAAGAGCTGGAGCATTTGCGGGCGGAACTGCAGAAAACCAAGCAGAAGCGCGAACAGCTGCAGGCCAGGTACGAAAAGGACGTGCAGGCGCTGCAGGCGGAATTCAGGGAAAAATCCCAGGAACTTATGCGTGCTTGGAAAAGCGAGAAAGTAAGCGCCAAGGAAGCCATGAAAAAACTGGGGCAGCTGCGCACGGAACTCGGCAGGAACGAAGCGCAGAAAGAAGAAGCCGCACCTGTTGACGAAACAGCCCTGAAGACGGGCATAGAAGTTTTGCACAGACCGTGGAACAAAAAAGCCCTGGTGCAGGAAATAGACGCCAAAGCTAAAAAAGTAAAAATAAATTTAGGCGGCGTCGCCATGTGGGCGCCTTTTAAAGATATTGAAATAACGGGAAATTCTGCCAAGTCTTTGCAGAAAGGCAGCGTAACGCAAAATATTTCTCAGCAAAAATCAAGTTTTACCCTTGACTTGAGGGGAAAACGTGCTGATTTAGCTATTGCGGAACTGCAGCAATTTTTAGACAATGCCCTTATTGCAGGCTACGATACCGTGGAAATTATTCACGGCCGCGGCACCGGGGCATTGCGCAAAGCCGTACATGAGGTATTGAAGGGGTACAGCGCCATCGAAAGTTTTCAGCTTGCCACGGAGGAAAACGGCGGTGACGGTATGACAATGGTAACATTTCGCTGACAGGTGAAACAATGGCAAGAACAAGCCGTGACGCTATTGCTGAAATTAAAGCGAAATTGAGCATGGTGGATTTGGCTCGTCGCTATCTTGAACTGCGGCCCATGGGCAACAGACTGGTGGCGCCGTGTCCGTTTCATCAGGAAACAAAGCCATCGTTTTCCATTAATGCGGATGAAGGTACGTATTATTGTTTCGGCTGTCAGGCGGCAGGCGATATTTTTGATTTTTACGGCCGCATGAACGGCATGGATTTTCGGGAGACTTTGGAAGCGCTTGCCGAAGAAACAGGGGTGGAACTGCCGAAATTTCAAAAGGCGGACGGCTTTGCCCCGAAACAGGTTTCCCATAAGCAGGAAATGATGAAAATGCATGAAATTGCGGCGCATCATTACAAGCAAAATCTGCAGAAAAGCGAAATTGCCCGCAGATATGTGGCAGAGCGGCAGATTTCCGATGATGTGCTGGAGCGTTTCGGCATAGGGTTCAGTACGGATTCCTGGCAGGCTTTGGCGGATATCTTTAAGCGTTCCGGCTTTAATCTTGATGTGGGCGTGGAATGCGGATTATTGATGAAAAGCAAAAACGGCCGGTATTATGACCGGTTCCGCAATCGGCTTATGTTTCCGATACGGGACGTGAACGGCAGGGCCATTGCTTTCGGCGGCCGTGTCATACCGCAGCTGGACGACGGGGAGAGCGCAAAATATCTGAATACGAACGGCACTCCCATTTATAAAAAAAGTCAGCAGCTTTTTGGGCTGGATTTGGCGCGCCGCAGCGTTACTGCCCAAAAAAGCATAATGATAACCGAAGGGTATATGGATGTTTTGACTTTGTACCAGTTCGGCTATACCAATGCCGTGGCTTGCCTCGGCACCAGCTTTCCCGAAGAGCAGGTTAAGCGCATAACCGAGCTGTCAAAAAATGTGGAACTGCTTTTTGACGGCGACAACCCCGGACGCGAAGCGGCGTTCAAAGCCTGCGGCAAACTGCTTGTGAAAGGCATAAGCTGCAAAGTGGTGCTTTTTCCGCCCAGTGACGATATAGACAGCCTGCTCAAGGAAAAAGGCAAGGAAGTTTTTGAAAATTTAAGAGCGAACAGTACGGAAGGATTGACTTTTTGTATCCAAACCTTGAAAAAGCGATCCCCCAAGGATGCTGTTGAATGGTCGAGGGAGTTTTTGGGACAGATTGAAATGCCCGAACTTTTTCAGCCCATGGCGACCAAATTGGCACTTGGACTCGGAATTGATGAAGCAGAGCTTCGCTTAGGTGTTGTCGAACACAAAAAGACGCAAAACGCCCGTACTGCCGTTCAGGCTGACGAGAAGGCAAAACCTGCCGCGCCGAAAAAAAAGACCGTGGACGCGGAAATTCTGACTGTTGCCACTCGTTATCCCCACCGTCTGCAGACTTTGCAGGAAATGGGGGCCGATCTTATCCTGGAATCGCCGAAAGCCAAGGCGTACTGGGATAAGCTTCTGCAGTATCCGGAAGAGGAAATTCTTCCTTTTTTGGATGACTCGGAAAAAGCTTTTTGGGTGAAATGCCGCAGCGCCGGCGCGCCGCCCCGCAACAACGAGGAAGGCGAACTTATGGCCGTGCAGCATTTAATCCAGGCCAAACAAAAAAAGTCCTATGTGCAGTCCATGGTAGCCGCCGTGCGTGAAAGCGGCGAGGACACACAAAAAGCATATCTTCGTGCATTGTATGCACAAGGGAGGAATAATGTCTAACAGCCTCAAAGAGGTTCCTCAAATAAAAGAACTTATGATGAAAGGCAGAAGCGTCGGCTATCTTGTTTCCGAAGAGATAGCCAAAAGCCTTCCGTCAGATTTGGCAACGTCCGAAAATGTCGAAGAGCTCATCGGCTTGTTCGAGTCCATGGAAATAGCCATTGTGGACAGCGAAAAAGAAGGGCAGTCTCTTAAGAAAAACCGTTCCGATCCGGATAATGAACCCGTGGATTCCGTTTTTGACGACGCCCTGGATTCTTCCTTGGATGAAGATTTGGATCTGAATGCCGATTTTTCGCTGGGTGATGACGGTACGGATTTTGCCGCCAGAAATACCGACCCTGTGCGTATGTATCTGCGCGAAATGGGGGCTGTGCCGCTTCTTGACCGTGACGGCGAAGTGGTTATTGCCAAAAAAATCGAAATCGGCGAAATGGACGTTCTGTATGCGCTGGTGGAAGTGCCTGTTGCCGTGGAAGAGCTTATCAGTGTAGGCAATGATTTGCAGCAGAACAGAATTAAGCTTAAAGACGTGGTAAAAACCATTGAAGAAGACGATCCCTGCGAAGACGAAATGAACCAGCGCCAAAGGGTTATCAACTTATTGCTCGATATTAAAGGCGTATACAACAAAAAGCAGAAAGTTTATGCCAAGCTTGACCTTTGCTGCGATCTGAATTCCGGCCACGTGCGCGAAATTCAGGATGAAATTTTGGAGTATAAGGAAGAAGTTGTCGACCGTCTGCGCGAAATCAAGCTGGAAAAAGCACTGCTTGACCGCATTATTGAAACCGTGGAGGATTATGTGCGCCAAATGCGCAATTACCGCCGCGAAATTGCCGCCTATATTGCCGATACCGGCAAAAGCAAAGAGGAAATCGAAGCCTTCTTCCTCAGCCTTGAGCGCAAAGAAATCAATATGCAGGACGCTGCCAGAGAACTCAATATGAGCGTGGAAAAAATGTTTTCCTATAAAGAGCTTATTATGGGTAAAATCGAAAGCCTGCACCGCCTGCGCGACAAATGCTGCCATGATGTGGAAGATTTGGAAGAAGTGCTGTGGCGCATACGCCGCGGCACCAATGCCGCCATGCGCGCAAAGCAGGAGCTTATCCGTTCCAACCTGCGCCTTGTTGTCAGCATTGCCAAAAAATATACCAACCGCGGCCTGCAGTTCCTTGATCTGATTCAGGAAGGCAATATCGGTTTGATGAAAGCCGTGGATAAGTTCGAATATCAGCGCGGTTATAAATTTTCCACCTATGCCACATGGTGGATACGTCAGGCCATTACCCGTGCCATTGCCGACCAGGCACGCACTATCCGCATTCCCGTGCATATGATCGAAACTATCAACAAACTGCACAGGACAACACGGTATCTTGTGCAGGAACTTGGCCGCGATCCTACGCCGGAAGAAATTGCCGACAGAATGGATTATCCTGTGGACAAGGTGAAGAAAGTCCTGAAAATAGCCAAGGAACCCATTTCCTTAGAAACGCCCATCGGTGACGAAGAAGATTCCAGCCTCGGCGATTTTATTGAAGACAAAAAAGCCGTGGCGCCTGCGGACGAAGTGGTCAATACCAAACTTACCGAACAGATTGCCGCTGTGCTTGCCGATCTTACGCCAAGGGAAGAACAGGTGCTGCGCAAGCGTTTCGGTATCGGCGAAAAATCCGACCATACTTTGGAAGAAGTGGGCAAGCTGTTCAATGTAACCCGTGAACGTATCCGTCAGATCGAGGCAAAGGCTTTGCGCAAGCTTCGGCACCCCGTGCGCAGTCAGATGCTTCGTACCTATCACGACAATTAATGGTTTCAGTATACGGAAAGAGAGCGCAAGCTCTCTTTTTTGTCGTGTTTTGCTTGACTTTGGCCTGCAGAAATAGCATTAAAAACTGATCGGTTATTCTAAAGTTTGCCCGGAAAAATCCGATAATTCTGTTATTGAATATCGTTATTGATAAAGATGGAGCCGTTATGCAAAAGAAAATCGTCATATTGGCTGTGAGCCAGTGTTTGCTGGCGCTGTTCAGTATTTTGGTCGGCCTTGTTACCGGAGAAGGCTTGTTTGTTTATTTGGGTATAGCCGTTACGGCTGTGTTGGGCGTTGCCGCGGCAAAATATGCGGTGCAGGACATTGCCGGCCCGGTACAAAAACTCGGACAGCAGATTGCACAGCTTTCCGAAGAGGCCAATCTTTCACATTTTTTGGATAAAAGTTCATCGCTTGCGATTATTCGGTCAGCATTTTCCGGGCTTACGGAAGGCAAGCTGGCTTTGGTGGATGCTTCCAAAAATTCCGGCATTGACAACGAACTTTTGCAGGAAGTCTTCAATACGGTAAAAGAAACCAATTCCCTGGCTAATACCGTGGACGAATATATTTTGACTTCTGCCGACGGCTGTCATAAACAGGCTTTGACCATTGCTTCGGTGGCTAAAAGCTTGAACGAAATGAATCTGGCAAATCTTGACATCAATAAAAGTACGGCATATGCGGCGGAACTTGCACAGCAAACCAAAATTAAAGCCGAAGACGGCGATCACTCTCTGAAAGAACTGACATCAGCGATTTTGGCTGTCAATGACAGTGCCGAATTTATGAAAAGCGGTATGTCCATGCTTTTGACGCACGCTAAAAATGTTAATGACATTATGAATGTTATTACGGAAATCGCCGATCAAACCAATTTGCTGGCGCTGAACGCCGCTATTGAGGCCGCCCGTGCCGGTGAGGCAGGACGCGGTTTTTCCGTTGTTGCCGATGAGGTGCGCAAACTTGCCGAAAAAACCATGATGTCAACTACAGGGGTTGCCAATGCGGTGTCAGCCATTCAGCAGAGTGTGCAGCAGACAACGCAGCAGGTGGAAACAACCGTGCAGAATGTAAATTATGCTACGGAGCTGGCTAAAAACTGCGAGTATGCCCTGCAGGAAATTCTGGAAATGGCGGAAAATTCTGCTGACCAGGTGCGCACCATAGCAACGGCAACGGAAGAACAGTCCGCGTCTTCGGAAGAAATCGCCAATACCGTAAAGCACGTGAACGATATTGCCATGGACAACGAAGCTTCCCTGGAAGAGGCAAAGCGCTCCACGTTCTTTATGCAGGCAGAACAGTCCCTGCTTACGGAACTTATGGATAAAGTAAAAGCCGAATTGGCGGAGCAGCGGGCGTAGCCGGTTATTGTGCGCCATAATATATAAAAGCCGCGTTTGACGCGGCTTTTTGCATTGTTGTTTATTGTATGCCGGCGGGAATGCCTATAAGTGTTGTTTCAAGGTGGGAGGCTGTCGGATCCAGGTTTCTGATCATGAAGCGGTAGCCCAGGTTCAGGCTTTCAATAACCGGTTTTATTTCAAAGAATTCTTGCGGAGTGTGATAAATGGCAATGGACAGCAGTGGCTTGTCCTCTTTCAGGATATTGATTGCTCCGTTTATTGCATTGTAAGCGGCTCCTTCCACATCCATTTTTATCCAGCCTATTTTATTTTGTCTGTCGGCAAAAAGGCTGTCCAGCGTTGATATACGCACAGGTATTCCTGTTTTTGTGTCAATATTGGCAATTGTATTGTAATGCTTTGTGTCGGTTATGGTTATTTCCCCGTCGGTATCCGAAACACCGCAGTTGAGAAATGTTACTTTTGACGTATCGATATTATTGTTTCTTAAATTTTCATAAAGAATTTTTTCTGCGGACGGCAGCAGTTCGATGCTGTAAACGTGTGCCGGGCTGTATTCGTTCATAATAAGACAGGAATCGCCGTGAAACGCGCCGCAGTCAATGAAAATTTTATCTTTGATATATTCGGCGGCTGCAGGCGGCAGCAGTTTCAGGCCGTGGTGATAAAAGAATACCTCCGCAGAGTATTTTTCGGAAAATGCGTATTTTTTTTTGATGGCGGGCAGTTCTGACAGCCATCTGTCTTTTTCTTTTTGTTCGTTTTCGGTTAAGAAAAAACTGTATCTGTCTTTACTCATATTGAAATTTTTTAATGGCAGATAAACAAACTGTTCGTGTTTTTTGCTGACAATTTCCTGATCTTCCTGCGGCAGGCCGTGTTTTAATTTTTCAATGTCTGCGGGCATATTGTTATGCAGTTGGTATTCTTTAAAATTATCGCCAAAATCCGAAAAATTTACTATGCCGTAGCGGGTTATATTATACTCTCTGGGAAAGGCTTTTTTATATAAATGCCGTATGATGTTTTTATAGATTTTGGTGATAAATGAAGCCATATGTTTTTCTCCGGTTATTTGCTATATTGCTGCGTGCAGGAGCAGATTGTCGCGGTGTATGACTTCGGGGTAATGGGCATTGCCGAGAACGGCGGCAACTTCTATTCTGCTAAGCCCCTGGATTTTTCTGAGGTCTGCGGCAGAATAGTTGGAAAGCCCCACAGCGATTTTTTTGTCTTGGTGCATGACCGCAACCAAGGCGCCTGCGCCGAAATTGCCTTCGACACGTGTTATGCCGCCGGGGAGCAGGCTTTTGCCGTTTTCGTTCAGGGCGATGTATGCGCCTTCGTCAACGGCAATAATGCCTTGGGCGTCCGATTGGTAGGCAAGCCAGTATTTTCTGCGGGATACCGGTTCGGAGGTGTGGCATATCCACGTACCGATTTTTTCGCCGGCAAAAGCCCGCAAAATAATATCCGGCTCTTTTCCTGGAATAATCAGCGTAGGCACGCCAAGCTGAGCGGAACGGCGTGCGGAAAGCAGTTTGGAATACATACCGCCGGTGCCGACGCTTGTTTTGCCGCCGCACAGTTCATCCAAATTCAGTTCCTGGATATTTTCCACAAATTCCATGATAGGAATTTGTTCGTCCGGGTGTTTCAGCGGGTTTTTGGCAAGTACGCCCTTGGTGGACGTTAAATTAATGGACAGGTCTGCTTCCACAATATTGCAGAGCAGGCTGGCCAGAGCGTCGTTGTCGCCGAATTTCAGCTCATGGATTACTACGGTGTCGTTTTCGTTCACAATGGGTACGGTATTCCACTGCATGAGCTGGCGGAAGGTATTTTTGGCATTTAAAAAACGTTCGCGGCTTCTTAAATCGTCGCGGGTAAGCAGAATTTGTGCGCAGAGCAGACCGTGTTTTAAAAATAAGTCTTCGTATTCGCGCATGAGCCTGCCCTGTCCGATGGCGGCGGCGCCCTGCTTGCCTGCCAATCCTTCGATTTTAATGCCTGTTCCCAAAGCTTTTTTGCCGGCCGCTACGGCTCCGGAACTGACTAAGCATACGTGCCTGCCCTGTTTCTGCAGGGCTGCTATCTGACTGACCAGGTTTTCCAAGACAGGATAGGATAAGCCGTTTTCGTCAGTCAGTACGGCTGACCCGACTTTGATGATAATGTTTTTTGCTTTTTGCAGGGCAGTATGTTTAGCGTGTTCCATGGTTAATCCCGTACATAGTAAACTTCGATTTCGGGGAATTCTTCGTCCTCGGGCAGTTCTTCTTCCTGATAGTGGATAAGCGGCTCGTTTATGTCCAGTTCACCGCGCAGTTCCCACATTTTGCGGACAAGCTCTTCGAGGCCTGTTCCTTCCTTGGCACTGATAAAGAACATTTCGCGGTGTTCTTTTTGGGCCAGTTCTTTTACGGCCTGCAGTTCCTCCTCTGAAAGCAGATCTATTTTGTTGATGACTTCTATCTGTTTTCTGGAGGAAAGTTCTTCGTCAAAAAGGCGCAGTTCTTCGTTAATCAAATCAAAACCGGCAAAAGGATAGTCGTTTTTGTTGATGTCCTGGGCTGAAAGGATATGCACAAGAAAACGCGTGCGTTCCACGTGTTTTAAAAATCTGTCGCCAAGGCCGAGGCCGGCATGCGCACCTTCGATAAGTCCGGGAATATCGGCGATTATCATGCGGTTGTCCGGATCGTATTCGTCAATGATGACGCCTAAGTTCGGGCTTAGCGTGGTAAAAGGGTAGTCGGCAATTTTGGGTTTTGCCGCGGAAATTTGGGAAAGGAACGTGGATTTTCCCGCGTTGGGCAAACCGAGCAGTCCGGCATCGGCAAGGATTTTCAGTTCAAGACGCAGGGATTTTTGTTCGCCTTCTTCGCCCTTTTGCGCAAAGCGCGGAGCACGGTTTGTGGAGGATTTAAAGTGCTCGTTGCCTTTGCCGCCGCGGCCGCCCTGGGCAATAAGCACGCAGGCTTCGGGGTCGGAAAGGTCGGCAATAAGAATTTCTTCAAATTCAGTGCGTTCAAAAATCTGTGTGCCTACGGGAAATTCCAGAATGAGGTCTTCGCCTTTTCTGCCGTCGCATTGGCTGCCTTGGCCGTCACTGCCGTTTTTTGCTTCATAGGTGCGCTTGAGACGGAAGTCGTACAGTGAGTGCAGACGGTTTGTGGCTTTTGCGTAAATGGAAGCACCGTCGCCGCCGTTGCCGCCGTCCGGACCGCCGCGGGGGATAAATTTTTCACGTCTGAAAGACATACAGCCATTTCCGCCCTTGCCTGCTTTTACTTGGATAAGGGCTTCATCGACAAAACGCATAATAACTCCGTAATACTAGTAAAAAAGGCGAGAAGAAAGAAATTCTTCTCGCCTTGAAATGAGAATTTGCCAAAATTAAGCAGTAGCAGCTTCGGCAGGAACAATATGTACACGCTTATGTTCTTTGCGTTTGCGTACAAATGTTTCAAACTGAACGGTACCTTCCACTTTGGCAAAAAGGGTATAGTCACGACCCATACCTACGTTTTCACCGGGGAAAATACGTGTGCCGAGCTGGCGAACCAAAATATTGCCAGCGAGAACTTTTTGACCGCCGAAGCGTTTCACGCCTCGTCTTTGTCCTTCACTATCACGACCGTTACGGGAACTCCCGCCTGCTTTCTTGTGAGCCATGATTAACTCCTTTTATTCTTACGCATTAATGCCCGTAATGGTGAGGGCAGTGTAATCCTGACGATGACCTTGGGTCTTGCGGTAGGATTTACGGCGATGTTTTTTGAAAACAATAATTTTTTCTCCGCGGCCGTGTTCGGTAACTTTTGCGGTTACTTTGGCGCCTTCGATGTACGGAGCGCCGAATTTGGCGCTGTCGCCGCCGAGCATGACAACGCGGTCAAAAGTTACTTCGTTGCCGATTTCAGCAGCAAGTCTGTCAATAACAATTTTATTGCCTTCCTGAACACGGAATTGTTTTCCGCAAGTTTCGATAATAGCGTACATTCAAACCTCCGAAAAAAAGAGAAATGAAAAATAGCGTGACTATAGAAAAAAGTCAAGAATTATTTTCCCTTTTTTCGTCATAGAAAATTGATTTTTTCATGCAAGCATGAATTGATTTT
Source organism: uncultured Desulfovibrionaceae bacterium (assembly GCA_949299515.1). Lineage (GTDB taxonomy): Bacteria > Desulfobacterota > Desulfovibrionia > Desulfovibrionales > Desulfovibrionaceae > Taurinivorans. The sequence continues at coordinate 202,933 of CASGAP010000009.1, forward strand.
TATCAATCGCCATAAGCTGGTGTACGGGGAAACTTACGGCAACGCTAAAAACGGCTTAGTGGTGAACGTGTTCACCTTTTTTGATTCTGTAAACGATAGCGGCTAACATGATTGCAAAATAAATGAAAATAAGGCTCACGCCAAGAAAACCTTGGGGGGTGGAGTGCATAACATTTTCCATAAGCTGTGCAAACATATCGACCTCCTTTTGTTCCCTGTGCGAGGGTATGGTACACAGTGAACGAGGTATAATGGCTTAATTTTTGTGTTTGGTCAAGAAAATTTTAAGGCTTTGCGCCGGGTTATCCTGCTTGGCCGATAAAGCAGCCCAAGGCGGAAAAAAGTTCGTATTGGGATAAAATGCTCAAATTTGTCTGCCAGAAAACTGCGGTGCATAGGCTGAAAAACATAGTCAGGCTCCTTGTTGCGGTATAACCTGACTGTAGCGCCCGTATGCGTCAGAAACTGTCGTATGCGGAAATATTATTGTTCCTGGTAGGAGATACGGTATTTTTCCAGCTTGCGGTACAGCGTGGGACGGCTTATGCCTAAGCTTTTTGCGCAGCCGGACATATTGCCCCCGTGTTTTTGCAGACTTTCTTCGATTACTTTTTTTTCTATCTCTTCCAAAGTCATGTCTTGGTCGGTGCGTATGGGGCCCGTGCTTTCGTCAATACCGAAATATTCCGCTTTGATCATTTTGCCGTCTGCCAGGTGAATTGCCCGTTCTATGGAGCTTTCCAGCTGGCGCACGTTGCCCGGCCAGGAATAATTCATGATAAGGCTTGAAACTTTGGTGCTGAGGTGTTTTTGGGTGCCGGAGGTGCCGAAGCGCTTAAAAAAGTACTCCACAAGATGGGGAATGTCTTCCCGCCGCTCGCGAAGCGGCGGTATGACAATGGACAGGGTGGAAATGCGGTAGTATAAATCAGGTCTGAACCGTTCTTTTTCGATTTCTTTTTTCAGATCTTTGTTTGTGGCGGAAATAATGCGAATGTCTATGGGAATGGTTTTTATGCCGCCGACTCTGCGTATTTCTTCGGTTTGCAGGGCACGCAGCAGTTTTACCTGCATATTGAGGGGCATATCGCCTATTTCGTCCAAAAACAGCGTGCCTGTGTCTGCCAGTTCCAGTTTTCCGGGTCTGCCGCCTTTTTGGGCGCCTGTGAACGCACCTTCTTCATAGCCGAACAGTTCGCTTTCCAGAAGTTCGCTGGGAATGGCTCCGCAGTTCAGTGCCACAAAGGGACGGTCGCTTCTGTCGCTGGCATTGTGTATGGCTTGGGCAAACAGTTCTTTGCCGGTGCCGGTTTCGCCGTAAAGCAGAAGCGATGCGGTGTTTTTGGCGGCGATTTTTGCAATTTCCACGGCTTCCAGGAGGCGCGGGCTTGAACCTACTATGGAATCAAAGGTAAAGTGCGCTTTTGCGCCGGTCATTTCCATGGCCAGCTGCACCATTTCTTTTTTTTCCGTAATGGTTAAAATGGCGCCGACTATTTCGCCGTTTTTCATCATTACCGGGTCAAGGGCTAGAAAACCGTTGCCTTTGTTGGTGTTTATCTCTCTGGCTAGAAAGCCTTTGCCTTTTTGGACTGCCTGTTCAAAGTTGAGGTTTATTTTTGTCAGCGAAGAAAAGGGTTTGCCAATGCAGTCTTCCGCAAGGTCCAGCATGGTGCGGGCTTTTTTGTTGGTCTGCACGATGCGGCCCGTGGGGTCAATGGTAACGATGCCTTTAGTGCCTGCTTCGAGAAGGGCGGACATATATTTGTTTTTTATGGCCAGTTCCTTGGAATGGAGCTGTTCTTTTAAATGAGAGGTAACGGCTTCTGCTGCCTGGCAGACAAGCCCCAGGGTGTGAATATGCATTTTTTCCGTGTAGCCGCTCAGAGAAACCACGCCGAGCAATGAGCCGTCCAAATCAAAAACAGGGGCGCCGGAATTGCTGATAGTCTGCGCTAAGGTTGCGTACATTTTGTTGCCGGGCACGAAAATAGGTTTTTTGTCCACAAGCGTAAGGCCGATGGCGCAGGTACCCATGTCCATTTCTGTCCAGCGGTAGCCGGGTATGCAGTTTCTTTTCCGAAAATGTTCTTCAAGATCCGCATCGCCTACGATGTACAGTACGTATCCGTCTTTGTCGGCCAAAGCCATGCAGAAGCCGGTGCCCCGCAGCAGGTTGTAGAGCTTGTCTATTTGTTCTTTGGCTATAGTATAAAATGTTTTTTGGGATTCTATGCGTTCCTTGAGTTCTCCGGGTCTGAGCCGCGAAGATTCCGGGGCTTTGGTTATGTTGGGATCGACTTTGTAGACTTTTGAACGTTCGTGGGAGTGGGCTATGGACAGTTCCATATCCTGCAGATTTTTAGGTAAAACAGACATTGCGGCCTCTTTTGTAATAAAATATTACAGTGTAATTTTTTATTACACTTTGCCCGCGGCTTTGTCAACTCCCGTCATTTGGGGCAATCGGGGCGCAAGTAAAGAGTGTCCGGTTCTTTTTTGTAATGTTTTGTTACATAAGAGTAAAAATATATATTGTCCAATAAAAAGAAGTTGTTTGTAATATATTGAAAATGTTTATTATTTATATTTGGCACGAATTATGCTTTTTATAAAGCAGGGAGGTGTTTCTATGTATACTGACGAGATTTATCAAGGCGGAAAACTTTACTATGAAATTCCCATTGGCATACTGTGTTTGGAATCATATTTCCCGAAAATGAGGGGGCACCTGCGCAATCCCCGTACGTATGAATTTCCTACTGTCACGCGTGTTTTGACCGGGCTTGACATTCCGAAGCTTCTTTTCAGTCCCGATCCTGCGATGATACAGCCGATTATTGATGCCGCAGTGCAGCTGGAAAAGGACGGCGTAAAGGCTATTACGGGCAGCTGCGGTTTTATGGCCCTGTTTCAGAAAGAAATTGCCGAAGCCGTGTCGGTTCCCGTGTTTATGTCCAGTTTGCTGCAGCTGCCGCTTATTCGCATCATGCACGGCGAAAAAGCGAATATCGGCATTTTGACGGCGTCAAAAAAAGCCTTGGGGCCGAAACATCTTGAGGCCTGCGGCGTTGCCTGGGATTCTGTTTTGGTGGAAGGCATGGAAGGCAATCCGGAATTTTGGGAAACCGTAATTGAAGGAAAGCGCCATGATTTCAACGTGCCGAAGCTGGAACGGGAAGTTGTGGGCACGGCCCTGCGTTTTATTGCAGAGAAAAAGCTTGATGCTCTTTTGCTGGAATGTACGGATTTGCCGCCGTTTGCCCGGCAGATTCAGGAACGGAGCAATGTTCCTGTTTATGATATCAATTCTTTGATGAAACTTGTTCATTCGACTGTTGCGTGGAAAAAATAGGGGGGCGCATGAACATTTCTGTTAAGCACCGAATTATATTGGAAATATGCATAAGCTGTTTTTTGCTTGTCTGTTATTTTTTGTTTTCAGTGTTTCAGGCGGACATGATTGAACAGACGCTTGCCATGGCGCTGGATCAGACGCTGTTTCCGCGGGCAATTACCATTACGGTAATCATTATGTGCTTTTTGCTGTTTTACGACAGTATCAAATTGTATATCAAGTACAAAAAAGGAATTATCACTCCGGAAATACATGAATATTACGAATGCAGCGAGGAAAAAATTCCTGTAGCGAGAATTCTTATATATATCGGTATATTGTTTGTATATCTTATTGCACTTTATTATGTCGGATTTATGTATTCGACTCCTGTAATTACTTTGTGCATTGCAGGTCTTTTGGGAATTAAAAGAATTTTTTTGGCTGCTGTTTCTGCAATTTTGTTTACCATAGCATTATATTATGCAAGTTTTTACGGCCTGCAGATAATGCTTCCGAGCGGCATATTGTTTTATTAAGAGAGGTGTCTGATGATCGAAAATGTAATTGTTGGACTTATTTCCATTCTGAATCCGGCCTCGATAATAGCCATTGCATTCGGCTTGGTTGTCGGCTTGCTTTTCGGCGCTATTCCGGGCATTTCGGGGATTATGGCGATTTCCATTTTGCTCCCGCTGACTTTTTACGTCAGTCCGCTTGTGGGCATTCCCATGCTGCTGGGCATTTATAAGGCAGGTATTTACGGCGGTTCCATCACAGCGATTTTGCTGAACACTCCCGGTGCGCCGCCGGCAATCTGCACGGCCATGAGCGGATTTCCCATGGCAAAACGCGGACAGGCGGGCAAGGCGCTGAATGCTGCGCTTGTGGGTTCCGTGTACGGCGATATGTTCAGTAATCTTCTGCTTATTTTGGTTGCGGCTCCTATTTCTTATATTGCCCTGAAGATCGGGCCTGCCGAACAGTTTTGCCTCCTGCTGCTGGCGCTTACCGTGGTCGGCAGCATATCCGGCAACTCTATTCTGAAAGGCATGATCTGTGCCGGCTTTGGCATATTGCTTTCCATGGTCGGCGTATCCGGTGTCAGCGGCGCTATCCGTTTTACGTTCGGCAGCGATTATCTTTTGGCGGGTATTCAGCTTATTCCCATGGTTATCGGCTTGCTCTGCCTGCCGGAAATTATTCATCAGGTGGGAACCTGTGCCAAAAACTATATTGAACAGAAAATAGATCTGAAAAGCGAAGACGGCCGCCTGACGTGGAAAGAATTTAAGCAGAATTTTTATTTGCTGTTCCGTTCTTCCGTTATCGGTTCCGTTATCGGCGCTATGCCGGGCCTGGGCGCTTCTCCGGCTGCGTTTATGGCATATTCCGACGCGCAGCGGCATTCAAAAGATCAGGATGCGTTTGCAAAAGGTAATGTGGAAGGTGTGCTTGCTCCGGAATCAGCCAACAATGCCACAACAGGTTCTGCCATGATACCCCTGCTTACGCTCGGTATTCCCGGCGATGACGTTACGGCCGTGCTGATGGGTGCTTTCCTGATTCAGGGACTTACCCCAGGACCGAATATTTTCTTTGAGCATACCCAGGTTGTTTACGGTATTTTCGGTTCTTTGATTATTTGTGATATTTTGCTGTATGTTATTGCGAAATTCGGTTTCAGGCTGTGGATACGCATAGTTGATCTGCCCAGAAGCCTGATTTTTTCCAGCGTGACCATTTTTGCTTTCCTTGGCACGTATTCCATCAACCAAAGTCTTTTTGATATTTTCTGCCTGATTTGTTTCGGCATTATGGGCTATCTTATGCGTATTTTCCATTTCAGTGCCGGCGCAATGATTATCGGCTTTATTCTCGGTCCCATTTTGGAAAAAGCCTATGACCAGAGCATGAGTCTTTCAGGCGGAAGTTATATGATTTTCTTTGAAAGTCCCGTTGCGGTTATTTTGATGATTATGACAGCGGCAAGTATATTCAGTATTTACCGTATGCGTGTACGCAAAAACAAAAAATTAATGGAAAAACTTGGCTCTCTTGAGCAATAAAACATAAGGAGTAAGGTATGAACATGAAAAAATTGCTCGGTTCTGTAATGTCCCTTGTCATGGCCGCTGCGTTTGCCGCCGGAAGCTGTGCGTATGCCGCGGATTATCCGGTAAAACCGATTACGGTTATCAGTCCTTACGGTGCAGGCGGCGATTCCGATATCGCTGCCAGAGTATGGGCGGAATTTGCAAAGCAGGAACTTGGGCAGCCCGTGCTGGTTGTGAATAAAACCGGCGGTGGCGGTTTGACGGGCACTATGTTTGCTTCCAAGGCAAGACCTGACGGATATACGCTTTTCCTCGGACAGCTCGGTCCCTGCGTCATGCTGCCTATTACCACAAAAGCCGGCGGCTTGAATAAAGACAGCTTTGACATGATAGCCCGTTTTGCCACTTCCAATACCGGTGCCGTAGTCAATGCGGATACTCCCTGGAAAACTTTGAAGGATTTTGAAAAAGACGCGGCTGCCAATCCGCAGAAATATACGTTCAGCAGCCCCTCTGCCACAAGCTGGGTAGCGCTGGCTTTCAAAAGCTGGATTTACAACAATAAACTGCAGATGAAAAACGTGGAATATGTCAGCGGAGCCGAAGCGGCAACGGCAGTGCTCGGAAAACACGGTGACATAACATTCCTGTTCAGGGCCAATTTCGATGCTTTGGTAAAAGGCGGCAAGCTTAAATTGCTGGCAGTGGGCGATAAAATGGAAGAATATCCCGATGTGCCGACCTTTGCCGAACTCGGCTACGAAGGCAACTATATGGCTTGGGCGGCAATTGCGGCTCCCAAAGGCGTGCCGGACGACATTAAAGCCAAACTGCAGGCTGTAACGGAAAAAATTGCGAATAATCCTGAATTTATAAAGGCATTGGAAAATGTCGGTTATACGATCAATTATCTTGACGGCGCAGCATTCAAGCAGGAAGTGGACAAACAGTACGTTGAAATGCAGACACTGCTGAAAGCCATGAACCTGGCAGTGCAATAAGGGAACAGTCATGAGCGTAAAACGATTTGGAACACCGAAGCCGGGGGCCCTGCCCTTTGCCAAGGCAGTAAGTGCCGGCGGTTTTCTTTATGTGTCAGGCCAGGTGCCCCGTGACGAAAAAGGGGAAATTGTCTGCGGCAATATGCTTACTCAGGCAAAAGTTACGCTGGATAACCTGAAAAAAGTTGTGGAAGATGCAGGATATTCCATGCAGGACGTTATTAAGGTTGAGGCATGGATAGACGATCCCCGCGATTTTGGGGATTTCAATAAAGTGTATGCGCAGTATTTCAGCGCGGAGTATGCACCTGCAAGGGTTACGGTTCAGGCAAAGATGATGAGCGATCTTCGCGTTGAGGTTGCCTGCGTAGCGTATAAGGCGCAGGAGCAATAAAACTGCAAAGGTTTTTCTTATGCTAAGTTCCCAAAAAGAGTATGATGTTATTGTTGCCGGCGGCGGCATTAGCGGCGCAGCCATTGCTTACGGGCTTATCCGTAAAAACAGCTCGCTGAAAATCGCCGTTATTGACGCTCCTTCGGATATAAACAGGGCGTCCCGTACCAATGTCGGCCTTGTGTGGTGCCAGTCAAAATTTTTGGATAAACCGCATTATGCAAAATGGGGGTTTATCTCCCGAAGATTGTTTCCGGGTCTTCTGCAGGAGCTTAAAGAAGTTTCCGGCATCGGTGTACCGGCTTATTTTGAAGGCGGCCTGATACCGGTTCTCAGCGGGGCGGAATACAATGCAAAGGGTGAATATATTGATAAGCTGCGCGCTGCGCTCGGTGAATACCGCGGCAATATGATTGACAGGGCGGAACTCGAAAAAAAGCTTCCGAAAATTTCTTTCGGCCCGGAAGTATGCGGCGCTGCCTGGTGCGAGGAAGACGGTTTTTTAAATCCTCTTGCTCTGCTTCGGGCATACAGAAAAGCGCTGGTTAACAGCGGTGCGGATTTTTTGCACGATACGGTCGTGTATTCCGTGGAGCCTAAGGATAATGCCTACAGCGTTCATACTCAAATTGGCGAACTTAGCTGCGAAAGACTTGTGCTTGCCTGCGGTCTTGCCAATAAACGTCTTGTGCAGTTTGCTTTGAACGATTTGCCGGTTTTTGCCGATAAGGGGCAGGTTTTGCTTACGGAGCGAATGCCTTTTGTTATGCCCGTGCCGGTTCTCGGCTGTACGCAGACAGTGGCAGGTACCGTTATTATTGGTTTTAAACACGAAACAAGAGGGCATGACGCCACGGTTATTCCCCATGCCGTAGCGCAGGAAGGCGCATGGGCTTTGCGGGTTTGGCCGGAACTTGGCCGGAAGCGGCTGCTGCGTTCCTGGCCGGGACTTCGGGTTATGCCTAACGATAAGGTTGCCATTTACAGCCATTTGCCGGGACACGATAAGGTAACACTGATCAATACGCACAGTGCCGTAACCATGGCTGCCGCACATACCGAGCTGGTAGCGGGATATGTGCTTGGCGCAGAACCTCACGAATGCGCAAAGGAAATGACGCTTAAACGTTTCGGATATGCCGTTTAGGGGGGAAGTATGGAAACAATGGTGCGAATTAATGTGGACGGTGAAGATATGCTCGTGCCTGAGGGCATAAGCGTTGCGGCTGCGGTGCTCGGGCATAAGCACGAAAAACGCGTTTTTCATAATGCCAAAGACGGCAGTCCGCGTGCGCCCTACTGCCTTATGGGTGTGTGCTTTGAGTGCATGATGGAAATTGACGGCACGGAAAATGTGCAGTCCTGCCTTGTTCCCGTGCGTGAAGGCATGGTGGTGAAAAGACAGTATAAAGCCGATAAGGAGTAGGTATGGCTGACAATATTGATTTACTTATTGTCGGGGCAGGCCCGGCAGGGCTGGGAGCTGCCGTTGCAGCCGGCTCCTGCGGCCTGGATGCGGCCGTTGTCGATGAATACGCAAGCGTCGGCGGGCAGATTTTCAGAAATATCCAGCTTCCCTGCATTGAAAAGATTTTAGATGAACGAACGCTTGGCATCGGCAGGAAACTGGTTGAGGATTTTGAAAAAAGCGGGGTGAAATTTTATCCCAATACTTCTGTATGGGGTATGGAAAACACAACGGTTTTTTGTAAAAGTCCCGATGAAGTGAAAAAAATTTCCGCCAGCAAAATTATTTATGCCACCGGCGGCTATGAGCGTCCCGTACCTTTTAAAGGCTGGACACTGCCCGGCGTGTATACTGCGGGCGCCGCGGAAATGTTGTTCCGTTCCGCCGGGGAACTGCCGAGCGGCAAAGAACCAGTTGTCCTGTGCGGCAACGGCCCATTGCTTATGGCTTTGGCCGTGCATTTGACGGAACACGGCGTACCTATCCGCGCATGGCTCGATACGGGGAAATTCAGCAGCAAATTATTCGCTTCCGTGCATATGGGCAGAGTTTTCCAGGATATGCCGTATTTTAAGCACGGTATGCACCTTGCTCTGGAAATTATTAAAGCCAAAGTGCCGATTATTACGGGAGTGAGCGCCGTTGAAGCGTGCGGCAGCGGGTTTGTGGAAAAAGTCGTTTATACCAAAAACGGCAAACGTTATGAACTTGCGGCTTCTGCTCTTATCCGTCACGAAGGCATAATTCCGCGCATTCAGATTCCCAGTGCCCTGGATATGAAACTGGAATGGGACAGCCTGCAGCGGTATTGGTATCCGAAAACGGACGCTTTCGGCAGAACGTCGCTGAATCATGTGTATATTGCCGGCGACAATGCTTTTGTGCACGGCGGCGAATCGGCAATTTGGAAAGGATATGTCTGCGGTTATGCGGCAGCTTGGGATTTGGGCGTTGTGCCGGATAATGAAATTAAAGTCAAGTCTGAAGAATTTTACCGAAAAATGCAGCTGCTGTGCAGGGCCCGCGATTATCTGCGTTATGTTTTTGCTCCTAATCCGCAGGTTTTTGATATTCCTGACGATACCATAGTCTGCCGCTGCGAATGTGTCACGGCAGGGGAAATACGGCAGGCTGCGCGCGAGGGCTTTACCAATCCGCGCGAAGTAAAAATTGCCACCCGTGCAGGTATGGGCCCTTGCCAAGGCAGAAGCTGCGGTACAGCCCTGGCGGAAATTATTGCCCAAACAACGGGCATGAATGCGGAACAGGTCGGAATTTTAAAGTGCAGGCAGCCGTTTTCTCCGGTTACGCTGGCAGAATACTGCGCTTTGCACGCATAAAGCCTCTGCTTCACCCTATAGTAAAAAGACCTCTGTTTCGGAGGTCTTTTTTTGCGGCAGGCTCTATGCAGAGGCAAATATTTTGACCATATTTTCTTTGGTGTTTTCTAGTGTTATAAAACGTCCGAGTTCGGGGAAAAGTTCTTTGTGTTCGCAGCAGATGAAAGTCGGGCGGAACCCTTCCGCTTCGGCCGGTATGTTTTTTAAAATGCAGCCGCTGCCGTTTTGTTTTAAAACTTCTTCGTGGGGCAGCCAGCCGTAGCGGAATTCTTCCAGATCTTTTTTGAGCAGTTCGGGAGTCAGACTGCGGAGGGAATGCTCAAAGGCGCCGTAGATTTCATTTTTATAGATAAGTACGGCAAATAAATTATAGTCTTTTTCATAAATGAACGTAATGCCTTCCCGGAAATTGCGTTCCTGAATTTTGGGCAGGCTGAGGGCGGCAAAAAGTATTTCCAGGCGCAGGTCGAAAAAATACCAGTTCTGATTAACCGTGCTATGCTGTATCCACTCAAAAGGGTTGTGTGACTTGCGGATATTGTCCCAAAATTGAAACGGGGTTTCATGGCTGCAGCGGAACACGGTCTGCGGGGAAAGGCTTTCGATAAATTCCGTGTACTTGTCTGTTTCGCCGCAGGAAAATTCATTGATTTTGCTGAAAGAATTTTCGGCGTAAAGGAAAATTGCGGCGGACTGCGGTTTTTTTTCTATATATATTGTTTTCATAACAGTATACTAAGCTATTTTTTGCTGTTTGAAAAGTTAATCTTTTGTTTAATTTAGCAATTTGAAAAAAGTTTTTTTTTATGCTACGCTTAAGCCATGCAAAAAGCCGTTGTAAAAATATGTGTTGTGATTTGTACGGTTTTCCTTGTGTTTTGGGGATATGCCGCCTCTGCTGCCGCCCAAAGCCTTGTGGGTGAAGTTTCGTGGTACGGGCCGGGTTTTCACAGCAAAACAACTGCCAGCGGCGAAGAATACGATATGTACGGCCTGACTGCCGCCCACAGAACCTGGGATTTCGGTACGCTGGCGGAAGTGGTCAATACCGTTAACGGCAGAAAATGCGTGGTGCGGGTCAATGACAGAGGGCCTGTCGCCAAATCGCTGCTTATGGATTTGTCTTACGGCGGCGCCATGGCTATTTCTTCCCATTCTTTGGGCAAAGCCAAGGTCAGGCTGACAATCGTGGGTGATAAAAACGGATTTTTTGACAAAGAGCGTTCTTTTTATTTGTATCTTGATGACAGCATTGTTCTGCCGCAGGATATTAAATTGGATAATCTTCCGGAATTTGATGAAGAATATTATAAAAATATAGCCGGCGGCATTGAAATATACAGGCTTACCCAAAAACATATCAAGCGTCTGTTTCAGGCTAAAATCGACAATGCCCCTACATTGCTTGTCAGCATCGGCAGCAGCGTCTGCATAGGGCCGTACAAGACGTTTAAGGAAGCGGAAGCCGTTTATCACAAAGTTGCCACGCAGTATCCCCATGCGGCTGTCTGGCTTGAGAAAAACAGTCTTGCCAAGCGTTTGGTGACAAAGTAAGCAAAAAAGATACAGCATATGCAAAAACGGTTTCGGGTAAATTGTCTGTCCGAAACCGTTTTGTCGTTTTTGCGAAAAATTTGCCGTTTAATTTGGCGGAAAACGTATTATCCGATGGTTCTGTAAGGCGCCTGTCCTGTTTCGTAGAAATTGTTTCCCAGGCAGTCAATGGCGACAATGGCCGGAAAATCCACGACTTCCATGGCGGCAATGGCTTCTGTTCCCAAATCTCCGTAAGCGAGCACCGTGTATTTTTTTATGGAATCGGCAATAAGCGCGCCTGCGCCCCCTGTGGCGGCAAGGTACGGGATTTTTGCCTTTTTCATGGCGTCGGCTACGGCCTGGCTGCGGTAGCCTTTGCCTATCATGCCGCTGATGCGGCAGTGTTCGATAAGGGCCGGGGTATAGCTGTCCATTCTGCCGGAAGTCGTCGGCCCGGCCGAACCTACGGGAAAACCGGGACGGGCAGGACTCGGCCCGACGTAATAGATGACGGCCTGTTCAAGGTCAACGGGCAGTTGTTCGCCTTTTGCCAGTGCTTTGGCAAGGCGCTTATGCGCGGCGTCACGGGCGGCAATGATTGTGCCGCTGATGAGCACTTGATCGCCTGCGCGCAGTTTTTCTGCGGTTTCCCTGGAGAAAGGGGCGGTTATTTTAATTTTTTGCTGGCTCATTCCCTTCTCCTATAAAATAATTTCCGCGTGCCGGGCGGAGTGGCAGTTGATGTTCACGGCAACAGGCAGAGAAGCTATGTGCGTTGGCGACCATTCGATATGTACTTTTAATGCCGTGGTTGTGCCTCCGAAGCCTTGCGGTCCTATGCCTGTTTTGTTGACAAGTTCCAGCAGTTCGTTTTCTAAGGCGGCATAGCGCTCGTCGGCGTTTTTGCTGTTTATGTCGCGCATACAGGCTTTTTTGGCATTCAGGGCGGCTATTTCCATGGTGCCGCCTAAGCCTACGCCGATGACCATGGGCGGGCAGGAGTTGGGGCCGGCTTTTTTCACCGTTTCCAGGACTGTTTTTTTCACGCCGTCTATGCCGTCGGCAGGTACAAGCATTGTTACCGTGCTTTTGTTTTCGGAACCGGCTCCTTTGGGAGCCATGCGGATTTTTATGCGGTCGCCGGGCACAATGGAATAGTGGATAAAAGCCGGTGTGTTGTCCGCGGTGTTTTTTCGTTCAAACAGCGGTTCCGCAACGACGGATTTGCGCAGATATCCTTCTGTGTAGCCTCGGCGCACCCCTTCGTGCAGGGCTTCTTCCAGACTGCCGCAGATGTGTACGTCCTGTCCTACTTCCACAAACAGGACAGTCATGCCCGTATCCTGACAGAGCGGAATGCTGCCTTTGCGGGCGATGTCGGCATTTTTGATTAAATCTTTGAGAATGCCGCGGGCGGCAGGGGATTTTTCCGTTTTTTCAGACTGCACCAAAGCCGCATAGGTATCTTCGGGAAGAGTATAACAGGCTTTTATGCATAAATTTTTCACTGCCTCGGTCAGCGTTTCTGCTTGGATTTCACGCATGGCTTATTTTTTTTCAACGGGCATAAAGCCGGTCATGGAGCCGTAGGCTCTGAGCACGGCTTCTCTGTTGGCAGCTTCGGATTCGTGGATAACGGGCAAGTCACTGTAATACAGGGCGCCGGGTTCAAGATTTTTTTCATCGCAGACATCGACGTAATATTCCCAAGCCGGGACAAACTGTGCCACATACGGGGTGAAATGGGCGAAAAATACGTACAGGAATACGCCGGAACCGATAAGTTTCAAATAATTTTTCATACTTGCCTCTCTTTTTGTTTAGCATATTGTAAAATCATTAAAAAAAATTGCAAGAAAAATTATGCGGAAAAACTGACAAAATTGTCAAAAAAATTAAAAATATTTAAAAAAGTTGCGGTTAAAAAGCTTGTGTTTTTTTAAAAAAACAAGTATAAAAAGAAACCTATTTAACCTGGATAGGAAATTTGTTTGAGGTTCGGAGGGTCTTATGACCAAAGATAACATGGAAAACCAATTTGATACTGAAGATTTTGCAGCAATGCTCGACGGCTACCTTAATAACGACGGCGGCGATCTTGAAGAAGGCTCCATCGTTGAAGGCGAAGTTGTGGCGATTGAAAACGAAAACGTGCTCGTTAACGTTGGATTCAAATCTGAAGGTCAAATCCCTGCGGAGGAATTTCGTGACGCTCAAGGCAACATCACCGCAAAAGTAGGCGATAAAATTAATGTTTTTGTTGAGCGTAAAAGTGATGGCGATGGCACTGTTAAGCTTTCTTACGAAAAAGCAAAACGTATGCAGCTTTTTGATCAGCTTGAAGATGTTTTGGAAAAAGGCGGCATTATTTCCGGTATGATTACCCGTCGCATTAAAGGCGGCTATACCGTTGATTTAGGTGGCATCGAAGCGTTCCTGCCCGGATCTCATGTTGATTTGCGCCCTGTTCCCGATATGGACGCGCTGGTAAATCAAACCTATGAATTTCGTGTATTAAAAATCAACCGCCGCCGCAGCAATGTGATTGTTTCCCGCCGCGTTCTCCTTGAAGAAGACCGCGACAGCAAGCGCAGCGCTCTGCTGACCACTCTTGACGAAGGTCAGATTGTAAAAGGCCGCGTAAAAAATATTACTGAATACGGCGTATTTGTCGACCTCGGCGGTCTTGACGGCCTGCTCCACATTACCGACATGAGCTGGAAACGTATCCGTCATCCCCGCGAAATGGTAAGCATGGGACAGGAACTTGAACTTAAAGTGCTTTCTTTCGACAAAGATACGCAGAAAGTTTCCCTTGGCCTGAAACAGCTTATTCAGGACCCCTGGCAGGATATCACCACCCGTTTCCCCGAAGGTTCACGCCACACCGGCAAAGTTACCAATCTTGTTGACTACGGTGTATTTGTTGAACTGGAAAGCGGCGTGGAAGGCCTTGTGCACATTTCCGAAATGTCCTGGACCCGCAAGCTCCGTCATCCCAGCCAAATGGTAAAACAGGGCGACGAAGTTGAAGTTGTTATTCTCGGTGTTGACAGCGATAAAAAACGCATTTCCCTCGGCATGAAACAAATCAAACAAAATCCGTGGGAACTTGTGGGCGAACGCTTCCCCGAAGGAACAATTCTTGAAGGCACCATTAAAAACATTACCGAATTCGGTATGTTCATCGGTATTGAAGACGGCATTGACGGCCTTATTCACGTTTCCGACATTTCTTGGACAAAGAAACTCCGTCACCCCAGCGAAATGTTCAAAGTAGGCGACGTTGTTCAGGCTAAAGTTCTTACCGTTGACCAGGAAAACGAAAAATTCACCCTCGGTATGAAACAGCTCACCGAAGATCCGTGGGCTTCCGTTCCCAGTCGTTATCCTGTAGGCAATACCGTAACCGGAACCATTACCAATGTTACCGACTTCGGTCTGTTTGTTGAAGTGGAAGAAGGCATTGAAGGTCTTATCCATGTTACCGAACTTGGCAAGAAAATCAAAAATCCTGCCGAAGCTTACAAAGAAGGCGATCAGGTTCAGACTAAAATTATCCATGTAAGCGCCGAAGAACGCCGTTTGGGTCTTTCCGTAAAACAACTGAAAGAAGACGAAGAACGCCGTAAGCCTAAAGAATATTCCGCAGGCGATGCTAACCTCGGCACCATGGCTGATGCTCTTGCCGCCGCAAAAGAAGAAAAATAATTCATAGCGGATAGATTCATATTCTCAAAAAGTCCCTGTTTGTGCGGGGACTTTTTTATTGCCGCAAGGCTGTATAAAATTATATGCCGAGGCAGCAGTACGTGATTTGCGGTTAATGACGCTGATATGTCAAAACGTACAATTTTATCTAAGGTCAACACCCTAGTTTTTCTAGGGTGTTTTTATTTTTAAAATACAGTTTCAAGCGGATTGGTTAAAAATTGTGTTTTGGTATTTTATCATTAAGAAAAAAAGGAGGCGGCCATGTCAGATCATATTGATACCATATATTATAACGGAACTGTCATTACCATGAATGACAAACAGAAATATGCCGAAGCGGTTGCCGTCAGCGGCGATACCGTAGCTGCTGCGGGCAGTTATTCCGATATGAAGGCATTGGCGGACGATAAAACCGAATACATAGATTTGCAGGGCAAAACAATGCTTCCCGGTTTCATAGATCCGCACAGCCATGTTCTGGATACGGCTCTGCGTGCGTTATGGGTAAACGTAAACAGTTATCCTTTGGGCAAAGTATATAAAATTGATGATGTAATAGCACTTTTAAAAGAAAAAGCCGATGAGACTCCTGAAGGCGAATGGGTTGTGGGCTGGGGATATGACGACAGCAAAATTGAGGAAATGCGTCATTTGACCACAGAAGATTTAAATAAAGTCAGCACAAAGCATCCGGTTTCCGTAAGCCATATTTCAGGCTGGGTGACGTATCACAACGATGCTGCCCTTGCCAAGGCAGGTATTACAAAAGATACCGAGGATACGGAATATTACCGCATTTTGCATTATGCTGACGGTGAACCGAGCGGAACCATTGAAGCTGCGCTTTGTCCCGTATTTTCCAAAATTCCGCCTGCAACGGACGAAGAATTTATTAAAGGGCTTGAAATTGCCTCTGCCCAGTATTTGGAAAAAGGCTGTACAACTTCTCAGGAAGGCTGGTGGTATGAACGCAAATACTATGAATTAACAAAACTGGCAGTTGAAGACAAAAAATTCAATGTTCGGCTTGTTTTGTATCCCGTGGCAGAAGGGGATTTGTATGAAAAGCAGAAAGATGAATTTTTGCCGGAATACAAATCAGGTGAATATCTCGACAAAGATAAAATGATTGTCATGGGTGCCATGAAACTGACGGCTGACGGTTCCATTCAGGCAAGAACGGCATATCTCAGCAGGCCTTATCATGTATGTCCGGAAGACAAGCCTGATTTTTTGGGTCCCCATAACCATGATCAGGATTGGCTGAATGAAAGAATTTTGGAACTGCACAGGCAGGGCAAGCAAATTGCCATTCATAATAACGGTGACGGTGCTACGGAAATGGCCATAAAGGCTTTTGAGTATGCTCAGGAACATTGTTATCGTGAAGATCCGCGTTTTATTTTTATACACTGCCAGACTGCCAGAAGCGACCAGCTGGAGCGCATTGCCAAATTGAAAGCCATGATTTCATTTTTCCCAGTTCATATTTATTATTGGGGCAAACGTCATCATGATATTTTCTTGGGACCTGATCGGGCCATGCGGCTTGATCCTGTCGGTGAAGCAATGAAGCTTGGCATTAATTGTACGCTGCATAATGATACATACGTAACTCCTATTGATCCTCTTCTGTGTGCTTGGTCCGCCGTCAACCGCCAGACTTATGAAGGGCAGGACTTGGGCAAAGCTGAGCAGGGCATAAGCGTTTATGACGCTTTGAAAGCCATAACCATTAATGGTGCGGTTCAGGGCTTTGAAGAAAAATTCAAAGGCAGCATTGAAAAAGGAAAATTGGCGGATTTTGTTGTTTTGGAAGAAAATCCGCTTGAAACGGACGAATGGAAACTCAAAGATTTGAAAATTGCTGCGACTGTTGTCGGCAATAAAATTGTATACGGTAACTTGTAGGAGAAATGTATGAGTACTTTTGAAAAATATTTACGCGTATTGGTGTTGAGTACGGTTTATGCGGCGTCCATGGCTCTGCCTTACATCCACTTTAAATTTTATGACGTAATCAGAACGGCAACAAATACCACCAACACCGAACTTGGCTACCTGATGACTGTTCTTACGGCCATTTCCATGCTTTTGTATATCCCGTCAGGGGTTATCGGCGACCGTTTTTCCGCGCGAAAAATCTTGATGGCTTCATGCCTTTTTTCCGCCCTGTGCAATATTTTGTTTGCGCTTTTTCCGTCCTTTGGTTTTGCATTGTTTATTTGGGCATTGCTTGCGTTTTCCACAGGCGGTTCATGGCCCTGCCTGATTAAAGCCGTGCGTGACTCAGGAAGCGAAGAAGAACAGGGAAAAATGTTCGGATTTTTCTATGGCCTGCAAGGGCTTGTCATGGTTATCATCGGCTTTATCGACGCCGGTATCTACGGCTCTTTCGAAGATCCTATCAAGGGTTTTGAATATATGCTGTTTTTCCAGGCCGGTGTCTTGGTTTTGAGCGCCGTGCTGGTTTTCCTGTTCCTTAAAGATGTTACCCCATACAATCAAAATATGCCTGCTCAGGAAGCGAAATCCGCTTTTGCCGGCGTGCTTACGGTTATAAAGTCTCCGAAAGTATGGATTATGGTTGTGCTTATTTTCTGCGGATACGGCTGCTATATCAGTATGGGATACCTTACTCCTTATACCACCAACGTTTTGGGTGCGTCCATTACCATGGGAGCCGTGCTTGGCACAATACGCGTTTACGGAATCCGTATTTTTGCCGGCCCGCTCAGCGGTTACATTGCGGATAAACTCGGCGCACCTTCAAAGCTGATGATTATTTCCTTTATCGCATTGTTCGGCATGATGGTGTATTTGCTGAATATTTCCGCAGATACTTCCCATAATGTGGTTATTGCCATTACCATGTTTACCAGCCTTGCCTGCATGATGATGTACTGCGTGATGTTTGCCGGCATGGAAGAAGTGAAGATTCCGCCAAGTCAAACAGCTACTGCCGTAAGCATTATCAGTATGCTGGGATTTTTGCCTGACGCCATTTTCCCGCCGCTGTACGGATACTGGCTTGACAAGTACGGCAATATTGACGGTTACGTAACAATCTTTTACTTCATCATAGGTCTTATTATCTTTGGTTTCCTAGCAACGGTAGCTATCAATATCATTGGCAGAAAGTCTGCTTCTGAATAACGGCTCTCCCTGAAAGACCCTGAACCTAAACCGGAAAAACACCTGGAAACAGGTGTTTTTCCAGTTGTAAAACGGCTGATTTCGTGGCATAAACAAAGAAAAACGGTTTATTGTATGATACGAGTTGTTATTGCTGAAGATCATGTCCTTTTCAGAAGCGGATTAAAACAAATTCTTTCCCTGCAGAAAGATTTATGCGTGGAAGGCGAAGCGGGCAGTGCCGAAGAAGCGTTTTTGCTGTGTGATAAACTGAAACCGGAATTGCTGCTTTTGGATATTTCGCTGCCGGGCATGAACGGCATTGACGCTGTTCCGAAATTTAAATCCCTATGTCCTGAGATAAAAATCCTGATAATTTCCATGCACGGAATGCCTGAATATATCCGTTCGGCTTTTAAAGCCGGAGCAAACGGATATTTGCTGAAAACTGCCGACAGCGCAGAGTTTTTTTTGGCTATTCAGACTATTTTGGGAGGCAATCAATATATCAGCACGGAGCTGACAGGTTCAGTGCTGAATATGGTTTTGCGTACTGATGAGGAAAGAAAAAATTCCATGGAACAGCTGACTGCCCGCGAAAAGGAAATTCTTGTTTGTGTTGCGCAGGGGCTTTCCAATAAAGAGATAGCGCAATCACTCAATATTGCTGAAAAAACGGTTATTACGCACAGAACCAATTTTATGCGCAAGCTTTCTCTGCACAATGTGCGGGAAATTGTTATGTTTGCCGTAAAAAATAACCTTATTTCCATGGAGCGGGAATGATACGTTTTTTTGCTGCCGTATGTATGCTGTGCTTGTTTTCTTTTCAGGCAGCGGCTAAGGAAGGGGAGCTTATTGTCGCGCTGGAGGACTGGCCGTCAAGCTTCAATCCTGCCCTGCAGTCCGGTACCATTGTTTTTTCCATAGGCGCGCAGCTTTTTTCCGGCCTTACCATGCTTGACAAAAACGGTGAAGCAGTGCCGTATCTGGCAAAAAAATGGGAGCTGTCTTCCGATAAAAAAACGTATACGTTTTATTTGCATGAAAATGCATATTTTCACGACAATACGCAAATTACGGCTGATGATGTGGTTTTTTCCATTAATTTCAGCAGAAAAAATCACCCGTTTTTTCCGTTTTTGGAACATATTGATTCGGTAAAAAAAATCAGCGAATATTGTCTGGAAATACGGCTTAAATATCCCATGGAGCGTTTTCCGTCGTTTTTGCTTCCCATTTTTGTTCCCATTCTGCCGCAGTATTATTATTCGTTTACATCTTTGGAATTTCCTGTTGTGGGGTCAGGGCCGTTTCGGATAGTTTCCTTTGAAGAAAACAGCACGATAAGTTTGGAGCGTTTTGATAAGTTTTTTTTGCGGGACAAACCGAAGCTGGAACGGCTGACGTATAAAATTTATTTTGATTTTTATGAAATTTTTTATGCTTTGAAGAATAATGACGTGGATATGTTCATGTTTTATTCCTGCAACGGCGTTTCAAGCTATCTTGACAAATTTGCTTTGGAGCAGTTTTCGGTTTTTCCGATAGATATGATTTATCCTTATATGGTCATAACGTATAATATGCGCAAGCCGCTTTTTCAGGATATTCGGGTGCGCAGGGCTTTGTCTCTGGCTTTGGACAAGGAAAAGCTTGCTTCGTATTTTGAAAGCCGTTCGGTTAAACCTGTCAACGGCGGTATTCCGGCTACCAACGAGTATTATGTGCCGGTCGGTGATGTCTGCGATGTGGAGCTGGCCAATGCTTTGCTTGATGAAGCGGGGTATTATCGGGACAATACCGGAAAGCGTTTTTCCATTACCATGGATTATTTGGCATATTCGTATATGAGCGAAATTATTCACTGGATACAGCGGGAATGGTCAAAGAAGCTGGGGATTGAGCTGCAGCTTAGGGACAGAAATGTGTTCGCCAATGCGGGCAATGAGGGCTTGCTTGCCGATTTTGATCTTTTTTTTGACGAGTTGCTGCTGTATCATGATCTGTTTATCGGAATGTACCGTCTGTATACGGAAAAAAACATAGGCAGGGCGAAGCTTTGGACCAATATCGGCGCATACAGGAATAAAAACGTCGATACGCTTTTTGAAGCTGTGGTAAAGGCTGAAAATGAAACGGAGAAACGAAAGCTGTATGCACAGATACAGAAGGTGCTGGCGGAAGATTACGCTTCATTGTGGCTTATTTCCAATATGTATTACGTAATAACCAAAAAAAACATACACGGCGTGGAAACGTTGCCTTATACGTTGATGTCGCCCATGCTGGATGTGACTGCAGAATAATCGGAATACAGTGATGAAAGCTTCAAAAACCGTTTCCTTGGCAAAAGCAATTGTGGTACCGTACGGTATTGTGCTTGTATTGTTTTTGGTTTTTGCCGTTTCTGTATACTCTTTTGCGGCTAAGCTGCACGCCGAGCATAAATCGCTTTACCGCAAAGCAATATATGAAAGTGCCGAGCTTGTTGCGCTGTTTGACGATCTGCAGAATATTCAAAGCGATGTGTATAAGGTTATCAATGAAAAAACGCAGCTTGTGGCTGACAATGAACTGCATGAAATCAACAGCAGGCTGTCAGAGCTGTTTTATTTGGTGCAGCGGGAAAAACATAATTTTATTTGGAACGGGTATCAGGCTACCATTCTTGACTTGCTGAAGGCCGTCGATGTTTTTTTGGCAGAAGTCGAAAAATATGTTCAGAAACGCAATGCTCTGATACAGCGGCGGTTTAAAAACATTCAGGAAATCCGGTATATCGGCTTGTATGTCAACGAACTGGTAAAAAACGGAAGCATTGAGAATACGCAGTTTTTGGAACCTGTTCATATGATACTGGATGATCTGTTTGTTTTGAATGCGGACATTCCCATGTATTATTCCATAAAGGTTTATAATCGGGCAGAATACTGGTATCGGCAATTAAAAGAAAAAGCCCCGGAATATAAAAGTGAGGCCGTTGCGGATATCATGCAGAGAGTAAGCCAGTTAATGCTTGAAGAAAACAAGTATACAGCGCTTTTTTTTGAACTGGAAGAATTAAACAATAAGGAAACTTCGCTGGTAATTTATTTGGATTCGCTTTCGGGCCAAACCGCTGTCGTTTCCAAAATGCTGTTTGACGAACTGCAGGTAACGGCCGAAGCCCAAAATACCTTTATGGTGGATATGATGGGGTATCTTTCGTCTTTCAGCATTGTTATCGGCTTGGCTGCCGTTGTGCTTATTGCGGTTGTTTACTCGTTTTTGACCCGGCATATACTGCTTCCCGTCCGGGATCTGCGTGCCTTTATCAAAGAGCGCACCGCAGATACGGCGTGTTCTGACATAAAGCAAAAAATTACGGAAGTTCAGGATATTACCTGTGCTGTTCATGATTTTGTCAGTCAAATCGAGGAAAATGAAAAATCATTGCGCGAATCGCATCAGAGTTTGGAAAAACAGGTACTGGAGCGCACGGAGGAAATACGTCAGCTCTCCGAGAAAATTCTCAATGTTTCCGAAGAGGAGCGTTTTAAGCTTGCGGCGGAACTGCATGACGACATAGGTTCAAGCATTGGAACGATTAAACTCGGCATAGAGCACGCGCTGCGTCTGCTCAATGAATCGGATATGGGCAATGCCAGGGAAAGTCTGGCCGGTTCCGTGCAGATTGTTAAAAGCGTGGCAAGGCAGCTGCGCCGTATTCAAACGGATCTGCGGCCTCCGCATTTGGATTTGGGCTTATTGAAAACGCTGGAATGGTATGTGGAAGATTATAAAAATACGCACCCGACCATTCAGGTTCAGGCAGATTTCTTTTTTGACGAGCTGCTGCTGTCTACTTCGCTGCAGATTGCCACGTTCCGAATTATTCAGGAAGGCATGAACAATGTTGCCAAACACAGCGGGGCGACCGATGTTCTTTTGCAGGTGGTGCACGATGAGAACTATGTCATTATTATTTCGGACAACGGCAGAGGAATGCAAAAAAAAGAAGGCGCGGAAACAGGGCACGGTCTGAAAAATATCAGGGAACGGGTAAAAGTAAGCGGTGGAGAGTTTCATGTGGAAAGTTCGGACAAAGGGACATCTCTTGTCGCAAAATGGAAAATTTGATTGCGGCATTTTGAAATGTTATTGTGTTTTTCATGGCTTCATGCCGTGCGTTGCAAGATTTTTAAATAAGCGTATACTTGCGCCATAAATTCCCGAAAGCGAGGTTGCCATGCAGACAGTAGGTTTTATCGGCTGCGGAAATATGGGTTCTGCCATTATATACGGCATCAGCCGCACGAAATCTTTTAATATCGCCGGGTACGACCACCACCCGGAAAAGCTGCAGAAACTTGAAAAAGACTGCGGACTTATGGTTTGCGCAAGTGAAGAGGATCTGGTAAAAAAAGCCGACATTATCATTATTGCGGTAAAGCCGTATGCTGTCGAAGAGCTGGTTTTGCGCATAGCTCCGTTTCTCAGCAGCGAAAAAATTTTGATTTCCATTGCTGCGGGCGTTTCTGTTGCAACAATCAAGCACGCAAGCTCCGCGCTTTGTCCGGTTTCCATTGTTATGCCCAATACTCCGGCCATGGTGGGGGAAGGGTGCACCGCATTGTGCTTTGACGATGTTATGCTTACGGCAGAACATAAGGAAGTGATCAAGAAAATTTTTGACAGCGTGGGCTATACCCTTGTCCTGCCGGCAAGCCGCTTTGCGGAATTTTCCGCACTTATCGGCAGCGGCCCCGCTTTAGTGTTTTATATGCTTGAGGCCATGCTTGAAGCAGCCGTGCGCCTAGGTTTTAAATATGACGACGCAAAAAAAATGCTGGAACAGCTTTTTGTGGGCAGTGCCAAGCTTGCGCAGGCCGATCCCGACGTGCCCCATGCAAAACTGCGCCTGAACGTGTGTTCCCCGAAAGGCACAACCATAGCCGGCATGAATAATTTGGACAAAAACGGCGTGCGCGGCGCAGTAATTGAGGCTGTGCTGGCAACCTACGAACGGAATTTGGAACTTGTAAAAAATAATAACAATTAGAGGTTGTTATGCAGTTTGATACGCAGTTGGAATTTTTTTCTCATGTTGTAAGCGCGGATTTTGATACGCTGGCGGCTTTGCTTGCCAAAACAAAGGACGGACGGGATAAGCAGGAATGTTCGCTGTTTGCCGATAGGGATTATCAGTGTTATTATCCCGATCATCATCAGTATGCGGGGCTTTTGGCTCAGGAATGCCTGAAGCAGACAGGTTTTTCCGCGTATGAGGATTTGCTTGACGGCGTATGCGCGGATTTTTCCGTATCGGGGCAAAGCGTTGAGGAAAAAGAGCACGCGCTGATGTGGCATACTGTCGGGCTTGCCGCGGCGGATTGGACAGAGGAGGATTTTGTCCGTTTTGCCCTGGAACTGCGCGTGCAGCCGGAAGCGTATACGTTTGAAGGGATAAAAAAGGCTGTCAGTGCAAAATATGCCGAAAAAGAAATCTTGCCCATGTATAAAATCGCGCTTTGCGTCAATGCCATGGTGCTCGGTTATTTTGCGGAAAACCCCTGTGCCGCTTCCAAGCCGTATGTGTCTTCCCTGCTTGAAGTCAGAAGTGCGGAACGTTTTGCGGCGTTTTCCCTGTTCGGCAGCCGTGAATTTGCTGCACTGTCCGAAAAAGCCCGTTTCAATGCGGCACTTGTGCTTGCGGCTGCCGCACTGCGCAAGCGTGATTTGGTTTTTTACGGCCGATCCGGCGATTCCAAGGCAGAGCTGATACGCAAGCTTAAACGTTTTACCGCCCTGCTGAAGAGCGTTCCTGCTTTTGCATACGTGCCGAACGATACGGAACGCATGGGGCTTGTTTATGCGTTTAATGCCGCTTACCTCGGTATGTACAAAATGCCCCTGCCGAGGGAAATGGCCTGCGAAATGCTGTTCGGCAAACTGTTCGGCGCACTTTCGCCCGAACAGCGGCAGAGCATTGAACAGGCTGAAACGTCTGTGCTGTCTTTGGAAGAAATTACCAAGAAACTGCTTGCCCTCGGCGTTACCAAAGACCAAATGCAGGATCTCATCGGGGTGTTGGCTCTTTCCAACAATAAATTGATTAAAATCGAAAATATTTTTATTGAATGGGCAGTGAAATTGGGACTGCGTTAATCGTACTGCCTTAACCGTGCCGAAAAATTATCCCCTGTGCTTGGGCTGTGCTTGGGCAGGGGATTTTTTTGTAGGCTGCTGTTGTGGCTATGCTGTTTTGGTGCAGCCAGGGCCTTGCAGCACGCTTTTTCCGCCGTGGGCGGGCTGTACCGTTATCTGCGTGTTTATCCGTTCTTTCAGCAGGCCTATGTGGGAAATAATGCCGATAAGCTTGCCTTCCTGCTGTATGCCCGCAAGGGCGGACAGGGCGGTGTCAAGGCTTTCTTCGTCAAGGGTTCCGAAACCTTCGTCCAAAAACAGCGAGTCCACGCTGACATTTTGGCTGGCCATCTGCGAGAGTCCTAAGGCAAGGCTGAGGCTGACAATAAAGCTTTCGCCGCCGGAAAGGTTCTGCACGGCGCGGATTTCGCCTCCCTGATAGGTATCCAGAACATTGAGGCACAGGGGCTGTTCCTTGCTGCGCACCAGCAGGTAGCGCTTCTGCAGTGCCTGCAGTTTGGCATTGGCGTAGCGGATAACCCGTTCAAAGGTTATGCCCTGGGCTATGGTTCTGAATTTTTTGCCGTCGGCGGAACCGATGAGCTGGTTCAGGCTTTCCCATTTGGCGGCCTGCTGTTTTTGCTGTTCCAGAGCTGCTAAAATGGATTGGTGTTTGGCAAGGTTTTTCTCGTTTTGCGTGAGTTTTTCCTGTATTTCTCCCAGAGAAATAAAAAGGGATTGGAGTGTTTCTTTAAGGGCGGTTTCTTCCGCGCGGAGCGTTTCTTTGGGAACTGCGGTGATGTTTTTGGATTGTTCCGCTTTTAAGTTTTCCGTGAGCTGATTTTGCTGTGCCTGCAGAACTTGCAAATCCTGTTCAAGCTGTCTGAAAAATTCCTGCATGGAACGCAGTGTTTTTTCGTCGGTTTTTGCGGCCAGAAATTCTGCTTCCGAAGCAAAGCCGTGTGCTGTCAGGGCCTGCTGCAGTTTTTCGTTGTCCTGCTGCAGGCGGAGCTGTTTTTCTGCCAGCGAATGTTGCAGGGTGCGCAGCTGTTCTTTGCCTGCCAGCACTTCGGCCTGCTGTTTTTCTTTTTTCTGCAGGAGTTTTTCCTGCGCAGTTTCGGCACGGCGTATCTGTTCCAGAAGTTTTTGTTCTTCCGTATGAGGATTTTTGCCGCCGAACAGGGCTTCGCGCCGTTTTTTCAGTTCGGCAAGGCTTGTATTTTCGTTTTGCAGGTCTGTCTGTTTCAATGTCAGATTTTTTTGCGCCGTATCCAGTTCTGCCTGCAGGGCTATGCGTTTTTTGTCTTTTTCCTGCAGGGCGTTTTCCAAAAGCTGTTTTTCCTGCTGTTTTGCGTTCCAGGAAGATAAAGCATTTTTCAAAGCCGCTGCTATGCTTTCCGTTTGTTCGGGCCGTATCTGTTCTTTGGAAAAGCCGAAAGGCTGCAGAATATTCCCGAGTTCTTCCGTTTGAGCGGCATAGGCATCGAGAAGTTCCTGCCGTTCTGCGGAATATCGGGAAAGCAGGGTTTCTTTTTCTTGGCACTGTTCGGCAAGGTTTTGCAGCGTTTGTGAAGAAAGGGCAAGCTGTTCCTTGTTCTGTTTCAGGGTAAGCCACAGTTTTTCCTGTTCCTGCTGCAGCTTTTCTATACTTTCGATGCGGTTTTTCAGCTGAAGGAGTTCTTCGTCGATATTTCCTTGTTCCGGCAGTTTTTCTTCCGCAAAGGGGTGGTGCACTGCCCCGCATAAGGGGCAGGGCTGTCCGTTTTGCAGTTCTTTGCGCTGTTCTTCGTAACTTGCTATTTTATAAAGGAAATATTTTTTTTCTTCCAAATGGGTGCGTTCTGCCTGCAGCTCCCGCAGCAGTTTTCCCCCCAGCAGAACGGACAGCCGGGCGCCTGTTTCCTGTTCCTGTTTTTGCTGTGCGGCGTCGGCATTTTGCAGAGCATTGTGTTTTTGTTCCTGTTTGTGCAGGTTTTCTTTGCTGCGTTCCACGGTTTGTTTGGTCTGCGCAATTTGTTCTTTCAGTTTTTGGCCGGCTGTGACTGTTGTCTGCAGGGCTTGGAGTTTTTGGGTTACGGCGCTCAGTTCGCGTGCGAGCGCTTCATACTGCGCATGGCTACTTAGCCAGGTTTCTGCGGCATTGCGTTTTTGTGCCGTTTCTTCCAGCTCTTTGGTCAGGTTGGCGAGTTGCTTCTGCAGTTTCTGCAGGGCATTGCCGTCAAGCTCCAATTGTTTTTGTGCGTTTTTGACTGTCTGTTCTTTGTCGGCAAACAGGGTATCGAGTTTTTTTATTTCGTCAAAAAGCGGCTTTTGGGCGTCGCTTTGCTGTTTCAGATTGTGGATTGCCGCGGAATTTGTGCTGACAGCTTCCTGCAGGGAAAGCAATTGTTTTTCCTGCTGCGGAAGTGCCTCGTTCAATGCGCTGACGGCGGCGTTCAGCGTATCAAATTCGTTTTTCTGTGCGGCGGCTATGTGATGCAGCGGATAGACTTTTTCTGCTTTTTCCGCCAAGGCAAGGGCTGTTTTTTGGTCTGCCGCTTTTTCCGCTTCGCTTTGCAGGCGGGAAGATTTTTCTTTGCAGGCAGCGAGGTTTTGCTGCAGTTTCTCCAGTTCGCCGTACCAAAGCAGGGCTTTTTGCGCGGTTTGCAGTTTTTGGTTTACTGCCTGCTGTTTTTCTGTCAGTGATTTGTGCGCGGTTTGCAGGGACTGTGTTTCTTCGGCGGAAAGCGTTTCGCTGACTTCGGATTTTGCGGTTAATTCTTTTACTGCTTCTTTTTCTGTTTTGGCGCGTTCAAAAACCGTTTTTGAAATCTGCGAATAAATTTCCGTTCCGGTGATTTGTTCCAGCAGCATGGATTTTTCTTCGTCTTTTGCTTTGAGAAAGCTGTCGAACGCTCCCTGTGCCAGGAGAATGGAACGGGTGAAGCGCTGAAAGTCCATGCCGGTTATTTTTATGATTTCGTCGTTGATTTCGGTTTTTTTGCGGCATAAAATCTGTTCGGGACTGTCTTGGGCAATGCTCCGTTCCACATCCTGCAGTTTGCCTTGGGGATTGTTTCTGGCTTTGCGCTGTTCAAAACGGGCGTAATAGCATATGCCTTTGCTTTCAAAATGCAGCAGGGCATAGCATTCCGCCGTGTGTTTTGACATAATTTCGTTGGCGGTCTGCGTAATTTTGCCGAGTCTTGGGGTTTGCCCGTAAAGTGCCAGGCATACGGCGTCCAGAATGGTGGATTTTCCCGCTCCCGTGGGGCCGCACAGCAGAAACAGGCCGTTTTCGGTGTAGGCGGGGTCGGTAAAGTCTATATGCCATTCGCCGTACAGGGAATTGAGATTTTTAAAATGCAGGCTTAAAATTTTCATTGTTCGTTCGGGGTTAGGCGTTTATGTCGTCTTCCTGCACGGCATTGAGAATTTCTCGGTAGCAGGCTTCCAGTTCTTGTTTGTTTTCTTCGGAATAGGGGGTATTTTTTAATAATTCCTTAAA
Source organism: uncultured Desulfovibrionaceae bacterium (assembly GCA_949299515.1). GTDB lineage: Bacteria > Desulfobacterota > Desulfovibrionia > Desulfovibrionales > Desulfovibrionaceae > Taurinivorans. The sequence goes on from CASGAP010000009.1 coordinate 230,531, forward strand.
AATATCCAGCGGCGTGACATCTTCGAGGCAGTCGTTTTCCGATGTATTGCCGAGAACGGAATTGAGCAGATTTTGATTTTTGAATTTGAGGATTTCGACGCTGCTGTTTTCCGTAAGGCTGTTTAGGCTGTCTTTCAGGTTAAATTCTTCTTCGCCCGTGTATTCCACTTCCAGCCAGACACTTTTCTGCAGAGCTTTCAGTTTTTCCGTTTCCCTGCGGATATGGGAAAAGTCGCCGCGGATTTTGCGGGTTATCTGAAATTCCGGGACGGGTATTTCTTTTATAGAAATCTGCGGGGCAGTATCTACGATTAAAATTTTTTTTGCGGTATTTTTTTCGGAAAAGTTCATGGCCAAAGGAGAGCCGCAGTAGCGGATATGTTCGCTGCCGCCGATTTTCTGGGCGGTATGGATATGACCGAGGGCAATATAGTCAAGGCAGGCGGGAAATGCGGCGGCGGAAATCTGCGCAAGGGAACCCATATACAGTTCGCGTTCGCCTTCTTCTTCGAGGCTGGCGCCCGCAGCGTACAAATGCCCCATGGCAATAATTTTTTCGCCGGGCTGTTTTTGTGCCGCGGCTTTTTCCGCAAGATGCGCGTAATGGTTTTTGATTGCCGCGGCGATTTTTCCGGCTCTGTCCGCATGGGAATCCGTAATGCTTATGCCCTGCAGATCCCGTTCGCGCAGGTAGGGGACGGCAAGAATGTAAACGGTTTCGTTTTCAACGGTGATTTTCAGCAGTTCTTCGTCCGTTTCTTCGGCAATGCCGCTGTTTTTGTCCTGTGCGGCGCCGACAACGTGGATATCCAGCGTTTTCAGCAGCTGCTTTGGAGCGTTCAGAAAGCTTGGGGAATCATGGTTTCCGCCGGTAATGACCGCATGACGGCAGCAGCTTTGACGAAGGCTGATTAAAAAGGAATAGTAAATTTGCTGTGCCGTGTTGCTTGGCAGGGCAGTATCGAAAATATCGCCCGAAACAAGCAGAACGTCGATTTTTTCCGTGTTTATGGTTTCCAGCAGCCATGCAAAAAAAAGGGAAAATTCTTCGTAGCGTTTTTTTCCGTAAAAGGTGCTTCCTATGTGCCAGTCAGACGTATGCAGTATTTTCATATGATTTTCCGAACGTTTTTTTTAATATAAAAGAAACGGGCGGCGGTGGCAAATATATTTTAGCTTATAAATAATTGTGTCTGTTTATTGACAAGAGCGGCATGAAAAGGTAGTCTTTACGCAGAATGTTAGTGTTAGATTAGGGATGTGGGGCTTTCCATGGGTAATGTGAAAGAAAAACTTAATGCGGAAGAGCGGGCGTACAGACTTTTGACGGAAACAATCAAACAGTCGTACAAACCCGGCGATTTTATTTTAGAAAGCACTTTGGCTGTGGATTTCGGCATGAGCAGAACGCCGATAAGCATAGCGCTGAACCGCTTGGTTTCCGAAGGCATTTTGAAAAAAGTCCCGAAAAAGGGCAGTTATATTCCTTTGCTTGAGCATGATGATGCGCATAATGTTTTCAGCATCCGCAAGCTGCTTGAAGTGGAAGCGCTGCGCATCGTGACGGAACGCAACGATTATTACGTACTTTCCGTAATGAACAGAATGCTTGAAGATTCCGTTATGGCACTGCGGTATGACGATATTAAAAAGTTTGTTGAAATAGACGAAGCGTTTCACCTGTTTATTGTGAAAATGGCGTATAATACCTATTTGCTCGAAGCTTGGAAAAGAATATTTCTGCGCTGTAATATTTATACAAGGTATTATAATTCCTATCAAAGCTGTGAAGATGTGCAGGAGAATATGATTTTGTCCGATCACCAGGATATTTATTATGCCATGCAAAACGGCGACGTGAAGCGCGCCGCGGATTTGCTTGGCAAGCACATTGACAAGGTTTATGAAGATTTGTGTAAAAAAATGAAAATAGACTAAGCCCGGAAAACGGGCTTTTTTTATGTTTTGTAAATGCCGTTTTCCGTTGCGAGGTATTGAACGGCTCTGTCCCACGGTTCAACCGGGACGGCATCGCTTATCAGTTCGGAAACGGTAATGCCTATGGTGACGGCTTTGGGAATTTTGGCCAGGAATCTGTCGTAAAAGCCTTGTCCGTATCCCAGCCTGTACCCCTGCGGAGAAAAACTCAAAGCAGGTACCAGTACCACGGTTTTTTCGCTGTTGAGCAGGGTTTCGTCCATGCGCGGGCAGCTTGGTTTGGGTTCCGAAATTCCGTAAGCACCGCTTTCAAGGTCGGCAAAAGACGTACAGCGGTAAAAATGCATAATGCCTTTTTCCGTTTTGGAGCATAGGGGGAACAGGACGTTTTTTTTGCTGTCCCAGGCGTTCTGCGAAAGCAGAGAGGTATCAATTTCGCTTTTTGTGGGGGCGTAGGTGCAAATTGTTTCTGCTCGGGCAAAGAGCGGAAAATTCAGTACATGATTTTGCAGCTTACTGCATAATATGTTAAATTTATTTGTATTTTTGTGTATTGCATTTCGTTTTTCATGCATTGCTTTTCTTAATTCGCTTTTGTTCATGGCTTATTTTTCAAAAATTTTATAATATATTGATTTTTTTCTTGAAAAAAAAATAAATCTTGTTTAAGATGTGTTTGACAACTAAATATACTGTATTTTTATTTTTGTAAATAGCTGTTTGTTGTTTTGTTGTACAGGATTTTGGTATATGGGTGTTGCGGATTTTCCTTTCTGGATTTTTTTGGGGGATATTCATGGCGAAACGGCGAATATCCGCCGCATTAAAGATTTGGATAAGGCTCAGGGCATTGTTGTAACCGGTGATATCGGAAAGCGCGGAACACTGCAGGAAACAGTGAATGTTATTGAAACCCTGGAAGCATATGCAAACGTGCTGTACGCTCAGATAGGAAATATGGACTCGCATCTTGCTGATGCGTATCTGAGTGAAAAAAAGATTAATTTACATAAAAAAAGTATAGAATATAATGCATTGTTATTTATGGGCATAGGCGGTTCCCTGCCTACGCCTTTTGCGACCAAATCAGAATTTTCTGAAGAATTTTATGCAGAATGTCTGCAGAATTTTGCTTTGCTGCCCAAAAGCCGCACAACGCTTTTAATCAGTCACAATCCTCCGTTCGGAACGCAGTGTGACAGACTGAAAAACGGAAGGCATATCGGAAGCAGGGCGGTTTTGAAATTTATTCGGGATTACAGGCCGGATTTTTGTGTGTGCGGCCATATCCATGAGAGTCGGGCAAAAGAAAAAATAGGTTCGACATGGGTTTGCAATCCCGGGGATTTTGCATCGGGCTACTACGGAAAGCTGATACTTTCTCTTGAGCCTGAAATGGAATTATGTACAATTTTTAATTAGGATTTTTTATGGAAGAAACGGAAAAAAAGAAAAAAGGCAGACCAAGGAAGAACAGTGTGACCCCAAAAGACGTTCCTGCCGAAGAACTGCAGCCTGCCGCAGGGGAAAGTGTTTCGGAAGAAAATGCCGTTTTGCAGGCAGAAGAAAAAACAGATAAGAAAAAACGGACAGGCCGTGCAAAAAAAACGGAATCCGAAAAAAAACGTGCCGCAAAAACCGCCAAGACAGCGGAAAATGCGGAAAATTCCGCCGAGTCCGAACGTCAGGAAGAAAATGCCGGCGCAAAGATAAAACAGCAAGTTTCCCCGCTGGAGCCGGAAAATGCCGATATTTCCGAAAAGACGGCTGAAAATGCGGCTGACAGTGAAAGTGCACGGCCAAAAGCATCTGCCCGCGGAAAAAGAACCGTAAAAAAAGCGGCCTCCGCAAAGTCTGCGGCTCAAAAAACAACGGTAAAAAAAGCAGCCGTTTCAAAAACTGCCGCGGCACGCGGCAGAAAAAAAGCTGCACAACCTGAGCAGAACGGCGAAAGCGCAAAAAACGTTCAGCTTGCTCTTTCTTCCGAAGATCGTTTGGCGCTTGCGGCTTCCGAAATGCCGCCGGCAAAAGAATTGGAACAGCAGGATTTCGGGCATACGGTTCCTGTTCCGTTTGAAAGTGCCGTACCTGCCGAGCTTGGAGCAAAAGAACTTGCAGTTTATGAAAAAGGCGAGCTTGTGCCTGCGGAAAGCAATGCTGCGCAAAATCAAGGGGAAGAACGCGCGGAAGCGGCGGAAAATTCTGCCGTAGCCGCGGAACCCGCAAAAAGAGGCGGCAGAAAAAGCAAAAAAGCCCGAACTGCGGAAGATACTGTGGAAGATACGGATAAAAAAGAATCGGCACAAAAGCGCGGACGCAGAAAAGCCGAAAAAGAGGGTGCCGATTTTGTGGCCGGCGTGAACGGCGTAGTGCAGTACAACGGCGAAGAAAGTTTAAGCGCTTTTGGGGAGCAGGCAGGATTGGGCGTTCTTGGGATTATCGACGAAGCGCCGGCAGTCGACGCTTTGCTGCCGCTTGTCAGCGATGCGGAAAAGCCTAAACGCCAGAGAAAACGCGGACGCAAAAAGAAACAGCCCAAAGAAAGCACCGCAGCTGTGGAATTTGACGCTTCTCCCATAGTGGAAGACGGCGAAATTGCCAGAATAGAAGCGGAAGAAACATTGCGCAGGGCGCAGAAAAGCAAGAAAGAAAGCCCGAAAGCTGAGAAAAAAGAGCACGTGCGCCGTGCACTGTATGTCAGCACGGTGCCTGACGAACAGGTGGAAGTCGTTATCACGGAAAACGGCGTCGTTTCCGAATATTTTGTGGAAATGGCACATCAGAGCAAAATCCGCGGCAATATTTACAAAGGTGTTATCAATAACGTGGATACCAATCTGCAGGCGGCATTTGTTAATTTCGGGTGCGGCAAAAACGGTTTTCTGCAGATAGACGAAGTGCACCCGGAATATTATTTGGCACCGTACGAAGAAGGGACATCAAAATATCCGCCTATTCAGAAAGTACTGAAAACAGGTCAGGAAGTGCTGGTGCAGGTGGTAAAGGAACCGAACGGCACCAAGGGCGCGTTTTTGACTACGTGGCTTTCGCTTGCCGGCCGATTTTTGGTTTTGACTCCGGGACAGGAGCAGATCGGCGTATCCCGAAAAGTGGAAGACAATGAAGAGCGCCAGCGTCTGCGTGCGCTGCTCAACGGCATAAAGCCCGGAGAAAATATGGGGGTTATTATCCGCACGGCCAGCGAGGGTGCCAGCAAAGCCAATATCCAAAAAGACCTGCAGATGCTGAAGCGTACCTGGAAAAACATTCAGAAGCAGGTGCTGAAAGCTCCTGTACCGAGTTTGGTTTATCAGGAAGCAGATTTGGCCACCCGTGCAGTCAGGGATTATCTGAACGAGGATATTGACGAAGTATGGGTAGATTCCAAAGATGTGCAGAAAAGCGTTGCGGATCTTATTAAAATTTTGTTTCCTAAAAATAAGGAAATGCTGCACCTGCACGAAGATCCCAGGCAGACCCTGTGGGAACGCTTCAATATTGCCCGTCAGCTTGAAGAAGTGACCAAACGCGAGGTAAATCTTCCTTCCGGCGGCCGTCTTGTTTTTGATCAGACGGAAGCGCTCATGGCTATTGACATCAACTCCGGAAAAAGTCAGGGAAAAAATAATTTTGAAGCCATGGTATTCCGTACCAATATGGAGGCTGTGGAAGCCATTGCCCGCCATTTGCGCCTGCGCGACATCGGCGGACAGGTTGTGATTGATTTTATCGAAATGCGTGACAAAAGCCACTGCAGGGAAGTGGAAAAGGCCCTGCACGCCGCCATGAAGCGCGACCGTGCACGGCATGATATCGGCAAACTGAGCGGATTCGGACTGCTGGAACTTGTGCGTCAGCGGACAGGCTCCAGTGTTATTTCCATTACCTCCGAACCGTGTCCGCACTGCCGCGGTACCGGTTTCAGGCGCAATTTGGAATGGCAGGCGCAGGGAGTTCTGCGCGACATACGCAGCAAGCTTGCCGCCAAAAACGTTCCGTCTACTTATGTTCATCACGTGGATCAGGAAATTGCTTTTTATCTGCTGAATAAAAAACGTGACAGGCTGAGTGATTTGGAACATGAGTTCGGCGTAAAGATAGAAATTCATCTGAAATAAGAAAAAGCCCCATATAACGGGGCTTTTTTTATGCCGTAACTTGTTTTGCAAAACGTATCATTCTGCTTTGGTTTCCAGCGTATATTCGGGAAAGCCGTCCGCTGTAAGCAGTTCGTTCAGGGAATACTTTTTGACAAAGGTCAGATTTGCAAAGAATTTTCCTGTCTTGTCAATGGTTTGAATTAATGTGTCGGCAATTTTGACGAAATCTTTGTCTGCCGGGGTATTGTCTTGGCTCATAAACAGTTTGGCTGCTTCCAATTCCGCAAGAGTTGCCTGTTTAATGTTTTCTTTGGGCAGGCCCGTTTCGGCACTGAGAATTTCGTAGGAAATGTCGATAAGTCCTTTGTCTTCGTAGGAAAGCTGCGCGTCTTTAATAAAAATTTGGCTGAGCTGGGCAAGCAGTTCGTCTGCTGATGTGTATTCGTTCAGGTTTTTAAAGCTGTAAAGAAAAATATTTTTGTCTTTGTTGCCGATAAAGCCGGAGAATCGGAACTGCGTATCGGCAAGATTGGGTACGGCTGCGCGCAGGTTGTTGGAAAATTCTCCGTTCTCTTTATTGAATGTGCTGGAAGTCGAAAGGGAAAGTTTTAATCCGTCAAGGAATTTTCCGTCGACGACTTTGGCGGAAGCAGGACTTGCAAGCATGGTTAAAAAATCTTTATGGACAGTAAAATCCTGCATATCGGAAACAATGTTGATTTCTTTGTCGTTTTCGTCAAAGCGGTAGGTAAATTCTTTCATGCCGAGGGGTTTGTCGGCAAATTCGGGGATTTCGTTAAGGTAGCAGCTGAGGCCGCGCACGGTTATCAGATTGAACGGTTTTTTGGTAATGTCGGCAAGGTAGTCCAGAAGTTTTTCGGATAATTCTTCGTATTCCGTAAAAGACTGCGGATCATCTTCCAGGGCGCCGGAACGTTCCAGTTCGTTGAGGCGCACAACGGTACTGCTGAAGCCTGACAGGGTTGCCGCATCGGGAATGGCAAAGCCTTGGAGCTGCACTTCGGCAATATCCATGTTCAGAGGGCTGCTGCTCAGGGCTAGTCCGCTGTAGGATATATCGAAAGTTTTGCCGCTGAACGGCGGAAGAACAACAGATTTAGCTTTGACAACGGCTTGGCTTGCACTGCCTTTGAACGCCTGCATGGCGATATTGTCAATCTGTACCCCGTCATGTTTGACGTTCAGAAGACATTGGAAATATTCTTCGGAAAACGGTGCGGTTTTGTGCAGAGCCAGCAGCTGTTTGATATTGAGCATGGGCTTGGCAATGCGCAGGCTTTCGGTTTTTGTTGCCATTTCTTCGTTGTCGTAGGCAAAAAATTTGGAAGCAAGGTTTTTGACTTCTATTTCGTCGCATACAAGTGCTTCGTCATGGGCGGAAGCAAGAAAATTGTCTTTGCTGATGCCCTTGATGAGGATTTCGTCCGCACTGTTGTCCATTTTCAGGGAATTGCGGGCATATACGAATTTAATGTTTTTCAGGGAAAGGGTTTGGCTGAAAAATGTATATTTGACTTCGGCTGTTTCGATATTGTTTTTGACCAGGGTGTTTTTGGCGAGTTCTTCTATTTCCCGGCAGATTTTGTTTGTCAGGAAAAATCCGCCCGCTGCAAGAATAAGCAGGGCCGCAGCTGCGTAAAGTATTTTTTTCTTCATGATGTCCTCTGTGCTGTGGAGTAGGTTACAGTATAAGTTTTTTTCTCGTCATGTCAAACAATTCTCAATAGCTGCGGAATTTTAAGGACGAATAAATATTGCTATTCACGGAAAAAAAGTATACCGTTACACTCTGTAATGCATATTTGGAGGCACAGATGCGTAAGGTTATCCGTTTAACACTTTGTTTTTCTGCCGTGACGGCGGCTTTTTTGGCCGGCGGTACTTATATGAAAGCCATAAGCGCCGACGCCGATTATGATTCTTTGCGCCGTTTCAGTCAGGTTCTTGATATAGTCGAACAATATTATGTGGAAGATGTAAAGCAGCCCGAACTTATCGACGGAGCCCTGAAAGGTATGCTGCAGGGTTTGGATCCGCATTCCGTGATGATGGATAAAGATGAGTTCAAACAGATGCAGGAAACCAATGTGGGCAAGTTCAGCGGTATCGGCGTGGAAATTACCACGGTCAACGGCATTATTACCGTTGTTACTCCCATTGAAGATACCCCGGCTTACAAGGCAGGCATTCAGGCCGGTGACCAGATACTTTCCATTGACGGCAAGTTTACGGATCAGATGAGCCTGTCGGAAGCGGCATCGCTCATGCGCGGCAAAAAAGGTACGGAACTTACTTTGTTGGTTTTGCATAAAAATTCCAGCAAGCCCGTAACCGTAAAGCTGAAACGCGACGATATCCCTTACCACACCGTCAAGGTTAAAGAGCTGGATAAAGGCTATTTTTGGGTGCGCGTAACCCGTTTCAGCGAAAATACTTTTGAAGATTTGAAAAAAGAACTGAACAAGGCTGTCAAAAAACAAAAGGTGCAGGGCATTATTCTTGATATGCGCAACAATCCCGGCGGACTTGTGGATTCTGCCATCAACATGGCCGATATGTTCCTGGAAGAAGGCGTGATTATGTCCATGAAAGGCCGCGACGGCAGCGATGAACTGGAATATAAAGCCCAAAAACAGGAAGACGATATAAAAGCTCCTTTGGTTGTGTTAGTCAATGCGGGGTCTGCTTCTGCGTCCGAAATTGTTGCCGGCGCCCTGCGCGATCAGCAGCGTGCGCTTATAGTCGGCGAACGGACTTTCGGCAAAGGGTCCGTGCAGAATGTTATACCGCTTCCTGACGGTACGGGCTTGAAGCTGACCGTTGCCCTGTATTATACTCCTTCCGGAAAATCCATTCAGGCAGAAGGCATTGTTCCTGATTTTGAGGTGCTGTGGGAAGCTCCCCGCGAAGAGGCGGAAGACAGTTTTTCCGTGCGTGAAAAAGATCTGACAAGGCACCTTGAAACCGGCAATGCAGCAAAGCAGGAAACAGCCGAACAGGATGCGGAAGCAATGGCGTTTCTGCAGAAGGACAATCAGCTGCGTGTGGCATTGCAGCTTGTAAAATCTCTGCCCGTTATTCAAAAAATAAAATAATCGGCAAAACAAACGTCGGAATGATAGACAGTGCCGCTGATTTTGAATATTATAAGGACTTGCTGAGGCAAGTCCTTTTTTATGAGCTGGGATATGAGTGCGAAACTGAATGAAATACGGAGTCATAAACTGTATGCGGGGATAAAGCGGGTTTTGGCCGGCTTTATGTTTTTTGCGTGCTGTTTGGCCGTGTATTTTGGCATTTCTGCGCTGCTTTCGCATTTTCTGCATGATTCGGGGTCCATCACCGTTATTAAAGATATGCAGGAAACTGCCGCCAAGCAGCAGAAGCCCAAGCAGTATTTGTCAGCCAATAAAGGTGCTTATGCTGCGTCGGATATGTATTTTTCCGCATATTTTGCCGATCATGATCCTTTCAGCGGGTTAGTGGCGGAAATTCAGGCATCTTATGTTTATGACAGGGATTTTCTCGCCAATGTGCAAAAAATTCATTATGCGTTGGACAGTTTCATAAAAGAGGAAATTCCGGAAAATCAGCGCAGATATGCCGACAGCGATATACATTTTACCGCACAGGGAGCGGCGTATCCCTTTGTTGTGTTTCAGCTTGTTCATCCCGAAATGTCTGAATATATGTATTATCTCGGCGCAGAAAACGAGGCGTTTTATAAAAAAATGCAGGCATATCTGAAAAAGAAAAATTTGTCCTGCACCCTGCATTTTGAAGAAAATTTTTATTATGTGCAGTATAAAGGGCAAATAACTCATGTGGTGCGGCTCAGGGAACTGCAGGAACGTATCGGGGTGTTCAGCCTGCTGAACGGAAAAAAATCGTACATTACCCTGATTTTGGACGATGCGGGCGAAAATGTGCCGCTGGCAAAGGAATGTATGGATTTGCCCTATCCGGTGATTTTTTCCGTGTGGCCGCAGGCAACGCATTCGGCGGAAATTGCCGTGCTTGCCCATGAAAAAGGACTGCCTGTTTTTCTGCATCAGCCCATGGAGGCTTTTCCCCGCGGAGGAAAGCAGGTGGATATCGGCAAAGGCGGTTTGTATACGTCCATGACGTATGAAGAAATACGCGACACGCTGTATGAAAATATTATGTCCATACCGTACGTGCAGGGCATTAATAATCATATGGGGTCAAAATTTACCAGCGACGAGGGTGCGGTTATGAAATTTTACCGTGCCGTGCAGGAAATAAAGCCGTATTTTTTGGTGCTGGACAGTTTGACTGCTTCGCAGTCCAAATTGTACGGTATAGGCAAAGAAAATGAATTTTTAACCGCCAGACGGGATTTTTTCATAGACAATACGGATTCTGTGCAGGCCGTCAAAAAAGAACTGGACCGTGCCTATGCATTATCCAAAAAATATAAACGCATTATTATTATAGGGCATGTGAGGAAAGCAACCGTACAGGCTTTGAAAGAATGGAAAGCCTATGAAGACGGCAATGTTATTTTTTCGCTGCCTACGACATTTTAGGAGAGCATATATGCATTTTACTTTTGGCATTATAAAGCCCGATGCCATGAAAAAACTGTATTACGGCAAAATTCTCGATGATATTGCCATGGCCGGATTTAAACTGGTGGAGCTGAAATTGGTTAAGCTCACCGAAGAAAAGGCGAAGAATTTTTATTCCATGCATGAACACAAGCCGTTTTTTGCGGAATTAATCGCGTATATGTGTTCCGCTCCCGTGCTGTGCTTCGTTTTGCAGCACGAGAGCAACGCAGTGGAGGCGTTTCGGGAGCTTATGGGCGATACCGACCCCGCCAAGGCAAAAAAAGGTACTCTGCGCGCCAAATACGGGAGGGATCTTGCCGCCAATGCCGTGCACGGTTCCGACAGTGAAGAAAGTTTTATGCGTGAATGGAAATTCTTTTTTAAAGAGGATGAGCTGCTTTTTAATAAATAGGCAGGACAAAGACTGAATATTCTATAAACAAAAAAGCCCCTTGCACGGTTTGCGCAGGGGGCTTTTTTGTATGCCGTGCCGATTAAAACGGCGTATCGTCCATGTCGCTCGCTTCGGAAGGGAAAGGAGAACCGTAGTCTTCCATGGGTTCCTGTACGGCTTTTGTACGGGGTGCGGGCTGCTGCGGTGCATAATCGTCGCCGCCCCTGTCGCCTTTTTTATCCAGAAAACGTACCGTATTGGCTACTATTTCCGTGGAATAGCGGTCTTGGCCCTGCTGATCCTGCCATTTTCTGGTCTGAATGCGGCCTTCCACGTATACAAGGCTGCCTTTGCTCAGATATTGGGAGCAGTTTTCGGCGGCACGCTGGAAAACCGTTACTTTGTGCCATTCTGTTTTTTCTACTCTGTTGCCGTCACGGTCAAGGTAGCTTTCGTCGGTTGCGATATTCAGGGTTGTCACAGGCATTCCGCTCTGTGTATATTTGAGTTCGGGTTCACGTCCCAAACGTCCTATAATCATTGCTTTATTCAACATATTGTTACTCCGGGGTGATTTCGGAAAAAGTATACTTGAAATAAAAATAATTACAATAAAAAAGAATGGGGCAAAGTTTGGGCAAAAATAAATTTTCTGCAGGGGGCTTTTCTTTGACGGAAAAGGATTTATTATGTATACTCAATCTCGATAACTGCAAATATACCGAAGAAGCAAGGAGTTTTTATGCTTATATATAATACCATGACAAAGAAAAAAGAAGAATTTGTTCCGCAGGTGCCCGGCCAGGTTGGAATGTATGCCTGCGGCATTACCGCGTACGATCTCTGCCATATCGGCCACGCCCGTTCAGCCGTGGTATTTGACGTTATTGCCCGTTATCTGGAATTTAAAGGCAATAAGGTAACGTTTGTCCGCAATTTTACCGACGTGGACGATAAAATCATTAACAGAGCCAATCAGGAACAGGTCAGTTCCAAGGAAATTTCCGAACGCTATATAGAAGCGTTCCACGAAGATATGGACAGGCTCAATGTGCGGCGCGCCAGCATTGAACCCAAGGCAACGGAATATATCGGTGAAATGATTGAGCTTTGCGAAAAACTCATAGCGCAGGGCCATGCATATTCCACGCCTTCCGGCGATGTCTACTTTAGGGTGCGTTCTTTTAAAGAATACGGCAAACTTTCCGGCCGTGATGTGGACGATATGCGTTCCGGCGCACGTATTCAGCCCGGGGAAGAAAAAGAAGATCCGCTGGATTTTGCTCTGTGGAAAGGCGCAAAACCCGGTGAGCCCTATTGGGAAAGCCCCTGGGGGCAGGGAAGACCGGGCTGGCATATCGAATGTTCCGCCATGAGCGAAAAAAACCTGAGTTTGCCGCTTGATATTCACGGCGGCGGTCAAGATTTGATTTTTCCTCACCACGAAAACGAAATAGCCCAGAGTGAGGCCGCACTTGGCAGGGAATTTGCCCGTTTTTGGGTACATAACGGCTTTGTGCAGATCGACTCCGAAAAAATGTCCAAATCCTTGGGTAATTTCAAAACCATACGTGATATTTTGGAAGCCAGACACCCCGAGGCCCTGCGCTTTTTCCTGCTGAGCAAACACTACAGAAGCCCCATTGATTTCAGCTTTGCAACCATGGACGATGCGGAAAAAGGTCTGATCCGCGTTTATGAATGTTTGGCGGACGTGCACGCTGCCCTGCAAAAAGAATTTAATAAAAAAATGGCGGTTCCGGAAGAAATTCTCAAAGAATTTCAAGAACTCAAAGATGCATTTCTGCAGGCCATGGACGATGATTTCAATACCGCCGCTGCCCTCGGCCATGTTTTCGGCACGGTGCGTTTGGTGAACAGAGTGCTGGAAGACAAGGCGCTGCGCGGAAAAGACGGTACCAAGGCATTTTTGGAACAGGTTTTGGAAGAGGTTAAAATTTGGTCACAGATTTTGGGCGTGTTCGGTTCCGAACCTGCGGCGATTTTGCTTGAACTGAGAGATCTCAGCGCAAAACGGCTGAATATTGATACGCAGAAAGTCGAAGTTTTGCTGCAGGAACGCTTTGCAGCCAAAAAAAATAAGGATTTTGCCAAGGCTGATGCTATTCGCGCCGAGCTTGCCGCCATGCACGTGGAAGTGCGCGATACGCAGAACGGGCAGGTATGGGCTATTAATCATACGGCTTAATGGCTGAACACGGTAAAACAGGGAGGGAACATGATACGAAAAGCGGCAGCGCTGATTATGGTGCTTGTTTTGGCCGTCATAAGCCCCCTTCATGTTTCGCAGGCGGCTTTATTCAAAGATTTCAGCGTGGCGGACGAAAAGGAGCTGGCAAAGGAATTTGAAATTCTTGTCAAAGCCCGTATGCCCATTGTGGAAGACCCGGAAATTAAGCTGTATGTGCGTTCCGTGGTGGAGCGTATTTTGAAAAATGTTCCTCCGCAGCCTTTTGCTTTTGAAACCAATGTGGTATACAGTCCGGTTTTAAATGCTTTTGCAACGCCGGGCGGTTATGTTTGCGTATTTACCGGGCTGCTGGTGAACCTTGAGGACGAGGATTCCCTTGCCGGTGTGCTCTCCCATGAAATTGCCCACGTAACCCAGCGGCATATCGCGTCAAGAATTGACAGAAGCAAATACCTTAGTATCGGTACTGTTGCTGCGCTTATCGGTGCGGCTTTGGCCGGGGGCGGCGACGGTTCCGGGGCGCTTATTGCGGGTTCTATGGCGGCAACGCAGGCAACGCTGCTCAGTTACGGACGTGAAGACGAAAGCGATGCCGACAAATTCGGTTTGCAGTATATGCTTAAATCCGGCTACAACCCAAAGGGCATGGCAAAATCTTTTCAGGTTCTGCAGGATAAAAGCCTTGGCGTAGGGTCGGATTTTCCCACCTATCTTTCCACCCACCCCAACATTAATGGCCGTATTGCCACGGTAAACGCGTATATCCGCACGCTTACGCAGGCACAGCAGAATATTAAAAACGACAACGCCGGATTTTTGCGCGCAAAAGCCGTTGCCGTGGCGTATTATGCCGACGCGCGTTTTGCGGAAAATTATTTTTCACCGAAAAAAACTGCCTATGATTATATGGGACTGGGCGTTATTGCTTCAAAGCGCAATCAGATACGGCAGGCGGAAGAATATCTGCGCAAAGCCGTGCAGATGGCACCCGACGACGCACTGATGAACAGGGAACTCGGCCGTTTTTATTTCAGTGTCGGCAATTTCGGGCAGGCGAAAAAATACCTGCGGAAAGCCATAGCCGTCAATCCCAAGGAATATATGGCAATTTTCTTTTATGCCAGGACGCTGGACAGTGAAAATAACGTTTATGAAGCACAGCGCGAATATGAAAAAGTTCTGAAATATGCGCCGCAGGACGGCGAAGTGCTGAATTTTTACGGCAGGGTTTTGGGGCGGCAGGGCAAAGAGTTTGAAGGCTATATGCAGCTTGCTCTGGCGGAAATTTATCAAAACAACGAAGGCAGGGCGCTTTCATGGCTGAAAAAGGCCGAGGCTCTTGCCAAAACAAAAGAACAGAAAGACGAGCTGAAAAAGGTTCAGGCCATTATGGCAGAACGTAAAAAATACTGGAAGTAGGGAGTGTTATGGAAATTCACGGAACAACCATACTTGCCGTAAAAAAAGACAATAAAGTTGTTATTGCCGGGGACGGTCAGGTAACCATGGGGCAAAGCATGGTTATGAAGCATACGGCAAAAAAAGTGCGGCGTTTATATAAAGGGAAAATCATCGGCGGTTTTGCGGGCGCTACGGCAGATGCTTTTACGCTGTTTGAGCGTTTTGAAGCAAAGCTTGAAGAGAGCGGCGGCAATATTACCCGTGCGGCCGTGGAACTTGCCAAAGACTGGCGCAACGATAAGTTCCTGCGCAAGCTGGAAGCCATGCTTTTGGTGGCTGACCTGGAGCATATTTTTATTTTGACCGGCACGGGCGATGTTATCGAGCCCGATTCCGGAACGGCGGCCATCGGTTCCGGCGGAAGTTTTGCGCTTTCCGCGGCAAAGGCGCTTTTGAAGCACAGCACGCTGGACGCAGAGCAGATAGCCAGGGAAGCTATGGAAATTGCAGGAGATATCTGCGTATTTACCAATCATAATCTGACAGTGGAAATATTGGAAAAAGTCTAGGGGTAAATTCTTTTCCGGAGGAAATGATTTCTTTCGGTTTCCTTGCTGCATTTGCGGGGCATTGCCGGATTTTTTTCGGTTTGGCACTGCAAATGCCGCGGACAAGAAAATCCGCAGGATTTTTTCAGTAATGCATTGACAGTCTTTGTTTTCTTTCATTAAACAAAGCAGGGTGCCGTTATGGAACGCAAAGTTATTTATATCCATAATTCATTAAGCAAAGAGGTGGATCAGGAAATATCCCTGGCAGAGCTTATTGCCCAAAAACCCCAGGATCTTTACTGGTTTAATTATGAAGCCCTGAATGATTTTGAATGGCAGACTCTTTTGTCTGTTTTGCCCATTTCGGACAATGAAAAAAATTTTTTCAATGACAGAAAAGCGTTTCCCCGTGTCGAAGCAGTGCAGGCAAACGGACTGTATCTGCGTATTCCCACTTCCAACCGCTGGGAGGAGCCTTCGCATTTCATTCATTTGGCTTTGCTTGGCAATGTGCTTATATCCGCTACGAAAAGCGAAAGCAAAACTTTGGATAAGGCTGTGCAGCAGCTTGATATCGGTTCCAGCCTCGAAGGCAAGGAAGGCATTTTTCTGCTGATGTTCCTGCTGGAAACTTTGGAAGAACACCTTATCAATAATTATCTTGAAGCCCGCAGCATTATTAACGGTTTTATTTCTTCTTTGGAACAGATTCCCCAGGATCAGGACAACGACAAAGTTGTGGAAATCAAGGGCAGGCTCGGCAACATAACCGGGCAGTGCGAAGAATTTCTTTTTGCCTGCACGCTGCTGCGCACCATTATTACCGTGCCGTATTATCCCGTGTCTACGAAAAAAATGCTCAATGACATTTTGGATACGCTGGCGCACGTGGAGCACAGTATGCGCAAGCTGGACAAACATCTGGAAGACCAGCTGCACAGGATAGACTCCCACCTGCGTGAGCTTACCGATAAGCGTCTGCGCATTTTGACCGTACTGTCTTCTGTATTTTTGCCGCTGACGTTTATTTCCAGCCTGTACGGGATGAATTTTGAAAATATGCCCGAATATTCTTATGAGTATGCTTATCCCATATGTTTGGGCGTCATGCTGTGCATCGGTATAGGAATGGTTGTATATTTTGCGGTAAAAGGCTGGTTCCGTTAGGAACCGGCTTTTTTTTGTTTCGGAAAATCTGTTTACAAGGCCGGGAAGCTGGTTTATACTTTTTTAAATTTGCTTTTTATGGTGAATTATATTTTTAAAAAAAGGGTGAGTTATGATTTCAAACGCGTTAATTGCTGAATTTGAAGCTCTTTTGGGCAAAGAAAACGTGCTGTCCGATGAAATCGACAGACACAGTTATTCTTTCGATGCGGCAGTGCTGGAGTCTGTGGTGCCTGCATTGGTTTTATTTCCTACAGAAACAAAACATCTCGGAATTATAGTAAAAAAATGCTATGAAGAGGGGCTTCACATAACTGTCAGAGGGGCAGGTTCAAATCTTTCCGGCGGAACTATTCCCGATGCCAAAGATACTGTTGTCATTGCCACGGGAAAACTGAATAAAATTTTGGAAATCAATGAAGAAGATTTGTATGCCGTTGTGCAGCCCGGTGTCGTTACCGCGCAGTTTGCCAGCCAGGTTTTTGCAAAAGGCCTTTTTTATCCGCCCGATCCGGGTTCCCAAAGCATTTCCACTTTGGGCGGCAATATCGCCGAAAATGCCGGCGGTCTTCGCGGTTTGAAATATGGCGTGACCAAGGATTATGTCATGGGCTTGGAATTTTATGATTATGAAGGCGAGCTTGTAAAAACCGGTTCACGCACCGTAAAATGCGTAACCGGCTATAATCTTGCCGGCATGATGATAGGTTCCGAAGGAACGCTCGGCCTTATCAGCAAAGCCATTTTAAAACTCGTGCCGCCGCCGAAAGCCTCAAAAGCCATGATGGCGGTGTTTGACGACGTGCAGAAAGCTTCCGAGGCCGTGGCGGGCATCATTGCCGCGCACGTTGTGCCCTGTACGCTGGAATTTCTTGACCATGCAACCATAAATTATGTTGAAGAAGATATGAAAATCGGTTTGCCAAAAGAAGCCGACGCGCTCTTGCTGGTGGAAGTGGACGGACACCCCGGACAGGTTGCCGATGAGGCCGTTATTGTGGAACGCGTGCTGAAAGAATGCGGCGCCACGGATATTCACGTAGCCCAGACCGAAGAAGAGAAAAATAAAATCTGGGCTGGCAGAAGAAACGCACTGCCTGCGCTGGCACGTCTGCGTCCCACCACTGTTTTGGAAGACGCCACGGTGCCGCGTTCCAAAATTCCCGCCATGGTGAAAGCGCTGAACGAAATTGCCAAAAAATACAACGTTACCATGGGTACTTTCGGCCATGCAGGCGACGGAAACCTGCACCCGACCATTCTGTGCGACAGACGTGACCACGAAGAATTTGTGCGCGTTGAAGCCGCCGTGGACGAAATTTTCAATGTGGCTCTGGAACTTGGCGGCACGCTTTCCGGCGAACACGGCATAGGCACGGCAAAAGCCAAATGGATGGAAAAGGAAACCTCACGCGGAACCATTATGTTCTCCCGCAGAATGCGCAAGGCTATTGATCCCAAAGGTCTTTTCAATACTCAAAAACTGGTAGGCATTTAATATGAACGATATGGAACAGCTAAGACAATCTCTTTTGAAGATTGACGACCTTTTGGCTTCTTGTATGCGCTGCGGAAACTGCCAAGCTGTTTGCCCCGTTTTTTCCCAAACCTGCAAGGAAGCCGACGTGGCACGCGGCAAAATCTTTCTTTTGCAGAACCTTGCCTACGAGCTTATTAAAGACCCGAAAGCCGTGGAAGAGCGCCTTACCCGCTGTCTTTTGTGCGGTGCCTGTGAACATAACTGTTCAACCGGCGTAAAAACTTTGGAAATTTTCATTGAGGGCAGAATAGCGCTGACCCGTTATCTGAAGCTTTCTCCGCTGAAAAAGTTTATTTTTCAGTCACTGCTTACCCACCCCAAACTGTTTTCCAAGGCTCTGCGCACCGGTTCCCTCTTTCAGGGACTTATCATGCGCAGGCAGAAAAATGCTCAGAACACCGCCACTGCGCCTCTTTTGAAGCCGCTTTTAGGTGCCCGCTATATGCCGACTTTGCCCGAAAAGCAGCTGAGCCAAAAATACGGTGTGCTGACGGGCGACAGCTCTAAAAAATACAATGTGATTTTTTATCCGGGCTGCATGAGCGACAAGGTTTATACGCAGATAGGCGATGCCGTGCTGAAAATTCTCCGTCATTACGACGTCGGCGTAATCATGCCGGACGATTTTTCCTGCTGCGGCCTGCCTGCACTGGCTTCCGGCGACAAAACCGGCTATGACGAGCTGGTCAAAAACAATATCAAAGTTTTTGAGCGCATAGACCCGGACAACAGTGCCAATTACATTGTCAGCGCCTGTCCTTCCTGTACGGAAACCCTGCATAAATGGTGGCTGCATTTTGCGGAAAACTACAGTCAGGCCGACAGGGAAAAATTGCGGAAAATCAGCGTAAAAGCTATTGATATGCATGATTTTCTGTATAATGTGCTGAAAATCGACACCACAAAGTTCGTTCCCGCGGAAAATGCCAAGACCGTTACCTATCACGAGTCCTGTCATTTAAAGAAATCTTTGGGAATTTCCAAAGAAGTCCGCGAACTGCTGAAAATGAACGAAAATTATGTGCTGAAAGAAATGGCGGAAGCGGACAAATGCTGCGGCTGCGGCGGCAGCTTTACGCTGACACAGCCTGAACTTTCTCTGAAAATCGGTACGCGCAAATGGAAAAACATTGCGGATACCGGCGCCGAGGAAGTTGCGGCGGCCTGTCCTGCCTGCATGATGCAGATTGCGGATATGCTCGGCAGAAACGGTTCGGACATAAAAGTAAAACATTCTCTTGAAATTATAGCGGAAAGCTTGAAATAGGAAATGTGCGATGCAGGCAAAAATGTGGGTACGGTCTGAAAATACGGCAGTATGCAGGCTCTGCCCGCATTTTTGCCGCTTGTCTTCAGAAAATCCTTTGGGAAAGTGCAATGTCCGTTATTTTAAGGACGGTGCGGTGTTTTCCCTGGTGGATACGCATTTGGCGGCGGTTAATGTTGACCCGGTAGAAAAAAAGCCGCTGTATCATTTTCGGCCGGGCACCAGGGCATTGTCCGTGGGAAGTTGCGGCTGCAATCTGCACTGCGCGTGGTGTCAGAACCATTCTTTAATTACCGCGGCCCAAAGCGACAGAGTATTTGTTTCCGATTACGAAAAATTAAAACCGCTCATGGGGCAGCCGTATAAAGCCGAGGATTTGATTGCCTTTGCCAAGAAAAACGGCATAGAAAATTTTGCGTACACGTATAACGAACCGACAGTGTTTTTTGAACAGGCGCTGACCCTTGCGGAACTGGCCCGGCGGGAAGGCATACAGAATATTTTTGTTTCCAACGGCTTTTTTTCCAAATTCGCTTTTGACGGGCTTAAAAATTATATTCAGGCATTTAATATCGATATTAAAGCTTTTTCCGAAAGTACGTATGAAACATACTGCAAAGCCTCTTTAAAACCTGTGCTGGATACGTGCGTGCGCATCAAGGAGGCAGGACTGCATCTTGAAGTGACAACGCTCCTCATACCCGGTCTGAACGACGGCAGAGATGAACTTTGTTTGTTGGCGCGCTTTATCGCAGAAAGTCTCGGCAGGGATACAGTCTGGCATATCAGTGCCTTTCACCCCGATTACGAAATGCGGGACAGGCCCGCAGCCTCGGTGCAGACTCTTGACAAAGCCTTTGAAATTGGCAAAGAATTGGGCATTGAATATATTTATTACGGCAATGTGCCGAAGGAAAACGATACGCTTTGCCCTGACTGCCGTGCGGTGCTGGTACGCAGACAGGGATATTTTGTCAGTGTTTCCGACGGGTTTAAAGGAAAATGCCCGCAGTGCGGCCGCGAAATTGCCGGGATATGGTGAACGGTATGAGCAAAAACGGAAAAAAAATACAGTCCGATAATCCTTTTGCGGAACTGGCAAAACTGCAGTTTCCGGGCAGGGACGAAAAAAAAGCCCAAAAAGCAGCCGAAAAGCAAAAAAATCAGGCAAAGAAAAGCAGTGCGGACAGTTTCGCTTACGACGAAGATATGCATTTGTTTTTGTCCAGCATCGGCGAGGTGAATGCGCTTGGTGCCGATAAAAAAATTTATAACACTGTTTCCGAACATTCTTATACCATGGCGGAGCTTCTGCAGCAGTCTGCCAAGCCTCATAAAACGCAGAAAAAAACGGAAGAAAAGCCTGTTTGCGAAGTCAAAAAAAATCCTGTGCCCGACAGGCAGGAAGAGGCCGACGACGGCAGTGCGGATTTTTTTAAAGCCATGCAGGACGTAAAAAGTCTGGACGGCAAGGGCAGGGCTGTTGTTCCCTGTATTAAGGAAAATGCCGTTGTGCCGCCGCCTGTAAGCAATCCTTTGCAGGATTTTATGGACGGCAAGTTGGAATTTGCCCTGAATGCCACGGAAGATTATGTGGAAGGCCATATTTTGGGCATTGATTTGATGACCGTGGGCAAACTGCAGGCCAGGCAGTACAGTCCGGAAGCTCATATTGATCTGCATGGGCTCAATGCCGAACAGGCATATCATAATTTGGTGGCTTTTTTTCGAAATTCCTATCAGCGCGGTCTGCGTACGGTTTTGGTGGTAACGGGAAAAGGCAAAAATTCCGTGAACGGTATGCCGGTACTGCGTACCAAGGTGCAGGAATGGTTTACGAAAGATCCGTTCCGGCGCGTGGTTATCGCTTTCTGCACCGCCAAGCAGGAAGACGGCGGAACCGGGGCTTTGTATGTCCTTATCCGCAAACAGAAGAAAAATTACGGAAAAGTTTACTGGGATCTGACGCCGACGGACAGCGATTTCTTTTTGTGATAAAATTTGTTGTGTTATGCAACAGTTATACAAGAAAAAAAAATTAATGCATAATCCTTGCTGATTGCTGTAAAAATTGTTATAAAACACTTGGAAAAAAAA
Organism: uncultured Desulfovibrionaceae bacterium; assembly: GCA_949299515.1. GTDB lineage: Bacteria > Desulfobacterota > Desulfovibrionia > Desulfovibrionales > Desulfovibrionaceae > Taurinivorans. The sequence goes on from CASGAP010000009.1 coordinate 251,793, forward strand.
TAAAAGGGAAGGTATTGTATGCAAGCTCCTGAAAAAAATTTGGCTTTTGACCTTGTGCGTGTTACTGAATCTGCTGCTTTGTCCGCTGCCCGCTGGCTTGGTTTGGGCAATAAGGAAGGCGGTGACGGTGCTGCTGTTGATGCTATGCGTCTTTCCTTTAATTCACTGGATATTAACGGTACGGTTATTATCGGCGAAGGTGAAAAAGACAATGCTCCCATGCTGTACAACGGTGAAAAAATCGGTACGGGAGAAGGGGCAAATCTTGATATTGCCGTAGACCCGGTTGAAGGCACGAATCTTTTGGCTTTGGGACGGCCCAATTCCATTTCCGTCATCGGTGCGTGCGCCGCAGGCACCATGTATAATCCCGGTCCCAGCTATTATATGCAGAAAATTGCCGTCGGCCCTGAAGCAAGAAATGTTATCGATATAGACGCTCCTGTTAAGGACAATCTTAAAAATATCGCCAAAGCGCGAGGCAAGGATATTCATGACCTTGTTGTTTTTGTGCTTGAAAAGCCGCGCCACCAAAAACTTATTCAGGAAATCCGCGAGGCAGGCGCCAGAATACAGCTGCATACCGACGGCGACGTTGCTGGTGCGCTCATGGTTGCCGACCCCAAAGGCGGCATTGACGTAATGATGGGCACAGGCGGCACTCCGGAAGGCGTTATTGCCGCGTGCGCGCTCAAAGGCGTGGGCGGTCAGCTGCTCGGACGCCTTGATCCGCAGTCCATGGTTGAACGGGAAGCCATTGAAAAGGCCGGCGTGGATATGCGCGAAATTTTATCCATCGAAACCCTTATTAAATCCGATGACGCATTTTTTGCCGCAACCGGCATTTCCGGCGGTTCTTTCCTGAACGGCGTTGAATTTATCGGCGGCGGCGCCGTTACCCATTCTTTGGTAATCCGTGCAAAAACAGGAACAATGCGTTATATCGAGTCTCACCATAATTGGAACAGACTTATGAAATTCAGCGCGGTAGATTACGCGTAAGGTGATAATTATGAGTATAGCGATTTTATTTCCCGGGCAAGGTTCCCAAAAATTCGGCATGGGCAAACGCCTTGCCGAAAAATGTCCGGAACTTATGGATTTGTGGCTGAAGGCCGAAAAGTACAGCGGTCTGCCCCTGCGTGAAATTTATTGGGAAAGCAACGATAACGAACTTATGGCCAATACCCGCAATCTGCAGCCTGCCATTACCGTGGTTAATTTGTCTTTGTGGCTGTATACCAGCACGTATATTAAGCCTTCCTGCACGGCAGGCCACAGCCTCGGCGAGTTCAGCGCGCTTGCCGCGGCCAAAGTTATCAGCCTTGACGATGTGCTGCAGGCAGTATCTTTGCGCGGCCGTTTAATGGCTGAAGCCGATCCCGACGGCATTGGCTCCATGTATGCCATTTTGCGGCTGAATGCGGAACAGGTGGAAAATCTGTGCAAAGAGGTTTCCGAAAGTTCGGGTAAAATGGTACGTCTTGCCAACCGCAACACTCCGGGACAATTTGCCATAAGCGGCCATAAGCAGGCGCTTGAGGAAGTTGTGGAAAAGGCTCAGAATATCGGCGGAAAATGCATTCCCCTTGCGGTAAGCGGTGCGTTCCATTCTCCGCTTATGGCAGAGGCCTCCGCGGAATTTTCAAAGTTTTTGGGCGGAATTGATTTTCATGATGCCGAGTTTGCGGTGTACTGCAATATTAATGGCGAACCGCTGACCGAAGCGGAAAAACTCCGTTCCGCAATAAAAAAACAGATGACTTCTTCCGTGTACTGGATAGAAACCATCTGCAACCAGTACGAACACGGCGTGCGCAAGTGGTTTGAATTTGGGCCGCAGGGTATTTTGACCAGAATGATGCGTCAGATTATCAAGGTAAACGAAGGTGCCGACAGCTGCTTTGAAACCATACATATTCCGAATATTGTGGAAGCTGACAATTATATCAGCAACAACAGTTAAAAGAAATTTTGACGGTAAAAATAAAAATCAGCCTAACAGGCTGATTTTTTTTATTTTAAAAAAAATTCTTTAACTTGTCCAAAAATTGTTTATTGGCTATATTCTAGGGGTAAAATAAGCTGATTTCGGAGGCTTTTTATGGGTCTTATCAAAAAAATGATTTTCTTTTGCGTTCTTGTTGTTTTGTCTGCCTTTGCCTGCCGGCAGGCACAAGCCCAAAACTCCGCAGAATATATCCGTTATTTGGTTGAACAGACATCTGAAAAAGAAATGGCGGAAAATAAAATTATCCGTATCGTTCAGGGAACGGATCCCGTATATTTGACTTTTTCTGCAGATGAAAAGCTCTGCCGCGAAAAATACGGCGATGAAGCCGAGGCTGTCTGCGGCAGAAGTTTCCGTGATGTTCTGCCCGATGCGGGACAGATACAAATCAGTCCCCAAACGGAAGGCAGATGGCAGTGGAATTCCGATTCTTCCCTGGTGTTTTACCCTGCCGGGGAATGGATGCCGGATACCAAGTTTGCCGTGCAGTTCGGCAAAGAATCGCTGCCCAAGCTTACGGTTATTACAAAGCCGGTGCAGTTTGTCACCCAAAGCCTGAAGCCGGTATTGTCCGCGGAATTTAAATTTGATCCCGAAAATCCGCAAAAAATGGTTATAGCCGGTTCAATTGCCTTCAATTATCGCATAAACCGCGACAGTCTGGAATCAAAACTGCATATTGTTCCGGCAAATCCGGGAGCAGTGTCTCTCGGAGCCATGGAAACGTCGTTCCATAAAAATACCTTATATTTTTCTGTGCCTGTCCTGAAAGTGAATGACAGGGCGGAAACCGTAAAAGTGCAGGTAGTTTCTGGTGTTCAGGGTATGCGTTCCGGAAAAACCGCTTCTAATTATGAATATGCCGTGAAAATTCCCGCACGAAGCGAAATTTTTAAATTGGGCGGTTATGCGGCAGGAGTTGAAGAACTGCCTGATATGTCCGCCAAGCAGACTGTTATAGCCGAGTTTACGCTGCCGGTATCGCCCGCGGATATTGCCGCGCGGACAGAGGCCGTACTGCTGCCCCGCGAAAAAGTGCAGACAGAGGAAACGCGCAAAAATCCGCCCTATACTTGGTGGTCTAAAGCCGAAATTACCAAAGACGTTCTGAAAAATTCCGAACCGCTGCCGCTTACGCTGCTGACCGGCGGCGATGAACCCGCACGGTTTCTGCGTTTTGCGCCGCAAAAAGACATTGAGGCAGGCCGCTGCGCGTATGTGACCGTAAAAGCGCCCATACAGGGGCCGGACGGTTTTGTGATTGAAAACGACTGCACTATGCTTGTGCAGTTTAAATCTCTCGACAGCGTGATTAAAATTATGCAGAAAGGTTCCGTGCTTTCTTTGCACGGTGATAGGAAACTTTCTCTGTATGCCAGAAATGCCAAAGAAATACGGTATACCGTACGCCAGATACGGCCTGAATTTATCAATTCCTATGCGGCACTGCTCAAGCAGTCCCGTTATGGGCAGATTCACGGTTCCATGCTTGATTCTTTCAGCATAGTGTATGAGGGCAAACTGCCGCTTGCTTATATGAATGCGGAAAAAGCCCAGTTTGCTTCCTTGGATTTAAATCCTTTTTTGCAGAACAAAAACAAGGGACTTTTTCATGTAACTGTCGAAGCGTTGAAAGACGATGCCGTTGTCGGCACGGATTCACGTTTTATCATGCTCAGTGATTTAGGGCTTATCGTAAAGGCCGATGAACAGGAGGAAAATGTTCAGGCATATGTTGTTTCCCTTTCTGCGGGACGTCCCGTTTTCGGAGCCGAAGTGGAGGTGCTCGGAGCCAACGGCATTGCGCTGTTTTCGGGAAAAAGCGATAAGCAGGGGCTTGTGCGTCTGCCGTCTTTAAAAGGATTTGAACGCGAAAAGCAGGTAGTTGCTTTTGTGGCGCGGTTTAAGGACGATTTGGCGCTGCTGCCCTATATTGATTACCGGACGGATCTGCGGCCGAAAAACACCGTGGACATATACGGCAAAGTTTTTGCCGAAGATATACTGAACGGCTTTATTTTTACCCAGCGCGACATTTATCGGGCAGGGGAAACCGCACATTTCGGATTTATTCTGAAACAAGGTTCCATGGGTGCCGTCAGTTTGGAAAATGTACCGCTTTTGGGCACTGTGTATGCAAGCAGCGGCCAGGTTGTGGCTAAGCAGAAGATTACGCTGTCCAAGGAGGGTATGGGAGAATTTTCCTGCAAAATTCCCGATAATGCCGTAAGCGGCGTGTATAATTTTTATCTTGAAAAAGCGGATAAAACCGGGCTTGTGGCCTCAAAAAATTTCCATGTCATGGATTTTGTGCCGGACACAATCAAGGCTGAGCTGCAGAACAATATGGCCAGCGGGAAAAAGTGGTACGGAAAACGCGATTTGCAGGAACTTGCGTATACCGTGAACGTTCAAAATCTTTTCGGTTCTCCGGCTATAAACAGCACGGTACGGGCTAAACTGCTTTTGGTACCTTTTGTCTTTTCCTTTGACGGCGAATATAAAGATTATACGTTTTATGATCCTGCAAAGACCGACAAAACAACAACCCAGGAGATCGGAACGTTTGTAACCGACGAAAACGGCAGGGCAGTCATAAAAATAGACAATACGCTGCTTGGCCGCGAAAGCTGCGCCGTGACGTTGCAGGCGGAAATACAGGACGCTCAGGGCGGCACTGCCCTAAAGCTTGCCGATGTTCTGCATATGTCGCTGGTGCGTTCCGTTGTGGGCTATAAAACGCAGAGCAATCTGTCTTTTCTGACAGTCGGAGAACAGGCAGCGCTGGAATTGATAGCCTTGGATGCCTTCGGAAGACCCCATGCAAAAGGGGAGCTTACGGCGGAATTGTATCAGTCCGATTTTGTAAAAAGTTTGGTTAAAGTCGAAGGCAAATATCAGTATACGGCTGTGCGCAGGGATAAGCTTTTGAAAAAAGTTCCTTTTGTTCTGAATGCGCAGGCGGCCCCCTTTGCCCTGGATACTTCAGCTGTGGGCGGCAAATTGCTGGTGATAAAAGACAAAAAAGAACGCACGGTTCTGCAGGTACGGTATACTGTCGTGGGTGACAGTACGGTGCAGTTTGACGAGCATAAAACTGCGGATCTGCAGGTGCATATGGAAAATAAAGAATATGCCGGCGGCGAAACCGTGAAGGTTGCCGTAAAAGCTCCTTATGAGGGTGCGGGGCTGATTACTATAGAGCGTGAAAAGGTTTATGCGCAGAAGTGGTTTGCCGCCGATAAAGGCAGCTCCGTGCAGGAAATTGAAATTCCGCAGGGACTTGACGGCAAAGCGTATCTGAATGTCGTGTATTTCAGAAATATCGAAGATGAAGATATTTTTACGGAACCGTGCGCAATGGCAGTGCTGCCGTTTACGGTTGATACCGCAAAGCGCAGGCTTGACCTTGACTTGAGCATTGCCGGCGGTGCGCAGGATTTTGTTGCCCGTCCGGGAGAAGATATTGCCGTGCGGGTGCGTACGGGTGAAAAAGCCAAAGTGCTGGTTTATGCCGTTGACGAGGGCATTGTTCGGCTGACTGATTACCGTATGCCCGACCCGATCAAAGAACTGTTCCTTGACAGGGCGTTATCCGTGCATACGTATCAGTATTTGGATATGCTTATGCCTGAGTTCGGGCTTATGCAGAAACAGCTTGCCAAATTCGGCGGCGATATGCTGGGGGCCAAAATGGCCAATGCCGTGCGCGATGCGGGGCTCAATCCGTTTAAAGTGAAAAACCGTCACCAGGCTGTTTTTTGGTCAGGCCTTATGGAGGTTGACGGACAGGGCAGGGAGCTGTCTGTTCCTGTTCCGGATACGTTTAACGGAACGCTGCGCGTTTTTGCCGTGGCGTGTTCCGAAACAAAAGTGCAGGCTGTGCAAAAAGACGTGCTGTGCCAAGCGGACATTGTGGTGCAGCCGCAGCTGCCGCTTTTTGTTTCTCCGACCGATGAATTTGAAGCCAGTGTGCAGCTGACGGATATGCGCAGGGACAAAACGCACAATTATGTCGAATTTGCCGTAACGGCAGGCAATGCTTTTGAAATTCTCCGGGCGGAAGGAGCGGAAAAAATCGCTTCCGATGCGGCAGGCACCGAACTGTACGGGCTGACGCTGGGCGAAAAAGCGCAGAATATCGTGCGGCTGCGGATAAAGGTGAAGGATACCAACGAGGTTTTGGGCGAGCATACGCTGCTTTTTGCAGTGCGCGAACAGCAAAGCGGTCTTTTGGCAGCCATGCCTGCGGCAGTGTCCGTCCGGCCTGCGTCTTCGCTGTATACGGCAGTGCATTTTGGCCGTTTGCCGGAAAAAAACGGAGCTTTTGCACAGAATATTCCGCTTGAGCGCAGTTTGTATCCGCAGTTTGCTTCTGTGTCCGCAAGCGTGTCCGCAGCTCCTGTTCCTTATGTGCAGGCGCTGCTGCAGCGCATTCAGGCCGCCGCATATCCCGATACCGTGCAGGAAACCGCACAGGCCATGCCGCTGCTGTATCTTTTGGAACATACGGATTATGCGCCGCAGCAGGAGGATTTTTCAGCCGAGGCCATGCGTTCCCGGATTATGGACTGCCTTGCCTTGCTGGAACGGCGGTTTACTCATGGCGATGTGCTGTACCGCTGGGACAATTACGGCAGACTTTCCCTTTTCGAGCTGGCTTTTGTCATGGATTTTCTGACTTCCGCCAAGGAACAGGGCATTTATGTCGCGCCGTATTTCTTTGATAATGTTATAAACCGTATGCAGCAGAAACTTTCTGCCATGCCGCAGTCTTTGGAAGATGCGCGGGCCATGGCGTACGGGGCCTGGTGCCTGACCAGAAACGGCATTATCACTTCCCAGATTATGGCAAATCTGACCACATGGCTGCAGCAGAATCACAAAGCGTGGGAAAGCGACATAGCCGCCGTTCTTATGGCAGGCTCCATGAAGCTGATGATGCAGGACGAATTGGCTGCGGCGCTTATGGAAAAATATGTGCCTATGGGCAGAGACGGCTGGAAATGTTATGAGGGCTTTAACGGACTTTCCGAACGGGCTTTGTATCTTGCCGTTGCGGCAAAGCAGTTCCCCGAAACGGCAGATTCCGAAAAGCTGCTGAAACTGCGCGAAGAATTGTATGCGCTTTTGCAGGAATATTTTGCCAAATCTTCCGAAGCGCTGGCGGTGCGGAGCATTGTCGAATCCGGTATCGGGCAGGATATTTCGGATATACAGTCCCATATTGCCTTTGCGGACAAAGCGGGCAATGCCGTGTCTGACGGCGTGCAGGCAGAAAATTCTTCTCTGGTGCGCGGCATACGCATTGAAAATGCTCCTGCTGTTGCCAATATCGGCACTATCCGCATAGAAGCCGAAAAGCCGCTGTATTATCAGGCATCGGTAAGCGGATACGATAAAAACCGTTTTGCCGTACAGGAAAAACAGGCCTTTGCCGTAACCCGTGAGTTTAGGGATATTGACGGTTATCCGCTGACGGCATTCAGGGCAGGCGAGGAAATAGTGGCGGTTATTAAGGCGCGTTCTTTGACCGGCAGGACAGAAAACGTGCTGATAACGGACATTCTTTCCGCGGCGTTTGAATATTCCGGGGCTAAGTCCGGCGGTGCGGCAGGCTTGCGTACCATGCAGGGAAAAAGCAGCCGCGACGTTCTGCAGGAAGAGCTGGAAATGCAGGTGGAATTTGCGGACAGGCAGGAAGACAGACTTTTGCTTTTTGCCAAGCTTGGAGGCGAAGAAAGCGTATTCCGCTATAAAGTGCGCGTGAGCGGCAGGGGAAGTTTTGTTCTGCCGGATATCAGCGTACAGTCTGTGGAAAACGTTTTGCTTACAGGCCGTGATACTTCAGCCGAACAGGGCAGGATAACGGCAGAATAAACTATGTTTAAGTTTGCGGGCACAGGATTTAAAACAAAAAAAAGCATGGCTTTTGCTGTTTTGCTTGTGCCTGCTTTGCTGTTTTTGGGCAGCATAGTGTTCAGTGCCAAGCCTGATTTATACGGCAGGGCGGAATTTTCGTGGAGTATTCTTGACAGCCGGGGCAGGCTTATGTGGCTGAGCCTCAGCGAAGATGACAAATACCGCTGTTTTGTGCCGCTGGAACAAATACCTGACACGTGCATACAGGCGGCCATTCTTTATGAAGACAGGGATTTTTATAACCATTGGGGCGTAAATTTTTTGTCGCTGGGCAGGGCTGTGTACAGTATGGCGCTGGGCGGCAGGCGCGTGGGCGCTTCCACCCTGACAATGCAGCTTGTGCGGCTTGCCGAACGGGAACAGACCGATACTGTGCCGAAAAAACTTTGGCAGATGTGGCGGGCTTTTGTTTATGAATATCATTACACAAAACGGGAAATTTTAGAGGCGTATCTTAATTTGGCGCCTTACGGGGCCAATGTGGAAGGCATAGGCGCGGCGGCGCTGGTCTGGTTTCATAAAAACGTGCAGGATTTGAACCTTGCGGAAAGCATTGCCCTTACGGCTGTTCCGCAAAATCCCGGTGCAAGGAGTCCGCTTATTGTTCCCAATCCTGTGTGGGATAAGGCGCGGCAGCGTTTGTTTGCGCTGTGGAATACGGAAAACCCCAGTCCGTACAATGCCATGTTCGCCAAGCTGCCGCTTCGGGTTTTTTCTCCTAAGGATCTGCCGTTTCATTGTCCCCATGCCGTGCTGGAAATTTATGAAAAACGGCCGTGCGTTTTGCAAAAAATCGGCAAAAAACCCGGCGTGCAGGAAATCCGTACTTCCTTGGACATTGAGCTGCAGCATGAGCTGGAGCGGGTGTTGTCACGGTATGTTGCGGACAAAAAAGCGTACGGCGTACATAACGGCGCCATGGTGCTGGCTGACTGGCAGAACGGGAAAATCCTTGCGCTTGTCGGGTCTGCGGATTTTTTTGATACAGGCATAAGCGGTCAGATTGACGGTACGGATATTCCGCGTTCCTACGGTTCCACGCTGAAGCCGTTTATTTACGCTTTGGCTTTGGATCAGGGGCTTATTCATTCCAAAACGGTTTTGCTGGATACGAAAAAAAGTTTTGCCGGGTATGAGCCGGAAAATGCCGACGGTCTGTTCCGCGGGCCCGTGTACGCGGATTCGGCTTTAAAAAACAGCCGCAATATTCCTGCGATTTATTTGGCTGAAAAACTGCATTCGCCTGATTTGTACGGTTTTTTGCAGAAAGCCGGCATACGTCTGCCGCAGAGCAGGGAACATTACGGGCTTGCCCTTGTGCTTGGCGGTGCGGAAATACGTCTGCGCGGGCTTGCTTCTTTGTATGCCATGCTTGCCAACCGCGGCTTTATGCGGCAGCTCAGTTATTATGCCGATGAACACGGTGCAAAAGGGGAAAATGCGGAGCAGGTTCCTTTGCTTTCTCCCGAAGCAAGCTACATTACGCTGAAGATGCTGGAAACAAAGTCTGTTTATCCGTTCAGTTCCGTGCTTGCCTCTTGGAAAACCGGCACCTCCAACGGGCAGCGCGATGCGCTGACGGCAGGAATTTTCGGCCCCTATGTGCTTGCCGTGTGGATAGGCAATTTTGACGCTTCGCCCAATCCGAACTTTATCGGTTCCAAAGCGGCTTTGCCGCTGTTTTTTCAGGCTGCGGAAAGAATACAGCAGAGAAACGGCGGACTGGACAGACCCTGGTATACGGATACGGATTTAAATGTCAGGGAAGTTGAAGTGTGTGCGTCCACGGGTGATGTCAATCTTTCCTTATGCCCGCAGCTGCCTAAGGCAAAAGCATATTTTATTCCCGGTACGTCACCCATAAAGGAAACCGGCGTCCTGCGCAGAATTTTGGTCAATAAAGATACAGGACTCAGGGAATGCAGGCAAATTCCGGGTGTTACCGAAGAGCGCGTGTATGAATTTTGGTCGCAGGATTTGCAGCGTTTGTTTGCCGATGCCGGCATATACAAAACGCCGGTACCGCCGTATTCTTTGCAGTGTCTGCAGGATTTGCCCCCGCAGCAGGGTATGGCGCCGCAGATTGTGTCGCCCGTAAAAGGGGTTTTGTATCAGCAGGACGCCAAAAATTCGCAGCAAATATATTTAGCCGCCGATGCAGATGCCGATGTGATGCTGGTGCACTGGTTTATGGACAGTGCCTATATCGGCTGTACGGAGAAAAACGAAAGCCTTGCCGTTACGCCTAAGGCCGGCGCGCATACCGTGTATGCCGTCGATGAATTCGGCAGGGCCAGCTCTTTGGTTTTTAAAGTGGAAAAAGCGGGCTGACATTATTTTGCGGATATTTTTAAAATTAATGATGTTTAATTTGTTAATATTGATAATAGCCTAAAATTATATTTTAAAGATTTTAAATAAGTGTTTAATTATAATAAAATTTTTTGTTAACAGCTTAGAAATGTTGGCTTTAAAAAATGGCTGCCGATTTGACTTTTTGCCGAACTCGTATATAAAAAAACGTGAGATGAAGCATACGCTTCAGGGAATACGGTGCAATTCCGTAGCGGACCCCGCCGCTGTAACCCGGACAGACCTGCATATGCCACTGATTTTTTCGGGAAGGTGCAGAATCTGGATGAAGGGAAGCCAGAAGACCGATCTCACACATACAGGAAAGTCTTTCGGTGGAAATAGAGATTTTTCATTTTTGCCGTCCTGTATGCTGTTCAAGTATACGGGTTCTTCTTTTAATTATTTCAGAATATTTATTTTTGTTTGTGGGAAGATATGGAAAAACGCATCAGCAGTATCATAAAACGTGACGGAAAGAGAGAATCGTATAACGAAGCCAAAATTCAGGCCGCCATTTTTAAAGCTGCCAAGGCTGTTGACGGTGTTGACGAAGAAAGAGCCCGTGTTTTGGCGTACAAAGTGCATTGTTATATTGTGGAAAACGGCATAGGCGAGCTGGAATATGCCGATAATGCCATTGAGTTTTATAAAGTCAATATCGAAGACGTGCAGGACAGCGTGGAAAAAGTGCTGATCGAAAATCAGCACGCCAAAACCGCCAAGGCATATATTCTGTACAGAAAGCAGCGCAGCGATGTGCGCGACGCTTCCGGTGCTTTGATGAAGCTCATGAAGGAATTGACGTTTTCCGACAGCAGAAACTGCGAAATAAAACGCGAAAACGCCAATATCGACGGCAATTCCACCATGGGCACCATGCTTAAGTACGGAAGTGAAATTGCCAAGGATTTCAATAAAAAATTTCTTATCCGCGAAGAACACGTCAAAGCATACGAGCAGGGCATTATTCATATTCATGACATGGAGTTTTACGCCCTTACCCTGAACTGTCTGCAGATTGACGTGGGCAGGCTGCTGGATTCCGGGTTCAATACCGGGCACGGGGCGCTGCGTTCCCCAAGTTCCATAGGTGCCGCGGCAACGCTTGTATGCATAATTATTCAGAGCAACCAAAACGAAATGTTCGGCGGCCAGTCCGTGCCTACGCTGGATTTCAGTCTGGCGCCTTATGTTGCCCGTTCCTATGCCAAAAACATTTTGCTGTACCTTGACGCAAATTTCTGCAATGACGGACTGACCGAAGAAGTCAAAGCGGCAATTAAAGCCTATGCGCAAAAGCACAGGCTGCTCATGAATGCCGAGGCAAAAAAGGTGCTGACAGATATTCTGACGGAAAAAGCCGGCAAATTCGGCGTTGCCGTTGATGTCGAAAAAGCGCTTGCCTTTGCTTATTCCCGTACGGACAAAGATACGTATCAGGCTATGGAAGCTTTGGTGCACAATCTCTGCACGCTCAATTCCCGTGCGGGAAGCCAAGTGCCTTTTTCTTCGCTCAATACCGGCATGGATATTTCCGAAGAGGGCAGAATGGTTACCAAAAACCTCTTTCTTGCTACGGAAGCGGGACTTGGCAACGGTGAAACACCTATTTTTCCGATATCCATTTTCAGTATGAAAAAAGGCATAAACAGAAAAGGCGATCCCAATTATGATTTGTTCCGTCTTGCCTGCCGCTGCTCCGCAAAACGCCTTTTCCCCAATTTTAATAATATCGACGCAAGTTTTAACAGCATATATTATAACGGCAATCCCGAAACCATCTGTGCGGTAATGGGCTGCCGTACCCGCGTACTCGGCAATGATTATGATCCGAGCAAGGCCATAACTCCCGGCCGCGGCAATTTGTCGTTTACCACGGTAAATCTGCCGTATCTTGCTTTGCTTGCCCGTTCCGAATATCCCGAAGCCAAGGGCGACGCGCTGTTAAAGGCCTTTATGGAAACTGCGGAAAAATATATCCGCCTTGTTTTTGATCAGCTTTTGGACCGTTTTGAAATTCAGGCCAAACGCAAGGCACGCAATTATCCGTTCCTTATGGGACAGGGTGTGTATGTGGGCAGTGACAAACTGCACCCCGATGACGAAATACGCGAAGTGATTAAGCACGGTACGCTGTCCATGGGCTTTATCGGTCTTGCGGAATGTTTGGTTGCGCTTTTCGGTAAGCACCACGGGGAAGACAGTGCCATAAATGAAGTCGGCATCGGCATTATTAAATATTTCCATGACCGCTGCAAGGAAGAAACAAAGCGCACGGGGCTCAATTTCAGTCTTATAGCCAGCCCTGCCGAAGGCTGCTCCGGCCGTCTGCTGCGGCTGACGCGGGACAGATTCGGCGTGCTGCAGGGCATTACGGACAGGGAATATTTTACCAACTCTTTCCATGTGCCGGTGTTTTATCCTATCCGTGCTTGGGATAAAATTCAGATTGAAGCCAATTATCATAAATATTGTCTTGCCGGGGCTATCAGTTACATAGAAGTTGCGGAAGATTTGTCTCCCAATATTGACGCGTTTGAAACCATTGTTACCGCCATGGCGGATTCGGATATGGGGTATTTTTCCATAAACCACCCCGTAGACCGTGACCCCGTGTGCGGGTATGTGGGCATTATCGGCGATACCTGCCCGCGCTGCGGCAGGCATGACGGCGAGGGTCTGCCTTTGTCCGTGCTGAAAAAGGTACAGGGATACAGTCCTGATCCTAAGTATGCCCGCACGTATGCTACGGAACAGGAAGCAGCGGATATGCTGCCGAACAAATAAGTATTTGAATATGATATATCAGGAGGGTGTCATGCAGGAACAGAATGTTCAGGACGAAATCATCGGCGAAGGCGTGCATTTTTCAAGGATACGCCGCATTACCGGCTATCTTGTCGGTGATATGGACAGATGGAACGATGCAAAGCGTGCGGAAGAATCCGACCGCGTTAAGCATTTTACCGAAAAAGAATGTGTATGCAGACACTAGATTTGTCCGAGGAAGAATACAGCCTGTTAAAAAATACGCCTGTCTGCCTTGCCGGCTATCAGCATGAAAGCGTTGTGGACGGCCCTGGAGTCAGGACGGCGGTTTTTTTTCAGGGGTGTGATTTTCACTGTCCCGGCTGCCATAATGCGGGAACCCACGATAAAAGCGGAGGGACAGCCGTAACGGCTTTTGATGTGTATGCGGAAATTTATGGCAGCAAGCTTGCCAAAGGCGTAACGTTTTCGGGAGGCGAGCCTTTTTTGCAGGAAGAAGCCCTCTTGGCTTTGGCAAAGGTCTGTAAGGCAAAAGGCAGGCATATTACCGTTTATACGGGACACGAGGTTTCCGAGCTTTTGACAATATGCACTGCGGAACGTGCCGAACTGCGCAGAAAGATTTTGGCTTGTGCGGATTTGGTGATTACGGGTCGTTTTGTTCAGGAGCTTAAAACTGCGGAAAAACCTTTTGTCGGCAGTTCCAATCAGGAGCTTTACGAACTTGCCGTAAACAATCCTTGGAAATAATGCGCTGAACCGAAATATTTGTCTCCATAAAAAAAGCCCTTGCGGATAAGTCTGCAGGGGCTTTTTGTTTTGCTGGTATTTTCCGGCTGCCGTTTTTGTCTGCAGCAAGCAAAAAAAATTTTCAGCTTAACATTATTTATTAAAAAAAATATCTGTTTCGGTTATTTTTATTCACGGCATTTGCGGAGCTGCGGCCGAAGAATTCGGCAATGCTCCGCAAATGCCGTGCAATGAGGGGGCCGGGGGAAATCATTTCCCCCGAAAAAAAATATAAACCAAAAACATCAGTTTTTGCTTTTGCGCCAGGATTTTTCTTCCCCGTTCAGCAGGCGTTTGATATTGGCCCTGTGCGTCCAGACAACAATGGCCAGCATAACAAGCGCCAAGGGTATCCAGTGGCTTTTGCCGAAAACGTAATAGCAGAAAGGCAGTGCCGTATAGAGGGTCAAGGCTCCTGCGGATACGTAGCCTGTCAGCGCGATGACGAGAACGCACAGAATAACAGCGGCAAGCAGGGGCGGCAGGGACAGGGGAATTAAAACGCCGATGCCGGTTGCCACGCCTTTTCCTCCGTGAAAACCCAGAAAAGGGGATTTGATGTGGCCGATAAAAGCGGCAAATGCGCAGGCACTCGGCAGCCAGTCATAGTCTGTTCTCTCAAAGAGGTACATACTTAGGAACACAGGCAAGGTGCCTTTGAGTATGTCGCATATCAGGGTTGCGATGCCGTAGGGCAGGCCGCAGAGTCTTGCCACGTTGGTAGTGCCGGGATTTTTGCTGCCTTCCTTGCGCGGATCGATGCCTTTGAAGGTTTTGGCAATAACCACGGCAAAGGGTATGGAGCCGCAGAGGAAACTGAGAAGAACCCAAAGAATTTCCATGTATTTATCCAGTTATAGTTCGGTTTCTGTCTGGTTTGGCGTTTGGCCTGCCGGCTCTTCCGCAGGCTGTTCGTTTATAACTGCGGGAGCTGCAGGATCGGCAGGAGTCTGGGGTTGCTGTTCCGGCAGAATATCGGCAGGGGGTACCGCATTGTCGGGAATCGGGCTGTCGTTTTTGGTATAGGGCAGTATTTGCGGGGTTTGTGCCAAATCCTGGGGGGTTTCTGCCGCATTTTCGTTCAACTCGGGCTCTTCGGCCAATTCGGATTTATTATCGGGCAAGTCCATAATGGCCGCCTTGTCTTCCTGATTGAGCAGGTTTGCGGAATTGGGAATAATGCGGCTGTCTATTAAAGTATCCTGTTCTTCCTGGTTTATAATCGGTTTATGGGCGGCAATATTCCAAAGGGTCAGAATGACGAATTGGTTTTCAATCCATTGTTTGTAATCAAGGACGATGGCTTCGTTTTTATAGGGCAGGCTTTCAAAATCCTGCTGGGAAACGGCAAGGATAACTTTATCGTTGCTGAGCAGAAAGTCGGTCAGCGCTTCAACGGTCTGCAGGTCTGCAACCGTAGCTTCGGAATAGACGGCAGGGTCAAGTGCTTCGTTGTAATAATAGGTGAACACGTCGGGATACAGACCATAGCTTGCCGGAACCGCGGAATGCTGCGTATGCGCTTTTGCCATTTCATAGGCATGGTTTTTGGTGCTGAGAACAGTGCCAAGCTGAGGGGCAATGAGGAAGTTCAGCGGCTGCAGCGCGATAATGACGCCGACGGTGTAGATAAGGGCACTGCCGCCTGCAAAACGCCTGTTTACGCCATACCAGAGCAAAACGCCGAGTGCAAGGAACAGAACGCCCATGGCAGTCAGTCCGAAATACGTGTTGGTGGTCGCAACTTCGATAAAGGCGGGAATTTCTTTGGGCAGGTTCCCGAGGTTAGGCAAAAAATCCAGAATATAGGCATGGAATTCAAACAAAATGAGGAAAATGCCGCAGATGACGGTCAGTACGGAGAACAGGCCGAAAAACAGTCTGCTGCGCAGCGGTGAATAGCTGATAATGCTTTGTGCGAACAAAACGGCAAAGAAAGGCACAACGGTTACCAAAAAAGCAAAGCTTTTGTCTTTAAACAGGGAAAATATGCCGAGGTGCGTGATGATAAGAAGAACAAGCCAGGCGCCCGCGTTTTGTGTTTTTCTTGCTTTGAATGCCTTTCCGCAGTTTTTGATCCATGTGCCCCATGCTCCGAAAAATACGGCAAAAACCCACGGGAACAGGGCCAGGGGAAGGCCGGCAAGGTAATACCAGCAGGGTTCGCTTTTGTGAGTATAAGCGGGCGTGATTTTTTGGAAAATCTGCTGTTCGAAAATAAGGCTGATGTATTCGGCATTGCCCTGCAGGTACAGCCAGGCAAACCATGCAAAAATAATGCCCAGAGCCAGCAGGAAGCCGATAATGCCGTCGGCGCTGTTGATGCGTCTGTATTTTCCCGTCCACAGGAAAAAAAGAACGGAAGCGGCAAGCGGCAGAATAAAGGCCGTCAGCGTTGCCGTCAGCGCCGCAAGGCAGAGAAACAAAAAGGCGAAAATAAGCCAAACGGGCGCGGAGTTTTTTTGCCACGCACGGAAGAAGCATACATAGCTGAGGTTGAGCAGGGCGGCAAAAAGCAGATCCATGCGGGAATAATTGGTAAATCCTGCAAGAAAGAAAACGGAAAGAACAATGAGCCCTGAAAGGAAAGCCGTTTTGGCCGAATATCCGAGTCCTCTGGCAAGAAGCCAGGTACTTGCGGTAAAGAGTACGGCAAAAAGAATGGAGGCGCCGAAAAACGCCTGCGGCATATTGATTGAAGGTACGGCGTCAAGCAGCCATATCAGAATAAAATACAGCGGACCGGTTTCGGCAAAGGGGTGGCCGTTCAGCGTCAGGGAATAGAAATTGCCGGAGCTGAGCATATTCATATAAATATCCGCGTAGCGCACTTCTTCGGAAAACCAGAAATCGCGGGGGAACAGGAATTGCTGGCCGCACAGGGCAAGGGTCAGCAGAATCAGTACGGGAAGCCCCAGTTTTGCAAGAACGGAAAATGTTTTTTCTGCTGCACTCGGTTTTTCGGCATTTGTTTGTGCGGTATTCTCGGCCTGGCCGGTGGCTGCCTCATTGTGTGTGCTTTCGGGGGTTTTGGGTTCTTCTGCCGTGCCGTGCGCCGTATCTGCGGCGGGGTTTTGTTCCGTTTCGGCGGAAGTTTTTTCGGAGGAATCCGCATATTCCATGTAATTGGTGACAACGGGAGCAGCGGAGGTTTGCGCAGATTGGGAGCCGCTGTTTTGGCCCGCGTTCATGGCACGGAGTTTTTGATCCAGTTTCGCGATTTGTTCGTCTGTGTTTAATTCGTTGGTATTGCTCATAGTTTTTTCCGGTAGATAAAGCGTTCTTGTATGGTTTTAACGCAGTTAATCATGAAAGTAAATAGGATACGGACTTTTTTGCCTGTTAAAATATTTTGACTGCAAAGCGGCGGTTGTTGTCTTTAATTGCTCTGCCAAAAAATTCCGTAGGCAGGCAGGCGTTTTTTTATGCCCGCAAAGCGCAGGGTTTTCGGTTTTGAACTGAGATTTATGCCGACGTGCACGGTTTTTTGCTCAGCCGTGCGCAGGCTGAGGGCAAAAGTTTCGGAACTGCCTGCAGTGTGCACGGCTGTAATTTTGGCAAGATAGAGTTTATTGTCCTGACGGAATTTCCAGATTTTCTGCAGGCTGTCCGCGGCACTGCCTTTTTTGCCCGCCTGTTCGGTCAGTGTTCCGAAAAGCAGGGGATTTGCACTGTCCGTTCCTTTGAAGGGGGCGTAGTCTTCGCGGGGCGTCAGTGTGCCAAGCATATCTTCCAGGGCGATAATATTCAGGCCCGGCAGCAGGCTTTGGAAGCCGGCAAACAGCTTATGCAGGTTTTGCGCCGTGCGAAGCTTGCGGGTGAGTTCGGAATTGTTGTCCAGAAAAACAGGGCTTTCCTGCATTTTCTGCAGCATGGAAATTTCTCTGCGGCTTATGCCGGTTTTGTTCATGATAAGTTCCGTAAGGCCTGCGTAGCGGTAAGGGGATTGGGAAAAACAGCTCGGCGTGCCGTGCCAAAGGCTTTGTTCGTCGATTTTTTCCTGCGTCAGAAAGGCAAAAGCCTGCAGCAGCGGTTTGTTGTTTTCTGTCAGCAGGGCTTGTTCCAAGGCCGGCATAAGCAGGGTATCTGCCGCAAAGTCCGTTTCTGCGTCCTGCACGGTTTTGATAAGGGCAGGGGGCAGGGGGTCGCGGCAGAATGTCCAGCCGCCGTATCCGTGGACGGAACGGTTCACGGTTTCCAGAGTCAGGCGTGCAGGCTGTGCGGCCGTAAGGGGGGCGGCACTGTCGGCGGAGCCCTGCAGGCTTTCCTGTCCCCAGATGTCCTGCACGGAAACAGAAACAAGCCCTTGTTTCAGTATGCCTGTTTCTTCGATAATGCTGGCTGAAATAAGGCGCTGAGCCCTGAAGCTGGGATCATAAAAATTCAGTACCGCCGTATAGGGATTATTGACATAACGGTACACCCAGCGTCTTGTCACGCCGTCGTATCCCAGTATTTCGCTGCTGGCGGCAAAGCCGCTTTCGGGAAAATCACCGAAAAAATCCCTGCAGAAATGCCGGGGGATCAATCCTGCCCGGTACAGCGTTTCAAGCTGAACGGCAGAAAGTTTTGACGGCGCAAACGCGGAGCCTTGAGCTGATGGCGGAAGAATGTCCCAGAGCTGTTTTGGGATTTCAAGCATCATGAACAGCCCCGGATATTCGCGCACGCCGTGCAGGGCAAGCAGAAAATCCGCGCCTGTTCCGAGGCTGGCGGGCAAAATGTTGCCGGCTGTCTGCACGCCGCCTGCGGCGAGCGCATACAGTTCTGCCGCTGTGCCGATTTCTTTGGCGACGGACAGGGAAATGGGACTGTCCTGAGCGGTATTGCCGTCGGAAGGCATGGCATACAGGCTTTCAAAGCTGGTTCCCTTGGTGGGGTAGGGATAAATGCCGTATATTGAGGCTTTTTTTAAAAGAAGCGTATTGCTTCCGAACAGTTTTAAAGGGCTTTGCTTGCCGCCGGAGATGATGCGGTACGGGTTGAACTGCAGCCAGACGGGGCTTACGGCAAGAATATTTTCTTTATTGTGCTTGGAAGCGGAAAAGTTCCAGGCAAACTGGGTTCCGCTGACGATTTTTATTTTTTCCGCCACGGCATTGAAAACCGATTCTTTTTCTAGCCAGCCGATAAAACGGCTGTCGGCACGGGGCAGGTCGGAAGCGTGTTTTTGGGGGTAGTGTGCCGCAGGCTGGCAGGAGGCAAGGAAAAAAGTAAAAAATATGATATAACGTATTGCTATAATTGCTGTAATATTTTTTGTCATGCCTGTTAGGCTATGCTTTTTTGCGGGGAAAGTCCAGTTTTTTGTTTGGCGGCGCTTTATGGTTTTGGATACGGAATTTGTTGTCATTTGCATAAAAAAACGCTATAAAGCATACAGAAAACATAAAGGGAACGATTATGGCAAAATATTCTACGATTTTATTTGACCTTGACGGCACGATTACCGATCCCAAAGGGGGGATTACCAAATCCGTAGCCTATGCGCTGGATTATCTGCATATCGGCTATCCTTCGCTGGACAGCCTGTGCGTATTTATCGGGCCGCCGCTGCGCGAGGCGTTTTTGGCTTACGGCGTACAGGAGAAAGACATTGAAACCGCTGTGGCCAAATACAGGGAATATTATATTCGGGAGCAGGGCATTTTTGATTTGACCGTGTACGAGGGGTTCGGCGAAATGCTGGAAAAGCTGAAGCAGGCTGATAAGAAGATTATGCTTGCAACGTGCAAAGTGCGTTCCTATGCTCGGGATATTTTGGAAAAATTTTCATTGCTGCAGTATTTTGATTTTGTATCCGGCAGCGAGCTTGACGGCACAAGAAGCTCCAAATCCGAAGTTATTGCCTTTGCTCTTGAGCAAACCGGCACTGCTGCCGCTCCCGACGTTATTATGGTAGGCGACAGGAAACATGACATTATCGGCGCAAAGGACAATCATCTGCAGGTTGCTTCTGTTTTATACAGCGGCTATGGCTCCAGGGAAGAATTTTTGGAGCATAAGACCGATTTTATCATTGAAACGGTAAAAGATCTGCAGGATTTTTTGCTTAACTAGGGTGTGTTTCCAAATTATTTTTTTTCTTGGGGGAAATGATTTCCCCCAAGCCCCCTCATTGCACAGTTTTTGCGGACCTTGCCGAAAGTTTCGGCTTCGGTTCCGCAAATACTGTGAATAAGAGCGACTGAAAAAATCTTTTTCCCAACCCCAAACAAGTTTTAAAACAGTCTGTTTCGATTAATATTATTTATGAGTGCTATAATCAATGGCATTAATTCAGAAACATACCCTAGCGCTTTTGCAGAGTTGTTCTTTTGGGTTCGGCAGGTGCGGATAAAAAGGGGCTACATTAAGAAAAGTTGATTGCTGCTGCGGCTTTCAAAACTTCTGTCGATTATCTGTACGTTTTCGGGCAGTTCTCCGATGAGCATGGGGCTTTCCGGATTGTGTTTGGTTTTGTTTTCTTCCAGCCTGTTGTTTTTATATGCCGCATAACAGTATACGCAGCCGTTGTAACAGCTGTTGTACATACCGATATCGCAGCTTTTGACGCAGCCGCACAAATCGCGCTGGCTGGGATCTTTTTCGATAATGAAGTTTTTTCCCGTCAGTTCGTTTATCAGATTCAGATCAATGCAGCGGGCGCTGTATATGGGATACCGGCTGTTCTGCGGAAAATCCTGGGAGCATATTTCAAAGCGCAGTCCGTGGGGATAGGCTGTTTCTGCCAGGGCGGCAAGAAGGCTGTCTTTTTCCTGCGGCGTCGGCGGCACAAGCTGCAGATCTTCGCAGCGGCTTTTGTTTTTTCGGTAAATGGTCAGGAAGCTGACAATGACTTTTGTCGTGTACGGGGCAAGGTTGCCGCAGAGCGTGTTAAAATACTGCAGGTGGTACTGTATGCTGTATTTTGGGCTGAGCAGTATGGGGTCATAACGCCAGATTACCCTGTTTTTGCCTATGAGTTTTGAAAGCTTGATGAAGGTGTCCACAAGATATTTTTTCCGGGGCAGGTTTTTTTCTATATCGTCGGCGTAGGGCGTTATGGTATATTGGAAATAATACTGATAGTCTGAAAGCAGATGGAGTTTTTTGAGCATGGGATAAGGATTTTTTGACCAAAAAACAATGGCGTCCACAATTTCTTTGTTCAGGGGAATTTTGTAAAACAGCGTAGGGTTTATGGGGTTGACCGTAATACAAAAACCTTCCTGCAGGCGTTTAAATAACCATTCGCTGTAATATGCCGGAATATCAGTTCTTCTGCTCGCACTTATAATCATTTGACAACTCTTTAAAACTTGCGTTCCGTAATTCTTAAGGCTATAATCAGCCGCGAGGTAGTTATGGCACAGGAAACAGAAAAAATAAAAAGCATTTCTCAGGAATTTATTAAAAAGCTTTTTGTTGAGAAAGATCTTGAAAGCGTGCTGAATTTTTGCGCCGATGACGTAACGGTTTTCAGCAATCTTTCCACTGCCGCCATTAATGGCAAGGAAGAATTCTGCGATATTGTTTTATATCGCTGGAAGTCTGTTTCCGCGGATTTTAATGTTCGTCTTGTCAGCTCCCATGTGCATTTTGTCACCGATGACATAGCCACTGCGTTTTTTTATTATTATCTTACAGAAAATATTTATTTGCAAGCAACCATTACCTCAAAAAAAACCGGCGCCGGCTGGCTCATTTATCAGATAAGTTTTTATTATGATTTGGAAAGGCAGAGTTCCGGGGAAGAAGACAGCGCTTTAAAATACGGCAGCGCCATTCTCGGACTGCAGAAAATTTTGGCCGGGAACAAATGGGTTATCGGCTCTTTTGCCCTGCAGCGGAAAGAAGATTTTTCTTTTTTGTATGCGGATAAAAAACTGCTGTCTTTTTTGGGGTTTGAAAATTTTTCCGCATTTAAGAAAAAATACGGCAGTTTTAAAGATTTCATCAAGGGCGATAATTCGGACGATATTTTTTCCGATTTTGAAGGACAGTTTGTCAATATCGGCGATATTCTTATGGAATGCGCCGTGGAAAAGGAAAACGGCGAACAGGCGTGGGTAGGGCTTGTCGGTTCCGCTTCCATCGGCAGCTGCGGCGATTTGCTGGTAAATTTTCTTGTTTTCAATATTCAGAATCAAAAAAACGAGCTGGTACATCTGAAAAATCTTCTGCAGAGTTTGTCCGGCGGTTTTGCGATTTATTACATTGATAAAAACGGTTCCATAGTTCCGGAATATTACAGCAACGGCCTGTATAAATTTTTTCATTTGTCCAAGGAAGAGTTTTGGGCAGAAAAGCAAAAGGATTTTTACACGCTTATCCATGAGGACGACAGGCAGCAATTTATCGAAGCCATGAATAAGACAATAGCGGCCAATGAGCCGTTTACCGTTGAATTCCGTTCCCGTCTGCACGAAAAAACCACTTGGCTGAAATCATATTGCTTTATTAATAACAATGAAGACGGCACCAAGCTTCTGTATGTGGCTTTTGCGGATATTTCCGCCCAGCGCAATCTTTCCTGCCGTCTGCAGATGATTTACGACAATCTGCACGGGGCAATTATCCGCTGTGAGTACGATACATGGACTGTTACGGAAGCCAACAAATTTTTCTATACGGAATGCGGTTTTACAAAAGAACATTTTGATACCGTGTACGGAGGGAAATTTTTATCCCTTGTTTCCGAAGAAAAACAGGGCGAGCTTGATTATTTGATTAAAAGCAAAGCGCTTGGCGAACGTTTTGAATTTCCTACGTCTTTGGAATTTGAAAACCAAAAGAAATATATTTTGCTGACAGGTGAAGTTTCCTGCGAAGACGGCCGAAAATATATTAATATTCTGCTGACCGATACCACGGCCATAAAGCATAAGCAGGCCGAACTGAAAAGCAAGTCAAAGGAGCTGGCGCTTGTCTGCAACAGCGTGCCCAGTTTGATTTTCCGCTGCCGCTTGGATGAAAAAGGAACGGTAACCTTTGCAAATCATGCTTTTTATGAGTATTTCGGATATAATAAAATCAGTTTTGCCAAAGAGCTGAACAATGAATTCGGCAGGCTTATCGTTTCCGATAGCAATGCATTTTTCTGGCGCAGTCTTGCAGAACAGGCATTGACGCAAAATAATTCGATAATGAACTTTGAATGCAGTGTCTGCGACAGGTCAGGCAATGAAAAGAAATTGCTTATTAAAGCAAGGCGTATGTATACGGAAGACAAACAGCCGTTTTTGTATTGCGTTGCCGATGACAGAACCGAAATTTATCAGTATGAGCAGGGCTTGGAATATGCCCGTTTGAAGCTGCAGACCGCCATTACGCACCTGAACATTCTTTATTGGGAATACAATCCCCGGACTGACGAAGGCATTATTTATTATTTTGCCGACGGAAAGCAGGAAGTTTTCCATGTCGGCAATTTTGTGGAATATGTTATAAAATCTCAGCATATTCATAAAGAGTACTGGGATATTTTTAAAAATATGCACGAGCAGCTCAAGCAAGGTACTCTGTATGTGGAGGCGAATGTTCTGGTCAGGGATGATCACTCTGCCGAAACATGGCGCAAAATCCGATATACCAATATGTTTGACGAAAAAGGCGAACCTATTTTGGCTATCGGTACCAGTGAAGACATTAATGCCTATATGGCCATGAAGCAGCGTTTAATGTCCGCAACCGATCAGACCGGAGTTACGGTATGGACGTATAATCCCGAAACCAAGGAATTGCTGCTGGAAAGCGAAACAGAATCCAGTTTCTTTAAAAACCGTGAGCAAAATGTGCCGCAGAGCCATATTGAGTCCAAACGGATTTTTGAAGACGACAGAGATGTATATTTAAACTTTTTCGGACAGATTGCGCAGGGAACGGAGAATGCAGGCTGCGACGTGCGGTTTTATAATTTTCAAAAAAACGGATATACATGGATACGTCTGCGGTTTGCGCTTATTAAAGGTTCACACGGGGATTCCAATAAAATTTTGGGAACTTCCCTGGATATTTCGGAGCAAAAGCGGGCGGAAAATCTGTACAACGAGCAAATACAGCTTTGGCAGCTTTCCCAGGCCGATATGTACGGCAGTTTGACTTTTAACGTAAATACCAGGCAGGTTCTTTCCAGCCGGCTCGGCGCGCTGGAAGATATAGCCATGAAGCAGGCAGATGTTGAATTTGAACGCTTTAAAAATTTTATTCTGAAAGACGATCAGAAAGAAGAATTTGCCCGCGTGTTTAATATTGATGCCATTATCGAACGCTATGAAAAAGGGCTGCCCCAGGGAGCATGCCTGTTTCAGAGCCGCTTTTTCAATAAGCCGCTTTGGCTGCGCTGCGAACTGAAAGTAATGAAGCATTACGAAAGCGGCGATCTTATCGGTTTGATTTCTTTGTATGACATCACAAAACGCGTGATTAAGCAGAAATTTACCGACCTTTGCCTCATGCATCAGATAGATTTTATCTTTCAGGTTGATATTAAAAATGACAAATATCAGATGTGGAACGAAAATCAAATGCTCAGCGAAGAGGCACAGGTAAAATATACGGGTATTTATTCCTACGACTGTCCTGCCATTTTGGAATATTATGCCGTGGAAGAAGACAGGGAACGCATAATTTATGAAATGTCTTTGCCTAATCTGATTGCGAGGTCAAAAGAAAATTCCAGTTTTGAAATAGGCTTCCGCTGTGTGCGGCGAGGTGATGAAGATGAAATTCGCTATAAGCGTTTTCATGTTTTCCGCTATGACGAACGCACGGCCACTATTTGCCTCGGCTGTGTCGATATTACGGAATTATATATCGAAGAGCAGCGTAAAAACGATGAGCTGTATCAGGCCCTTGAGGCTACCAGACAGGCAAATAAGGCAAAAAGTTCGTTTCTTGCGTCCATGAGCCATGACTTGCGCACGCCTATGAACGCCATAATCGGCATGACCAATTTGGCGCTGGAAGATTTGTCTGACAGCAGTCAGGTGGAAGAAAGCCTGAAAATTATCAAAACAAGTTCCGCCCATTTGCTGACTCTGCTTAATGATATTTTGGATATGGCCAAAATCGAGAGCGGAAAAATGACCGTTGCCAATTCCGCGTTTTCCGTTACCAAGGCCATGACTGCCGTCTGTGATGTTTTCAAGGCCATAACGCTGCAGAAAAATATCCGTTATACCGTTGAATTTGAAAATATTATGCATGACAATGTTGTGAGCGACGAAACGCGGTTCAGCAGAATTATCAGCAATATCATCAGCAATGCCGTAAAATTTACGCCGGAGCACGGTTTTATTAATGTCACCATGACGGAACAAAAATCCGTACGCAACAACATTGCATATTTTTCTATAAAAGTTCAGGATTCCGGTATCGGAATTTCCGAAGAGCAGATACAGTATATTTTTGATCCGTTCCATAGGGTGGAAAGCTCAATGATCAGTAAAATCGAAGGGTCAGGGCTTGGGCTTGCCATTGTAAAAGCGCTGGTGGACAGTTTGGGCGGCACGGTTTCTGTGGAAAGCCGTTTGGGCTATGGGTCTGCGTTTACCATTAACTTGCCGTTTTTAAAACAAATCTGTTCTTTTGACGAAAAAGAGCATAAAGAAGAGCCGGCTCTGACGCATGATTTCAGCCGATTGTCCGCTCTGCTGGTGGAAGACCACCCGATTAATATTGTCGTTATTAAAAAGATTTTGGAAAAAACAGGCATGAAAGTTACCGTAACCCGCGACGGAAAAGAAGGTGCGGAAACGTTTGTCAATTCCGAGCCGGCGGCATTTGACCTGATTTTTATGGATTTGCAGATGCCTGTTATGAACGGTTACGAGGCAACGCAGTGTATCCGGGCGTCTTTGCACCCCCGCGCCAAAACTATTCCGATTATTGCGCTTACGGCCAACACTTTTGACGATGATATTAAAAAGTGTTTCGAGGCCGGCATGACTGCACATATTGTCAAGCCCATTTCGTTTCAGAAACTTGTCGAAACCGTGTCCAATCTGGTTCTTCATAAATAAAGGAGCCGTGTATGCCGGAACTTCCGGAAGTGGAAACCGTTGCCCGGACTTTGGCTCCGGAGATTGCAGGAAAAAAAATCCGTTCGCTGGACTGTCTTAATGCTTCGTCTTGGGAAGATACGCTGCCAAGTTCCTGTCTTGCCGTTTTTCAGCCGAAAATCCGTACTGTGGGCAGACGGGGCAAGCTGCTGCTCATGTTTTTTGATCCGTTTGTGCTTGAGGGACAGACTGTTTTGGGATTGGCTTTTCATCTGAAAATGACGGGCAGGCTTTTTTATTATTCCGAGCCGAAAGAAGCGGAGAAACATACCCGCATCATTCTTAACCTGGAAAACGGGCAGCGTGTTTTTTTTGACGATGCGAGAAAATTCGGCTACTGCCGTTTTTTTACGGAAAACAGTGCGCAAACATGGACGTTTTGGCGCAAGCTTGCCAAGGACCCTCTGGAAATGGCTCCGGCAGAATTTGTACAGGCCGTGAAAGGAAAAAACGCCGCCGTAAAATCTGTGCTGCTGCAGCAGGATATTGTTTCGGGCATCGGCAATATTTATGCGGATGAAGCGCTTTTCAGGGCCGGTATTCTTCCGGACAGAAAGGCGGGATCGCTTTCCGAGCGGGAATTGGTTTTGCTGCACGAAAGTTTAAAAGCCGTTCTTGAAGATTCCATAAGGTTTTGCGGAAGTTCCATCAAGGATTACCGTACGGCAAAAGGCGATGTTGGCAGTTTTCAGAATAAATTTCATGTGTACGGCAGGGAAGGGCAGAACTGTCATTTTTGCGGCAGGCCGCTGCACAGAAAAACCGTAGCCGGCAGGACGACAGTTTACTGCGTCTGTTGTCAGAAATAATATTTTTTTTCCATAAAGTTATAAAAAAAAGTACCGATAATCTTAATTGAAGAAATAGTATACACCGTATTCTTTTTTGGAATATTTTTTGCATATATTTTATATGCAGAATTATATGGGTAGAAATTTCCCAGTGAGGTTATTATGTCAAGTACGATTTCTGGCGGCATCAGTTTTTCAGGTTTAGGATCAGGCATTGATACCGATTCTATTATCGCGTCTTTAAAGTCTGCGCAGGAAATTCAAAAAAACAGATATGAGCTTTCACAGGCAGAATATGAATACCGCATTTCGGCTTTGGAAGAAGTTGTGACAAAAATGCGTGAGGCAATGGATGTTTTAAGTAAATTTAATACTACATCCAAAATGTTTAATCTGTCCATTGAAAGTTCAGATTCGGCTGTTGCGTCCGCAACGGTAAAAAGCACCGACAATATTCCCCAGGGTTCCTATACGCTTGACATACAGCAGACTGCAACTACTTCCATGTATTGTTCCAAAACGATTTTTGATGCAAAAGATGCTGTGATAAACGATACGGGCACTGCCCATACGTTTACGTATACGTATAAAGGGGTAACCCGAGAAATTAATGTGGCTGACGGAACAAATCTTGAACAGCTTGTCAGCCGTATCAATAATGATGCGCAGAATCCCGGCGTGCGCGCAACGCTTATTAAAAACGGCAGCGGCTATATGTTCCAAATCCAGGGAACCGATACGGGAAAGGATGCGGATTTATCCATTTCTTCCACACTGCCTTCCTTGGACAGCAGTTATACGCTGTTTACCGGCAGTGATGTTGTTTTAAGCGAAACAGGCGGTACTTTTAAATATTATTATGGCGGCAAGGAACGTTCGTTTACTGTGGATGCGGGCATGACGGCCCAGGAATTTGTGGAAAAATTCAATGAAGATTCCAAACAGCCGCTGAAGGCGACATTAAAGCTTGACGGTTCCAATTATACCATTGAATTTTCCAACAGGTCTTCCGGTACCGCGGTCAGCAATCTGCAGATCAGTACGGATATTGAAGCCCTCGGCGGAAAAAAATTCTCCGGAACGGGGGATATTGTCAACAATACGGGAACTGATCAAACATTCACGTATTCGTATTTAGGCAAAAATTATTCCGTAACACTTAGCAGCGGCGCAACCATGCAGGATTTGCTGGATGCGGTCAACAGCAATCCGGATCATGTCGGGCTGACGGCAAGTTTTGACAGCGCAAGCGGTTCCGTTCAGTTTTCCTATAAAGATGCCGTAGTAAATTCTGCCGGTACCGGAGATGACAAAAATCTGAATATTGATTTTGAGGTGGACGGCAAAAAGCATGAAATTGCCATTGACGACGGCATGAGCCTGCAGGATTACGTGCAGCAGTTCAATGAGTATTCTTCTTCCAACAGTTTGGGCATTACCGCGAAAATCGAATACGACAGCACCGGGCAGAATGCGACCATTAAATATGTCGATGAAAACGGTGATCCTTCGTCTGTTGCGATTAATTGTCCGAACAGCGGCGTTTTGGCCGGTACGGAAAGCATTGCCGTCAATGATGTCGTTTCTTCGGGCTGCATCAGTGCCGATGTGGAAGGGTTCGGCAAAAAAGCCGTTATTTCCGGGGCAGACAGCATAATTAATAATTCCGGCGGCAATCAGACGTTTTCTTTCAGTTTTGGCGATCCTGCTCAGTCTTTTTCCCTGTCCGTTGCGGACGGCACGACACTGCAGGAGTTTGCCGAGCAGTTTAATGCGGACAGCGCCATTAAAAGCGCAGGTCTGAAAGCGGAAGTTATGGCTACTGCATCAGGGTATAAGCTTGTATACAAAGACAGTTCCGACAAAGAAGTTCAGCTTGAAAATATCAATGCGGGGTCCATGGGCAGCATCGGAGCACGCGGAGACAACTGGTACAAGCAGGATGCCCAAGACGCCGTGTTTACCGTAAACGGCTGGGATCAGGTTTTTACTTCTTCTACCAATACTCTGACAGAAGTAATCGAAGGTATGGAAATTACCATTAAAAGTACGGGAAAGACAGTTTTAAACACCGTTCAGGATACCAGCAAAATAAAAGAAAACATTCAGGAAGTTGTTGATGCGCTTAACCTGGTAAAGGGGACGGTTTTATCTTTGTCGGAAGTTGATTCGGAAAAAGAAACCGATGAGTATGAAGAGGGCAAACTGACTTCTCAGCTTACCTGGCAGATTGGCAGCGCGCTGACGGGCAACTACGGCGTACAGCTTGTGCTTTCCGATTACAATAACATTATCAGCGGCATGAGTACGGGATTTAGCAAAAAACAGGCCGTGGACGACGTGTTCGGCGATTTGTTTACAACATTGGCTGATATAGGAATAACAACAAATACCAATGCCGGTGACGAAGACTTCGGTCTGCTGGTTATTGATGAGACTGAACTGGACGAAGCGCTGGCAGAAGATGCCGCCGCTGTGGTGGAACTGCTTTCTTCCACCATGAAAGGCACAACGACCTCTGCGGATTTTACCGTGGCTTCAACAGGCGTAACCTCTAAAGCAGGCAGTTATGAAGTAACTTATGATGTGGATGCCAACGGTCAGGCAACCAATGTTTATATTAACGGTGTTGCTGCCAAGACTGACTCGAATTTTCCGGGCCGCTGGACAGTTGCCGATCCTAACAACGATGCGGCCGGTGTTGCAATTCAGTTTGCCACGGGCGGCATGGCACAGGGATCGTATTCAAGCACTATCAACATCAGGCAGGGAAAAATTAACGAACTTTATGATTTTTTTGAACAGGAAGTGGCGTCCAGTACCGTTGAAGGCGTGGAACAGGGACATATCCCCACAATTATTGCCAGTTATCAGGAATCCATAGATCAGCTGCAGGAAAAAATCGATTCCGAAACCGACAGGATAGCGTTATGGGAGCAGCGGGAAAAATTGAAATATGCTCGTCTTGAACAAACGCTGACCGAATATAACCAAAAAATGTCCCAAATAAGTTCGTATACCGTTTCATCATAATTATTAAGAAGGCTATAAAGAGGCAACTATGTTAAATGCGGCACAGTCTTATAAGCAGGCTCAGGTAAATACCGTAGGCAGGGCGGACATTACGCTCATGCTTTATGACGGGCTGCTCCGTTTCCTGGATCTTGCGGCTGAAAACATGGAACAGAAAAACATTCAGGAAAAGGGCAACTGCATTTCAAGGGCACTGGACATCATTCATGAGCTTGATTCCACCCTGAATATGGAAAAAGGCGGGGAAGTCGCCAAAGGTCTGCATAATTTATATCTTATTACCAACAAAAATCTGCTGATGGCAAATTTAAAAAATGATTTGGCAGTATTAAAGAGCGTGCGGCAGAATATGCAGGTTGTGCGGGATTCTTTTTTTGAAGCCATGCAGACAAAAGAAGCAAAGGAAATGCTTTTGAAAATGGGCCCTGTGCCTTCTTTTGCGGGCAATTCGGGCGGACAGCTGCATTTGGGCGGCAGTATTCGCGAGCGTGCCGAGCATATTAAAGAAGCCAGGCAGAAAGTCGAGGCAATCCAACGGGCAAAAGAAAAGCTTGGAACTGCCAAAACCGACGAAGAAAAAATGCTTGCCAAAAATGAATTGGAAGCGCTGCTCGGAAAAAAAATTGCTGCAGCTCAAAGCAAACCCGTGTCTGTTTCTATGGCGCAAAGGGCCAGCCGTGTTTTTATGCAGCAGCAAGGAATGTTTTGTTCTCAGTCTTTTTCGAAGGGTGCAGCAGTGTCTCAGGGAGATTTTTCCGCGGCAAAGACAGACGCTTCTGCCATGCAGCTGAAAGCTCACGGGCAGTATGCCGGACAATCTGTGGTTTTGCCGCAGGGAGCGCAAGAATCTGTAAGTCCTTTGCAGAAGCAAAGTGCAATTTTGGGGCATAATGCCATGCAGGCAATGGCAGAAAACGGAAGTCAGACAGTTAATGCCGTGCGGCAGTCTGAAATGCCGGCACAACATATTGTGACTGAAAACGGACAGGCCGATATGCCGCAGGAAATGCCGCAGTATGCGGTACAGCCGAAGAGCAGTCCGATGAACAGCCTGCTCAGCAAAAAAATGTCGCTGTATAAAAGTATGTAGCAAACCATATAGGCAGCAAAGCCCCTTTGTTCCGAATATACGGAAAAAGGGGCTTTTTTTTGAAAAATTTTTTTAATGGCGCTTTTGCTTGTGGCTTAAAAAAGAATATGCTATATATTTTTTTTATTTAAATTTATCAGCTTATCGGGAGCTTTATATATGTCAGATTTTGAAGTTGTCATCGGCCTTGAGGTTCATGTTCATTTAGCTACGGAGAGCAAACTTTTCTGCTCCTGCCCCAACTCCTTCGGCGACGCGCCCAACAGCAATGTCTGCGAAGTGTGTTCGGGTATGCCCGGAGTTTTGCCGGTGCTGAACAAAAAAGCCGTGGAATTTGCCGCCCGTACCGCTCTTGCCATTAATGCCAAAATTAATCAAAAATCAATTTTTGCCCGCAAAAATTATTTTTATCCGGATATGCCGAAGGATTATCAGATTTCTCAGTATGATCTGCCGCTGTGCGAGCACGGATATCTTGACATTACCGTCAATAATCAGACCAAGCGCATAGGCATTACCCGTATCCATTTGGAAGACGATGCTGGAAAAAATATCCATTCTCCAACGGAAAACCAAAGTTTTGTGGATTTAAACCGTGCGGGAACACCGCTTATCGAAATTGTGAGCGAACCGGATATGCGCAGTGCGGAAGAAGCCGTGGCCTATCTCAAAGCTCTCCATGCCATTGTCGTAAACCTCGGCGTTACCAACGGCAATATGGAAGAGGGCAGTTTCAGATGCGATGCCAACGTGTCTATACGTCCCAAGGGGCAAAAAGAGTTCGGTACGCGTACGGAACTGAAGAATCTGAACTCTTTCAGGCACGTGCAGAAAGCTATTGAGTATGAAGCTGCCCGTCAGGAAGACGTCATTTTGGACGGCGGAACCGTGCGTCAGGAAACCCGTCTGTACGACAGCACAAAAAATATTACGCTTGCCATGCGCAGCAAGGAAGATGCCGAGGACTACCGTTATTTCCCCGACCCGGATCTGCTTCCAGTATGCATAAGCGATGAAGAGCTTGCTTTGTGGAAGGCAAATATGCCGGAACTTCCCGCGGAACGCAAAAAACGTTTCCAAAACGAATGGCAGATTGCCGAATCAGAAGCGGAACTTATAGCTTTTGATCCGTATCTTACAGGGCTGCTTGAAAATTCCGTTAAAATATACAACGAGCCGAAAAAGATAGCGAATTTAATTCTCGGCCCGCTTCTTCGCGAAATGAACCAGCGCATTGCCGAAGGCAAAGACGCCAAACTGGCCATTGAGCCCGCAGCTTTGGCGGAGCTTGCCAAAATTATCGACAGCGGACTTATCAGCGTCAAAATCGCGGCGGATATTTTCCCGGATTTGGTAAACGGCGGCGTTATGCCGGAGGCTTTGGTCAAAGAGCGCGGCCTTGCACAGGTTTCCGATACGGGGGCCATTGAGGCTGCGGTGCTGAAAGTCATTGAGGCCAATCCTGCGGAAGTCGAAGCCTTTAAAGGCGGAAAAACAAAGCTTATGGGCTTCTTTGTCGGTCAGATCATGCGCGAAATGAAAGGCAAGGCCAATCCTGCCGTTGTAAACGAATTATTGACGAAGCATCTTTCATAAAAGGTTTTTTTCATGTCTTTGGATACGTTGGAAATGGGCGAAACTGAAAATAATCAGAAAGAGCCTGCGCAAAAAACTCCGAAAAAGAAACATTCTTTTTTGAAAATTTTTGGAATTCTGTGCATTGCGGGTATGGTGCTTGCCGCGGTTGTCGGATACGGTCTGTACCGCTGGGCAACCAACGATTTGCCGAGTTTCAGTAAAATAGCCGATTACAGACCGGCGCAGGTTACGACGGTTCTTGCCCGGGACGGAAGCCTTATCGGACAGTTTTACCGCGAAAAACGCTATGTTATCGGCATGAACGAAATGGCAAAGCATTTGCCGCTGGCGTTTCTTGCCGTGGAAGATTCGGAATTTTACGAACACCCCGGAGTTAATTTAACGGCGATTTTCCGCGCATTTATTGCCAACTTGAAATCCGGCGGCATTTCGCAGGGCGGAAGCACCATTACCCAGCAGGTGGTAAAACGCCTTATGCTGACTCCCGAAAAAAGCTATGAGCGTAAGCTGAAAGAGGCTATTCTTGCTTACCGTCTGGAACAGCAGCTTTCCAAAGATGATATTCTGACCATTTATTTAAATCAGATTTTTTTGGGCAGCAACGCTTACGGGGTTGAGGCCGCCGCAAGAACGTATTTCGGCAAGCACGCCAGCGAACTGACTATTGCCGAATGCGCCATGATAGCCGGTCTGCCCCAGTCGCCTTCTGCAAGCAATCCTTACAGACACCCCGAAGCAGCCAAAAAACGGCAGGAGCACGTGCTTCGCCGTATGCGCGATCTTGGCTGGATCAGCGACGAGGAGTTTGAGGAGGCTTTTTATCAGGAGCTGGAATATAAATCCATGCCTACGTTTATGGGCCGTGAGGGCGGCTGGTATCTGGAAGAGGTGCGCCGCGAACTTATTGATATTTTTACCGAAGACTTTTCTGCGCAGTTAGGTTTTGATTTGGGGGTTTACGGTGAGGATATTGTGTATGAACAGGGACTTACCGTTTATACTTCCATGGACCCCGTACAGCAGGTTCTTGCGGATAAGGCTTTTCGCCGCGGTTTGGAAGAAGCTGCGAAGCGTCATGGCTATGAAGGGCCGGTCAAACAGATTTCTCTTGACGAAGTAAAGGACTTTTTTGAAAAAGAGCCTTTTGATTTGGATAAATTTCAGGAAGGAAGCTGGCAGAAAGCGGTTGTCCTTTCCGTGGAGGCCTCCGGTGCGGCTGTCAGCCTTGGGGAATATTCGGGCTTTTTGTCCGTAAAAACCATGGGCTGGGCAAGAAAACCCAATAAAGCGTATAACGGCCGCTTTACCGCAGAAAGCGTAAAAGATGCCCGCACCGTGCTGCATAAAGGCGATGTGGTATGGGTTTCTCTCAATTTGCCCGATGCCAAAGAAGCCGCCCGGCTAAAAAAAAGCAATCCCCGCAATTTTGCTTTGGAAAAAGCCGAACTTATTCCGGGAAAAGTAATCCCTGTTGCCCTGCAGCAGTATCCCAGGGTTCAGGGCGCCATGATAGCCATGGAGCCGAAAACCGGTGATGTCGTGGCTATGGTTGGCGGTTATGAATTCAGTTATGACGGCGATCAGTTTAACCGTGCTACCCAGGCAAAACGTCAGCCGGGTTCCGCATTTAAGCCTTTTGTGTATTCCGCGGCGCTTGATGCAGGGTTTACCGCCGGCTCCATGACGCTGGACGCGCCGATTATGATTATTGACGTCAACGCCGATAACGTATGGCGCCCGCAGAATTTCGGCGGAAAATTCGACGGGCCACTGCGGCTGAACAGGGCGCTTGCCCGTTCCAGAAACCTGTCCACAATCAGGGTTGCCCAGGAAATCGGCATGGACGCCGTGCTTGACAGGGCAAAACAGATGAAGCTTGCCAGGGAATATCCTCTGCCGACGCTGGCGGTAAGTCTTGGAGCGATTGAAGTTCTTCCTATAGACGTTGCGTGTTCGTACAGTGCGTTTGCCAATTTGGGCAAGCGGCCCGAACCCCGTTTTATCCAAAAAGTGGTAGGCCCTTACGGCAATACGCTTTTTGAACAGGAACCGAAGCTTGAAGAGGTTATCTCTCCGCAGAATGCGTATATTATGTCCCAGCTTTTGTGCGGGGTGGTGCAGTACGGTACGGCAAGCCAGCTTAAATACCTTGAAAGGCCTCTTGCCGGCAAAACAGGCACTACCAATAATGAAGTTGATGCATGGTTTGTGGGGCTTACGCCGGAACTGGTTACTGCCACATATGTAGGCTATGATCAAATAGAGCCCATGGGACGCGGCGAAACAGGCACGGGAGCCGCTTTGCCTATTTTTAAATATTTTGCCGATGAGGCGTTTAAATATTATCCTCCTACGGACTTTGAACAGCCCGAAGGCATTTATTTCAGGGAAGTGGACGGCATATCCCTGCCGTTTATGGAAGGCACGACGCTGGAAACGGGCATTAATGCCGTACAGCCCGATAATGTTACGGAAACCGATTCCGCAGAAGAATTGTTTATGCAGGGATTCGGCTTATAATATCAACAAAAAAGGGGAGGGGCATACCCTTTCTTTTTTACCCGTCGGTTCCTGCCGTGGTGGTTGGTGCCATTCCCCAAGACGGGTTTTTTTATATGAGGTCAGCATGGAAAGAATCGAAAAGGAAGTATTGCAGGTAAGCAAGGAAATAGCGGTGAAATTTATTGAAACACAGCGCATTTCCCCAACAAATTTTGCGGAGATTTTTCCCAATGTTTATAAAGTTGTTTTGGAAACGGTTGCGGCAGGACAGCAGACCATAGAAAAAGAAACGCAGCGGCGGGGGTAAGCATGGCGGTAAAAACAGCGAAACAGACAGGAACAAGGCAGGCAAAACCCCGTACTCGGCGTACGGCAGCGGCAGAAACCGTAAAAAAGAATATGGCTGATGATGCGGCAGGTGAGAAGACGGCAGTGCAGACTGGGGCCGAAGACGGCGCCGTACGGCAGTGCGGCATAAAACCGGCTGAAGCAGACGCCTGCGGGCAGACCGTGCAAAGTTTCGCGGAACAGACGGACAGTATTGCTTCTTTGGCTAAAGAGGCAGCGGAACCTGCCGCGGAGCGGGAAGATTTTGTTCTCAACGAACATTCGCAGAAAGTCAGTTCCATGTTTAAAGCCATAACCAAACGCTATGATTTGCTTAATCATGTGTGCAGCCTGGGCATTGACTTTTGGTGGCGCAAAGTATTGGTGGCAGGTTTTGTGCTTGGCAAAACCAATAAAATTTTGGATATGGCGGCAGGAACGCTGGACGTGAGCGCGGCGGCCCTGAAAAAATTTCCCGATGCCACGGTGGTTGCTGGCGATATTTGTCCGGAAATGCTGGAATACGGCAAAAAGAAAATTAAAGAACAGGATAAAGGCCGTATTGAAGTCAAATGCATTAACGCTTTGTCGATTCCTTACGGGGAAAACAGTTTTGACGCGGTAAGCATGGCGTTCGGCATACGCAATGTGGATGACAGACTGCGGGCACTGTCGGAAATGCACAGAGTTTTGACTGTCGGCGGACAGCTGCACATTTTGGAATTTTCTCCCGTTGCCAATCCCATTTTGCAGAAATGCTACTATTTTTATTTGGAAAAGGTAATGCCCGCGCTTGCGGGACTGCTCGGAGAAAATGCCGATGCCTATAAATATCTGGCAAGAACCATTGAAAATTTTCCGAATCAGCAGGATTTTTGCGCAGAAATAAAAAAAGCGGGTTTCGAGTTTGTCGGGTATAAAACGTTAACCTTCGGAATTGTTACGGTTTATACCGCGGTAAAATCAAAGTAAAAAAAAATATAATTTTTGAAAAAAAAAAGCTTGCAATTGAGGCGTATTTCGCATAAAAGAGTCTTCGTGCCCAGGTGGTGGAATTGGTAGACACACTACTTTGAGGTGGTAGCGCTGCGAGGCGTGGGAGTTCGAGTCTCCCCCTGGGCACCATCTACTTATTAACTATTATTTTTTTACGGATTTGCCCAGGTGGTGGAATTGGTAGACACACTACTTTGAGGTGGTAGCGCTGCGAGGCGTGGGAGTTCGAGTCTCCCCCTGGGCACCACATATAAGGGTTACACAGGCTGTAACTCTTTTTTTTTGTTTTTGGCGCGGTTTGGGCTGCGGTTATGGGAAGAACTCTTAATTTTTATTGACTAATTTGCGCTGAAATTGTAAAAAAGTTATTCAGTTTTTGCTGTTTATAAATTAAAATGGAGTGTGTGAACGCATGGAACATTCCAAAGAAGTTCAGAACGAGCAACAAGCTCCGCTTATTTTCACCGAAGGGCCTGCGCCTATCATCAAAGAAAAAAACCATATTTTTACGGCATGGTCCATTGCTTTTTTGGGTGCTGTGTCGATTTTGGTGGGGCTTTGCCTGTATAAGCCCGAAACCTATTGGGAAATTATGCTTTTTATTCCCGACGGTCTGTACATTACGTTTAAAATTACGCTGATTTCTATTTTCTTTGCTGTTCCCATCGGGTTTATTACCGGGCTCGGACGCCTTGCCAAAAACCGCTTTATCAATACGGTTGCGTCTATTTATGTGGAAGTGATCCGCGGTATTCCGCTTCTTATGCAGCTTTTTTATATTTATTATGCGCTTGGCAGCATTTTAAAGGTTTCTCCGACCGTGGCTGCGGTTTCATCTTTGAGTTTCTGTTTCGGCGCGTATATGGGCGAAGTGTTCAGAGCTGGTATTTTGTCCATTTCCAAAGGCCAGACCGAAGCTGCACGTTCCCTTGGCTTTAACAAGACGCAGACTATGTTTCTTGTTATTCTGCCGCAGGCCTTGCGGACCATTATTCCGCCTATCGGCAACGAATGCATAGCGCTTTTGAAAGATACGTCCCTTGTTTCCGTTATTGCCGTTGCCGACGTTCTGCGCCGCGGCCGCGAATATGCGTCCAACACGTTTGAATATTTTGAAACATATACCATAATTGCTCTTGTTTATCTTGTTATTACCCTGCTTCTTTCCAAAGGCATGAGCATTATCGAAGGGAGATTATCTCATTATGACAAATCCCGTTAATTCCTACAGCGCCTTGTCCGAACCGGATTTGCAGGCAGCTATTTCCATGCGCGGCGTGTGGAAACTTTATGGCGATGTCGTTGCTTTGAAAGATTTGAATTTGGATGTGCAGAAAGGGGAAAAGGTCGTTATCATCGGCCCTTCCGGATCAGGAAAGTCTACGGCTCTGCGCACCATTAACAGGCTGGAAGATATTCATCTCGGGCAGATTTATATTAACGGCAAAGATATCTGCGACAAAAAAAACGATATAAATCTCATGCGTCAGAATGTGGGCATGGTTTTTCAGAATTTTAACTTGTTTCCGCATATGGACGTGATGAGAAATCTGACCATCGCCCCTATGAAGCTGCGCGGGATTTCCAAAAGCGAAGCGGAAGACAGAGCGCTTTTTCTGCTGAAAAAAGTCGGGCTTGCGGATAAAGTGAAGGCATATCCCTCCCAGCTGTCCGGCGGACAGCAGCAGCGTGTGGCCATTGCCCGCGCCCTTGCCATGCAGCCGAGCATTATGCTTTTTGACGAGCCTACCTCCGCTTTGGACCCGGAAATGATCGGGGAAGTTCTTGACGTAATGGTCAGTTTGGCAAAAGAAGGCATGACTATGGTGGTGGTAACCCATGAAATGGGTTTTGCCCGTCAGGTTGCGGACAGGGTAATTTTTATGGACCAAGGGGTAATTCTTGAACAGGGTGCGCCCATGCAGGTTTTTGATTATCCGCAAAATCCGCGTCTGCAGCAGTTTTTGAAACAGATTTTGTAATTGAGCATAAAAAGCCCCTTGTTTCGGGGCTTTTTTTGTGCCGTTTTTTATTTGGCAACGCTGTCAGGCATTCTGCATTTCTTTGTGTTTTACGGACCGAAAGCCCCTTTGCGGGGCTTTTCGGTTTAAGCTGCCGGGTTTGAGGAGCTGCGGTTTTATGCTTTTTGTTCTCCGTAGTAGGCATTAAGGTACATTTGCCTGATTTCGCTCATGAGCGGGTAACGGGGGTTTGCTCCGGTACATTGGTCGTTGAAGGCGTCCTCGGTCATTTTGTCCAGTTTGGCGAGAAAATCTTCTTCTTTGATGTCATATGCCTGAATGCAGTTTTTTATGCCGATATTTGTTTTTAATTCCTTTATGCGGTTAAGCAGGGCCTGTACTTTTTTGTCCGTACTTTCTTTTGCGGAGCACAGTCCTGTCCGTTCGGCTATTTCCGCGTAGCGTTCCTTGGCCTGCGGGTAGGCATACTGGGAGAATGCCGCCATTTTTACCGGTTTTTCGCTGGCATTGAATTTAATGCTTTCTTCCAGCACCAGGGCGTTGGCTATGCCGTGCGGCAGGTGGAAATTGGCGCCGAGTTTGTGGGCCATGGAGTGGCATACGCCGAGAAATGCATTGGCAAAAGCCATGCCGGCAAGGCAGGAAGCATTGGCCATGCGTTCTTTTTCATATACGGCGTTTGCGCCCTCTTTGACGGATTTTTCCAGATTGGCAAAGACCAGGCGTATGGCTTCAATGGCAAGCGGGTTTGTGTATTCCGTTGCCATAATGGAAACATATGCTTCAATGGCATGGGTCAGGACGTCTATGCCGGAGGCGGCTGCCAGACCTTTGGGCATGGTGAGCATGAGTTCCGGGTCTACAATGGCCACATCGGGCGTCAGCTCGTAGTCTGCCAGGGGATATTTAATGCCGCTTGTTTCGTCGGTAATAACGGCAAAGGGCGTTACTTCCGAACCGGTGCCGGCCGTGGTCGCCACGCACCATAAATCAGCCTTGATGCCCAGTTTCGGGAAGTCGGCGATACGTTTGCGGATATCCATAAAGGTCATTGCCAGATCCATAAAATTGCTTTGCGGGTATTCGTACAGCACGCGCATGATTTTTGCCGCGTCAATGGCGGAACCGCCGCCGAGGGCGATAATCACGTCCGGCTGGAATTCTTCCAGAACTTTGGTCCCTTGCCGCACAATGGCAAGGGTCGGGTCGGCTTCCACGTCGGAAAAAATTCTGTATTGGATTTTAAGCTCGTCCAGCGGCTTGGTGATATGGCTGCAGTAGCCGAGCTGTGCCATTTGTCTGTCGGTGACGATGACGGCGCGCTGTTTGCCCGCAAGTTCCTTAAGGGCAATGGGCAGGCAGCCGAATTTGAAATAGATTTTTTGCGGAACTTTGAACCAAAGCATATTGTCCCTTCTTTTTGCAACGGTTTTGATATTAAGCAAATGTTTTATGCCGACGTTTTCCGAAACGATATTGCCGCCCCAAGAGCCGCAGCCAAGAGTCAGGGAAGGCGTAATGTTGAAATTGTACAGGTCGCCTATGCCGCCGTGGGAAGAAGGGGAATTGATCAGCACGCGGCCTGTTTTCATGGTCTGCATAAAACGGCTGACTTTTTCCTTTTCGCTGTGTTCGTTGACGTACAGGCCGCTTGTGTGCCCCGGGCCGCCTTGGCTGACTAGCCGAACAGCTTTTTCCAGGGCATCGTCGAAGGATTCGGTTTGGTACATGGCAAGTACGGGAGAAAGTTTTTCATGGGCAAAGGGTTCGGAGTAATCCACGGAATCCACTTCGCCGATGAGTATTTTAGCTTCTTTCGGAATGTCAAGTCCAGCAAGCGCGGCTATGGTGCAGGCGCTTTGTCCGACTATGGCGGCGTTCAGGGTTCCTTTTTCGTTGAGAATGATGCCGCGGACTTTGTCGAGTTCCTTGGCATTCAGGATATATGCACCGCGCCGTGCAAATTCTTCTTTGACTTTTTTATAAATTTTTGAGGAAACAAGCACGGATTGTTCCGATGCGCAAATCATGCCGTTGTCAAAAGTTTTGGATACCAAAATGGAGCTGACGGCAAGTTCTGTGTCTGCGCTTTCGTCAATAATCACAGGGGTATTGCCCGCACCCACGCCGAGGGACGGCGTGCCGGAGGAATACGCGGCCTTTACCATGCCCGGGCCGCCGGTGGCCAGTACCAAATCTGCGGCGCGCATAAGCTCCTGCGTATCTTCGAGGGTGGGATTTTCTATCCAGCCGATGATGTCGGCAGGCGCTCCTGCTTTGACGGCAGCGTCAAGCACTGTTTTGGCTGCTGCAATGGTGCAGTTTTTGGCGCGCGGGTGAGGGGAAAAAATAATGCCGTTGCGTGTTTTTAAAGCTATGAGAGCTTTAAAAATTGCCGTGGATGTGGGATTGGTTGTGGGAATGACCCCTGCGATAATGCCCATGGGCTCTGCTATGCGCACAGTGCCGAAGCTGGTATTTTCTTCTATGATGCCGCAGGTTTTGCTGTTTTTGTAGGCATTGTATATATATTCGGCGGCATAATGGTTTTTAATGACTTTATCTTCCGCAATGCCCATTTTGGTTTCTTCAACGGCCATTTTGGCCAGGGGAATACGTGCATGGTTTGCGGCAAGGGCGGCTTCGCGAAAAATGGTATCCACCTGTTCTTGGGTGAATGTACTGAAAATTTGCTGGGCCTTGCGGACTTTGGCAATGGTTTCTTGTAAGCTCATGCGATTTTCCTTATGTTAGGGTTTAAAAATGTGCCGTGTTGTGATATAATTCACAATAAAACAGTTTTAAAAATAATGCAAGAGCTTTTAAAGAAAAAATATTATTTATTTTAGATAAAAAAAGAGGAAAATATTTGTGAATATTTTCCTCTTTTGTGTTGGTTATGGTTTAGCGGTTTTCGTCATGGCTGAAATGTTCGTGCAGAACTTGTTTCCAGTGGGGGTGTCCCATATCTTCGGATTCGTCAAAGGAGGGGACAATGCCTGTCTTTTTGTATTTGTCCACAAGCCTGAAAATAACCGGGCTCAGCAGCAGAATGCCGATAAGGTTCGGAATGGCCATAAGGGCGTTTGCGCAGTCGGAAATAAGCCAAATGACGTCAAGATGGGCAATGGCGCCGACAGGTACGCAGATAACATAAATATAGCGGAATATTTTTACGGATTTTTCGCCGAAAAGATAAATGCAGGAGCGTTCGCCGTACAGGCTCCAGCTTAAAATAGTCGTGAAAGCGAAGAAGAGCAGGCTGAGCGCAACCAGTTTGTCGCCGTAGGGGATGGCATAGCTGTATGCCGCTGCGGCAAGCGTTGCGCCGTTGAGCTGGTCGGGAGATGTCCAAAGTCCGGTAATGATAATGGTAAATCCGGTCATGCTGCAGACGACGATTGTGGTGATAATGGTGTCAAGCATACCCAAAATGGCTTGGTTGACTGCGCAGTCCGTTGTGGAGGCGGCGTGGGCGATAGGCGCGGTGCCAAGACCGGCTTCGTTGGAGAAAACGCCGCGTGCCATGCCGTAACGGATAGCAAGCATTACCGTTGATCCCGCAAAGCCACCCT
Source organism: uncultured Desulfovibrionaceae bacterium (assembly GCA_949299515.1). Taxonomy (GTDB): domain Bacteria; phylum Desulfobacterota; class Desulfovibrionia; order Desulfovibrionales; family Desulfovibrionaceae; genus Taurinivorans. The sequence continues at coordinate 293,578 of CASGAP010000009.1, forward strand.
GAACGGCTGTGCCGGTAAATGCGTCGGATACGATGAGGGCAAATACGTCGAAAAATTTATCATAGAACATGATAAAAACTATAATGGAAATGCCGATATACAGGAAGGCCATGAACGGCACGACCTTGCTGGCAAAATCGCCTATGCGTTTAACACCGCCCAAAATAACCGCCGCGGCAATAATAAAGAGGGCGATTGCCGTAAATTCCGTTGGAATGCTGAAACTTCCTTTCAGGGATTCGGCAATAGTGTTTGATTGGATCATGTTGCCCGTGCCGAAGCAGGCAAGTATGCAGAAGATACTGAACATGACGGATAAAAATTTGAATTTGGAACCGAGTCCGCGCTCGATAAAATACATGGAGCCGCCGACAAAACTGCCGTTCGGGGTTTTTTGGCGGTAATAAACGGAAAGCAGGATTTCGCAGAATTTTGTGGTCATGCCTACAAGAGCGGTTACCCACATCCAGAACAACGCTCCGGGGCCGCCCCAGAAAATGGCCGTTGCAACGCCGGCTATGCTGCCTGTGCCGATGGTGCCGGCAAGAGCAGTCATAAGTGCGCCGAAGGGGGAGATTTCTCCTTTTCCTTTACCTTTTTTGTTTCCGCCGAAAACTCCTTTAAAAGCTTTGGGCATTTGGGTTATGGTAAAAAATTTCAGGCTGACGGTTAAATACAGACCGACACCGATAAGCAGGACCAGCATGACCGGGCCCCAAACAAATCCGCTTAATGCGCTTAAAAAATTGATAATAGCTTCCATACATCATCCTTAAAATATTTACAGTGGAAGAACTGTATCATGGATTTTTTGTTTTTTTCAATTTAAAAAATTTTGATTTAGGAAGCCTAAAAAAGGGAAAATCCATAATTGTCTAAAAATAAAAGAATTTTTTTTATGAGAAAAAATGCACGTTTCGCAGAATAATGCACGAATGCAGTATAGCATAAAATAATGTATGCATTTAAGGCAAAAAAAATAAATTTTGGGCAATTTTTTTGAAAAAAAAGTAAATTTAATTACAAAATAGGAAAATGGCATATGCAAATAAAAAAAATAAAAAATGAAAAAATTGTAAAAATTGACAGTTCTTAATATTTTTTTAAAATAAAATCAGTATATTATAAAATGATAGAAATAATGGTTTGAAGCAGTTTTTTACAATTTTGTAATAAAAATTTGAAAAATTTTATAAAAATGTAATTTATATCTTGAAATGTAAAGAAAAAATAGTATTATCGCCGTATGATGCATAAAACGAGTTGAAAATGCATTGAAATTAATTTCAAATTTATCTTGATTATGTCGAGGTGCATATGCAGTACTGGCTTTTTAAAACAGAACCTCACTGCTTCGGAATTGAGGATTTGAAAAATGCCCCGGATCAGACAACTTCCTGGGACGGCGTGCGCAATTATCAGGCAAGAAATTTTATGAAGTCCATGAAAAAAGGGGACTTGGGCTTTTTTTATCACAGCGGGAAAAATCCGGAAATAATCGGAGTCGTGGAGGTGGTGAAGGAGGCATATCCGGATCATTTTGCCTGGGATATGTTTAATCGGCATTTTGATCCCAAGTCCACTCCGGAAAAACCGCTGTGGTATATGGTGGACGTTAAGCTTGCGGAAGAATTTGCCGAACCCCTGCCGCGAAAAATGCTTGCGCAGGAGCCCGTTCTTGCCGGTATGGAGCTCATGCGCAAAGGCAGCAGGCTTTCTGTTCAGCCCGTCGGCAAAGAACATTTTGAACATATTATGAGTATGGCAAAAAAATAAGTTTTTGTTAAAAATTGCTGAAAAATTATTGAAATGCCCCGGCGGATGTGCTATTGTGCAGACAGATAAATCGAGACTATCTAGATGGTATGGAGATAGTCCAATGGGTGCTAACCATTTTCTTTTAGTGCCTCCCACCTTTGGAAAGATTTATCTTCGTTATTAACTTTAACATACTTGGAGGCTGAGTATGAATACTTCCTACATGGGCAAAATTGCCCGTATTAATCTTACGACCGGTAATATCAGCGTTGAAAAGCTTGACCTTGATCTGGCAAAAAAATTCATCGGCGGCCGCGGTCTCGGTACTGCCATGCTTTATGAAGAAGGCATTGCAAAGGTTGATCCGCTTTCAGCAGACAATAAACTTATTTATATTACCGGCCCTATGACCGGCACTGCTTCCCCGACCGCAGGCCGTTATATGGTTGTGACCAAATCCCCTCTTACCGGCATGATTGCCAGCTCCAACTCCGGCGGTGTTTGGGGCGCAAAACTCAAATATGCCGGCTGGGACGCCATTATTGTTGAAGGAAAAGCAAAATCCTGGGTTTATATCAATATCGAAGACGATAAAATCGAAATTTTGCCTGCCGACAAATATGTGGGTATGCTCAGCGAAGCCTGCGACGAAGCATTTAAAGAAGTTCATCCCAAAGCTTCCGTTTTGAATATCGGACCTGCGGGCGAACATCTGTCACTTCTTGCCGCTATCATGAACGATAAAGACCGTGCAGCGGGCAGAAGCGGCGTAGGTGCCGTAATGGGTTCCAAAAATCTGAAAGCCATTACCGTAACCGCAAGCAAAAACGCTGTTGAACCGTACAGCGCCGAAATGCTCAAAGAAGCAATGAAAGCCTGCCTCAAGAAAATTAAAGAAAATCCCGTAACCAGTCAGGGGCTTCCTACTTACGGTACGGCCGTTCTTGTTAATATCATTAACAATACCGGCGTATTCCCTACTAAAAACTGGCAGGAAAGCTATTTTAAAGAAGCCGATGACATTTCAGGCGAAACATTAAAAGATAAATATTTGGTTAAAAATAATTACTGCCACCGCTGCCAGATCGGCTGCGGACGCGTTGTCACCATTGACGGCAATAAAGTTGCCGGCGGCCCTGAATACGAACCGCTCTGGGCTTACGGCGGCAACTGCGGCAATAATGATTTGAATGCCATTGATAAAGCCAACTTCCTCTGCAACGAATACGGCATGGACGCCATTTCCGTTCCCTGTACCATTGCCGCAGCTATGGAGCTGTATCAAATCGGTGCGATTAAAGACGAAGAATGTGACGGCGTGCCGCTGAAATGGGGCAGTGCCGAAGCTATTGTGGAATGGACAAAACGCATGGGCGAAGCAAGTTCTCCGCTTGCCAAGCTTATGGCCGACGGTTCCTACCGTCTTTGCGAAAAGTACGGACATCCCGAAGTTTCCATGAGCGTCAAAAAACAGGAAATGCCCGCATACGATGCCCGCGGCGTTCAGGGCATAGGCATTACCTATGCAACCAGCAACCGCGGCGGCTGCCATGTTCGCGGCTACCTTATTTCTCCGGAAGTTTTGGGTCTGCCGGAACAGCTTGACCGTACAACTACCGAAGGAAAAGCCACTTGGTGCAAAATCTTCCAGGATTTGACCGCCGTTATCGACTCTATGGGACTTTGCCTGTTCTCTTCCTTTGCGCTTGGCGCTCCGGAATATGCCGCACTTTTGAATGCCGGTACCGGTACCGAGTATGATGTCAATGCTCTGCTTGAAGTTGGCGAACGTATTTACAATATTGAACGTTTGTTCAATAAAGCCGCAGGAATGAAGCCGGAAGACGACCGTCTGCCGAAACGCTTGACTGAAGATGCCATTCCTGACGGCCCGTCAAAGGGTATGGTAAGCCAAATTAAAGTAACTTTGCCTCAATACTATGAAGTCCGCGGCTGGAAGGATGCATTCCCGACAAAAGAAACGCTTGACAGATTGGGATTGACCGAAAAGAACTAGTTAATTACTCTAATTTGCTGATATAATACCCTTAGCCTGCCTGAATTTTCAGGCAGGCTGGGGTATTTTTTTAAGAGGAAAACATGATTGAAGTAAGACTTTTTGCGACTCTGCGGGATAACAGGGAAAAAATATATTTTCTCCCTGCTGACAAGTTCAGATGCGCGCTGGATATATACGGATATTTGGATATTCCGAAAGAAGAGGTCAGCACGCTTTTGATCAACGGGTTCCATAAAAAGCCGGAAGATGAAGTTAAAGATAATGATGTTGTTGCCTTGTTTCCCCCGGTGGGAGGAGGCTAACAGGTACGGAGGCGAGTATGCTTACCCGTTATGAGCGGCAGCGCATTTTGCCGGAAATAGGTGACAGCGGTCAGGAAAAGCTCAGCAAAGCCAAAGTGCTGGTAATCGGCTTCGGCGGTTTGGGAACGCCTGCTGCCACGTATTTGGCCGAAGCCGGCATAGGGCATTTGGAAATTGTGGATACGGATACGGTTTCCCTGACCAATCTGAACAGGCAGTATTTGTTTACCGAAAAGGACATTGATTCTTATAAGGCTCATGTGGCTGAACGGGTTATCGGCAGAATGAATGCCGAAATTTCCGTGCACGGCAAAGCCCAGCATATCGACGCAAGCCACATAGATACGGCAGTACGGGGTTTTGACGCGGTGGTCGACTGTGTGGACAGTTTGGAAACCCGCAAAATTGTGCATGATGCCTGCCTGAAACGGAATATTCCCTTGATTGAGGGCGGCATAGACGGATTTCACGGTTTTGTTGCCTGTATAAAAAAAGGGTTTCCCTGTCTGAACTGCATGGGATTTTTTTCCGGAAAGCAGAAGGAAACAACGCCCGTTTTGGGGGCTGTTGCAGGAATAATCGGTTCCATGCAGGCTCTTGAAACAATTAAAATTCTTTTGCACATTGAGGATGTGCCGTTCGGAAAAATTTTGTATTACGACGCGAAACGGCAGGAGCTGGAGCAGGTGGATATTCCAGGCAATCCCGAATGTGTTTGCCATAAGGAGAGTTAAATGGCTCAAGGTTTTACCCATTTTGACGAAAAGGGCAATGCCGTCATGGTAGATGTTACGGATAAAAGCGTAACTGCCCGCACCGCTGTTGCCGAGGGCACCATATTGTGCAGCGAAGCCATCATTGAAGCGGTCTTGAGTCAGAATATCAAAAAAGGCGACGTGCTCGGCGTTGCCCGCGTTGCCGGAATAATGGCGGTAAAGCAAACTTCGCAGCTTATTCCCATGTGTCATCCTTTGCTCATTTCAAAAGTTTCCGTTGATTTTGAAATAGATAAGGAGCGCAGTGCCATAAAAGCCGTATGCACCGTGAAAATCGAAGGAAAAACAGGAGTGGAAATGGAGGCGCTTACCGGAGTGAACATAGCGCTTCTGACCATTTACGATATGTGCAAGGCTGTGGACAAGCGCATGGTGCTGACCGATATCCATTTGGTGGAAAAGCACGGCGGCAAAAGCGCGGATTTTTATTTTGACGGGGCGAAATAATGCAGGACAGATTCGGAAGAACCATAGATTATATCCGTATTTCCGTTACGGACCGATGTAATCTGCGCTGTGTGTACTGTATGCCGGAAAACGGCATTGAACTGTGCAAATGCGAAGAAGTGCTGCGCTATGAGGAGGTTATCCGCCTGTGCCGTATTTTTGCCAAGCTTGGTACCAAAAAAATAAAAATTACCGGCGGAGAAGCCTTGGTGCGCAAAGACGCACTCAATCTTATCCGCGTAATTAAAGGCATAGACGGCATTGAACAGGTAACGCTGACGACAAACGGTATCTTGCTCGGCGACTATATTGACGAACTTGCGCAGATCGGCATAGACGGCATCAATATCAGCATTGATAGCCTGAACAGGGAAGAATTTAAAAAAATCACCAGGGTAGGCGATGTGGACAAAGTCAAGGCAAGTCTTGCCAAAGCCCTGCGTTATCCGCAGCTGAAACTGAAAATAAACTGTGTTCCCTGTGACGGGGATAAGCAGGATTTGCTGGAATTGGTCGCCCTTGCCCAGGATAATGCCGTGCACGTGCGGTTTATCGAAATGATGCCCATAGGCGAAGGGAAAAATTTTAAGTTTTTGAGCGAAGACAGCATTAAAGCCATGATAGAAGAACGCTACGGCAGGCTTGAACCGTATGACGCAAAACTCGGAAACGGGCCCAGCCATTATTTTTCTTTGTCGGGATTTCAGGGGAAAATCGGGTTTATCAGCGCTATTTCGCATAAATTCTGTCATGAGTGCAACAGAATTCGGCTGACGTGCACGGGCTATCTGAAAACCTGCCTGCAGTATGATATCGGCGTGGATTTGCGGGAAAGAATCCGCAGCGGGGCAAGCGATGCCATGCTTGAAGAAGCAATAGCCGCGGCCGTGCTTGCCAAACCTATGGAACACAGTTTTCTGCAGAAAAACATCGTAAGCGAAGAGCAGGGCAAAATGGCTGCCATCGGAGGATAAATGAAACGTGTTGCGATAATAACGGCCAGCGACAGCGGCTACAGCGGCGCCAGAGAAGATAAAAGCGCGCCGGTTATTGAGGAGATAGTGCAGAAGCAGGGCTATGAAGTGGTTAAAAAGCTGCTTTTGCCCGACGACCGGGAAATGCTCGCGGCTGCCATGCGGGAAATTGCCGACAGCGGCGGGGCTGATTTGATACTGACAACGGGCGGAACGGGGTTTTCGCCGCGTGACGTAATGCCGGAGGCTACGCTGTCCGTGGCCGAACGCACGGTGCCCGGCATTCCCGAAGCCATGCGTGCCTACAGTATGCAGTTTACCAAACGCGCCATGCTTTCAAGGGCTGCCGCGGGCATACGCAAAAAAACGCTTATTATCAATATGCCCGGTTCTCCCAAGGCCGTGCGCGAATGTTTGGAATATATTATTTCCGAACTGGATCACGGTTTGGAAATTTTGCTGGGCGAAGCAGGCAATTGTGCAAGAAAATAATCAAAAAGCAGGATAGATTTATGGGAAAAGTTATTTCTACTAATATCAGCGAAATACGCGGCATTCAGAAACATAACGTGGGCAGGGTGAAGCTTGTTGAAGATTACGGCATTGAAAATGATGCCCATGCCGGAAAATGGCACAGGCAGGTCAGCCTTTTGTCCCATGAAAAAATCGAAGCGTTCCGTGCCAGAGGCGCAGAAGTCAAAGACGGCGCCTTTGGGGAAAATATCGTGGTTTCCGGCATTGATTTCAAAAGTCTGCCTGTGGGAACGCGGTTTAAATGCAACGACGTTATTCTTGAAATGACGCAGATAGGCAAGGAATGTCATCACGGCTGTGAAATTTTCCAAAAAATGGGTGACTGCATTATGCCCCGCGAAGGCGTGTTTGCAAAAATCATCCGCGGCGGAGAAATAGCGGTCGGCGATGAAATGACCATACTTGAAGAAAACTAGGAGAGATTGCATGAAAAAACTTGTTTTGTCACTTGTTATGGCTGTGCTGTGCGCCGTGCCGGCACTTGCCAAAGACGACAGCGTGCTGAAAATGGCTACGACCACAAGCACCGCCGATACCGGCCTTCTTGATTATTTGGCTCCCATCTTCAAAAAAGATACGGGCTATACGCTGGAATACGTGTCCGTCGGCACGGGTGCTGCCCTTGCCCTCGGCCAGAACGGCGATGTGGACGTGGTTTTGGTGCACGCCAAAGCCAGTGAAGAAAAATTTGTGGCAGAAGGCTACGGTGTAGAGCGTTTTGAAGTTATGTACAATGATTTCATCATCGTAGGTCCTAAAGGCATATTGCCCTATTCAACGGACATTAAAGCCACGCTTGGTCAGGTTTATGACAAAAAGCTGAACTGGATCAGCCGCGGCGACGATTCCGGTACCGACAAAAAAGAGAAATCCGTTTGGAAAGCTCTTGGCATCGATCCCAGCAAAAACCCCAATTACAAAGAATCCGGCTCCGGCATGGGCTCAAGCCTTTCCATGGCTGACGAGCTCAAAGCCCTTATCCTGACTGACCGCGGCACGTATCTGAAAATGAAGTCCGATGCCTCCGTAAAGCTTGATTTGGACATTATCTGCGAAAAAGCTCCGGATCTTTTGAACCAGTATGGGGTTATTGCCGTAAATCCGCAAAAATATCCCGATACCAACATCAAAGCCGCAAACGCGTTTATTGATTGGATTTGCTCCGAAAGAGTGCAGAAACTTATTGCCGAATTCGGCGTTGATAAATACGGACAGGCTCTGTTTGTTCCCAATGCTAAAAAATAATTAGGCTTTTTATGGCGGAAATGGTATTTGAATTCATCGGTCTGCTAAACGGCGTCGGCGCGTTTCACGCGATTTACGTAACACTGCTTATGGCATTTGTGTCTACGTCCATATCCACGTGTCTCGGCGTCTGTTTCGGGCTGCTGCTCGAAAAATACCATTTCCCCTGCAAAAAGCTTGTTCTGCGCATAAATAAAACCCTTATGGGCGTACCGCCCGTCGTTATCGGGCTGGTGGTGTATTTTTTGATTATGCGGCGCGGGCCTTTGGGGGCGTGGGAGCTTTTGTTCACCATTCCCGGCATGGTTATCGCACAGGTGCTTATCATAACCCCTATCATTACGGGTATGGTGTACACCGTGGCGGAACGGCAGGCGCCGCAAATACGTGCTTTTGCCAAGAGTATGGGCGCCAATGAAAAGCAGTCGTTTTGGCTGGTGGTGCGCGAACTGAAAACAGAAATGTATTTTGCCGTCATTACCGGGTTTGGCCGCTCAATCAGCGAAGTTGGGTCGGTTATGCTTGTGGGCGGCAATATCAAGGAAAGCACGCGTACCATGACGACGGCCATATCCCTGCTGAAAAGCCAGGGTATTTTTACGGAAGGAATTTTTTTGGGAGTGGTATTGCTGCTGATTTCTTTTACCCTGCAGCTGCTTGTGGATTATTTCCGAAAGGAAGAGTGCGTGCATGAAAATTTCTGATTTGCGGGCAGTTTTGGGGGATTTTACCCTGCATATTGACAGTGTGCGCCTTGCGGAAAACCGCATTCATGCTTTTGTCGGTTCCAACGGCTGCGGCAAATCCACGCTGGCGAAAATCATTATGGGAATTTTGCCCTACGAAAAGGGCGTACTGGATTTTGAAGGCCTGCAGATTCACGATGTTATTTTGGCATCGCAGAAACCTTATATGCTGCGGGATACGGTTTTTGAAAATATCGTCTATCCGCTGAAAGTCCGCGGTATGGCTGTCTGCGAGCAGGATATTGACGGGTATTTAGACGAGTTCGGCATTTTGGATAAAAAATTTGAATACGCGCGCCAGCTTTCCAGCGGACAGCAGCAGAAAGTTTCCATTGTTCGGACGCTTATCGCAAAACCTAAATTTGTCATTATTGACGAAAGTCTGTCCAATTTGGACATTGAAAGCATACGCATTGCAAAAAATATGATTATGCGTCTGCACAAAGAGCACTGCTCAACCTTTGTGCTGATAAGCCACCAGGTTGCAAGCATTGCCGATATGGTGCACGAATACCATTTTTTCGATAAAGGAAGGCATATTCTTTCCTGTGATTTGGAAGGGCTGAAGCAGAGCAGCCATGAAAAAATCCGATATTACATGAAATTGCAGGGATTGCTGCAGAGGTAGAATGCTATGCACTTGTTAACCGTAGATACGCTGGAGCAGGCTCAGGATAAAATTTTTGCCTGTCTGGCGAAAAAAGAACAGAAAACCGAAAAAAAAACGCTGACCGAGGCGTTTCAGCATATATTGGCCGAAGACGTGTATGCGCCCTTTGCCGTGCCGCATTTCAGGCGTTCCGCGGTGGACGGGTATGCCGTCAATGCGCAGGATACTGTAGGAGCCGGGGAAAGCATACCCGCATTTTTAAAAGTGCTTGGCGCTGTCGAAATGGGAGAAGAAAACAAGTATCGCATAGGCCGCGGCGAATGTGTGTATGTGCCGACGGGCGGAATGCTGCCCGAAGGCGCCGATGCCATGGTTATGCTAGAATATACCGAAAAATTCAGTGCAGACGAAATTGCCTGCTATCAAAATGTCAGCCATAAAAATTCCGTGGTGGAAATCGGCGAAGATATTCAGGATAAATCCCTGGTGCTGAAGAAAGGAACAGTGCTGCGGCCCCATGAAATCGGCGTGCTTGCGGCTTTGGGATATGCGGAAGTTTTGGTTTATGCCAAGCCTGTGCTTGCCATTGTTTCGCTTGGTGACGAGCTTTTGCACGCGGGCGAGCCTTTGCGGCAGGGTAAAATCTATGATATTAATACATATGGGCTGTATGCGCAGGCGTTGAAGTTCGGTTTCAGCGTTAAGGAAGTCAGGCATATAAAAGATGACAGAAATGCCATTTCCGAAGTGCTGCACAGACTGGTGCGCGAAGCGGATATTCTTTGCGTTTCGGGAGGCAGTTCCCAGGGAGAAAAGGATTTTACCGCCGCATTGCTCGGTGAGGTTTCCACAACGGGGGTATTGACGCACGGTATTGCCATAAAACCCGGAAAACCCACCATTACGGCGTATAACGAAACAACGCGGTGTCTGCTTCTCGGTCTTCCGGGCCATCCTGTAGCGGCCATGCTGCTGTTTGAACTTTTGGCGGTTTGCGTGTATAGGAAAATATGGAATACCGAAAAGCCCGTGTGCGTAACGGCAAAAATGGCCTGCAATTTTCCGAGTGCCGACGGCAGGCTGACCTGCCAGCTGGTGCAGCTTGCATGGAACGGGGCTGGGTATACGGCATATCCGATTTTCGGCAAATCCGGACTTATTTCTTCCCTTGCCAAAGCGCATGGCTATATTTTGGTGGATATGAACAGCGAAGGCATACAAAAAGGCGAAGAAGCAGCAGTATATTTAGTATAGGTGCGATATGGCTAAGAGAAATTTATATTTGAAAGTCCTTCCCGTTGAGGAGGCTCTGGAAACATATTTTGCGGCAATTAAGGAACGGGTGCGGATATGCACGGAAATTGTTCCGGTTATTCATGCGTTGGGAAGAATTACCGTATCGGCTGTTTATGCCAAATATAATTCGCCGCTGTATAATTCCGCGGCCATGGACGGTGTGGCCGTTGTGGCTGCCAATACTAAGGAAGCCTGTGATTTTAAGCCTCTTGTGCTGAAAAAAGACGATTATTATGTCGTGGATACGGGTGACCCCATAAAAGAGCCTTTTGATGCCGTGATTATGGCTGAAGATTTGATTGAAGCGGAAGACGGTGAAATAAAAATTACCGAGCCTGCCTCAAGCTGGCAGCACGTGCGGCCCGTGGGCGAAGATATCGTTGCGCACGAATTGATTTTGACCAGCAACCATAAAATCCGTCCCATTGATATCGGCGTGCTGCTTTCCGCAGGCATTACGGAAATTGAAGTGTATAAACGGCTTGATGTGGCAATTTTTGCTACGGGTACGGAAATTATCGAACCAACGGCGCAGATAGAGGAAGGCTCCATTATCGAGTCCAATTCCCGAATGTTTGAAGGTTTGGTTACGGAGCAGGGAGCGGCGGCGCACAGGCTGGGTATTTTGAAAGACGATTATGCCCTTATACGCAATGCCGTTAAAGACGCAGCGGAAAAATATGATTTCGTTTTGGTAAATGCCGGTTCCAGCGCAGGTACGGAAGATTTTACCGTTCATGTTCTGCGCGAACTCGGCGAAGTTTTTGTGCACGGCGTTGCCATAAAACCCGGTAAGCCTGTTATTTTGGGCATGGTAGGCAATACGCCAGTTGTCGGACTGCCGGGGTATCCTGTATCGGCTTATGTTTGCTATCAGAATTTTGTGCGGCCGCTTATTGATTTTCTGCAAAACGCTCCGTCTGCACAGTCGGAAACCGTGCAGGCTTTTCTTTCCAAACGGCTCGTGTCCAGCCTGAAGCATAAGGAATATGTTCGGGTAAAGGTCGGCATGGTGGACAATAAAATCATTGCTACGCCCCTTGCCAGAGGCGCAGGAGCGGCCATGAGTTTGGTGCGTGCGGACGGTTTTTGCGTTATCGAGCAAAATCAGGAAGGTCTTGATGCAGGCGATAAAGTGACTGTCGAGCTTTGCAGGTCTGTGCAGGAAATAGAAAATACCGTGGTTTCCATCGGCAGCCATGATTTGATTTTGGATATTATTGCGGATATGCTGCCCAATAAATTTAAAAATATGTATTTGTCCAGCAGTCATGTGGGAAGTTTGGCCGGGCTTATGGCGCTGAAACGCGGCGAGGCGCATATTGCTCCGATTCATTTGCTTGATGAGGCTACGGGAACATACAATATCCCCATGCTTAAAAAAATGTTTACGGATTTATGCCGGCCCATGGCGCTCATCAAGGGCGTACAACGCGTGCAGGGAATTATTGTTCCCAAAGGAAATCCCAAGCAAATTCAAAAAGTTGAGGATATTGTTAAACACCGTTTCGTAAACAGGCAGTTCGGTGCGGGCACACGCGTGCTTTTTGATTATCTGCTTAAACAAAAAGGGATTGCGGCAAAGGATATTGCCGGATATGACAAAGAAGCTTCTACACATATGGCTGTTGCCGCATTGGTGCAGAGCGGCGCAGCGGACTGCGGCATGGGTATTGAATCCGCGGCACGGGCCATGGATTTGGATTTTGTGGCGGTAGGACATGAAGAGTATGATTTTGCCATTGAAAAAAGCAATTTGGAACTGCCCCATATTCAGGCGTTTATTGAAGTTCTGAAAAGTGATGAGTTTCAACGGAAAGTACGGCAGATGGGTGGCTACGAGTTTCCGCAGTGCGGTGAAATTGTGCTGCTGTAAGGTAGTTTTGTCAGTTAATCGTTGTTAATAAAAGCCATGCATAGAGCATGGCTTTTTTGTGGGAAATTTTATATGATAATAGATAAAAATTTCTTATTTATATATTTATTTTATAATATAGTATATAAAATTTCTATAAAAGGTTAGAATATGAAAAAAACGATTGCCGTGTTTATTGCTTTTGTGTTCTTATCGGTTTTCGCCGCTTATAGTGCAGATTCGGCATATGCGGAGAGTGCCTGGGGAGATCAGATTGTTTATATTACGAGATACGGTGAAAAATTTCATCGGCAAAACTGCAGAACTCTCGCCAGATCCAAATATATTTATGAGATTACTTTAAAGAAGCTGAAAACAGGGGGTACGGAGCTTGCAAAGTGTGCAGGCCTTTGCAGGCTGAGCAGAGTATTCGGGAAAAAATGCTGTTTGCATACCGTGCCCGATGTGTGGAAGTAATAGACGGCGATACTCTTCGGGTTGCGGCGGAGAACGGTGAAGAAGTAAAAATCCGTCTGTACGGCGTTGATTGTCCGGAAAAAGGACAGCTTTTTGGAACTGCCGCAAAAAAAGCCGTGCAGGATTTGGTGCTGAATAAACAGGTTAATATTGTCGTACATGATACGGATAAATACGGCCGTTCGGTAGCGCTTGTTTACGGAGATGATTTTTCTGTTCAGGAACAACTGCTGAAGCAGGGGCTTACTTGGGTTTATCCCGAATATTGCAGGATTGCGCTCTGTGACGGGTTTTATCGGCTTGAAGAACAGGCAAGGATGTACAGGCCGGCTTGTGGAAATATCCCAATATTCCGCCCTGGCAATGGCGCAGAATGTAGAACATAAAACAGATAGTCCGTTGGGCGCCTATATTCTTTTTTGTTTATTGATAACATATTGATATTTTACGTGATCTATTTATATTTAATAAAAAATAAAAAAAAATGCGTTTTTTGCTTGCCAAGAGAAAAAAAATAGCGTATTTAGATTTTCTCTTGAAGCGGAGAGGTGTCCGAGATGGCCGAAGGAGCACGATTGGAAATCGTGTGTACTCAAAAGGTACCGGGAGTTCGAATCTCCCCCTCTCCGCCAGAAATTTCTTCATAAAAGTCCTATGTTTTTCACATAGGGCTTTTTTTTATTGGTATTATTGGGTTTTGGGTCGGGGGCGGCGTATGGTGCGGTATGGTGGGGTATGTTTACATACGATAAAAATAGGGGTACAAAAGGGGTATAAACTAAACTTGTTTGCAGGAGTGTACCCCTATCATGTCTTTGACGGATATTAAGATAAAGAGTTTGAAGCCAAAGGATAAGCCCTATAAGGTTTTTGACGGGGACGGGCTGTATATTTACGTTACCGTGAAAGGCGTTAAGAAGTGGCGCATTAAATATTACTATAACGGGAAAGACAGCATATACACTGTTGGGGATTATCCTGCTGTTTCGCTGCGGGATGCACGGTCCCGTTTGCTGGAAGTAAAGGAAATGCTGGCGCAGGGAAAAAATCCTGCGGTTGAAAAGAAGAAGCATACCCCTGTTTCCGGGGGGACGTTCCGTGAGATTGCCGCAGAGTGGGCTGATAAGCAGACAAACAAGTGGAGCGAAGAGCATAAGCAGACTATTCTGTACAGGCTGGAGCGTTATATTTATGCTCATTTGGGGGCTTTTCGGATTTCGGAAATAACGGCACCGCAGGTGCTTTTTATTCTTCGTAAATTGGAAGAGCAGGGGAAAAAACGATATTACCAGACGTTTGCTCAGCATAATGTCGCAGGTGTTTCGCTACGGGGTTGCCTGCGGGTATTGCGTGTCTGACCCGTGCCGTGACCTTCGCGGGGCACTTGCGTATCATAAAAGTACGCCGCGCGCTGCCATTACCGATCCGAAAGAAGTGGGGCAGCTTATGCGCAATATTAAAGCTTATCCTGCAGGTACGGTACAGCAGGCCATGTTGTGGAGTGCGTACACCTTTTGTCGTCCAGTTGAAGTTCGGCAAGCGGAATGGAGTGAGATTGATTTTGATCGCAAATTATGGATTATTCCCGCTGAAAAAATGAAAATGCGGCGGGAACACAGGGTTCCTTTGTCCAGACAATGTATGCAGATTTTAGAAAATCAGCAGGGATTTGACAGAAAATGGATTTTCCCCAGCGTGCGGAAAGGAAAGTGCCTTTCCGAAGCGGGTGTATTATCCGCCATACGGTCTATGGGATATGAAAAAGATCAGATGTGTGCGCACGGGTTCCGTGCCATGGCGTCTACCTTGCTGAATGAATTGGGATACCGTCCTGATATTATCGAAATAAGCCTTGCACACGGGGACGAGAATAAAGTGCGTGCCGTATACAACCGGGCGGAGTATATGGAAGAGCGGCGAAAGATGATGCAGGAATGGGCCGATTATCTTGACAGGCTGGCGGAGAAATAAAAAAGCCCCTGATTGGGGCTTTGTTTTATGCTGTTTTTTCTTTTATGCAGTTTGAAATCCAAACTTTTATTAATGATTGTCTTGTTATTCCTATGCGTTTTGCTTCGCTGTCAATTTCTTCAACCATCCATGACGGAAAATCAATGTTTACCCGTTTTACTTTATTGGGGCGAGAAGCGTTTGACAGGTCGGCATACGGAATAACGCTTTCTCCGTTGTCAAAAAGTTCGTCAAATTCAGTCGCTTTCATATTGTTTTTCCTCGTCTTTGTGTGAACGTCTTACAGAAATAATGCGAATATTGTCATTTCTGCAGGTGACAATTGCAGTCCACATTTTATTGTTCATTTTTCCAATATAGGCATACCGCTTTTCATCGGAAAAGTTTAAAGGCAGGGCAAGCAGATTTTCGTCTTCAAAAAGCTGTTTGGCTTCTTCAAAGTCTATTCCGTGTTTGTTTTTGTTACGTATGCTTTTATTAGGGTCATATTCAAATTTCATATAAAAAATATACTGTTTTTATCCTTTTTTGTAAAGAATAATTTACATATCCAGAATTTTAGCGGTATGGCGCAGGGTTTGTATTTTATATTGATATTTTTTTGATTAGGGAAAGGTTTAGTTGATTAGTGAAATTTTAAGAAACTCTGTTTTTTTATGTTTTGTTTTCTCAAATTCCATAATTTTGTTTCGGACCATGTAAATTCTTCGCACGGTTCTTCTCTGCTGTTAGTCATATTTTCGCATACGGTAAAATCGTCACAGTTTTCGCAGACATGGTGCTGATTGTCTTCCGAAATAATTTCACGGATTATGTCCCAGAGTTCTTCGTTCATGGCTATACTTTTTTTCAAACTTATTCATAAAGTTTGTTTTCCATACTTCTTCTGCAGAAGGGCTTCTTTGTTCTTCGTTTTATACTGCACCCCATTAACAAAAGCTTAAAATTAAGAGAGTATTGGTTCAACAAAGAGGTACCAAACTATGCAAACAAGAAGACAATGGGACAGCAAGACAAAAGCGAAAATCGTCATGGAAGGGCTTCAGGG
>CASGAP010000010.1 GCA_949299515.1 uncultured Desulfovibrionaceae bacterium
TGCCCAATAAATTGCTTGTAGATGTGGCAGTTAAATCTTCTGCAAAGCATTTAATAATTTTTTTAATCTTATAGTTACTTATTCTATGATATTTCATATAGTTATTTATAATATCTATATGAGATGCTAGTCAAGAGCCAACGTTGTTGTGGCCTGTGCAAAGCGGGAGGGCGTCACCATGGAAAGGGAAACTGCCTGGCCGATGGATTGAAAATTGCCGAAACCGATGCCGAGCAAAAAGCCTGAAAGCAGCAGCATAAAGCTGTTTGACGAAAATGCAAGCAGTATCAAGGCTAAGACCGTTACCGCAAAAATGGGCGGAAGAACTTTATTTTCGCCGTACATATCGAAAAGACTGCCGGTCACAGGTCGTGAAATCAGGGTAGCAGCCGCATAAAACAGAAAATAAACGCTGGCAGCGTCTTGTAGGCTGCGTGTATTGGCAAAAGTTATCATAAAAGCCTGAATGCAGCCGTAACCGAAGCAGATAATGAGCGCAACCAATGAAAATTTCATAACCCGCGGATCTATGTAGCTGTACAGTTTGAAAAGATCGCGGTGTTTTTTGTTGACAACAGGCAGATTATGCAGAAAGAAAAATAAGAATAAACAGCAAAAAGCCGCTGTCAGAGCAAAAAGAATAATGCTGTTGTACGAAATGCGGGAGCTGAGCGTAATGCCGACAAACGGGCCTATTGCTAGGGCAAGCGCAGTGCTCATGCTGTAAATGCTGCCCCCGAATCCGCGGTATTCCGCAGAAATAACGTAAGCAATAATTGTTCCCGTGGCCGTGCTGATTATGCCGACGCAAATTCCTGTATACAGCCTAAGAATATAAAGCATAAAAAGTGAATCAAAGGCGAAAAAAAGACCGAGGGACAGTATATAATTAATAATGCCAAATCCCATAAGTTTGCTGCAGCCGAAATATGAAAGCATATTTCCGGAGATAAAACGCCCGGCCAGACAGCCGATAACCATAATGCTTGAGGAAAAGCCCGCCGCGCTGAGGCTGAGCTGGTATTTATTTTGAATATATGCCGTACTGCTGACAAAAATTAAATAATATACGGACATAATCAAAAAATTAATGATTGTGATGATATTAAAATTTCTGCTGCAGATTGTTTTGAGGGCAGCCGGGGATTTTTGCTGTCCGGCAGCAGGATCAGGATGGTGCAGATGTCTGGCAGGCATAAGAAAAACCTCTTTATGGTGTGTCTTTGTGATATGCCTATTTAAATCCGCCGTCAAACGGATTATTGTTATATATGGAGCATAAGCCCTTTGCAAAAACAAGAAATTCCGCCCAAAAAGATAATATCGATTAAAATATAGCGGAAAAGCCGGATATTTACTTTTGAAGCTACGGGACTGGCGGTAAAAATTCCTACAGTTGTCGGTATAAGGCCGATGCTTATCCAGCGTAGGACGCTGCTGTCGAAAAAGCCGGCGCCGGCCTGAAAAATAAAGCCGACAGAATAAAATATAGTAGTTGCCGCACCGATAATGGCAAAGGCTTCGCGCTGTTTTGCCCCGTAGTGCAGGGTGTATACCGCAAGCGGAGGGCCGGCGAAGGAAATGGCGGTGCATAAGGAACCGGCACAAAAACCGGAAACGATGCTTTTTGCCGGTGTTGCTTTGGCGGGAATGTGGTCGGCTTTATTTTTCAGCTGCCAAAGGGAAAATAAAACCATAACCAGACCTATTGCAATTTGCAGTATGCCCGCAGGAATAAAAACAAGTACGAGCGTTCCTGCCGCAAGGCCGGGAATACCTCCGGCACAGAGCCATTTGAGCATATTTTTGCTGCAGTCTTTGCGATAGATAAATGCCATTTCCACGGACATAAGCAGAGCAAGAATTCCGGAAACGGGAATCAGAGTATGCGGCGGCATAAGATATGCTATTACCGGTACGGCTACCATGGCACCGCCAAGGCCCGTGATTCCGTTGACAAAGGCCGCAATAAACCATGTGGCCATAAAAATCAGTTCTGAAGCGGAAATATCCATAATAATCTTGATTATCGGTAAAGCGGCTGATTATTAAATTGGCTGTGAAAATCAGTATATAGTTTTTTGAAAAAAGACAAGTATATTTTTTAGCGGCTATAAAATAAAATGTCCCTGTTTTCGGGGGAAAACAGGGATAAGGGAGTTGGTTGGTATTACATACGGAAAAAAAATTTGCCGAACTTTTTTTTAGGGTAAATTTTGCCGCAGGCAGGCCGCAGCATAGCTTCGGCCTGCTCTGACGGCGGGAGTCGTTAGCTGTTATTTTTGGGAGGATTGAAATCGCCTTCAAGTTTTGAAACAAGTACTGCACCGGTTGCGTCGCCAAGTACGTTAAGGGTTGTACGCATCATATCAAGAATACGGTCGACACCGGCGATAACTGCAATTGCTTCCAGCGGAATTCCTACTTGCGTAAATACCATTGTAATCATAATCATTGCAGCGCCGGGAACGCCCATGCTGCCGATAGAAGCAAGAACAGCCATGATGATGATCAGTATTTGTTTGTCAATGGTAAGTTCAATTCCGTAAAGAGCTGCAGCGAATACACTGGCAACACCCATGTAAATAGCGGCACCGTCCATATTAATGGTATTGCCGAGCGGTATCATAAAGGTAGAAACAGGTTTGGAAGCACCGAGTTTTTGTACGCTTTGCAGGTTGCTTGAAAGGGCTGCGGCGCTTGAGGTACTGGAGAATGCAATGAGAAGCGGTGCGGCAACGCCGTTAAAGAATTCTTTAATTTTAAGACCGGTAGCGCGTATGCAGGGTATGTAACACAGTATAACGTGCAGGGCGCTGGCAACAAACATGGTAAGAATAAGTTTAATCAGCGGAAGCAGAACGTCCAAGCCGTATGTACCTACGGTAAAAGTCATGAGTCCGAAAACGCCGATGGGAGCATAGTACATTACCGCAGTGGTAATTTTGAGCATAACTTCTGCCATGGCTTCAAAAACTTTGCTCAGAACTTTATATTCTTCGTTAAGCGTGCTGATTGCAATACCGACGAAAATGGCAAAGAAAATAACCTGCAGCATATTGCCGGAGCTTAATGAGGCAAACGGGTTTAAGGGAACAATGTCCATAAACACTTTTAAAAGCGGCGGAGGTGTAACATTGACTGCTTTTACGCCTTCGGTTGAAATGCTGAGCCCTGCTCCCGGCTGTATAAAGTTGGCGATGATGATGCCGATGGTAACAGCAACGGCTGTTGTGACAAAATAGTATACGAGGGATTTTGTGGCAATGCTGCCAAGTTTTCGCAAATCGCCGACAGAACTTGCCCCTGCTACCAAGGTGGTAAATACGAGAGGAACTACGACCATTCGGATAAGAGTGATGAACAGGTCACCTAACGGTTTGAAGTATCCCGGACTTATTCCCATGGCGGAAATGGCAAGTCCGCAGACACAGCCGAGCACAAGAGCCAAAAGCATTTGAGTTGTTAAATTAAATTTCATAAAAACCCCTTTTTATAGTTTTGTTATGCTAAAAAATAATTTAACATTTGTTATGTCGACATTAGTCTTTTTTATGATTTTTGTCAATCCTTTGTTAAAAATAAAACAAACAAGAAAAATATCGAAAAAAATATGCTAACTATGATTAAAAATTGTATAATATTATAAGAAACGTTTTGCTGTTTTCATGCACGGTATGCTTCATTATTTAAGCTGCAGGAAAAATTATTTTTTATTTTTGAATGGTTATGATAGAATTATGTAATAAAAAAATTTTTTACTAGTAATAATGAATATTTTAAAAAATATTATGATAATAAATTCACAAGAAAATAGCTTAGGCTGTGTTTCCGAATTTACGGTACTGATTACAGCAGGTATAACTCGATTTATAAAAACGAGTTATGTTAATTATAGAAAAAGATTTTCTTTTGCTCTTATTCTGGGCAATTACGGAACTGAAGCCGAAAAATCCGGCATGGTTCCGTAATTGCCGTATAGTGAGGGGACAAGGGAAACCATTTTCCCAAAATAGGATAGAAACACTTCCTGATATGAAGTCTTTTTTTTGAAATTTATTTGTTTTTTAATTTTTCGGGATCAAAAGCCATAACAAGGCATTCTGCAAGAATCCGCGTCGGGTCGAGCAGCGGCACACCTTCAAATGTATTGCCGGTTAATGCCAGGGGCAGTTCCGTGCAGCCTAAAATAATAAGATCGGCATTCTGATCAACCAGGGTTTTAGCCTGCATTGCCACGGAATGCTGTGCCAGGTCTGTTACGGGAGAAGAAAAGGCTTTAATTCCGTATTCGGGGCTGCTTATTGCTTTTTGCAGGCTATCGCGTCCTTCTGCTTCGGGATAGAGGACATTTAAATCAAATTTTTTGAAATGAGAGTCAAACACTTTGGCCGCGTATGCGCCCTGTGTGCACAGCACGCCGACGTTTCGGGCATGGGGGAAATGTTCCTTTATATATTTGCCGGTTTCTTCTATCATGTGGACGAATTGTCCTTTAAAACCGGATTTATACAGCATATCCAAGGCAACGTCCAGCATGGGGGCGCTGTGTGCCGTGTTGCAGGGCATACCGATAACGCTGGCCCCTGCCTGGGCTAAGCGGATAAACAGTTCACCCATGGCATAGCCGGGGTTATCATCGGTTTTTCCCAGTAAAAATTCTACACGCGGCGGAATATCGGCAGGAAACGAAAATAAAATTAAAGGCAGATAGTCCTGGTCGCGTTCCCCTTGTATTGCATCAAAAATTTTATGGACAAGATCCAATCCCGCATATGGGCCAAGTCCGCCTAATACCCCAATACTTTTTTGTGATGTTGTCATGCTGTCCTCCGTAAATGGAGCAGAGGATTTTCTGTGCTCCGAGATTGTTGATTATTAATAGGGTTGGTGGTTTTCGGAAAGTAATTTTTGATTCCGCCTTGTAGATATATATTTTGTGCAATAGCATTTCAGCTTGCAGTTGTAAAGGGGGACAGAAAAGAGAGCTTTGTAAAATAAGTTAAATATGACGGGGTGTTATGGTTGTTAAAATAAAATTTGAAATAATATAATGTTGACTGTTTAAATGTCGAATTTTTATTTTTCGGCAAAAAGTTTCGGTCAAAACCTGCGGATTTGTGCCGCAGGCTTTGGCCGGGCTTAAGCGCCGTATTCGGCAGTTATTTTTTTTGTTCTGCCCGGAGCACGGCTTCTTTCATGGACTGTACGTACTGCGCAATGTGCGGCACGGCATCTTTGCCGTATTCCGCGCAGATTTTTACAATGCGGCTGCCCACGATGACGCCGTCGGCTTTTTGTGCCATGTTCAGAGCCTGTTCCGGGGTGGAAATGCCGAAACCCACGGCACAGGGAATGTCGGGGTTTACGCTTTTAACCATATCCACCATGGCTTTAATGTCCGTGGTTATTTGGCTGCGCACGCCGGTTACGCCAAGGGAGGAAACGCAGTATACAAAGCCTTCCGCTTCTTTGGCAATCATTTGTATGCGTTCGTTGGACGTGGGTGCGATAAGGGATATGAACGCTATGCCGTGCCTGCGGCATACGGAGGCAAATTCTTCTTTTTCCTCAAAGGGCACGTCGGGCAGAATAATGCCGTTGACGCCCGTTTCCGCACATTTTTGCGCAAAGCGTTCCAGACCGTATGAAAAGAGTACGTTGGCATAGGTCATAAAAATCAGAGGGATCTGCGTTTTTTTGCGCAGTCTTTCCACCAGCAGGAAAATGTCGTCCGTGGTAACATGGTTTGCCAGAGCGCGGATATTGGCGTTTTGGATAACCACGCCTTCTGCCGTGGGGTCGGAAAAGGGAATGCCCAGTTCAATAATATCCGCCCCGGCTTTTTCCATGGCGCAGACAATTTCTTCGGTAACGGCAAGATCGGGATCGCCCGCCGTTACGAAGGGAATAAAGAGTTTTCCTTTTTTGAAGGCGTTCTGTATGCTAATCATAAATTTCTTCTCCTCTGTAGCGGGCTATGGCGGTGCAGTCTTTGTCGCCGCGGCCGGAAAGGGTGATGACCATGAGCGTATCGGCGGAAAGGGACGGCGCGGTTTTCATGGCATAGGCAAGGGCATGGGCGGATTCAATGGCAGGAATAATACCCTCGGTGCGGCTTAGGAATTCAAAGGCCTGTACGGCT
Source organism: uncultured Desulfovibrionaceae bacterium (assembly GCA_949299515.1). Lineage (GTDB taxonomy): Bacteria > Desulfobacterota > Desulfovibrionia > Desulfovibrionales > Desulfovibrionaceae > Taurinivorans. The sequence goes on from CASGAP010000010.1 coordinate 6,146, forward strand.
TCTTCGTCGCTTACGGGAACGTATTGTGCTCTGCCGATATCGTGCAGCCAGGCGTGTTCCGGGCCTATGCCGGGATAGTCAAGCCCTGCGGAAATGGAATAAACCGGGGCAATCTGGCCGTATTCGTCCTGACAGAAATAACTTTTCATGCCGTGGAAAATGCCGAGTTTTCCCGTAGCGATGGTGGCGGCGGTTTCTTTGGTTTCCACGCCGCGGCCTGCGGCTTCAAGGCCTATGAGTCTGACTTCTTTGTCTTCGATGAAATGGTAAAACGTGCCGATGGCGTTGGAACCGCCGCCCACGCACGCCAGTACGTAATCGGGCAGCCTGCCTTCTTTTTCCAGCATTTGTGTTTTTATTTCCTTAGAAATGACAGCCTGAAAATCACGCACTATGGTCGGAAAGGGGTGCGGTCCCATGACGGAACCGAGGGCATAGTGCGTATCGTCTATGCGTGCAGTCCATTCGCGGAAGGTTTCGGAAACAGCGTCTTTGAGCGTTGCCGTGCCGGATTCCACGGCATGGACTTTGGCGCCGAGCAAACGCATTTTATAGACGTTGAGGGCTTGGCGTTCGGTATCTTCTTTGCCCATGAAAATTTCGCAGTCAAGCCCCATGAGGGCGCAGGCCGTTGCCGTCGCCACTCCGTGCTGGCCTGCGCCAGTTTCGGCGATAATGCGGGTTTTGCCCATTTTTTTGGCAAGCAGTACCTGGCCCAGCACGTTGTTGATTTTATGGGCGCCCGTGTGGTTTAAATCTTCGCGTTTCAGGTAGATTTTAGCGCCGCCCAGTTTTTCCGTCAGGTGCTTGGCAAAGTACAGGGGAGAGGGGCGGTTGGCGTATTCGTTGAACAGGGCTGTAAGTTCTTTGTTAAAGTCGGGGTCGTTTTTATAGAAGTTGTAGGCTTCTTCCAGTTCCAGAACGGCGTTCATCAGCGTTTCCGGAATGTACTGGCCTCCGTGTATGCCGAATCTTCCTTTACTCATGGCTGTATCTCCTTGTAATGGCGACTAATTCTTTCATTTTTGCAAAATCCTTGTTTCCGTCCGTTTCTGCGCCGGAGCTGATGTCCGCGGCATAGGGCCGCACGCTTTCGAGCGCCTGTGCCAGATTGCCGCAGTTTAGGCCGCCTGCCAGGAAAACCGGCTGTCTGCAGTTTTTGGTTATATGCGGAATAAGGTTCCAGTCAAAGGTATGTCCCGAACCTGCGTCGCTGTCCAAAAGCAGAAAGTCCGCCGCGCTTTTTTCCAGGCAGGAAAAATCCTTCAGCCTGCTTATGCGCAATGCCTGGATAACGGGCAGGCCGCATTGTTTTTTGGCTTCCAGAATATAGGCGTTGTCTTCCTGGCCGTGAACCTGGATATAATCAAAACAGTCTTTTAAAGCCGTCAGGGTGTCCAGCGGTTCATTGACAAAAACCCCGACTTTGGCAATGCGGGCATTCAGTTTGCCGCAAAGTTCCCGTACGGCCTGCGGCGTGAGCGAGCGGCGGCTTTTTTCCACATTGACGATAAATCCGGCGAAATCCGGCAGGCAGGCATTGGCATAGGCAATGTCTTCTTGGCGTTTCAGGCCGCAGATTTTAATTTTTGTCATGGCTTTTTCCCTGCAGAGCGGCAAGAAAGGCTTTTTTGTCCGCCGCTTTCATCATGCTTTCGCCGATAAGCACTGCATTGACTTTATGTTCCTGCAGCAGGGCTATGTCTTCGGGGCTGTGTATGCCGCTTTCGGACACGAAAATTTTATCCGCAGGTATGCGGCTGCGCAGGGCAATGCTGTGTCTGACGTCGGTTTGGAAGGTTTTGAGGTTTCTGTTGTTTACTCCGAAAATGCGCGCATTGACTGCAAGTGCCGTGTCTATTTCGTCTTCGGTGTGGGTTTCGGTCAGGGCGGAAAGCTGCAGTTCGTCGCAAAGCGCCAGATATTCCGCAAGCTGTCCTTTGTCCAGTATGGAGCAGATAAGCAGAACGGCGGAAGCGCCGAGGACTTTTGCCTGATAAATCATATAGGCGCTGACGGTAAAATCTTTGCGCAGCACGGGTATATTTACGTTCTGCACGATTTCGCGCAGATATTCGTCTTTTCCTTTAAAATAGAACGGCTCGGTCAGGCAGGAAATTGCGCTTGCGCCTGCTTCTTCGTATTCCTCGGCTATCTGCACATAGGGAAAATGCTCTGCAATAATTCCTTTGGAAGGCGAGGCTTTTTTTACTTCGCAGATAAATGCCGTACCGTTTTTTTGCAGGGCTTTTTCAAAGGCAAAAGGATTTTTTTCGTTTTTGGCAAGTTCTTCTGCCTGCCTGCGCAGGACGGCAAGCGGAATTTCCCGTTCTTCTTTCTGTATGCGTTCTTTGGTTTTGGCTGTGATTTCGGCTAAAATGTCCATATGTTCCCTACCTGCTGCTTTCTGTTATGAAATTTTGCAGTTTGCCGAACGCCGCGCCGCTGTCGATAAGGCTTTCGGCAAGGCGTACGCCGTCGGCTATATTGTCTGCTTTGCCGCCGATGTAAAATGCCGCTCCCGCATTGAGGCAGACTGTCTGGCGTTTGGGGCCTTTTTCTTTGCCCTGCAGAATGGCTTTGGTAATCTCGGCGTTTTCCTGCGGCGTACCTCCGGCAAGGTCTTGTTTTTGGCAGTATGTATAGCCGAACTGTTCTGGATTGATTTCGTATTTTTGGAACCAGCCGTTGCGGATTTCGCAGACCGTTGTGGGCGCGGAAAGGGAAATTTCGTCAAGCTTGTCTTGTCCGTATACGACCATGCCGTGGGTTACGCCCAGTTTGCCCATAACCTGTGCCAGCGGTTCCACGAGGGAGGCGTCGTATACGCCCATAAGTTCGCGGTTGGCGCCCGCAGGATTGGACAGGGGGCCGAGTATGTTGAATACGGTGCGTATGCCGAGTTCCTTGCGTATGGGCGCCACGTATTTCATGGCAATATGGTAGTTTTGGGCAAACAGAAAGCAGATATTGATTTTTTTGAGCAGTTCCGTGCTTTTTTCCGGTGAAATGCCAATATTGACGCCCAAGGCTTCCAGCACGTCGGCCGCGCCGCATTTGGAACTGGCGGCTCTGTTGCCGTGTTTGGCTACGGGCACGCCGCCTGCGGCAATGACCAGGGCGGCCGTGGTGGAGATGTTGAAGGAATTGGCGCCGTCGCCCCCTGTGCCCACTATTTCCAGCACGTCCATATCATGGAGCAGTTTAATGCAGTGTGCGCGCATACCTTTGGCTGACGCGGTGATTTCGTCAATGGTTTCGCCTTTGAGGGAAAGGGCCGTGAGATAGGCGGACGTCTGTACCGGGCTTGTTTCGCCGCTCATGATTTCGTTCATTACCGCTTCCGCTTCTTCGCTGCTGAGATCCTGCTTTTGTGACAGTTTGATGATTGCTTCTCGTATCATGGTTGTCCCCTATTGCTGTATGTATGAAAAAAAGTTTTGGATCATGGTTTCCCCATTTGGGGTCATAATGGATTCCGGGTGGAACTGTACGCCGAAAACAGGCAGGTTTTCGTGGTATACTGCCATAATTTCGTTGTCGCTGCTGACGGCGGCGATTTTCAGGCAGGCGGGCAGGCTTTCTTTGCGGGCGGCAAGGGAATGGTAGCGCGCCGCTTCGATTTCCTGCGGCATACCGCGGAAAATCGGACAGTCTGCGTCAATTTGTATGCGGTCTTTTTTGCCGTGCATGAGTTTTGCCGCGTAGGAAACCACGCCGCCGAAGGCTTCGCATATGGCCTGGTGGCCGAGGCAGACGCCGAATATGGGCACTGCCGGCGCAAGTTTTTGGATAAGTTCGATGCATATGCCGGCTTCGCCCGGTTTTCCGGGGCCCGGTGAAAGGAAAATGGCCTGCGGTTTGAGGGCGGCGATTTCCTGTACGCTTTTTTCGTTGTTGCGCAGCACAAGGATATCGCTGTTGAATTTTCCGATCAAGTGGTATAGGTTATAGGAAAAACTGTCGTAATTATCTATCAGAAGTATCATCTGCCAGCTCCTTTGCCCGCTGAATTGCCAGCATGACTGCTTTGGCTTTGTTTTGGCATTCTAAAAATTCGCTTTCGGGATTGCTGTCGTATACAATGCCTGCACCGGACTGCACGCAGAGGGTATCGCCTTTTTTGTAGGCCAGGCGTATGGCAATGCAGGTGTCCATATTGCCGGAAAAATCTATGTAGCCGATTGCGCCGCCGTAAATGCCGCGTTTGTATTGTTCCAGTTCCTGAATGATTTCGCAGGCGCGTATTTTGGGGGCTCCGGAAAGCGTGCCCGCAGGCAGCACGGCTGCAATGGCGTCCAGGGCGTCTTTGTCTTCCGCGATTTCGCCGACAACCGTGGAGCCTATGTGCATGACATGGGAAAAACGCTGTACGGAAAGGAAGTTTTCCACGCTTACGGAACCCAGTCTGCTGATTTTTCCAAGGTCGTTTCTGCCTAAATCCACAAGCATGGTGTGTTCGGCAAGTTCTTTTTCGTCGTGCAGGAGTTCTTCTTCAAGTTTTTTGTCTTCTTCCGCACTTGCGCCGCGTTTTCGCGTGCCGGCAAGGGGAAAGGTTGCAAGTTTGCCGTTTTCGAGGCGCACCAGGGTTTCGGGTGAGGCTCCCGCTATTTCCAGATTGTCGCCGGAAAAGTAAAACATATAGGGCGAGGGATTGCTTGCGCGCAGGACGCGGTAGGTATCGAAAAGCGAGCCCTGGGCCTTGGCTGTCAGGGGATTGGAAAGCACTGCCTGGAAAATATCCCCTTCAAAAATATGCTTTTTGGCTTTTTCCACCATGGCCGTAAAGCGGTTTTTGTCAAAACGCATGGCAAGGCCGTCTTGCAGTTCCAGAGGGGGTATGGCGGATTTTTTTGGGTTTTTGACCAAAGCTTTCATTTTTTCCAGCCGTTTTAATCCGTTTTGATAATTTTCTTCAAGATTTCCCTGCAGAGAAATGTTGGTGATTAAAATAAGCTGCTGTTTGTAATGGTCAAAAACAAACACATCTTTGAACAGCATAAGGTCGATGTCTTTGACGTCGGCATTTTCCGGGGAATCCAGTTTGAGGCTCGGTTCGGCGTACTTTATGCAGTCGTAAGCGAAAAAGCCCACAAGGCCGCCGGTGAAAGGAGGCATATCTTCCAGTTTCGGGCTTTTGTACCGCGCAAGCAGTGAGCGGATATACTCAAAGGGATTTTGGCAGACTGCGGCTTTTTCGGCGCGGGACTGCGTACTTTGGCGGAGAAAAATTTCATGGTTTGCCGCGGTGATTTCCAGTTCCGGATCATAGCCCAAAAAAGACCATCGGCCCCATTTTTGGTCTTGGCAGGCGCTTTCGAGCAGATAGCAGGCTTTGTTTTCCGCCCGCAGGGTACGCATAAGTTCAATGGGGGTAATGCTGTCGGAAAAGACTGCGGCAGTAAGGGGATAGAGCTGAAAACTGCCGGCATGGGCACGGATTTGGTCTAATGGGGCATTCATATAATCTCCCTTGTCAGGGAAAAAAAATGTCCCTGACAATATGTAAAAATAGAGTCAAGGACGGAAAAATCCGCGGTGCCACCTTGATTCACGGCAAAAGCCGTGCGCTTTGTAAGGTACTGACATACCTCTGACACGTAACGCCTGTCCTGCGTCGCATGATACTAAGCTGCCGAAATACCTGCAAAAGCTTGTGACAAATTCTGTGAGGAAATAAAAATTTTGTCTGTCTGCTTTCGGAACCTGATGTCCGTTTTGTTTGTAAACGGTTTTGGCAGGCTGTGTATTTTCTGCGGCGTTTCCCTGCGCCCTCTGCGGCCCATTTATGCAGCCCGCTGTCGGCTTGGATCTCAGCCACCCAAACTCTCTGTGCGTGCTGACAGCTGCTTTTACTTCCGCATCAACGGTTTCTTGTTATATACCGCAATGTGTAAAAAAATGTCAATACCGTATGTGCGGATTTTTTTTGTAACTATTGATAAAATAATATGTTATATTTAAAAATTTTTTATTTTTTTAATATATGTTCATTATTATTACAAAAATGTAAACAATAAAATGCTGGCGCGAATTGTTTTTTTTTAGTATCATTAATAGAGAATATATTGAAAAATTGGGGTTTTTGATGAAAAAACTTTTTGTGCATATATGGTATGTATTTTGGTTTGCCGTGCTTTTTCCCTGCGGTGCTTTTGCCGTGGAGCCTGCTCCCTACGGCGTGAATATGTCTTGGGTGCTGGGACAGGAAAAAGCCGTGCTGTGTTTTGAGCTTATGCCTGCGCAGGGGTATTATACTTACGCGCCGCACCAGAAAAACGTCTATCCTACGGAAATCAGGCTGCGGCCGCCGAGTTCGGACTGTTCCGTTGTTTTCCCCGAAGGGCAGTGGAAGCACGATGCCGTAACCATGCAGAACGTACGGGTTTTTGCCGGGACGTTCAGAATATATGTTTTGTTTGCGGAGCATCGTCCCGCGGGAGAAGCGGAGCTTTCCCTGCTGGCCTGTTCGGCGGAGCATTGTCTGCCGTTTTCCCTGCGGAGAAATCTTGCGGATATTCCGGCAATAGATTTTGAAACCTTCAGATATAAAAAAGAACTGCACGCGCTTTTGTATGCCGAGCAAGAAAATTTGCTTGCGCCGGAACAAAGGGATACGGCAAAAGAAATTCCCGCAAGGGTTTCTGTGTCCGCAGATAAAGCAGCTCCGTCTTTGACCGCCGCGCAAAGCGGGCAGCAGAATATGCTTGCCGTACAAGGGCCCGCGCAAGGGGCTGCGCAGGAAGACGGTTTGGCGGCGTTTTCCCTGGAAAATCTGCAAAAAAAAGCTGCGCAGGCTGAAAAGGAAGGAGCGGCGGATTCTGATGATTATGCGTTTGCCGTCCGTTCTTTCGCTCCTGAACTGGAAGTGCGGGGACTGGCAAAAGCGCTGTTTTTTGGGTTGCTTGCCGGTTTTATTTTGAATTTTATGCCGTGCGTTCTGCCTGTTGCGGCGCTGAAAATCCATGCTTTTTTGGGACGCGGGGACGACTCGGGCAGCACGGTGTTTCGGCAGCAAATGCTGTTTTTTGCCTGCGGCATTATGGTTTGGTTTGCGGTTTTGGCGGTTTTGCTCGGTTTGCTGGGCTTTACGTGGGGACAGCTTTTTCAGGAATATTGGCTAATGCTTGCCGTGTGCCTTGTTGTTTTTGTGCTGGGTCTGTCGCTTTTCGGCGTATTTCAGCTGCCGGTGCTTAATCTGCGCGCTGCTGCGGCGGACAATATTAAGCTTGATTCGTTTCTGAGCGGTTTTTTGGCTACGGTTTTGGCAACGCCCTGCAGCGGCCCTTTGCTCGGCGGCGTGCTCGGCTTTGCGCTGACCCAGCCCCTATATGCCGTGCTGCTGATTTTTTTGTGCATGGGCTTTGGCATGGCTTTGCCGTATGTGCTGTTTGCGTGCAGTCCCGCTCTTGTGCGCTTTATGCCCCGCGCGGGAAACTGGCTTTTGGCCATGGAAAGGATTTTGGCGTTTTTCCTTATGGGTACGGCAATTTATCTCTTTTCGCTGCTGCCTGCGTTTTTGCACACCAAAACCTTGGTTTTTGCGCTGTGTCTGACCGTATGCCTTTATGTGTGGAGCAGGTGGGCAAAAAACCGTTTCGGCGGTATTAAGCGGTTTGCGGCAGGTATCGGGCTTATATCGGGGTGTGCCTGCATTTTTGTGCTGTTGTTTATACAGCCTTTGTTTAAGGAAGAAAAAACGTATTGGACGGCATTTTCCAAACAGGAATTTTTGGCGGAGCTCGGCACAAAAACTTTGGTGCTGAAATTTACCGCCGACTGGTGCCCCACTTGCAAAGTGCTGGAAAAAACGGTATTCACACAGGAAAATATGGAAAAACTGGCAAAAGACTCCGTGCGGTTTGTGCTGGTTGATATGACGCGTTTTGACGAGGAAACGCAGAATTTGCTGACGGCTCTCGGCAGCGCCAGCATACCGCTGCTGGCAGTTTTTCCCGAAAATTCGCCGTATAGTCCCATAATTATACGGGATATTTATACTTTTAATACCGTGCGCGGGGCATTGGAAAAAGCCGCGGCAGAGTGATTATGCAGGAAAAAAACGAAGATTTGCACAGTGTCTGTTCCCGATTGCTGGAACTGCTTTTGGATATGACGGTAACGCTAGTCTGTTCCGGGTCGCACACGGGCAAAACCATACGTATTCTTAAGCGTTTTGCCAAGGCTTACGGGTTTGAACTGTATGTGATGATGCAGACAAAAAGCGTTATTCTGACTCTTTTGTACGCTGAAGACCATACCATACAGCAGACGGCCACGCGCCACATTCCGGGACTTGCGCTTAATTTTTATGTTCAGAATATGCTCAGCCGTCTTAGCTGGACAGTGTTTGACAACGGCATGGATCTTGCCGAGCTGGACGCAAAATACCACGGAATTATCGCTGTCAGGCGCTATCCGTATTTTTTGGTTTTGGCTGCCGCGGCTTTTGCCAATATGGCTTTTTGCCGTCTGTTTGGGGGTGATGTGTATTCCATGTTTTTTGTGCTGCTCGGCACGGCCGCGGCGTATTATACGCGCACGCTGCTGCAGCGCAGGGAAATCAATCATTTGTTTGTTATTGTCATTACGGCTTTTGTCAGTTCCGTTATTGCCGGCTGTACGGAATTTTTTGCTTTGGGGCAGACGGCGTCCATTGCGCTGGCCACAAGTGTTTTGTTTCTTATTCCCGGTGTGCCGCTGATTAATTCCCTTATCGAAATTTTGGAAGGGCATATTCTGAACGGCATTGAGAAGCTTATGGGCTGCTGTACCGTAATTGTCTGCATTGCTTTGGGATTATTGTTAACCTTAGTTGTTTTGGGGTTGGAAAATTTATGAGCGCGGCGCAGGTTTTTCTTGTTTTGGAAGATATGTTTTTTTCTTTTATCGCTTCCTGCGGTTTTGGTGCGCTTTCCAATCCGCCGTTTCGGGGTCTGCTTGCCGCGGGCTGTCTGGGGGCGTTCGGGCACGGTTTTCGGTATTTTTTGCTGAATTTCTGCGGCCTGCATATTGTGCCCGCTTCGTTTTTGGCGGCGCTCGGCATCGGGTTTCTGGCATATTTCGCGGCACAGAGAATGCAGATGTTTATCGAGGTGCTGACGTTTCCTGCGGTTTTGCCGATGATTCCGGGAGTTCCTGCTTATAATACCATGATATCGCTGGTTAAATTTTTAAATGCCAGTCCTGAATCGGGACACGGATATCTTGTGCAGGTTTTTTATAACGGTTTTTTGGCGCTTTTTGTGCTTTCAGCCCTTGTTTTGGGCATTTTGTGTCCGCATCTTATGTTCAGCAGGCGCTGCTGGGAATTTACCCGCAGGCCGTCTGAAAACCCGCATAAAAAAATTAATTAATTTTCCAATAAATCACTTGAGTTATAACGAAAAATAATATAGCTTGACGAAGGCTTCCGCTGGGGCGGAAGCCCTATATCAGATGTTGGAAGTGAGCTATGTTTAAAGCGTTGGCGAGAGTTGTTAATCAGGTGCGTTTCCGTATTTCCCACAGAAATACGTTTTCCCACCTTAATAAGGAAGCGGAACTCAACAAGCATTTTGACCCTCTGTATCCCAAAATTTTCCAGGTTCTGCGCGGGGCGTACGGGGTTGACGATTTTCTCAAGGATATTTTGGCGGGCATAACCGTCGGTATTGTGGCCATGCCGCTTGCCATGGCATTTGCCATCGGTTCTGGGGTAAATCCGCTGCAGGGCTTGTATACTGCCGTTATTGCCGGTGTGCTGATCGGTTTTTTGGGCGGCAGCCGTTTTCAGGTCAGCGGGCCTACGGGGGCTTTTGTTATTATTATCTACGGTATCGTGTACAGACACGGATATGACGGTTTGGTGCTGACAACGTTTATGGCAGGCTGTCTGCTTGTGCTTGCCGGCTTTTTCAGACTCGGTTCCATTATCAAATATATTCCCTATCCTGTAACCACAGGGTTTACCGCAGGCATAGCCCTGACCATTTTTTCTTCGCAGATGGGTGATTTTTTCGGTTTGTCCCTGCAGAACGTTCCGCCGGACTTTATTTCCAAATGGGCTCTGTATTTGTCCGAAATTACCAATCTTCATCCCATGACGTTTGGTATTGCCGTTGGCACGCTCGTAATTATGGGCCTTGTGCGTACGTATGCGCCGCGTGTTCCCGCGCCTGTTGTGGGTGTTCTTATCGGCGGTTTGGTGGTGTGGCTTTTCGGGCTGCCCGTGGAAACCATTGCCGGCCGTTACGGTGCCATTCCCGCAGAGCTTCCGAGTTTCCGCGCCATAGATTTTTCTTTTGAACGCGTTTCCGAACTGCTGCCGGACGCCATTACCATTGCCATTTTGGCAGGGCTTGAATCTTTGCTTACCTGTGTTGTTGCCGACAGTATGACAGGCGACCGTCACTACTCCAATATGGAGCTTATTGCCCAGGGCACCGGCAATATTGCCTGTTCCCTGTTCGGCGGCATTCCCGCCACCGGCGCCATTGCCCGCACCGCAACCAATATCAGCAGCGGTGCCAGAAGTCCGCTTTCGGCCATTATCCACGGCATAACCGTACTTGCCTTTGTTTTGTGGCTTTCTCCGCTCACTTCCGCCATTCCGCTGGCCTGTCTTGCCGCGGTTATGGTGATTACTTCATACGGTATGCTGGAAATCAACGCAATAAAAAATATTCTGCGCGGTCCCAAATCTGACTGGTCCATTATGCTGTTGACTTTTTTGCTGACTGTGCTGGTGGATTTGACCGTTGCCGTGTACGTGGGCGTGCTGCTTGCTTCGCTTCTTTTTATGCGCCGCATGAGTGCCATGAGCTCCATTGAGGCTTTGGACGAGCATGAAATTGTCCGCGATTATGACGAATCCCTTATCAACCAGGACGATTTGCCTCAGGGCGTGTTTGTATATTCCATTTCCGGCCCGTTCTTTTTCGGCATGGTGGACAGGTTCCAGAATATTTTTATGCGCCATAACAGCGATATTAAAGTGTATATTTTGTATATGCGCGACGTTCCCGCCATTGACGCAACGGGTATTCATGTGCTGGAGGCTTTTCTTTCCCACAGAAATTCCAAAAACTTCCATGTAATTTTGGCCAACCCGCCGGCACGGACAAGGAGAATATTGAAAAAAATGGGCATTATGAACGCTCTCGGCGAAAACAATATTTGTCACAGTCTGAAAGCTGCCATAACAAGAGCGGAACATTTGTTATAAATATAAATAGGTTACAAAAAACTTACAGTTTTGATAAAAAATTGTAAGTTTTTTTGTTTTATGCTACATATGGCATATGGTCAAAGAAACAAAGAAAAATATTCTTGTGCATATAGTTCTGTTTGCCGCGGCTGTTCTTTGTTCCGCCTGCCAGACTGTGCGCCTTGAACCTGAGCTGCAGGGCGAATTGCTTTCTTCGCCCATGCTGAACGAATATTTTTATGATGAGCTTGAGCCGTACAAAAAAGAAGTCGGCGAGGTTTACAATCATAAAAACAAATTGTGGTGGCATACCTTTGCCAGCGGCGATCTCAATAATCTGCAGCGCATGGCTTTGCGGGAAAATTACGATATTTTGTCCGCTTATGCGCGCATGAAACAATATGCCGCCGATGCCAAAATTTCCGAAAGCGCCTTTTTCCCCTTGATAAATGCAGGTGTTTCCGCTGCCGGCACGGGAGCGGGAAAAAAAGAAAGTTCTTCTGCTTCTTCCGCAACTTCGTCCGGCGAGGCGTACCGGCTTAATGTGTCCGCTTCCTATGAGCTGGATTTGTGGGGACGGGTGCGCTCGGCGTACGATGCTGACAAAATGCGTTTTTTGGCCGGCAGGGACGACTGGCAGACCGCGGCCATGACCGTTACCGCCAATGTGGCCAGTACTTGGGCGGAGCTTCTCGGCAATCAGGCGGAAACGGACATAGTCCGTGAACAGATACGGGTGAACGAAAGTTTGGTGAAACTGCAGAAAGTGCGGTTTTCAAATTCGCTTGTCAGCAGTCTGGACGTACTGCAGCAGGAGGAAGTGCTGGCTTCTTCCAAAGCGGAACTGCCCGATCTTCTGCAAAAAAATCTTGAACTGAAAAATACGCTGTGCATATTGCTTGGAAAAATACCGGGCAATTTGCCGGAATTCAGCGAAACTGCACGCCTGCCTATCGTGCTTGCCATTCCCGATGCCGGCATTCCCATAGAACTTTTGCAGTACAGGCCGGACATACGCGCGGCATGGGCAAGGGTGCAGGCAAGCCATTTTGATTTGGCTGAGGCGCAGGCTAACCGTTTTCCTAAGATAAGTCTTTCTTTTTCGCAAATTTTCAGTGCTTCGACGTTTTCTTTGCTGCTTGCCAACTGGACAAACGAACTTATGGCAAGTTTAAGCTATGCTGTTTTTGATGCCGGAGAAAAAAAATATCAGGCGGAAAAAATGCGGGCATTGGCGGAAGAGGCCGTTATTGCCTATACCAAAACCGTTGCCGAGGCCGTGGCGGAAGTGAACAACGCCCTTGCGCAGGAATATTCGCAGCAGGAAAAACTCCGTCTTTTGGAACAGCAGTATGTTATGGCCAAAAGTGCCACCCGCGGTGCGCTCAATGCCTATCTTGAAGGGGCGGAAGACGTTATGCGTTTTATTACGCTGCTGCAGAGCACACAGGATTTGGAGCGCAATATTGCCAAACAGCGCGTGAATGTGGTGCAGGTGCGCATTAACCTGTACCGTGCTTTGGGCAATATGTATTTCCCCGAAGAACAGGTTTTTGCTTTGGCGCAGCATGACAGTCTTGATAAGGAAATAATGCATGAAAAATAAAAAAACGATACTGATGGTTGCGGGTATTTTTGCCGCTATGCTTGTGGTTTCGTGGTTTTTTATGGCCACAAAGCCGGTCAGTATGCGCAAACAGGCGCAGACAACGCGCTTTGCCGTTAATGTTTTGGAAGTTTCTTTGGGAGAGGCCCCGGTGCAGATACGGGCGCTCGGCACTATTAGGCCGTCGCAGGAAACCAATGTCAATGCAAGGGTCAGTTCGCAGGTGGAATTTTTGTCGGAAAATTCCGATATCGGTTCCATTGTCAAAAAAGGCGAACTTCTTGTCAAGCTTGACGACGATACCTATCTGAATACCCTGCAGCTGCGCAAAAGCGATTTGGCAAAGGCCAAGGCAGCCTATGAATTGGAAATGGGGCAGCAGAGCGTTGCCAAAGCCGAGGCGGAGCAGCTCAAACAGCTTTCTTCCTCTTTTATCGGGGAAGTCATAATTTCCGACCTTGCCCTGCGTGCGCCGCAGCTGGCCCAGGCCAAGGCCGATGTGGAAGCCGCGCAGGTGGCGGTAAAAATGGCGCAGCTTGATGTGGATTATACAAAAATTACTGCGCCTTACAATGCCATGGTTACGGAACGCAACGTGTCCGTCGGCAGTCTGACCAATACCCAGGATAGTCTTATGACTTTGGTGGGCATTGACGAATACAGGATTGAGGCGGCCGTGGCCATAGACAAGCTGACCAGCCTGAATCTGAAAAAAAATGTCAACAGCAAAGTACAGATAACCACGTCAACCGGTGTGGTACGCGAAGGCCGCATTGTCCGTCAGGTGGCAAGTCTTGATTCAACAACGCGCATGGGCCGTATTTTGATTACCATTCCCGATCCGCTCGGCATAAAAAACAATGAACCGGCGCTTATTTTGGGCGATCATGCGGAAGTGATTTTTAAAGCAGGCACTTTGGAAAATACCGTCGTGGTGCCGCGCCGTGCCCTGCAGCCCAATGACAGTGTTTTTGTGGCCGTGCCCGTTGAGCCGCAGGAAGGGGAAGAAGATATCGTGCTTGATGAAAATCTGCCTGCGCAGTATGTGCTTGATATCCGTGAAGTGGACATAGCCTGGAAAGATTTGGACAATGTGTATATACGCGGCGGACTGGAGGATTCCGAATATGTGGTGACGTCCGTTATTCCCTCACCCATACAGGGAATGCCGCTTACTCTCAGCAATATTATAAAAAGTTCCTGACGCGCAGTACGGTATGCAGAATAAAGACGACGATATCTACAAAGGCCCCTTGTCGTGGATGGCAAGAAATCCGGTAGCCGCCAATATTTTGATGATAGTGCTGCTTATCGGCGGTATGCTGATTTCCACGCAGGTTACTAAGGATGTTTTTCCTTCTTTTGCGCTCGGCACCATTACGATAAGCGTTACCTATTCCGGCGCCACGCCTTCGGAAATAGAAAAAAGCATTACCAATGTTATCGAAGATTCCCTGGAAAGTGTGGACGGCATTAAAGAAACCGCGGCAACCATAAGTTCCGGCTCCACAACCATTACGCTCACACTGCAGGATTATGCCGACGAAAATAAAGTTCTGCAGGACGTGAAAGCGGAAATTGACCGTATCACCACGTTTCCGAAAGAGGCGGAAATTCCGATAGTTTCTCTGAAAGCGCGGCACGTGGAAGTTTTAAACGTGCTTTTGTACGGCAACAAAGATTATCAGATTTTGCGCTATTGGGCCGATATTATTAAAGATGATTTATCCCAGTCGCCGCTGATTGCCCGCGTGGACGTGGAAGGCGCCAAAGATTTGGAAATTCATGTGGAAGTGCCGCAGGACAATCTGCGCAAATACGGTCTTAAGCTTGAAGACGTGGCAACCGTTATCGGCGATACGTCCATCGAACTCGGCGGCGGAACGCTGGAAACCAGGGCCGGCGATATTTTGCTGCGTGTGGACGAACGGCGTGATTATGCCGCGGAATTTGCCGATATTGTGGTACGCACCAATGAAGACGGCAGCCGCCTTTTGCTGGAAGACATTGCCAGTATTTCCGAAGGCGTGGAAGACGTGACCCGTTGGTCTGAGTTTAACGGCGAAGATACGATTTTTCTTGCCATTTACAAGAACGAAAGCAATGACCCCGTGACCGTTGCCAAAGCCGCGCTGAAAATAATCGACTATTACAACGAAATATTGCCCGGCGACATACGTCTTGAAATACGCAGCAATTTGTCCGATATTTACAAAGCCCGTTCGGAAACGCTGATCAACAATGCCATTTCCGGTGTTATTTTGGTTTTCGTCTGTTTGGTGGTATTTTTGCGTCCCTCCCTTGCTCTATGGGTCAGCCTTGGCATTCCCACGTCCGTATTGGGGGCGTTTTGGTTTTTCATTCCTTTTAATCTGACTATCAATATTATAACCATGTTCGCGTTTATCGTGACGCTGGGCATAGTGGTCGACGATGCCATTGTTGTGGGCGAAAATATCAGCACGTGGCAGGACAGGGGCAAATCTCCTCTGGAATCAGCGGTGCGCGGCATACGGGAAGTGGCCATGCCTGTTGTGTTCAGCGTGCTGACCAATATGCTTACTTTTATCCCCATTTTGTTCGTGCCGGGAATAATGGGAAAAATTTGGATCGGTCTTCCGCTTATCATTATTGCAGTGTTTACCTGTTCGCTTATTGAATCGCTCTTTGTTTTGCCTGCGCACCTTTCCCATCAGAAGAAAGTTGCTGTTGAGGAAGGCAGGAAGTATTCATGGTGGAAAGAACCCATATTGTTCATTTGTCAGAAACAGGATATTTTCAATAAGGCATTTTTGTATTTTGTGGAATACCGCTACGGTGCGTTTATCAATTATATTATAAAAAACAGGTATGTTACGGTGGCCGTCGGCGTGGCACTGCTTATCTGCAGCCTTACCTATGCCGCTTCCGGGCGGCTCGGCTTTGACCTTATGCCCAAGGCGGAATCCGATTATGCTTTTGCCGAGGCTACCATGCCTGCAGGTGCGCCGCAGCTGGAAGTGGACAGAATTAAAAATCATCTTGTGGACGCGGCAGAACAAGTTATCGAAGAAAACGGCGGCGATCTGCTTTCTTCGGGGATTTATGCCCGCATTGCCGATGATTCCATTCAGATACGCGTCTATCTGACCGATACGGACATACGCCCCATTTCAACGGAAACGTTTACCAATATTTGGCGTGAAAAAGTCGGAGTTATTCCGGGAGTCGAAACGCTGAGTATGCTTTCCGACCGCGGCGGTCCGGGGTCAGGCAAAGGACTGACAGTGTTTTTGTCTCACAGGGATACGGACGTGTTGAATTTGGCTGCAGCGGATTTTGCCATGCTTATACGGGATTATCCGGAAGTCGGCGATATTGATTCGGGCATTTCCAACACCAGGCGTCAGTTTGACCTGAAACTGCTGCCGCTGGCAGGACAGCTCGGTTTTACTTCCCGCGACATTGCATCGCAGGTGCGTGCCGCTTATGAGGGCGTCATTGCCCTGCGTCAGCAGCGCGGCACCAATGAAATTACCGTGCGCGTGCGTCTGCCGGAAAACGAAACTCAGCTTGCCTATTTTGAGGATTTAATGCTGCGTTCGCCTTCCGGGCAGGAAGTGCTTCTGCGTGACATCGTGCAGATAAAAGATACCATGGCAGAAGCCAAAATTACCCATGACAACGGCAGAAAAAGCATAAAAGTTACGGCAAACATCACGCCTTCCTCCGCAACGAGCATGATTATGCGCACGGTGCAGGCGGAAATTCTGCCGGAACTTACGGCGCGCTATCCCGGTCTGCACTGGCGTTTCGGCGGACGTCAGCAGGATATGCAGGAAAGTACCAATACTATGGTTTACGGTCTGCTTTTTTCTCTGCTCGGCATTTATGCTTTGCTGGCCATACCGTTTAAAAGTTATACTCAGCCCTTTATTATCATGGTGTCCATACCGTTCGGCATTGTAGGCGCGATTTTGGGGCATATGCTTCTCGGTCACAGCCTCAGCGTTATCAGCATATTCGGTATGGTTGCGCTTACCGGGGTTGTGGTGAACGATTCCCTTGTGCTTATTGATTTTGCCAATATCAGCCGCAGGGACGGCATAGATTGCTTTACCGCCATTCGGCAGGCGGCCATTCAGCGTTTCCGTCCGATTTTGCTCACAACCCTGACAACCTTTGTGGGGCTTGTGCCCATGATGTTTGAAACATCGCAGGAAGCGATTATGATGGTGCCCATGGCTATTTCCTTAGGATTCGGCGTGCTGTTTGCTACGTTTATTACTCTTATCATCGTACCGTCTTTTTATGTGATTTTGGAAGATGTGCACGAAGCGATAAAGCGTTTATGGAGATAGCGTTTTTTTTATTGTTTTCTCGGGGGAAATGATTTCCCCCGCACCCCCTCATTTCATAAAACAACCGGGGCTTTGCAGGCAAAGCTCCGGTTGTTTTATGGTTAAAAGTTCTTGAAAATGCTGTATCAGGTAAATATCAATATGGGTTATGGCGTCAATTGTGCTATTTTAGGCAGTGTTTTTCAGAAATTATAAAAATATTAATGGAAGCAGACTGTCTTAAAGTTTGTTTTGATTTGGAAAAAGATTTTTTAGCCGCTCTTATTCACGGAAGTTACGGAACCGAAGCCGAAAATTCGGCAAGGTTCCGTAACTTCCGTGCAATGAGGGGGGCCGGGGGAAATCATTTCCCCCGGAAAATAAAAAATTAATTCGGCAATTATTTTGATGTGTCTGCAAAAACAAAAAAGCCTGACCGAAGTCAGGCTTTTATATTTTGCTTAGCAAACAGTACAAGAACTATTCTTTGCCGGCCATTTTTTTGAGTTCGGCATAGCGGTTGTTGTATTGTTCGATAAGAGTTGTGCGGTATTGTTTTGCAAGTTCCGGTTTAGCGGCTTCAAGCTGAGCGAAGCGGTTTTCGCCGAGCATGAATTCTTCCATGGTGCCGTCTGGTTCTTTGCTGTCAAGGGTGAAGGGCTGTTCGAGTTCGGGGTTGTAGCGGTAAAGCGGCCAGTAACCGGATTTAACGGCCAGTTTGGCTTCTTCCATGCTCTTGCCCATGCCCTTGCGGATGCCTTGGTTGATGCACGGAGCGTAAGCAACAATAAGGGAAGGTCCTTTGTATGCTTCTGCTTCCTTGAAGGCTTTGAGCACTTGGTTCATGTCTGCGCCCATGCTTACGTATGCAACGTAAACGTAGCCGTAGCTCATCATCATGCGGCCGATGTCTTTTTTGCGTACCGGTTTGCCGCTTGCGGCGAACTGGGCAATGGAACCGAGCGGGGTAGCTTTGGAAGCCTGACCGCCGGTGTTGGAGTAAACTTCGGTATCCATGATAAGGATATTTACGTCTGCGCCGCTGGCAAGAACGTGGTCTACGCCGCCGAAGCCGATGTCATAGCCCCAGCCGTCGCCGCCGAAGATCCAGAAGGATTTCTTGGTAAAGAGGTCGCTCATGTGGGCGATTTCGTGCAGTACGCAGCCGCAGCCTTCGGAGCAGGAGCCTTCTGCAAAAATAGCGTCCATAACGGCTTCGCCGCATTCTTTGGATTTTACGCCGTCGTTTCTGTTGTCAAGCCAGTTTTGGATAGCTTCTTTGAGTTCGGCGGAAATATCCTGCTGCAGAGCCTGTTCGCACAGAGCAACAAGTTTGTTTACGCGTGCAACATAGGCATCGTGCATACCGAGGCCGTATTCTGCGGCGTCTTCAAAGAGGGAGTTGCCCCAAACCGGGCCGTGTCCGTCTTTGTTGGTGGTGTATGGGTTTACCGGAGAGGAAGCACCCCAAATGGAGCTGCAGCCCGTTGCGTTGGCAATAACCATACGTTCGCCGAAGAGTTGGGTAAGGAGTTTTACGTACGGGGTTTCGCCGCAGCCTGCGCAGGCGCCGGAGAATTCGATGAGCGGCTGCTGGAATTGTGATCCTTTGAGGGTGAAGCGATCCATTACGTCGGATTTGATTTCTACGTTTTCGGTTGCAAAAGCGAGGTTTGCGTTTTCAGCTTCCTGCAGTTCTGGCAGCGGTTTCATAACCAGAGCTTTTTCTTTTGCGGGGCATACGTTTGCGCAGGAACCGCAGCCTTGGCAGTCCATAGCGTAAACCTGCATACGGAATTTCAGGCCGTCAAGACCTTTGCCCACGGCTTTAATGGTTTCAAAGCTTGCCGGTGCTCCTTCGAGTTCTTCTTCGGAAGCAAGAACGGGACGGATGGAAGCGTGCGGGCAGACCAAAGAACATTGGTTGCACTGGATGCAGTTTGCGGCAATCCATTGCGGAATATTGATGGCAACGCCGCGTTTTTCGCAGGCAGTGGTGCCGAGCGGCACTACGCCGTCAGGGCTGAATGCGGAAACCGGGAGTTTGTCGCCCTGCTGGGAAAGGATAGGACGAACAACATCGCGGATATAGGGATCTTGGTCGTTGTAAATGCTCGGAGTATCTTCGGCGCTTGCCCAAGATTCGGGGTAGTTGATTTCTACGAGAGCGTCAATGGCTTTGTCAACGGCGGCGATATTCATGTTAACAACTTTTTCGCCTTTTTTGCCGTAGGTTTTGCGAATGGATTCCTTGAGAAGATTGATGGCTTCTTCAAAAGGAAGAACGTTGGCAAGTTTGAAGTAAGCGGTTTGGGTGACCATGTTGATACGGCCGCCGAGACCTACTTCCTGGGCAACTTTTACGGCGTCGACGTTATAGAATTTGAGTTTCTTTTGAGCAATGACGCGTTTCATCTGGCCGGGCAGTTCTTTGTCAAGTTCTTCCACGGTGTTCCAAGCGGAGTTCAGAAGGAAGGTGCCGCCTTCTTTGATGCCTTCGAGTACGTCGTAGAGGTGTACGTATGCGGATTTATGGCAGGCAATGAAGTCTGCTTGGGTGATGAGGTAGGAAGAACGGATAGGCTGTTTGCCGAAACGCAGGTGGGAAACGGTGAAGCCGCCGGATTTTTTGGAGTCATACGCAAAATATGCCTGGGCAAACATATCGGTATTGTCGCCGATGATTTTGATGGCCTGTTTGTTTGCGCCGACTGTGCCGTCAGAGCCGAGGCCGAAGAATTTGCATTGTACGGTGCCTTCGGCAACGGTGTTGATTTCCTGTCCTACTTCGAGGGAAAGGAAGGTTACGTCGTCTTTAATGCCCACGGTGAAATGGTTTTTCGGACCGCTTGCAAGCATATTGTCGTAAACGGCTTTAACCATTGCAGGAGTGAAGTCTTTGGAACCAAGACCGAAACGGCCTGCAAGGATTTTCGGGAATACGCGGATAGCTTCGCCTTTTTCCACGAATGCGGAACAGATGTCTTGGTAGAGAGCTTCGCCGAGAGCGCCCGGTTCTTTGGAGCGGTCAAGAACGGTAACGGTCTGCACGGTTGCGGGAAGAATCTGGAAGAGGTGGTCAACGCTGAACGGACGGTACAGACGGACTTTTACAAGACCTACGCGCTGGCCGCGTGCGTTGAGGTAGTCCACAACTTCTTCAATAACGTCACAGGCTGAACCCATGGCAACGATAACGCGGTCGGCTTCGGGATCTCCGTAGTAGTCGAAGGGTTTATATTTGCGGCCCGTAATGGATTCTACTCTTTCCATGGCATTGACGACAATGCTCGGAACTTGGTCGTAGAACGGATTGCAGGTTTCTCTGTTTTGGAAGTAGGTATCGGGGTTTTGTGCGGTGCCGCGCTGGTGCGGAGCTTCCGGGTTCATGGAGCGGTCGCGGAAAGCCTGTACGTTGTCCCAGTTTACTACTTTTTTGATGTCTTCGTAGTCGATAACTTCGATTTTGCGGATTTCGTGGGAAGTACGGAAGCCGTCAAAGAAGTGACAGAAAGGAACGGAAGAGTCAATGGCTGCAAGGTGGGCAACCAAAGCAAGGTCCATAGCTTCCTGAGGGTTGTTGGAGCAAAGCATTGCAAAACCGGTTTGGCGTGCTGCCATAACGTCTTGGTGATCGCCAAAAATGGAAAGGGCATGGCTTGCAAGGGCGCGTGCTGCTACGTGGAATACGCCCGGAAGAAGTTCGCCTGCGATTTTGTACATATTGGGGATCATCAAAAGAAGGCCTTGAGATGCGGTAAAGGTAGATGTCAGCGCACCTGCTGAAAGGCAGCCGTGAACAGTGCCGGCGGCACCTGCTTCGGACTGCATTTCACGGACATTGACGGTTTGTCCCATAACGTTTTTTTTACCTTGGGCAGCCCATTCGTCCATAAGTTCGCCCATTACGGAAGAGGGGGTAATGGGATAAATTGCGGCTGCGTCGCTAAGGGCATAGGCAACATGGGCGGCTGCTGTGTTGCCGTCCATAGTTTTCATTTTTGCTGCCATGTTTCCTCCATAAATAAAAATAAAAGTTTATTGGCAAATAGTATGCATATTCGGCATATGCACAAATTAAGTACAACCAATATAAAGCCTTTGCTTTTTTCTGACAAGAGTAATTTATTGTTCCGTCAAAATATTTAAAGCACAAACTTTATTGATATGTATCAATTTTTTACACAAAATAATGTAACATTTTACAACAAAAATTCAAGTTAAAAATGCATTAAATTAATTGTTTCCTTTTTCGTCAAAAAAATGAATTGTTATGGCACGCGTATTGTCAATGATAACGCTAACTGCCTGAAAATATACATATGGCATATTGTTTGCTATAGTCAGGGCAAGCGTATAGATTTGTTTTTGTGGAGGCAGTTATGTTTATGTTGCTCGGCGGAAATGAAAAAAAGACCAAAAAAGAAATTTCTCAGGCTCAGAGTATTAAAGAAGCAAAAGAACTTTTCAATATGGGGCGTTTCCCTGTGGTTACCACCCAGCAGATAGAAAACAGACCCATTGCCAAGGTGCTCGGTTTGGTGTGCTGCCGCGGCTTTGATTCGGAAGAGGCTTTTTTCGGCATGGCTGCCATGGCGGTAAAAAAAGGTGCGCAGGCCATAATCGGGTATAACGAAAACATTGCCTTTCATCCCGACGGCAGCAAATATTTTTCCTGTTTCGGCACTGCGGTTATGTTCGAACGCGAAGGCAGAAATGATTTGCTCAGTGATCCCGCACGCATAAAAAGTGCGTTAAGCCGTATTCCTACGGCTAATCCCGGCCGCCTGAACGTGATTGACGAACTTGGCGCCGAAGACGATATCGTCACGTTGAGTTCTGCGGCAAAATCCGCGCAGCAGGAAGCGCAGCAGTCCGTGCGTCAAAATCCTGCCGGGGACAAATCCGAAAGCAATGCGGGAATGAACAAAAAACAGGTACTTAATTCCGCACAGATTGCCGCGCAGATGATGCAGGAAGAAGAAGCGGAAATGAAAAGCGCATCCGGCCGTCTTTCCCAGCCGACAGAGGACGAAGACCCGGTTTTGCAGAGAATTTTGGCAAACCAGAAACGGCAGGCTGTTTCTGATTTGCAGTAATGTATACGCTGCGCAAAAACAAAGAAAAACGGACATTCTTCGGAGTGTCCGTTTTTTTGTCTGTTCGTATTGCGGCATATTTTTATGTCTGTTTTACCGTCCGGAATAAAGCTGTTTAGTCTTTTTGCCCGCGGCATTTGGGCAGCGCAGCCGATTGCGGCGCAGTTATAACCTATTCGGAAATATTAATGCAAATGCTGTTTATGCCCGCAGCAGGCGTTCCAGTTCCTGCCTGCTTTCTTCGGGATTTCTGCCCTGCATCTGCGCGATGTGCGGCAGATTTTGTATGGCGTCGCATTCTTTCAGATAAATGGGGCTGATGTCCGTTTTTTGCCACGTGCAGTATTTTAAGCAGGCGATAAGACTGTTTATGCTCGGGCTGTCAAAACGGGCCGGCAGAACTGCGGCTCTGCTGTTCTGCAGTGCCGCCAGGGCTTTTTCCGTGCGCAGGCCGCTGCCCAGGCATAAATCGCAGGCAATGTCGCCAAGGCGGGCAAAGGGGATAAGGGTAAGGCCGCCGCAGGGAAGAGGTTCGCCGTTTTCATAGCGGAAGCACTGGGAATGTACAAGTTCTTTTGTGGCGGGCGTGACAGCGTGGATAACTGCGCCGTCCTGCGCGGAGCAGTTAAAAGCAAGAGCCTGCATATAGTTTATGCCTGCCTGCATTTTTGGGGCGGCATCGGCGGATTGTACGGGCGTTCTGCACATGGCGGCGGCTATGGTGGCGGTAAGGCGTATGCCCATGAAGTTTCCGGGGCCTGCGGCTGCCGCTGTTTTGCTTATATGGCCGAGCGTAAAGCCAAGACTGCGGCAGGCTTTGTCAAGCTGCGGCAAAAGGTTGTCGGCGCCGTTTTTCTGCGGTTCGCATTCTTCGGCGTGGAGCAGGGTTTCCCCTTCCAGCAGAACAAACTGCAGGCGTTTTTCCGCAGCGTTGAGGATAAGGGTCAGTTCTTCCATGACAGCCGCCTTTTATTTGAACCAGCGCATGATGTCGTTAAACGTGGCAAAGACCATAAGACCGATAAGCAGCAGGGCGCCGAGCTGCATGAGCCGTTCCTGCAGTTTTTCTGGTACGGGTCTGCGGATAATCATTTCAACCAGGCAGAAGAAAATCAGGCCGCCGTCAAGCACGGGAATGGGCAGAAGATTTAAAAGTCCGAGGTTGACGCTGATAAGAGCCGCCAAAAGCAGAACGGAAACCAAGCCGTTTTCCGCCTGTTTGGCAATCATTTCGCCGATAAGGAGCGGCCCGCCCACAGAATCGGCGGAAACCGAGCCAGTAATCATTTTTTTAAGGCCTGTCAGCGTCAGCACTATCATATCCCAGGATTGGGTTACGCCCTGTTTGAGGGAGGCGGAAAATCCGAGTTCTTCGTTGCGGACCGTGCCGAGGGGCTGAATGCCGATAAGCCAGGCAATTTCTTCTTCCCCGAAAATATTGGTGCGCGGCATTTTTTTGGGGGTAATGACAAAATCCAGAGACGTTCCGTTTCTGTCTACGGTGAACGTCAAAGGCTGTCCTCCGGAATTATTTACAATTTCGGGGACTTCATTCCATGAGGAAACCGTTTTGCCGTTTATGGCGGTGATTAAATCTTTTTCCTGCAGGCCTGACGCAGCGGCAGGGGAATCGGGCAGCATAAGCCCTACCTGCGGCAGCAGGATATTCATGCCGGAGGTAAAGGACAGCAGGGTATAAATGACCCATGCCGTCAGCAGATTGGCAAAGGGGCCCGCAAATGCGAAATACATTCGCTGCCATGCCGGTCTGTTGTTGACGGCTTCTTCCTGCGTAAAGCCTATTTCTTCGACTTCTTTGCTGTATTCGCCCACGGAGGCAACATAGCCGCCAAAGGGGAATGCCGCGATCTGATAGGTTGTTTTGCCTTTTTTTATGCCCCAGATTTTCGGGCCCATGCCTATGGAAAAGGTTACAACGCCCACGCCGAGGGAGCGGAACGCAAGGAAATGTCCTAATTCGTGGATGAAAATCAAGCCGCCCAAAACCAGGATAATGGCTATGGCGGAATCGAAATGGGAGAAAACGGTTGTTATTAATTCCATATGCTGTCGGTATTCGGTTATACGGTTATACGGTTATACGGTTAAGTTAATGGCGCCTGCCAGGTTTTGGCAATTGTGCGTATGTGTATATCCCGTTCTTCGATTTGCTGCAGAACTTTGTCCGGCGTGCCGGCGGCAAGGGAAAGTCTGTCCAGTTTTGCCGCCTGATTGAGCATGGCTTCTATGAGCTGCGGAATCTGCAGAAAAGCAATTTCTTTTGCCAAGAAGCGTTCCACGGCAATTTCGTTGGCTGCGTTGAGTTCGATGCAGAGATTGTCGCGGTAGGCCTGATATGCCAAATCCAAACAGGGGAAATTGGTTCTGTCCGGTTTTTCAAAACTAAGAATTTGTGCGGTTAAGTCAAGGCTCGGCATGGAATTATTTTTTTGCGTGAGCATAAGCGGATAGGAAAATGCCGCGCATATGGGCAGTTTCATGTCCGGTACGGCAAGCTGGGCGGTAACGGAGCCGTCCTGCCATACGGCAAGGGAATGCACGACGGACTGGGGGTGCACTGCCACGTCAACCTGTTCCAGGCTGATGCCGTATAAATGGCAGGCTTCGATGACTTCCAGCCCTTTGTTCATCAGTGTGGCGGAATCTATGGTTATTTTTGCGCCCATTTTCCAGTTCGGGTGTTTCAGGGCGTCTTCTATGCCGACATGGTGCAGGAACTCTCTGCTTTTGCCGTGGAACGGGCCGCCCGATGCGGTAAGGATAAGGTTTTTGACGTTCTGCGCCGTGTTTGTGTGCGGCGCAAGGCACTGGAACAGGGCATAATGTTCGGAATCAACGGGAATAACGGCGGCATTTTTGGCGTAGGCAAGGCTGCGTATGTATGCCCCTGCCAGCACGAGGGATTCTTTGTTGGCAAGTGCCACGTGTTTTCCGGCATTGACTGCGGAAACAGTGGCGGCAAGGCCGGAAGCCCCTACCTGTGCGGAAAGCACCGTATCAACTTCCGGCAGGGAACTTATTTCTTTGTAGCCTTGTTTGCCGTGTAAAATTACGGGACTGTAACCGGGTTTTAATAAAGATTTTAATTGCGGGATATCCTGTTCGTACAAAACAGCAAGATAGGGGGGCGTAAATTCGTTGGCCTGCTGTGCCAGTTTTTGGATATTTTTGGCGCCTGCCAGTGCGTAAACGTGAAAGTATTCCCTGCTTTCGCGCACCACGCTCAGGGCGCTGCCGCCTATTGTGCCCGTGGAGCCCAAAAGCGCCAGCCGCCTGGGGAACGAAGCGCAAATACCGGAAAGGGAGCTTATGTACTGCATATTACAATGCCCGGAGCAAAAGCGTAAAAAGTTCAAAGCCGGCTATGGTGAAGATGAGACTGTCCGTTCTGTCCAAAACGCCGCCGTGTCCGGGAAGTATGTTTCCGGAGTCCTTGATGTTGACCGTGCGCTTCAGGCCGGATTCAAAAAAGTCGCCCATTTGGGCAAGCACGCCCAGAATAATTCCGAAAAGCAGGAGAACCGGAAATGAGGCATGGACAACATGAAGCGCATAGGCAAAAAACAGGACAACCGCCACGGAAGCGCACAGGCCCACGGCACAGCCTTCCACGCTTTTTTTGGGGCTTACTGCCACCCAGATTTTATGTTTGCCGAAGGTTATGCCGGCGAAATAGGCGAATGTGTCGGAAGCAATGGGAATAAGAGCCACAAGCAGCTGCTGGCTAAAGGAAAATTTGCTCATGAAGCTGAAAATTACGGGCAGATACACAAAGGAAACAAAGCCGAGGGCGGCGCGTTTCATGTTGGCTGCGGCATTTTCCTGCGAGAAGTTTGCAAGGCCGGCAAAGGCGCTGACAAGGGCGGCAGTGCCGATGCCGAAAAGCGGGTTCAGATGCGGAACGTACCAGCAAAGGAGCAGGTGCGCAAATCCGAGGCCGCAGTAACATATTTTAAAAACCCGTTCTTTGTATTTGGGGTAAAAAAGGGTAAGGAATTCCCATTGTCCGAGAACGGACACAAGGCAAATAAAATAAAAAACCGCCGTACGGCCGAGATAAATGACCAGCGCCAAAATGGCCGCCAAAACAAGAGCAGTGCGGATACGGGTTTTGAGGGAAGAAAGTTTTGAGTCAGCCATACGAGTTCCTTATGCGTCAATTTTTCCAAATCGGCGTTTTCTGTTTTGATACGCAATAAGGGCCTTTTCAAAGTCCTGTGCAGAAAAATCGGGCCAGTAGGTATCCGTAAAATAAAATTCCGCATATGCCGCCTGCAGCAGATAAAAATTGCTGAGGCGCAGCTCTCCGCTGGTGCGGATGATGAGATCCGGATCGGGAAGGCTTGGCAGATACAGGTTATTGCGTAAATTTTGTTCGGTATAATGCTGTTTATCGAAAAGCGAAGCCAGGTAAGCCGCCAGCGCTTCGCTGTTGTGTGCAAGATCTTGGATTGTATGCAGGGTTTCGCCGTCAGTGAGAATTTGGGCGGCGCTTTGGCGCACTGCGTGCAGAATTTCGCTTGTGCCGGAATAATTGAGAGCCAGGGTAAGCTCCAGGCTGCCGCCGTTTTTTGTCCGTTCAACGGCATTTTGCAGGGAAATCTGCGCGTTTTCGGGAAGTTCTGTTTTGTCGCCGATCATGGAAAAGCGTATGCCTTCTTCCTGCATGAGCGGCAGTTCTTTTTCCACAAACTGGCAGAACAGTTCAAAAAGATAGCTGACTTCTTCTTTCGGTCTGTTCCAGTTTTCCGTGGAAAAGGCGTACAGGGAAAGATGCGGGATTTTATGGCGCAGACATTCTTTTATCACAAGCTCGACCGTTTTGGCTCCCGCCAGGTGGCCTTCGCTGCGGGCAAGGCCTTTTTCCGTTGCCCACCTGCCGTTGCCGTCCATGATGATTGCGATGTGTTTTGGTAATGCCGTCATTCTTTCCTCAAAAAAAGGCATGGCAAAGGCCATGCCTTTTATTTAGATTTCCATGATTTCCTTTTCTTTTGCCGCAGCTTTTTGGTCGGCTTTGGCAACATAGGAATCGGTTATTTTTTGGATATCGTCCATAGCTTTTTTGAGTTCGTCTTCGCTCAGGGTTTTGTCTTTTTCCAGTTTTTTCAGACTGTCGTTGGCGTCGCGGCGGACGTTGCGGATGGCGATTTTTGCTTCTTCGGTGTATTTTTTGCAGACTTTTACCAAATCTTTGCGGCGGTCTTCGGTAAGCGGCGGAATGCTGATGCGCACTACTTTGCCGTCGTTCTGCGGATTAAGACCGAGATCGGAATTCAGGATTGCTTTTTCGATAAGAGCCATTGCGCCTTTATCCCAGGGTTGAATGGTTACGGTTCTGCTGTCCGGGCAGGAAACCGTGGACATTTGCTGCACAGGGGTAGGGGTGCCGTAGTAATCTACTTTGATATTGTCCACCAAAGAAGTAGATGCGCGGCCCGTGCGGAGTTTGCCGAACTCTTTGTCCAACGCAACAAGCGCTTTTTCCATGCGTTCTTCTGCGTCAAGCATGAGGGTATTTTTATCCATATTATTCTCCTTCAACTATTGTTCCTGTGTTTTCTCCACAGACAACTCTTTTTATGTTTCCGCCTAAAATATTGCAGACAATGATAGGCATACGGTTTTCGCGGGCAAGGGTAATGGCCGTGGCGTCCATTACTTTCAGTTCCTTGTCAAGGGTTTCTCTGTAGGTAATGCGTTCGTAGCGCACGGCGTCGCTGTGCTTTTCCGGATCTTTGTTGTAAATGCCGTCCACGCGGGTAGCTTTGATAATGGCTTCGCAGCGCAGTTCCATGGCGCGCAGGGCTGCCGCGGTGTCTGTGGTGAAATAGGGATTGCCCGTGCCGCCCGCGCAAATGACGATGCGGCCTTTTTCCAAATGGCTCAGCCCTTTGCGGCGGATATACGGTTCGCACAGTTCCGTTGTTTCAATGGCGGAAAGAACGCGGGTGGGTTTGCCCATTTTCTCCAGAGATTCCTGTACTGCCATGGCATTCAGGATAGTTGCGAGCATTCCCATATAGTCTGCCGTTGCCCGTTCCATGCCTTTGGCGGAAGAGGATATGCCGCGGAAAATGTTGCCGCCGCCGATAACCAGCACAAGTTCCAGGCCCATATCGTGCACATCAGCAATTTCTTTACAAATGGCAGTTACTGTTTCAGGGTCTATGCCGAAGCCTTTTTCGCCTGCTAACGATTCGCCGCTTAATTTTAACATGATGCGGCGGTATGTTAAATTGCTCATGGTCATTTCCTTTTTGTGTTGTGTTTTGGCAATTCGGATAAACTTTGCACATAGGGCTTGCCCCATGTTCCTTCGTCTACGCGAATATATTTTAAAAATGTATAAAATGCGATATGCAGGGCATTGATAAAACCGGCTTTTCCGTCAAGAAAGCCTTTTTTGAGGATATACATGGAAAAAAAGCGCCAAAAAGAATGGAAAAGCGCTTTGCCGAGGCCCCCTTTCCTGCCTTCCGCGCGCATGGCGTCCGCTCCGCGGTCTGCATAGCCGTTGATTTTTTTCATTTGGTGGGTAAAGCTTTCATAGGAATAATGCAGCAGGTCGCCGTCCAACACGGCGTGTTCCTTGGTCGGAACATAAACGGGGTGGCCGTTTTTTTGGGAAACGGCAATGCCTTCTGGCTTGAAGAGGCGGAAAAGTCTGTCGGGGTACATACCGCCGTGATAGAGAAATCTGTCGTAATACCAGGTAAGGCGCGATACTTGGTAGGCGCTTGCGGCAGCGTTCTGTGCAAGGGCGGAGCGGATTTTTTCCCGCAGTTCCGCAGAGCAGATTTCGTCGCAGTCCAAAAAGAAAATCCATTCCGACGGTGCGTTTTGGTTTATCCAGTCAATGCCGAACCGGATTTGTTCCATATAGCCTTCAAACGGATTTTCAATGAAAACGGTGCCGTGTTTTTCGCAGATTTCTTTTGTTCTGTCCGTGCTGTAGGAATCAATGACAACAATATTGTCGCAGAAAGCCAAAGACTGAAGACAGGAATCAATGGTCCTTTCTCCGTTTAAAACAATAATCAGTGCTGTCAGTTTGGCTTTTTTTTCTGTCATACAATATAGGCTGTTTTTTGCGCAAAAAATAAGACAGGTTTAACCTGCCTTATTTTTTCTAAAATTTCAAGCAAAAACTTGAACTATTCACCAAGTACGAGGCGTTGGAAACCGATAATTTTGAATTCTGCGCCGGCGTCTTTGGAAGCTTGTTTCTGGTAATCGGCAATGCTCATTTTGTCATCGCGGATATAAGCCTGTTCCATGAGGCAAATTTCTTTGCAGTATTTTTTTACTGCGCCTTCGGCGATTTTTTCAACGATATTGTCGGGTTTGCCTTCTTCTTTTGCTTTGTTGCGGTAAACTTCGCGTTCTCTTTCAAGAAGAGCGGGGTCTACGCTTTCGGCGTTGAGGGCAACGGGATTGGTTGCTACAACCTGCATGGCGATGTTTTTGGCAAATTCAACGGCAGCAGCTTCGTTGCCGGTGGCGGCAACTTCTACCAAAGCGGCAAGTTTGCCGTTGGAGTGAACGTATGCGCCGACAATGCCTTCGGCACATTCGGCTTTGTGGGCTTTGCCGAGAAGAATGTTTTCGCCGATGGCGGCTACGGCTTCGCCGATTGCTTCTTTCAGGGTTGTGCCTTTGAAGCTGTGGCCGAGCATTTCTTCGGTGTCGGCGGTGAAGTTGTCGAATGCGTGGTCGGCAACGTCTTTTGCAAATTCAATGAATTTGTCGCCGCGGGCTACGAAGTCGGTTTCGCATTTTACTTCAACGGCAACGGCTTTTTTATTATTGTCGGCAACTTTAAGGATAATGATGCCTTCTTCTGCTGCGCGGTCAGCGCGTTTTGCAGCTTTGGCAAGACCTTTTTGACGGAGCCAGTCAATTGCTTTTTCGATGTCGGCACCGCTTTCTTCAAGCGCTTTTTTGCAGTCCATCATGCCTGCACCGGTTTTTTCGCGAAGGTCTTTTACCATGGAAGCGGTAATTTGGCTCATTGTATATCTCCGATTGGCTATAAAGTTGAAAAGAGTGCCGCAATCGGGTTGCGGCACACGGCAATCTGTCAAAACAGAAAATTATTCAGCGGCTTCCTGTTCGGCTTTTTCAGCTTGGGCAGCTTCGGCTTCGTTTTTGGCGGCAATGGTTTCAAGATCCACTACTTCGCCGTCTTTGCCCATTGCTGCGCCTTCGAGGCACGCATCGGCCATGGCGCTTACAAAGAGTTTGATGGCGCGGATAGCGTCGTCGTTGCCGGGAATGATGTAGTCGATAACATCGGGATCGCAGTTGGTATCGGTAATGGCAACTACGGGAATGCCGAGTTTGCGGCATTCTTTAATGGCGATGTCTTCGCGGTGCGGGTCGATAACGAAAGCAAGCTGCGGAATGCCCTGCATATCTTTGATACCGCCCAAGGTGAGGTTGAGTTTGTCAAGTTCACGTTGGAAGGTAAGAACTTCTTTTTTGGAATAGCGGTTGATGGTGCCGTCTGCAAACATTTGTTCGAGTTTTTTAAGACGGTCTACGCTTTTTTGAATGGTAACGAAGTTGGTGAGGGTGCCGCCCATCCAGCGGTTGGTTACATAGGGCTGGCCTGCTCTTTCGGCTTCCTGGGCAACGGCTTCCTGTGCCTGGCGTTTGGTGCCGATGAAAAGAACTTTGCCGCCGTTGGCTACGGTTTCAACGATTTTGTCGTGAGCGGTGCGGAAAAGTTTAACGGTTTGCTGCAGGTCGATGATATGTACGCCGTTGCGTGCGCCGAAGATGTACGGACGCATTTTAGGGTTCCAGCGGCGGGTTTGGTGGCCGAAATGCACACCGGTTTCGAGCATTTGTTTCATGCTTACGTAAGCCATGATAATTCCTCCAAGGGTTTTTTTCTTCCATTTTCACCCAATGCTTTTCACCCTGATAATTCTATCTTGCCGAAATAACACAGTTATTCTGGTATGTGCGGTATCGGCGCTTACGGGACCCCAAGCAGCTGTGAAAATGTGTTTAGTGAATAACCAAAGTTTTTTATGGTATTTTTTTTATTTTGGCAAGCAAAATCCTTTAAAATTTAATTTTTTTTTGGCGGCAAGGTAGGCGTTTACCCGTTCTTCGGCGTTTGCTTCGATATTTTTGAAGAACAGGGGATAATTGTAGCTGTGCAGGTCGCCTTTCGGAAAATATTCGCGCGGCGGGGCCGTTTCCGTATTGAAAATGTCGGCGATGACCGCCCCGATTTTTTTGTTTATCCATGTGTTTGTTGCGTTTTTGTGAATAATCTGCGTTCCGTCTTCCTTGGTTTCCATGAAGCCGAGGTGTTTGGATTTGTCGGCTTTTTCTTCGCTTTGCGTCCAGGTAAGCGGGTTGACGCAAAGAGCCCCGGGCAGGATTGTAAAGCCTTTTTCCGCGCCTTCGGCAAGGGTATTGTAGCTTATTATGCAGTTTAAATCCGTCGGGCTTTGGCACAGACGCATACCGAGGCCGTCCAGATCGGCCTGGGTAACGGTAAAGCCGATGATGTATGCCGCCACAAGGTTTTGGGGCAGCTCGCCGCAGGCTTTCAGGTGCTTGAGCAGTTCCAGAATTAAAATCGAGCCTTGGCTGTTGCCTGCCAGAATAAGCGGTCTGCCGCTGTTCCAGTGTGTCATGAAATGGCGGTAGGCGGCGGTAATGTCTTCAACGGGCACGCGGTAATAGTTTTTTATGGTTTCCCAGTCGTTGAGATGGGCTTCCATGGTCAGCTGGCGGTATTGGGGCTGGTAGACGCGGCAGGTTTTTTCGTAAGCGCCGGCATGAATCATGCGCGGTCTGAACGGCAGGAGCCGGTGTTCTTCGTTTCGGGGATCAAAATATATTTCCGTTTTGCTGTGCAGAACGGTTCCGTGCACAAAAAACACGTCGGCTTTTTGGGCGGCGCTTTGGCTGCTGTCGGGCAGTTTGACCCAAAAATAGGGGTCGTCGTAATTCGGTTTTGGGGGAATGTTCATTGTTCGTTCTCGAAGCTTCTTTTAAGATATGTAAATAATTCCGTTTTGGCTGTCCTCGCCCGGGAGGGCGGTAAGGATTTTTGTCGTGCCGCCTGTCAGTTCAAAGGTGTTTTCAATGCCTATCATGCCGAATCCCGGAATGCCTATTTTGGGTTCGCAGGCAATGACCATGCCGTCCTGCAGGGGATTTTTGAAGCCTTTTGCGATAACCGGAAATTCGTCGACGGTAAGTCCTATGCCGTGGCCGAGGAAAGGCACGCTGTTTGCCCCGAAGCCCATGAAGTTTTCCGCAAATCCGAAACGTTTTGCCGCGGCAAGGCTTGCAAGCCAAAGTTCTTCGGGCACTGCGCCCCGTTTCATGCCGTTCAGGACGGTTTCCTGTATTTCGCGGCAGCAGGCAAGGGCCTTTTTGGCCGTATCGGGAAGTTCCTGTTCCGTGCCGTAAAAATAGCACTGGGTTTTGTCCGTGAGATACCCTTGATAATTGAACAGCATATCCACGCACAGCGGTTCGCCCTTCTGCCAGATTTTTTCGGAGCCGAGGCAGGGCAGGGCGGGGTGCAGGCCTGCAAAGCCCATGGCGCCGTTGTAATAATGCGCTCGGTTTAAATTGTCGCCGCAGGCAATGTGGCCGTAAAACGCTTCTTCGCCGTGGGCGGACATCCGGCACATGAAGCCGTGTCCGAGTTCCGTATACAGCTGAATGCAGAGTTTGGCTATGTTCAGTTCCGAAAGGTCTTTTTGGCTGCTGTATTTGTCTTGGCATGGTTTGGCAAGTTCCTGCAGTTCCGGGCAGGTCTGCAGGAGCGATGGCAGGGGCAGGCCGCTGCCGCCGGCTGCCTGCTGCAGGAAAACGGGCAGGATTTTTTCAAGGACAAGAGCCTGCCTTTTGCCTGCTTCGCGGATTTTTTCCAGTTCATACGGGCTTTTTATGCTGCGCACGGTTTTTATTTCCGTGTCAATGTTTATCGGAGTGCGGCCGGAAAAAGCTTTGATTTTGCTGAGGAAAAGCCTGGCAAGCTGATAGGTGAGGCCTGACTGTTCCATGCCGTATTCCGCATTGGGGTTCAGCGGCAGGCCGATGTCGGCGCAGATATTTTCAATTTCGGAATAGGATTTGTAGGCGTAAATATGGGTAAAGGGACATTCCTGTTTTGCCCGTTCCAGGCCTTTGCGCACGAACAGCACGGGATCGCCCTGCAGAGGAATGTACAATACGCCGTTTGCAGGCGTTCCTGAAAAATAATAAATGCTTATGCGGGAAAAAATAAATATTCCCCGTACGGAAGGCACGGCGGCATGAACGGTGTTTCTGACGGCGGCAATGCGGCTGTATAGTTCGGTTTGCGGAGTAAGCATGGCAGTCCTTTGTTTTTTTTTGTGGCTGTCAAAATACGCCAGAAGCAGATTTTTGGCAATAATTAACCGCGGTTAATTTAAAGATTGAAAGTTTTTATAATACAGGATATGGGTAAAGAATATTTACTGCATGGAGTGTGCTATGTTTTTTGATGCGCAGCTGAAGCGCCTTTTAGAAGAAAATTCCGTTGTTGCCGTTGTGGGTGCCAAAGATAAGCCCGGCTCTCCCGTCGATCATGTGGGGCGCTATCTTATGGAACAGGGATACGAAGTTTTGCCCGTGCACCCCGTACGCAAAGATGTTTGGGGCCTGCCGACATACAAAAGCCTGGCGGAATTGCCAAAGGCTCCGGATATAGTATGCTTTTTCAGGACGTCTGAAGCCTGCCTTGAGCACGCAAGGGAAATTTTGGCGCTGCCGTGGCGGCCGAAAGTGTTTTGGATGCAGCTTGGCATAAGCAATGCCGAAGCAGGGGAGCTTATGGCAAAAGAAGGCGCTGCCGTTGTGGAAGATGCGTGCATTGAAGTAGAACATAAACGGATTTTCGGAAAATAATATGTCAGATAAAAGTTTTTCCTGTATGCGCTGCGGTCACTGCTGTCACGGCAGGGGCGGCATTGTTGTCGGACAGCGCGACCTTCCGCGCTTGCTTGCGTATTTTAAAATGGAAAAAGAGGATTTTTTGGCCCGCTATACGGAAGATTTTGACGGAAAGCCCACACTTGTTACGGGTGATGACGGGTACTGTCTTTTCTTTAAAGAAGGAGCGGGCTGTACCATTCACGAGGCAAGACCCGACGTGTGCAGGGCGTGGCCGTATTTTCGCGGCAATCTTATTGACGAATTCAGTTTTGCCATGGCCAGGGAAGACTGCCCGGGCATTGTGAAAAGCGTATCCCATGCGTTTTTCGCCCATGACGGCTACGCGTATTTAAAAGACAACAATTTGCTGTGCACGGATAAAAAGACTGACGGCAGGGCGCTTATCGTGCAGGAAAGCGAACTGCCGAAGGTATAGCCGCATTGCGCGCAGCTGCGGGATTATCGGCGGGTAAAGCGAGATAAACATGGCTAAAAACGGCATGACGCTGCAGGACGCGTATATGTTGCTGCAGGTTTCCAAAAACGCGGAGATTGACGAAGTGAAGCAGGCTTACAGAAAGCGTGCCTTTGCTTTGCACCCGGATCTGCACCCCGACAACGAAAATGCCGCCCACGAGTTTCAGCGCGTCAACGAAGCCTATGTGACGGTTATCGCTTATTTGGACAGCCAAGCAAAGAAAAATGCCGTAAAAGCCCGTTTTGTACAGACGGAAAAAGTCAGAAAATCACAATTTGAGGAAGAAAAGCGCCAAGCTGCGGAAAAGCGTGCCGAAGAACGCCGCCGCAAAGAAAAGGAACGCGAAGAGCGTATCGAGCGCGAACGCAGGGAAATGGAACGCAGGCAGGCAAAAGAACGGGCAAGGCGCGAAGAGGAGCGGCGCCGCCGTCTGCAGGAAGAAATAGAACGGCAGGAAGCCAAAATCAAGGCAAAGCAGGAAGAAGAGCGTTTAAATCTTATTAAAAACCTGGAAGAAAAGGCGCAGGAATTTAAAAAGCTCATCATCGAACAGATGGAGCAGGCGCGGAAAGAACGGGAAAGCAGGGAAAAAGCGCAGCAGAGCGGCGAAACCCGGCAAAAAAATCCCGCCAATTCCTATAATGCGTTCGGAGTGCCTGTTTACAACAAATATCAGGGGAATTTTGAACAGCAGGTATATAAGAAAACGGAAAGCGCGGCTGCCGCGCAGACTGCAGAAAAGGCTAAAGCGGAAGAGGCGAACACTTCCGACAATACCGCTTACGTGCACGTAAACGCCCGCCAAAACGCTACCGGTGCACAGACGGAAGAGGCACGGCAGAAAAAAAACCAAAAAGAATATTTTACAGGCAGTGAAATTTCTGCTAATAAAGAAAACAGCATTTCCCAGGCACTCATCAAAGCTGGCCAGGAACCGCTGGAAGGGCTGAAAAAAGGCATATCTTCCTGGTTTAAAAGTCAGATTGACGAGGAATTGGAATTGTTTTTTCCGGCAGCCAGACTGCAGCCCGGCGTAAAAATGCGCCTGCAGTTTAGGGTTGGGCTGGCAAACGAACTCCAGACCATAGAATTGACCCTTCCCAAGGATTTTGTTCCGGGCAAGCCGCTCAGGCTGAAAGGGCTCGGTAAGAAAATCGGCAAATGGCAGGGGGATTTATATTTAAAACTTCAATCAAAGTAGGAAACGGCATGAATATTCTTATTTTCGGGCCTAACGGCAGCGGCAAAGGCACACAGGGCGATCTTATCATGGAAAAATACGGCGTGGCGCACATCGAGTCCGGCGCGGTTTTCCGCCAGCACGTGGGACAGGGTACGGAGCTTGGCAAAAAAGCTAAGGAATACATGGATAAAGGCGAACTTGTGCCCGATGAAATCACTATTCCCATGATTTTGGAAATTTTGAAGGAAAAAGGCAATAACGGCTGGCTTCTCGACGGGTTCCCGCGCAATATGGAACAGGCCCGCAAACTGAAGGAAGCGCTGGACAATGCCGGTATGCATCTGGATTATGTCGTGGAAATCGTGCTTGCGCGCGAAATTGCCCGCAACCGTATTATGGGCCGCAGACTCTGCAAAAACAACAACAATCACCCCAACAATATTTATATTGACGCAATTAAGCCAAACGGCGACGTATGCCGCGTATGCGGCGGCGAACTTTCCGCCCGCGCCGACGACCAAAACGAAGAAGCCATCAACAAGCGCCATAACATTTATTACGACAAAGACAACGGCACGCTTGCGGCAGCATACTATTTTAAAGATGTGGCAGCGAAAAGCGGCGGCAAAACCGCATATATCGAACTTGACGGCAGCGGCAGCATTGACAGCATCAAAGAAACGCTGCTTTCCCAGCTTAAATAGCATAAGCCCTCGTTTGAGGGCTTTTTCTTTATTCTTATACCGGGACGGGATATGGCGATGAATACCTATGCGCTGATTATTATTGATATGCAGAACGATTTTGTGCTGACGGAAAAATCCGCAGTCAAGGGAGCAAAGGCCACGGTCGCGGCGATACGTGCGGCCATGGATGTCTGTCATGAAAAGCATATTCCGGTTTTTCATGTTGTGCGGGCTTATGACGGGGACGGAAAAAATGCCGAAATTTTCCGCAGGGAACTTTTTGCGGCAGGCCGCGGCTTTTGCATAAAGGGTACTGCAGGTGCGGAAATTGTGGCGGAGCTTGCGCCAGCCAAAGAGGATATTGTGTTGGTAAAGCCGCGCTTCAGCGCGTTTTTCGGCACAAATCTGCATGATTTGCTCCAAGAGCGAGGTATAACCCATGTTCTTGTGGCAGGAACGCAGTATCCCAACTGTGTGCGGGCTACGGCGGTGGACGCGCTGTGCCATGATTATCATGTCACCGTGCTGACGGACTGCTGTTCCGCACAGACCGACGAAACGGCGCGCGCAAACTGCACGGACTTAAAAAATATGGGAATTGCCTGCACGGCTTTTTCCGAATTGGCCTTATAAAATTGTATGCCGTTCTTACAAAAATGTAATAACAATAAAAAAATCTGTTTTTCCGCCTAAATCACGGGTGAAATTCCCGTGAGAAATTCTTGCAAGAATTCGGGCTTTATTGTATGTTGTGTTCATGAGCTCCAAACGTGTACTATTTCTGACCCCGGCATCTGCCGTAACGCGGATTTTTCCTCAGCTGCGCAATGCAGAAATTGAAGCGTCCTTGGCGGAAAATGCCAAAGGCGCCTCTGCGTTCATAGAATCGTCCTTGCCTCAGTATATAGTCAGCCGGCCTTCGCTGCCGGGATATAAAGTGGAAGAACTGTTTGAAGAGGCGAAAAATAATCCTTCCTATCCCCGCATAATTGTTTTGGCAGAAAAAGGCACGCCCGACGAAGCACGGTATTTTATGGAGCTCGGCGCTTTTGATTATTGGACCGATCCGCTTGTGGTGGAACGGTTTCTTGCTCTTCCCGACAATAAACAGCCCGTGCAGAAAGCCGAGGCAAAAAGTTCTGCCCCGAAAATCGTGGGCAGCAGTTTGGCCATGCGCCGCGTGCTTGCGCTTGCAAAGCAGGTTGCGCCTTCCAAAGCTACTGTTCTTATCAACGGCGAGTCCGGCACGGGTAAGGAAATGTTTTCCAAAAATCTGCACGCATGGAGCGACAGGGCAAAGGGCCCGTTCATTGCCATAAACTGCGCCGCATTGCCGGAACATTTGCTGGAAAGCGAACTGTTCGGCCATGAAAAGGGCAGTTTTACCGGCGCAATCGGAAGAAAAATCGGGAAATTCGAACTGGCTAGCGGCGGCACTTTGCTTTTGGACGAAATTTCCGAAATGGAACTCGGTCTGCAGGCTAAGCTTTTGCGTGCCCTGCAGGAGGGAGAAATAGACCGCGTGGGCGGCACGGAAACCGTAAAAGTCGATGTGCGCGTCATAGCCACGACCAACAGAAATTTGGAAGAATGGGTAAAAGAGGGGAAATTCCGTCAGGATTTGTATTTTCGTCTGAATGTTATTCCTCTGCGTTTGCCCGCGCTTCGGGAACGCGGCGACGATATTTTGGAACTTGCCGGGTTTTTCCTGGATATGTACACTAAAGAATATGCTCTGCCCAGGGCGGAATTTTCGCAGGAAGCGATCCTTTGGCTGAAAAAATACGATTGGCCGGGAAATGTGCGCGAACTGCAGAACTTAATGGAACGGGCCGTACTTCTTGCCGCGGGCAAAGATATCGTGCCTGCCCATTTTTTGCTTGATCCCGACAATTGGCCGCTTTTTGAAGAAGATACGCAGGAAGCGGACGGCGAAAGTGCG
Organism: uncultured Desulfovibrionaceae bacterium; assembly: GCA_949299515.1. Lineage (GTDB taxonomy): Bacteria > Desulfobacterota > Desulfovibrionia > Desulfovibrionales > Desulfovibrionaceae > Taurinivorans. Next base: position 44,608 of record CASGAP010000010.1, read on the forward strand.
GAAGAAGCGCAGCAGAAATCCGACGAAAAACCGGAAACAGTCGGTTCCGAGTCCAAACAAAATGCCGCTGCGGATTTTTCCGGTGCGCTTATGCCGCTGCACGAAGTGGAACGGCTTATGATCAAAAAAGGTTTGGAAGTGACGCAGGGCAACAGGACGCAGGCTGCGGAACTGTTGGGTATTTCCGTGCGTACGCTCCGAAACAAATTAAACGAATACAAAAGCATGGGACTAGAAATAGAATAGGTTAAAAAGGAAAACGCTGTGAACATTGCTCAAAAGATTATCAAAGCTCACCTTGTGAGCGGAACTATGGAAGCCGGAACCGAAATAGGGCTGCGTGTCGATCAGACGCTGACCCAGGACGCAACAGGAACTATGGCATGGCTGCAGTTTGAAGCGCTCGGCCGCGATAGCGTGCAGACGGAACTTTCTGTGTCCTATGTTGACCATAATACGCTGCAGATGGGTTTTAAAAATCCCGACGATCATCAATTTTTAAGAACCGTGGCCGGCCGTTACGGTGCCGTGTATTCCGCTCCCGGTACGGGTATCTGTCACCAGCTGCATTTGGAAAATTTCGCCAAGCCCGGCAAGGTGCTGATCGGTTCCGACAGCCATACACCGACAGCCGGCGGCATCGGCTGTCTGTCCATGGGCGCAGGCGGGCTTTCCGTGGCGCTCAGCATGGCGGGCGAGCCGTATACCATTTCCATGCCTAAAATAGTGGAAGTCCGTTTGTCAGGGGCTTTGCAGGGATTTGCCCAGGCAAAGGACATAATTTTGGAATTGCTCCGCAGACTCGGTACACAGGGCGGGGTAGGCAAAATTTTTGAATATACGGGTGCGGGCGTGGCAGCGCTTACGGTGCCCGAACGTGCAACCATTGCCAATATGGGCGCTGAACTCGGCGCTACGGCGTCTTTGTTTCCGTCCGACAACAGAACCAAAGAATTTTTGGCAAAAATGGGCAGAGAGGAAGACTGGATTTTCCTTGAAGCCGATGCCAACGCTAAATATGACGATTTGGTTGAAATCAATCTGTCCGAACTTGTTCCATTGGCGGCAAAGCCGCATATGCCCGATAACGTTGTGCCCGTAAGCGAACTTGCCGGTATTAAAGTCGATCAGGTGGCTATGGGGTCCTGCACCAACTCTTCGTATGCGGACTTGAAACAGGTTGCCGACATCATGAAAGGCAAATTTGTCGCACCGCATACCGATACCTGTGTTTCTCCCGGTTCCCGTCAGGTTTTGACTATGCTGATGGAAAACGGTTCCATGGCGGGCCTGCTGGACAGCGGTGTGCGTCTTTTGGAATGTTCCTGCGGACCGTGTATCGGCATGGGGTCTTCCCCGCACAGCGGCGGTGTTTCCGTGCGTACGTTCAACCGCAATTTTGAGGGCAGAAGCGGAACCAAAGACGCGCAGGTATATCTTGTAAGTCCCGTAACTGCGGCATACTGCGCAATTAACGGTGCGTTTACCGATCCGAAAATATGGGGCGTACCGCCGCAAAAACCGGAATTTCCCGAACATATTCCGTCTATCCGCCATCATTTTCACTTCCCGCCGAAAAGCGGGGAAGAACGCAAAAACATCGAAGTTCTGCGCGGCCCCAATATTGTTGCCTTGGAAAGTTTTGACGCTTTAAAGGAAGAACTTGCCGGTGAAGTTGTGCTGAAAGTGGGCGACGGGATCACTACAGACCATATTATGCCCGCCGGTGCGGAAATTACCGCACTGCGTTCCAATATTCCCGCAATTTCCGAATATGTGTTCTCCCGTGTGGACGAGGGCTTTGTGGCCAGAGCCAAAGCTCAGCGCGACAGCGGCAAATGCGGTTTCATCGTAGCGGGAAAAAATTACGGACAGGGCTCCAGCCGCGAACACGCCGCCCTTGCTCCGCGCCATTTGGGAATACGTGCGGTTATGGCTTTGTCTTTTGCGCGTATTCACAGAGCTAACCTGATAAACTTCGGCATACTGCCGCTTATTTTTGAAAACGAAGCGGATTACAGCCGTCTTGCTTTGGGTACCAAGATTATGACCCGTCCCATGATTTTGGCAGACGGCAAACGCCTTAAAGTCGAAGCTGAAGGTATTGGCGATGTATATTTTACCCATGATCTGTCCGAAAAAGAATTTCAGCTCATACTTGCGGGCGGCTTATTAAATTTTGTTAAAAATAGAAAATAAATAAAGAGGTTACCATGCTTGACGGTATGCGTTCAGGGGCTCATTCCTTAGGTATAAAAATAGCGTTTGGGCTTATTATTCTGGTATTTATTTTTTGGGGGATAGGAAGCAATACCTCCAGTTCCGGCATTGTGGCGAAGGTGAACGGCGAACCTGTGACGGTTAATGAATTTCAGCAGGCATACAATCAAATGGCCAATGAAATAAAAGCCGTTATTCCCGACATTACGGCGGAACAGCTGGAAAGTTTCGGACTGGAACAGCGCGTTTTGCAGAATGTCATCATCAATAAGCTGTTTATTGCAGAATCCAAACGTTTGGGAATTGATGTCAGCGCCGCTGAACTGCGTGATACGTTAATGGCTCTTCCGTATTTTCATGACCAAAACGGCAAATTCAGTGCCGAATTGTATCAGCAGCGCGTAAAAGCTGCCGGGCAGACTCCCGCACAGTTTGAAAATACCCTGCGTTCCGATATTCTTCCGCAAAAGTTTCAGGAGCTTGTAACGGCAGGTATTTTTGCGGACAAGAATATTGCGGAAAAAATGTTTGAATTCCAAACCGAACGGCGTTCCATGGATTATGTGCTTTTCCCGTTTGAGCCTGACAAACAGCAGGTAAGCGACGAAGAGGCAAAAGCCGTATATGAGCAAAGAAAAGACGGTTATGCCGTTCCCGCACAGATCGCTTTGGAATATATAAGCTTTACGCCTGTGCTCATGGCAGACGAAAATGCCGTAACCGATGAGGAAATACAGAAATATTATGCGGATAATCAGTCTTCGTTCAGCGAAGAAGAACAGGTTAAAGCGCGCCATATCCTGCTTATGGTTGACCCGAATGCACCTAAAGCAGAAAGCGACAAGGTGCTGAAACAGCTTCAGGATATTGCTGCTCAAATTAAAACGGCTGACGATTTTGCGACCATGGCGGCAAAATACGGGCAGGACGGCACCAAGAATACAGGCGGAGATTTGGGCTGGTTCAGCCGCGGACAAATGGTTAAAGAATTTGCGGACGCCGCATTTTCTTTGCCGAAAGCAACGCTGTCCGATCCTGTGCGCACACAGTTCGGATATCATTTGATTTGGGTTGACGATAAAAAAGATGCCCGCCAGATTCCTTTTGACGAAGTAAAAGACGAAATCCGCAAAACCATTGCCGTTGACAGGGTAAATGCAAACCTTGCCCAAACCGTGGACAGTGCCATTGCTTCCGTTATGGGCAGCGGCGATATGCAGGCAGAAGCGGCAAAATATAATTTGACCGTCACTAAAACAGGTCTTGTTGATTTGGCTTCTTTGGCCGAAACATACGGTCTGCGCCAAAGCGATGCGGACGCTCTTGCTGCACTTTCCGCAGGAGCCGTGTGGGACAGCCCGGTATCTGTCAACGGTGAGCTGAGCGTAGTGAAAGTTACGGAAAACAAAGCAAGTGCCGTGCAGTCTTTTGAAGATGTCAAGGCCGATATTATTGCCGAGCTTAAACTGAAAAAAGCTCAGGAAAGCGCAAAAGCCCAGGCTCAGGCTGCTTTGAAAACCTTTGCTGAAAAAGCTCCTGCGGGCATGGAAACCAGTGCTTTCTTTACCCGTGAGGGACAAATTGAAAATTTGGGCCCCATGCCGGAGCTGGCTCAGGAAATTTTTGCCGCCGATACCAAGGACTGGCTTAAAAATGCATACATCAGTGACGAAGGTGCCGTGGCCGCACGGCTGAACAGCGTGAAGAAAGCTGATCCCAAAGACTTTGCCGCCATTGAGAACGATATTTTGCTGAATATGCAGGAAGCTCAAAAAAATATGTTGTTTCAGGCATATATCTTAATGCTTAACAAAGAAGCGAAAATTGAAATTCTTATGCCTGAAATTTTTGAAAAAAAATAAGGCGCAATTTTAAAATTAGCTCTGAATTTCATGTTGTTTCTTGACAGCATTGATTTGCAGGGATAATGTATAGGAAATCTTGAGTACTTGCTCGGGAAATTAGAGGAGGTTGCTATGAAAAAGATACTCATGTTGTCTTTGAGTGCTCTTGTGGCTGTTGCTCTTGCAATGCCGGCTGTTGCAGCTCGCCCCGCTGCCCCTGAAGGTCCGATTAAAATGGCTCTTACCAAGCAAGCAGTTACCTTTAATCATAATACCCATACTTCTGTTGACTGCGGCGTATGCCACCACGAAGTAAACGGTGCTGAGAATTACGGTAAATGCTCCAATGCTGGCTGCCATGACGCCTTGGGTGCAAAAGAAAAAGGCACGAACAGCTATTATCGCATTGCTCATGACAGAAAACTTGCAAACAGCTGCTTGGGCTGCCACGTAAAAGTAGCACAAAAAGAAAAGGATAAGAGAAAAGCTCTTACCGGCTGTAAGGCTTCTGCTTGCCATCCTTAATAGTTGCTTCCTACTCACCGAATTTTCGGTGAGTAGGTTTTTAATTTAATTACGAGGGGAATTATGAGCGATAACAACAAGAATAATTCTGTTGAAGATATTATTGATTTGACTGAAGTTGTTAGTATCGGCAGCGGCGTGGGCGTTCCGTCAGGCAGCGGCGCAGATTCTGCCGAAGATGACGTGCTTGATTCTCTTGTAACTGGATTTGAAGAAAAAAACGATGTGTCCGGCGGCGTATCCGCCGAAGATGACAATGCCCTTGACCTTTCCAATTTGGATTCTTTAATCAGTTCTTATAATCTTGATTTTGACGAAGATAAAAATCAAAATTCCGAATTGGACAGTGATTTTGACTCCTTGCTTAATAATTTTAAAAATGAAGATGCCGGCAGCGGTGCAGAGCAAGATGAAATTCCCTCTGACGGACAAGATCAGCCAGCTTTTTCTGGACAGGCCGGTTTCTCCGCCGATGCCGAAGACTCTGCCGAAGATGAAATAGATCTGCTTACAAAAGATATTATCGATGGCCCGGGTATTGATATTTCTGCTGCAAATCAGGAAAATGAACTGACGGATTTAGACGCTGCACTGCAGATGCAGCTTCCGGCCGAGGAAGACGACAGAATTTCCGATACTTTTCTTGATGAATTGGATACGCAGCTTCGGGAGCAGGAAAAAGGCGGCCGTGAAGATTTGTCTGATGAGGCCGGGGCGGAAGTTCCCCGAGATGCGGCAGTCACGGAACAGCCGCAGACTGATGAAGAAATGCTTAAAAGCGATATGGCGGAAGAAGAGCCCGATGCCATTTCCGATGAAGCTTTTAATGATATTTTAAACGAGCTTACGCTTGAGCATGAAAACGATGAAGAAGTTGTTTCCTTTGCACAGGAAGCTTCTGCCGAAACAATGCCTATTCATTTAAAAGGCGATATCAATTTTTTGGAAAATAATGTTCCTGCTAAGGAAAACAATGAAGATATCAGCTTGGTGCAGTCAGCATCTAAGGTTTTGGATTCTGATGAGGCGTATTTGGAAAAATTCAGCGGAGAAGACGAGTCTGTCGGCGCAAAATTAAAAAATCTTTCTACAAATATCGCTTCTCTTGAACAGCGTCTTATGGGATCCGATTCAAAGTGGCAGGATACCGGATTAGAGCTGAATTACCGTATCAGCGGTCTTGAAACAAGAATTTCCGCTCTTGAGGAAAATACCAAATCTGAGATTGCTTCGTTAAAATCAGCATTGACAAAATATGCCGCAGCATTGGATACAATTTCCGATAAAGCCTCATCTTTCGGCTCCGGTGAGCATTTCTTGGAAAAAATCCATGCGCTGGAGAATCGTATAGCAACGCTTGACGATATTTTTTCCGAACAGAAAATGCTTAATGACGAACTTGCCAAAACGCTCGATGCGCAAAGCCCGATGCCCGCAGGCGGATTTGCGGACGTGCAGGCTTTGGAAGAAAAGGTTGCGGCTTTATCTAAGGAATTGTATGCTGCCCAGGCAAAAATAGCATTGTTGGAAGAAAATATCGAAAAAGCGGCAAGTTTGGCTGCGGCAAAAGTTCTTCGGGAAGAGATTATTCCGCTTCTTACCAAAGCTTGATTTTAGAACTTGTCTGTTTGGTTTTTGCTGCTGATTTTATGCTGTATTGAAACGGTGCGATATGTTTTGCGGGTGGTGCGATTTGCATAATGCCGCCGTTTCTGAAAAAAATTTGAAGCAGCTTGCTTTTTCTTGACAATTTGCGTTTTACATGGAATTAATTGTGCGCTGTCTCTGTAGCTCAGTAGGATAGAGCGTTCGCCTCCTAAGCGAAAGGCCGTGGGTTCGAATCTCGCCAGGGACACCAGATTTATTTTCAGACAAGCCCTATGTTTTCCGCATGGGGCTTTTTTTATTGATTAAATATAAAACTGTTGCAGCAGGTTATTTCTGTTTGCCTGTTTTTGTTTTTTCGTGATGAAGATGTTTTTCCCTCAGTTTCGGTTTGCGCCAGAAAACAGCTTTATTCCGCAGAAAATCGTATGTGCGGCATAGTCTGCGGGAACATAGTTTTTTATCTTTGAATTGTGCTGATATAAAGCGGTGCTGAATTATGGGTAAGCAATCTGAAATAAAGCTTACTCATTGACGGTATAAGCTGTAACGGTAAGTCATCTGCAACAACAGATCATTAATGAAAAAGAATTTTTTGACATTCATATTCGGGTCATCTACGGAGCATTGCCGAATTATTCGGCTTCTGCTCCGTAAATGTCCCGCAGCGAGGGAGCCGGGGGAAATCATTTCCCCCGAAAAAAATTTAAAAAGTACTTTAGAAATAATAGGTAAGCGATGTCATGACATTCCAGACTTCCGGTCTGCCTTTGGCATTGTAATCGCGGTGATATGCCAAGGACAGGGAATATTTTTTTTCGATATTATGGTATGCGGCCTGTACGCCTATATTATGAATGGAATCTTTGGCAAAGCGTCTGGGACCGTCGGGATTTAATGTTGCGGCTTCTTTATCGTTTTCAATTTGCAAAAGGTGTACTCCGACCAGGCCGATTTCCCAGTTTTTATTAATTTTTCGACTTAAAGACCAATCTATGGAAAACTCCGTTCCGGGAATGATTTCCGTATATTTTTGTCGGCTGTTTGTTTCAAGGCGCAGAAGAGAGGAAACGGCCCATTTTTTTTCTTTGTCGAACCAGTAAGTAAAACCGCCTGCCAGGCGGTAAGACCAAAAATCTTTGCCGAAACCGTCATCGGAATCGCTGTTTGGCATAACAACGGCAGTGCTCAGCATAAATTTTGCCTGTTTAAAGTTATGCCAGGAAAGAATAACGGGGTTAAACGTAATATCGCCTGTTCCGGTTAAATGTTTGGGGCTGAGTCCGGATATGTCAATGTTGGACAGGGGGATATTTAAATTTGTATGAATACGGGCATTGCCGAGCCAGCTGAGCGTATTTTTATAGGTGTACTGGAAAATATGCTGGGTGATAAAACCTTGGCTGTTGAATTGGTTTTTGTTGAATTTGGTGTTGCCGTCATTATCTTTCACGGACAGGGATTCCTGGTAGACAAGTTTTATCTGATACAGCAGACCGGGAAAATTAACATTGCTTCCCGGGTTCAGAGAGGACATTGTGTGATTGTAGTGTCCGTAAATTGTTTTTTTTGCCTGCGCAAAGCATGGCGGAACAACTGAAAAAATAAACAAAATCAAAACGGTGCAAAACGGTATTAATTTGTTTTTCATGGCGGTATTAGTTATTTTTTTGTGTTAAATCATATATTGTCTGATACAGCAGGGAGCTGTTGATCGGTTTTGTAAGATGGCTGTTCATGCCGGCGTTAATGGTGCAATGATGTCTTCGGCAAAAGCATTTGCAGTCAGGGCGACAATGGGGACTGTTTGTGCGTCGTTTCGGTTCAGGGCACGGATTTTTTGTGCGGATTCAAGACCGCCCATTACAGGCATTTGAAGATCCATTAAAATACAGTCAAAATGCTGTTCCGGAGAGTTTTCAAAAACAGTCAGCGCTTCAAGGCCGTTGTATGCTTTTTCGCAGACCATGCCTTTTATGGTCAATAATTTTTCCAATATTTCCATGTTGATATGGTTGTCGTCTACCAAAAGGAGCGTTTTGCCGTTTAAGTCCAGCTCCGCGGAGTTTTCGGTATTGTTTTGTGTTTTTTGTTTTTCGGTGGTTTCAAGCGTCAGGACTATGATTGCGGTTGTTCCTTTTCCTTCTTCGCTGTTTATTAAAAGTTCGCCGTCCAGGCTTGAAACAATATTTTTAACAATATTCATGCCTAAGCCCGTTCCCTGCACGCTGGATGAGGCAAAGCGGTTTTCCCTGGAATAAGGAACAAAAATTTTATCCAGGAATTTTTTGGATATTCCGTAGCCTGTATCAGAAATTGTAATTTCGTATTTGCAGTGTTTTCCGTCGGTAAGCTGTCGGACATTGACCGAAATTTCGGCGCCTTCGGGAGAATATTTAAAAGAATTGGAGATAATGTTGTTGAAAATCTGCCGAATTTTAAAACAGGATGACAGCACATACGGGTTTCGTATATCCGTAACTGCTTTAAAATGTTTGTTTTGGGTTGCTGCCAGGGAATAAAACTGTTCCAGACAGCTGTCTATGCACTCGGTAAGGTTTATTTCGGAATTAGTCTGCTGTTTATCGTTTTCCATGCGGGAAACGTTCAGGATATAATCGATAAGTTCGAGCAGGTGGTCGCTTGATGACGCTATTTTATTGAGGTAATCATGAAATTCCTGTTTTGTTTCGGCCAGCTGTCCTGCCAGGGTTATATAACCCATAATGGCATTAAGCGGCGTGCGCATATCATGGGACATTTTCGCAAAAAATTCATTTTTGGCCTGTCCGCTTTTTTGTGCCTGTTCCAAGGAAGACTGCAATAAGCGGATTTCGTTGATTTGGTGCTGTTTTTCGTTTTCAATATCACGAAAACAAAGAATGGCTTCCTGAGAGTTAAACGATTTGTTTATGATTAATCGGGCATTGATCCAGCGATAGCCTGCCGAAAATTTTCCCCGGAAATCGCCGGAATATTCTTCGTTCTGTTTACCGGACAATCCCTGAAGATTGTTTAAGGAGAAAAATTTCAGAAAATCTTCCGAAGCATTTTTTTCTATTTGTGCGGATAGAAATTCTATAAGTTCATTGTAGTCGGTAATGTTTTGAATTTTTTCTTTTAATTCCGCTGTGGTTTTTATGGCTCTGAATGTATTTGTGATTAAATTTACTCTGATAATACAGAAATACATATTGCCTAAAAATTCTATGGTTTCTTCTTTGAATTTGCTTTCTGCATTTTGGCGTTTTTCGTGACGGTAGGATAAAAAAGTAAAAACAGAATAAATACAGAGAATTATTACAGCAGAGATGAAAATCCACGGGGTAGGGTATATTTTTTTATAAGGAACGGTTATGAAAGATACCCAGCCTTTTGGGGATATGCTGTAGAAAATGCCGTATTTTTTGTCGTTAACCGTATGGATAAAACTGCCTTTGCCGTTTTGCTTCTGTGTTTTTATATATGCGAGCACGTTTTCTGCATAGGCAGTATCGGCGGGTATACGTGCAGTATCGGCGGATATGCTCTGCAGCAATATATTTTCGGCATCGTAATAATAATATTCGCTGCCTTGGGGCAGTTTCAGCGTTTCGAGAAAATTTTGGTTGCGGTAAAGGTAAATGTTTATTCCGATTATGGTTTTCTTGTTCGGCAGCAGCTGTGCCTTGGTTATTGCGGGCTCTTTGTTTAAGTTGTTGCAGTATGGCGCTGTTTTTACAATTTTTCCGTCTGCTTTAAGAACATCATCGTACCATGGCTGTTTTTTCAGTTCACTGTATGGCAGTACGGCGGAACTGTTTGAAAAAACGCTGCCGTTGCGGACAACAAAATACTCAAGGTACGGCTCTTTTAAAAGAAAGAGTGATTCTTTGAATGCGTTTTCGAGCCATTCGTCCGAAACATTTAGTTTTTCGATTTCTGTGACGATATTTTTGAATCGGGAAAAATCGTTGCTGATTTTGGTACGGCGCGCTTCTTCTTCTACGGATAAAAATGTTGTTATCGTGCCGGAAAGTTTGTCAAAGTCGAGTGTCAGTCTGCCGCGTGTCAGATAAAAAGCGCTTAATGCGATAATAAAAAATATTAATATCGAAATAATGTTTTAGCGATAGCTGTAAAGTATTTTCTTCACGCTATTGTACCTTCTCCCCAAAAATTTTGACAACCATAAAAAAAAACAGTTAAAAAGTCAAGAGAGTATGACAAATTGCAAGAGTATGACAAATTGCATGATATTTTGTGAATTAATTTCTTTTGCGCTGGTATCAGTCTTTGGGGGATTTGCGCAGTTGGGTCGTGTGTATTAAAAATAAAAAAACAGACTGCGTAAACAGTCTGTTTTTATAACTGGCATCTCCAACAAGACTTGAACTTGTATCTAAAGTTTCAGAGACTTTTGTTCTGACCGATTGAACTATAGAGATAAATTGGTATGATAAGTATTTTGCTGCAAAGTCAAACAAAATACAAAGAGAAAATACATTTGTTTTTTATGATTGTCAAGTTTTAAATTGAAGAAAATTATTAAAATTTTGCTGTCCTGCCGGCTGTTTTGCTTTTGGTATTTCGGATTGAAAATTTCGCATTCGGCAGTGTTGCTGTTATTATCATTTTTATGCATAAAATTGTCTATGCTTTTTAAGCATTATTTTTGATTTTATATAGGTATTTGCTATAAATAAAATGTCCGGTTATAGAAAAGTTAACAAAACCACAAAAGGAGATATCTATGAAATTATTTAACAGCATAGCTTTATCTTTGGCTTTACTTACGGGCATGACCGGCATTTCCGAGCAGCAGGCCGCTTTTGCCCGTCCTATTCCCGATGATGCGCAGAATTTTTATAAAACAGACAAAGCCGATATGCACAAAGTGCGGTTCAATAGCCTTTATGATGTGAAAATAGCAGGAAATCTGTATATTCCCAAAGGCTTGGATACCGCGAAGCAATATCCGGCCATTATTGTCGGTCACCCCATGGGTGCGGTTAAGGAACAGAGCGCCGATTTGTATGCCAATAAAATGGCAGAGCAGGGTTTTATAACGCTGTCTGTTGATCTGCCGTTTTGGGGCGCAAGCGAAGGAACGCCGCGCAATTCCGTATCCCCTGATTTTTATGCGGAAGCATTCAGTGCCGCAGCGGATTTTTTAGGCACGCAAAAACTTGTGGACAGAAATAAAATCGGGGTTATCGGCATTTGCGGCAGCGGCAGTTTTGCCATCAGCGCAGCCAAAATAGATCCCCGCCTGAAAGCTATTGCCACTATAAGTATGTATGATATGGGCGACGCCACCCGCAACGGTCTGCGCAGCTCCCAGTCTTTGGAACAGCGCAAGGCCATTATCGCACAGGCGGCCGAACAGCGCTATGCGGAATTTTTGGGCGGCGAACGAAAGTATACCTCCGGCACTGTGCATGAAATAAACGAAAATTCCCACCCTATTGAAATAGAATTTTATGAATTTTACAGAACCCCGCGCGGTGAAGTGACTCCTGAAGGTGCTGATCCCAAAACCACTACGCACCCGACGCTCACAAGCAACATGAAATTTATGAATTTCTATCCGTTCAATGACATTGAAACCATTTCTCCGCGTCCTTTGCTGTTTATTGCGGGCGACAAGGCACACTCCATAGAATTCAGCGAAAAGGCCTATGCCCGGGCTGCGGAACCGAAGGAACTGTATTTGGTGAAAGGTGCGGGGCACGTGGATTTATACGACAGAGTTTCTTTGATTCCTTTCGGCAAGCTGACGGAATTTTTCAGAGAAAACCTGAAATAAGGCAAAAGGGAGCCGCATAATGCGGCTCCTATTGCAGAACCTGTTTTAAAATTTCAAGAAAGGCCGCCGCAGGCTTGGTGAATGCGGTATGCTTTTTCCAAACAATGCTCAAATGCGCTTTGAGCGGCGGATTTAAGGGAATAAAGCTTAGTTGGCTGTCCGTTCCGGTATGAACGAGGCGGTCAAGACACAGGGCAGCTCCGGCATTTTCTTTGACCAGCAGGGAAGCGTTGTACAGCAGGTTATAGTCCGCAACAATGCGCAGGGATTCGAAACTGCCGCCGTACCAGCCGGAAAAGACATTGGAAAGCAGTGACTGGCGCGAAACAATAAGGGCGGTATGTTTCAGATCCTCGGGACTAATGCAGGGATTTTGGGCAAGGGGATGATCTTTTCGCAGCAAAAGTCCCCATGTGTCTTCGTGAGGAAGATTGAGGTAATGATATTTTTCCTTGGGCGCTGGGTCAATCAAAATACCGAAGTCCAGCAGGCCGCTGTCGAGTTTTTCGGTTATTTCGTCGGCATTGCCGCTGAAAAGGCGGAAAAATATCTGCGGATGTTTTTTTTGGACGGCGGTTATGGCTTTGGCAATGCTGTCCATGGCTGCGGTTTCGCCTCCGCCTATGTAAACATCGCCTGTAATAGCCTGTTCCGGCGCCAAAAATTCGGCTTTTGTCCGTTCGGAAAGGGTGAGCAGCTCTTCGGCGCGGCGTTTCAGCAGCATTCCCTGTTCGGTAAGAGTGACTTTTTTGTTTTTTGCTCCGCGCAGAAAAAGTTTTGCGCCGAGTTCCTCTTCCAGTTCCATAATTTGTCTGGAAAGCGTGGGCTGGGTGATAAAAAGCTGTTTTGCCGCTTTGGAAAAACTTTCCTCTTTGGCAACGGCCAGAAAATATTTTAATACGCGTAGTTCCATATAGGAATTTTAAAAACAAATTTTATGCTTGTAAAGCATAAAATAGATTAAACAGCGGCGCGGCGCATACGCCGTGCATAAGGAGAATTGTTATGGATGCACAAATGGTTGCGGGAAAAGTGGCGCTGATAACCGGTGCAAGTTACGGCATGGGCAGAACTATCGCTTCCGTGTTTGCGGAAGAGGGGGCAAAACTTGTTCTTACTGCCAGAAATAAAGAACAGCTTGACAGTATTGTGGAAGAAATCCGCGCCAAAGGCGGCAGTGCTTTGGGGATAGCTGCCGATGTGACTTCTGCCGAAGATACCCGGAACGTTTTTCAGGCGGCAATTAATGAATACGGCACGCTTGACATATTAATCAATAATGCGGGAATAGGGGAACAGAAATGCATTGACGAGCTGGACGACGAATGGCTTGACCATGTGCTGCAGACCAATCTCGGCGGGCCTGTACGCTATATTCGCGAGGCGCTGAAAATTTTTATGCCGAAAAATGACGGCGTTATTATTAATATTTCTTCTGTAAACGGGGAAAGGCCGTTTTGCGGCGCAGCGTATACCGCGTCAAAAGGAGCCATTAATACTCTGACAAAAAACGTTGCCATGCGTCTTATCGATACCAATATCCGCTGCAATGCCGTCGCTCCGGGCGCAACCGTAACCCCTGCCCATTTGACCAATAAGGCGGGCGGCCAGCCCGGAGGCGCCAAAATGCTGGAATACAGCAAGCATTTTGTGTATTTTCCCGGTCCGGAATGTGAGGCTTTGGATCAGGCTTATGCCTGCCTGTATCTCGCCAGCAAAATGGGAAAAGCCGTAAAAGGTCAGGTGCTGCAGGTGTGCAACGGAGCGTTTTTATAATATGCTGTGCCGTATTGTTTGGACTCTTGTCTGTGCAGTTGTGCTTTTTGCCGGGGGAGCCTTGGCAGGTGAAACGCAGAACGGAGAAAGGAGGCGGAGCATGGAATATGTTTTGGTTCTTAACGGAAAAGAGTTTGCCGTCGATTGGAACGGTTCTGCCGCCGCTGAGGCTTTTTTGCGGAAACTTCCCCTTACGCTCACCATGCAGGATTTTAACGGCAACGAAAAATTCGGTACGCTGCCTTTTTCCCTTGCGGCGGAAAAAAAAGTGCCTACGGCCATAGCCGGCGGAGAAATCATGCTGTTCAGGGATACTGTTTTGGTTCTGTTTTATGAAGATATACCGCATACTCAGTATTCGTACACTCCTCTCGGGCGTATTGCGGCACAGCCCGGCAGCGGGGATTGGGAAGCTTTTGTCCGGTGTATGCGGGAATATTCGGTACAAGCCGAGTTTAAACGCATTGCGGCGGAATAAGTTTTGACTGCGGCAAAAGATATTTTAGAATATGCGGCAGGGCATTGGCTTTGCCGCTTTTTCTGCCGTTTGTTTTAACGGCAGGATATTTGCTTGACTTTTTTATATAATGAGCCCACAATTTTTAAATCATATGTTTACGTATTGTTTTTTGTTTTCCTTTTGATTTGCCGTGAATGTTTTACCTGCGGAGTGGCGTATGCATGACCAGGGTTATTACAAAGAACCGTTGTGGACAAAAAATTTTGTTATCCTGCTGATGATAAACTTGCTGATCTTTTTCAGCTTTCAGCTTTATTCTCCTTCTCTGCCGCCGTATCTGAAGTCTTTGGGCGTGGAAGAAAGTCTGCTTGGCTGGTATACTGCGCTGTCCATGTTTGCCGCGCTTCTTGTGCGTCCGTTTGTGGGAGCTTTGCTGGACTGTTACGGCCGCAAGCATATTTTTCTTTTCGGGCTGTCCATGGTATTTTTAATCTGCACCATGATGTTTTTCTTTCCGTTTGCCTTGGCTTTGCTTTTTCTGCGCCTGCTGCAGGGCGTGGGCTGGGGGATTATCAGCACGTCCGCGGCAACCATTGTGGCAGACAATATACCGCGCAAACGCTTCGGCGAAGGCATCGGCTTTTTCAGCCTGTCCAGCAGCCTGGCTTTGGCAACCGCGCCTGCCATTGCCCTGACGCTGCCTATTGACGTGCTTTTCTGCCTTGCCGCTTTTTTTATGTCTGTTACGATTTTATTGGCGGCTGTTTTGAAATATAATCCTGTAAGCGATGCCATGGAATGCAGGAATCTGCGTTTCAGCTTTGAAAAATCCGCACTTTTGCCGACGCTGATAATTTTTTTCGGCAATATCTGCTACGGTGCGGTGGTAACGTATCTGGTGATTTTTGCCACCGACAGAGGCATACAGAATATTTCCACCTATTATTTGGTATATGCCGTTACGCTTATGGTGACGCGGCCCAATATCGGCAAGCTTGTGGACAAAAAGCTGTATGTGCAGGTTATGGCGCTGGGCATTGTGTGCATGGCGGCGGCGTTCGGCATTATTTCTTCGGCAACCAATATTTATCTCTTGGATTTGGGAGCCATGTTTTACGGCGTGGGACAGGGCGCCGTGCTGACAACGTCACAGACGCTTTCCGTCATCAATGCTCCGGAACACAGAATAGGCATGGCCAGTGCAACGTTTGCCATGGGCTTTGATATCGGCATTGCCGCAGGAGCGGTTTTTTCCGGGGTGCTGGTCAATTTTTGGGGCTATTCCGGAATGTTTACGGCGCTTATGGCAGCGCCGCTGGCGGCAGGGTTGGTTTTTGCCGTTGCATACAGGAAAAAGCTGTTTGCCTCTGCGGTTTGAGGCGTTTGAGCATAAAAAAAGCCCCGCAGGGGCTTTTTTATGCATTGTCCGTTTCTTTTTCCGGCTGCGGTTTGAGGCTTTGCAAAAAGTCCGCATTGCCGGCGTCGGTTTGGAATATGTCCGTGCTTTTTTTGCTGAAAGCAATGGGCAGAACTTCGTCCACATGGCTGACAAGCTTTATTTTTAAGCTGGCGGTGATTTCCTTCGGTATTTCTTCGATATCTTTTTTGTTGTCCTTGGGTATGATTACGGTTTTGATATTGGAACGCTTTGCTGCCAGAAGCTTTTCCCGCAGGCCGCCGATGGCGAGCACCCGTCCGCGCAGGGTGATTTCGCCTGTCATGGCCACATTGTCCAGTACGGGAATGCCGAGCAGGGCGGAACTTATGGACGTTGCCATGGTTATGCCCGCGGAAGGGCCGTCTTTCGGGGTGGCGCCTTCGGGTACGTGGATATGGATATCAATGTCTTTGTAAAAGTCCGGACGCAGGCCGAGCAGGTTTGCGCGGGAACGCACATAGCTGAAAGCGGCTTCCGCAGATTCTTTCATAACGGAACCGAGCTGGCCGGTAATGGAAATTTTGCCTGTTCCGGGCATGATTGCGGTTTCGATGTACAGAATGTCGCCGCCCACATTGTTGTAGGCAAGGCCCGCAACGACGCCTACCTGGGCATTGTTTTCCTTATCGCCGAAGCGGTATTTCTGTATGCCGAGGTATTGGCGCAGGTCTTTTTTTCTGACATGGACGCTCTGGCTGCCGGTATTTTCGTTCTGTACCAATTTGATGGCGGTTTTGCGGCACAGCGCGGCAACTTGGCGTTCAAGGCTGCGCACTCCTGCTTCCCGTGTGTAGGAACGGATGATTTCCAGCATGGCGCTGTCGTCGATTACCAGGCTGTTTTCCTGCAGACCGTGCATTTTCCGCTGTTTGGGCAGAAGAAAGTCTTTGGCTATGCTCATTTTTTCCGTTTCAAGATAGCTTGAAAGCTCGATTATTTCCATTCTGTCCCGAAGAGGGGCGGGAATGTCGGAGAGCGTGTTGGCCGTGGTGATAAAAAAGATTTTGGACAGGTCATAATCCAAATCCAGGTAATGGTCGCTGAAAGAGCTGTTCTGTTCTGGGTCAAGCACTTCCAGCAGGGCGGAACTGGGGTCGCCTCTGAAATCCGCCGTCATTTTGTCTATCTCGTCAAGGCAGAACAGGGGATTGTTGGATTTTGCCTTTTTCAGCGCCATAAGGATTTTGCCCGGCATGGCGCCTACATAGGTTCTTCTGTGCCCGCGTATTTCCGCTTCGTCGCGCACGCCGCCCAGGGAAATGCGCACAAAGTCCCTGCCCGTGGCTTCTGCCACGCTTTTGGCAAGAGACGTTTTGCCTACGCCCGGAGGCCCGACAAAACAAAGGATAGGCCCTTTCAGTCCGTCGGTGAGTTTTTGCACCGCAAGGTATTCCAAAATGCGTTCCTTCGGTTTTTCAAGGCCGAAATGGGCATTGTCCAAAATTGTTTTGGCTTCCTGTATGTCTATGCGGATAGTTTTCAGTTCGTTCCAGGGCAGGTCAAGCACCCAGTCGATATAATTGCGCGCTACGGTATATTCGGCGGAAGCAGGGGACATGGGGCGAAGTTTTTTCAGTTCGCGCAGGGCCCGTTCCTTGGCTTCTTCGGGCATATTTTTTTCCCGTATGCGCAGTTCCAGTTCGTCGGCTTCTGCCTGCGGGTCTTCGTTGCCCATTTCTTTGTGAATGGCTTTTATCTGTTCGGTAAGGTAGTATTCCCGCTGGTTTTTTTCCATTTGGTCTTTGACGCGGCTCTTGATTTTTTTCTCAAGGTCGGCCACGGCAAGTTCGCTGTTTAAAAGCTCGTAGGCTTTTGCGAGGCGTTCGCCTGTATTGCGCATTTCCAGCACTTCCTGTTTTTGCGCATAATCAAGCTTTAAGTGCGGCATGACGGCATCGGCCAGTTTGCCTGCATTGTGCAGGGCGCAGATGGCTGCCACGTGTTCCTGCGTCAGTTTTTTGTTGACTTTGGAAAATTCTTCCACGGCGTCGTGCACTGCTCTGTACAGGGCTTCCGCTTCCTGCGGGGCGGCGTCGGTATCCTGCAGTTCGCGGGTTGCAAGGCACGGGCAGGAATATTTGCCGAAAGCCGGGGAAAAAGACTGATCGGTTCGGGACTCTTCGGCATCGGCAAGGGCATTTTCGTTTTGATTGTCCAAGGTTTCCCAGGAGGCGCGGTAGAGGCCCTCAAAAAGAACTTTAATATTGCCGTCCGGCAGGCGCATAAGCTGAAGAATACGGCTTACGACGCCAACGGGGTATAAATCTTCCGGGAGGGGTTTTTCTATGTCGGCCTCTTTCTGGGTGACAAGAAAAATATGTTTTTTAAAGGAGCTGATGGATTCTTCTATGGCTCGTATGGAAATATCGCGCCCCACAAAAAGCGGGGTAATGGAGCCCGGAAAAATAACCACTTCCCGCAGCGTCATCATGGGAAGAATGCGGCTGGCCGTATTTTCTGTACTGTTCATGCAGTCCTCTGGAATGCGATACCGTACTGCCCGGCAGTACGGTATCGGAGCGTTATTCGGCTTTGGAAAGGAAAAGCGGGGCTTCTCCGTTTTCTATGACATTTTTTGTGATAATGCACTGTTTGCCTTTGGCTGTGTCGGGCAGATCGTACATGATGTCCAGCATGACGCTTTCCAGTACGTTTCTCAGGCCGCGTGCGCCTGTTTTGCGTTCAATGGCTTTATTGGCAACGGCTTTCAGTGCTTCGTTTTCAAAATGCAGTTCCACGCCGTCGATTTCAAAAAGTTTTTGGTACTGCTTGGTAAGGGCGTTTTTGGGTTCCGTAAGTACGCGCACCAAATCGTCCGCGTCCAGTTCGTCCACATGGGTAATGACAGGGATACGGCCGATAAATTCGGGAATAAGGCCGAACTGCACAAGGTCTGTCGGAACAACCTGGTCAAGCAGCTGGGAAAGGTTCTGCTCTTTTTTGTTGTTGATATGCGCGCCGAAGCCCATGCTGTTTCCGCGCATTCTGGATTCCACCATTTTTTCGAGGCCGATAAAGGCGCCGCCCACAATAAAGAGTATGTTGGAGGTATTTAAGCGGATAAATTCCTGCTGCGGATGTTTTCTGCCGCCTTTGGGAGGGATATTGGCTTCCGTGCCTTCGATGATTTTTAAAAGCGCCTGCTGCACGCCTTCGCCGGAAACGTCGCGGGTAATGGAAGGGCTGTCGCCTTTGCGGGAAATTTTGTCGATTTCGTCGATATAAATAATGCCGCGGCTTGCCGCGTCCAAATCGAATTCGGCATTCTGCACAAGCTGTACCAGAATATTTTCCACGTCTTCGCCCACGTAGCCCGCTTCGGTAAGCGTGGTTGCGTCGGCAATGGCAAAGGGCACGTTAAGAATGCGGGCAAGGGTGCGCGCCAACAGGGTTTTGCCGCTGCCGGAGGGGCCTGCCAAAAGGACGTTGCTTTTTTCCAGTTCCACATCGCCCAGTTCCTGTTTGAAGAATACGCGTTTATAGTGGTTGTATACGGCTACGGAAAGGATTTTTTTTGCGTTGTCCTGGCCGATGACGTATTCGTCCAGCTTGGCTTTGATTTCCCGCGGGGTAAGCAGTTTTATTTCGCCTGTTTCCGCATTTTGGAATTTTTGGCGTTCGATGATGTGGTTGCACGCGCTGATGCATTCGTCGCATATGCAGGCATTGCCCTGCACAATGAACTGGTTGGCTTCGTATTCGCTTTTGCCGCAAAAAGAG
The DNA here is from genome assembly GCA_949299515.1 of uncultured Desulfovibrionaceae bacterium. GTDB lineage: Bacteria > Desulfobacterota > Desulfovibrionia > Desulfovibrionales > Desulfovibrionaceae > Taurinivorans. Next base: position 63,984 of record CASGAP010000010.1, read on the forward strand.
CAGTGCATGCCGTCTTTTCTGTTGCTCATAAAAATAACCTATATTAAATCGTGTCTTGAAGTCAGGATATTGTCGATAATGCCGTATTTGAGGGCTTCTTCCGCTGTCAGGAAATTGTCGCGCTCGGTGTCGGCGGTGACTTTTTTAATGCTTTGGCCGGTATTTTCCGCCAAAATGGTATTTAAATCTTTTTTCATGCGCAGAACTTCCTTGGCATGGATTTCAATGTCTGTTGCCTGGCCTTGGTAGCCTGCGGAAGGCTGGTGTATCATTATCTGGCTGTGGGGCAGGGCAAAGCGCTTGCCTTTTTCGCCGCCTGCCAGCAAAAATGCACCCATGCTGGCGGCTCTGCCCATGCACAGGGTGGTTACCGGGCAGGCTATGAATTTCATGGTGTCGTAAATGGCCATGCCTGCGGTTACGGAACCGCCGGGGCTGTTGATGTACAGGCTGATTTCTTTTTCCGGGTCCTGGGATTCGAGGAAAAGCAGCTGGGCGCAGACAAGGGAGGCAACGGCGTCGTTTACTTCCGTGCCGAGCAGGATAATGCGGTCTTTCAGCAGACGGGAATATATGTCGTATGCGCGTTCGGTGCGGCCTGTTGTTTCTATGACCATAGGTATATTCATGGTGTTCTCCTTTGGGGCTTTATAACAAGACCCGCAGACAAAAGGGGTTTTGCCTGCGGATTGGAAAAATGCAGCGGTGATTTTGGCAAAATATCGTCACAGCACAAGCTATGCAAAAACTTTGCCGAAATTATTGCTGTTATGCCTGCTCGTGTTTGGCCTGTTCAAAAATCAGATCAAGGGCTTTGCCTGCCATGATGCGTTCCTGAATTTCGCCTACCATGCCGGCCTGCAGCACGTGGTCGCGTACCTGTTCGTACTGCTGACGGGTTTCCATGGCAAGCTGGCGGACGTACATATCCACTTCCTGGCCGGAAACGGAAATATTTTCGCGGAAGGCAACGGCAAGCAGGAATACATGGGCTTTAGTCTGGCGCTTTGCGATTTCCTGACCGTCTTCCTTGAGGGAAGCAATGGCTTTAAGCATTTCTTCCGGGTCCATGTTTTGCTGGCCGAGGTGGTTTCTGGCTTCCATCATATAGTTGGAGAGCGCTTTTTGCACCATGCTTTCGGGCAGTTCGTAATCGAATTTTTCGGTAATGCTGTCAAGAAGCTGCTGCTGCGCTTTGTTTCTTACCTGAGCGGATTTGGCGTGTTTTACCTGTGCTTCGATGGTTTGCTTGAGGGTTTCCAAATCGCTGAAGCCTACTTTTTTGGCAAATTCGTCGTCAAATTCGGGCAGGATCTGTTTATGGATTTTGTGCAGCTTAATTTTAATGTCAATGGTTTTGCCGCGCATTTCGGCGTTTGCGTAATCGTCGGGGCAAACCATGGTGCCTTTGACTTCTTCGCCGGCTTTTGCGGTGCGCACCAGGGCGTCGATTTCTTTATTGGTTGCGTCTTTGTTGTCGGAAAGCTGCATGAGGAAGTTTTGTGCGCCCATGCCGGGAACGGGATTGCCTTCGTAGGAGCCTTCCACGTCAACGAGGAGCACGTCGCCGTCCATGGGGTATCTGTCTTCGTTCATGTCTTCGAGGGTAGCCATGCTGCGGCGGATTTGAGTGGTGAAGTTTTCGATGTCTTCTTCGGTAACTTCGTCGGATTCGACTTTTACGCTGTATTCGGAAAAATCTTTGGGCAGGTCGATTTCCGGAAGAACTTCAAAAGAGCAGACAAACGCAAAATCGCTGCCGCGGGTGAGTTTTTGGGCGTCTTCTTTGTCTTCGAAGTTTACGCGGCTTACCGGACGGATTTTTTCTTCGTCGAAAATTTTATTGATCGTGCTGTTGATCAGGTTTTCGGTGGCGTAGTTGTATACTTCGTCGGAGAAGCGTTTTTCGATGACGGAAGCGGGCACTTTACCTTTGCGGAAGCCGTTCAGACTGAGGTTTTTGCCGTATTCGCGGATTGTGCCGTCAATGGTTTTGCTGACTTCGGCTGCTTCGATGGTTACGGAAATTTTGCGTTTAGTTGCGGAAACGTTTTCGATATTGTGGGACATGGTTCTGACTCCTAATATATTGTGCCGGTAAAGCGGCACTCTTTGGAGCCTTTGACCGGTCAAAGAATTTGGTGGTACGAGAGAAGAGACTCGAACTCTTAAGGAATATTCCGCTGGATCCTAAGTCCAGTGCGTTTACCAATTCCGCCACTCTCGCATTGAAAATTGCAAAGGATTATTTAATACACAATCATTAAAAATGCAAGTTATTTTTATGAGAAAAAATTTTTATTTTATGTTAATCCGTTGAAAATAAAAATAAACACAAAAAGTTTGCAGGCAATGTAATTCTTGCTAATTTATTTTTTAAAGATTATCAAACACCTGCGAGGTGCCTATGACAAATCAATTTCAGCGTCAGGATTTAAAACGTCAGCTTGTGTCTTTGACCGTTCCGATTTTTATCGAAACCCTGCTCATTATGCTTTTGGGGTTTATGGATGTTTTAATGCTGAGCCGCGTTTCCGACGATGCCGTGGCCGCGGTGGGTCTTGCCAATCAGATTTTGATGCTGGTGAACATGGTGTTCATGGTGGGGGTTATGGGCGCAACTGTTGTTTGTTCCCAGTATATCGGCGCGCGCGACGAAAAGGGCTTTGTGCAGACTACGGGTGCCGCCGTTGTGTATAATATTCTGGTGGGTGCGGCAATAGGCATTGTGTTTGCCTTTTTTACGCCGCAGATAGTGGCGTTTTTGGATGTGCGGCAGGAGCTTGTGGATAACGCAAGCGTTTATTTTGAAATCGTGGGCGGCCTTTCCGTACTGACCTGTCTGAATATGACGTTTTCGGGCATTATGCGCAGCTGCAATTTGGCACGGTACCCCATGTACGTGTCTTTGCTGGTGAACGTATTGAATATTTTCGGCAATTATGCGCTTATATTCGGTAAGTTCGGTTTTCCGGAACTCGGCGTGCAGGGCGCGGCGATTTCTACCGTGGTGAGCCGTTTTTTTGCCTGCAGCCTGCTTCTTTGGGCGATTAAGCGTCAGCGTATCAAAGAATCCATTTTTAAAAGTCTGTTTCCGTTTCCTTTTGAAAAACTGCGGCAGATTTTCAAAATCGGACTGCCCGGCGCAGGCGAAATGTTTTCCTACAGTTTTTCCCAAACCGTTATTGTGTATCTGATCAATAAACTTGGCACGGACGCCTTGGCAGCAAGAACATATCTTACAAATATCATTACGTTTATTTTTCTTTTTGCTCTTTCTTTGGGGCAGAGTTCCGCCATTGTGGTCGGCCAGCTTATCGGCAGAAAACGTAAGGACGCGGCACTGCGTCTCGGCCGCTTCAGCCTGAAAATCGCCGTTTCCGTTTCCGTGTCCTTGTCTTTTTGTCTGGCGCTTGCCGGGCCGTGGCTTATGCCCCTGCTTACGGGCAATGCCTATATTGTATCTCTTTGCCTGACAATTTTATGGGTAGACGTTGCCTTGGAGGTAGGCAGAGCGGTTAATATTCTCGGCGGAAGAATGCTGAGTGCCGCCGGCAACCCTGAATTTGCCTTTGTGGTCGGCGTTATTGTAATGTGGGGCGTTGCCACATTGGGTTCCTATGTTTTCGGGCTGTGGCTCGGCTACGGGCTGATCGGGATGTGGATATGTTTTATGGCCGACGAATGTCTGCGGGCGTTTTTTATCTGGCGGCATTGGGCAAGCCAGAAATGGGCGAAGAAAAACCTTATCCATGCAGAATAGCCAGGTTTTTATGCTGTTTTTACGGGCGGTACGCATATGTATCGCCCTTTTTTACGGCAGAAGCGAAATTGCTTTTTGCAGTGCCGTGAGGTTTTCCTGCAGTACCGCATAAGCGTAAAAAATACCGCTTTGTTCGTTTTCGACAAAATCAATCCATTTTGTATGCGGAGGAATTTGGGTCGGAAGATAAATATGTGCTTCCTGCAGGATAACGCAGGGCAGTTTGTGTTTAAACCTCAGGGTATTGGTTTTTTCCGCAAGCAGGGAGATTTGTCTGGCGGTTTTTTGCAGTTCTTTTTTTATGTGCAGAAAATCCTCATAATTTTTTTTCATGGAATTTTTAACGAACAGGGAGTTTTTTTGCGGATTTTGCAGGTTGAAAGGACTGCGGCAGAGTTTGCCGTAAAACGCGTACAGACTGTCCAGATTTTTTCGGTATGTTTCTGTGTGGATTAAAATCATGCCCGGAGTGGGGACGGTTTTTTTGCGGATTTTTTTGACGGCAATGCCGCGGTGCTTGGCAAGCAGCAGTAAAACGGTTTGTCCGATGCACAGCACGAACAGGGCAAGGCAGGGATAAAGGGTAAAATCGTTAAACATAAAAACTCCTTATGGTAAAAGAAACTATTTTACCATGAGGAGTTTAAATTGTAAGCAGCAAAAAATAATTTTTTTTAGGGAAATCGTCAGGAAAGTTTTTTTTGCTGCCGTCCGTACAGAATTTTATTGTATGGTTTCTATTTTTATGATTTTGTCGATATAAAAATCTTCAAAGATAATGGCGGTCATTCTGCATTTCGGGGTGCAGAATCCGTATACTTTTTCCATAACGGCTTTATTGGCGTGTTCAATGCTGTACGTATCGCCGTTTTCAAGTACAAAATCCGTTGCCATTTTTCCCTCCGTGCCGAGTTCGCCGCTGAAGGTTTTTTGTGTTTCCGCCGCAAAGGAAGCGCAGGGGAGAAATGCAAGGCATAATGCGGTCAGCAGAAGTTTTTTCATAATGTGTCCTTTTATGTCGGTAAGATGTTTGAACCGGATACGGAATTTTGTATTTTACGGTTTGCCTGCCAGAATGATTTGCGGGATTGTGTCGCCCAGTTCATCTTTTTTCATCGGGATTTTCAGGCGGCATTTGCTGTCTTTTGAGCAGTATTTGGCAATAATCCTGTTAAGATCTTCTGCGGTTTCCGGTATTTCCGTTGTGTATGCGTAGGTTTTGCCTGTTTCGTCGATAAAAGTATTGTTTTCAAAATGGCCGGTAAGTTCAGCCATTTCTGCATAGTCAATGTTCATGTAACGCAGTAAATAAAGGGCAGATACTCCTTCCGCAGTTATGGAAGCATCGCTGATAAGCACGTTCATCATCAGTCCGTCGCATTCTCCCTGTACCGTTACCAGCTGGCCGCGCTTGATGTCTGCCAGCTGTTCTTCATTGTTTCCGAAAAAGCACTGGACCTGTCTCGTTCCGTCGGCGGAGTCCAGGGTAATGTACGCTTCGTCGGTAATATCTTTCGCTATGTCGAGTACGCAGCCCGAAATGCGCAGAATTTTGCCTTTGTATTTGCTGTCGGCAGAAACTTCGTTTGTTTTGTAATCATACATAAGTTTGATACTTGTAACTTCCGCATCGGGTTTTTGGTCTGCTGAGCCTGAACCGCTGTCAGCCAGATTGCCGATTAAGCCCATGACAAACAAAATGCCTACGGCAATGAGTATGGTTTTGCCTTTTGATTTCTTTTTGGGATTTTTAAAAATATGCCCGCAGTGGGGGCAGCTCTGAGCATTCGCTGAAATTTCTTTTCCGCAATTTTGACACACTGCCATATTGGTATCCTCTTATTGTGAAACGACTTTTCCGTTGCTGTCGGTGAATTTGTTGCAGATCAGATTGACCAAGTCAAAAAGTGTCCAAAAACCTAAGCCGCCGAGGGTAAAAATCTGTGCGATGGCAGAACCGGTTTTGCCTACATAAAAACGGTGGGCACCGAAATACCCCAAAAACAGGCAAAGCAGAATGGCTGTTACTTTGCTTTTGGAACTTGCCAGGGACAGGCCGGTGGGTTCGCCGCATTTGGGGCAGGTAACGGCCTGATCGGAAATTTGTGCTGCGCAGTTTTTACAAAACATGTTTTTCTCCTTTTTTACGTTTTAAAATTTTTAGTAGATATATATATTAAATTTTATTAAGTCAATAGATATATCTACTACTTTTGTTTGCAATAGCGTGTTATTTTTTTTGATTGAGGATTAAAATGGAAGAAAATAACTTTGTACGCTTAGGCAAAAGAATCAGTGAATTGAGGCTGGCACGGAAAATGTCGCAGGAACGGCTTTCCGAGCTTGCGGGCATAAGTGCGCACCATATCGGGGAGCTGGAACGCGGAAAATCCAAAAATCCTACCTATCAGGTGCTGTCCAAGCTTGCCGATGCTCTGGGGGTTTCCGTGCTTATGCTGCTTGATTTCGAGCACCAGAAGGAAAAGCAGGATTTGCAGCAGGAATTAGTCGGCATTATCCGAAATCTTCCCGAAGACAAATTGAAAATGGTATACAGGCTTGTACGTTCTGTTTTGGAATAATTGATGTTTTGGGGCATGGTCGGTTCCTCTGCATTGTGTAAATAAATTAATTGTACCATGTCTTTTTAAATTGTAAACAGCCGAAAAAAATTTTTTTAAATAAACAAAGCCCTGCAGTATGCAGGGCTTTGTATTTGCTGAAATTATTGTGTTATTGCCATTCTTTGTTGCACATACGGATTTTTATGCTTGCGAGTTCGTCGGCTTTTTCAAGCATGGCATCTTTGCCTTGGCTTTGGTATGCGGCTTCTGTTTCTTTCAGTTTGGCAAGAAACGCTTTTTCAATGCCTTCCTGCCCTGCTTCTTTCCATATGGCGGCGGGGTATTCCTGTCTGGCTTTGGCAACCGCTTCGCTTATGGCAAAAACTTGTTTTAGGCCTCGGTCGGTGCTGCCGTTGCCGATGACGGCAAGAGCTTTTTCCAGTTCTGCAAGGTTGCTGCTGATGTCATTCATATCGGTGATGAGGCTGCACAGTTGGCGTCCTCCCAGCTGGCAGATGGCATTGAAGCTTTTTTCCTTTTCCGTGTCTTTGAGGGCGTTGTCCAGTTCGGCAAGGTTTTCGGATACCTGATTGATTACTGAGCTGAACTGGCTGCCGGCAAGCGTATACAGGGAAGGAACGCGCTGTTCCGTTTCCTGTTCGGTTTTCCTTTCCTCTTCGGAGGAAATAGCGTTGCACAGAGTTTTTCCGCCAAGATTGCAAAGAGTTTCTTTTTTCTTATCCATAGTAAATTCTCCTCTGTTTTAAATTCTTTTTATACTTTTTACGGTAATAATTTGAAAATAAACCCAGTCCAGAAATGCCGACACGTGTTTAAAAACGGTCTTAACTTATCTTTATCAAGAAAAAAAATATAATGCAATATGTTAATTATTTCTTTTGGTTTCATCTTATGCTATAAAAAAACAACGGCTGCGGGTGAATTTTTCTCAGCCGCAGATTAATCGCGAAAAGGAGAGTGCCATGCTTGACGCAATTTATAAACGAAGAAGTATCCGAAAATTTGTTCCCCGTCCTGTTTCTCCTGAAATTATTGAAAAAATTATCCGATGCGGTATGCAGGCGCCTTCAGCCGGAAACAGTCAGCCTTGGCAGTTTGTCGTTATCAGAAAAAGAGAAACTTTGCACAAGATAACGTCTTTTCATCCCTATGCGCTTATGCTTGACAGCGTTGACGTCGCGGTTGTCGTCTGCGGCGATGTTTCCAAGGAAATTTTTCCGGGGTACTGGATTCAGGATTGTTCTGCCTGCATACAGAATATGCTGCTTGCCGTTGAAAGCATAAGAGGCGAAGATAATTTGGAACTCGGCGCGGTGTGGCTGGGAATTTATCCTGTAGAAGAGCGCGTGCGGGGGCTGAAAGAACTGCTGGAACTTCCGCAGGAGGTTATTCCGCTTGCCGTTATCCCTATCGGGTATAAAGGCGAAAAAAAAGAAATTGCGGATAAATATAACCCCGCAAGGATTCACTTTGAAAAATGGTAAAAAAGCCGGAAATATTCCGGCTTTTTTTGAGGAGAGCACAGCCCTTTTGGGTGTGTTATTTGAACGTTGCGGTCATTTGTTCGGCCATGCGTTTTCCGTAGGTTCTGAAGGTTTCTGCATATTCGTCAAGATTCGGACTGATGGCAACAGGTCCCAAATGAATAACGGGCAGGCCTTTTGCGGCTCCGCCGGAATAAATCATCATGCCGCAGCACATGAGGTGGGTTAAAATGCACTGAACGGCAAGCTCGCCGCCGCCGTGCACATAGTTTGCCGTGGCAAAGGCTCCGCCGAGTTTTCCTGCCAGTTGCAGACTGCCGGTTTTTTGTTCCAGCCAAACTTTCAAGTCAGCGGAAAGTATGGCCGCATAGGTGGGAGTACCGATAATCACGGCTTTGCTTTCTTTGCTAAATTCTTCGTCTGCCGCATGAACGGAAAAAGCTTTTGCTTCGACAAATGGAATTTCCATGGCTCCTTCGGCGATATATTCGGCCATTTTTGCGGTGTTTCCGGTCTTGGAATCATAAAGTACGGCGAGTTTCATAGATTTCCCCTTCTTGTTTTGACAGTGAACAATGTATTAAGTATACTTTTTATACCTGGTTCAAATATAGCAGAATTTTTTTTCGGGGCAAGAACGCAGTTTTTTTAAACAAGGTATGCTTTTTTATACATAGGAGGCGCTATGATACCGATAATGCAGGAGAAGCTACCGCAGCAGCAAACGGACAAGGCGGCCGCAGCCGAGGAAATCTGTCCGCTGCGTCTGGTCATGGACATTATAGGCGGCAAATGGAAGCTGAATATCCTTTGCCTGCTCAAAGACGGAAAGCCGCTGCGCTATAATCAGATAAAACGCGGTGTGCTGGGCATAACAAACATGATGCTGACAAACAGTCTGAAAAGTTTTGAAGAATACGGCATAGTGCATCGGGAGCAGTTCAGCGAAGTTCCGGTGCGCGTGGAATACCGTCTTACCCAAAAAGGGCTTGAGCTTATTGAAGCACTGCGCCTTTTGGAGCGTTTCGGCTCCGGTTATATCAGCCAGTCCGAGCGGTATGCGGGGCATTGCGCGCACTGCCTGTACTTTGACGGTTCGCAGGGACAGGAAAATTAATTACAAAAATGTAAAAAATGCATTCATAGTTGACAAGCCAGTATAATTTTTTTACAGTGCGCTTAGGACAAAAATAAAAATAATAAATTACATAATTGTAAAACTGCAGAGATTGGCTATGAACACGCAAAGGCAGGATACCGAGGTTTTTTCCAAACTTGTACAGGCAAATGCCGTTGATTGCTCCTTACCGGAATATTTGGAAAAAATGCTTGAAATTATCGGAAGTTATACCGGTATGCTTCGCTGTACGCTGTGTTTTTTGGACACCAAGCACGGGGAAATGTACGCCTTGGCCAGTTACGGCCTGCAGTTTGAAGAAATGGAAAAAGCCCATTACAAACTTGGCGAGGGCGTTATCGGAACGGTTGCAAGCACCGGCAAGCCCATGGTTATCCCCAATGTGCAGCAGGAACCGCGTTTTTTGAACCGCACAAAGGCCAGGGATTTGGAACACAGCGTTATTTCTTTTATTTGTGTGCCTGTTTTTATTGGCGGCCAAGTAAAAGCAACGCTTTCTGCCGACCGCGAAAACGGGGATATCGGGCAGCTGAAGCAGGATATTGAATTGCTGCAGCTTGCCGCATATCTGCTTGTGCCGCGTTTGTCCGATTATCACGGTTTGGCGGGACAGACGGAAATTCTCGGTGACGAAAGCGGGCTTCCGTTCATATCCTATTCGGATAAAATGAAAAAAATTGTGAAAGAAATTGAGCAGGTGGCGCCGTTCAACACGACTGTGCTTATCCGCGGCGAAAGCGGAACGGGCAAAGAGCTTATCGCAAACTGCATTCAGCAGAAAAGCCTGCGCAGTGACAAGCCGTTTATAAAAATAAACTGTGCCGCAATTCCGGAAAATCTTATCGAAAGCGAACTGTTCGGCTATGAAAAAGGGGCGTTTACCGGTGCAGCGGAACGGCATAAAGGGAAATTTGAAGCGGCGCATACGGGCACGCTGTTTTTGGACGAACTCGGCGATATGAGCCTGCCCACGCAGGCAAAGCTTTTGCGCGTGTTGCAGGAAAAGGAATTTGAACGGCTGGGCGGTTCGGAAACCGTTACGGTCGATGTGCGGATTATTGCCGCAACCAATAAAAATTTGGAGGAAATGGTAAAAGCCGGTAAGTTTAGAGAGGACTTGTTTTATCGTTTAAGCGTTTTCCCTCTGTATACCTATCCCCTGCGCGAACGCAAAGAGGATATTATTCCTTTGGCAAATTGCTTTATTCAGCGAATTTGCCGCGAGAATAAGAAAAAGGTTGTCAGAATAAGCGCGCCTGCCATTGAAAAACTTGTTTCTTACGCTTGGTACGGCAATGTAAGGGAACTTGCCAATGTGATCGAGCGTGCCGTTATTTTGTGCGGTGAAGACGGGATTATCCGTGAGGACGCACTGCCTGCTTTCATAACGCAAAATAACGGGGAACAAGAAAAACAGCTTGCCAAAACCTTGGACGAAAGCCTGGAAGAAGTGGAGCGCGAGCTTATTGTCAACGCTTTGAAAAACTGCCGCGGCAATATGGCAAAAGCCGCCAAAGTTTTGGGCATTACCGAACGTATGCTCGGTCTGCGCATGAAAAAATACGCTTTGGATTACAAAACGTTCAGAGCTTGATATATCCTTATCCTTAATAAACACCAAACAAAAATCCTGCGCGGTTTTGCCGTGCGGGATTTTTGTTTGATATGCTGCGGGAGCCTTTTGTCAGACAATAAGGTAGGCCATGGTCAGCATGGCGAGGACGGCATTGATGATGCTGATGAGAAAAAGCACGGGAAAATGCTTGGGAGCAATGTCGATTACGCCGAGAATGCGGCCGACGTATTGGATTTGGGCACCCATAAGAAAAATTGCCGGCATCAGAATACTCAGGTGTACGGAATTTAAAACTTCGTGCGAATACAGTCCTGCAGCTGCGCCTATGCCGCCTCCGGCGGAGAGTATTGTGGAAAGCAGAACGGCAACGGCTTCGCCCGGAAGATGAAAAATCTGCATTATCGGGGAAAAAATATTTCCTATGGCGTCAAGAAGTCCCGTAACCTGCAGAGCTTTGATAAACACAAACGCCACAACCACATTGGGAAGCATATTCAGAACGGCGATTTTCAGTCCTTTGCGCATTCCGTCAAGAAAAGATTCGTAAATATTCATGGCAGGTCCTTATTCGGGGATATTGTTACAGCCGGCAAAATTCAGATACAGCCGCATGAGGTTGGTGCCGACCGCTTTGTAAAAAAGAATAACGGCAAGCGGTATTAAATGGGAAACGGACAGAAAAGGAAAAAGGCTTACGCCCATGGACAGGTAAACGGTAATTGTAGAACCTGACGAAAACTGGAAGGCGGCAAAAATCAGCCGTTCTTTTTCCGTAAGTAGGTTTTGGTCATACAGTTCCTTGGTCATGGCGGCGCCTGCGTCGGAGCTCTGCAGGCAGGTAATAAGGGCAAGGCCGGCTGCCCCAGGCAGACCCAGCAGCGGCCTGAGTACGGGGGTAAGCAGTTTTTGTGCGGCGCGCAGGGCGTCAAGCCGTTCCGCCACTTCTACGATGCCCAGGGCGAGCATTATTCCGGGAATAAGGGAAAAAGCAAATAAAAATCCGTACATGGCGCCGAAACCGCCTTTGCCCAAAAAGTTACTCTGTTCCGCGATTGTTCCGTACATACCGTTCAGGGTAGTAAAGTCGATGAAGCCCCACCATGAGTCGGAAGATTTGAGGACACCGGAAAAGAACATAATAACCAAGAGTAAAATTACATAGCTGTACCATGCGACTTGTTTATCCTGCAGCCGGGGTGCGCTGTTCATGCCGTTACTCCTTTTTTGAGCTGCAGGGCAAGCTTTTTTGCCTCGGCTCTGTTGGGTTTGTCGGTTTCTGTGCGGGGCAGGTGTTTTGCGAAAAAAATATGTTTGGGTTTTTCGTATTTGCCGAGAACCGCATTGACTGTATTGCGGAGTGCCGATTCGTCCGTGTCTGCTCCGTTGTCCGTGTTTTGCACAAGAAGGACTGTGGCTTCGCCGTATTGTTCGTCGGGTACGGACGTTATCATAAACGGGAAAGGCAGGACTGCGGCAAGTTTGTCTTCCAGTTTTTCGGCCTGCAGTTTTATGCCGCCGCTGTTGATGACATTGTCCGCCCTGCCGATGATTTTAAAACGGCCAAAAGCGTCTACTTCGGCAATATCGTTGGTGATTAGGCGTTCGGGGCAGACGGCGGGCGCGTTGACGGCAAGGGTTCCCTGCGGCGTAAGGCTTACTGTTACGCCGCTGAACGGTTGATACCAGTCTGATTTGTCTTTGCCGTTAAGCCTGCGCAGGGCTATGTGCGATAAGGTTTCCGTCATGCCGTAGGTTGACCATACGGCATGGGGAAAATCCGCAAGTTCTTCGGCAAGGGCGGCATTGATGGCTCCTCCGCCGATAATCAGCTGTTTTGTTCCGCGCAGCAGAGTGCTTTCGGTGCTGTTTTGCAGGCTGGAGTATACTTGGGCGGGAGTCAGGGCAAGAAAATCCGGGGAAAAATTTATTTGCGCAAAGGGGTGCCCGGAGGGGGCGGCGCAATACAGATCAAGCCCCCAAATCAAGGCACGCACCACAACCATTTTTGCGCCGATGTATTTCAGCGGCATACAGAGCAGTGCCGTATCGCCCTGTTTCAGTCCGAGAAAAGAACACGTCATTGCTGCGCTCGCTTTCATGCGTTCTTTTTCTGCGTGCAGAATTTTGGGCGTGCCCGTTGAACCGGAACTTTGCACGGCAACAGTATTTTTTTCCGAAAACCAGTCTTCCAGAAAGTTTGCCAGATCGGTTCGGACAAATGTATTTTCGTGTTCCCTTAAAAGAGGGATATCGCCGCTTTGGCAGGTTTTGCCGAAAAGAGTGAATGAATGCTGCATGATATGTTCTTTATGAAGGCGTTTAGGGGAATTGCGGTGTTTTGGAAAAATCAGGACGGCGTTTTTCAAGGAATGCTTTGCCGCCTTCCTGGGCTTCGTCGGTCAGGTAATAAAGCAGGGTAGCGTCGCCAGCAAGTTCCTGTATGCCTGCCTGACCGTCAAGTTCCGCGTTAAGGCCGGCCTTGAGCAGGCGCAGGGCAAGGGGGCTGTGTTCCATCATGGTTTTTGCCCAGTCCACCATTTCGTCTTCCAGTTTTTCAAGGGGAACGACTTTATTTACAAGTCCCATTTCCAAGGCTTCCTGTGCTGTATATTGGCGGCACAGGAACCAGATTTCTCTGGCCTTTTTCTGTCCGACTATGCGTGCGAGATAGGAAGCTCCGAATCCTGCGTCAAAACTGCCGACTCTTGGGCCTGTCTGGCCGAAACGGGCATTTTCCGAGGCTATGGTCAGGTCGCACATAATATGCAGAACATGGCCGCCGCCGATGGCAAAACCGTTTACCATGGCAATAACGGGTTTTGGCAGAGAACGGATTTGTTTTTGTACATCAAGCACGTTGAGGCGCGGCACGCCGTCGTCACCCACATAACCGCCGCGGCCTTTGACGTTCATATCGCCGCCGCTGCAAAAAGCTTTGTCGCCTGCTCCGGTAAGGGTGACAATACGTATTTCCTGACTTTCGCGGCAATAGCGCAGGGCGTCGCCTATTTCGGAAACCGTGGTCGGGGTGAATGCATTGCGCCGGTGCGGGCGGTTTATGGTAATTTTTGCGATACCTTCAAAAAATTCAAAAAGAATGTCCTGATAAGGTTTAATGGTTGTCCATTGTCTTGGCATGGTTTTTTCCTTTTTTGATGTAGTTTGTTATTTGGCAAAGAGAGATGAGTTCCGAGGAGTTGTCCAGGATACGGATTTCCCAGACGTGCAGCAAGTCGTTTTTGTTCAGCAGGCGCGCCTGTGCAGTGACGCTTCCGCCTTTTTTGACGGATTTTAAATGATTGGCGCTTATCTGTATGCCGACGGGGCAGGAGTTTTCCGGGCAGAGCGGAAGTGAGGCATAGCCTGCCAGTGTTTCCGCAAGAGCCAAAATTGCGCCGCCGCTTAAAAAACCGAAAGGCTGGCAGACCTTTTCCGATACGTCCATTCCTGCGCAGGGTATGCCGTTTTCGTCGGCATAAAAACGCATATCCAGCAGGTTATGCAGAAATACGGGGGAATTTTGGCATGGTGAAGGCATAATAAGTCCTTTTTGAAACAAAACAGCAGAATTTTGCATAATTTGCTTTAATGAACATTTTTTTGTCTTATGTCAAACATAAATGCCTGAAGGCCGGAAATGGCGCGGAAAAAGCGGCAGAAGGCTTTTTTCCGTGATTGCGGGATGTTGCGGGAAAATTCTGTCCGTATCCAAAGCAGGCGACTTATCGTGTCAGGTTTGGCAGTGAGGTTTTAAATCAAAAAATCCTGCGCGGTTATGCCGTGCAGGATTTTTGTTTAGGGTTTTTGTTCGGTTATTTATTGGGCAAGTAAACTTCTTCGGTGCCGGGCACGCTTTCGGACTTGTGGTTTTCCACGTTTTTAAGGCGGAGCAGGGCTTTTTTGTATTCCAGCGGCGTAACTTTCAGGAAGAAAGATACTTGGGTCTGCCAGTTGTTCAGAATGAACTTGGCAAGGGCGCTGTCCGTATGGCGGATATGTTTTTCCAAAAGCTGACGGAGTTTTTTGATGTCTTCGGCCTGCCATATGCTTTCGATGTCAAGGGCCTCCATGCTGCACAAAGTGGAGAATGTTTCGCTGCGGTCGTAAACATAGGCTATGCCGCCGCTCATGCCGGCGCCGAAATTGTAGCCTGTTTGGCCGAGTACGACCACTGTGCCGCCCGTCATGTATTCGCAGGCATGGTCGCCCACGCCTTCCACTACGGCATCGGCGCCGCTGTTGCGTACGGCAAAGCGTTCGCCCGCAGAGCCTGCCGCAAACAGTTCGCCCTTGGTGGCGCCGTATAAGGCAACGTTGCCTATGGCTGTCTGGTCGGCAAAAACATCATCGTCCAAATGATAGGGGCTTATGGCGATGGTGCCGCCTGAAAGGCCCTTGCCCACGTAGTCGTTGGCATCGCCTTTGAGGGAAAGCAGGGTTTCTTTGGTTAAAAATGCGCCGAAGCTTTGGCCGGCATGGCCCTGCAGGGAAACGGAAATGCATTTTTCCGGGAGGCTGTCCCCGTATTTTTCAAGGATTTCCCCAGTCAGGCGTGCGCAGGCGCTGCGCTCGGTATTTTTAATTTTTCCTGTATAGGAAGCAATTTTATGCTCTGCAAGTTCCTGCATGATGTGGCGGTTCATTTCCGCTTCCAGACTGTTGTCCGCAAAAATGTCCGTTTTTTCGGTATGGCTTGGAGTATAAGGCATGGGGCAGAGCAGGTTTGCCGTGTTCAGGCTGCGCAGTTTGCTTTGCCATAAATCAAAGTGGTTGGAGAAAACGGAAGAATTATCGTCTTTAAAATGTGCGGTATCAATGCGGAGCAGGTCGGCGCGTCCCAAAAGCTCGTCCACGCTGCGCACGCCGAGTTTGGCCATTTCTTCGCGGAAATCTTCGGCAAGAAAACGCAGATAGCGTTCCACATGGTCGGGGCTGCCCTTGAATTTTTTGCACAGCGCTTCGTCTTGGGTGGCAATGCCCACGGAGCAGGTGCCGAGGTGGCAGACGCGCAGAAGGCAGCAGCCCATGGCTACAAGCAGGCCGGTGCCGAAAGCAAATTCCTGTGCGCCCAAAATACTTGCGATGACAAGGTCTTTGCCCGTGCGCAGCTGGCCGTCGGTCTGCAGGCTGACGCGGCTGCGCAGGCCGTTGTGCATAAGGGCGGCATGGGTTTCGGCTAGGCCGATTTCCCACGGCAGGCCCACATAGGAAATGGCGGTGCGCGGTGAGGCGCCCGTACCGCCGTCATGGCCGGAAACAACAATGATGTCCGCGCCAGCTTTGGCAACGCCGGAAGCTATGGTTCCTACGTTGGTGCCTGCAACAAGCTTGACGGAAATTTTTGCGTGTTTGTTCAGGCGGCGCAGATCGTAAATCAGCTGCGCCAAGTCTTCAATGGAATAAATGTCGTGGTGCGGCGGCGGGGAAATAAGGGTTACGCCGGCAATGGTGTGGCGCACTTCCGCAATTTGCGGCAGAACTTTATGTGCGGGCAGCTGGCCGCCTTCGCCCGGTTTTGCGCCTTGTGCCATTTTGATTTGGATTTCTTCGGCATCGCAGAGATATTCAGCCGTAACCCCGAAACGTCCGGAAGCGATTTGGCGGATTTTGGATTTTGCGCAGTCGCCGTTGGCAAGAATGCGGGAACGCTCTTTCTTTTCGCCGCCTTCACCGCAGTTGGAACGGCCGCCCACGCGGTTAAAGGCTATGGCTATGGCTTCGTGGGCGTCTTTGCTTATGGAGCCGAAGCTCATGGCAGCGCCGACAAAGCGTTTGAGAATGTTTTCGGCAGGTTCCACTTCTTCAAGGGGAATCGGCTGCCGTTCATTGAACGCAAACAAAGAACGCAGGGTAACTGCGGTTTCTGCTTCGTTGCTTTCTTTGGCATACTCTTTATAGGCGGCATAATCGTTTTCGCGTACGGCCTTATGCAGGGAAGAAATGGCTTTGGCTGACCACAGGTGCTTTTCGCCGTTTTTGCGCAGTTTGAAAATGCCGTATTGTTCCGGTTCGCTTATGCCTTCTGACTTATAAAATGTTTTGATGTGGCGGGCGAGGGTGTCTGCGGCAATGTGTTTCAGTCCTATGCCGCCAATTTTGCTGGTAAGCCCGCAGAAGTATTTGTTTACCAGTTCTTCGCCGAAGCCGACGGCTTCAAAGAGCTGTCCGCCAATAAAGCTGCGCAGGACGGATATGCCCATGCGCGAACAGGTTTTCATCAGGCCTTTCTGCATGGCTGTAATATAGTTATGGATATTTTTGCTGAGCTGTTCGCTTTGGGCCGTTTTGCTTGCAAAGTCCTGCTCGTTGGTCAGTTTTTCAATGGCGGCAAAGGCCAGGCGCGGATGAATGGCGCTGGCGCCGAAAGCAAGCAGCTGTGCGGCCTGCATAACGTCGCGCACTTCGCCGCTGTCTGCAGCAATGCTGCATAAGTGGCGCAGGTTGTTTTTCAAAAGGTACTGGTGCAGGGCAGAAACCGCAAGCAGGGAAGGAATGGGCGCCATATAGCGGCTGGCGTTTTTATCGGTAAGGATTAAAATGGTTGCGCCGCCAAGGAGTGCGTTTTTTGCCTGCTGCAAAAAGGTGTCAATGCCTTTTTCAAGGGCTTGTCCCGCTTTTTCCGCATCAAGTTCGGGGTTTTGCGCGTCAAGTTCGGAGATGTCGAAAAGTGCGTCCAAAACGGCGCAGCGTACCTGCGCTTTTTCGGAATACTGCAGTTTCAGCAGATCTTCCCTGCTTAAAATAGGGTTGGAAAGGCGGAGCAGGGCATACTGTTCGGCATTTTCTTCCAGCAGGTTTCCGCGTCTGCCCAAAAATCCAGTCAGGGACATAACCATGCTTTCGCGCAGGGGATCAATGGGCGGGTTGGTAACTTGCGCAAAACGCTGTTTCAGATAATTGAACAAAAGCTGCGGACGCTGGGAAAGCACTGCTAAAGGCGTGTCAATGCCCATGCTGACAACGGGTTCCTGGGCGTTGGTCATCATGGGCTTTAAAATATCGTCGATTTCGTCTTTGCTCATGCCGAACAGAAGCTGTTCCTGCAGCAGGGAATTTTTCTGTTCATACTGCTGCGGCGGCAGGGGAAGATCGGCAAGCTGCACGCCTTTTTCTTTGATCCAGCGGATATAGGGGGCAGAGTAGATTACGGAGTTTTTGCATTCCGTGTCGGTAATGATGCGGTGCTGGTCAAAATCCACCATGAGCATTTTGCGCGGACGCAGACGGCCGCGGGTGAGTATGTCTTTGGCGGGAATGTTCAGCACGCCGCTTTCGGAGGCAAGCACAATGAGGCCGTCTTTGGTAATGGTGTAGCGGCAGGGGCGCAGGGCGTTTCTGTCCAGGCTTGCGCCGAGCTGGCGTCCGTTGGTGAATACAAGGGCGGCAGGTCCGTCCCAGGCTTCCATGAGGGCGGCATGGTATTCGTAAAATGCTCGTTTGCCCTGACCCATGATATAGCTTGCGCCGAAAGGTTCGGGCAGGAGCATCATGGCCGTATGGCAAAGGGAGCGGCCGCTTTGGTAGAGCAGTTCAAAAACATTGTCTAAAGCGGCGGAGTCGCTTCCCTGTGAGGAAACAATGGGTTTCAGGTATTTGATGTTGTCGCCGTAAAGCGCGGAGCCCAAAGTGGCCTCGCGCATTTTCATATTAAAGAGGTTGCTGTTCAGCGTATTGATTTCGCCGTTATGGGCGATATTTCTGAAAGGCTGAGCCAAGTGCCATGCCGGTGTGGTATTTGTGCTGTAGCGTTCATGGAAAACGGCGAAATGGGCTTTAAAGTCCGGGTCTAAAAGGTCGGGGTAAAATTCTGCCACCTTACCCCCGTGGATAAGGCCCTTATAGACAATTGTCTGGGAAGACAGGCTGACTATATGGAAATCCCGTGGGGTAAGGGCAGTTTTTTCGGATATCTCATGCTCAATGTTTCTTCTGGCTATGAATAATCTTCTTTCCAGGTCGCGCACCAGCTCGTTTTGGCCGGGCAGGGCGTTGGCCACGAGAACCTGACGGAATACGGGCAGGTTTTGCCGTATTTCTTCGCTTTCGATGCAGGCCGTGCTGATCGGTACGTCGCGCCATGCCAGAACGGTAAAATCATGGTTGGACAGAACTTCCCGAATAATTGTTTCAACGGTGATTTTATCCTGTTCGCCGCGCGGGAAAAAGAGCTGGCCCACGGCTATCTGTTCCGGAAAATTGGCGCATTCTTTTTGCCATATTTTTTTCATGAAGGTCTGGGGCATGGCAAACAAAATGCCTGCGCCGTCCGGATTGGGAAGGCCGCAGCCGGAACCGCCGCGGTGAGCCATGTTGCCGAGAGCCTGCACTGCCTGCAGAACAAGGTCATGGCTCGGGGTTGCGTCTATTTTGGCGATAAAGCCTACGCCGCACGCGTCGTGTCCGGTGTGCGGATCATATAAACCGGTTTTTTTGAGCATATTATATCCTTTATTTTGGTATCTTACCAAAGCATTTCGTTATACTTCGGCAGCGGCCATACACTGTCGTCAACGATTTTTTCGAGTTTGTCGGCAAGGGCACGGCACGCGTTCATGCGGGGGATGAGGTTGTCGCGCGTGGCTTCCGCACGGACAAGAACACCGGATAAATTATCGGTTTTTATGTGCTCTTCGTCAAGTTCATTTAATGCTGCGTAAAATTCTGCGGTGAGCGTACGCAGTTTTTGGCAGTATTGGGCCTCAAAGCCAGAGGCTGCTGTTTCGCCCTGCAGTTTTTCGGCATTTACGGCAAGGTCGCCTGCGGTTTTGAGCCAGCGCAGGCAGGCAGGAAGAATGATGCTGCGGCCCATGCTGACGGTTAATTTGACTTCTACATGAATGTCGCGGATATAGTTTTCCAGCAAAATGTCCTGGCGGGCCAGAAGTTCCCGTTCGGAAAGCACGCCGTTCTGCGTCAGTACGTTCATCAGGGACGGGTCGTTGTAATGGGCAAGAACGCTTACGGAATCTTTAAGGTTGGGCAGGCCGCGGCGTTTTGCTTCTTCCTGCCATTCTTCGCCGTAACCGTTGCCGTTGAAAACAACGGGCAGATGTTCTTTGAAGACTTCCACAAGCGTGTCGTGTACGGCTTGGGTCAGTGTTTTGCCGCTTGCTACGGCAGTTTCCAGCATAAGGGCAATTTCGCCGAGCGCGCTGGCCATGGCTGTATTCAGCGCAATGTTGGCAGGAGCGCAGGATGCGGAAGAGCCGACGGCGCGGAATTCAAATTTGTTTCCGGTAAACGCAAAGGGGCTTGTTCTGTTGCGGTCGGATACGTCTTTCGGGAACTGCGGTAGGCTGGTGACGCCGATTTTAATTACATCTTGCTGCCAGTCGCTGTTGTCTTCGGAATTGTTGATAATGCTGTCGATTACGGAAGTAAGCGGTGCGCCGAGGAATACGGACAAAATGGCCGGAGGCGCTTCGTTGGCGCCAAGTCTGTGGTCATTGCCGGAGCCGATGGTGGCAAGGCGCAGCAGAATGGAATGTTTGTGCACGGCTTTGAGCACGGCAGCCAAAAATACCAGGAATTGGGCGTTGTCCATGGGGGTATTGCCCGGGTCAAGCAGATTGTTTCCTTCGGAATCGCACAAAGACCAGTTGTTGTGCTTGCCGGAGCCGTTTACGCCGGCAAAGGGCTTTTCGTGCAGCAGGCAGAAAAAGCCGTGTTTTTCCGCTGTATTGCGTAAAATCTGCATGGTCAGCATATTATGGTCAATGGCGAGGTTGGCCGGTTCGAAAACAGGAGCAAGCTCAAACTGCGCGGGCGCAACTTCATTATGTCGGGTTTTGGCGGGAATGCCCAGTTCAAACATTTGCTTTTCCACGCCAGCCATGAAGGAAAGCACGCGGTCGTTGATTGTGCCGAAATAGTGGTCTTCCAGCTCCTGTCCTTTGTCGGACATGGCGCCGTAGAGGGAACGGCCGCACAGCTTCAGGTCGTCGCGCAGGGCCACATAGCGTTTGTCGATGAGGAAATATTCCTGTTCAATGCCGACCATGGGGGACACATTGGTTGCCACGGTGTTGCCGAAAAGGCGCAGAATGCGCAGGGCTTGTTTGGATACCGCTTCGTTGGAACGCAGAAGCGGGGTTTTGCGGTCAAGAGATTCGCCGGTGTAGGAAATAAAGATACTGGGAACATACAGTGTTTTGCCGTGGCTGTTTTCCAGCAAGAATACCGGGCTTGTGGGATCCCATGCCGTGTAGCCGCGGGCTTCAAAGGTGGAACGTATGCCGCCGGAAGGGAATGATGAGGCGTCCGGTTCGCCTTTGATCAGCATTTTTCCTGAAAATTCGTTCAGCAGGTTGCCGTCGTTGTGGCTGGAGGAAGGCACAAAAAATGCGTCGTGCTTTTCCGCCGTTACGCCGGTCATGGGCTGGAACCAGTGCGTATAGTGGGTAGCGCCGTTTTCAATTGCCCAGTCTTTCATGGCGCTGGCAATAATGTCTGCGTCCCCTTCCGCAAGACTGCCGTTTGTTTTTATAGCTTTTTCCAGACGGTTGAATACTTGCTTCGGCAAGCGTTCGCGCATGATTTTCAGGCTGAAAACGTGTTTGCCGTATACTTTGCTCGGAGAATAAAATTCATGTGCCAAAGGTTTGGGCATTTCGTTCGCCATGCTTTCCTTAACTGAAATTCTTGCATTATCCATAACCCACGCTCCTTATGTCGGGTAATTTCTGTAGGCAGTGTTTTGCCTTGTGCAACGTCGGCTATATTGCAAAGAGCGTGCAAATTTGTTATGATTTTAAAATATATTTTGTAACATATTATAATAATAAATTTTAAAAATTGTTTAATGAGTTTTTACCCTTTGCGGACAGGCTTGTGAATACGAAAAATCCTACATTTTTGTAGAAAATTATTTTGTTTTTACAAAAATGTAGGAAATGATTAAGCTGAGGTTTATACCGGCAACTTGTTTTATCACGCTGTGTTTTTTTTAAGTTCGAAAGGTGTTCTGTATATAATTAAAATAAAAAAAATCGGCGAGATATCCTAAAATATACAGCAGTACGCGATATAAAATGTGGGATAAGTATTAGTATGTTTCTTTGATAAGCCGCAGCACATCTACATCTGCAGGGCAGAATTCGTAGTTGTCCGTTTCCTGCGGGGTAATCCAGCGTATGTCGTTGTGTTCGAGTTTTTGGATTTGGCCGCCGATGATTTTTGTATGGTAAATAAAGAGATTGACAATGATGTCTTCGTATTCGTGGCTGTGGCTGTAAAAAAGCGTGCCGACTTCAACGATAACCGCCAGCTCTTCCAAGCATTCGCGGGCAAGGGCCTGTTCGTTGCTTTCCCCGGTTTCGACCTTGCCGCCGGCAAATTCCCAGAGCAGGGCACGGGCTTTGCCTTGGGGACGCTGGCAAATGAGAAATTTGCCGTTTTCGTATATGAATGCTGCAACGATGTTGAAAGTTTTTTTGTCTGACATGGGCAGTATGGCTTAAAAAGAAAATTTGCGCGGTACAGTGTATTGTTTACGGTTTTGATATGCTGCTGCGGCGGTATAAAAAAAGTCCGCCTATTGCTAAGCGGACTTTGAATATTGCCAGCCGGAACTATTCGGCTTGTTCGGCTTGTTCTGCTTCTGCGGCAGGAGCTTCTTCACCGAGGTGTGATTTATCTTCGGAGATAACTTTTACGGTGAAAGTCGGAACAATGTCGGCATGGAGTCTTGCACGGACAACGTGTTCACCAAGAGTACGGATACCGCCGTCAACAAGGATTTGGTGACGGTCGATTTCGATACCTTCGGCAGCAAGCAGCTCGCCGATCATGGAAGTGGTAACGGAACCGTAGAGTTTGTCGTTTTCACCAACGCGCATGGCAATGGTAAGAACGAAATCTTGGAGTTTTTCAGCAACTGCGTTGGCAGCGGCGCGAACTTCGTCCATACGGGCCTGAAGTTTCTTTCTTTCGAGTTCGAAAGCGCGCAGGTTTGCGGGAGTTGCAAGCATTGCCAAATCTTGGGGAATGAGGTAGTTGCGGCCGTAGCCGGGTTTAACTTCTACAACATCACCCAAGTGACCCAAATTTTCAACATCGGCACGAAGAATAATTTTCATAATCTACTCTCCTAACCTTATATGGTGGTTTTCTTTTTAACGTCACTGGAGTGAGCAGTGGTGTAGAAAAGAAGAGCCATTTGACGGGCACGTTTAATTTCGGTGGTAAGCTGGCGCTGATGTTTTGCGCAGGTACCGGTCATACGACGGGCTACAATTTTGCCGCGTTCGGTGATAAAATCACGAAGAATATCCGGACGTTTGTAATCGAGAGGAAGATCTTTGTCGGCACAGAAACGGCAGAATTTGCGGCGAGGTGCGAATTTTTTACGGAAAGCCATTATGCAACCTCCTCGGCATGGTCGCTTAAGCGAACAGTGATAAATTTGAAGATATTGTCTTGAATACGGATAATACGTTCAAGTTCCGCAACGAGCTGATTTGGAGCGTTATATTCAAAACGAACATAGAATCCGCGCATTTGTTTTTTTACGGGATAAGCCAAATCTTTCATGCCCCATTGGTCTACTGCGAGAAGTTTGCCGCCTTCGCGTTCGATAACTTCGCTGAGAGTAGCAATGGATTGTTCGCGCTGTTCCACGGTCATTTCCGGTGAGAAAAGCACGAGAGTTTCCATCTTACGCATAGTAATCTCCTTTTGGTCTGTGGCCTTTATCGGGTAAAGGCAAGGTTGAGCGAAATTAATATGCCGCTTTAAAAAAAAAGTCAAGCAAAACATTCCTGAAACTAAAAAAAACAGTTTTTTGGCGGCGGCATATTGCGCATTGAAAAACGCTGAACTTTTTGATAGGGTGGCATATCTGCTTTTTGGGAATACGTATGCGTTTTATATATTATGTTTTGTTTTTGTTTTTTTATCTGCCTTTTTCGGCCGCTGCGGAAACGCATGTGGGATACCGCTCATTTTCTACCTGGAATTCGAGGGAAAACGTGCGCCTTGACGTGGGGGTATGGTATCCTGCCGTAAGTCAGGAGCGCGATTATGTTATGGATGAATATCATGTTTTTGCGGCAAAAAATTCTTCCATATTAAAAGTAACCGACGAAGAAAAAGCCGCGCCTTTTTTGGCGAAACAGGAAGAAATACGCAGGAATGCCAAAAAAAACAACCTTTCCAAAGAAGAACTGCGGGAACGGCTGAAAGCCGTGCCCGTGCCGCATAAAAAATATCCTCTGTTGGTTATTTCCCATGCGTCGGGTTCTACCCGCTTCAGCAATCATACGCTGGCAGCTCTTTTGGTAAAACAGGGGTATATCGTGGCAGTGCCCAATCACAGTCAGGACAATTCCCACGATATGCGGAATTTTTATTCCGCCAAATCCCTGTATCAGCGTGCCAGGCAGTGTTCGCTGGCCGTTGACCTGCTTTTGACGGATAAAACGGTTTCTTCTTTTATCGACAGCGGCAAAATCAGTTTTCTCGGCTTCGGCAGCGGGGGGACGGCAGGGCTTTTGCTTGCCGGCGGAGAACTTACCGCCGATAAATGGATAACATTCTGCGACGATGCTGAAAGCAGTACGGAAGAACCGCATGATTTGTGGATTTTTGACGTACAGAACGACAATGAAAACGTGCTGTGCAAAGAGCCGCTGAAAACGCAGCTGCAGAATTTTGCGCTCGGTCTGCAAAAAACCATAGAAACAAGTCAGTTGGAAAATTTGTTTTTTTATAATGCGCTGGATTCAAAAGCAGCTTTGCTGGAAAAAGTGCACACGGCGTTTATGAACCAGATACGCTGGTCAAAGCGGAGCAATCCCGGTTTGGCGTCCTATATCTACGAACCGCCCTTTTTGACGCCGTTTCTGCCGCCTTTGCCCACGCGGTATACCTATATTGATACGCGCTTTAAAAATTTTAATTTTGTGTCGCCCGGGCTGACTATGTTTTTTGATATTTCTGCCGTGAAAAACCGCGAACTTTCTTTCTGTGTTGTCGGCCTCGAAAAGGATTATTTCAATAAGCCGCAGTTTCAGGCGCAAAAGCTTTTTGAGGAATTGGGAGAAGAAAGGGCAAAATATTACAGCATTTCGGGAGCCGATTTGTGGTCGACGCAGGCGCCCTGTTTCGGAAGCAATGTTTTGGTTGAAATTTGCAAAAGCGTAAGCGAAGAACAGCGCGAGCAGGTTTTGGAAGAATTGTTTAAAATCGTCAGGCAGTCGCTGCCGGTCTTTGAATAAAAAAAGCAGTGCCGGGCACTGCTTTTTTTGTGTCGGGTTATTCCGAACTTTTGCTGGCAATTATGGTTTTGCCGACCCCGAACGCTTTGGCTTTGAAGTCCCCCAGGCCCCAGTATTCGCGCAGCATGGGGATATATGCCGGAATATTCAGTTCTTTCGGATTGGGCATACCTTCGGCATTGAGGCAGGATTCTTTTATTTTTACGTCCATAATTTCGCCGACAAACAGGGTATGCGTGCCGACATCAAGAGTTTTCATGAGGGTCAGCTCAATAACGACGGGACATTCTTTTACATAGGGGGCGTCCACGTGTTCCGCCGCTACGGGCGTAAATTTGGTTCTGTCGAATTTGTTTTCCTGGGAAACGGAGAAAATGCCGCAGTAGTCTACTTCCGGCAAAATGCCTGTGTCGGGAATGCTGAGAGTGAATGCTTTGTTTTTGGCAATGGCTTTATGGGTTTGCCGGCTGCCGCGGACGGCAATGGCAACTGCAGGCGGCTGTGCGGAACAGAGGCAGCCCCATGCCGCAGTCATAATATTGGGGATTTTTTCTCCTTCGGCGTTGGTATGGTAAGAACCGACCAAAAAAATGGGGCAGGGGAGAAGAAAGCCCTGCGGCCCTATGGATTTTAATGTATTGTTGTGATCCATTATTTTTTCTCCTTGTTTGCTGAAAGCGGTTTTTGCTGTTCGCTCAGTTTTGCCAGAGCCAATATGGTGTGTGCGTATGCCGTGGAATAATTATAGCGTTTCAGCACTTTTACCTGTTTGGCAAAAGGCAGTTTTTTTTGTGTCCAGCCTTGTTTGTGCAGAAAATTGGCAATGCTCGGTATGGCATCTTCGGGGCTGAAAAGGTCGATTTTGCCGTCTTTGTTTCCGTCAACGCCGTAACGGGGAATATTGCTGGGCATGAATTGCCCGTAGCCTATGGCGCCGTAAATGGAAGACGGAACGCTGCCGATGTCGATGCCGTTCTGCAGGGAATAGCGCAAAAGCGCCTTAAGTTCGCCGTAAGCCCAGTCGGCTTTTGTTTTCACTTTTTCCTGCAGCCATTTTTTTTGTTTTGCGGAAAGCTTCATGCTGCGCGTATAGTCGGGAACCATGGCTAAATCCGTTGTTGCCGCCATGCTTGCCAGCATAGGCAGAGGGCGGAATTTGCCCAGGAATTTTCCGTGGCATGTTTCCACGTAAATCAGGGCGGAAAGTACATGGCGGGGTACTGCAAACTGTTTTTCCGCCAAAGCAAAGTATTTTTCGTTGTCTGCTATAAAATCTCTGCATTTTTGGGCGTTTTCATCGGTTACGTAACCGTCGTACCACGGATAGGGAATACCGAGAGGATTTGATTTTGGCTGGTTTTTGGATTTTGCCGTTTGTTTTTTGGGCACAAAGTTTGCGGTGTACAGTTCTTTGGCTTTGTTTCCCATGGGTTTTTGCGAATATGCGTTTTGCAGTGCCGCAAAATAAGGCTGCAGTTCTTTTGGGGTAAAGCCGTCCCGTATCAGCCGGGCATACAGCTTGTCCCACGTATGGTCGCGGGGCTGATCGGGTGAGGCTGTGCCGGCAGCGGCAGTTTTGTCTTTTGCCTCAAGAGCACAGGCTGTGCCTGTGCCCAGGGGCTGATAAAAAAGCAATGAACTGATGAAACAGGAAAGAAAAAGATAATGCCTTGGTTTCATAGAAGAAGTTAGAACTTATGCAGAACCCAGGCAACTTTGCCGAGCAGTTTTTCCTGCAGGTTTTCGCTTTGTATTGTGCTTGAAGGAAGTTTTGGATTGTCAAAACATACGGAATAGGTGTTGTCGTCGATATTTTGGAAAATACGGCGGAACACTATGCCTTCCTGGGGCACATACAGTGCATATATTTCGCCTGAAATTACAGGCAGTCTTTCTTCTTTGTTTTTGCCGAGAACGCCTATAAGCGCTAGCCGCGGCAGACTTGGTTCCATGCCGTTGCCGCAGTAATTGAATACATAGGACGTGCATTTTTGCAGTGTTTTGGGCAATACGACTTCGTCAATGGCTTTAAATGCATATTCATCGTTTTGTTTGTCACAGTAGGTTTCGTAGACTTTGGTCATAAAGCCGCGGGAAACGTCTTCCAAAACAATGTTTGTGCCCTGTGCGTCAAGGCTGGCGATGCCGCGCAGGTACATGGGTTCTTTTTTGTCGCGGAGCCAGTCGGGGTTTACGCCGAATTTGTCGTATAACTTGATAAGCCAGTCTGAAGGTATGGATTGGCGCCTTTTGGCGTCGGATATGCTGGATTGGCTGATTTCCAGAACAGCGGCAAGTTCCATTTGCGTTTGGCAGTTGGCAGCGAATAAAATGCGTTTGTATATTTCGTCAAAGGTTCCCATATGCTACTCCATTTTGTTATTTAACTGCATTAAATAACGGATTGTCAGTTGTCACTACGATTTTGGTATTGTTTTCGAATGAGTTTTTCATTGCTTCAAGACTGCGCTGGAATTCAAAAAATTCCGGTGATTTGCCGTAGGCGTCGGCAAAAATTTTTGCGGCTTGGGCATCTCCTTCGCCTTGCAGGATTTGGGCTTTTTTCTTGGCTTCAGCCAAAATAAGGGCACGTTCTTTGTCGGCGGTGGAGCGGATTTTGGTTGCTTCTTCCGTTCCTTCGGAGCGGTATTGGCGTGCCTGGCGTTCGCGTTCCGCGCGCATTCTGTCATAAATGGCGCGTTGGTTTTCCAAAGGCAGGTCGGTGCGCTTTATGCGGGCGTCGATAACTTCGATGCCGAATTCCTTCATTTGTTTGGAAGCCTGTTTGGTAACGGAATCCATAATGTTGGTGCGTTCGCTGGCAACAACTTCCGTAAGCGTATATCTGCCTACGTGGGCGCGCATCTGTGAATAAACAACGGCGTCAAGACGTGTCTGGGCATTGGGTATTGTGCGCACGGTGCGGTAGAATTGCAGCGGGTTGATAATGCGCCAGCGGGCGTAGTTGTCAAGGACAATGGTTTTCAGGTCACTGGTGAGTGCTTCCGCGGGTTTTGCGTCATAATCCAAAATACGGGCGTCAAAGCGTACCACGGTGTCGATGAACGGCACTTTAAAGTGCAGTCCGGCTTTATAAACCGTATCTTTCGGTTCGCCGAGCTGCAGTATAATTGCCTGTTCGGTTTGATTGACCACAAAAAGCGCCTGTGAGCCTATGCCGATTATGATGATCAATATGATAATAAGGCTTGGAAGTTTATTGTTCATTAGCGTATACCTCGCGTGCTGGGGCGTATGGGGCTTTGCTGCGCCGGGCTTGGAGCTGTCTGCGGCTCTGTGCCCAGGCTGTTTTGGCCTTCAGCCTGTTCGGCAAGGTTTTGGCTGAGGACGGAAGGTGTGCTGCCCATGGGGATAAGCGGCATGATTTGATTGGTGCCGTTGTTCGGCAGTATCATTTTTTCCATGCCTTCGCTGTTGAGCATTTGTTCCAGGCTTTCAAACAGCAGGCGTTTTTTGGTTATGTCCTGCGCTTTTTCGTATTCGGCAAGCACTGCGAGAAAACGGGCTGTTTCCCCTTCGGCGCTGGCAATGCGGCTTTGTTTGTATGCTTCTGCTTTATTGACGATTTCTGCCGCCGTACCTTGTGCTTTGGGCAGAATATCCTGTCTGTACGCTTCTGCCATATTGATTAAGCGCTGCTTGTCTTCCCTTGCGCTTGCCACGTCTTTAAAGGCTTCCTGCACGTCCTTGGGCGGCTGCACGTCCTGCATCTGCACGGCAACAACCTGTATGCCAACCTGGTAGGAATCCAAAATGTTCTGCAGAAGTTCCGTTACTTTGTTTTGGATCTCCACGCGGCCGCCGGTGAGCGCCGAATCCAGCGTCGTTCTGCCTATGACTTCGCGCATTACGGCTTCGGCGGCTTTTTTGACTACGGCGTCAGGCTGGGTGACGTTGAAAAGATAATCCACCGCACCGTCCGGCTTGATATTGTATTGGATATTGAATTGAATGTTCACAATGTTTTCGTCGCCGGTGAGCATGGAGCCTTCTTCATCGACGGCCTGTGCTCTGCCTTGCTGGAAAACTTCGGAATTCTGTGCGGAACGGAAGCCCACTTCTGCCTGGCGCACACGGGAAACATTGGGAAGAATAACGGTTTCTATCGGATAGGGCAGGTGATAGTGCAGCCCTGCGGTTTCTGTTCTGTTGTATGCCCCGAAACGCAGGACAACGCCTGCTTCGTCAGGTTTTACGATATATACTCCGGAGCCGAGCCAGATGAGAATAAGCAAAATAAAAATCCACTTTGCACCGGGAATTTTTGCGTTTTTAAAAAAATTCTGCGGTGAAGGCGGAATGTTGTTTCCGTTGTTGTTTTTGTTTTGTCTGTTTCTTTGGAAAAATTCTTCGAAATTTTTCTTTTCCGTTTCGCTGTCAAAGCCGAAATCTTCGTCGGGTTCCGGCGGTTCCTGTGTATTTTTTTTATTTTTTCCGAAATCCCAGCTTTGCTGCTGTTTTCTTTTTTCCTGTAATTTGTCCCAATCCCAGTTCATATTCGATTCTGTGGCAAAAGCCAGTTAAAGGTTAATAAAAACTATAGACGTTTTTTATAGTTAGCATATTTTTTGTTAAAAGGCTAGTCTTTTATGGTCTGTTAAATCGGATTAAAAAACTGTATTTTTTTTTAAAATTTCTGTATGCTTATAAAAAATACCGGAGAAATGTATGGATGCAGCGAATATCGGGGCAATTATTTTAACCCATTGCAATACGGAAGAAACCATAGCCTGTCTGAAAGCCGTGCACGGCCAGCATGAGCTGCCGCGCCGCATTGTGCTGTGCGACAACGGTTCCGGCAACGTCTATGCCGACATCGTGTTGAAAGAATGGACGGAGCTTGCCAAAGCCCGGCAGCTTGAGGAACCCGTGGAAGTTTATGGCAACGACAGAAGCGGAGCCAAACTTGTTTATCTGCGCTTGGAAGAGAATAAAGGTGTCGGCGGCGGATTTAACGATGCCCTGCGTTTTTTGCTGTATGATGCGGAATGCGCGGCTTTTTGGGTGCTGCATCATGACACGGAGCCTGAGCCTTATGCGCTTTCCGCACTTTTGCAGCATTTGGAAGACGAGTCCGAAAAGAAAATCGGGCTGGTGGGATCGACGCTGCTGTATAAAAACAGCGACTTGCAGGAGTGTGCGGGCGGCGGCGTGTGGCGCAAATGGACAGGCAAGGCTAAAAGTTTGGACGGCGGCTACGATAAATATTCCCATTCGGAGCGCAGGGACATTGCCCAAAAACTGGACTATGTGAACGGTGCTTCTTTTCTTGTAACCAGAGAACTTATAAATGCCGCAGGCCTTTTTGACGAACGGCTGTATATGTTTTATGAAGACGTGGAATACGGGCTGCGCGCCAAAAAAGCGGGTTTTGCTTTGAACTGGGCGCCCGGCGCGAAAGTGTATCACCATGCTCCCAACGGGGAACAGCTGACGCCGCTGCTGAATTTGACGGAAGAGCCGGAACTTGCGGCGGATATTGATTATTTATATATACGCAACCGTTTTTTTCTTATGCGCAGGGAAACGCTGTGGGCGTATTTTTTCGGCATATTTTTAATTCCTGTTTTGTATGCGTCCAGAACGTTTAAAGGGCAAAAAGGCAGGCTGGGGCTGATAATCAATGCAGTGCTGGACGGTCTGAATAAAAAAATGGATAAATACCGTCAGTAATTTCTGTTGTAACAGAAGAAAATGCCGTACGGCAGAAAAAATTGCATTTTAAAATTATAAAATAAAAGTCGTTATAAAGAATAATACAGAAAAGCAGACGAAAAAAACAATGTCTGCTTTTTTTGTTGATTGATAAAAAAATATAGGCATAAATTAAAATTTTAATAAATGAAATGGTAAATAAAAAAATATCATAAAAATTTTTATTTGTATTGAATTTATATTTATAAATTAAAAATATGTAAAAATATAATATTCAAAATAATATTTTTATTATATTTTTGCAGTAATAA
>CASGAP010000011.1 GCA_949299515.1 uncultured Desulfovibrionaceae bacterium
GACGGCTGGCAAAATTTAATGGTCTGACAGATGAAAAATTTATATTGCATTTAAAAGAATGTGAGTGTAGATTTAATCTTAGAAATGAAAATTTTGAACAATTTTTACTTCAAATTTTCTTTCAAAAATAGAGATACTAGTCTAGACCTATTCCAATTTATTGAAAGCCTTTTCCAGCTTATTGCGGTCAAAATCCTGCGCAAAGGGATTTTTACAGGAAACCCACAACATTTTCAGTTCGGGATCTTTGGAATCGAGTATTTCCTGGGCAGTTTTATTGATATTGTATGCGCGGTCGCTGTATGCGGCAGTACTTTCCCCCGCAAAGTCAAACTCCCCTTTCGGCCCTGTCGCGCCGACAAAGCCCACGGAGCCTTCGGACTGTTTTTGAATCATGGCATGATAATTAAAGCCCCATGTGCGCAGATGACCGTATCTTGCGCCGCCGCCCTCAACGCCTATATTGCCCGTCATGGCAACGAACGCGTCGATTGCGCGCACCATGGCGCCGCCGTTGGTATGGCGCTGCATACCGTAGCCTATCCAGACGGTGGCAGGCTTTGCCTTGGCAAATTCTTCCGTAAGGGTACACGTATGGCATCGGCAGGAATGCCGCAGGTTTCCGCTGCCCAGTCAACAGTAATGTTCTCCCGCAGGTAAGCGGCAAATTCGTCAAAACCGACGGCATGGGCATAAACAAATTCTTTATCAACCAAATCCAGATCAAGCAGATGACGCGCCATGCCGAGCGCCAAAGCGCCGTCCGTGCCCGTCTTTATCTGCCAGAACTCATCGGCTTTTGCCGCAGTCTGCGTCAAAACCGGATCGATTACCACGATTTTCGCACCGTTTTTTCTGGCTTCGTAAAGATATTTCACAGAATGCATGGAGCACCACGCAGGGTTTGCGCCCCACACAATAATATATTTTGCTTTGACCATGTCTTCGGGATCGTTGCACCACATATCGCCGAGGTCGTAATTCTGCGCGTCAATGCCTGCCGGCCAGCACGGAGTGCCCACAAAACGGGTAGTATACCCCAGGGAAGACATCATGCCTTCCACGCCGTAATTGGTAATGCCGAAGTTTCCGGAATATTTCGTAAGACCGAGCCCAAGCAGGCTGCCGTCGCGTTTTTTTATATCCAAAATTTTATCGGATATAATATCCATGGCTTCTTCCCAGGAAATGCGGCGCCAGTTTCCGGAACCGCGCTTATCCTGAATCATCGGATATTTTATGCGGTCAGGACTGTATAAACGCCTGGGATAGGTATAGCCTTTTACGCACAGCGCACCCTTGGTATACGTAGACTCCGGCGCGCCTTCCACAAACTGCACGACCCCGTCTTTCACATAGGTTTTTATGCTGCACGTATCATAGCAGTTGCGCGGACAGGCATTTCTGAAAATCTGATACGCGTTCGGGTCAAACTCTGCCGCTTTCGCCTTTCTGGGGACAAGCAGACCTCCCGGCATGGCGCCGATAGTTCCTGCTACGCCGGCAGAAAGCAAACCTTTTAAAAAGCCGCGTCGGCTAGCAGACGGTTCCAACTTTTTCATATAAACTCCTTTGCAGGCTGTTTGTCAGCCACTCCTCCAAGCCCTGCAGCACCAAATTTATTTCCGCAGAAGCCGAAGCCTGTTTTGCCTTATGGATAAATCCCGGTATCCACTTGCCCATATGTTCTTCCGTAAGCCAGTAAATAGCTTCCAAAACACATTGCTTATGCTCGCCTGACGGTTCATTTTTCAGGCACAGCAAAAGAATAAGCCATGCTTCCAATTCATAGGCAATAAAATCGTCAGGTTCACCGCCTTCCGGCACGCTTAAATTCAAACTGCGCAGAAGCTCCCGCATTTCCAAGGAAGGTTTGCCCATTAAAAGCGGTTCTTCATCCAAATAAACCGAAGCATACGGAGGCGCAGGAATACTGTCAGGCCCGACAAACAGGCGGTTGAAAGCATATTCCAGCCTCCGCATATTTACGTATTCCGTTTCTTCTCCGTACTGATGGGCAATAGCCGCATACCCAATGCCCAAAACTTCTTCGTCTTTGGCCGAAAAAAAGTCCCGCAGGCCCTGCGCCAGAGAACAGGTTTTTGCCAATACGGCAGCTGTTTGCATACCCTTCCCCCTTTATACTGTGATTAAAGGCTGTTGCTTCATATTACACACTATAGAAAAGAATGTGAGGGTATACAACGCATAAAAAATGGGGACAAACTGGGTATATCTATATACCCGATTGTCCCCGAAACCGTACCCGTTCTTTTGCTGAACTCATTCTTGTTCGTCGGTATCGATAAGATGGGTGAAAAGCTGATTTTTATGCCCGCTTACGCCAAGCTTTTTCCGAATGTTTTTCCGGTGCGTCTGCACGGTTTCCACGGAAATTTTCAAAGCTTGGGCTATTTCTTTGGTAGTCTTGCCGGTACGGATAAAATTGCAGACTTTCAGCTCCGTCAACGTCAAATGCCGCATTTTCCTGTTTCCGAAATCCGAAGAAAAACCTTTGCTGTCCAAAATGCCGTCCACCTGCTCCAAAATCAGTTTGGCGCTGCTTTCCCTGACAGAAAAAGCGGGCTCCTGCGCAAGCTGCACCAAAGACGGCCGCAAAAACGCCCGAATTTTTTCCACCAAAACTTCCTGCTGTTTTTCCTTGTCGGCATGAATATTGGAAAGTACGTTGTGCAGAGTGATGTTCATTTCCTCAACCTGCTGTTTTTTCATGCGCAAATCCTGAGTATGCTGCTCTATAGCCGCCTCAAGGGTTTCCCGCTGCAAAACATAGGGGGTGATGTTGGTAAGCAAAACCAGATATTCCGTATGGCTTGCCATGCTCACCCCGCCAAGCGAAACCACGGAAAGCCTGAACACCGCCCTGTCATTAAACGGCATGATTTCCACGGTCTGCCCCACAGGATAATAGCGGAAAAAATCTTCGGGGCTTGTGCCCTCCAAATCAAGAACTTCCCAAATATACTTACCGTCCGCATTGTCGCCGATATATTGGCGCAGTGATTTGTTGGCAGTCATAATCCTGCACGCAGCATCCATCACCAGTACGCCGTCGGACGTGGTATTGAAAATATTTTCAAAACGGCATTTCTGCAGAGTAAGCATACGGACGGTTTCGTTTTTCTTTTGATCCTGCTGCCGCAATGTGGTATTTTCGCAGTTTGCCAGCCATACAACCTCAAAAGACTGCGCATACAGATTCAGCACTGTTTTGGCATCGGCAATGCTTTGGGCCGAAAACTTGTCCTGCAGAACGTCCAGTGCATCATGCATGGCAAAAACAAAGGTTTTAAAACAGCCTAAATACATTGCCCCGGTTATGCCGCGTTTTATATGCCGCTGTCCCGACTCCAGCATTCTGTCTGCCCAGCCGTCCGAATTTTTACGCAATGTTTCAAAGGCAGGAAAGGAGTGTTTCTGCCCGTGTTTAAACACAGGGTCCAAAAGGTCATAACAGGCTGTTATGCAATCCTGTTTTTTGGCAGTTGTAAAATCAAGCTAGCCTGCGGCTTTCATGCGGTACATCCAGTGCAGCAAAAAAACGTCCATAACCATATCAAACGCTTCAAGCGCCGCAATGCCCCGCTTCCATTCTTCTTCCGCCAAATCATACAAGCTTGCCGTTTTTTTATTCTCTGTTTTCATAGCCAACTCAAAATGCCTGTTTGCGCTGTCAGAAAAGATTTTACATTAAGCATACACAGTTAGGGAATTTTCGCAAGATTTTTCTGCATAAAAAAACTCCCCTTCCTGAGAAAGGGAGCCGAAATGCCAAAACCGGCACGATTAATCTTTTTCTTTTTTTACCTTGATAAGCGAATAGCCGATGCCGATAAGCAAGCAAACGGTAACAACGGCAAGGGAAATCATCGGCGGAACATGGTATCCGGCAATGCCGATCAGCAGCTTGAAGCCGATAAACACAAGAATAACGATAACGGCGTGTTCAAGGTACTTAAGATACTGTTTTGCGCCGGCCAACAGGAAGTACAAGGACCTCATACCCAAAATAGCAAAAATGTTGCTGGTATACACAAGGAACGGTTTTTCCGTAATGGCAATAATGGCAGGCACACTATCAAAAGCAAACATGATATCCGCAAATTCGATACAGATAAGGCAGAGGAAAAGCGGAGTGGCCGCCCATTTTGCAAAAAGCACCTTGGAATTTGCGGCATCAGGATTTTTCACAAAGAAATTATGAGATTCGATTTTCGGATACACGGGATAAAAGCGCTTTACAAAACGCACACTCCAGTGCTGGCTGTAATCTTCAATTTCTTCATGGTCGGAATGCATATTTTTCCACATGGCCCAGGCCGTATACAAAACAAACAGACCAAAGACCACAAGAGCAGGTTTGCCGAGCAGGGCAATAATGGCGGTACCTGCAAAAATAAAGATAAAACGCAGTACCAAAGCGCCTAAAATACCGTAGTACAAAACCCTGTGCTGGAATTTGTCTTCCACGGAGAAAGCCGCAAAAATAGCCATAATAACAAAAAGGTTATCCATAGAAAGGGCACGTTCAAGAAAATACCCGGCAAGGAAAAGCTGTCCGTCTTGGGCGCTGTGCTCCACAAAAACATATACGGCAAAAGCAAGAGCCAGCACTGTCCAAACCACAGACCATATAGCCGCGCTTTTCAAATTAACAGGTTTATCCTGACTGTGCGCTTTCAAATCCAAAAACAGAGCCAAAACCATTACCACGCAAAAGAGCGCGATATCAAAAAATGAATACTCCATAACCCCTCAGTTACTCAGATTAAATGTTAAATAACACTTGCAATTTGCAATAATACTGCCATAATACTCTTTAACTGACAATTTTAATAGAGAAGCGCTTATTAGAAGTCAAGAACTAAATGTAAAATTTTTGTAAAATTTTGCAAATTCCATACATAAAGCCTAAAATCTTCGGCTATAAAAACTATATGACCGACAAAAATTCAAAAAAAACAACATATACAGCCCTTGCTCTGCTGTGTTTCTCACTTGCCGACATCCACGACGGACTCGGCCCTTTTTTGGGCGTTTATCTGCAGCAGCAATGGACAGCCAAAGACATCGGCTATGTTATGACCGCAGGCAGTCTTATCGGACTTGCCTGTACCGCACCTTTCGGCGCTTTTGTCGATTATACCCCAAAAAAAAAGCATTATTGCCGCTGCCGTTCTGAGCATTGTACTGAGCTGCGCCGCTGTATTTCAGTGGAATTCTTTTTTTGCCGTAACCGTAGCCAAAATAGTGCAGGGAGCGGCGGCCTCGGCCATAACCCCTGCTCTGACGGGAATAACTTTAGGGCTTGTCGGACAAAAAGGCCTTGCCGCACAGCTTGGCCGCAATGAAGCGTGGAACCATGCAGGCAACGCGGGAACGGCAGTTTTAAGCGGAATTATCGGGTACTGCTTCGGACTGCAGGGTGTGCTTGCCGTACTTACCGCCATGGGACTGCTGGCCCTTTGCAGCCTGTCCGGCATACATTCTGCCAGCATAAACCATGCAATGGCGAGGGGCCTCGCAGAAGCGGCAGAACTCCCGAAACAAAATATCTCTCCTGTTTCCGAACCGACTCCAAGCAGCAGCATACCAAAGGCCCGTAACCTACTGAAAAACAAAGCGCTTTTTTCAATAGGCTGCACGCTGTTTTTTTTCCATTTAGGCAATGCCGCGCTTTTGCCTTTGCTGGGACAATCCGCCGTTGCCCAATTCAAGGCCGACCCAGCTTTTTACACGGCGGCAACTATAGTTCTGGCGCAATGCACCATGATTTTAACCGCACTTTGGGCATCAAAAAAAGCACAGCAAAACGGATATATCCTTTTATTTTACTGTGCCTTGTGCGCATTGCCCGTGCGCGGCGCAATAGCCGGTATTTGGCAAAATCCCTGGAATATCATTCCGGTACAGATTTTAGACGGAGTGGGCGCAGGACTTCTTGGAGTGGCAATGCCCGGATTAGTCGCTAAAATCCTAAATAAAAGCGGACACATAAATCTTGGTCTCGGCGCCGTGCTGACCATACAGGGCATAGGAGCGGCCCTCAGCAATACCTACGGCGGATTTTTCGCCCATACGGCAGGATACAACTTTGCTTTTCTTGCCCTGGCACTTGCCCCCTGCTTCGGACTGCTGCTGTTCGGCTTTGCCCATAAAAAACACCTCTTTGATTAGAGTGTGTTTCTACATTATTTTCCGGGGGCAATGATTGACTTGCTGTCCTTTGCGTAAAGTTCGCAGGCTCACTAAAGCAAACGGCTTGTCGCCCTTTGGGCGCCTCCCCCAGTCCCCCTCATTTCGCGGCATATACGGAACCTTGCCGAATTTTTCGGCTTCGGTTCCGTATATGCCGCAAAAAAGAGCGAAAGAAAATCTTTTGTCTTACCCGGCACGCCTTTGCACAAGATTATAAATTGTTTTGTACAGCAGAGCGGTATCTATGGGTTTTGAAATATGCGCGTTCATGCCGGCTTTGGTGGTTGCGGCGATGTCTTCCACAAACGCATTGGCAGTCAGGGCCACTATCGGAATTTTCTTGGCATCTTCCCTGTCCATGGCGCGAATAATTTTTGTTGCCTCGGTACCGTTCATTTTGGGCATCTGCATATCCATTAGAATTATGTCAAAAAAGCCGTTGCCCAACGTTTCAAACTCATGAATGGCATCTTCGCCGTTCCATGCCTTATACACGTTTATTCCCTTCACTTCCAGAAGTTTTGCGGCTATCTGCATATTAATGCTGTTGTCTTCCACAAGCAAAACATTCAGACCTTTCAGGCTCATTTCCTGAACATCGCGGGTTGCTTCGGGAGCGGCGTCTTCCTGAATACTTTCAAACGGCAGAATTATGGTAACGGTCGTGCCTTTTCCGAGTTCGCTTTTTATGGTTATTTCGCCGTCAAGATTGGATATGATATTTTTGACAATGCTCATGCCGAGCCCGGTTCCGAGCACGTCTTTTGCGGCAAAACGGGTTTCGCGTTCGTACGGAATAAAAATTTTATCCAAAAATTCCTGCGTCATGCCCAAACCGGTATCAATAACATCAATTTGATACTGAGAATGCTTTTTCCTGTCGAGCTGTTTTACATGAACTTTAATGCTGTCGTGTTTTTTGGAATATTTAAAAGCATTGGAAACAATATTGTTCATAATCTGACTGATTCTGAAACATGAGGCAAGCACAAGCTCATTATGAATTTCATACTCGACACTGAACACTTTTTCTTCGTTTTTGGCCTGATAGAAAAAGGCTCCCAAACATTCCTCAAAACATTTTTTAAGATTTGTTTCAGAATATTCAATGCTGATTTTTCCCTGTTCCAAACGGGAAACGTCCAAAATATGATTAATCAGCTCCAGCAGCTGTTTACTGGAAATACTGATTTTATCGACATAAGAAATCACTTCTTCATAGGTATTGCAATGTTCTTTTGCCAGCGTTGACAAACCGATAATGGCATTAAGAGGCGTTCTCATATCATGGGACATATGAGAAAAAAACGCATTGCGGGCATTTTCGCTTCTTCTGGCGCTTTGCAGAGCCGAACGCAGCAGTTCAACCCGCTTAAGCTGCTGTTTCTTTTCCTCTTCCGCTCTTCTGAAACAAAGAATTACTTCATTTTTGTTCAGCGAATTGTCCACAACCAAACGGGCATTAACCCATTCATAGCCTTCACCGAATTTCCGCTGAAACTCACCGCTGTATTCCTGAACATTATCCGCCACAAGCTTGTTGATATTGGCAATGGAAAAAAAGTGCAGAAATTCATCTCTAGCAGAAGGTTCGATAACGGCACCGATTTTTTCCAGGAACACATCATATTCCGTAATGCCTTTAATGATGTTCTCTATATCCGGAGCGTATTTTATCAGTTCAAAGGTATTGTTTTTATAATTAACCCGGTAAATGGCATAATACATATTGCCCAAAAAACTGATAGTTTCGGTAAAACGCTTTATGTTTTTGTTTAGTGAATATTCACGGTAAATACTGTAACAGACTATTGCCACAAATATCAGCAAAATAAAGACAGCGACATAAAACGCAAAATATGCATCATGAATTATGGTATGGTAGGGAATTGTAATAATGGATACCCAGCCGTTTTCCGCAAAATTATAATAAACAACGCGTTCTTTGCCGTTAACGTCCGTAACGGTCGAACCGTGATCTTCATGCACACCCTGCTTAATCTCGTCAAAAACTTTTTTCACAAAAGCCATTGTTGCAGGGTCTTTGTCGTCAAGCTGGGATTTGGAATACAGCAGTACCCCGGAAGAATCGCACAAAAAATACTCACTGCCGGCCGGCAGACTTTCATGCTTTGTCAAGTGTTTGAAATTATGCGGAAAAATATCAAAAGCAACAACTTCGCCGGGTGTAGAGGTTTCCTTGGCTATGGTGATAATCGGCTCACCGGTAATCACATCGGTATAAGTATCCGTAAAAATAATTTTTCCGCGGGCCGCCACGGCTTTTTTATACCATTCCGTATCGCGGTAATTATATTCCTCATCCCCTTCCCACGGATTGGCGGCAACAATTTTTCCTCTTCGAATGACATACGGATCGATAAATTTGTCCTTATTGGCACTGGACAAGGCTTTTAAAGTTTCCCCAAGCCACTTGTCGCTGTTATCCGCAGTATCGCTCTGTTCGATTAAAATGGCAACGCGCCGGATAAAATCCGTATACGATTCAATATTTTTACTTTCTTCTATGGAATAGCTGCGGGAAATTTCCCTGCCAAGCTCCTGTGAATTTTTCAAAATCAAAGACCGCAGCAAAAAAAAGCAAGAAACGGCAAAAATAAAAAAAATCAATAAAATTATTATATTTAAAAGAAAATTATATAAAATTTCTTTTAAATATCCATGCGCGTAATCTTTCATACTACAACCTATTGTAAGTAGTTTTCTGTATTAATACCACTTTCCAGTCATTTATCAAGACTTTTTATTAAGTTGTATTAAACAGCTCCGCTTACAACAGATGCAGATTTACTGCCTTTTCATAAAAACTTCCTGAGAGTTCAGCGGCTCTTCATT
Source organism: uncultured Desulfovibrionaceae bacterium (assembly GCA_949299515.1). Taxonomy (GTDB): domain Bacteria; phylum Desulfobacterota; class Desulfovibrionia; order Desulfovibrionales; family Desulfovibrionaceae; genus Taurinivorans. The sequence goes on from CASGAP010000011.1 coordinate 9,076, forward strand.
CTCCTTAGGCATAATTTTCAGATAATGCTTGTCAAAGTGCAGTTCGCGGGCTTTTGCCGTGTCGTGCAGTATGGTATCTATAATGCCGTTTATGCGTTTCTTTATTTTAGGATTTTCTACAGGGCAGCCGATTTCAACGCGATTTTCCGTATTGCGCGTCATCATGTCGCCGGAAGCTATGTACAAAATCTGATCCGCTCCGCTGCCGAAAGAATACAGGCGGGAATGTTCCAAAAATCTGCCGACAATGCTGATAACCCTGATATTGTCGGTTTTTTCGGGCACTCCCGGTATCAGACAGCAAATGCCGCGGACAATCAGCGTAATTTTTACGTTATGTTTTGAAGCGTTAATCAACTCCTTAATTAAATCTTTATCCGTAAAGGAATTGCATTTTATAACAATCACTCCCTGTTCGCCGCTCACGGCTTTTGCCGTTTCCCGTTCAATGCTTTTTATAATGTTCTGCTTAAAAGACGTCGGCGCAACCCAAAGTTTTGCATAATCCCCTTCATAGCTGTTCATGGCCATGTTTTTAAAAAAGCTGTCTGCGTCTTCGCCTATCTGCGCATCTGCTGTAATAAGATTGAAATCCGTATAAATTTTACTGGTTTTTTCGTTGTAATTTCCGGTTCCGACATGGGTAATACGGCGTATTTCACCGTTATCCTGATACGTTATCATACAGATTTTTGAATGGACTTTAAACCTGTCCGCGCCGTAAATAACTTTGCAGCCGGCCTCTTCAAAACGCTGTGCCCACTCAATGTTGTTTTCTTCGTCAAACCGGGCGCGCAGCTCCATTAAGATAGTGACGTCTTTTCCGTTTTCCGCGGCATCGATAAGATAGTTCGCAAGCTGGGAGTCTTTGGCTATGCGGTACAGGGTTATCTTTATGCTTAAAACCCGCCCGTCATCACCTGCCTGCTTGATCAGAGCCAGAAAAGGCTTCATGCTGTCATACGGATAGTGCAGAAAAATATCTTCCTTAAAAATGCGTTTTGCCAAATCCGTATCCCGCACAAGAGAGCTGTCTTCCCAGGGTTTAAACGGCGTATACAGGAGATTTTCCTTTATGCCGCTGTCAAGGGCATTTTCCAAAGCAAAGGCAAAGCTCATATCCAGCGGCGTTTTTGAGTAAAACACCTGCTGCTCGGAAAGTTCCAGACGCTTTAAAAACGACGATTCAAAAAATTTGCTCATCTTTTTCTGCATTTCCAAACGCACGGGAGCAAGACGGGAACGGCTTTTCAGCAGTTTTTTCATGTACTGGCGGTAATCCATATGATCGTCGTCGCTTACTTCGTATTCCGTATCTATATCCGCATTTCTGGTTACGCATAGAACAGTGCAGGCCTGCACTTTGTACATGGTAAAAATATCCGCGGCAAAATATTCGATAATCCGCTCCAGCAGGACAAAAGTGTTATCCCTGCCTTCCACAGGCACAAGGCGGTTCAGCGTCATGGGAACGGGAATAACCCCGACAAGCTTGTTGTCTTTTTTGCCCACCAGTTCCACGGCCACATAGAGCTTTTTATTCTGCAAAAACGGGAACGGGTGCCAAACGTCGATAACCTGCGGCGAAAGCAGCGGGAAGATATTTTTTTTATAATATTTTTTTATTTTTTTCCGTTCTTCCTGAGAAAGTTCGTCAATACCGGGCAAAAAAATGCCGTTTTCTTCGAGCTCAAGCACAATATGCTCATACACATAATCGCGCTTTTCATACAATCCCTTGGAAATATTAAAAATTCCCGAAAGCTGTTCAATGGCGGTCAAATTTGTTTTGGTATCAATATAATTTTGATAAAATTTCACATAATCCGTAAGCGTTCCCACACGGACCATATAAAATTCATCTAAATTGCTTGTAAAAATAGACAAAAATTTCAAACGCTCCAATAAAGGATTGGCGCTTCTTTTACACGCTTCTTCAAGAACACGTTCATTAAACTTCAGCCAAGAAAATTCTCTGTTGTCATAACAGGCATACGCATTATTTTCCATACTCATCACCAGCATTGTCCTGAAGCATTTCGCTTGTATTGGCGTCTTCGATAAAATCTTCGTTAAACTCGTCGGCAGACGTATTTTCGGTGCCTATAAGCTGATATACCACTCTGTCTAAAAAATACCCGTCACGGATACCGCTTTTGCTAACGTTTACAATCTCAATCCCAAACCGTTTTACCACTTCGTGCAAAATTGTTATGCCGCCGCAAAAAGAAAAAATACGATCCGGTATAACCTTATAAACCGCTTTATACTGCGTGCTGTCATCGCTCTTCAGGCGTTTTATGATATGTTTAAGACTTTGGTCACAAAAACATCTGCTGTCGCCCGGAACTTCCAAAAGTTCTTTGGATACGTCCAAAACAGCCCGTGCAGTACCTCCCACAGCATACATCTGCGCATAGGTTTTCCATTCCCAGCCAAGTTCGTCCAATGCTTTATTGATGATTTTTTTCATCTTCAGCATTTCTTTCTTTGTTGCTATAATATCTTTAACGTTTTTATTTTGCAAGTTCAAAGAGCCGATTGGTATGCTGGTCGAACATTTAATCCGGCCGCCCTCAAAAACTACCAATTCCGTACTGCCGCCGCCAATATCCACCATAACCCCGTCTTCTGCCTGATACACGTGCTTTACAGCCACAAAACCAAGACGGGCCTCCTCTTCGCCCCGAAGAATTTCAGGCTCCATTCCCGTACGCAGCTTTATCTGCTCAACCACTTCAGCCCTGTTTTTGATATTGCGCAGCGAAGCCGTTGCAAACAGCGAAAATGCCTTTGCAGGAGAATTTTGTAAAATAATTTTATATTTATTCAATACCTTACAGGTTTTGCTGATGCCTTCTTCGGTTAAAATTCCGTTTTCCGTGCAGGCAGCCAGCCCCACGATAACTTTTTTATTGGTAAGCAGCTTGATTTTTGCGCCGTCATATTTAAATATTGACAAACGAATGGTGTTTGATCCCAAATCGATTATTCCGTATACCATTTTATTCCTCGCAGTTGGTGTACCCTGTCTATACATAATAAATTTTGATTTAATGTTAAGCCGATGTAAAATAAACGTAAAAAAAAGACAGAATTGCTTCTGTCTTCTGTTCGATTATTTTTTTCTGCTGAACTTTTCGTTATAGGCTTCAATGCACTCTTGAATAACCCGTTCCGCTTCTGCCCTCGGCTTCACCGTTTCCACTGTCGTGGTTTTGCCTTCCAAATGTTTGTAAACGGTAAAGAAATGTGACATTTCGTCAAAAATGTGCTTATGCAGCTCGTTCATATCGCGATAGCAGTTATACATCGGGTCGGCAAAAGGAATTGCGATAATTTTTTCATCCCTGTCCCCGCCGTCTTCCATAATCAGCACGCCGATAGGATAACAGCGGATTAAAGACATGGGCTGGATATTTTCAGAGCACAAAACCAAAACGTCAAGAGGGTCTTTGTCATCGGCATAGGTCTTCGGAATGAAGCCGTAATTGCACGGATAATGCGTAGATGTGTGCAGCACGCGGTCTACAAGCATCATACCGGTATCTTTGTCCAATTCATATTTTAATTTGCTGCCTTTTGAAATTTCAATAACCGCATAAAAATCATTGGGCTTAATTCTGTCATCAGAAATTTCATGCCAAATATTCATCGAGTACCTCTGTAATAAAAATCTAAAAAGCCTAATAAAACAAAGTTCTATTAAACGTGCGAACAGGCAAAATACATCTGATTGCCGAAAAACTCAAGAAAAAAATTCCCATAAAACGCCGCACTTTTTTTCCGCAGCCGGCCGCAAAAATATTCCGGAAATCCGCACGGCGTCGGCAAAAAACAGTCCGTCTGCTTTTTAGACGGCATTTTTTCTTTCAAAAAAACTCCGTGCCTTTATAAAAACTTTTTATGCTCAAAGGCGGCTGCTTTTTTTCACCTACGCACGGCTTACGCTATTTTTGAATAAAATCCAAAGAAAACGGGGTGGCCCTTTTTAGATCCCTGTCCGCCCTTTTTCCCAAAATTTCACGGTAATGCTTAGGGTGGGCACCGCATCCCGGCCGTATGGAACGGATATTTTCTTCGGTAAAAACTTCGCCCTGTCTGATATCTTTAACCACATACAGGGAGCGGGCACCGAATCTGTTTGCCGTATTTACGGAATAATCGACCGTTCCGAGCACTTTTTCCGTATTGCGCACTGCTTGTACCATTTCTTTAAATTCCTGTTTATTTAAAGAAAATCCCGCATCGGCACCGCCAAGAGCCCTATCCAGGGTAAAATGCTTTTCAATCACCGCTGCCCCGAGAGCCACGGCGGCAACCACTGGTTCAATGTTCATGGAATGATCGGAAAGACCGACTTTTACGCCGAATTTTTGTATCATATCAGGAATGGTCAAAACATTCATATCTTCCAAAGGCGCCGGATACGAAGACGTGCATTTGAGCAGCGTAATGTCTGTATTGCCTGCATTGCGGCATATATCCACAATATCCCGTATTTCTTCCTCGGAGCTTATGCCCGTCGAAATAATCATGGGCTTGCCTTTCAGGGCCGCATATTCCACAAGCGGATAATCAATTGCCTCAAAAGAAGCGATTTTATACCGCCGCACTCCGATATTTTCCAAGAAATCCACGGCTGTTTTATCAAAGGGCGTGGAAAAAAGCTCTATGCCGACCTCTTTTTCCGCATAGTCTTTCAGTTCTTTCTGCCATTCCCAAGGAGTGAACGCCTTTTGATACAAAGAGTACAGCGTTTCCCCATACCACAGACTCTTGGGATTTGAAACGGTAAATTCCGGCCTGTCGCTGTCAATGGTCAGGGTATCTGCCGTATACGTCTGCAGTTTAACGGCATCTGCCCCGATTTCCTTGGCAGTTTTTATAATTTCCTTTGCCAATTTTACATCGCCGCAGTGATTTGCGGACATTTCGGCAATAATAAAAACATGATTATTCATACCGCTGTTCCTCATACTGGATTAACCGTTCTTCCCATGTCAGCCATTTTTCCGTGCCGCCGCGGATTAACTGCAATGTCATTTCAGGACCGACATTAAACAAAGCATCCAACACAGACAAATACGGAACAAACTCTTTAGAATGATACTGCTTATACGGTTTTGGTATATGATTTTGAAACAACACGGGAAGCCCACACGGAAAAATTTTATCCTCAAGCATATAGCCAAAAGAACCGCTTGCCGAAAAATAACAGGAAGCCTGTACAGATTTTAAAATATTATAAACAAGTTCAGATCGTTGTCCACTTTTATCAATATCAGAACTTAACAAAAAATTTTTTTCAATCCCCAAAAGACTGCATAAAGCCTTTATCAAAGCCATATTCATTTCTGCAAGAAAGCGATATTCTTCCATAAAAACAGGTTTCAGCTTTTCCCAAACAATTTCAAAAAAAGGGGTTTTATGATAATTATACGCTACAGTCCGTATAAACTGCGCTTTCCAGTTCAATTCAGCCAGTATGGGCAATTGATTAAGCGGCGTCATAAAAAAGTGCTTTTTACTGACAGGCAAAGTAATATATTTAACTTGCTCTAGATTAACAAACAACCTGTTACGATTATGAAAAGAACCGACTGAATACTGAAAATCATCCAAAAAAATGAATGTGTCCGCTTTATCGATAAGTTCAAAATACCCCAACCATGGCAAAAAAGTCGGCTGCATCATAGCTGTTTTCATAACATACTCATTTATATAAAATAATTTTTATTCCATGTAAATTTAAAATATCATATTTACCTTTATATGAAAGTGCTTCACAGTAAAAATCACAATCAATATATTCTTTTCCGTCTACAAAAACAGACCCGTAAGTTTTTTGAGATTTAAAAATTGAAAAAATTTGATTGGCTGTAACATCCTTAGAAGAAATATTTTTAAAAACTGTATTAGCTGGAGGATTATATTTTCCTTTTTCAAGCTGTAAACAATAAGAATTTTCAATCAATTTGTTTAATGCATTTATAAGAAAAGAATTCTTTATAAGCTGTTCCAATTTTTTAGAAATTAATTCAGTATCATCTTCTATACTTCTAAAAACTTTATCTTCATATATAAATATTCCTTGATCAATCTGTTCATTAATCAGATGTGCAGTAAGATAAAAATATTTATCACAATTATAAAATGACCAAGCAATGGGATGCCTGCCTCGGTTTTGCGGAAGCTTTCCTGTATGAAAATTTAATATTCCGTACTGAAACCTTGCTATATGTTCTGATTTAAAAATAAACCCTGTACCAAACGAAATACCGATTGAATTGCTATACTGAACAGTATTAAAATAATTTATAAACTGATCAAGAGAATCAGCAACATATAATGGAATATCCCATAACATGCTGAAATTATATACATCTTGATTCAAGTGTTTTATTTCAATAAAAATTGCTTTAATTCTACCTAACTGTATCAATTCTTCCAACAATACAATATTTGAACTGAACACATAAAAATTTTTGATTTTTTTTTGAAATTCATACATATTATACTATTCCAACAATAAAATTTCTGTCCATAACAAAATCAGATAAATTATAAATAGATTTTTTTTGAGTTTCAATTGAAAAAATACCTGTTTTAACCTTTATAATTTGAAATATAACAGAAAAATCATAATTACCATTTCTAAATGATAAATGCTGATCTTGACAGGACTGAATATCCCCATCTGATATATGATATATAACAGGTTTTAATTTTTCAAACTGCGCTATATAATCATAAGGATTAATATGAAATGCATTAGCTGCGCATACGGCATGAGCAATGTCAAGACAAAAATGAAAATCTGTCTGTTCCAAAATTAATGCAATTTCTTCAGTGCTTGCCCCTCTGCACTCTTTCAACCCCAGATTATTTGGAATCGGGCATAACGGCTTGTTTTCAATCAGACCGCGCGGCTCATTCAAAAGATTAATCTGACGGATAACTTCTTCAATACTGCCGTCACAGCCTCCATGGAAGATAATGTATTCTGCATTCAAAGTATCCGCAAATTCCTTTGCTTGATTGGCAAGATTAATATTTAATTGTTCTTTCTCGGACAAAGCCAAATTAAAACCATGCAGGGAATGCGGTGCATGAATAATAAACGGAATGTCAAGCACTTTCCATTTGACAAGTGTTTCCATCGTATCAGGCACGACATAAAGCTCAATATAATCAAAAACACCCTGACTATACAGCTTTTTTGCTTCAGAATAATAATGATCTGTATTGGTAGACCAAAGCTTTAGCCCGATTTTACAATTCTTTTGCATAAAATTTTCTTCTTAACTCATTAAGAGCATTAATCCAGTTATCTTCTTCTCCATCTTTAAAAATTTGATTTAAAATTTCTGCCTTCTTTTGGATTTGTCTTTTATCATTTATTAAAACATTATGCTCATATCTATAAGAAGGAATAAATTTTTTATTTAAATAATCACGCAGTTTTTGAGGAATAGGCAAAAAATAAAGAAAAATATTTTCATACTTGCCAAAATCACAATAATTGCAAAAAGCATTTTCATCATTACTGAACAGCATTCGCTGCCTTAACCGTCTGGCTCTTTTACAATTTATTAAATCCTTAATTGCCTCATCATGGAGATTGCCCACTTTTAAATCCAATGCAGCATCAATAGTGCAAATTGAAACATCGCCTTCATTAACTATTTGTATTCTGTTAGAAACACAAGGAGAAAAATATCCACGATGCAATTTCTTTTCCGCATGGGCAGTATTGAAGAAAGAAAAAGTTTCATAAAAATCAATACGCCTTGCGGGAGCAATCGTATATATAACATATTTACAAAACTCAATATCATCCTGATTATGCTTATCATTCATAAGATATAAACCAAAAGACAATTGGGGATTTTGAGCATATTTTTTCATAAATTTTACTTGATTTATGAATGAACGCTCAAAATTGTCCCTATTGCAGATTGCCTTGTAATTTTCAGGAAGCAAGGCATAAACAGAACAAGAAAAATATTTAATCTTTGAAGACAAAATGTTATCAATTTTTTGATCATCCAAAAGCGTAAAATTTGAAATAATCGCCAGTTCAGCTTTTGGCAGCTTTTCAGCCGCATAGGCTATCTTTTCAAAAATACCTTTATCCATAAATGGTTCGTTTTGACTGTAAAAATGAAGTTCACCATCATAATCCATATCTTGCAGCTGCGCTATAGCCTTTTTAAAAGTTTCCTCCGACATAGGATAATTCTTACCAGAAAGAGTACGCAGCGGACACATATAACAACGATTCGTACAGTTACTGCCAAATGTATTAATAAAAACATATTTTATTTTTTGACTTTTTCCCAATAAAGTATTTATCCTTTCAGAAAAAAACGAAAACATAACATTCTCCTAATATACGGTTAACTGTAATTTAAATTTTATTTCTGCCATTTTCCAGTCTTCCACAGTATCAATATCCTGAACCTGATTTTCAGCAAGAACATATCCATATGTTTTTTTCCCCAATAAACTCTTATTCTTTAACAATTCAGCAGCATTACAAAAATAAAACATTCCGACATCATGGTATTTCGGTATCAAGTCCTGAGAGCGGACTGACAAAGCTTGTTCATCATAAGGCAGCAATATACCATTTTTTATTTCCAAAGCCCATTCAATGGGTACAGGATATTTGCAGACAGGAATAACAGAATCATACTGTCCGATGAAAGCATAGGCTTCCCGAAGAATTTTTCCTGTCAAAAAGGGAACACACGGGTATATACAGCAAACGGTATCAAAAACTTTCTGCATTTTTTGATATTCAAGAAGAACCTCTTCCAAAACATCAAAGGTCGTTGCCGTATCCGATGCATTTTTTTCACTGCGCAAAAACGGTACTTCTGCCCCGTATTGCTTTGCTATTTCGGCAATCTCTTCACTGTCGGTAGAAACCATGACGACATCAAAAATATCTGCTTCTTTTGCCGCCTTGATTGCATAGGAAATCATAGGCTTTCCCATAAAATCTTTTATATTTTTCTTCGGAATGCGCTTTGACCCAGAACGGGCAGGAATAACGGCTATATTCATGACTGCTCCTAATTAATTCTTCCAAAGCCTGCCTGAGCTGTTTGACATTCCAATTGTTTTTCAACATCCTTATTTTTTATATGTACTGACAGCCTGTCAAATACCGTATCACAAGCCTGTAAATATTTTTCAACATCTTTTTCCGTATGCGCATACATGGCATAAAATCCGGACCCTGCCAAAAATCCCATTTTCAGCATTTCCTGCGTAAAATACGTCGTATAAAGCAAATGATTTTCAGGAAAAGCAAAATGAATAAGAGGTTTAAATCCCCCGATATGCAAACCAAAAGAATATTTATTGCTAAGATTTTCCCAACCGTTCCAAACAAGAGAAGCAATGTGCAGCAAATGTGTTGAAACATCGTTGGAAACAAATTTATGAATCATGGCAAGGGCAGCGGCAGGCCCTGTCCTTTCTGTCCAGTTTGTGCTTGTAATAAATGCATCTTGAGCTGATTTCATTACCCACTCCCTGCCGATAATTGCAGAAATAGGGAAACCGTTGCCAAGAGCCTTAGAAAACACTGCCATATCAGGACTAAAACCCAATTTTAAATGGGCTCCGCCATTACAAATGCGAAATCCTGCCGAAATTTCATCAATTATCAGCGGTACGTTTTTCTTTTTTGCCGTATCATGGATAACAGCAATAAATTCCTGCGTCGGTTCAAAATTTCTTAATGGTTCCATAACAATGGCGGCAAGATCATCCCCTGCCTGTGACACAGCCAAAAGAAAATCCTCAATATCGTTATATCTGAACGGAACAGCAGTACCTGTAAGCCCTTTGGGCACTCCATTCGGATTAAGTCCGGCTATCCAGTGTTCATCAAGAGCTTCTTTTTTTCCTAAATTAGCGGCAAGATACCAATCAGTCCAGCCGTGATATCCGCAAAAAATAACTTTATCCTTTCCTGATGCGGCACGGGCAATGCGTACGGCTATAGACATGGCCTCACCACCGGAACGGGCAAAACGTGCCATATCAGCCCAAGGGTGCAGTTCAATCAATTTCTCCGCAAGCTTTACTTCTTCGGGAGCATTAAGCGTACTGGCCGAACCTTTTTGTATGACATCAATAACGGCTTTATTGACATCTTCATCAGCATAACCGAGAACAGTTGCGCCTATACCGCCTATACTGAAATCAAGATACGTATTGCCGTCAAGATCGGTTATCTGTATTCCTTTGGCTTCTTTATAATAAGTCGGCCAAACACCTCTGCCGAACCTGTCAGGGCGTTTAGAAAGAAGCTGTGTCATACCGGGAATAAGGCGAACAGCCTTTTCCTGTAATTTAAATGAGTTATAATTATCCATAATAATTAAAAATAATAAGCTGATATATTTTTATGTAAGAGAGAAATAGACCTTCTGTCAGATTGTGTTAAAATTTTTTCATTTTTTTCTGGAAGACTATATTGCTGATTTGAACCTGCATGATATATTTTTTGCAGAATAGCATAATTTTTAGAAGCAAGAAAAATTTGTGCATAATCCTGCTTATAAGTATAAACTTCTTCGTCCGGTGTATGATGATATTTATTTTTTTGAGGGTAAAAAGGATCAAAGTCACTAATACATAGGTATTTATTATTTCTAACCAAATTATCAATATTGCATATTGCTTTAAATAAGTTGTTTCTGTCTACCCAGCACAATACACCATGAACAATGACTAAGTCAAAAGGCTCTTCATTTAAGCTATCTTCAATAGCAGCTTTGTACATAGTTAATCCATAAAGTTTTTTCCCGTCATCCACCGCTTTTTGTGATAGGTCTGTTCCAATAACACGGGTACAGTTTGGAAAAATATTTTTTAAATAATGAAGCCTGTTTCCATTTGCAGCACCAAGCTCAATAATGGAATGAATTTCTTCTACAGGAAGATTGTTTTTTAAAAATTGCGAACATAAATCGTTATCTAGAATTTTACTGTGCATTGCATTTTTATTGCGTTCAAACCATTGATCTGCTTCCTGCTTTGAAAAAATTTCGTATTGATTCATAAACTCTCCCTATGCCACAGTGCCGGTAAGTAAACTATTTCTGGAAGTTGCGCAAAAACTGATAAAATTTCTTTAGCTATTTCTGAAAGTATAATTTCAGTTTTAAATATAGTCAAATTTTCTTTTAACTGCTGCAAAGTATTTATTCCAACCAAAACCGTATCTATTTCTTTAAAATTTTTTACAAAATGCATGGCCAATTCAAGCGGCAACATACCGTTTTCAGCAGAAATTCGCTGCAAAATTTTTAAATAAGGCTGAGCGACTTTTAAAAAACTTGGAAGTGTCTGTTCTTTTTTTACAAAAAGCCCCTGCAGATAAACACTTCTGCAATATACAGCGATATTTTTTTCTTTTGCCAAAGAAAAAATTCCCGATGTATAAAAACGATGGTCAAATAAATTGAACGGAACCTGTATACAATCAATAAAACCGCTGTTTATGGCAGACAAAGCTTCCTCAGGAGTATAAACGGATATTCCGCAGTGCACAACATCACCGCTTTCTTTTAATTGATAAAGCGTATACAGTTTTTCATAATCATAAGCATAATCAGCAGTATGAAAAAGATAACTGTCAATATACGGAGCATGAAGTTTTTTTAATGATGCCTGCAAAGAATTTTTCAAAATATTCGTATAATTTTTTACCTCCTGCCTATGAAAACAATGCGCGGGAGTTTTAGTAAAAATTTGTACCTGTTTTTGCGCGGCGGAATTTTTTTGCAAAAAAAGCCCGATAACTTCTTCTGAATTTCCGTAAGAAGAAGCTGTATCCAAACCAGTAATGCCATTAGCAAAAGCATACTCAAGCATATGCATTGCTTCCTCGACATTTGGCTGCGGATCCCCTGCAATGCCGTATTTCATGCCAAGCTGCACGGTGCCTAAACAAAGTTTCATTGCACAATCTCCTTTAGCGCTTTAACAATGAAAGTTAACTCACTATCGGTTAAACTCGGATACAGCGGCAAAGAAATACACTTGTCATAATACGCTTCTGCTTTGGGATAATCCCCTTTTTTATACCCGAGCCGTTGATAATAGGGCTGCAAATGCACAGGAATATAATGTACCTGCAGATTAAGCCTTTTTTCTTTGGCTTTAAAATAAAATTCTTTTCTGTTCTCAACCAAAACAGGATATAAATGAAAACAGGCAGCGGAATATTCTTTTTCCGTAAGATGAGGCAACCCAAGGTTTTTATTGTAAAAATCCACAATTTCACGGCGTCTTTCTTTGAATTGCTCCAATTTTTTAAGCTGACTGATGCCAAGAGCAGCCTGAATGTCCGTCATGCGGTAATTATAACCGAGCTCCCGCATTTCGTATTCCCAAGTATTTTGCATTTCCCCTGTTTTGTGCATTCCGTGAGAACGAAAAGCCAAAAGTTTTTTATACAGTTCTTCGTTATTGGTAGTAACGGCTCCTCCCTCGGCCGTAGTCATATTTTTTACGGGATGAAAGGAAAAAACCGCCATATCCGAAAATCGGCAGGAACCGACTTTTGCTCCTTTATACTCCGATCCCATGGCATGAGCGGCGTCTTCCACAATAAAAATATTATGTTTTTGCGCCAGCGCATAAATTTTTTCCATATCGCAGCTTTGCCCGGCAAAATGTACGGGAATAACAACCTTGGTTTTATCCGTAATGAGCTTTTCAATTTCCAGTACGTCAATATTTGCCGTATCGCTTTCAATATCCGCAAATACAACATCAGCCCCCGCAAAGCGCGCACAATTGGCAGAAGACAAAAACGTAACGGGAGATGTAATCACTTCATCGCCTGTGCCGATACCGAGAGCCAGCATGGCAAGATGCAGCCCTGCCGTGGCACTGCTGACTGCAACGCAGTATTTTGCCCCCGTATATTCACAAAGCGCACGTTCAAATGCTTTTACTTTCGGCCCGCAGGTAAGAAAATCAGACTTTAATACTTCCAAAACAGCCTGATAATCTTCTTCATCAAGACATTGCTTTCCGTAATTATAACTTTTCATAATGAATTTCTGCAATTAATTTTTGCATATCTTCCACAGTCAGCCAATCCGTATTACAGCCGGAGTTATACACAAAATCCAAAGGAACGGGTTTTCCTCCCAAGCCTTTTTTTCTGCCCTGCCACCATGCAAGATCTGGCTGAATAAGAAAATAATCGTCAAACTCCAGCGTATGCCGTGCATCTTCAATAGAAATCATCTGTTCATGAATTTTTTCTCCGGGGCGTATGCCTATTTCATACATGGGCAAATCCGGTGCAATAGCCTTTGCCAAATCAACTATACGCATGGACGGTATTTTTTTTACGTAAAGTTCGCCGCCGCGCATATCTTCAAAAGCTTTTATCACAAGCCATACGGCATTTTCAAGTTTAAGCCAAAATCTTGTCATGTTGTAATCCGTTATCGGCAAACTTTTGGCGCCTTCACGAACCAGCTGCCGAAAAAACGGAATAACAGAACCGCGCGAACCTGCCACATTGCCGTACCGAACCACGGAAAATCGTGTTCTTTTGCTTCCGCTGTATCCGTTGCCCGCAATAAACAGCTTATCGGAACATAATTTTGTCGCACCGTATAAATTAATCGGAGAACTTGCTTTATCTGTTGAAAGAGCGACAACTTTTTCGACATTTTTTTCAAGTGCCACTTCAATAACATTTTGGGCGCCCACAATATTGGTTTTTATGGCTTCAAACGGATTATATTCACAGGCAGGAACCTGCTTCAATGCTGCCGCATGAATAACAAAATCCACATCCTCCATAGCCATACGCAGTCTGTCCTTATCCCGAACATCACCGATAAAAAAACGAAGCTTAGACAAATGCGGCTGAAATTCCGGCTGATTGCTCATAATAAACTGTTTAAATTCATCACGGGAATAAATAATTATTTTATTAACCTGGGGATAATTATGCAAAACAGTCTTTGCAAATTCCTGTCCGAATGATCCCGTACCGCCGGTTATAAAAATATTTTTATTATTAAACATAATAATTCCTTATAATATACATACGGAATAATATATGCAAAAACTATACCAATCTAATTTCAGTTAATGCTTTTTTTAACACTTCATGCATTTCTTTCCTGCTGATATAGTTTTCCATATTAACATAATATTCAACCAAGCTTTTTTGCTGTTTTGTTATTTTTGGCGGAATCCCCGAAAACAGCTCCAATACGTTAAATAACTTACTATTACTTCTATATTTCCCCGCAGGCAAATTTCTGTCGGAATAATTATAAAAATAATAATCCTGTTTAAGATACATAAACGGAATCCCCATTTCAACACTGTAAAAAAGATAGGTTCCGTAAGAATTGGAAGCCGTAAATTTAAAACGCCGAAGCAAATCATAAAACCTGTCAACAAAGCGTATATCCCATACGTTGCCTGCCGTATATACGGGAACTCCGTTTTCCAAATATTTCAAAAAAGTTCCGTTATGAATATCACTCATAAACAAACACACGGCAACAGGCTGCATTTCATCCGGCAATAATTTCAGCTGTGCACAAATTTGTTCGATATCATAAAAAACAGAAACATCAGGTGTCGAATGAACGGCAAAAAAAAGCGTTCCCTGGGGATTTTCAATCTGCTCAATACCATGCTCCCTTCTGTACCAAATTAAAGGATGAGGAACTTTATAACATGGTTTTCTAAGCTGCTCTTTCAGCAGCTGATATTTTTTCTTATGATACGTAAAAAACGCATAGGCATTATTTTTCAGCTCATGCGGCGCTACTCTGAACTGAAACGGAATACCGTGATCGGCATAAACATTCAGCGGCAAATCGTCAGGAAAACGGGCATATTCACGAAAAATTCTGCCTTGAGAATATTGTTCCGGCACACCATAAAGCACAGGAGCTTTTCCTTTATTCATCAACTTAATGTCGCACAATTCCAACAATTTCTTGATAGAAAATCCCCGATATGTAAATTCGTCCATGCTATTTCCTCAACTTTTTACGCTTTTAAACAACGTCCCCGCATATTTCTTATTGAATACAGAAAAATATGTTCTGAAACAAACGATATTTCCGAAGACAAGCCTTTTACAGCCATATACCGAATTTCTCTTTTCATACATTTTTAACAGCCGGGCCAATTCCGCTGCTGTCCATACTATACAAACCGACAAACAAGAGAACAGCCCAATTTACTCTGCCTGCCGAACTTCCACAAAATTCCGCTCATCGTCAAAAGGTTTGTGGACTTTATATACAGGCGTCACGGCATTGGGCAGCCCCGAAACGGCATTATGCACGGTAAGGCGCCAACGGTACACAGTACTGCGCGTATGCGGATAAACCGTAAAGCCGAAATCAGCCCTGCGCACTCCGCCCCAAACTTCTTCGGGCGTCTGCGTATATTTTTCCGCAGGCACAAACGGACAGCCTATACAGTCCTCATCCACGGCCTCAAGCTCCAAAGAAAAAGCCTGCACACTGGCTATGGCCCCCACCACGGTTCCCTGTACCGTAAGCGTTCCTTCGGGATTATACGTCACAAACACATTCTGCAGACTGAAAAGTTGGTCCACTTTCTGCGGAAGCGGATCGCCTTTTTTGCCGCAGGCTGCCGTCAGTACGGCAAACAAAAGAAGAGCAAAAAAAACAGTTCTATTTTTTTTCATAACAGTCCATTATAATTTTTCTTTCCACTCAAAAAGCAAACGCATACAATCAAGCGGGGTTAATGAATTCAAATTTATTTCGGCCAATTCCTTTAAAATCGGATGTTCTTTCAATGCTTTTTCTGTCTGTTCCTGAATATTGCAGGAAAAAGGCGGCACTTCTTCCAGCGCCGCGTCCGTACCGCTCCTGCCGCTTTCGGGGACAAGTCCCGGCAAAAGCACGTGCTCCGCGCGTTTTTCCGCTTTTTCTTTGCTTTCCTCAAGCAATGCAAGCAGCTCTTTTGCTCTGTGCACCACATGGGCAGGCACACCCGCAAGCCTTGCCACTTCAACGCCGTAGCTTTTATCCGCAGGGCCGGGGATAAGCCTGCGCAAAAATACTATATCGTTATTCCATTCTTTTATGGCGATATTCATATTGTACACACCGTCAAGCTTTCCTTCCAGCGCAGTAAGTTCATGATAATGCGTTGCAAAAAGCGTGCGAATTTGCCCGTTTGCCCGTTTCAGCAGCTCTTCTGCCACGGCCCACGCCAGGGCAAGCCCGTCAAAGGTACTTGTGCCGCGGCCTATCTCATCGAGAATAACAAAACTTTTCTTGGTAGATTGGCGCAAAATACGGGCAGTTTCCATCATTTCCACCATGAACGTACTTTGTCCGCGGCTGATATTGTCAGAAGCCCCTACCCTCGAAAAAATCCTGTCCACAATTCCGATTTCGGCAAAACTTGCCGGAACAAAGGAACCCATCTGCGCAAGCAGGCAAATAATCGCAGACTGCCGCAGCACTGTGGATTTACCGGCCATATTGGGTCCGGTAATCAAAAGAAGCCGTCTTTTTTCATCTACCGTCAAATCATTTGGAATAAAATGGGATTTGCCGATCACGGCCTCGACCACGGGGTGCCTGCCTTCTTTTATCACAATGGAATTGCCGCTGTGCAGAACAGGTTTGACCCAGCCTTTTTTTCTGGCACATTCGGCCAAAGCCTGCCAATAATCAATCTGGGCAATAAGGCCTGCCATAAACAAAAGACGCGGCCGCTCTTGGGCAATACGTTCCCTAAGTTCCTGAAAAAGCTTATATTCCAACTCATTGCGCTTTTCAGAAGCAGAAAGAATTTTATTTTCCAGCTCTTTCAGTTCAGGAGTGATAAAACGTTCGGCATTGACAAGGCTTTGCCTGCGTTCAAAATAATCCGGCACAGGCTGCTGCTGGGCTTTGCTCAGTTCAAAATAATATCCGAATACCCGGTTATACCCTATTTTCAGTTTAGGCAGATTGGATTTTTCCTGTTCATGCAGCAAAAGTTCCTGCAAGCGGCTTTCCCCGTGCTCCATAACGTCAATAAGCTCGTCCAGCTCCGCATTGAATCCGGCTTTAAAAAGCATACCTTCGGTTATCTGCTGCGGCACGGAATCCAGCAGCGAATCTGCCAAAAGCCCGTAAATATCCTCGCAGCTGTCCCAATTTTTCAGCAAACGGCCAAGTCCCTGCGGCACATTTTCAAATGTCAGTGTTTTATCCGTAGGCAGACTGCCGTCTTCCTGCTGCAAAACAGAAAAAATTTCCGGCAGACAGGCAAGGCTGTCGCGCAGAGCCAAAAAATCCTTGGGATAAAATCGATTGACGCTGATACGGGTCGAAAGCCGCTCCAAATCATAAACTCTATCCAAATACCCGCGAAGCGCCTGCAGTTTATGGGGATTTGCAAAAAAATGCTCCACAGCTTCCTGATGCAGCAAAATTTTTGCGGTATCCTTATAAGGATAACGCAGACGCTCCTCCAGCAAACGGCCGCCCATGGGTGTTTGGCACAAATCAAGCTCATGCAGCAGCGTGCCCAGCCCTTTTTTGCCGTCGTAACGGCGGAAAATTTCCAAATTTCTTTCGGTCACTTCGTCAATGACCATATACATACCCGTATCCATGGGCTCAAACGCGCTCAGATACGAAGGCACATATTTCTGCGTCTGCTCGATATAGGCAAGCAATGCCCCGCACACCCGTACAAGTGCAGGCTTTTTTTCCAATCCCAATGCAGAAAGTTCCTGAACCTTCTGCACGTCCAGCACGCGCTTTTCCGACCGCTTCAGGTCAAAATGGCTTGCCGCGTTCAAATATACAAGCTGCGCCGTTCCGTTTATTTTTACAAGTTCCGGGACTTCCATTCCGGAAGGAATCAAAAGCTCTTTAGGGTCAACTTTGTACACCCACTGCCACAGCTCACTCTCTTTGGCGGCCTGAACGCCAGTCCAATATCCCGTGGACACGTCAAGCCATGCAAAAGCACCCAAGCCGTCCTGCCAAAAAATCGCCCCGAGATAGGTATGCTGCTTAGATTGCAGATTGGCATCGTCAATCACCGTACCGGCGGTAAGTATTTTCGTTACCTCGCGCTTAACCAGCCCTTTGGCATTTTTGGGGTCTTCCACCTGATCGCATATGGCGACTTTATACCCCTTTTCCACCATTTGGCTGAAATACGCATCAGCCGCGTGCCACGGTATGCCGCACATGGGGATATATTCCCCTTTGTTGCGGCTGGTCAGGGCAAGCTGCAGCTCTCTGGCGGCGATTTCCGCATCATGAAAAAAAAGCTCATAAAAATCCCCCATGCGGTAAAAGAGGATAGTATCGGGATATTGTTTTTTTATCCCAAGGTACTGCTCATACATGGGGGTAAGTTTAAAATTTTCGGGCAATTGCATATTATTCGGTTTCAGCTGCGCGCATTACGGTATCCAAACGTTTTTCCGCTGCTTCCAAATCGGCTTTCAGTTTATTTTCGGATTCCGTGTGCTTTGTATTCATATCGGCATATTTGGCGTTCAGTTGTGCAAGTTCGCCTTCAAGCTTGGTCAGTTTCTTTTCCAGACCGGCAGCGCGGCGGCGGGCAGCCATAGCTCTGGAACTGAGCGTCAGCCTGTCCCACATAAGCATAAGCAGAACAATAAACGCACCCAATGCAAAACAGATCAGCATAACGGAATACAAAGGAAGCGGTATGGTTTCAATAGGTTCGATAAAGAAAAGATCAAGCTTTAAAACCACAGGGTCGGCAAAAGAAGCCTGATTCTGCACAAAAAACATCATGACGACAAAAAAGATAAGCACAAGCAAAAAAACTTTTAGATAACGCATACCCACTCCTAAAAAAGACATTACAAAATTGTACCCGAACGGTCAGTTCAGATTATTCCATTATTTCCTTAAACGCAAGCGCAAAAGTTTTTTGCATGGTTTCAAGACGTTCCGGAATAAGACGCACATCGGCCACCACGGCAATAAACTGCGAGTCCCCTTCCCAGCGCGGCACAATATGCCCGTGCAGATGATCGGCAATGCCTGCGCCGGCGGCTTTTCCAAGATTTATACCCATATTTATTCCGTCGCAGCGGCACACTTTGCGCACGGCCCGGCAGGACAGGCTGACAAGTTCCATAAATTCGCCGCGTTCCTCTGCGGAAAGTTCCGTAATGTCCATGCAGTGACGGTACGGTATAACCATTAAATGTCCTGCGGCGTAGGGATAACGGTTAAGCATGACATAACAGTATGTTCCTTTGTGCACCACAAGCCGCAGCGCATCGTTTTCCGTAAGCTGCGGCTGAAAATCTTCCAAACAAAAAACACAGCCTTTATGTTCTTTTTTGGAAAGAATATACTCCATGCGCCAGGGTGCCCACATATTTTCCATAACGGCCTCCAACAATTTTAACTATGCAACTGTTTTGAACATAACAAAAAATACCATAAAAATAAATTGTGAAAAGCTTGACAAAATAAAAAAAAATATCCACAAATAAAAAAACTCACAAACAAAGGAATGCCTTTTCCATGTCTGAATCACAAGTAACGATCAAAGGAAGCATAGTACCGCTTTCTTTCAATGCTTCAAAGTGCAAAGTAGCTCTCAGAACCATTTCTGCAAACGGCGAAGAAGCGGAATACCCCATTCTTTCCAAAGGGGCAGGCATAGATTTAATTGACATGATGAGCAATTTTGTCAGCGCCAACTGCATTTTGCAGCCATGCGAAGAGGAAGACTGCACAAAAGTGCATATCCGTTCCTATACCATTTTGGACGAACTTGACGAAAACGATCTCTTTGCCCAGCCGGCAGAGTAACCAAACACCATGCGGATACTGATAGTAGAAGACGATGTTTCCTTAAACAGACTTATCGGCGAAAAGCTGAAAAAGGAACATTACACCATAGATTCCTGCCACTTGGGCAATGAAGCGCTTGCCTATATCGAAGGGGCGGAATACGACCTTATCATACTCGACATCATGCTGCCGAATATGAACGGCCTGGAAATTTTAACGCATATCCGCAGCAAAAAAAATACCACTCCCGTCCTGCTCCTGACAGCCAAAGACAGCATTGACGACAAAGTCAAAGGACTTGATCTCGGCGCGGACGATTATATGGCAAAACCTTTTGCCTTTGAAGAACTGCTTGCCCGCATACGCGTTCTTATCAGAAGGCACTCCCAAAAAAATCCCGAAAGCGAGTATCAGGCTGCCGACCTTATTGTTAACGACAAAACCAAAACAGTAACCCGCGGCGGCACCCCCATTACGCTTTCCTCCAAGGAATACAATATCCTCCTGTACATGATCATGCACAAAGGGCAGGTTTTGTCCCGCGACACCCTGAACCAGCATATGTGGAATTACGATTATGACGGCAGTTCCAATATCATTGACGTTTATATCCGCTATCTGCGCAAAAAAATCGACGAAGGGCATGAGAAAAAACTTATCCACACCATACGCGGGCAAGGATATGTAATCCGTGAAGAATAAACATTTTTCCATGGGCATAAAAAGCAAGCTGACCATACTGATAAGCGTCAGCACCTTTTTGCTTGTATTCGTTTCCCTCACGCTCCTGATCATTGTCGGCAAAGGTCAAAAAGAAGCCGAAATAAAAAGCCAGCTCATCAACGCCATTGAAGACAATGCCCAAAAAATACGCAAACGCAACAATCTTATTGTCCTGGATTCTTCCTATATTTTCAAAAACAACATCTATACTTCCCTCTACGACGGCAAAAAACAGTTTATTTACGGCGAAACTCCGCTGGATTTCCCCGTTTACGAAAATTTTGAAACAGGAAAACTGAAAAAAACAGGCCAGTTTTATATTTATGATATCGAAAAAAACATTCAGGGAGAAAAAATCTATGTTCGCGGCATAGTTTCCGTTGCCTCCACAAAGCAGACTTTCAGCTCCCTGTTTTATCTCGTGCTGACAGTTCTGCCCGTTCTTGCCCTGTTTACCGTACTTCTTGCCCGTTTTTTTATCCGCAGAACATTCAGTCCCATAGAACAAATCATTCATGTAGCCCAGGAAATACAAAACAGCAGGGACTTATCCCTGCGCATTGAGCTGGACAGCAAAACCCAAGACGAAATCCATGCCCTGGCCCATACCTTTGATTCCATGTTCAACAGCATCGAACAGGCTTTTCTCAAAGAAAAACAGTTTACTTCCGACGCTTCCCACGAACTGCGCACCCCCACCAGCGTCATAATCGCCCAATGCGAACTGGCGCTTGAAAATACCCGCGAAGAACGAACCAAGGAAGCGCTGCAGACCATTTTATGGTACGCCAAAAAGATGTCCCAAATGACCAGCCAGCTCCTTTTGCTGACAAAAGCGGAACATTACGGCGAAATCCTGGAACGGGAAGACATAAACCTCAGCGAACTGACAGAAATCATCGCCGAACAGCAGCAGGAACTTGCCGAAGAAAAAAACATTGCCCTGACTTTTTCCGTTCAGGAAAATATCCGCATAAGCGGTGACCCGACGCTGATAACCGGCGCATTGATCAATCTTTTTTCCAATGCCATAAAATACAACAGACCGAAAGGCAAAATAACCTTCAGCCTTACTGCCGCGCAGGGCACGGTTCACGGCAGGATTTTCGATACGGGCATAGGCATAAGCGAAGAAGACCTGCCCAAAATCTGGGAACGCTTTTATCAAGTGGACAAAGCCCGCAGCAAAACTCCCGGAGAATACAGCGGCACGGGCCTCGGGCTTCCTCTGGTAAAATGGATCATCGAGGCGCACGGCGGCTCCATAACGGTTTCCTCATCAGTCAACAAAGGCACTATTTTTAATTTTACGCTTCCTCAAAAAAATTAAACATTTTAATCTTTCTTTAATTTTTGCGACGTATACCTTGTCCCATGGACGAAATGAAAAACATTTCCCCTAAAAAAACAAGGCGTCACAGCAAATAAAGAAAATTAAAAATTTTAATGTTCCTTTAATCTTGAAACGGTAAAACAACATTAATGGAAACATTTGAGGAGAAAAATTATGAAAAAGTCTACCATTCTTGCATCTATGTCCCTTGGTTTTGCACTGATGTTTGCAATAAGCCCCAATGCCATGGCACAAATCAGCCCGGAACAGGCAAAACAAATCGTTCTGCAGCACGCAGGCGTAAACCCCAACGAAGCCGGCTTCGTACAAATCAAACAAGATTTTGACAACGGCATTTCAGAATACGAAATCGAATTCTGGAAAGGCAACACAGAATACGATTACACTGTAAATGCCGCCAACGGCCAAATTATTGCCCACAAGCAGGAAGTCAAACAAAATTACATCAACAACACCGCTCCCATGACCCAGCAGATGCCTGCCCAGCAAGCCCTCATCGGCAACCAAAAAGCAACGGAAATTGCCCTGAAACACGCAGGACTCAGCGCAAACCAAACCCGCCGCTTAAACTGCTATCAGGAATTTGACGACGGCAGAGCAGTATATAAAGTAGAATTCTGGAAAGAATACACCGAATACGATTATGAAATCGACGCCGCAACCGGTGCTATTATCGAATTTGACATTGAACAAAACTAACAGCAATGAAAACGCCTTTTTATCACTCCTTGCGGGAAACCCCTTTTTCCGCAAGGAGAAAGCAGAACTACATTTCCCTTGAAGCGGCAAAGCAGACAGTTTTGTCCCATGCAAAAACAAACCCTGCCGATATTGACGAAATCCGTGTTTCCCACATCATAAAGCTAGACACCGTCCTTTATTCCTTCACCATAAAAAAAAGCTCCGAAACAATGCTATATCAAATCAATGCAGTAACCGGAGAAATCATATCCCACCATATCCGCAATGACTAAAGGAGACTGCAATGGCAAAACCAATCAATGCCTTTTACTGCACCTCATGCAAAACCGAACAGTTTCTGCCTGCCAACACCAAGAGCAAATGCCCCCGATGCGGGGAGACAACCCTGATATCACTTGAATGCAGCCAGGAAGAATACGAAAGCTATACCAAAGAAGAACAGGAAATTATCATAGAATCGAACATACTGCGCGAACGCAAAAAAAACGAACGTATGCAATATAAAATCGAAAATCCCTATGCCGACAATACGGAACTGCTGCGGAAAATTGCGACAGACACCGCCGTCACCAAATGGTGCGTGATCGGGTTCAGCGCACTGTGCATACTTATTTATCTGCTGGAAGAAATATTATAAAACTCTCTGCGTATTCCCTGATAAAAACTGCCCCGTTCCCGCGGGGCTTTTGCGTTACCGCCCTGCAGTTACGGAACGTTGCCGAAATTTTCGGCTTCAGTTTTGCAAATACCGCGGACAAAAACAGCAAAAAACAATTTTCCTTTAAATTTTATTCCCAAAAAATACTTTTTTAATCTCATTTTAATTTTTCCGAGATACTGTACAATTAACAACAACGAACAAGGAGCAGCATCATGAACATAAAGAAATTCTTCCTCACCCTGGCCATAAGCCCCGCTTTTTTGTTTCTTGCCGGCCAAGCTTCAGCCAATCAAACTGTTCAACCCTTCCCCGTAAATCAAAGCAACCAGCACACCGTACCCATGAAAGCCCCCAGCCAGACTCCGCTGCCCATGAACGCACCAATGCAGCAGTTTACCATTATGAATCCCCAGCAGGCAAAGCAAATTGCCCTGCAGCACGCAGGTTTTAACGAAAAACAAATCAGCTCCCTGCGCATCGAACAAGACCACGACGACGGCAGAATGGAATATGAAGTGGATTTCAAAAACGGGGATTACAACTACGAATACAAAATTAACGGCAATACCGGACAGATTCTTTCCCATAAATTTGAAAAAAGAAGACTGAACCTGCTCGGCGTTTTCAAAAGCTCCAACCCGGAAAACCTTATCCAGGGTGACTATGCGGCACAAATTGCTTTAAACCACGCAGGCCTGCAGGCAAACCAAGTAGTCATGGGCGAATTTTCCTACGATTTCGATGACGGCGAACATCTTTACGACATCGGTTTTTACAAAGACTACATCGAATACCAATACGAAATTGACGCGGAAACAGGCGAAATTTACCAATGCGAAGTAAAATATCACATATAATAACAAGCTGTAATAATTGGTTAAGCAAAAAAATACAGCTGGACACTTAAAAAAAAATCCGTTATTGTGGCATAACAAAGGTATGTTTCCAAATATAACAGTTATACCATATAAAATAATTACAGAAAAAATTATTGAAAAAGTTTTTTTGCACTCTTATTCGCGGCAGTTACGGAACCGAAGCCGAAGAATTCGGCAAGGTTCCGTAACTGCCGCGCAATGAAGGGTCCGGGGAGCCGCCCAAAGGGCGACAAGCCGTTTGCGTCAGCGAGTTTGCGAACTTTAAAATGCACAGCAACGCAATCGTTTCCCCCGGAAAATAATTCAGAAATACTCCCCTAATAAGGATATACGCATGAACAAAATTTTTCTTCCCGCCTTTCTTCTATGTTTTTTCTGTATGCCCGCCTTCGGTTTGGCTGCTCCCATAACGGTTGAAAACGCAAAACAAATTGCTCTGCGGCACGCCAATATAAACAAAAACGAAATCAGTCATATGAAAATAGATCAGGAATATGACGACGGCATTATGCAGTTTGAAATTGAATTTTGGAAAAATAATATAGAATACGAATACAAAATCAACATAAATACAGGAGAAATTCTGGAATACAGCCAAGAACACAACAGAACGGAATTTACTCCCATAAGCCCGAACCAAGATTTTTTAACCACGGACGAAGTTAAGCAAATTGCCGTAAACCATGCAGGAGCAAAAGACAGCGAGGTACGCTTTGTCAAAATTTCCCAGGAATTCAAATACGGATACAGTTCCTACGAACTGAAATTTTGGCACGGCTACATTGAATACAAATACGAAATCGACGCGGCAAACGGCGATATTCTGGAGTTCAGCGTAAAAAATTATCAATAAACGCCAAACTGCCGCATAAAACAACAGCACACAGCATATACAGAAAAAGCCGGGCATTGCCCGGCTTTTTTATACTTGCTGCAACAGTGCTATTCCTGAGAACCGCGAAATTCTATGGAAAGAATTTCGTAAGTCACACGGCCTTTTGGAATATCAATGGTAATTTCTTCGCCTTCTTCGTGTCCGAGCAGCGCTTTGCCCACGGGAGAACTGATGGAAATGGAACCGTTGGCAAAATCGGCTTCGTCCGGGCCAAGCAGCGTAAATTCTTTTTCTTCATCGGTATCAATATCCACAACACGCACGGTTGCGCCAAAAATAACCTTATTGCTGCTGAGGGTATTCAAATCGACAACATTAAACGTCGGCAGCTTGGATTCAATATAATTAATACGGGCTTCCAAAAATCCTTGGCGTTCACGAGCAGCATCATATCCAGCATTTTCTCTTAAATCGCCTTCTTCTCGTGCTTCTTTAATAGCTTGAATGACAGCAGGACGTTCCTTTTTCAAGCGATCAAGCTCTTGTTCAAGTTTTTGATAGCCTTGTACGGAAATAGGAGTGTTACTCATGATAATATCCTTGAAAATATAAAATAAAAAACACCCAGCATTTAAAACTCAAATGAGGGCGTTGCACACATCGTGAAGATTTCTTATACCCGATTTTGACAGCACAGTCAAGGAAAAGGCAAAACTATTTCTTTTTCCTGCAGAAAAAAGTATTCCTTGCTAAATTTCATGAAACAGCTACAATTTTTCCATGAAACTCCATTACCTTTATTATTCCTTTGACGCATGGCTGAAAAACATACATAATGCTAAAGTGCAGAAGATTTCGCTGGACGCGCATTTTGGCTGTCCCAACCGTGACGGAACAATTCAGTACGGAGGCTGCACGTTCTGCAATGCCGCCGGCTCCGGATCTGGACTTATGCAAAAAGGGCTGAGCCTCAGCGAACAATGGCAGTTTTGGCTTGACAAATTCAGCTGCTCCGACCGCCTGAAAAATACCCAAAATTTTCTTGCCTATATGCAGTCCTACTCCAACACTTACGGCAGTCTGGAAAAGCTGCGCACAGTAACGGACGAACTGCAGACACTGCCCAAATGCGTCGGTTTTTCCATAGGCACCAGACCGGACTGCGTTGACACGGAAAAACTTACACTTTTGGCATCACTGCCCTTTCAAACCAAATGGATAGAATTCGGCGTACAGTCCATGCATGACAAAACCCTTGCGCGCATACGCCGAGGCCATACGGCAAAATGTTCCGCCGACGCGATAGAACTTGCCAGCGCCTGCGGACTCAATGTATGCGTGCATTTAATGGCGGGACTTCCGGGAGAAAGCAAAGAAGACTTTTTAAAAACCGTGGAAACCGTATGCAGGCTGCCGATTCAGGGCATAAAACTCCATGGCCTGTATGTCTGCAGAAATACCCCTCTTGCGGACGATTACCTCGCAGGAACCTATATTCCCATGGAACAGGAAGCCTATATAAATCTTATCTGCGACGCTCTGTGCCTTATCCCCTCCCGCATTGCCATTCACAGACTGACGGCAGACGCACAGGACAGCAGTGAACTGATTGCGCCCGACTGGGCAAAATTAAAAGGCCATGTAGTGCGCGGCATTGAAGGGCTGCTGTTTCAGGAAGGCAAATGGCAGGGCTGCCGAAACGATGTTCCGCAGAAAAACCCGTATACCGAACTGTACAAAAAACTGGAACGGCTGTAAAAAGCCGCAAAAAAAGGCTCCGAAGAGCCTTTTTTAAGCTTCTGCTTCCTGCGGAATTTCAGCTTTGTCCTTTTCTGCTTTTTCCTTTTTTACTTCGTTTTTCAGGGAAGCATATTTTTCTTTGGCACATTCTGCTTTATCCTTGGCCCAAGAGCTGACGGTCATGCCGGTTTCAATGGCCTTTTTGGCAACAGGCTTAAAAAAGCCGGTCTTATATAAAGCATATGCTCCCACTCCAAGTGCCACAGCACCAATAACTCTTAAATGCAATGCCATAATACAAACCTCTTTTATAAAAGCATGAATAAATCATACGCGCAACCCCGCATTCTGACAATAAAAAATTATTCCATGCAAAAAACATATAAGCTCATGGATTAAATAACTTTTTATTTTTTACCCATAACTTTTTGTTATAGGCAGCCCTGCACGGCATATTTTTATGATGCAGTGCTGATCATGCCGCGCAGCCCTTTTAGCTTGACGCGCCACTTATTTTCCACTGCGTGTTTGATGCACAAAGCTATTCTGCCTTTAATTTCTCCGGAACTGCCAACCTGCCCCACGGCGTGTTTTTTGCCCAAAGAACACAAACAGCCCTGTGAATGATAAACAAAAGGCTTAATATGCATTTTGCCTTTAAAATGGTCCTGGATTACTTTTGCCAAATACATACCCTGCTGCATGGCAAGCTGCGCCGTCGGCGGATAAAATCTTCCCGTTTGAGGATTTTTCAACGCCCCGCAGTCGCCGAGCACAAAAATATTGTTCATGTCTTCTTGATGTTCCTGATTGATTGGCTGCAGGTATTCATTAATTTCCACACGGCTTCTGGCACTGGTGAAAAACGGTGAATTTTCAATAACCGGATTGCCTTTCACGCCTGCCGTCCAAATAACGAGAGAAGCGTCGATTTTTTCGCGGGTTCCGGCTCTGTCCACAATAATCGCGTCTTTCTGACACTCCAAAACTTTGCAGTTAGTCAGAATATCCACGCCGTTCTTTTCCAAATACGCTGCGGCATTGGAAGAAAGCTTGCGGGAAAACATGGGCAATATGGACGGCATGGCTTCAACGCAGGTCAGTTTAATATTTTTGCAGGGCATGGCAAGCTGCCTGCAGAGTTTAGGAAGCTGGTCAGACAGGGAAGAAACAAGTTCCACACCGCTTAAACCGCCGCCGCACACCACAAAATGCAAATGATCCTTTTCCCCGTTTTTAAGCGTCAGCAATTCCTGTTTAATGGTTTCGTGAATATCGCTGGCTTCATGATAATTTACAAGAGAACGGGCATATTCCCGAATACCGGGAATATTGAAACTGTCACTCTGAAAACCAAGACCGACAAACAAGGTGTCAAAAAGGTAGGTTTCGTTTTTGCCGACCACGCAGTCTTTTTGAATTTCAACTATGGTATCTTCAATAAATTTTACTTTGGAAGGGATAACATCTTCTACCGGAAAAAGCACACTTTTATCTCTGGCACCGCTTACCACTTCGTGCAGCAAAATGCTGTGATAGTGTTCGCTGTCCCTGGAAATAATGGTAAATTCCGCTTCATTGAACACACTCTTGGGCAAGCTTGTCAAAAAAGCCAGATTGGCATACCCCGCACCCAGTAATAAAACTTTTTTCATATTATGCTCCGTTTTCATTTGACAGCATTACTATCAAACTATTTAGTTCTAAAAATCACAAAACTATTATAAAATTTTATATTTTATTTTAGTATGTTATAATAACACACAACAGCTATTTTCGATTAAGTTCTTTTTATAACAATTAATTGTGAATTTATGACTTTGTTCTAATCCAGAAAAAAACCTTTGTAAAGTATTTTTAAAAATTTTTTATTTAAAAAAAACATCAACCAATACACTGAAATAACATATAATTTATTATACACCCATTCACAGTGCCAAACAATGCAATACTTTTATCCGTTTCGACAGTACACAATGCACACATCATGCATAAAACCATGCAAAAACAACTCATAAAAAAAGAGCGGCACTGCCGCTCTTTTTACATATCATTATTTACTATTTTTTTTCTTTATGTCACAGGCACCTGCCTGATTGCCGCCTTTCATTCACGAAGGAGCAATTCCAAGCTTGTTCATCAAAAAAACAGCACCGATGACAACCGCTATCAATAAAATTGCTTTAAACATAGTCTGACCTAAAACGCAACGCTTTGGAAACCGCAGTCAACGTAAAGAATATCGCCGGTAACGGCACTGCTGAGATCGGAAGCCAAGAACGTGGCGGCATTACCGACTTCATTAATGGTCACATTTCTGCGAAGCGGCGCATGAGCTTCGATATGATTCAGGATTTCCCTGAAATCGGAAATGCCGGAAGCAGACAGGGTTTTAATCGGACCGGCGCTGATGGCATTGACACGCACGCCGTTTTTGCCGAAATCGCTGGCAAGGTAACGTACGGAGCTTTCAAGTGCAGCCTTGGCTACGCCCATAACATTATAATTGGGAATAACTTTCTGGGAACCGTAATATGTCATGCAGATAACAGAACCGCCGGGATTGATAATGCCTTCAAAAGCTTTGCACAGCGCAACCAAAGAATATGCGGAAATATTCATTGCAGTCAAAAAGCCCTCGCGGGAAGTTTCCACAAATCTGCCGTGCAAATCTTCTTTATGGGCAAAAGCAACGGAGTGCACCAAAACATCAATAGTGCCCCATTTTTCTTTAACAAGCCGTGCACTTTCGGCAATTTGCTCATCGCTGGTCACGTCGCACTGAAAAATAAATTCGCCGCCGAGCTTTTCGCTGATGGGTTCAATACGTTTTTTAATGGCATCGCCCATATAGTTGAACGCAAGGCGTGCGCCGTGATTTTTAAAGGATTCTGAAATGCCGTACGCAATGCTTCTGTCATTGGCAACGCCGAAAACAAGTGCTTTTTTACCTTCTAATATCATGCTTCACCTCATTATTTAGTCAAAATATCAGCAATTTCTTGATATTTTTGTGTTGTAGTTTTTGCAACTTCTTCGGGAAGACGGGGGGCAGGCGGAGTTTTATCCCAATCCTGCGTTTCAAGCCAGTCACGCAGATACTGCTTATCAAAGCTGGCTTGATTTCTGCCTTCTTCATAGGAAGAAGCCGGCCAGAAACGGGAAGAATCGGGAGTCAATACCTCGTCAATCAACGTCAGAACACCGTCAACCATACCGAATTCAAATTTCGTATCGGCAATAATAATGCCGCGCTCCGCAGCATAATCCCTGCCTTGACTGTATATTTCAAGGCTGAGATTTTTTACTTTTTCACACAGATCCGCACCGATAATCTGCGCAGCCTGTTCTATGCTGATATTTTCGTCATGGGCACCGATTTCGGCCTTTGTGGAAGGCGTAAAAAGAGGCTCAGCAAATTTTGAAGAATTTTTCAGGCCTTCCGGCAGTTTATGGCCGCATACCATGCCGGTTTTCTGATAATCTTTATAACCGGAACCGGCAAGATACCCGCGCACAACACATTCCACAGCCAGCGGCTTGGCCTTTTTGGCAATTACAGAGCGGCCTTCCAGCTGATCTTTATATTTTTGCAAAAATTCAGGATAGTTATTCACATCAGATTCAATAATATGATTCGGCACCAAAGACTCGAAACGGCGCATCCAAAACAAAGTCAGCTGATTCAAAATAACGCCTTTTCCGGGAATGGGATCGTCCAAAATTACGTCAAAAGCAGACATACGGTCTGTGGTGACAATCAGTACGCTTTTTTCGTCAAGCTCGTACATATCGCGGACTTTACCGCGAGAAATAAGCTTCAATTCGGGAATATTGGTTTTAATTACAGACATAACACCCTCATTTATCTAGTTTAACTTTCTGGCTTCCACGCTTTGGGCATGGGCTTCCAAACCTTCCATGCGCGCAAGCCTTGCAATGGCAGAAGCTTTTGCGCGGGTAAATTTTTGCGAAGACGCAATAATGCTTGTTTTCTTGCAGAATGTGTGCACGCTCAGCGCAGAAGCATAGCGGGCAGTTCCCTGCGTCGGCAAAACATGGTTGGGGCCCGCAAAATAATCGCCCACAGGTTCAGGAGACCATACTCCCAAAAACAGCGCGCCGACATTATCAATAAGCGGCACATAGCTCCACGGATCCTGAACCATAAGCTGCATATGTTCGGGAGCAATGCGGTTAGCAATTTCCACCCCAACCTGCATGGACGGAACAACAATGACAGCCCCGAAATTTTCCAATGAATTGCGGGCAATTTCCGCACGCGGCAGCATGGCAAGCCGTTTTTCCGCACACTCGATAATCTTATCCGCAAGATAAGAACTCGTAGTAATGCATACGGAAGAAGCCAGACTGTCATGCTCTGCCTGGGAAAGCATATCCGCAGCAATATAGTCAGGCATGGCAGAATCATCGGCAAGCACCAAAATTTCGCTGGGACCGGCAAGCATATCAATCCCTACCTTGCCCTGCACAAGCTTTTTTGCCATGGTTACATATTGATTTCCCGGGCCGGTAATGACATCAACCGGCTTTATGCTTTCCGTTCCGTATGCCAAAGCACCTACGGCCCACGGGCCTCCCACACGGTAAACCTCCGTAATGTCGAGCAGATACGCCGCAGCCAAAAGGTACGGATTCAGCATTCCGTTTTCGCGCGGAGGACTGACCACGGCAATTTCTTTGACGCCCGCAACCTGCGCGGGAATTGCCTGCATCAGCAAACTGGAAATCAAAGGCGTATTGCCGCCTTTTCCGCCCGGGACATAAAGTCCCGCACGTTTTACGGCAGAAACCTTCTGTCCCAAAATAGAACCGTCTTCCCGCGTCTGAAACCAAGATTTCTCAAGCTGGGCTTCATGAAAGGAACGGATATTTCTGGCTGCTTCCGCAATAATCTCCATATCTTCGGGAGAAACCTGCGCAGCACCCTGCTGAATTTCCGCTTCGCCCACACGCAGCGGAACATTAAAATCACTGCAGTCAAACTGGCGTATTTTTTCTATAAGAAAAACATCTTTTTGATTTTGCACCGCTTCCAAAATCTGCCGGACTTCCGCTTCCACGTCCTGCTCGCCGAGGTGCCTGTCGGCAAGTTTACGGATAAGATCCTCTGCCTCGCCTGCCTGTGAAAAAGTATATTTTTGCATATCATTACCTAAACTAAAAGATTTTCTTCAAAAAAACCGACAAGATCCGCCGGCTGCGCACCGACAAAATACTCTGCCGCATTTGCCTCCTGCAAGGCTTTTACCATATCTTGCTTTCTAAATAAAGTACCCTGCAGAGCCGCTTCAAGGCCGGAAATATCCTTATGGGCAAAAAAATCGCCGTAAAAGCGGCACTGACTGATTGTACCGTTTTTTACGTCCGCATAAAAATCCACTGCACCGAACGGGAAACGCCTGCGGAATTTCACCTGATAAGCGGGAGATTTGCCGAAATTCCATTCCCAGGTACGGTATTTTTCCGCGGCAAGCCGCTCTGCCCTGAGGGCAACAGCCTGCGGCAGGTCAATTTCTTCATCCACAAGAAACTGCATCAAAACCGTGCGGATTTTCTGCATGAGTTCCTCAGGCTGCATATGCGGAACAAATTCTATAAGATTGGCAACGCGGCTCTTGTGGGAAGCCACTCCCTTTGATTGGTATTTATCGGGGTTTCCCGTTAAAATATCTGTAAGGTGCGAAGTATCCAAGCTTACCAAAATCGTGCCGTGCTGCAGGATTTTTTGCCCACTTTTTTTCTGGGCATTGCCGGAAAATTTTTTTCCGTCCACAAGCATATCGTTTCTGCCGGACATTTCCGCATTAATTCCCAAACTTCTGAGAGCCTGAATAATGGGATTTATATAACGGGCAAAAGAAGTGTCTTCTCCCCGTTCCATATAGCGCAGAAAGGAAAAATTCAAATTTCCCAAATCATGATACACCGCACCTCCACCAGTGGAACGGCGCACCACGGGAATATTGCGGGCTTTCACATATTCTTCGTTTACTTCTTCCGCAGTATTCTGATGCCTACCCACAATAACGGAAGGCGCATTCTGCCATAGCAGAAAATATTCCTCGCCGACGTTTTCCAGCGCTTCGAAAAGCGCTTCTTCAACGGCAAGGTTATATGTCGGATCAACGGTCTTAATATTAATTCCTTTCATGTTTAACCTTTTTTCTTTTATAAACTTTATCAAACACATTCAGCACGATCAATATGGCAATGGCCGTAAAAAACTGAATAATCAGCGCAACATACTGAATTACAGGGCCTGTTCCGCCCAAAATGTCGCTCCACAGGGAATGGTAGCCGTGCAGAGAAATGAGAAAATACCCCAAAAGCAGCATGGCACCCACGACCACCACGGAACTGACAAACCACGCCAATGGATAATGGGAAGCAACCGGTATGCGCTCCCTGGTAAATTTTTTATACGACATAACAAGCGGCAGCAGGAGAACCAAAATAATGCCCGACTGTATCCAGCCGCCTCCGGTCAGAACAATGCTTATCAACCCGACAACAAGGGCCGCAACGATAATATACCAGTGATTTTTCTGCTTTCTGTCCAGCCCGTAAGCAAAAACCAACAAAACCACACCCACGGCGCCGCGCAGCCAATACGCAGCAATCGCCACTTCATAGGGGCAGCAGAGCGTAGCGGATTTTTTGAAAGGAAAGACAACGGACAGACAAAAAAACACGCCCACGGCAAACACAACATATTTTAATGTCGTCAAAAGCCAGTCATTTAGGGCAAGACGGTTTTCATCCTGATTTTTACGGGAAACCTGAATAAAAATTTCATTGATGCCAAGCAGCACGGAAGCAAACAAAAGCGGCACAATATAATAAATAACCCTGAAAATGAGAATGGACGCGAAAACGATATTGATCGGAATCTGATGTGTAAGGTTAACGATAATAACCTCAAGAACCCCGACGCCGCCGGGCACGTGCGTCAAAACCACAGCCACCTGTGCCAAAAGATAATTCGGCAGAAAGTCAATAAAGCTCACCGCGCCGTCCGTAGGCAAAAGAACATACAGACAGGCTGCGGCAACAATAAGATCAAGCCCGGAAACCACTGTCTGGGCAATCGCAATATGCAGGGGAGGCAGAGCAAATTCTTTTTTGAAAATATGCAGGGAACGGCCGTCGAGCTTCCAGCAAATCACATGATACAGGACGCACAACCCAAAAAGCAGAAATCCCAAAGGACGCACGCTGACAAAATGAATGCCCAGCTCTTCGGGAAGCTCCAGCGGAACAAAAATAAACAGCGCCCCGGCAAGCCCCATGGCACCGACCCAAAAGGTTACGGCCAGCATAAGTACAAGCCGGATAATATCTATGGGCGAAAATCCCCAGGCAGAATACAGACGATACCGTACCGTGCTACCGCCGAGCAGCGCGCCGAAATTCAGGCTGATGACCGCACCCACAAAAGAAACAAGCGCCACCCGCGTAACTTTCAATTGTTTTTTAATGGCTTTTAGCGCCAGCCAGTCATAGCCCATCAGGACGATGAAATTGATAACCATAAAACACAGTGACGCAACCAAAGCTTTAAGCGGTATAGCATGAACGGCATTTTTTATTTCGCGGAAACTGTATGCCTGCAGCTTATTGTGCAGCAAATACACCGCAAGACCGAAAATTAAAATAACAGCAACTTTTCCGAGTATATTTAAGTATTTTTTCATACTACAAATCCGCTTAACTATATTTTACCCAGTATACGGCATAGTTTCCATTCAATCAAGAAAAATAGTACAAAAATGTAAAATTTATGCTTTGGGAAAAATTTTCCAACTTTCGTGGAACAAAAATTGCATGATTTTCTTCAACCAAGGAGAATGCCATGAAACTCGAACAACGCATAACCATACCCGTTCACGACACTTTGGAAAAATACATTATTTTGAGCATTGTCTTTTGTTTGGCAAGTTTTGCCCTGCCCGTACACAGCCAGGCAGAAAACGAACTGTCGCAGGCAAGCGGAAGCCTCCCGAGCTACAACGGCAGACTTGATCTCTCTGTTCAGGACGAAAACAGCATAAAAGAGGAAAAAAACAATATTCCGGAAACAGAACAATATGCCGCAGAAACAAACGGCTCTGCCAACAGACAGTCCCCGAAAAGCAAAGAAATCAGACTGAACGGCATGAACGGCTCCTCAATAGGGGTCGCGGAAGACGGCTCCAACCTTATCATTGTGCAGGGTTCCCGCTATCCGCAGGATTACGGCAATTACGCAAACCACAACAACGGCTTTTACATGAACATCACCAATCCGGACGGTTCTTCCATGAATTTCGGCTCCTATTTCAACTCCAGCACAGGTTCAAATGCCGGCCGCAGACAAAGCAGATCGCAAATTATTGTGGATAAAATCGAATAAGGTTGACAAAAATTCATACATACGCATAATTAATCCATAAAGGATAAATTATGGCAGACCTTATTGATTTGCATATTCACAGCACAGCGTCCGACGGTTCCTGTTCCCCGTCGGAGCTTGTTCGCACGGCAAAAAAACAAGGACTGAAAGCCCTTGCCCTGACTGACCATGATACGCTTTCAGGACTGGAAGAAGCGGAAGAAAATGCCAAAGAAGTACAAATAGAATTTATACGCGGCTGCGAACTGAGCGCCAAGTTTTTGGATACCGACGTTCACATTCTCGGTCTGTACATTCCCAAAGACAAAGGACTTATCCGGGAACTTTCCCAAGAACTGGATATTTTTATCGAACGCAGGAACGCCCGCAATAAAAAAATTGCGGAAAAACTGCAGGAACACGGCATTGACGTAACATTAAACGAAGTGGAACGGGAAGCAGGCGGAAACGTAATCGCCCGTCCGCATTTTGCCGCGGTTCTCATGCAGAAAGGCATCGTCAGCTCCGCAAAAGAAGCTTTTGACAAATACTTGGGCAAAGGCTGCATAGCCTATCAGCCGCGCGAGTCCATCACCCCTCTGCACGCGGTGGAACTTCTGCGCAATGCCAAAAGCGTTCCCGTTTTGGCCCATCCGCGGCTTATCAAATGCTCCGAAGCCGAATGCAGGGAATTGATAGAAGAATTGATCCCGGCAGGACTGAAAGGCATAGAAGCCTATCATTCCGCCCACTCCTTTGAAGACGAACACAAATACCTGCAGCTTGCCCAAACTTACAGCCTGTGCGTGAGCGGCGGTTCCGACTTTCACGGCAAAAGCAAACCCGACATCAAAATAGGCACGGGAAAAGGAAGCCTGCGCGTACCTGCCTGCATACTTCAAGGAATTAAAAACGCCAGACCGCCGCAGGATCAATAATTAATCAATAAATTTCCAATGCTTGATTTTTATCGGTTCTTCCAAATTGGAATGTGCGTCCAGATTCAGCACAAACAAAACACGCAGCCGTCTGCCTGCGGGATTTTCCGGAAAATTCTGAGCCTGTCCCCACATTTTCACCTGAACAATTGTCTTTGAACTTTCATCCAGCAAAGTCAGGCGGATATGATTTTTCATATAACCGTACAGCACAGCCTGCTTCACTGTCAGTTCCGGTGACAGAAAAACCGGCTCTTTATTGGAAATGCCAAAAGGCTGCAGCGAAGCTATTTCTTTTTTAAAACGATAATCCACCGCCTCGGCAAAGGAAAGTTCGCCGTCATAGTACACAACTTCCTCAAAACGACTCGTACCGTATTTTTCCGTCAGATACGAGCAGAAACAGTCCTGAAAAGCCTGAAAATTTTCATCATACACACGGACGCCCGCCGCCATTTGATGACCTCCGAAACTTTCCAGATACTGCGCGCAGTGCACCAAAGCTTCATGCAGATTGATCGCCTCAATGCTTCGGGCCGACGCTTTCCACATATCCCCGTCCTTACAAAACACAAAGGCAGGCTTATAATACTTTTCAACCAAACGGGAAGCAATAATGCCCACTATGCCTTGATTCCATTCTTCCTTGGCCACAAAAACGGCAGGCAGATGCTCCTGGTATTTCGCCTGTTCCAGCGCCTCCTTGGTCATTTCCTTTTCTTCGTGCTTGCGCTCTTCGTTATATTGATCAAGACGGGCGGCAATTTCCTGCACTTTGCGGAGATCTTTTGACATCAAAAGCTCCACGGCCATTGACGCTTCTGCCATTCTGCCGGCGGCATTGATACGC
Source organism: uncultured Desulfovibrionaceae bacterium (assembly GCA_949299515.1). Taxonomy (GTDB): domain Bacteria; phylum Desulfobacterota; class Desulfovibrionia; order Desulfovibrionales; family Desulfovibrionaceae; genus Taurinivorans. The sequence goes on from CASGAP010000011.1 coordinate 46,002, forward strand.
GGCGCCAAAGCAAAAACAATCTGCCGCGTGGTAAGCGGATCTTTGCTGTTCATGCGGGCCGCGTGTTTTAACGCCGCAAAACCGATCCGCCGTGCCTCATTCAGCAGCAGCATACCGTTTTTTACCAAAATCCTGTTCTGCTCGATTAAAGGAACCATATCGGAAAGCGTGCCGAACGCCACCAAGTCCAAAACTTCGCGCATATCCATTTTGGGCTTGCCGAGTTTCTGCGACAAAATCCTGTTCACTTCCGCCATCAGGAAAAAAGCGACCCCTACTCCGGCAAGCTCGGAACAGGGACAGTCCGCCAGCTTGGGATTGCACAAAACATGGGCATCGGGCAGCATATCCTGCGGCAAATGGTGGTCTGAAATAATAACGGTAAAACCCAGTTCCTTGGCACGTTCAACGGCTTTAAAATCCGTTATGCCGCAGTCCACGGTAAGCAAAAGCTCCGCACCCTGCTGCGCCAGAGTTTCCAGATAAGCTTCGTTCAGCCCGTATCCTTCGGTAATGCGCTCCGGCAAATGCCACAGCGGGTCAAACCCGTAATAACGCAGCACTTCAAGCACCACGCACACGCCCGTAATGCCGTCCACGTCATAATCGCCCCAAACGGCAATTTTTTTGCCTGAAAGCAGCGCATCGACAAGGCACTGCGCACCCTGAGTCACTCCCGGCCATTTTTCGGGCTGATCCAAAAAGCGCAGATGCGGGCTTAAAAACGCTGCAATTTCGTCATGCCTGATATTGCGTTCCTGCAATATGGACGCAAGCCGAGAAGAAATTCCCAAAGCCTCAATAATTGCCGGAGGAATTTCCTGTTCATTGGTTGCAGCCTGCTCTTTCCATATTACCTGACGCATACTAAATATAACTTTGAACCTGCGAGAACTGCTTCGGAGTAATTAAATTTTTTTCTTTCAGCCACAAAACAAATTTCACGGCCATTTGATGTTTCGGCGAAATCTGCAGGGCAAGCTCCAAAGCTTTAAAACAATCTTCGTACTGCTTAAGTTCCAAATACACGCGGGCCAGGTTGATAAAAATATTTTCATCGGATTTATTAAGCTGCAAAGCCCGCTGATAATATTCCACTGCCTGGGTATACATTTTGGATTTACGCAGATTTATCCCGAATTCATTGAATAAATGCTTATGTTCTTCCGCATAGGCACCTTCAAGATTAACCAAACGCTCAAAAATATTTTTGGCTTTTTCGGAATCGCCACGCTCAAGATACGTCAGACCGATGCCGAAATTTGCGCGCACATTGCCGATGTCGATGTTCAGAGCATGGTTGTATTCAAACTCGGCACTGAACGTTTCCCCTTTTTTTCTGGACTCGTCCGCCCTGTCCAGGGTTTCGTCAAGTTCTTTCATTTTTGGATATACGGAAGAAGCGTAAAACTCCGGTTCAGGGGAATATTTTTCCAGCAAAACTTCCTTGGTGATTTTCTTTTTCACCCCGGTCGGCACATAATTGGCATTGATGGACTGTACGACAATGGAACCGTCCTCCGCCTCTTCGACAAACCAAAAGATTTTTGAAACAGTCTTTCTTGTCGTTGTCCCCGTACCGACTTTTTTAATTTCCTGCGAAGAAAAAACGCCGTAAATTCTGTCTTGTTTAAATGCTTGTGACATACCGCTACCCTATGCACCGCGCTTTGCCAGCGCCTCTTGAATCTGCGCATTAATCGCTTCTGCCGCACTTTTGGGATCTTGAGCTTTTGTTATCGGCCTGCCCACGACAAGATAATCGGAACCGAGCAGCACGGCATTATACGGAGTCATTATCCTGCGCTGATCATCTGCTGCGGCATTGTTCTCAAGGCGTATTCCCGGAGTCAGGCATTTGAGCTGCGGTGCCATGGCTTTTATTTTTTCCACTTCATGCCCGGAACACACAATACCGTGCATACCCCACTGTGCGGCACCTTTTGCGAGCAGCTCCACCAAATCGGAAAGTTTTCCCTCATAGCCCGGCACTTCACCCTCAGCAAAGCTTGTCAGAACGGATACGCCGAAAATTTTCATGCTTTCCCCATGACTTTTGCTGACTTCAACGGCTGCCTCGCACATACGCCTGCCGCCCGAAAGATGAATAGTCAGCAAATCCGCTCCGGACTGAAAAGCAGACTGCACGGCGCCTTTTACGGTATTGGGAATATCATACAGTTTCAGGTCAAGAAAAACCCGAAACCCCATATCTTTAAATTTCTTCACAATCTGCGGCCCTTCCGCCACAAAAAGCTCAAGCCCCACTTTAACCCAAGGCACGACTCCCCGAACTTTTTCAGCCAGTCTGTAAGCCTCTTCCGCGGTATCGAAATCCAAAGCGACTACTAATTCTGCCATGCTATCCCCTATCTGCCGAGAACTGATTTTAATAATTGCGGACGAAGTTTCGGATTAAGCGTACAGGAAAGATAAAAAGAGCGCAGCTCATCATACGCTTTTTCCAAATCGTCATTGACAATCCATGCCTCAAACCAATGGGCGTTTTCAATTTCGCCGAAAGCATTTTTCATTCTTTTTTCAATAACTTCCATGCTGTCCGTACCGCGCTTTTCAAGACGCTGCTTCAATATTTCCATGGAAGGAGGAAAAATAAACACAAACCTTGCCCGCGGCAAAGACAGGGAAAGCTGAGCAGCGCCCTGAATGTCAATATCGAAAAGCATATCTTTTCCGCGTTCAAGCTGATCAAGTACGGGCCGAAGCGGCGTGCCGTAATAATTGCCGTGCACAACTGCCCATTCCGCAAATTCGTTCTGACGGATTTTCCGCTCAAAATCATCTTTGGAAACAAAATGATAATGCACGCCGTCAATTTCTCCCTCACGGGGCGGCCTTGTCGTGCAGGAAACGGAAAAAGACAAATCAAATTCTGCACAAAGTTTTTTTACCAATGTACTTTTTCCTGCACCGGAAGGCGCACACAAAATAAGCGGAACACCCTGTCTTTCTATCATTTTTTATCCTTACCTGCATCCTGCAGCAATATCTCAATAATGTTACACAAGTATTGCCCTAAAAGCAAATAAAAAATCCCTTTTTGCCCCTTGACGCGGCATTACTGCAAATCTTCTGTGTTTTCATACGGATATGCAGATTCGGCAGATAAACTGTCCTGCCTGGAACTGAAAATGCGCTGGCTTATCGTATCCGCACCCACGGAAGAAAGCAAAACATGATTGGAATCGAGGACAATAATGGCACGGGTCTTTTTTCCTTGGGTTGCGTCAATGAGCCTGCCTTCGTTTTTAGCGTCTTCGCGCAGACGGCGCATGGGAGAAGACGCCGGATTCAAAATAGCCACCACGCGCGACGCTATGACAAAATTGCCGTTGCCGATACGGATAAGGGTTTCTTTTTGCATATGCTCTCCGGCTTACTCCAAATTCTGCACCTGTTCACGGCATTTTTCCAGTTCGTTTTTGTATTCGACAACCAAAACGGAAACTGCCGCATCCTGAATTTTGTTGCCGCAGGTATTGATTTCGCGGAAACTTTCCTGCAGGGTAAAATCCAGTTTTCTGCCGGCATCTTCCCCGTTTTCCATAAGCTCGAACAAACGGGCAATGTGCGCTTCAAGACGGGTGCATTCTTCACTCACGTCCAGCCTGTCGGCTATTATCGCTATTTCCTGCAGATATCTGCTTTCATCAAGGGCAGCCTGCGCGTTCTGCAAAATTTCCTGCAGCCGTTCACGCACGACCTGAAAACGCGTTTCTTTTATTTCCGGAGCCTTGGCATTGATTTGCCCAAGCCAGCCGCGCATTTTTTCAAAACGGACTTCCAAATCTTTTTTCAGAGCTTTTGCTTCTTCTTCCCTGGAAGCATTCCAATCCGCAAGAGCGGCACATAAAGAATTTTCCGCAAAAAGCACAAGTTCTTCGCTTGCCTCTTCGTCATTTCCCGCCCAAAGCGCGGGAATTTTCAGCAGACTGCCATAATCGGGCACAAATTCATCGCCGCGCTCCGCGGCAAATTTTTTCAGGGCCGCAAGCATGGCACCTGCCTGACCGCCGTCAAAGGATACAAGAGCCTGCCGATCGGCTTCCTGCAGCGTCAATGCAATTTCAACCCTGCCCCTTGCAGCGCAGCGGCGCACAGCCTTTTCAAAACGGCTTTCAAAAGGACGGAGCAAAGCCGGCAGTTTCCATTTAATATCCAAAAACCTGCCGTTTACACTGCGGATTTCCCAAACCAGCGCATAGCGATCGTTATGCTGAACAAAACGGCCAAAACCAGTCATACTGCGAAGAACTTTCATTTGTTATCCTTATTTGCTGAATAATTTCGCTTATTCTGCGCACCGCACCCTCAGCACGCCCTTTTCTGCCCCGATAGGTTCCACGGTCAAAAGCTCGTGGGTATTCGGAGCGTTTTCCATGCGGCACGCCACATAAAATTCATTCCAGCCTTCGTCCGTTCCCGCGTCCAGGCTTAGCCGCATGGTCTTTTTTTCAAGCATTGCCTGAAGAAAACACTCTTTTTTTTCTTCAACCTTTGCGCGAACTTTTTGGGCGTGTTCCTGCTTGACGTGCTTTTCAAGCTGACCCGGCAAAAACTCGGCTTTTGTGCCTTTGCGCACGGAAAACGGAAAGACGTGGGCATAAGTGAAAGGCAGCATTTCAACCATTTGCAGCGTTTCCCGCACTTCTTCCTCCGTTTCTCCCGGAAATCCCATCAGGATATCGGCACCGAAGGCAAACGTATCCCAAAACGACTTAATTTTTCCGATTTGTTCTGCCATACTTTCAGGAGAATAATGCTCCCTGCCCATACGTGCAAGCACAGACGGCGAACCGCTCTGCAGCGACAAATGCAGATGCGGGCACACAAGCGAACTTTGCGCCAGCGTTTCCAGCCCCTCGTCATTAAGCTGCGCAGGTTCCAAAGAACTAAGACGGAGCCTTGCCCTGCCTTTCCATTCCGCACCGAATTCTTTTTCGGCTTCCCGCAGAAAACCCCAGAAATTCATGCCGTCACTGCCAAACTGCCGCAGATTTATGCCGGAAATCATGACTTCCCTGAAACCTGCCTCAAACAGCCGCCGCAGTTCCGCAAGACTTTCCCGCACGGGACGGGAACGGGCTTTGCCCCGCGTAAAAGGAATAATACAGTACGAACAGAAATGGGAACAGCCGTCCTGAATTTTCAGCACAGGACGGGAACGGGCAAAACCTTTAATGGAAAAATCCGGATATTCGGAATTTTTCTCGGCAAAAACAGCAGGCAGGCGCAATGGGTGATGATGCAGCAAATTCCATTTGGCTGTCTGACTGATGCAGGCAAGCACGTTGCCGAAGCCAAAATCCTGCGGTTCGGCGCTGGCCGCGCAGCCTGTAACAATAACTTTTGCCCGGGGCATATCCCTCTGCAGCTTACGCACCATCTGCCGCGCATCGGCAACGCCCTGCGCGGTTACGGCACAGCTTGCCAAAAGTACAAGGTCAGGACTTTCGCCTTTGCCGCTGATTTCTTCTGCACCAAGCGACTGCCAATATTCCCGTATTGCCTGCGATTCGTATTGATTGACTTTACAGCCGTATGTAATAATCTGAAACGTAAAACTCATGCTACTCTTTTCCCACCACGGTAAGGGACTGCACTCTGGACATCAGACTGCTGCCGAAACCTTCCAGCTCCTCGCCGGGATACAGGGTTGTTATCACGGTTTTGCCCACGACAAAACGGCCGTATTCATTAATGCGCACACCCCACATATTGTGCAGCATAAGCGCTTTGCCCTCATGCTGCCCCACATACAAACCTATATGACCGGGAAGATAAATAAGCGTCTGAAACGGTATGCCGTGCACGCGGATACGCTCTTCCTTTTCCCCGTCGGAAATATCGCCAAGCACCAAACGGTGTCCGGCTTTTGCCTGCTGTGCGGAATTTCTCGGCAGCCAAATGCCGAACGGCGCAAACAAATCCTGCAGCGTGGAAGAACAGTCGCGGTTATTGTACATACCGCCCCAGCCGTACAGATTGCCCATAAGCTGCTCGGCATATTCCGCCACGGTGTCGGCTTTCAGCGGCACGGGCATTTTTACGGCACGGTCTTTTGCGATATAACAGCGTTCTATGCGCACGTCACCGTATACACCGCGCAAAGGCACGGCAACCGTAAACCCGTAGGGACTTTCTTCAAGCAGGGGAAACACGCTCCCAAGATTGACCGCCTCGCGCACGGCATCATTTTTTACCAAACTGCCGTCTTTGACGACCGCCGCATAATCCGCGGAATGTTTCCACAGATTTTCCGTCTCTTCATCGGTAAATGCCAGATGTTCCTTCCGCACCCAGCCGCCGGCGCTTGCCGCTTCCACATAATACCAGGCATTGTCATAAGAAACATGAAAAACCTTTGCCGCAGCCCCTGCACGCAGTGTAGAATTTTGAAACATATCAAATGGATATGCCTGCCCAGGCCGCTTGGGGTTAATAAAATACGGCTTATCCGTCGGCGCAAGGCGCAGACTTGTATCTTTGACAATCAGCGCGTTTTTTGCCATTGACGGAAAAGTTTCATACTGAGCGTTATACGCCAGTGCCTGATAATGCTTGTCGGACCAGCGGCGCAGATTTTCGGCAAAGCCTCTTTTTTCCGGGCTTACCTGCACATAGGAACGGAAATACGCCAAATTCCCCTTATAAGGTTTTGTCTGCTTCCACGCTGCGGTAAAATACTTTTTAAAAAGGGCATACTGCTTTTGCTGTTCGGCATAGTCAAGCAAATCACGTCCGCCGAAGGGCAGTTTATCGGCAAAATACACCGGGGACTGAATAATAATCTGCTCATCAGCCACCGCAGATACCGAATCCACGGGAATTTTTTTCTGTCCGCAGGCAGACAGCACGGCGGCGCAAATCAAAACTATTGCAAAACGACTGAATTTCACGTTCAACTCCACATTATTCAAACATATCCGCGCACAGCGCGTATTTTTCGCTATTCCATGTCACCGTAATACGGAATATCCTCGTCAAGCGGCAGCAGAAAATCCGCATCATCGTAATAATCCGGAAACACGTCAGGCTGCAGACCGCTGTCCGCAGGTTTATTCACGGCCGTACCCGCCGTATCCGTCCGCGCGTCCTGTTCCCGCGTATTCCTGCGCTCCGCGGCATAAGGCAGCATATCTTCGCGCAGCCTATGTTCGTCAAGAGCAAGGCGCTTGGCAAGCCACGTATAGCGCTTACGGATTTTATTATTTTTTACGCCCATGGCAAGGGCTTTTGTCTGTCCGACCAAAACCACCATTTTTTTGCCGCGGGTTACGGCAGTATAAATCAGGTTGCGTTCAAGCATAACAAAGTGCTGCATTAAAAGCGGCACGATAACCACGGGATATTCCGCCCCCTGCGATTTGTGAATGGTAATGGCATAGGCAGGCACAACTTCGTCAAGTTCCTCAAAAGCATAAACAATATTGCGCTCGTCAAAGCGTATGGTCAGTTCCCGCTCTTCCTTGTCAATAATGATGATATGCCCCATATCCCCATTAAAAACATCTTTATCGTAGTTGTTGCGGATCTGCATAACTTTATCATTAAGCTTATAAATCCTGTCGCCGCGGACAATCTGTTCCGTACTTGGGTTAAGCGCCTGCTGCAGTTCCCTGTTCAGGTTCAGCGTTCCGGTGCTCCCCTTGGTCATGGGACAGAGCACCTGAATTTCTTCAGGAGAAAACCCGAACTTTTTCGGTATCCTGTTTTTTACCAAATCCACGATAAGCGCCGCACATTCGGCACCGTCGTCCTGTTTGAACATGAAAAAATCCGTTTTCAGGCCGGAACGTAGATGCGGCATTTCTCCTTTGTTTATCAGATGGGCGTTGCAGACAATGTCGCTTTCCGCCGCCTGCCTGAACACTTCCACCAGTTCCGCCACGGCCACGGTACCCGACGCCATGATGTCGCGCAGCACGTTGCCGGGCCCCACGGAAGGAAGCTGATTGACATCGCCCACAAAAATCAGCGTTGCGCCCAAGGGGGCGGCTTTAATTAAATGATACATAAGCATGGTGTCCATCATGGACGCCTCGTCCACCACCAAAAGCCCGCACGCCAACGGATTGTTTTCGTTTCTGCCAAATCCCTCTTCCTTGGGGCTGAATTCCAGAAGCCTGTGTATGGTTTTGGCTTCCACGCCGCTGGTTTCCGCCATGCGTTTGGCGGCTCTGCCCGTGGGCGCAGCCAACAGCACCTTGGCCCCCGCAGACTGAAACACCTTGATAATGGCATTTAAAATCGTGGTTTTGCCTGTTCCGGGGCCACCCGTCAGCACCATGATTTTTTCTTTTGCCGCCATATTCACGGCATTGCGCTGTTCTTCCGCCAGTTCAATTTTCATTTTTGCAAGCACGGCGGCAATGCTGGCCTTAGCGTTTTTAAAACGCACGGTACGCGGAGAGTTCAGCAGTCTTTTTAAATAGTAGGCAATTTTTGATTCGTAGACATAGTTTCTGGTTAAATACACTCCCCTGTGATCTTCCAAATCATCAATGACAATGCGCTCTTCCCGTTCAAGACTGACTATTGCGCCCGCAACCAAATCTTCTTCTATATCCAGTTCTGCGGAAGTTTTGGCAATGAGCTTGTCTTCGGGATAATAAATATGCCCCTCGCCGCTTATTTCCAACAGCGTATACAGTAATCCCGCTTCTGCCCGCAGCATACTGTTTTTGTCAAAACCGAGCTTCATGGCCAGCATATCGGCGGTATGAAACCCGATACCGAAAATATCCATGGCCAAGCGGTACGGATTTTCTTTGACTATGGTTACGGCGTGCTTTTCGTAATGCTTATAAATTCTGAACGCAAAAGACGGCCCTATGCCGTGTTCCTGCAAAAACACCATAAGTTCGCGCACGCCTTGGTGTTCCGCCCAGGAAAGCTTGACCGCCGTCAGGCGCTTCTGCCCGAAACGCGGAATTTCCAAAAGCCTGTCGGGATCATTGTCCATAATATTAAAGGTTTCCGTTCCAAAATGACCGACTATTTTTTCCGCCCATTTCGGGCCTATGCCCTTTATGCAGCCCGACGCCAAAAACGCCCGTATGCCCTCTGCCGAGGAAGGACGTTCTTCGGTATACGTCTCCATTTGCAGCTGGCGGCCGAACTTGGGATGAACGGTATATTTGCCGCGGGCCCTGATCTGCATTCCTGCCTGGGGATTCTGCATAACCCCGACCAGGGTTTCAAAATCCAATTTATTTTCCGGACGCAAACGAAAAATGGTATACCCGTTTTCTTCGTTGTGGAAAACAACCCGTTCAATACTGCCCCGAATTTCCACGGTATTATCGGCAGAAAGCGTACCCTGAACCTGCCTAGCCATTTTCCCTGCCCGTAAAACCGCAGCGCCGCTGCAGCAGCACCATATCCATAAGCGTCATGGCCGTCATGGCTTTTAATACCGGCACAATGCGCGGAATGGCGCAGATATCATGCCTGCCGCCGACAGAAAGCATAATGTTTTCACCGTTTTTGGATACGGTTTTCTGTTCTTTTGCCACGGAAGGTATCGGTTTTACATATGCTCTGGCGATAATGGGCTGTCCGTTGGATATGCCGCCCTCTATCCCTCCAGCATGATTGGAAAGATACGTAAGCCTGCCGTTTTCATACTGCATGGCGTCATTATTTACTGAACCGCGGCTTTGCGCTGCACGCAAACCGTCACCTATTTCCACGGCTTTTACCGCCCCGACGCCCATAAGCGCAAAACTCAGGTATGCGTCAAGCTTTTGAAAAACCGGCTCGCCGAGCCCCGCGGGCACGCCGTGCGCTTCTATTTTCACCACGCCGCCGAGCGTATCCAAATCTTTGCGCACTTCTTCGATACGTTCCTGCCAATGAGGAATAACTCCCTCATTGGGAGCAAAAAACAGCCTGCCGTCAAGATGTTCCAAATCAAAATCCCCGTACTGTTCGGCATAAATACCGTCAATGGCTTCGGGATAGGCAAAAATTTTTATGCCCAATTGCCGCAGATAAAGCTGAGCAACGGCACCGCCAGCCACTCGGGCAACGGTTTCCCTCCCCGAAGATCGGCCGCCGCCGCGCGGATCACGGAACCCGAATTTTTCATCATAGCACCGATCAGCGTGCCCCGGTCTGTAGCTTTGCGCCACTTTGGAATAATCCTGGGATTTCTGATTGGTGTTTTCAATAAAAAAAGCAAGAGGAGTGCCCGTGGTTTTTCCCTCATAGACGCCGGAAAGAAATTTTATTCTGTCCGCCTCGCTGCGCGTTGTGCCGGCAAGCCCCGCTTTGGCGCTGCCGGGTTTGCGCTTGTCAAGTTCTGCCTGGATAAAAGCCTCGTCCAAACAAAGTCCGGGCGGGCAGCCGTCTATCACGCCGCCTATGCCGCTTCCATGTGATTCTCCGAACGAGGTAAGCCTGTACAGTGTCCCGAATGTATTCAGCATTATGTTATCTCTTCACTTTCTTAGTATATTCTGCTATAATTATTTGCATTTCTTTTTCAAAATTTTCCCACTGCGTCAAATGATACGCACAAGACTCCAAATACAGCTCCCTGCGCACGGCGTACAGCTCCAACATTTCTTCGGCAAGACTTTTCTGCGTAAAAGCCGGGCGCTGTTCGGGCTTGGCATCTCTGCTGAGTCTCCGCACAAGCTCGGAAACGGCAACATCAAGAAATACCGTAAAAAATTCCTGTTTCAACAGACCTCTATTGGCAGACCGCAAAACCATGCCGCCGCCGCAGGATACAACAGCTCCGGATTTGGGCATTTCCGAAAGAATTTCCTCTTCCCTGTCCCGAAACGCTTCCCAGCCGTTTTTGGCAACATAATCCGCAATTGTTTGGTTTTGTTTATTTTTAAATACTTCATCCGTATCAAAAAACACAAAACCCAAATCCTTTGCCAGCCGTTTGCCGAGAGAAGTTTTACCGCTTCCCCGCAGACCGACCAACGCTAAACTTTTTAATGCATGCATAACTTTCACTTCAGCAAAAAAAACTCTTTAAAAATTTTACTAAAAAGAATTTTTTATAGCAAGTTTTAAGATTTTAAAAATTTTTTTTTAAAACAAAAAAGGAGCAAACGCTCCTTTTATGAAAAATATAACAATTTATAAACCTTGAGCAAAACGCGGCACAACTATCCTTCTGCCGAACATAAAACGCTTTGCCCACCATGAACCTTCAAAAGTTTCAAGCTTTACACGGCTTCTTGAGTTGGGCGCGTGAATAAATTTATTGCCGCCTGCATACAGACCGGTATGCAGACCGTTCGGCGAATTGCTGGTTTTAAAAACAAGAATATCCCCGACTTTTAACCCCTGACGCCCGATTTTCTGACCGATTTTTGCCTGTGACGTGGTTACTCTCGGAATATTTATTCCATGCTGTTTATACGCCCAATAAATAAGCCCGGAACAGTCAAAGCCCGTACTGGGTGATTCTCCGCCCAAGCGGTAACGCTGACCGATTTGGGTTGCAGCGGTTCTGACAACCTGACTGCTGATATTGCCGTAAGAACTGTCATTGCCGACAGCAAATATAGTATTATCTTGGCGACCTACGGCAAAATTCAAATTGAGCGGAAAACACCCTGTCATGGCAAGCAGGCAAAACCCCAATAATAACAAGATGTTTTTATTTTTCTTCTGCATAGATTCTTAACCTTAATTATACTCGTTAATCATACTATACACCAAAACAAAAGTAATGCAAGAATTTTTCCAATAAAAACAAGTCTATACATTTTATTTATTTTTTCTTAAAAAACTCTAGAAAAAATATCATACTGAAATTACAGCTAAATTTGACAATAAATTTCAATCTCCGGAAAGACAGCAGATAAATTTTATTCTGCAAAATGAAAAAAGGACAAAATCGGAATGTCGCAGATGCACTTGACAAAGCATTTTTTTCATGACTACAAATACCAATCAATAATTAATAAAATTAATCACAAACAAGGAACAGAGAAAATTCATGCTGTCAAATTTGTCTGATTTAATGTTTCTTCCGTATTTGGGAATTCTCCTGACCGCACTGGGTATTCTGCAGGCTTTGCGCTTTCAGAAAAACCCGCTTCAGGCTTTTTTCGGATTATGCATTCTTGACATCGGCTATGCGGTCATCGGCCTGTCAGTCGGCACTGACATATCTGCGGTCGGCGGATTGACAACGGTTTGCTTTAACTTCATCGCAAGAATGCTGGGGCTGATAGCTTTATATAAGTTAATCACAGCCGCACGGCAAAACAACGGCTCGCTGGAATCTATCGCAAAAGCCTGTCCGTACACGGCTGTTGTTTTCGCGCTTTCCATGTTCAGCGCCATTGAAATAAGCCCGTTCTTCACCCCTGACGCAAAGCACTTTATTCTTTACGGGGCACTGCTTCACGGCAGCCCTCTGAACATCTTCGGCAGCGGCTTTGCGCTCTTCCTTACAGCCGCAAACATTGCCGCCCTTATTATCACGCTTTTGTTTGTTCACAGCCTTTTCCAAGGCAATCAGTATGCGTATTCTTCTTACAATTTCCGTACGGACATAAAAACCAGTTCCGTACTGCAGCATCTGTTTCTGATTTTATTAATTATTCTCGGCCTGTCCGGACACAATTTCATCTTCTTTGTTACCGGCCTGTATTTTGACGCCAAAGCCATGTATGCACAGCTCAACCTATTTGCCGTGCATTGGAATACGGAAACATTCCTTCTGTATGCCGGAGCTTTTTTGGTGCTTGTCTGCGGATATGTCCTGCCGGCAGTCCGCAAACCGCTGGCTCTGATTCTGACCCTTGCGGCACTCGGCTTTACGGCAACTGACGGCAATTTGCTGCCGCTTGCCCGCTTTTTTGCAGTGCTGGTCAGCATCATGGCTGTTGTCATCACCGTATATTCTTTCGGATATATCAAGAAAAACGAAAACTGCTACTACTTCCTGCTGCTTATAATGTTCGGCTCCGTTTTGGGTCTGCTTTCAAGCATATCTTACGGCTCTTTCTTCGTCTTCTGGGAACTGATGACCATAAGCTCTTACATTTTGGTAGCTTTTGACGATACACCCAAAGCCCATTATGCGGCAAAAAAATATTTTCTCATGTCCGGCATAGGCGCCCTGCTTATGCTTCCTGCCCTGCTTATGCTTCATCAGCATCAGCCTTATGAAATCAATGCCATGCTCACAAGCGGCCAGCCGATAAACGCATTCCTGTATGTCTGCGTGGCCGGCCTGCTTATCGGTCTTGGCGTCAAAGCCGGCATTTTTCCTTTCCATTCCTGGCTACCCGACGCCCACCCCGCGGCTCCGGCATCAATTTCCGCTCCGCTTTCCGGCATACTCACAAAAACCGGTCTGTACGGCTTTTTGTTCTTTTTCTTTATTGTACTGGGCTACGGACTTTTGGAAAATTCCTATGTCTGCCCGTTCTTTGAACTGCCGTCCGTCGGCGTGCTGTGCATCGTGCTTGGCACCGTCACCATGTTTTACGGCGAAATCAAAGCTTACCAAGCAACGGAAATTAAACGTCTTTTTGCCTACTCCACCATTGGTCAGATAGGCGAAATATGCATAACCCTCGGCGTCTTTACATATATTGCGGCAACGGCGTCGCTTCTGCATATTTTCAACCATGCCATAATGAAAGACCTGATATTCCTCTGCACAGGCGCTTTTCTGCTGCGTTCCGGCTTCACCAAAATCGAAGACCTGAAAGGCCTCGGCAGGGAAATGCCCTTTACCGGCGCGTGCATGGTTATCGGTCTGCTTTCCATTTTGGGTCTGCCGCCTCTTGCCGGCTTTAACAGCAAATTCCTTATGTTGTTTGCACTGGCGGAATACAATCCCCACCTTTCCGCGATTATGCTGTTTGCAAGCCTTATCGGCTGCGTATATTACACGCGCATTATCCGGATTTTGATTTTTGAAAAATACACGGGACCGCGCCTCAAGGACGCTTCGGTTTCCATGAAAGCGGCCATGGGCTTTTTGGCACTCCTGTGCATTGTGTTCGGACTGTTCCCGCAGCTAGTTCTTGATACGCTCATTCAGCCTGTAGCCGAATTTATCGCGCTGCGCGGCGGCTTTAACCTTTCCGAACACGCCACCACCCTGCTGTCATACACCTCTGTTACCTGGAAAAGCCCGTCCCTTATTATTCTTACCGGAGCGGTTCTGCCGGTTATCCTGCGCAGAAATCCCGTACAGTGCGGCATTGCCGCCGTCATGGTACTCGGTCTTGCCACGGTTTCCCTTGCGGCAACGCAGGGTCAGTATGATACGCTGTCCTTTGTCTTTGCTCTTGCCATTACCGTAATCGGCGCAACCACAGCCTGCTATTCCATAGGCTACATGGAACACAGCCACAGCCAATGGCGCTATTATGCGTCTTTCCTGTGTATGTGCGGCGGCCTGGTCGGCGTTGCGACCTCAACAAATCTTTACAGCTTCTTCTTTTTCTGGGAAATTATGAGTTCCTGGACGCTGTACTTCGTCATTATCCACGAAGAAACCAAAGAATCCCTGTGGGAAGGCTTTAAATACTTCCTCTTTAACATGATCGGCGCCGGCTTCCTCTTCCTTGGGGTAATATTGGTCATTCACTGGCTCGGCACTGCGGATTTTGCCCAAATCAAAGAAAACTTCGGCAGCGTCACCCCGTTCAGGGTAACAGTTCTTATAACCCTGCTCGCCATCGGCTTCCTGATGAAAGCTGCCCAGCTTCCGTTCAGGATTGATATACAAATGCACCCGGCAACGGCTCCTACCCCGGTTTCCGGCTACATTTCCGCCGTTCTGCTGAAAAGCGCAACTTTCGGTCTGCTTAAACTCTTTATGGTATTGGGCGGAGTCGAACTGTTCACAAACAACATATCACTGCTGTATATTGCCGACATTTCCGTCTATATCGGCGCAATTACCATTATTATGGCGGCTGCATTCGCGGTTTTCCAGAAAAATATCAAACTTGTGCTCATTTATTCCAGCGTCAGCCAGCTCGGCTATATGGTTGTGAGCATTTCGCTGGGAACGTCCCTCGGCGTTGCCGGCGGCATTCTGCATCTTGTCAACCACCTGCTGTTTAAAGACCTGCTCTTCCTTGTGGCAGGCGTAATTTTGGCGCAGACCCACATTTATTCCATGAACCAAATGGGCGGCCTGGCGCTGAAAATGCCGAAAACTTTCGCCCTGTTCGTCATCGGCGCCATATGCGTTATCGGCCTGCCGCCGAGCAACGGCTTTACGTCAAAATGGATCATTTACCATGCGCTGATGGATAAAGGCTATGTACTGCCCGCCATTCTGTCCCTGGTAGGCAGTGTGCTCACCCTTGCCTATATGACCAAGTTTATGCACAGTGTCTTCCTCGGCCAGGTAAAACCAAGCATGGAAAAAGCGCACGAAGCGCCCAAAACCATGCTTATTCCCATGGCCCTGCTTTCCCTCGGCTGCATTGTCACCAGTATTTTCCCGGGACTTGCGCTCTTAGTCATCAATAAAATCCTTGCCGGTGTCGGCCTGCAGGTTTTAGATGTGGCTCCGTGGGGCATCAACTCCGGAAAAGGCGCATGGAACGCTACGTTAACGGCAATTTTATTTGCCGCCGTATGGTACATCGGCCAGCGCACGCTGCAAAAATTCAGCAAACGGCAGCGCGTCACTTCCATTCATACCTGCGGTATGCCCACAGAAAACTTCAGTCCGTCAACGGCTCAAGACATATACAGCACCAATGTCCTTTTCGGTGCCAATGAGAACAAATAAGGGAGAACGGCCATGCAAGATATCTATTCCTACCTCGCGATTGTCGGAGCTGCATTATTCAATCTCCTTATTTTTCCGGGCGGTCTGTTTGCCCTTGCCCTCGGCATTCTTTTCAAAGGACTTGACAGAAAAATAGAAGCACGCCTGCAGCGCCGCGTAGGCCCGCCGGTTATCCAGCCCGTCATTGACATCGTAAAGCTTTCCGGCAAAGAAGCCATGATACCCGAAACCGCCCAGCGCCCGCTCTTTCAGTCCGCACCGCTCATCGGTTTTGTCGGCATGGCTGTCTGCGCCTCTTTGCTTCCCATTCCGGGAGTATCCCAAGGATTGCCGTACATGGGCGATATGCTGGTATATTTTTATCTGCTGCAGCTGCCTGCCGTGGCTCTTATGATTGCCGGCTCATCTTCCAGCTCTCCTTTCGGAACCTTGGGCTTTTCACGCGAAATGACCTTAATGTTTGCTTATGAAATTCCGCTTCTTATGATAATCCTGGCTGTTGCCATGAAAGTCGGAGGCACAAATTTTGCGGAATTTTCCCTCATGAACATTATCGGCTATCAGGAAGAAAACGGACAGTTCATCACCAACTGGGTCATGCTGCCGGCGTTTATCGCCTACCTTTTCTTTCTGCCGGGCACCATGGGCGTTCCGCCTTTTGACATTCCGGAAGCGGAAACCGAAATCATCGAAGGCCCGCTCCTTGAATATTCCGGTGCCAGCCTGGCGCTTTTTCAGCTTACCGGCGCAATTAAAAATATTGTGGTGCTCGGCTTCGGGGTCGTGATTTTCTTTCCCATGACGCTGGGCAGCAATATTGTTGTCAATATTTTGTGGTTTGCGGTAAAATGCTTTATTCTGATGCTTATTTCCTGCACATTTGTAAAATCTGCGACAGGCCGTTTCAGAATAGAACAGGCTTTCGGCTTTTATCTTAAAATCCCCGCTGTTTTGGCAGCAATCAGCCTTATATTGGTATGGCTTGACTTCTAGGAGAACATATGAGTTTCTTAAACAATATAGCAACCAAATCCCCCTGGCTTTTCAGAATTAATGCCGGCTCCTGCAACGGCTGCGACGTGGAACTTGCCACAACGGCCTTTATTCCCCGCTTTGACGTGGAACGCCTCGGCTGCAAATACTGCGGCAGCCCGCGCCATGCGGACATTGTGCTTATCACCGGCCCGCTTACGCTCAAAATCAAAGACCAGGTACTCAAAGTCTGGAATGAAATTCCCGAACCCAAAGTTACCGTTGCCGTGGGCATATGCCCTATCAGCGGCGGCGTTTTCAAAGGCGGTCATACCATTGAAGGCCCCATTGACAGATACCTGCCCGTGGACGTCAACGTTCCCGGCTGTCCGCCGCGACCCCAGGCCATTATGGAAGGTATTCTGCTTGCCAAAGAAATCTGGCTGAAACGCATTGAAGAAGCTGAACGCAAAGGAGCCCGCCATGTTCAAATTTCTTAAAGTGCTGGCAAGAAATATCCTGCAGGGCCCCGCAACGGAAGCGTTTCCCCTGCAGCCCGCCCCCACTCCCGAAAGATTTCGCGGCCGCATTACCATAAACCCGGATTTATGCGTAGGCTGCGGCATATGCAAGCACGTCTGCAGCGGCGATGCCATCCGCATAATCCCCAACGAAGAAAAAACAGGCTACCACTACACTGTCTGGTACAATTCCTGCTGCCTCTGCGGTTCCTGCAGATATTACTGCCCCACCAAGGCCATATCCATGACCAACAACTGGCACAATTCCCACAAGCAGGAAGATAAATTCAAAATGGCCGAACACCATTTTATCCCTTATCTCAAATGCGACGGCTGCGGCGCTCCCATACGCCTGCTCCCCCCGCACCTTGCCACCAGAATTTATGCGCACAGCCCGGTTGACATCGAAAAAATTATCAGGCTCTGCCCCAGCTGCCGTCAAATAGCCACGGCCGAACGACAAGGAGAACTCAATGAGTCAAACCCAGAATAACACCATTGATTTAATTAAAGATACATTTGCAAAAACGGCATTTGCGCCGCTTTCCTGGACAACCAACGATTACGGCAACTTCTATGCCTGGCTCAAGCTTGACAGCCCTGCCCAGCTCACCGAAGCAGCCCATGTCCTCCAAAGCCTGAACGCGCGCCTTTGCACCGTTACCGCCTACACCGAAGACCGTTCCAATGAGGCAAAACAGCAGGCCATTGCCTACCATTTCGCCATTAAAAGCATATTGTTCTGCGTTACCGTTCAAATTTACGACAAAGAAACACTGGAACCTCTTGCCGTTCCTTCCATAACCGCATATTTCAGAAATGCCGACTGGAACGAACGGGAATTTATGGAAATGTACAACATAAAAATCATTGATCACCCCAACCCGAAACGCCTGTTTTTGGACGAACGCCTGGACGCCGGCATCATGACGCAGCTTATTCCGTTTTCTTCCATGGTTCACGGCACCGGTAGCAAAAACCTTTGGGAACAGGTTATGCTCGAAAAAATGGGGTATGTGCCCGAAAGCTATAAACAAGTCCTGCACGAACCAGCCTTTACCAAAGTCGAAGAAACCCAAAAAGAAGCTCCCAAGTCCCAAACCGCAGAAAAGGAATAAGTATGGAAACCAAACCGCAAGAAACAAAAAGTTTTTCTCTTCCGTTAGGGCCTATCCACGTTGCGCTTGAAGAGCCTATGTATTTTAAACTGGAACTGGAGGGCGAACGGGTCAAACACGTAGACATAACTTCCGGCCACGTGCACCGCGGCATGGAACTGCTCGCCACAAAACGCAACTTTTTCCAAAATGTGGTTCTGACCGAACGCGTCTGCTCCCTCTGCTCCAACAGCCACCCCCTGACCTACTGCCTTGCCGTCGAAAACCTTGCCGGCATCAAAGTTTCCCCAAAGGCGCAGGCTCTTCGCGTTTTGGCCGAAGAAATCAAACGCACGGCGTCCCACCTTTTCAACGTAGCGATTTTGGCACATATTATCGGATACAAATCCCTGTTCATGCACGTTATGGAAGTGCGCGAAATCATGCAGGACGTTAAAGAAACCGTTTACGGCAACCGTATGGACCTTGCCGCCAACTGCATAGGCGGCGTAAAATATTCCGTAAACCTTGAACTGATAGAATTTATTGAAAAAAGCCTGGCACGCACGGAAAAACACATTAAAGAAATCGTGGATATCTACGCCGGCGACAAAATGATTCTTACCCGTACCAAAAACGTTGGCCGCATAAGCGCGGAAGACGTGGCAAAATACGGTTTGGTCGGCCCGGTGGCGCGCGGCAGCAACGTACAGATCGACACACGCAAAGACGCACCGTACCTTATATACGGCCAGCTGGATTTCGACATGATTACCGAAACAGGCTGCGACGTCCATTCCCGCGCCATGGTACGGCTTAGGGAAACCCTGGAATCCATAAAAATTATCAAGCAAATCCTGCGCAATATCCCGGAAGGCGAACTCAGCACCCTGCTGCCGCACATTCCCGCAGGCGAAGCCATGGCGCGTTCCGAAGCACCGCGCGGCGAACTTTTCTATTACGTGCGCACGGACGGAACGGATATGCCTCTGCGCCTGAAATGGCGCGTTCCTTCCTATATGAACTGGGACGCCCTTGAAGTGATGATGAAAGACTGCGAAGTTGCGGACGTTTCGCTTATCGTCAACAGCATAGACCCCTGCGTATCCTGCACAGAGAGATAATATGCACGAAACCGTTATTGCTTCTTCCCTGCTCAAAATTATTCTTGAAGAAGCAAACAAGCAAAAAAAGCCTGTGCTGGTTGACCAAGTCCACCTGAAAATCGGACTGCTCAGCTGCATAGAACCGCAGACAGTGCAGGGCTGTTTTGAAATTCTGGCAGAAAACACGGCCGCAGCAAACGCAGAACTCATCATTGAACGGCTTCCGCTGCAGGGTTTTTGCAAAGACTGCAAAAAACAGATAACAACACAGAAACGGCACTTTGCCTGTCCGCACTGCCAAAGCAGCAGCACAGAATGGCAGGGCGGCAGCGAAATGCTGATTGCTTCCATAAAAGTTCATGAAACAGAATGAGGACAACCATGCCACAACAGTATATAATCTACGCTGACTCAGACAAATGCCGCGGCTGCAAAAAATGCGAACTTGCCTGCATAGCCTCCCATAACGGCGTTACCATCAAAGAAGCGGCAAAACTGCGCAAAGACCATGAACCGCGCGTGCACGTTGTAAAAACCGACACACTGAAAATGCCGGTGCAGTGCCGCCAATGCGAACAGGCGCCCTGTGCCCTTGCCTGCCCCACACACGCCCTTATTCAAAACAACGACGGCAAAGTTGTCATGCGCACGGAATTCTGCGCAGGCTGCGGACTGTGCGTCATGGCCTGTCCGTACGGCGCCATCAGCAAAACCTTTGTGGAAACAACGGAAGACGAGAAAAAACGCCTGGAACGCAAAGACCCGCGCCTTATTGCCGTACGCTGCGACCTTTGCGAACAGTGGCGCAAAAACGAAGACAAAGAAGTCAGCGCCTGTGTGGAAGCCTGTGCTTTCGGCGCCCTGCGCATGATGCCTCTTGAAGAATACCGCGCATTAATGGCAGGCGGTGCCCTGTCCCATACCACGCTTGAAAAATCCGCAGAGGAAAAAGCGCAAAACACCGAACAGGAACAAACGCAAACACCGTCCCCCGCGGTTTCGGAAACAAATGCAGACAGCGAAAAACCTGCCGAAAACCAATAAAAGGTTTTTCCGAATAGAACAAAATACAGTATAATTTCTCAACGATATCTTACAGTATTTTCAGCCGCCCTCTTAAGAACACCCCAGCGGGTGTTCTTTTTTTATAAAAAATTCTAATTATAAAGTTTTCGGTACAAAAATATGCCGTTTGTCTTGGGCAAAGCATAATTTACATTTTTGTAACAATATTCAAAAATACAGATTAATACTATTCATTACATTTTTGTAACAAATATAAAAAGAAAAATATACTAATATTACAATAAATTACATATATTTTAAATTAAAAAAATATTTTTTTTACTTTTTTGCTATTTTTTCTTGCTTTTTGTCACGGAAAAACTTATAGTACTTTTCAGGGAAATTTTACAATTTTGTTACGGAGATTTATATGTCACAATTAAAAAACAATGACGTTTTGGGTACTACCAACCGCGGCAATATCTGCGAATCCGGGCTATGCTCTCTCTGTAAAGCAGACTGCCAGGGCAAATGCGAAACCTGGCTCGGTTCCATGAAAGGCCGCGATATTCTCTATCCTCGCGATTTTGGCCTCGTTACGGCAGGCTCCGACAATCTGAGCCCTGTCGGCGTATCATACAATGCCATAAAAATTCAAGGCAACCTCTACGGAGCAAAAGGTGCGGACACCAAAGTTGCCAAAACAGGCGACACGCTCTTTACCGACGTAAACCTTGAAACTAAAATCGGCCAAAAGAAACAAATTACCTGTAAATACCCCGTAATGACCGGCGCTTTGGGTTCAACCTTTGTTGCTGCCAAATACTGGAATTCCTTTGCGACAGGCTGTGCGCTCTGCGGCGTGCCCGTTGTAGTGGGTGAAAACGTTGTTGGTGTTGACAAAAAAGCCGAAATTGTAAACGGACGCATTAAAAAAGCTCCCGAACTGGAACGCCGCATTGACGGCTATCTCCGCTACAGCGACGGCTACGGCGCAATTATCGTGCAGCTTAACGTCGAAGATACCAGAAACGGCGTTGCCGAATACGTTGCAGAAAAATATGCCGATAAAGTTATCATTGAACTTAAATGGGGTCAGGGCGCAAAAAATATCGGCGGCGAAATCCAAGTTAACGACATCGAATATGCCCGCTTCCTCAAACAGCGCGGCTACCTCGTAGACCCCGACCCGACCCTTCCCGAAATAGAAGCAGCATACAAAGCCGGCGCAATCAGCCACTTTGCCCGTCACAGCCGCTTAGGCTACACTGCCCTGAACAGCGCGGAACAAGTCAGAAAGAATTTTGCCGCACAGGTAAGCTATCTCCGTAAACTGGGCTTTAAATCCATTTCCTTAAAAACCGGTTCCTACGGAATGGAAGCCCTTGCCCTTGCCCTGCGCCTTGCCAGCGAATACAAACTTGACTTGCTCACCATTGACGGTTCCGGCGGCGGTACCGGCATGAGCCCCTGGGATATGATGGAAAACTGGGGCGTTCCGAGCATTCTTCTGCACTCAAAAGTTTACGAGTACGCCAGCATTCTGGCCGCCCACGGCAAAAAAGTTCCGGATCTTGCCCTTGCCGGCGGTTTTGCCAAACCCAGCCAAATCTTCAAAGGTCTTGCCCTCTGCGCTCCCTATGCAAAACTTATCTGTATGGGCCGCGGCATGATGATTCCGGGCTTCCTCGGCGCAAACATCGAAGGCGCCCTCCATCCGGAACGCCGTGCGGAAGTTTGCGGCAACTGGGACAGCCTGCCAAAAACAGTCAGCGAAATCGGTACCTCCGCCGAAACGATTTTTGCAGGTTACCATTCCCTTGAAGCAAAACTCGGCAAAGACGAAATGAAGAAAATCCCCTACGGTGCCATTGCCATGTGGACGAACCTCGACCGTATCGGCGCAGGTCTGCAGCAGCTTATGGCCGGCGCACGCAAGTTCACCATGGCTGACATTGCCCGTACCGACATTGCAACCGTCAACCGCGAAACCGAAAGAGAAACCGGTATTCCGTTCATTACGGAAGTCAATGACGAAACCGCAAAAAATATCCTCGTCGGATAACCGCGACATAATCAATGAGTTCAGAAAGACCGTCCGCAGGGACGGTCTTTTTATTTCTGTTGACAAGTATTTTCTCTTAGGATTAATATAGTGCATGAAAAAATTTCTTGTTGTGCAGCTGGCCCGTTTCGGGGACATTATCCAAAGCAAACGCCTTATCCTTGCCCTTTCGGCGCAGGGAGAAACAACACTGCTGACGGATAATTCCCTGCTTGCCCTTGCACAGACAGTCTATCCCGGTATCCGCTGCATAGGACTGCAGGCAAGCTTCAGCACAGCGGCTCAAGTCTGGCAGGAAAACCGCAAAATTTTTGAAATTCTCCAAAAAGAACAGTTTGATGCGGTATATTGCCTGAATTATTCCCCTCTCTGTCAAGCCATAAATACGCTTTTTCCGCCGGAAATACTGCGGGGCTATTCCCGTCACAACGGCTTTGGCCGACAGTCCGCATGGGTAAAAATGGCTTTCCGCTGGCTTGCCAACAGAAAAAAAACACCGATTAACCTTGTGGATTTTTGGGGAATGCTTGCGGATTCTCCCTATCCGGCAGACAGCGTAAACCCCAAAGCACACGGCAAAGGCGGCGGGCTCGGCATTGTCCTTTCCGGACAAAATGCCAGGCGTTCCCTGTCTCCGCAAATTTACGCAAAAATCATTCCCATTGTATATCAGCGCCTGCTCAAAGAAAACAAACTGCAGGACAGCAGCATTTTTCTGCTGGGCACCAAAAAGGAAGAAGCTTTTGCCAAAGAACTCCTATGCTGTCTGCCTAACTCCCTGACAGCAGCAGTAAAAAACCTTGCGGGCAAAACAAATTTTACGGATTTGCGGGAAATTCTGCAAAACCTCGAACTGCTCCTGTCGCCGGATACGGGCACTATCCATTTTGCGGCCCATTTGGGAACACCGACAGAAGGATTTTATCTTTCTTCCGCCAACTTATTTGAAACAGGCCCCTACGGAGAAGGCCACTGCATTTGGCAGGCACAGACCCCCTGCAGCCCGTGCAGGGAATTTCAGCACTGCCGGCACATCGAAAACGGGAAACCGGAATGCCTGACAGGCTTTGCACACCCGCACTTTCTTTATCATCTCCTGCATAAACGATTTGACGGTAAAAGCCTTGAACACAAGGCTCTGCACAATGTTTTCCCCTATTTTTCCGGCTTTGGGGAAGCAAACGGCTTTTCTGCCTTTTTATCATGGCAAAGTCCCGTAAAACTTGCTCAAGACATAACCCGCGAAAAAGACAGGCATATTCTGGAAAATTACTGCGCAGGCCAAAAAGATACAAACCCTGCCATGAAGCTGCACAATATTCAGGATAATGCCATTTTCACGGAAACAGACTGGATACTGCCGCAGCTGCGTCCTTAGGTACCGACTATGTTTGAAAGACCGCTAAAAATATTAATTGTACTGCCGCTGTACGGCGGCTCTTTGCCCATCGGCTATTACTGCGCCGATGCTCTGAAAGAACTCGGACATCATACAATACTTTTTGATGCCCCTAAATTTTTGGAAGCGCACTCCGCCCTGCGCAGCATGAATATCGGCCAGGACAAGCTGAACAGCCTGGAACAGAGCTTTATACAGCTCCTTTCTCAGGCTGTCTATGCACAGGCGGAAGAAAGCAAACCAGACCTTGTTTTGGCCATGGCGCAGGCTCCGGTCAACAGGCTGCTCCTCAAAAAGCTGAAACAGGACAATATCCCTACAGCCATGTGGTTTGTGGAAGATTATCAGGTTTTTCCCTACTGGCAGATATTTGCGCCTTTATACGACTTTTTCTTTGTCATTCAAAAAGAACCTTTTCTGAACAAACTGCGGGGAGAAAAAAATGTAAACGCATTTTACCTTCCCATGGCAGCCGATATCCATTTTCACAAGAAACAAGAACTTACCAAAGAAGAAGAAAAATTTTACGGGGCAGACCTTTCCTTTATGGGCGCAGGCTACCCAAACAGACGCAGGGCTTTCCGCTCGCTTTTGAACCATAATTTCAAAATTTGGGGCAGCGATTGGAACGATGATGAACTTTTGGCAAAATATGTGCAAAAAAACGGTCAGCGCATCAGTTCCGAGGAAAGTTTAAAGATATACAGCGCTTCAAAAATAAATCTCAATCTCCATTCAAGCATTCATGCGGACAAACTGATAAGCCACGGTGATTTTGTCAATCCGCGCACCTTTGAACTTGCGTCCATAGGCGCATTCCAGCTTACGGACAGACGTTCGCTTATGGACGAACTGTTTATCTGCTCCACCCTGAAAAATCCGCGGGACGACGCCGAACTGGCAGTTTTCGATTCCATGGAAGAACTGCAGGAAAATATCATTTTCTACCTGAACAATCCCGAACTCAGAGAAAAGATAGCGGAAAACGCCCGCAAACGGGTTCAAAAAGAACATACCTACACCCACAGAATGCAGACCATGCTGGACTGTATACGGGAAAAACTCCCGGATTTCGGAACGAAAGCACCGGAATTTGTTTGGGACAAAACAATAAATCCGCAGACACAGCAGGAAATTGCGGCTTTGCTGCAGGAACTCGGTCTGCCTCTCAATACGGATTTTGAAACGCTTATCGACAGCCTGCGGCAAAAAAACACCGTGCTGACTCCGACGGAAACAGCGCTTTTATTCCTGGCCGAATGGAAAAAATTCTACAATGCGTAACACCGTATTTTCTTATCAGAACAGCACGGAACTGCACCTGGGTACTTTACCCAAAAAATATGCGGATTTCTGTCTGGCAGTTTTTAGTAATATTCGGGAAAAATGCAGTATTACCAAGGAAAAACTCAAACAGACAACCTTTCTGACGGCTGTTTCAGGCGGCAGTGATTCCCTTGCCATGCTGGCTGTTTTTGCCGCCTGCCGGCAATATTTCGGATACGGCCTGCAGGCCGTGCATTACAACCACGGCATACGGCAGGAGAGCAATACGGAAGAAGTGCTTGTTGCAGAAATCTGCGCACGGCTGAACGTTCCATGCATTATAGGCCGCGGCAACACCCCGCAATATGCACAAATCAGCAAAATAGGATTGGAAGAAGCCGGAAGAAATCTGCGTTACGGCTTTTTTGCCGAACAGCAAACAAAATTTCCCGGTTCCCTGCTGTGCACCGCACACCATGCGGACGATTTATGCGAAGACGTGCTGATGCGCCTTATCCGCGGCACTGTTTGGCCGCATTTGGCAGGACTTGCCTACTTCGACCCGGAACGGAACCTGCTGCGGCCGCTCCTGCATTACCGCAAAGAAGAGCTGCGCGAATTTATCGACACCCTGAACCTGCCCCATGCCGAAGACCCCAGCAACAGCGACCAAACATTTATGCGCAACAGAGTACGGCATACCCTCATGCCGCTTCTGCTGAAAGAAAATCCCAAATTTATCGGACAAATCCTCAAACTGAAGCAAAGCGCGGAATACGACGAAGAACATTTTCGGCACGAAACGGAAAATATTCTGCTGAACATAAAAAAAGACAGCGAAGCAGACAATCATTTTTCCCTGCCGCTGTCAGCCCTGCAGGATAAAGACAAAGCCGTACGAATGCACTGTTACCACGCACTGCTGAAAAAAATGCCGTCATCGCACGCAATTCACGAAACCTTTGAACGGCTTGACAAAGCGGTCATGCAGAATAAAGGCGGCTCGGTATTCAAATTCAGCGGCAATGTGCGGATCAGCATTGAAAACAGCTGTCTGAACTGTTTTCTAAACCCTAGCGCTTAGAAAATCCGAGATAAATTTTTAAATAACCAAGCGCAAACAGCAGCACGCAGGGAAACCATGCCGCAAAAGCCGGCGGCAGTTTTCCGCTCTGCCCCAAAGAAACGCCGAGCATACTCAGCACATAACTCAAAAACGATGTAACCACAGCCAAAATAACAGCCAAATACACGTTTTCCTTATAAGAAATAATCGCAACGGCCAAAACCGCAAAGACAACGATCATTACGGAATACGTAATCTTGCTGTGCCAAACCGTAAGCATATTTTCTATGTTGGAACCGGAATTGCGCAAACGCTCAATGGCCTCACCCAACACAAAAAACGACAAGGTCTGCGGATTGTCTTCCTGATTGCTGATAAAATAAAAACGCACGGTCTGATTTATAGGCAAAACCGCCGTTTGCACAAAATGCTCCGCATACTGTTCCGGAATATAGCGCACGGCATTTTCCAACTTCCAGGCGCCTTTTTCCACTTCAAAACGCTCGGCGCGTACAATTTCCTCAATAGTTTTGGAATCCGCGGAAAGCTTATAGGCAGCCAAATCTTCTCCGTGGCCGCTCTCATACACAACGCCGAGGTTTACCAAATACTCTTCATCCACAAACCATAAATTTTCCAGGGAATTTTCAATGAATACCCGTTCCCTGATATCGTATTTCCAAAGCGTCAGCGCTTTTTGTTCCGCAACGTTCATTACCAGCTGCGACAGCAAAAACTGTGCTCCTGCCCAAAAGATGCCGATAAAAATAAGATTTTTGGTGATAGTATAGACAGACACGCCGCCCGCCTGCAGAGCTATGCTTTCCCTGGAAGAAACCATAATGGACAAAAAAATTACCGAGGCCAGCAAAAATACTGCCGGCAGCGTTTGGGAAACAATAAAAGGCAGCTTCAAAAAATAATATTCCAGCGCATAGATCAGCGGTTTTTTGGAGGCCATAAAAATATCCGCTTTTTCTATCAAATCAATAAGAATAAAAATGCTGATGCCGATCGCCAATGTCATAAAAACAAGGCGGCTGTGATTTTTTATCATGTATTTTGTCAATAATTTCATCTTATTGAACCTTTTTCAGCTTTTTGCGCAGGCGATAAAAAAACGTAAAGTTAAGCCAGGACGGAAAACGCTCGTTGGCGGACAAATATACCCCATACAGACTGAGCGCAAAGAAAAACAGCACCGGCAGCCATATGGTCAAATACGGGTTCATGCCGCTGTATTCGGCCAAATTCATGCCAAGCGACACAAGAACATAATAGGTAAAGAAAATAATAAGCGCCAGCACAAGCCCGGACTGTCTGTGCATACCCTGAAACGAAGAAGCAATAGGCACGGCAAAAATTGTCAGCACCAAACAGGAAAGCGGAAAAAGCCAGCGTTTGTGCATTTCCACTTCAATTTTTTTAGCTAGAAAAACATTGCTTTCGGAAATTTTCGGCAAATCAAAAGCAGCAAGATCGCTCCAGCCCATTTCTTTCGGCTGAATGGCTCCCAAGTCCAAACCTTTAAACAAACTGCTCAAAGAAAAACGCATCACATATTCTTCAAAAAGCAGCTTGGTTATCTGCTGTTCCTTTTCCGAATAAATAGTGCCGTCTTTCAGCAGCATGACGATATCGCCTTTTAAATAATCCACGGTTAAATTGCCGCGCGGAGCCAAAATCGTCAATGTCACGCCTTCTTTGCCGGAATCTTCAACCATAACATCGGCAAGAGAACCGTTGCGCACGTCAACCTGTTTGGCAAAAAAAACAAGATTGGGAATATCCTGATTAAAAACACCGGGCTGAAGCGCAATATTAACACGATTCTGCGCGATATCGAGTATATGCGAACGGAAATTGGCGGCACCGCCTGCAATAAGCGAAAAAGAAATCCAAAAACACAGCGCCGTACACAGCACACCAAAAAGCAAAGGAGCCTTAAACATCTGATACAGGCTTATTCCCCCGGCTTTCAGCGCTATCAGTTCCTTATCCGAACCCATGCGCAGAAATGTAAGAAAAACCGCAAGCATTGCCGAAACAGGCATCATAATCAGCAAAAAACTCGGACTCAAATACAAAAAAACAAGCAAAGTGTCCAAAAAACCGAGTTCCAGCCCCATCAGCGTATCTTTAAGCTGCAAAGCCCTTCCCATAAGCACAAAGGCCATAAGCACAATAACGCTTATGACAAAAACCTTTACACACTCAAAAAAGATACGCCGATTGAGCAGACACATTAGAATTCTACACTCGCATTGGGTTCAAGGAATACAAGCTTTGTTTCAGGAGAAAACTGCTGCAGATTTTTTGCAAATTCAGCAGTATCCTGACAAAGCAGCGGAAATGTTCTATAATGCATCGCAATTACATTTTTTGCTTCCAAATAATGGCAGGCCTTTGCGGCATCAAGGCTGTCCATGGTAAAATGGCCGCCGATAGGAAGCAGAGCAACGTCAATATTATGCCGTTCGGCAAGAAGCGCCATATCGCCGAAAAGCGCCGTATCGCCCGCATGATAAACGGTAAATCCGTCAGGATCTTTAATAATGAAACCAACACAGGAACCATGGCCAGTAGAATGCAGGGCATGAGTCATGGTAATGGAAAAATCGCCGAATTTCACGGTTCCGCCGATATTCATGCCGTTGCCGCCAAACATAATCTGTTCGGCATTCACGCCTTGGCCTGCCAAATGATAGCAAAGATCGGCAATAGCAAGCAGCTGCGTTTTGCCGTTTTTCATGATTTCAATAGTATCTCCCAAATGGTCGCCGTGATCATGCGTAACCAGCAGCAAATCCGGATTCACATAATCTTTTGTGTCACCGCAAAGAAGATTGCCGGTAAAAAAGGGGTCAATTAAAATCTTCGTATTATGGGATGAAAGTTCAAATGCAGAATGTCCAAGCCAGGTAATTTTCATAATAACTCCTTTCGTTTTCCGGTAATACTGTAAAAATGACGCATAGAAGAATGACAAACGGCAATTCCCAATGCGTCAGTAGTATCCAACCGTAATTTTTTGCAGTTGATATTCAAAATTTTACCTATCATAAATGCCACCTGTTCCTTATCGGCTCGCCCTGTGCCGACCAAAGCTTTTTTAACCGAAGTAGGGGCATAATCAAAAACAGGAATGCCAAAATGGGCACAGGCCGCAACGGCAACACCGCGCGCCTGGCCCAATTTTAAAGCCGTCAATGCGTTGCGTGCGGTAAAAACCTGTTCCACCGCCGCTTCATCAGGCATATAATAATCTATAATATCAACAAGCTGCAGATAAATATACGAAACCCGTTCCGCAAAAGTATCTTTCCCCCTGCCTGCGGGGCGTATTACGCCGCAGTCCACAAGGGAAAGCTTTCCGGACAGTTCTTCGACAACACCCCAACCCGTAAAGGACGAACCGGGGTCAATTCCGATAATTTTCATAACAAAATCAGGGAAGCAAAAACTTCCCTGACGTCTTATCCTTCAAAATCGTCTGGCAAATCAAAGTTAAAGTACACATTCTGCACATCGTCCAAATCTTCAAGCGCATCATTGAAACGGATAAGCTTTTCTGCAGTTTCCTTGTCAACGGGCACAAGATTTTTCGGAACAAAGGCAAGACTTGCGGATTCCATTTCCGCACCTTGTTTTTCCAAAGCGTCACGCACAAGGTTAAAATCTTCCATGGCAGTATGAATGCTCCAAAATTCATCATCATCCTGCACATCGTCGGCACCGGCTTCAAGAGCCATATTCATAACAGCGTCTTCTTCTGGATACTTTTCCTTGGGAAGCGTAATAACGCCGAGTCTGTCAAACATCCAGCTCACGGAACCGCTTTCGCCCATGGAACCGCCGTGTTTGGTGAACAGGTGACGTACTTCCGCAACGGTACGGTTTTTATTGTCGGTTGCGGTTTCCACAACAACGGCAACACCGCCTGCGGCATAACCTTCATAAGTAATTTCCGTCAAATCGCCGCCGGCATCTTGGCCGGTTCCTTTGCGAATGGCAGCTTCAATTTTATCTTTGGGCAAGTTAATGCTCTTTGCGGCAGCAATGGCAGCGCGAAGACGCGGATTGCCGGCAGGGTCACCGCCGCTTTTTGCAGCGATAATGATTTCTTTCGCCGCTTTGGTAAATTCTTTACCGCGTTTTGCGTCCTGACGGCCTTTACGGTGCTGAATATTAGCCCACTTACTATGTCCTGCCATATATCCTCCAAATACTTATTTATTTTTATTTCCTGTAAACCCAAGCCCCACCTGAAAAATTTCCTTGCTTTCGGCGCGCGAGCTTTGCGGTTTAAATGTTTTTACGCTTGCGAATATGGGACGCATGGCTTTGACCAAATCCTGAAAATCAGGCCCCATAAAAATTTTTGTAATGAAATTGCCGCCCGGTTTCAGATATTTTTCAGCAACCTGCACGGACTCCAGGCACAGCTCCAACGAACGTGCCTGATCCGTAAATTTCGTACCCGTGGTACGCGGCGCCATATCGCTTATCACCATATCAAAAGGCCCGATTTCTTCCAAAAGCGCTTCAAATTCCGGACTCCGTTCAAAAACGTTTTCCTGCAGAAAACGGACATTGGCAGGAAAAACCGTTTCCGTCGTCTGCAAATCGCAGGCAAGTACAAGACCGTTTTCCCCAACTTTTTCGGCAGTATACAAAGACCATGACCCGGGAGCCGCTCCCAAATCAAGCACTTTCATACCGGGTTTGAAAAGTCGAAAACGCTTGTTCATTTCCTGAAGTTTATATACGGAACGCGCAGGATAATTTTCCTTTTTCGCCTTTAAAAAATAATAATCACGATATTCTTTCATATTTGCTTTACTAATAAAAAAGTTAGAGCTATACTTTTTTCGAGTTTGTAAGTATAACGTATTTTTTTTACTAAGCCAAGAATTTTTAATGAGCCTTAAATTTATGAGCACAGCTTCTGCGGACAGAAAATATATTTTTGACGAATTAAGCAGAAAAAAAACCTTGCTGCAGGGCGAATTTGCATATATTGCGGTAGATTTTCAAAATTTAAGCTCTTTCCCCGAAAACCCGAAAAAAACTCCCTGCACCCGAAATAATCTTTTGCTGCTCGGACTGGGAGCTGACATAAAAGATATTCTCCCTTACTGTGAAAACAAAAAAAACATTTACTGGCTGGACTGTCCCGATTTTTTAAAACAATCTCCCCAAGCTCCGCCCGAAGATTTTATACAGCTCTCGCCTGAAGAACTGCCGCGGCTCTGCTCCCCGGATTTTTTTGCGCACACAGATATTCTCTTTTACAGACAAAATATTCAGCTTTTCCCGCGTTTTTGGAACAATATCCTGATCAGCCTGCGCAGCTTTGCCGTCCCTGCCTCCCTGCCGCCGCATACAGACCGGCACATCTTCCTTACAGGCGGGAAAACCGACCTGCTGCACGCCGAACTTATGCAAGCCATAAGAGAAATCGGGTTCATTCCTGTCGAAACCGAAAACAAATCCCTGCAGGAACTTCTCGAACTTCTTGACAGAAACCCGCCCTGTCTGTTTCTGTCCGTAAACGCACAGTCCCTTGACGGTAACGGAACCCTAGCCGAATATCTCAGACAAAAGCATATTCCGCTGGCTCTCTGGTTCGTGGACAATCCATGGAACATACTTTCCAATTTTGCACAGGACTGGTGGAAAGACTGTCCGATTTTCCTGACAGATTTTACTTTTGCCGAAGAACTTGCAGGCGAAGGAGCAAAAAACCTGTATCCCCTTCCCCTTGCAGGACACGGCATTGCCTGCACATACCGCAGTCTGCCGTCCATTCCGCTTTTTTTCGTCGGCAATTCAGCCTTTGCCAACAAACAGCTATACTTCAGCGGCTGCAAACTGGAACAGGATTTTAAACAAAACCTGTACAGCACCATAAAAAAACAGCTGTCGGAAAAAAAATCCCTGCCTGACTTTCACAGCCTGCGGCAGCAGCTTTTTCCGCAAGATCCGCTCTGGCCCGGGAAAAAACAGCGTCTGGCAAGTTATGCCGCCGCCAAAGCCGACCTCTGCCTGCGCAGACTTTGGCTTGACCCCCTAAGCCCCATAATCCATATCATGGGCGACAGCGCCTGGCAAAACATTCTGACAATGCCCCATACCTTTTATCCGCCATGCAGCTACTATCATGACCTGCCAAATTACTACCGAACCGCACTTTTTACCCTGAACCTGACAAGCCTGCTCATGCCCGGCAATTTAAGCCAGCGGCATTTCGATGTATGGAACAACGGAGGTTTTCTGCTCAGCTCCCCCAGCTCGGGCATGAATATTTTTCCGTCGGACGTTGTCAGCCTCATAACCGTAAAAAGTCCCGAATCCTGTCTTAAAAGACTGGAACTTTTAATGGCCAATCCCGCACTCAAACACGATGTCCAAACAACCATGCGCCAAGAAATCCAAGAAAAACACACCTACGTACACCGCCTGCGCACTATCCTGGAACACGTCTGATTTTTTATTTTTATATTATATTTTTTTGCAGAGAAAACTTTTGAAAAAGTTTTCTCTGCACTCTTTCAAAACTTTTTAATATGCACGCTGCCCCTGCCAAAACCTATCCAACCTGCCCGACAAACTCCCGATAACACGTTGCCGTCTGACCGAACGCAGTCCAGAATGAAAAGTTTTGTAAGGGGGTTCGGGGGAGAAACTTTTTCAAAAGTTTTCCCCCGAAAAACCAAAAATAATTATAAGCACTACTGCAGCAACGCTGCAAATTCCTGTTCCGTCAGGGTCCGCACGCCGAGTTTTTGGGCTTTTTCCAGCTTGCTGCCGGCTTTTTCGCCCACAACAAGATAATCGAGGTTTTTGGAAACGGCACTGAGCAGTTTTGCGCCTGCCTGCTCTGCCTGCCGTTCAAACTCCTGCCGCGGTTTAGAAAGCGTGCCGGTAAACAAAATTGTTTTGCCTGTCAGGGCAGTCTGCACCTGCACGGAGCGTTCCTCTCTTTGAGGATTTAAACCGTATTCTTTCAGCCGCGCCAAAACATTTTGTTTTTCTTCGGACTGAAAATAGGCTTTTACGGAATTTGCGACTTCCGGCCCGACATCGGGCAAAGTCTGGAGTTTTTCGGCACTTGCGCCTGCCAGATCATCTATATTTTCAAAAGCCTGTGCAAGGGTTTTTGCTGTCTGTTCACCCACAAGCCGTATACCAAGAGCGGCAATGAAACGGGCAAGGGTTGCGGTATGCTTTGCTTCATTCAGGCTGTCCACAAACTTTTGCGCGGAAACATCGCCCATGCCTTCAAAAGCCAGCAAATCTTTAATCGTTACGGTAAACAAATCCGCAGCATTCTGCACCCTGCCGTTTTCAACAAGCTTTTCCACCCATTTTTCCCCCACACCGCCGATATCCAGCCCTGCTTTGGAAACAAAATGGATAATGCCCTGCACTCTTTGGGCGGGACAGTCAATATTTACGCAGCGCCACGCGGTTTCGCCCTTATAGCGCACGGCCTTGCTGTGACAGACAGGACATTCTTTCGGAAAAACAAATTCCTGCGTATTTTCCGGCCGCTTTTCCAAATTCACGGAAATAATGTCGGGGATAACATCGCCGGCACGCTGTACCAGCACGGTATCGCCTATACGCACGTCCAAATTCCGAAGCTCGTCTTCGTTATGCAAAGTTGCGCGGCTAACAGTAACCCCGCCTATGGAAACAGGCTCCAGCTCGGCTACGGGCGTCAAAACCCCTGTTCTGCCCACCTGCACGGTTATGGCTTTTAAAACCGTTTCCGCCTTTCTGGAAGAAAATTTCCAAGCCACGGCAAAACGCGGGGCACGGGCGGTAAAACTCAGCACCTGCTGCGCCGTCCTGTCGTTCAGTTTGTAGACAACGCCGTCAAGTTCATAGGGCAGGCCATCGCGTATTGCTTCCATTTTTTCACAAAAGGCCAGCGCTTCCTTGGACGTGCCGCACAAACAGCTTTCTTTGGAAACGGCAAAACCCAAATCCGCAAGCCCCTGCATAAGTTCCTGCTGGGTTTTCCACAGCGTAAGACCGTTTTCATCCGCCGCTTCGGGAATAAGCACCTGCCCAACGCCGTAAGCAAGAAAAATAAGCCGACGCTCCGCCGTTATTCTGGTATCAAGCTGACGCAGAGTACCTGCGGCGGCATTACGGGGATTGGCAAACGTTTTTTGTTTAAGAAGCTTTTGTTTTTCATTAAGCTTCTCAAAATCACGCTTGAGCATAAGCACTTCGCCGCGCACTTCCAGACGGGCAAAGGGCAAACCCTGCCCCAAATGCCGCGGTACGTTGCGGATTGTTTTAACCGCGGAAGTGATCACTTCGC
The DNA here is from genome assembly GCA_949299515.1 of uncultured Desulfovibrionaceae bacterium. Taxonomy (GTDB): domain Bacteria; phylum Desulfobacterota; class Desulfovibrionia; order Desulfovibrionales; family Desulfovibrionaceae; genus Taurinivorans. Next base: position 80,606 of record CASGAP010000011.1, read on the forward strand.
CTTCGTCGCCGTCGCCGCGGGTCAGCGCCATGACAAGTTCGCCGTTTTCATAAATGATTTCAGCCGCCAAACCGTCCAGCTTGGGATCAGCCCACCATGTATCCAGCACAGCGGCGGAAAGATCTCTGTACGGATTTTCTTTAATAAAATAATTCCTGCCCTTCTGCAGAAAATCTTCATATTCTTCAGCGGAAAAAACATTGTCCAGCCCGTACATACGCAGTCTGTGCCGGGCTTTTTCCAGATACGGCAAAACCTCGCCGCCGATTTTTTGCGTAGGACTGTCCTTTGTGACCCACTGCGGATATTGTTCTTCCAAAGCTACAAGTTCTTTAAAAAGCCTGTCGTATTCCTGATCGGAAATTTCTGGATTATCCAAAGTATGGTACAGCCTGTTATGGCGCTTCAGTTCGCTTTTCAAAAAATTCAGACGCTTTTCATCGCGTTCCTGCTTGGTTTCTGCAGGCTTTTGCTCCTGCGGATTTTTCGGAATGTCACCGAATAATGAATACTGTTCAGCCATGTTATTCTCCGCCTGTGCCGCTGACGGCAAGATATTCGCGCAAAACTTTTATTTTATCGCGGATCTGCGCGGCCTGTTCAAATTCCAAATCTTTTGCCTTTTGGCGCATTTCTTTTTCAAGTTCCGTAATAAGTTTTGCGATTTCTTTGGGTTCCGTGGGCAACGGTGCCTGTTCCTCCTTGGTTTTGCGGCCTTTTTTGCCTTTTTTGTCCTCCGGCCTGTATAAAGCGTCAAGAGGGCTTTCCATGGACTTAATAACGGTTTTCGGCACAATATTGTGCTCTTCGTTGAAAGCAAGCTGCTTTGCGCGGCGCCGCATGGTTTCGTCAATGGCCGCCTGCATGGAACCGGTTATGGAATCCGCATACAAAAGAACGCGGCCGCTGCTGTTGCGCGCGGCACGGCCGAAAGTTTGGATAAGCGCACCCGTTGAACGCAAAAATCCTTCCTTGTCGGCATCAAGAACGGCAACCAGCGAAACTTCGGGAATATCCAACCCTTCCCGCAGCAAATTTATGCCTACAAGCACATCAAATTCCCCTGCGCGCAGAGCCTTAATAATGGCAATGCGTTCCAGCGTGTCGATGTCGGAATGCAGATAACGGGTGCTTACGCCCATGGAATTCATATATTCCGTCAAATCTTCCGCCATACGCTTGGTAAGCGTGGTTACCAGCACGCGTTCGCCGCGTTCCGCCCGCTGTTTGCATTCTCCGAGCAAGTCTTCCATCTGTCCCTTGGTCGGCCGGATTTCGACAGGCGGGTCCACAAGTCCCGTAGGACGGATAATCTGCTCCACCACAAGGCCCTGGCTTCTGTCCAGTTCCCATTTTGCGGGTGTTGCGGAAACAAAAATGCTTTGGTGTATGCGCGTTAAAAATTCTTCAAACATAAGCGGCCTGTTGTCCAAAGCCGACGGCAGGCGAAAACCGAAATCCACCAGCGTAGCCTTGCGCGATCTGTCGCCTTTGTACATGGCGCCCACCTGCGGAATGCTCATATGGGATTCGTCCACAAAGAGCAAAAAATCCTTGGGAAAATAATCAAGCAGCGTTGCAGGGGCCTCGCCGCATTTGCGGTTGTCCAAATGACGGGAGTAGTTTTCAATGCCGTTGCAGTAGCCAAGTTCCTGCATCATTTCCAAATCAAGCTGGGTGCGCTGCTCCAGCCGCTGCGCCTCCACCAATTTGTTGGCTTCTTTAAGTTCGATAAGCCTGTGCATAAGCTCGGTACGGATATCGTCCATGGCGCGGGTCAGGTTGTCGCTGTCGGAAACATAGTGACTGGCTGGATAAATAACAGTCTTGGAAATTTGCCCCAGCGTCTTGCCGGTCAAAGGATCAATTTCCAAAATACGCTCCAGCTCATCACCGAAAAATTCCAAGTGAAGGGCACGCTCATGCTCGTAAGCGGGGATAATTTCCAGCACATCGCCGCGAACACGGAACGTACCGCGGTGAAAATCATAATCATTTCTGGTATACTGCACCTCCACCAGATTTTTTATGATTTCGTCCATGCTTATACGCTGTCCCTCTTCAATGGGGATAATAAGCTTTGCGTAAAATTCCGGCGAACCCAAACCGTAAATGCAGGAAACGGACGCCACAATAATAACGTCGCGCCGCGTCAGCAGAGCATGGGTTGCGGCATGGCGCAGCTTGTCTATGTTGTCATTTATGGAGCTGTCTTTTTCTATATAAGTATCGGAAGAAGGCACATAGGCTTCCGGCTGATAATAATCGTAATAACTGACAAAATACTCCACGGCGTTTTCCGGAAAAAATTCGCGAAACTCCCCGTAAAGCTGCGCAGCAAGCGTTTTGTTGTGCGCAAGGATAAGGGCAGGCCTGTTGGTGCGCGCAATTACGTTTGCCATGGTAAACGTTTTGCCGGAACCCGTAACCCCGAGCAAAACCTGATCCTGCACGCCGGCATTGATATTTGCCACCAATTCGTCAATGGCGGCAGGCTGATCCCCTTTGGGACTGTATTTGGTAACAAGTTTAAACGATTTTTGTTCCATACTCTGAATATAAAACTCTCATGCAAAAATAACTGACTGTTTCCGCAAAAACACCGTAAAGCTGCCGCAACAAAATCAATAGGCTTACGATATGCGGGGACTGATTTGTTGTATAATCAACCGCATTAATATGCAAGCAAAACGCACCCCCAAAAAAGGAGTCGTTTACAAAATATTTTTTCAATAAAATTAATTAAATAAGAATGTTACAAATAAAAATATTTTTAAAACAATAATTAACGATAAAATTTGTCTGCCGTCATTATTTTCCTTATTTCTTTTTTGCAAAAAACAGCGAAGCGGCAATCAAAAAACAACACATTCCAAGCACAACCAAAAGCGCGTTTTTAAGACCTTTGCTGTGCGCCAAAAATCCCAAAAGCGGAGGATGAAACAGCAAACCGCTGTAGGACAGTACGGAAACAACAGCGCACGCTTTGCCGGGATTTATCCCCGGATACTGCCCTGCCCTGCTGAACAAAATCGGTACAATGGGAGAAAGCCCCGCACCCATTAGCGCAAACCCTGCCAAAGCCAAATAGGCACTGTCCGCAAAAAGAGCCAATGACAGCCCAGCCGCGGAAATAACGGCACCGCCGAAACACAGCACAAAATCACCGCAGTATTCGCGCATTCTGTCACCGAACAAGCGGCAGAATACCGTTGTTGCGGAAAAACACGCAAAAACCAAGGCTGCAGTCTGCTCCGAAGCGTGTTTTACCGTATGCATAAACAAACTGCCCCATTCCGCAACAGAGCCTTCGCAGGCATACGCAACCATAGCCATAACACCGCAAAACAGCACAAAAAACGGAATAAAACTGCCGGACACCGCAGCCTGCTTTTGCCCGTCAGTTTGAGAAACGGCTTCCGTTTCCTGCAGCAAATGCGGAACCGCCCAAAAACGGAACAAAGCATAAAAACCGAGCACCGCCGCGGCATTGACAAAAGGACTCAGTCCCAACCCCGCAAAAACTGCACCGGAAACCGACCCCACCACACCGCCGAAACTGTAGGAAGCGTGCATGAATGCCATACAGGAAACAGTATATTTTTTTTCTATCTGCACACCCTGGGTATTCATGGCCACATCCACAAGCCCTGTTCCGAATCCGGCAAAAAGGCAAAAAAATCCCAATACCCACGGATTGGGAGCCAGCCCGAACAGCGTTATGGCCGTAAGACACACAAGCGAAGCATAGCGCAAAACGTTTTTGCTGCCAAAACGTTTGACAAACCATGCACTGGACAAAAGCGTCAGCAGGCTTGAACCGCCAAGGCACAGCAATATAAGCCCTATCTGCGCCTCTTCGGCGCCTGTCTGTTCTTTCAGTGCAGGAATACGGGAAGTAAAAATTCCGTACGTCAATCCCGGACAAATAAAAAAATACGCACACGCCAGCCGCACAGCTTTAAATTCAGAAAGTTTCATTATGCCATTCCTTTTTGTACCATAAAATTCTATGCCAAGCACAACGCTTGCCACACATAAAAACATACTGTAAACTATGGTGCAGCACAGGGGTCAAGAAATTTTATGCACACAAAGAAATATTTAAAAATTCATGAATTCGCAGCGTTATGCCATACCAGCAAAGACACGCTGCTGCATTACGAGAAAAAAGACCTGCTGAAACCCGCATTCGTTGCCGAAAACGGCTACCGCCATTACGCCGTGGAACAATTTTTCCGTTACGATTTAATCACGGTTTTAAAAGATACCGGCAGCACGCTGGAAGACATCAAAACATATTTGGAAAATTCTCCGGACAACATGGTGCAAATCATTCGGGACCGCATAACGCTTCTGCAAAAAGAACAGGAAAACCTTTCCCGGAAAATCGCCATGCTCACAACCTTGACCGGGCTTACCGAACAAGCCCTGCATGAAAACTACGACACGCTGTTTTTTGAAAAACTGCCAAAAGAAACCGTGCGGCTTCTGCCCATTGGCGCCGTAACCATGGACAGCCCGAAAAACCTTGCGGCCTGTTATTCAGAATGCCTGCTTGAGTGCCTGATTCACGGCAACAATATCGACCCGCCGCTGGGAATGATTGTCGGAAAACAAAACGCAGCCCAAAAAAATTTCACGGTACAATATCTTTTTACCCGAAATTTGGAACGCTCCGCGGTAAAATCCAAAATACTGGGCCAAGGCACTTATGCCTGCCTGCTGCATAAAGGCACCGTTCAAAGCCACGAAAATGCTTTTATAAACTTTATCGAGCAAATCGAAAAAAACAGTTTTGTACTGAAAAGCGATGTTCTGCTGTTCAATCAGATGAATTATCTCATTGACGAACACAAAAACGAATTTATCCTGAAATATGCCGTAAAAATTGATAAATAACCCAACCGGAATAATGCCATGGAAAACCTGATCATTTTCTCGCCTGTCTTTGCCTATCTGCTTGACTGCCTGCTCGGAGAACCCAAACCTGCACTGCATCCTGTCTGCCATTTGGGCAATATGGCTGCACTGCTGGAAAAACAATATCTTAACAAATGTCATAGCGCAGCACAAAAATTTTTATGCGGCATATGCTGCTGCATTGTGCTTTGCATTGTGTTCGCCGTACTTCCCCTGCTTTTTTTTCTGGTTCTGAAAAAATACTGCCTTTTGGCCCGGCCTGATGCATATCCGCTTTTGGGATTTGTTTTCTGCAGCGTCATGCTGTATCTGTGCATAGCCCCCGGAAGCCTGACAAAACACATACAATTTGTGCAGAAAGAACTGAAAAAAGGCAATATCGCCGAGGCACGCCGCAAACTTTCCTGGATAGTAGGCAGAAACACGCAAAAAATGGACGAAGTGGACATTATCAGGGCAAGTATCGAAAGCCTGGCGGAAAATTCCGTGGACAGCACCATTGCAAGTTATTTTTGGTTTTGCGCAGGCTATACGCTTTTTTCTTTTGAAGGAGCAATACTGTTCACCGTTTTACACAGAATTTTCAACACACTGGACGCCATGTGGGGAAAAAAGAACGAAAGATATCTGTATTTCGGAAAATTTGCAGCTAGAACAGACGACGTGCTTAATTTTCTGCCCGCAAGAATAAGCTTTTATCTCATTATCCTATGCTGCTTTTTTATCAAAGGCTGTGACGCCGGCAATGCATGGTCAATCGGCAAAAAATACCGCAATAAGCACGCGAGCCCCAATTCCGCCTGGGCTGAAGCACCCTATGCAGGAGCGCTGCACTTAAAACTGGCCGGCCCGGTACGGTACGGAGAATTTTTCTGCGATTATCCCTATCTTGGGGAAGGTACGCTCCTTGCCGAACAAAAACATTTGGAGCTGGCGCTTAAAATTTTCCACTGCACTGTTTTTGCCGCTGTTTTTGCCTGCACAATTTGGATTGCGGCAATATAACACAGCGCAGAGAGCTTACCGAAAAAACAGCAGAACCCCAATGTGATGTTTTATAGAGGTATTTTCATTACAGTATAAAAAAAGGAGGCAATGCCTCCTTTTTTTATGCATATGCTTTTATACTTAGAATTTGGCTCGCTGTGCTTCCAGCGCTTTGGTCTGCTCGTCAAAATCGGCAAAACCTGCCTGGTGCAATGCGTCTTCAACCGTTGCAGACCAATTCCATGCCGCATAAATGGTCGGCTTGTGGAATGTGGAACGGAATGACTCCATATCGGCTCTGGCTTCCGCTTCCTGTTTGGTGCCCATGGCTTTGCGCAGATTTTCCTGCAGACGGGTCATTTCACCGTTGTACCATTCGTGCAGTTCCCCACCGTTGACATATTTTTTCAAAATATGTTCATAGCCGTTTTCTTTCATCAGTTTTACAAGATTATTGTAATGCTGTTCGGAAAGCCATTCGCCAAGTTTGGAAGTAGGAATGTTTTCCGCTTCCACTTTCGCAACGTCAAGCTTGGTCTGATAATACGTATCGGGCACTACAGACGCGGAAACAATGCCGGCTATGGCAACAAGACCGCGCAGAATTACGCTGTTGGAAACACCCTGGCCGCAGAAGCCGACTTTTTTGCCGTATTTTTGGCCTGTGAAGATAGTTGTCAGAAGCGCCCAAACAACCGCGGGATCTTCCTCATCGTAAATATGGGAAAGGCTTGCGTTGTCACGGTCGGTACCCAGTACCATCTGCGTCATGTCGTTTGAGCCGATGGAAAATCCGTCAAACTCCTGAATAAACTGTTTAGCCAAAATAGCATTGGCAGGAATTTCGGACATTTGAATAACTTTCAGACCGTCCTGTCCGCTGACAAGCTTATGCACGGTTTCAAGGTATGAACGCATTGCGCGGGCTTCTTCCAGCGTGCGCACAAACGGAAGCATTATCTGCAGATTTTTTCCGCCGTAAACGCCGCGCGCAAGTTTGAACGCTTCCAGTTCCCAGTCATGAACATTACGGGAAACGCCGCGGAAACCGAGCATGGGGTTGTCTTCGTTCTGTTCGAACAGGCAGCCGCCGAGCAGGTTGTAGTATTCGTTGGATTTAAAGTCAGTGGTACGGTAAATGATGTCTTTGCCGTAAAATGCCATGGCAAACAATGCAAGATTTTGTGCCAAAGTCTGAATATAATGTTCCTTGCCCGTTTTGTAGCCGCGGCTGGTGATAATTTCTTTTATTTTGCGCGGAATAGCCTGCAGCTCTTCCATTTCCTTGCTCATACCGCATTTGAGGCCGACTTCGCGGCGAAGTTCGGTAATGCGCTTCAGAGCGGCAAGAATCTGCGCATCTTCTTTAACTTTTTCATACTGGGCATGAACCAAAGCGTCTATGCGCAGCATTTCCGAAAGCTTTTCTTCAGATGTGCCGTTGAATGCCAGCAATTCTTCTTCATAGCCGAAAATAATGCGGATATGTTCGGAAAGGCTTGAAGATGTGCGCAAAGTATCCTGATAGCGCAGCGCATTTTCAAAATATTCGTCCAGCTTATGTTCCAGCTCACGGATTTTTCTCTGCTGGGCAAGCACTTCTTCCGTGCCCTGCGGTTCATAGCTGACAGCCGCTTCAATTTCCTGAGCAAGTCCGGTTACGCGCCCCACATGATCGCGCATTTTCAAATCAAGGCTTACCAAACCGCTGGAAAGCTGTTCCTGCATGATTTTGGTAAGGGAATGTTCCAGCGTCGCAAGCTGAGCGGAAACCAAATCTTCCAGCGTGCCGTTGTCATAGGCTTCCAAAGCTTTCGGGTGCACGCCCACGTTGCCGAGCATAAATTCCGCACGCAGAAGACCTACTTCAAAATCTTCCACATTGCGCAGACGGGAAAGGAAAAGCGCCTGAGTTACGTCCGCAAGCACCAGCCCGATATGGGTCTTTGTCTTTGGAAGTTTGTCAAGGTTCATTTCCCCGCCGAGCTCGTGCAGGGGAAGAAGTCCGCGGTACACACGGCCGCGCGTACCGTCTACGGTTACTTCCTGGCCGTCCAGAGCACGCAGGGTTTCGTTGCGCTGAATGCCGATAACCGCCGCAATGCCGAGTTCACGGGAAGTAATGGCTGCATGGCTGGTATCGCCGCCCACGTCTGCCAAAATGGCAGAAGCAACGCGCATTCCGGGAACCATGTCGGGGTCGGTTCTTTCAGCGGCAAGAATATCGCCCTTGCCCACTTTGTTCAGTTCAAGCGCGGAACGCAAAAAGCGCACGGTACCTTGTCCTGCTCCGCGGGAAGCGCCGTTGCCTTCAAGAATAACTTCGGCTTTTTCGGCAGCTTTTTCGTCCACTTCAAGACGGCGCATGAAAATAGTATTCGGGTGCAGCTCCAATTCATCGTTCCAGCGGGTTTCGGGACGGGCCTGCACAAACCACAGTTCATCATTGGCGTCAAAGCAGAACTCCGTATCCATAATCATATTGTCATAGGCTTTGCTGATAATGCGCACGGCCTTGGCAATGTCTTCCGCCTGATTGATGGTCAGCGCCCATTTGTTGACATCGTTTTGGTCAACGTCGATTTCTTTGGTTCCGCCCTTCGCATCATAAATAATTTTTTTGGTTTTGCTTCCGAGATTGCGCACCACAACTTCAGCACCGTCGTCGCGCTGGAACACATAATATTTATCAGGGGTTACCATGCCGCCTACAACTGCCTCGCCAAGACCGTAGCTTGCGTCGATGCTTACAAGGTCATTGCGCACCGTGCCGCGGCAGCCGGACGCGGTATCGGCGGCAAAGGCCGTACCGGAAACAACGGGATTAATCATGCGCATAATGCAGACAGAAAGAGAAGTCTGCTCAATGGCCCATTCTTTCTTTGCCTGTACGGCAAGTTCTTCGTTGCCGGTGGCTTCTGCCTGGGTAATGCCGTCACGGATAGCTTCGCGGCGGTATGTCATGGAACGCAGGTTATACGCGGAAGCACAGTCCCAATGATAAGCCTGCACCACTTTGTCTTCACCGACAATATTAAGATAGGTATCCTGCAGACCAGCAAAAGCTTTTTTGCGGGAGTCTTCGCCCGCGGCGGAAGAACGTACGGCAACGGGCACATCTTCCACGCCCGCTTCCTTGCAGATAGCCTTATATGCTTCACGAACTGCCGTATCAACTTCTTTGGGCAGATCCACGGACAAAATGGCGGACTGCACCAATACGGAACGTTTGCGCAGCTGGTCGATAACTTCCTGAGAAGTCGCAAAACCTTCCACCACGTTGTTTACGAACGTGCGCAGACGGATTTTGGTAGCGCCCTGTTCTTTGGCGTCGGCTTTTTTGATTTCTTTGCCGAGATTGCGCACAAGTTTCTGCAGAAAATCGGCGTCACGGTTAATTTCGGGGTCATTCCAGTCAATACGCGTATATTCTTTCTCAACAAAGGAGCGGACAAGAGCAGCGTTGATGGTCGTTTCATCCAAAAGCTTATGGAAGTTAATGGAAGAAATTGCACGGAACTGAGGACTGCGGACGCCTTTAATTTCGTGAATTTTAGCAGTGTTGAAGTTCTTGCCGCCGACAATGATTTCGGCGCTCTCGCCTATTGCCATGATATCGGCACCGGTAAGAACTAACTTTTCTTTCAATGCTTCAATGTTTGAAGCTTCATCAATTTTTTTACTCATCTGTTCCTCCGAGAAATGCGTACATTAACTCGTGTTTATTTATGAATTGGTTTCACTGTTTGCAGTAAACTTAGCTTTGTACGATGCGGAAATTTTCGTACCGCAGTACGGGCAGAAGCTTGCATCGGTATAGGCTAAGGGCTTGCCGCAGTCCTTGCTGGGGCAGGTAAGCGGCATACTGTCGATTTCCATAATGAGCTCGCCTTCGTGAACCGGAGTCATTTTACGGGAAACTTTATAGTCCGCGGTCTTATAAACCTTGGTAACAATGCCGTTTCTCGGTGACAGCACGGCTTTTTCCTGCTTCATAATGGAAATATTGAAAAGTTCCTGACCTTTTTTCACAATATCGCCGACTTTTACGTACGTTACCCACAAATCGCCGTTGGAAGGCGCGCCGATTTGGTTTTTGTCGTTCGGATCGGCCATAAGCACTTCGGCGGAAGCCGTTCCCGTGGGGTCGGCAACCTTTACTTCGTGCGTCATAAACTGAGAGTCATAAGCATAGCGGACTTCCACGGTGCCTTTGTCGGAAACGGGGCTGATATGGTAAATGGTAATGCTGTGCGGTTTGCCGCCGTCATCGGTGAACTGCAGTTCCCTGCCGATTTCCAAACCTTCAAACCAAACATCGAGCGGCAAAGCATTCGGATCGCCGAAATCCTGTCTGAACTGGATATTTTTAATGGAATCACCCGGGTGATTCATGTACATAACCAGCTCTTCCTCGCTGGGTTTGCGCTTCAGAATTTTTTCGCAGGCCTGTTCTTCCATAGCAAAATTTACTGGTTCCAAATGCTGCAGCGGACTGTCTTCGGTTCTGTCGCGCAGGGCATTTTTCCATTTGTCGCCGAATGCGCTTTGATATACCCAATCGTCCGGGAAACCGAGCGGCAGCTTGCCGAATTTTCCGAGCAGCAGATTGCGGAACGCATCATTGCAGTCCTGGTACAGGCACAGCCTGTCTTTCTTCATGGCTTTTGACAAATCTTCTTCTTTTGTATTGACAACGGTATCCAAAATTTCCAGCAGTTTCGTCACTTCCTGCATTTCACCGCGCTTCCAAGCTCCCGTAACGGCAAGAAAAGCCGTATTCCAGGTAATCTGGGAACCCGGGGTCACATCATGATACTTCACAATCTGACGGGTTCCGGCAAGAAAACGCAGCATATACGGAAGCAAGTGGATATACCCCTGCTTCATGGCGCCTTCCTGAGAAGAAGAAGTCGCGCCGCCGGGCATACCGTGATAAACGACATCATGATCAATGCCCTGAAAATACGGAGCGCAGTACCTGTCGTAATAGGGCATAATCTGTTTCAGCACAAAATTGGCATCGCGGATAATATCTTTATTCAGGAAGTTTCTGATGCCGAATTCTTCTTCAAGATGGGTAGCGGTGGAAAGCACATCACCCTGACCGTAGCTGCGCACGCCTGCGCCAAGCGCAACATCAAGAATATGCGCACCAGCTTTGGCGGCTTCGGCAAGAGCCGGAGTAAAGAGCCCGTCCGTATAGTGACGGTGATAATGGAGCACAAGGTTCGGCCAGCGTTTGCGCACGGCTGTAACAAGTTCCCGCACAAAGCGCGGAGAACAGTTGCCCGCCATATCTTTAAGACCCAAAATAATGGTATTGGACGCCCGTTCTTCGCTGACGCCGAGCACGCCCGCCACCATGGACAGCATTTGCTTGGTTACGTCCAGATAATGGTCCACGTCAAAACCGCGGCCCGGAGTTACGGAAAGCGCCGGTTCAAAAATTATGTCTTTTCTGCTTAAAATAACTTCCGCAAGCGGCTTCATGTTTCTTGTGTCGTTCAGAAAATCAAAGCAGCGGATAACATGGTAATTGTCACAAATCATTTCGCAGGTGCGCTGCATTAAATTTTTCGGCTGCGGAGAATAACCCAGCACATTGGTTGAACGCACCAATATCTGTTTCATGGTTTTAGGAGCAAAATTATTCCACGCCTTGGCTTCGCTGAAAGGATAGGTCATATTGGCCATCATATTGACGTGAAAATGCGCGCCCCCGCCGTTTTCCAAGGAAAAGAACTGGCAGTTGTCAAGATAGGGGCCGATAAGCCTGTCTTCGGCCAGACGGAACCTGTTGCCGCTGTTGGACTGGGTTTGGTCACGGGCAGTTGTGTCCGTAAAATGGATTTTATTGGAATCACGCACAAAATCCAGTACGGCATCTCTGTCGCCCACGGGATATACGCTCGGAGTCTGGCGCACTTCTTTTTTTATTGGCGGCAGAACCGGTTCAAAACGCGGCATACGCGGAGTATCGCTGGTACGGTATTTGCCGAGCTGCACATGAGGGTTGTATCCTTTGGCGGAAATTTCCGCAACCAAACGGCTGAGGCGTTCCGCTTCCGGGAACAGATCCTGATAATTAAGAAGTTCCGGGGTATGTTCGATAAAAGTCGTATCAAAGTCTGCCTTGCGGAAGCGTTCGTTTGTCAGGACATGACGGTAAAACGGAATGGTTGTTTTTACGCCGCGGACACTATACTCGTCCAAGGCACGGGACATAATGCTGCAGACTTTGTCCCAGCCGAGACCGTAGGCAATAAGCAGAGAACCGGCGGAATCGTAGTTTGACGGAAAATCATAGCCGGCAGAAAGGTTGGAGTCAATGCGGACACCGGGGCCGCCGGGAGAAATATACCGGGTAATGCGGCCGGAGTTGGGAGAAAAGCCGTTTTTCGGGTCTTCGCAGTTAATGCGGACCTGCATGGCGGTATGATATCCCTGGGTATTTTCGTCCGTAAGCGTAAGGGGCACGCCGAAAGCAAGGGCAATCTGCGTTTCCACAAGGTCTATGCCGTAGCGGCTTTCCGTAATGCCGTGTTCCACCTGCAGACGGGTATTTACTTCGATAAGATACGGCGTGCCGTCCTCGGTAACAAGAAATTCCACGGTGCACAGAGAATGGTAATTTACAGCCTTGGCAAGACGCACGGAATATTCTTTGAGTCTTGCGCGCAGTTCCGGAGTAAGACCTTTCCAGGGGGAAGGCGTAATTTCGATAAGCTTTTGGTGATTGCGCTGAACGGAGCAGTCACGTTCGTCACAGGCAAAAACGTTGCCGTACTTGTCCGCAATAACCTGAATTTCTATATGACGGACATTTTCAAGATATTTTTCAACAAAAAGACGGGGATTGCCGAAAGACGCTTCTGCCATGGCTGAGGCTTTATTGAAAGCGTCTTCAAGGGTTTCTTCGTCGCGGATAACAAAAATGCCGCGTCCGCCTCCGCCGCCCTCTGCCTTGAGCATGGCAGGCATACCTATTTCACGGATAAGCGCTTTTGCTTCTTCAACGGTAACAGAACCTTCAGACCCGGGAACAACTGGGATATTCAGCTCTTTTGCGATATTGCGGGCCTCTACCTTATTGCCGAGCATACGCATGGCGTCGGCATCTGCACCGATAAACAGAATGCCCGCTTCCTGGCATTTGCGCGGAAACGTATCGTCTTCGGAAGCAAAGCCCCAGCCCGGGTGAATAGCAACAACACCGCGCTTTTTGGCTTTGCTGATAATCAAATCAAGATCAAGGTATGAAGTCGGGTCAGCCCCCAGCAGCATAAGTTCTTGGGCAGAAGCGACAGCCGGAGATGTTTTGTCCACATCCGTAGCCGTCATAATTGCTGTTGCGTGGAAGCGTTCACGAATGGAACGGCATATACGACGCGCGGGAATACCGCGGTTAGCAACGAGAATTGGCTTACCTCTCAATTCTTCCAATAATTCATCCATAGTTTTTGAAGCCATAATCTACCCTTTAATCTTGGTGACAGAACCACCGACAATGCACATTAAACCACTGCAGGAAGAAAGAAGCAGTTCTCCTTCCTGTCCTAAACCGATAATTTGCCCTTCCAGATCTGCGCTGCCTGTTTCCGCAAACAAAGCGTCCTGTTTGACAAGGGCATCTTTTATAAGCACCGTATCCCCAAGAAATGCCAAATATTTTTTATATGCGGCATTCCAAGTATGGGTATTGCAGGATAATATTGTTTTTTCATAACACAGTTTTATTTCTTTCACAAGTGCAAACCAAAAGCCCAAAATTATAAGAAATCTTATAAATTTTTCTGTGTTTTCAAGATGTTGCAGAGAGTCTTGACAGCTCTTCGCAAGCTCGGGCACAAGAGAATTGTAAAAAATGTCCAAAAATTTCTTTTGCCTGTCCTTTTCCCAAAAACCCGCAAGCCTGCCTGCCGAAATAAAAAAATTATCACGCAGAAGCGAATCGTCCGGACAAGCCGCAAGATTAATCCCGGTGCCTGCCGCAAGCTGGCCGCCGCGCTGCTCAAGCAGTATGCCTCCTATTTTTACATATCGTCCGTCCTGCTTCTGCACCAAATCATTGGGCCATTTCAATTCTACTGCAAAACCCAGATTTTCCAAAGCCTGCGCAAAAAGCAGACCTGCCGCGGGCGCGGCGGCATCGGTATTGAACGGTGCCGCGTCAGGCAAAACCAATGCCGTATACAGGTTATCCCGCATGGACTGCCATTTTCGGCGCAACTGGCCGCGGCCGCTTGTCTGCTCCCGGCAGACAATGCTTGAAAATTCCCTGAGTTTACCCCGTCCCGAAAGTTCATGAAACGCATCCAGCGTGCTGGTTATCTTTCCGAAAACAAACACATCGTGCCCAAAATCAAGCGGCACACTCAAAAATCCAGGAAGCAGACAACCCATCCAGGAAGAAAAAAAAGCATTATGCTCCCGGGCAAAATCTTGCTCGACACAGCACAATGCTTTATTTTGAATAGAACGATCCATTGCTATTTTACTTCTGTTTTGCTTTCTATAATGGTATCGCGGACGCCGAATTTTTTAAAGCGTTCCTGACTTTCTTTCAGACGCTGTTCCGTTCCGATAAGCAGAACATGAATAAAATACCAATTTCCTTTGCTGTCTTTTTTTATGTTCTTTTTAGTCCTGAACCCGTCCGATTCAAGCTTTATGCGCAAATCATCGGCCTGAGCCTCGTTTCTGAATGCCGCGACACGGATATCAAAATCATATTTTTTTCCGGCATTGGCAGCGGCCTGCGCTTCCTGCTTTTTAGCCTCAAGCGCTTTTTCTTTGGCTTCCGCGGCTTTTTTGGCTTCTTCCTCTTCCTTGGCTATCTGTTCGGCGGTTTTGCGCTCCGGCTCTTTTTTCAGCTCGGTCATAAACTGCAGTTCTTCTTTCGGCAAAACTTCCGCTTTTTTCTCTTCCTGAAATTTTGCCGTAAGCTGTACGGGTTCTTCTTTATGAACGGCAGGAGTCATGCCTTTGCCGATAATAAGCCCGAACAAAAACGCAAAAGCCACGGACGTAACAATGGTCACCAAAGCCGTAATGCAGGCAGAAGAACTTAACGTTATCCCCTGCTTTGCCGGCTCTGCGGACTCCTGCGGAGTATCCTGCTCTGCAGCAGCATACTCCCGGACATATTCGCGGGGTTTTGTTTTTATGAACCCGTCTTCCATTTCATCGGCGCTTTCTTTTTCTTCCTGCTCTTTTGCGGCCAGAAGTTTTTTAACGCTGTCAAGAAAAGGATTTGCCTTTTTTACCTTTGGGGTATGACGATAATTGGGGCCTGCCACAACACATCCCTTACATGGTTTCCGGTGCTTCCACACCAAGCAGGTTCAAGCCGCTGCGAAGAACAGTGCCCACAACCCTAAGCAGAGCCAAACGTGCCAGCACGGCTTTTGCTTCGCCGCTCAAAACAGGGGTATTGGCATAATAACTGTGGAATTTTCCCGCAAGATCCATAAGATAAAAACTGATAATATGCACAGCCTTGGCCTTTGCGGCGTCAAGCACGGCTTCCTCGAAATGCAGAGCAGCGCGGATAAGGGCGATGTCGGAACTGTCCGTAAGTTCGGAAAGCACGTCAAGCTCGGAAGTTTCGGGAAGCACATGACCGTTTTCGGCGGCACGGCGCAGCAGCGTTTTAATGCGCGCATGGGCATACTGCACATAATATACGGGATTTTCAAGATTGCGCTGTTTTACCAAATCCAAATCAAAATCAAGCGGCTGATCGCTCTTTCTGGAAAGGAACATAAAGCGTGCGGCATCTACGCCCACTTCGTCCACAACTTCCCTCAGGGTGATAAATTCACCGGAACGGGTGGACATGGCCACAGGTTCCCCGCCGCGCAGCAGATTGACAAGCTGAATAAGAATAACCGTAAAATCCTCTTTCGGATTTTTGCCCAACGTTTCGATGGCTGCGGCCATACGCGGAACATAACCGTGATGGTCGGCTCCCCATACGTCAATCATTTCGTCAAAGCCGCGGTTGATTTTATCCGCATGATACGCAATATCGGAAGCAAAATAGGTTAAAAATCCGTCACGTTTGCGCAGCACGCGGTCTTTGTCGTCACCAAACAGCGTGGCTTTAAACCACAGCGCACCGTCCTGCTCATACACGTAGCCTTTTTCTTTCAGAGAACGCAGGGTTTTTTCCACAACCCCAGTATTTACAAGGCTGGATTCGGAAAACCAAACCTGGTGTTCAACCCTGAAATCTTCCAAATCTTTTTTGATGCCGTCCATAATGCTCTGCATGGCATATTTGAAGCAGCGGTATTCCGCGTCGGAACGCTGCGGAAGCTCAGGATCTTCTTTGAGCATTTCCTTTGCAATATCGATAATATATTCGCCTTTATAATAATCTTCCGGATAGGTGACGGGCATATTGCACAAATCCTGCATTCTGAGCCAGGTAGAAAGACCAAGCAGACGCATTTGCAGGCCGGCATCGTTTATATAATATTCCGTGCTGACATCATAACCGGCAAAACGCAGAATTCTTGCCATACTGTCGCCTACGGCCGCGCCGCGTCCGTGACCGATATGCAGCGGCCCCGTGGGATTGGCGGAAACGTATTCGACATTGACTTTTCTGTTGTTTCCGTATGTCAAAGAGCCGAAAGCATCTTTAAGTCCTTCCATGAGCAAAACCTGCTCATGCCAAAAACTTTGCTTAAATGTCACGTTGATAAAGCCGGGGCCTGCGATTTCCACTTTTTCGACAAGCGGATTGCCGGAAAGTTCGGCACAAATTTCTTCCGCTATGGCGCGGGGAGCTTTTTGGCAGACTTTTGCCAGGGTCATGGCAATATTGGTTGCCAAATCGCCGTGCTTAGGATCCTTGGGCAGTTCAATGACGGCCTTTTCCGGCCATTCCCAGGATTTAGCTTTTACAATATTTTCCAAAGCCTCTTTCAAAACCTGTATATCACGCATATCGGCACCTTTTCTGTATTGAATTCAGACACAAAATTTGTTAGGAAAAAATTATACAGAAAAAACTCCCCATTAGCAAATAAAATTTTTTATTCTTTTCCATAAGGAATATGTATGCTTGACAATATTTTTTCTTTTCAGTTCAGCGGCATAAAAAATGTGCACTGCCTTATTCAGGGCAAAAACCAAAATACCGCCTTTTCCCTCGGCAGCATTGCTTTCGGCCGCGGCGAAGACAACGCGGCAATCAGGCAAAACAGACAATACCTCTTTGAAAAGTTAGGTATGCCCGTACTGGAAGTACACCAAATCCATTCAAATATCCTGCACTTTTCGCCGCAGCCGATTTCCTGGCATGAACAGGCCAATCTTGACGGAGACGGTATTGCCGCAGATACGCCCAAAACAGCCCTGCTCATCAAAACCGCGGACTGCCAGCCCGTTCTTTTCTGCCACAAAAACGGACGGCACATCATGGCGCTGCACGTGGGCTGGCGCGGCAACAGAAACGGATTTATCATGCAGGCAGTCGATGAATTTTGCCGCAAGTACGAGCTATGCGCCCGGGATTTGCTTGCCGTGCGCGGCCCCAGCCTCGGCAGCCGCGAAGCGGAATTTGTCAGCTTTTCCGAAGAATGGGGCAATGAATACAGCCCATGGTTTAACGAAGCAACACAGACGCTCGATTTATGGGAACTTACCAGACACCAGCTGCGGCAGGCCGGATTAAAACAGGAAAACATATACAGCCTGGATTTGTGCACAAAAACCATGCACAACCAATTTTTCTCTCACAGACACGACAGCGGCACGGGAAGACAGGCAAGCATAATCTGGTTTGAATAACCGCACAGAAAAAAACGGATAAAAAAAGGACCGGGCAAGCCCGATCCTTTTCATTTTCCGCAAACCATGCCGATTACGGATGGTCTTTAAACATATTGCCTGTGGCTTCGGTTCCGCTGTGGCACGGCGTGCAGTCCATAACACCCTTTGCCCAGTTGGATTCCGTTCCCTTTGTCTGGTGACAGCTGCCGCAGTATTCCACGGATTCCTGTACCGGAAAAGCGGTTTTGAATTCCTTGCCAAGTTCGATTTTCTTATTGAAAATTTCCACGGCTTTATATGCCACGTCGGCAGTCAGGCGGCCGCAGCGTTCGTTGCGTTTCTTGTCGGTAGCTTCGATATTGTTTTCATAGCACCATTTGGAAACGGAAATATGACACAAAACAGAACCGGAAACATTGGCGGGGATTGCCCCTTTTACACCCTGTGCGGCATCTTTCGGATCATAAATCGGCAGACTCGCGGTTTCGTACCAGCGATACAGTTCGTTTACCATGGGAGTTCTTTCGTCCCTGCCCCAGAACAACGCATATGCCGCAGCAGCACCGTACAAGGCACCGCAAATGGTTCCCCAGTCGGAAATACCGCCTTTGTTAGCTTCAAGCATGGAAAACGGGAATTGATTGTACGGCGCGCCGTATTTTTCGCCAAGCATACCCACTATGCTGTAAAATGCGCCGTACCCGCAGGCATAGCCTTTATACCAGTATCCGTCATAAGCAACTGCCGCACTTTCCGCAGGGTCAAGCTTATGCGGGATCCAGCCGAATTCGCCGTTTACCTGCTGGAAACGGTTTTTAGGCGCAGCCGCATACACCATTTTTGCACCGCCGTCCACAATGGAGCTTACCGCACCGCCGGCAACCAACGCACCGAAACCGAACAAACAATCACGTCTGCTTAAACCCATAACACACTCCTAATTCGTTTTTTCACAATTAATAAAATCACCCTAAACCTTATTAGGAGCAATACCACAGCAAAAATAAAATGTCAATAGATTTCAAAAAATTATCACAGTCACTATTTTTTAATCTAATAAACTGATTTTATAGATTTTTACATTGTTCATTTTATAACAAAACACATTATACCTATAAAAATACATAAAAAAAGGACAGCTTTTCGGCTGTCCCCTTCAAATTCCGACAGATACCGTTTATTCGGCGCGGTGATGACATCCCAAACTGTTTTTGTTGCGCAGCGCCGCCTGCGTAATAAGATACGCCGTATTGCAGCCGTGGAACAAGCGCACAAGCGCGGGAGAAAGCGGCGTATGCCTATAAAAATCGTGCAGATGGCTGGACAAATCGCGAAGCTCGCCGAAAGCGCGGTGCAGACGGCTTTCCGTACGCATAATCCCCACATAGTTCCACATGATATTGCGTATGCTCGCCCAGTCCTGCGCAATAAGCGCGGGATCGTCGTTATGTTCGCTGCCCGTATTTTCCCATTCGCTGACGGAAGCAAACACGCGTTCGTCAATGCAGCTGCGGCTGGCAAGATTTTCCGCAATATCCTTGCCCGCACCGAAGCCCCACAGCAGGGCTTCAAGCAAAGACGTACTGGCGAGCCTATTGGCACCGTGAATGCCCGTGCAGCTGCACTCGCCCACGGCGTATAAATTGCCCAAAGTGGTTTTGCCCGCAAGGTCCACCAAAATACCGCCGCAAAAATAATGTGCGGCAGGCACAACGGGAATATAATCTTTGCGCATATCCACGCCGATTTCCATACAGCTTTGAAATACCGTGGGAAAACGCTTGGTTACGTCGCAGTCCAAACGGGTTGCGTCAAGAAAAACGTGCTGGGAGCCTGTCATGAGCATTTCCGTCGCAATGGCCTGGGATACGATGTCGCGGGGAGCAAGGCTTTTGCGGGAATCGTACTTGTGCATGAATTCCCTGCCTTCCAAATCCACAAGCACACCGCCTTCGCCGCGGACTGCCTCGGTAATAAGCGGGTGTTTTTTGCTTTTATGGAACAGAGAAGTCGGATGAAACTGCACAAATTCCATATTGGCAAGACGCACGCCGGCGCGCTGTGCCATGGAAATACCCGATCCCACTGCCCAGTCGCTGTTCGTGGAATGCAGAAACACATTGCCCACGCCGCCTGTGGCAAGCACGGTAAACGTTGCCAAATGACGCTCCACCTGCGAAGTTTCTTCGTTATACGCGTACACGCCCACACACTGGTTCTGCAGCTGATAGCGGTAAATATCCAAATGGGAATGGTGATCCGTCGTAATAAGGTCAACGGCGGAGCGTTTATACAGCAGCACAATATTGGGATGTTCCAAAACTGCCTTGTGAATGGCCTCGATAATGGAACGGCCGGTATAGTCGGCACAGTGCAGAATACGCGGCGCGGAATGCCCGCCCTCAAGGGTCAGATCCCAATCCGCCGCATTGCTGCTGCGCACGTTAAACGGCACGTGCAGACGGTCAATGAGAATTTCCTGCACGGCATCGCCGCCTTTGTCCGCAAGATGCCGCACGGCTTTGACAAAATTATAATTATGCCCCGCATTCAGCATATCTTTTTCAAGGGCATAAGCTTCTGCAGGATCGTCATGCACATAAACAATGCCGCCCTGCGCAAGCTCGGAGTTACCACCGTCCAAAGTTTCCGTAGGACAAATCATATTTACCTGAATGCCCCTGTCCGCCAACGTCAATGCCGCGGAACAAGCCGCCAGCCCACTGCCTACTACCAAAACTTCTGAACGATAATACATAACTACCTCAACTTCTGCTTATTTCGCCTTATTTTGCACAGTGTTCAAGCATACGGACAAGGGATTTTTTCGCATCTTCCACCATTGTTCCGTCAATGCTGACGCCGCAGGCAGTGCCGTCGGCAATTTCCTGCAGCGTTTTGCACAAAAGCGCCTCGGTAATTTTCGCCATATCCGGGCACAGGGCATTTTCCAACAGCGGCACGACGGCAACGCCGCGGCTTTTATGTTCGGCGGCAAGCCTGTTCACCAAATTGGCTTCGGTTCCGATAATTACCGTACTGCCGGGCCGGGCATTTTTCGCAACTTCGATCAGATAGGAAGTAGAGCCCGCACCGTCGCACTGCCGCACGATTTCCTGCGGACATTCGGGATGCACGTAAATTTTCGCGTCGGGATACGCCGCACGCATTTTTGCGATATGTTCGGATTTAAAAAATTCGTGTATGGGGCAGCAGCCGTCCCAAAAAATAAGTTCGGCATTGTCAATAGCGGCAAAATCCAAATCATTCCCGTTATTGCCGATATTGAGCGTATGGCGCTTATCCTGAGTAATGCCCAGCATATTGCCCACGTTGTTGCCCAAGTTCCTGTCAGGCAGAAACAGCACGCTTTCGCCTTGGCCGTATGCCCATTCCAGCATTTTTTTCGCATTGGAAGACGTGCACACTGCCCCCCCGTGCTTGCCCACAATGGCCTTTACCGCCAATGACGTATTCACATAAGCAAGGGGAACGATTTTTTTTCCGTGCGCGAGAATTTTTTCGATAACGACATCAAGCAAAGCGGCAGGCACCATTTCCGCCATAAGGCAGGAAGCATTCATGTCGGGAAGATAAACCTTCTGTCCAGGCTTTGCGAGCAGTCTTGCGGACTCTGCCATGAAATGCACGCCGCAGAAAACAATGTGTTCGGCGTCAATGCCGTCTATCATTTGGGCAAGCTGCAGGGAATCGCCGGCCAAATCCACATGGGCCATAACTTCGTCCTGCTGGTAATGGTGCCCCATTATCACAAGATTGGAACCAAGCTGTGCTTTCAGATCCTGAATTTTTTGCGCATACACGGATAAAGATTTCATATGTTCTCCAGTCGGTTATTTTACTCGTTTCACCCGCAGGCTGAAATCCGCAATGGGAGCGGAATGGGTTATGCTGCCCACGGATATAAAATCGGCAGGACGGCTCGGACAGGACAGAGCAAGGGCCCGCACCGTGCCGAGATTGACGCCGCCGCTGATCTCCGCTTCGATGTTTTTGGGAATAAGCGGAAGATTTTCCGCAAGTTCGGCAATGCTCATATTGTCAAGCAAAATTCTTTGCGGCGCTGTGCCTACCGCTTCCAAAACCTCTTTGGCGTCACGGCATTCCACAATAATCGGCGGACAGTCCGCACCGTATGCTTTGCGCAGTTTTTCCACTGCCTTGGCAATGGAACCTGCCGCGTCCACATGGTTGTTTTTCACCATAAGCATATCAGCCAGCGTCATGCGGTGGTTTTTCGCACCTGCGGCACGCACGGCATATTTATCCAAATAACGGTGACCGGGCAATGTTTTGCGCGTATCAAGAAGTGTTACGCCCGTTCCTTCGAGTTCCTTCAGATATTCTTTGACAACATTGGCAATGCCGCTCATTCTGGTAATAAAATTCAAAATAATGCGCTCCGCTTTCAGAAGCAAAGCGGTATTGGCCTCAAATTCCGCGGCAATATCGTTGTTATGCAAAAAACTGCCTTCTGCGGCTTTTATGCTGTATAGCTTCTCGGGATTTTCCACGCCAAGCTCTTCAAAAACAACGGGAATAAGCGGCAGTCCCACAACATACGTATCCTGTCTGGCAATAAGTTTGCCGCAGGACATGTCACTGCCGTCAAATATCCCGTTTGAAGTCAAATCCCGCTCGTCTTCTTCAAGCGCCAGGCGGACTATGCTCCGCACAAAGCCCGCGCCTTTCTTTCCAAAAATATTCTCAAGCTGTTCCGACACGGCAAACTCCGTAAAAAAATAAGCAATAACAAAAATTCAAACTTGCCCCGATTTATTTTTAGTGATAAACAAAAGCACGTTTGAAATTTGCAGTCAGTCATAAATATACTGATTAGTTAAGATACGGTGTTTTAAATACAGCGTCAAGCAAATCCTTTTTTTGTCATATTAAGGAGGTATGTATGCCACAAAACAACATAAAGACAGCAACCGATGAACATACTTCCGAAAAAAATCTTCCCGCCGACGACAATACCCTTGCACGCTTTATCGAACAAAACGGACAGGACGAAACTGCGCCCAAAACCGAACCAAACGGTGCCGCAGCCGAAAGCCGCCCCGACGATTCCGAACGGGACGAAAGCGCCGACAACGTTTCCTACCTGACCGACGACAACAAAGTTGTGGATTTCGACCCCTGCGACCCCAATTATCTGGAAAAAGAACTGGTTCACCCGGCTGACCGCGCTGAACTTATGGAATCCCTGCCGCTGGAAAAGCAGCTGTGCATGATTACGCACATGGAAACCGAAGACGCCGCCGAAGCTCTTGCCGAACTTGACGAAACCCAGGCAAAAGACCTTATCGAAAACCTTGACGCGGAAGACGCCGCGCGTATTCTCTCCGCCATGGACCCGGACGACGCCGTCGACGTTCTCGACGAAGTGGACGAAGACCACCGCGATGTCCTTTTAAACAATCTTACCCCCGAAGACGCCATGGAACTGCGGGCACTGCTCACTTTTGACCCGGACACGGCCGCAGGGGTAATGAATACGGAAATTATCACGGTTTCCCTCGATATCAGCGTTGACGAAGCCATACGCCACATACGCATAGAGCTTGAAGACAAAGATATGCCCTATTATGTGTATGTTGTCGATAATTTGGACAAACTTGTCGGAATCATTTCCCTGCGCGAACTTATGCTGTCCAAACCGCATACCCTTATGCGCGACCTTTTGTCCGACAAAAGGGAACTTATCACCGTTGAATACGACACCGACAAATCCGAAGTTGCCAAAATTCTCTCCCACTACAACTTCCTCGCCCTGCCCGTGGTGGACAGGGAAGGACATCTGATGGGCGCCGTCACCCACGACGACGTTATCGACATCATCCAGGAAGACGCCAGTTCCGACCTGCTCGGCATGATGGGTGCAGGCCAGGACGAAGACATCAACACCCCCTGGTACGAATCCGTAAAAATCCGCCTCCCCTGGCTGTTTATCAATATGCTGAACTCTTCGGTTTCCGCCTATATCGTTTATCTTTTTGAAGGAACTATCGCACAGATGGCTTTCCTGGCAGTGCTAATGCCCATGGTGGCAAACCAGGCAGGAAACACGGGCCAGCAGGCGCTTGCGGTTATGATCAGGCAGCTCGCCACAGAAAAATTCGACAGCAAAAAATCTTGGAAAGCCGTATTCCGCGAAGGAAAAATAGGCTTTGCCACAGGGTTTATCATTTCCCTTATCGCTATCTGCGTGGTGGCCTTTATCAGCCAAAACGTCTTTCTCGGCGCCGTTATGGGCTGTTCCCTGCTTTTGGATATGCTGCTCGGCGCCATTGCCGGCGGCTCCATTCCCCTTATCCTGCGCGCCCTTGGCCGCGACCCTGCCCAAGCCTCCAGCATATTCCTTACCGCCCTTACCGACGGCGCAGGCTTTTTTATCTTCCTAAGCTTTGCAACCCTCATGCTTTTATAAGGATTTTCATGAAAGAAAAAATTCGTTACTTTCTCTGCGGCTTCCTTATGGGAATTGCCGACACCATTCCCGGCGTTTCCGGCGGAACCATCGCCTTTATCACCGGCATTTACGGAAAACTTCTCGATACCATAAAATCCGCGGACAAAGAATTTTTCAGGCTTCTTTTCTCCCTGCAGATTAAAAAAGCCTTTGCCAAAATTCCCTGGGGCTTTGCCGTGCCGCTCCTGCTCGGCATAGGCTCCGCCATCGGCTCCCTCGCCCATGTTATGGTCATGCTGCTGGAACAGCACGCAGACATTGTCTGGGCGTTCTTTTTCGGACTGATTTTCTCCTCGCTCCTTATTCTTTTAAAAGAAGTCAAGGACAAAAACCCGCAAAAAACCGCTTCCGCCCTGCTGTTTGTCCTCGGCGCCGCCTTTGCCGTATGGATAAGCTTTGCCAACCCCGTCGCCCTATCGCACAGCTATCCCGTCATCTTCGCCTCGGGCTTCATCGCCATATGCGCCATGATACTGCCGGGTATTTCCGGAGCGTTTATTCTGGTGCTTATCGGACAGTACCACTATATCCTCAATGCCGTAACAACCTTCAACCTTCCGGTTATCCTCCTCTTTCTTGCAGGCTGCCTCTGCGGCATTCTGTCCTTTGCCCATATCCTCAGCGCCTGCCTCAATAATTTTTACCACATCACCCTCGCTTTTTTATCGGGCATTTTGGCAGGCTCCCTGGTTATGCTCTTTCCTTTTAAAAGCGGGCAAAGTTTTTCGCATATGGTAATACTTTGCGGATTAATCCTGCTCGGAACAATCATTCCGATTATTATCAATTGGTTAGGAAAGAAGCAATATTACCGCTGACAGGCTTATCAGGAAAGAATACTACTTGCAAAATTCCCATACTGTGCTATACTGTTTCCTAGATTTTTCAAACTATCAATAATAACATAATAAAAGGATTATATATGATAGGCATTTCAAAATTATACTGCGGTCAGGTGGAACCTTCCGACGCCCTGCGCTACGGCAGACATTCCGGAACGCTTCCCTCCCATTTGCTGCAATTTTCTGCGGATAAAAAACCCGTTGTCGTCTGGAACATGACACAGCGCTGCAACTTAAAATGCGTGCACTGCTACGCCCACGCCCTGGACGAACAGGGCACAGACCCCATTTCCACAAACCAAGCTAAAGTAATGATTGACGATTTGGCTCAGTTCGGTGCGCCGGTAATGCTCTTTTCCGGCGGCGAACCCCTGGTGCGCAAAGATTTGCCCGAACTTGCAAAATACGCCACAAGCAAAGGTATGCGCGCCGTTATCTCCACCAACGGAACCCTTATCGACCGCAATATGGCAAAAATTCTCAAAGACGTAGGACTCTCCTATGTAGGCGTTTCCCTTGACGGCGGCGAAGAAGTGCACGATGCGTTCCGCGGCGTTAAAGGCGCATACCGCAAAGCCCTCGAAGGCCTCGATTACTGTCGTGAAGAAGGCATTAAAGTCGGCCTGCGCTTTACCATAAACAAACGCAATGCCGTGGAAGTTCCCAAAATTTTCGAACTTATGAAAGAACGCGACATTCCGCGCGTCTGCTTCTATCACCTTGTATATTCCGGCCGCGGCAGCGAACTTATCAAAGAAGACCTTTCCCATCAGGAAACCCGCGCCATGGTAGACCTTATCATGGACAAAACCCGCGAACTCTACGACCAAGGCTACGAAAAAGAAGTGCTTACCGTTGACAACCACGCCGATGGACCCTACCTGTGGATGCGCCTCCAGCGCGAAGATCCCAAACGCGCAGAAGAAGTTTTCGAACTCCTGCAGTTCAACGAAGGCAACAGCTCCGGCCGCGGTTTCGGCTGTGTTTCCTGGGACGGCAAAGTCAGCGCCGACCAATTCTGGCGCCACCACGTATTCGGCAACGTACTGGAAAGACCGTTCTCCGAAATCTGGACAGACCCCAATATCGAACTTCTGCACCAGCTTAAAAACAAAGCTCCCCACGTAAAAGGCCGCTGTGCAAAATGCAGATTCCTCAACATCTGCGGCGGCAACTTCCGCGCCAGAGCCGAAGCCGTCTACGGCGACGTTTGGGCCGAAGATCCCGCCTGCTACCTCACCGACGAAGAAATCGGCATTAAATAATCTGCCTGAAAGCATAACAAAAAGCCCTTGAAAAAGGGCTTTTTTTATTTATTATTTTTCATGAGAGGGGAACTTTTGAAAAAGTTCTCCCTCTCATACTCTCCCCGCAAAACTTTTTGCCGTGTCCGATAACTGCGGCTGTGCATATCCCCGCACGGTCTGCAGTGCTGACCGTACGGCAGAGAGGGGGCTTGAGAGAGCCACCCAAAGAGCGATAAGCCGTTTGTGTCAGTGAGCCTGCAAACCTTACGCAAATGGACTGCAACGCAATTATTTCCGCAAAAAAGAAAAAGGCAGCCGAAGCTGCCCGTTATGTTTTATATTCTTTTTCTGCCGCCGCCTGCCGCATGACGTTTTTGGGCATTTAACTCGGTTTTGCGTATACGCAGGGATTCGGGCGTAACTTCCAACACCTCGTCTTCACGCAGAAAATGCAGGGCGTGTTCCAAAGTCATGGGACGCACGGGCGTAAGAATAATATTTTCATCCTTGCCTGCGGCGCGCATATTGGTCAGTTTCTTTTCTTTTGTCGGGTTTACGTCAATATCGTTATCGCGGTTATGCTCGCCGATAACCATACCTTCATACACGGGATCGCCGGGCACGATAAAAAGCGTACCGCGCGGTTCAAGGTTGTACAGAGCATATGCCACGGCACTGCCGGAGCGGTCTGCAATAAGAGAACCGGTCAGACGGGTGACAAAATCACCGCGGTATTCTTCGTATCCGCTGAATGTAGAATTCATAATGCCCGTACCGCGGGTATCGGTGAGAAATTCGTCACGGTATCCGATAAGACCGCGGGCAGGCACGGAGAAAGTCAGACGGACACGGCCGGTGCCGTGGTTCACACAGTTTGCCATACGGCCTTTGCGGAAAGAAAGCTTTTCCGTAACAACGCCCATAAAGTTTTCATCGCAGTCAATATGCACATCTTCAATGGGTTCCAAAATCACGCCGTTTTCTTCATGCATGATAACTTCGGGACGGCCAACAGTCAGCTCAAAACCTTCACGACGCATGGTTTCGACAATAATGGCCATTTGAAACTCGCCGCGGCCTTTGACAATAAAACTGTCTTTGTCTTCGGTATCTTCAACGCGGATAGACACATTGCTGAGGGCTTCTTTTTCTAGACGTTCTTTAATTTTTCTGGACTGAACGATCTTGCCTTCCCTGCCGGCAAGAGGAGAACTGTTAATGGAAAAGCGCATGGCAACGGTCGGTTCGTCCACATGAATACGCGGGAGGGCAATGGGATTTTCCTTGGTGCAGATGGTATCCCCGATTGTGGCGTCTTCAATGCCTGCCATAACGATAATATCGCCGGGTTCGGCGCTTTCCACATCTACCATCTGTTTGCCTTGATACACCTGAATTTTGGTTGCGCGCAGGGGTTTGGGCGTTCCGTCGGCACCGATGCACACAAGGCTTTCTTTGCTCTGCACGCTGCCGTTCCTGATTCTGCCCACGGCAAGACGGCCCAAATAATCGGAATAATCAAGGTCGGTTACGAGCATTTGAAAAGGCAGTTCGTCATCATAGGCAGGCCCCGGGATATGTTTTAAAATTGTTTCAAACAAAGGGCTAAGGTTTTCGGGCGTATCTCCGATATTATACATTGCAACCCCTTCACGCCCGATAGCGTACAGAACGGGAAATTCCAACTGTTCGTCGCTGGCGTCAAGGTCGATGAAAAGCTCATACAGCTCATTGAGAACTTCTTCGGGGCGGGCGTCTTTTCGGTCAATTTTATTGATAACGCCGATCACGGGAAGTTTCAGGGCAAGGGCTTTGCGGAGCACAAAGCGGGTCTGCGGCAAAGGGCCTTCGGAGGAGTCCACCAAAAGGACAACGCCGTCCACCATGGACAGGGCGCGTTCCACTTCCCCGCCGAAATCCGCGTGCCCCGGAGTGTCGATTATGTTGATGCGCACACCGTTCCAGGATACGGCGCAGTTTTTGGCGGCAATGGTAATTCCGCGTTCGCGTTCCAATTCCATGCTGTCCATGATGCGGTCGTCAACCTGCTGATCGGCGCGGAACAGTCCGCTTTGGCGGAACAAACCGTCGACCAAGGTAGTTTTGCCGTGGTCAACGTGAGCAATAATGGCAATATTGCGGATAGCATTATTTCTTGTAATCACAAATCCTTCCTTGTGTATGAGAATATGCCGTGCATACTCCGGTTGCAAATTTAAAAAGCACTGGACTTTTTAGACTAGTACGTTTATTAATACTTAACTGAAAATGGTTTTACGCACCATTTACATATTAATCAATAGTTAACAGGTGAAAAAATTATGGATTTAGCCACGCTGATAGGAATCATCGCAGGTTTCGGCCTTGTAGGGGTAACCATCGCAATGGGTCCTGACCCTGCCGGATTTATTGATATACCAAGTATTCTTATTGTTTTTGGCGGCACATTCGCAGCAACGCTCATCTGTTTTCCTCTTGAAGAATTTATCCAGGCCATGAAAGCCGCAGGCAAAACGTTCACCAGCAAACGAACCATGCCAGAAGAAGTTGTGGACGTTATGGTACAGATTGCCGAAATCAGCCGCCGCGAAGGCATTTTAGCTTTAGAGCGAGTGGAAACCAACAACCCCCTGCTGAAAAAAGCCATGCAGCTCATTGCCGACAACGCCGACCCTGAACTTATCCACAATACTGTTATTATTGAAATTTCTTCCATGCAGAAACGCCACGGCATAAGCATAGGCGTATTTAACAAAATGGCCGGTCTTGCGCCTGCCATGGGTATGCTCGGTACGCTTATCGGTCTTATCCAAATGCTCAACCAGCTCAGCGACCCGTCCGCTCTCGGCCCCGCAATGGCCGTTGCGCTTATCACAACCCTGTACGGAACGATTTTGGCAAACTTCATTTTCTCACCGCTTGCCACAAAGCTGAAATCCAGAAGCACGCAGGAAAGCATGAACCTCTCCATTATTTTTGAAGGGGCGAAATCCATTCTTGAAAACAATAACCCGCGTCTGGTATATGAAAAACTCTCTTCTTTCCTTGCTCCTTCCGTGAGAAAGCACGAAGAAGACAAATAATAACCCCAAAAACGAAAAAGGTGCATGATATGGGCGACATTCCAGAACCAGAACCAGATGAACCCGAGGACATGGCGTGGCTTGCCACCTATGGCGACATGGTGACCCTGCTGCTCGTATTTTTCGTGCTTTTGGTTTCCATGTCCACAGTTGAAGTTAAACGTTTCCAAAGCGTTTTCGGGTCTATGCGCATGGCGTTCGGCGGCCTTTCCGCAAGCGAAATAGCCGGCGGACAGATGCAGAGCAATATCGACAGCAACACACAGCAGTCCGTACAGGATTTAATGCGCATACGCCAGGAACTGCTCAAAAATCAGGAAAATATTTTTAATGCCATTCAAAGTTATTTATCCAAAAAAAATGTAGAAGGAGATGTAGGCGCTGTTCTTGACGAGGGAACAATCACCCTCACCATCGGCGACAGCCTGCTGTTTGCCCCCGGTTCCGAAGAATTGAGCGAAGGCGCGGAAGAACAGCTTGAAACCATATTGGAAATTATCGAAGCCAACAGAGAAATGACGGTAAATATCAAAGGCTATACGGACGACAGTGCCATTCCCGAAGGTGCCCGTTTTAAAAATAACTGGGAATTATCTGCATTAAGAGCCGTTAATGTCTTGCGCTGGCTCATTGACCATGGTATAGATCCTTTACGCATAACAGCTACCGGAATGGGAGATCTAAATCCGCGCTTTCCGAACGATTCTCCCGAAAACAGGGCAAAAAACAGACGTGTTGAATTTTGTCTTGAAAGACAGGTTGTAAAGTAGCATTATTTTCTGCAAGGAATTTTGCATGGAAAATAACCGTTTTTCCATTAAATACCAAGAATCGGAAACACCGCTTAAAGTTTTGCCCAAGAATGCTTGGGTAAAAATTTACGGTTTTAAAAATCCGTGCCGCGTGCTCGAAGTTTCCATGCAGAGCATAACCCTTGACATTGCCAACAATCCGGAAGCAAAAAATCTGCAGACCGGACAAAACATTTTATTGCATTTTCTCGACATATCAGGCGAAAACTGTCTTGAAATAAGCGTTACGGTTTTTCGTATCGACAGCAGGGAATGTCTGTGTCAGATTCCTTTGTACGTCAACAACGAACAGGCTCTTATCGACAAGCTTATTTTGGAAATGCAAAAAAACGAAATTAAAGAAAAAAATTTTTCTTCATCCATTCAAAACAAAGACAATGCTTCTTCCGCAGAAAAAAATTCCTGTTCCATTCCGTCCGAAAAAGATATGGCTTCCATTCTGAACAATTTGGTAGCCATGCTGCCAGACGAAACCCAAAACAGCGAAGACGAAAAAGTAACCGCCCAAACCCTGACCGACATTCCAAAATCCACTTATGAATACCGTGCGCCCTTTGATCCTGTAAAAACCTTTGAAACCGCGGACTATTTCTATGATGAAGACGAAGATTTCGATATCGAAGATGACGAAGAATTTGAAGAAGACAACGATCTTTCTTCTGCCGTAAACGGCAGTATTTCCGCCAGCGTGCACCCGCTGTCCCTTTTACGGCATTCCATCGAACATAAATTTTTGCTGGACGGTTTGGAAGATCCCTATCCGGAAGACAGCAAGCGCCTGAACAAAAGCCAATATTCCGCCGACACGGCTGTTTCTTCTCAAAAAGTACAGCCCGCCGCACGGAAAAAGACTTGCAAATGCAAAAAGAAAAGCCCGCAGGTAAGCCCGGATCAGTTCCTGCCGCAAAACCTTTTGCAGGAAATGAACAGTCCGGAATTTAAAGCCAAAGTGCTCTCCGATCAGTACCAATTGTATTTAAACGACAAAATGCCCGTTCAGGACAAAGACGCCGCTTTTGATCAGTATTATGAATTTTCTTCCGAACTGCCGCCGGAACTTGTCTTTGAACTGGCTCAAAAAGCAAAAGCCAGAAAATCGGAATATCAAGGCCTGGATCACAAATACCTGACCGACGAATACGGATTTACCATACGTGACGAAGATGACTGCGATTGTTCTGACGGCAACGAAAACTGCATAATCGGCAAATTTGACAAACTGCTCGAAAATAAACGCACCATTGAATTCAATGTCAACAACGATCCCAACTTCGTTCACAAAACAAAGGAAGAAGAAGACGAAGCCTTTATCGAAAAACTCTGTACCCCCAATATAGAAGAGGAAGACGGCGGCGACAAAAAAATAAACTTTAATTTCAATATAGATATATAATATGCAGAAACGGGAATCCCATATTATAAAAGGACAGGTTCAGGGCGTGGGCTTCCGTCCTTTTGTATACAAAATCGCCATACACAACGGCCTTACCGGCTTTGTGCAAAATACGCCTAAAGGCGTACAGATTGAAATACAGGGCAACGAAACGCAGCTGGCACGGTTCAATCTTGATTTTACCGAAAAGCTTCCCCCGCTTGCCCGCATTTCCACCCACGAAAAACAAGAAATTCCCGTAACATCAGCAGAAAAAACCTTTGAAATTATCCATTCCGAACAGGGCGGACACACGGGGCACGCTGTTCTTGTAAGCCCTGATGTGGCAATCTGCGCCGACTGCCGCCGCGATATGCTGGAAAAAACAAACCGCCGCTACGGCTATGCCTTTACCAACTGCACCTCCTGCGGCCCGCGCTACACCATTACCAAATCCATTCCCTACGACAGACCGGTAACGTCCATGGGCTGTTTTCCGCTGTGCCCCTCCTGCCTGGAAGAATATACCAACCCCTTGGACAGACGCTTCCATGCCCAGCCCAACGCCTGCAGCCAATGCGGACCGCACCTGTGGCTGAGCGACGGAGGCAAAGCCGCCGCAGAAAACCCTTCCTGGCTGCCGCAAGGGCAAAATGTTTTGGCAGAAAACAGCAAAGCGATTCTGCAAACCATTGATTATATTAATCAAGGCAAAATCGTGGCAATTAAAGGACTCGGCGGCTTTCAGCTTGCCTGCTCCGCCTTTGACGAAAACGCCATAGCCGAACTGCGGCGCCGCAAAAACAGGCCGCACAAAGCTTTCGCCCTCATGGTCAAAGACCTTGAAACCGCCAAAGAACTGGCGCACATAAACAAAGAAGCGGAAAAGCTTTTAACCTCCATAGCCGCGCCCATTGTGCTGTGTCCCGTAAAAAACGGCATTTTGCCCCAAGGCATTGCTCCCGACACGCACAGAATAGGCATCATGCTTGCCTACACCCCATTGCATTTGCTGCTGTTCAGCCCCGAAATTTTGGAAGAAAATACCAAACGAACCGCCCCGAAAGCCCTTATCATGACATCGGCCAACCAAGGCGGCAAGCCCATCTGCATAGGCAACAGACAAGCGCTTAACGACCTGAAAGCCATTGCGGACTATTACCTTTTCCACGACAGAGACATTTTAATCCGTGTGGACGATTCCGTCTGCCTGCCTCTTGATACGGCAGCGGACGAAAAAAACACTCCCCCCAAAAATCCCCTGCCGCGCTCCGTTTTTTTCCGCAGGGCAAGGGGCTATGTCCCGACTCCCGTACAATTTCCCCAAAACGCGCAGTACTGCTCTTCCGTTTTTGCGGCAGGAACATTTTTAAAAAATACCTTTACCTTTACCAAGGACGGCGAAGCCTACCAAAGCCAGCACATAGGCGATTTGGACAATCTGGAGGTACTGGACTTTTTTGAGGAAACCGCCGCCCACCTGCAAAAGCTCCTGGAAGTGCGGCCGCAAAAAGCCCTGACAGACCTGCACCCGGATTTTCCCTGTACCCGAATTGCGGAAGAATACGCCAAAGCCCAAAAAATTCCTTTTGTACAGATACAGCACCATATAGCCCATGCCTATTCCGTGCTTGCCGAACAAAAAAATCTGTCCCCCGCCCCTTATCTTGCCCTTATCCTCGACGGCACCGGCCTCGGCTTTGACAAAACCATATGGGGCGGCGAAATTTTTTATATCCATGCCGGGGAAAAACGGGCTTACCGATTGGCTCGGCTGGCTCCCACAGCGCTTATCGGCGGCGACAAAGCCACATACGAACCGTGGCGCATAGCCTTTGCCTTTCACCGAAAAGCGCAAGAACTCGGCTATCTTGCAGAAACCGACACATTCCCCCTTGCCGAACACCCCGACTGCGCGCAAGAACTCAGCCAATGCGCTCTCATGCTGGAAAAAAATATCAACTGCCCCAAAAGCAGCGGCTGCGGCAGGCTGTTTGACGCAGTTTCCGCCCTGCTCGGCATTTGCACCCGCACAAGCTACGAAGGACAGGCAGCCATAAAACTGGAGGATACGGCTTTTCAGTCCGCGGCGGCAGACTGCATATCCGTTCCCCTGCACGAAAACTTGCAAGCAAAAGAAAAACTTGCCCGAGCAGTCTCCGGCAAAGACATCTGCAGCGATTACACCCCGTATCTTGAAATTGATACGCCTTACCTCTATGCGGAACTGTACAAACTGCACAGGCAAGGAACAGACAAAGCCGATATTGCCAA
This sequence comes from uncultured Desulfovibrionaceae bacterium, assembly GCA_949299515.1. Classification (GTDB taxonomy): domain Bacteria; phylum Desulfobacterota; class Desulfovibrionia; order Desulfovibrionales; family Desulfovibrionaceae; genus Taurinivorans. Next base: position 114,429 of record CASGAP010000011.1, read on the forward strand.
AATTTTCCATAACAGCCTGACAGCCGCCCTGACCGGCTGCCTCCAGCGGATTAAAACGGATTTCCCGTCCGAACAGCTTATTATGAGCGGCGGCGTGTTCAACAACGAACTGCTGGTACGCGGTCTGTTTACGGCACTGGACAAGCATTTCTCCCTGCTTTTTCCCCAAAATACCCCCGCTGGCGATGCCTGCATAAGCCTCGGGCAAGCCTTTTACGGCGCCCTGCAAAACTGACGGTTGTTTTTTAAATGTGCTTCTAATTTATTTTTCGGAGAAATGACTGCGTTGCTGTCCATCTGCATAAAGTTCGCAAGCTCACTGACGCAAACGACTTGTCACCCTTTCGGAAGCTCCCCAACTCCCTCTCATTGCACGGAAGTTACGGAACCTTGCCGGAATGTTTCGGCTTCGGTTCCGTAACTTCCGTGAATAAGAGCGAAAGAAAATCTTTTTCCATAATTAAAAATTTGTTTTTACACTGCTACTATAACCAGTACCAAAAATTCGGAAACATACTTATTGGCATAAGTTATAGTTGTCTTTCCAATTTATACGTGCTATAACGTATACGGAATTAACAAGGCTGATAATTTCGTTATAGTTGTCTTTCCAATTTATACGTGCTATAACTGGTAGCTGTAAACGTGAAGGGCATACGTTGTTATAGTTGTCTTTCCAATTTATACGTGCTATAACCCCGTCACACACAAACGTACAATATTCTGTGTTATAGTTGTCTTTCCAATTTATACGTGCTATAACTATGCAAACATACACAAGACAAGCCTCACAGTTATAGTTGTCTTTCCAATTTATACGTGCTATAACCGGGTCAAGCAGGTTAATATTGAAGGTTGCGTTATAGTTGTCTTTCCAATTTATACGTGCTATAACATACTTGACTACTATCAAAAAACTTGATAAGTTATAGTTGTCTTTCCAATTTATACGTGCTATAACTGTTCTGTACTGTGCTGACTGACACCAACTGTTATAGTTGTCTTTCCAATTTATACGTGCTATAACTATTCAAAACTAATCCCCTGAAATATCAGGGGATTTTCTTGTTTTTCCATTAAAAAACTACAATAAAAGCAGCTGTGTCGCTCCGATTTTTTCTGTTTTTTTCACGGGGCCGAGCAAAATTTCCATATTGGCATACTGTTTTTCCGTTACCGTAAGCAAACGTATGCTGCCCTGTTCGGGCAAAGAAGCTTTCAGCCGTCTGCTGTGCGTATCCACTTCATGCTGCCCCTTGCAGATTCTGGAATACACCGACCATTGCAGCATAACATAGCCCTCTTTCAGCAAAAACTGCCGAAAATTTTGAGCATTTTTCCTATTTTCCTTGGTCAGAGTGGGCAAATCAAAAAATACCAGCATGCGCATATACCTGTCTCCTGATTTTGCCATAACAAATCTCGCAGTATTATTTCACGGTCAGGGCTGGATAAAACGGGGCAGCATTAAAAGTTTGGGATTTCTCTGCTCCATGGCCTGCACTAAGGAACTTGCCATGGTATCCGCAGCAGCCAGTATGCCCCGCACTTCCTCCTTAATTTCGCATTGCAAGGTAAAAACTGCCAATAATTCCTGTTTTATTTTAGGGGTTAACGAAGTACTTTTCTCTTCCAGCCGTTTTACCAAATAATCGGCAAAAGGACGGAACGGCTCTATCATATCGTCAGCCAAATTATAGGCATTCAGCTTATTGGCATGGTGTATGCCCAAAAAAGGCAAAAGCCCGGCCCCGACCAAGGCACGGGCAACACAGCCCCGCAGCAGGGCATAAGCATAATTTAAATACTCATTGCGAAAATCATCTTCCTGCTGCCTGGTAAAATGTTCAAACAAATCCGCAAAATACAGACGAGCGGCGCCTGCTTCGCAATTGGCGGCATCGCCTGACTGCACGTTTTTTACCAAGGCAAAAAGCTTCTGCGCATTGCCTATGCCCAACGCCTGCAGACAAAGAGCCTGATTTTCGATTTTTGCCCTCACAACTTCCTGCCACAGCCGTTTTCTTAAAGGCACGGCTGTTTGCAGCTGCACAGCTGCCACTGCGGCATAGCGGCTGTGCGTATGAAAAGGCATAAACGCGCCGTTTGGAATATGTTTTGCGTCACAGGAAAAAAGACAAATGCCGTATTCCGCCAATTCCGCTAGCAAGACATGGGAAAAATTGATTTGCCTGTGCTCCAAAATAAGCACGGCAATATCTTCAAGGGGAAGCGTGATTTCTTCCCCCTTATCCTGCGGAACATACACAAGCTGACGGTTTTTGATTTTCAGCAGACAGGGCCTGCTTATCTGCACCACACGCCATGCCATACACTTTCCTTATTTTTTTATTTTTTCAAACCGTTTTTTTTCTTTTTTTATTTCTGAACAATATCCCAAAAACGAAACATCAAATTTTTTCATTTCAGTAATAACAGAAATATTAATTTTCTTTTCATTTTCTAAACGATATCCAGCTAGTTGTTTTTTATCTCTGATTTTATAAATTTTACTGTCATCATTTGAATAAATATGAATTTGCCCTGTTTGTGCATTATATTGAGACAAATATCCTTCAAATGCTTCATTATTTTCTGTCACTATTTTTATAAAATTATCTTTATACAAACTATAAAGATAATCCTTTTCTTGAGCTATTTCCAACACATTTTTTTCCATTGGCTGAAAATAATGTTCAAAATTTTTATTTATTAAATCAACAACATAAATTGGAACTATTTTATAATGACCATTAACATTATAAATATCCAATCTAAACATATTTTCTTTTACGGCTTCACCGCCACGAATGAATAACCGAGCAGAGTTTCCTGTCCTTTTTTCCACGGTATCTTTATGGGCGGAACCAGTTGCAGACATTCGCACCGCACGGGAAACAAAAACTTTATCCACAGCAGCAAGCACGTCTTCCCGAAAATTCGCCCACGGTTTCTGCACCAAATATTTGGCTCTGTTCTTTTCAGAATGTACGTTTCCGGCTATTTTGGAAAGTTTAGACAAAGCCTGGACCATGCCTTGACTTGCGCAGGCTATGACTATGGCGTCTTGAGCATGATGTTTGTCACTCTCTTCTCTTTTTTTCATAAGTCCCCATTGATGACGCAAATACGCCGTTACGTTGCCGTTTATTGCCAAAATCTTATTTTTTGTCTGCACATGCAGGCTGTGGGAAAAATCTATGCCGTCCTGCAGATATTTTTTTACAAAAAGCGCAATATAGCTGTTGTCATTGGCATTTCGCTGTTTAAATTCCTGTTCGCGCTCATTGAATGTTTCCGTAAGCAGTTTTTCTTTCTTGTTTTTGGACAAATTAGGCATGGACAGCACAAAAGCCTTGTATTCCTGCCACTTGACATTTTTGGGATCGGCACCGCCGATATACTCGAACGGCGTTTTATTGCCTTTTTTCTGGTTTTCGTCCGAAAACACAAGCACTTTGTTGGCTTGGGAATTGTCCATGCTTCGGGAATAAGGCAGAATATGGTCAACCTCCAAGTAGCCGATTTCGTCAAGACGGTTGATGTCAATCGCTTTCCCGCTGTATATGCATTTGCATTCCTGTTCTTTGTACAAGCGCAGTTTTAAAATATTGGTACCGTTCGGGCGCATACCCTGCTCATTAAGAAAATCAACGGCTCCTTGATTTTTTGCCTCATTTTCTTTTTGCTGTTTTTTTATTTTGTCCCGTTCTTCATGAGACTTTTTTAAATCTCTGCCTGTTTCGATATTGATTTGGTCAGGCTCGCCGTATTCGCGCACCATGGCATTATATACTTTCCTGAACTGGGCAACGGTTCGGTTCACCACCGGTACCGTTGTCTGCTTTTCCTGCGGTATGGCAGGCAAAAATTTGCCTTGTTCCGCACAAAGCTTTTCGCCCGTATCTTTAAAATCATAGCCGGCTTTTTCGCACGCTTCGTTATACTTCAATCCTGCCTGCAAATGCGGGTTTATAGCATATAAGGCTTTCAAAGAAAGATTGATGAATTTGTCAAACGTAAGCGGCAGCAACACTGAAATATACGCAGCGGGCACACCGATATTCTGCAATCCCTTTTTTATTGCGTCATCATTTTTTTCCGTTGCAATTACCGTTACCGCCTTATCCAAAAGCTCTGTATCTGTCTGTGCTTCTTTCCATAAATCACCGAAAGCGGCTTTCAGGGTATGCCAGCCTTTCATTTCATAAAACAGCGTATCTTCCGGGTCAGTTTGCTTTTCTGTTCCGTTATTGCTTTTTTTGACTGTATTTTTATAGTCCAAATTGGCAAACTGTATATCTTTGCCCTTAAATATTTTAGAAGAAATTGCCTTATATTTTACTTTCTGCGTTGTTTTAAGCAGCGCAAAAAGCGCCTGCCGTTCTTCTTCCGTCAAAAAACGTTTTTCATCCCCCTCATACACGCAAAGATTATTGATTTTGCTCCAGGCCACAAAAAATTCCGCCGTCGGTGCCTGCTTGGGAGCGCGTTTTTCCTGCTTTTCAAACGTACAAAAGCCCACCATATCGCCCACACTTTTTATCCCCCGCTGTCTGAACGCGATTTTCACAAAATCATCGTATAAATCCTGCGTAAAAATACCGTAGGACTTCTGCGCTTCAAAAATCATGAACAGCTCGCGCTCTATTTCCGCACGCGGTATGGAATTGGAATAATCTCCGTCACTGTTGCGCTTTTTGCCTCCATTGGCACGCTCGGCAATTACCTGCGCCAGCGATTTGTTTTCTGCAAGCTGTTCCATATTTTTCTTTATGGCAGATAATATCTGGCCGCTTTCGCTTTTTTTGTCCTGTTCTTCAGCTGCCTTGCGCGCAGATTTGAATCCCCTGTGCTTTGCCAAATGCGTCAGCACACGCACCAGCTCAACGGCCGTCAGCGACTCGGAAAGCGCTTTAATCCGCAAAACCCACACATCGCCGCCCGGCTGTGCAAGATACAAATTTTCAAACAAACTATGCAGACTATCGGCATTTTTTAAAATTGCTTCTTTATTGCCCTGTAAGTATTCGGCAGGAATAAGATTTTTATGGATAAAAAGCCGCTTTATCCCCTCCATGCGCCGAGCCTTGCGCCTGCACGCCCTGCGGGACAAACGCTTTACCCTGCGTGCCAGTCCCAAAGGCTCACCTTTATCAGGTGTTTCTGCCTGTGCAAAACACCGCACACCACACCCCAAAATTCTGCCCTGCGTCAATTCCCCCTTATCGGGACTGTACTCTGCGCTGACTTCACCAGTTTCGATATCGTAATATTCCTTGTCAAACTCCACCACAGCCCAGCCAACGGACGCAATACCCAAATCAAAACCAAAAACCTTTCTTTTCATAACGGCCTCTTTTCTGTTTTTTCTTGACAAGCATACAATATAATGTATATTGGAATCAAGAAAATTCTGCTTATTACGTATAAATTGGAAAGACAACTATAATAATCGAGAATTTTCGAGTGGGGCTCTGACTGGCAGCAGTCATCCCCTTTTTCTTTTTAAAAAATGCCAAATAGACATTTTTTATGCGGCACGCTACACTTGGGAAAATATAACTTTTTATTTTGTAAATATAATCAATATATTATATTAACAAAAAAAGTCCAAAAGTTACAAAAACAAACGTTTTTTTTATAGTCAATAAATAACAACTTATTGATTTTATACATCTTTTATTAACACATTCCAGCTTGTTCCCAAATTTGCCCCTGCATTTGCAACAAAAAATAATATGTATTAGTATTATTTCCGTAACGCGGCACTGCAAGATTTCAGCGGACAGTTTTCTTTGCCCACCTATCTTCTGCTCGTATATTTTTTCCTATATAAAACTTCAGCAACCATATATTAAATAACAAAAGTTTATTAATCTTTTGTTACGTGGTTTTTTAAGAGAACAGTATGAAAATTACACCGGAACTTTTTAAACGCTATTTTTGTTTTTGTATTTCTCTCATTATCTGCGCCTTGGGCGTCAGCCTTGTTACCAACTCCCATCTCGGCACCTCGCCGGTAACCAGTCTGCCCTATACCATTACCTTTATTCTTCCCGTTACCCTCGGCACCACGACGTTTATTTGGAACGTCCTTCTTGTGGCGCTGCAGCGCGTACTTTTGAAGCGCCGTCTTAACATTGTGGAATTTTTGCAGGTGCCTGCGGTATTTTTATTCAGTGTGTTCATTGATTTCTGGATGCTCGTCACTGAACCGCTCGTAACCGAAAACTATATCGGCCAGCTTGCCCTGTGCGTTATCGGCTCCGCAGTTCTCGGCGTCGGCATCAGTATCGAAATTATCAGCAACGCCACCGTTATTCCCGGCGAAGGACTTGTCATCATTATTGCCAATAAATTCCGCAAAAACTTCGGAAACATCAAGATTCTTTTTGATGTCAGCCTTGTGCTTATGTCCGTCGTGCTTGCGCTTATCTGCCTGCAAACCATTGTAGGGCTGCGCGAAGGCACTATTATTTCCGCGCTTTGCGTAGGCTATTTTGCAAAACTCGCTTCCCGTTATACCAGAAAAATCAAACCGCTTCTTTGGAACAAACACAAACGTACGCGCGCGGCAATCCGCCACAAAGGCTGCTGCAAAGCATAACCATATACATAACCAAAAGCCATAAAAACCTAAGAAAGGCAGTTCGCAGAACTGCCTTTTCCTTTAAATGTTTCAACACAAAATCAGCACAAAACAAATCAGCCGCACGGCGCAACAGAAGACGCCGCAGCCATATATTTATATCAATGATAAACAAGGTATGTTTCCAAATCAATACCATTAATTATGGCAGTTATAAAAAATATCATCAGAAACAGACCGTTTTAACGTTTGGTTTAGGAAAAGGTTCCGCAAATGCCGTACAATGAGGAAACTTTGGGGAACCGCCCAAAGGGTGACAAATCGTTTGCGTCAGCGAGCTTGCGAACTTTACGCAAATGGACAGCAACGCAGTCATTTTCCTCAAGAAAAAAAGAAAAATAATTTAAAAACACACCCTAATTTCTTATACGGCGCTATGCTTGGCGGCAATCACATTTTGTTCGGTCATGGCATTGACAAAATTCTCCAGCTTGTCTGCCGTTACCCGTATGCGCACTTGCGAGCCCTGCCGCTCAATCGGGCAGTCAATGCCGTACGCACGGAAGAATTCGCCAAGCGCGGCAGGTTCTCTGCCCGTATCGGCAGTCAGAATATAACCGCCCAAATTATCGGCCGCAATGTGCCATTCCTGCCTTTGCCCGGAAATCTGCGGATGACGCAAAACCACTTCCCCGTTTGCAGACGTCATGCGCGTTTCCGACGTCAGCTTTTCCAAAGCGTCCAATGAGTCCAAAATTGGCGGCTCCGCATTCAAAAAAGGAATTCTTTCGCCAAAAACGTCATTTAAAATATAATCCCGCCTTGCTATAAACGCAGAGCGCATTTTCTCCACATCAGCCGCCAGCTTTTTAAATTCCGCGGCTTCTTCGGGCAGTGCGCAGGTTTGAATCTGCTCATTAAGCCAGGAACCGTAACTGTCAAAAACCTTCAGATCCGCACCGCTTTCGCGCATATCCAAAATTTGCCGTATACCCTGCATTTTTTCCGAAAACGAACAGTCATCGAACATGGAAAAATTCTTAAAGCGCATATTTTTCATTGCAGGCTGATCAAAGGAAAAATCCGAATGAACATTTTTAAAAGACATAAATCCTTCCAAAGAATGGCCGGGATCTATGGCGGCAAACGTATCCCCCATTCTACCTTTGTTGTCCCCGCGCGAACCTATGGCGTCCCTGTCGGCCATCAGCAAAAATAAAATTTTATGCCGTCCCCAATTTTCCACAACTGGATCACTGACTTTCCGTCCGTTTTCGTCGGTTACGGTTAATATGCCGTCACTGATTTTTCCTGAAAAATCTTTAAAACTAAGCCGCGCCCCGTCTCCGTCCGTCATACTCATATGCTCGGCTTCCACCATAAGCTTAAGCTTTCCGTCGGCATATTGGCCGGGAATAAGCCTGGCATTCTGCGATACAATGCCCATAGCCCGCATAAGGTCTGTGGCCAGGGTTTCTTTGAGTGCGGCACTGTTGGCGTTCAAGCGGGTTTTTTGCGTAAATTCGCGATGCAGCCTGCTTTTTGCCGTGCGTTCCGGTATGCGTATTTTGTGAGTTATTGTCTTGTCTGACTCCGCATAATCCATTTTTACATAATGAATTGCCGAAAAATACGGAAGATTAGCCTTTAAATGCCCGGTAATATGCGCAAGCAGTTCGCCGTCATGCAAAACAGCGGCATAAATGCCTTCGCGCAGCCCGTCATTAAGCGGCGCGTCCGAAGCTATTTCTTTCCGTATGGCAGCTATCTTCTGTTCTGCCGCAGTCAATTCACGCAGGGAACAATGCATAACCGCTTTATCAAAAGGCAGCCGTCCTTCATCCAGCGCATGGTCAATATATTCCCGTGCCTTTGTGTTCAGCTCCGTGCCGAAATTTTGCAGCTGCGCCGTATGTTCGGGCTTCCATGCCATACGGGCTTCAAAACCGGGCTCAACCCCTTTTTGCTTTAACCGCACAAACTCAAAATCACCGAGAATGTCGCCTTCCTGTATTTGGCTGAGTTTTGCCCTGTCCTCAACATTATATTCAATTCGCTGCTGATTCAGCAACTCCACGCCTTTAGGCTTTACGCCTGCATTTTGCGCATACCCGCACAGCATCCGCGCAAGTTCCGCTTTATCTTCCAGAGAAAGCGCCCTGTCTTTATATTCGGGCTTTTCCAATAAAGACGAAAGCAGATTTTTTACGGAATCAACATTAACGGCGCCTGCGTTCCGCAAAGGATTTTTCATCATTTCCTGCGAAAACACTGCCAATATATGATTTGCATTGTTTTTTTTGGACAAATCCTTTGCTTCGCCGATAATCTGACGGATTTGCGAACTTGAAAGATTTTTGGCCGAATGTATTTTTCCTGCCAGTCCTGCTGCTGTATTCTCGCCGAACTGTTCGGCTATTGCCGCCGAAAACGCTTCCCGCACGGCACTGTTCTTTATCGCCCTGTGAAATCCTATACGGGATTCGGAAACCAAGCGCTGCCCGCCTTCGGCAATAACAACCCTGCCAAGATTTTGGGCGGCTATCTGCGCAAAACTGTTAAGATGAATATCTGCCATAACGTTCCCGCATTAAACCCACATCATTACAGTTTCTGCAATATTTATAGGCTGCTGCATATCTGCATTGTTCATGGCTTCGATTTCCTCTTTCCAATACAAGGCATATTTCAGCGTATTTTCCGCAACCTGCTGAAAACGGAGTACATCGTTGACATTTGCAGAAAAAACATAACTGAATACAACCATATAACTGTCTTTTTGCATGGCAAGCATACCGCCTCCGGTTTCCACGCCAAAAAGATTGGCACTTAACAAACGCGGACAAACCCGAGAAAGCGCCTGCGGATTTATTTCTGCCAGTTCATAAAATAAATAAACAGAATCGGAAGCCTGTATATACTGCATATTAAGCTGTACGGTACCGTCTATTTCCAAAGAGCAAAACCCCGTATCGTCCGGTTCCAAAACAATTCCGTTTACTTTGCCAAGCTCGGAAAGCATACTTTTATAATTTTCAAAACTCATGAACAGCTCCTTGATGATTACTTAGCAAAATCAATGCGCAAAATATTTTTTCCTTTTATTTCAAATAAATATATTTTATTTATTCAAAAAAAACTTAAAAAATACATTCAGCTGCCAATATTTTTACCATGAAACGGTTGCAATATCAAATTATACAGCCATATTGTCAACTTAAATACAATATGAAAAATATGTTTCCAAGTTTTTTTTCCAAATTATTTATTATTTTTTCTTGGGGGAAATGATTGCTTTGCCGTCCATTTGCGTAAGGTTCGCAAGCTCACTGACGCAAACGATTTATCGCCCTTTGGGGGATTCCCCCCCCTCATTGCGCAATATATTCGGAACCCTGCAGAATTTTTCGGTTTCAGCTCCGTACCTATTGTCTTTAAAACACAAAAAAAACATTTCTCTTGACGAATTCTTTATTCTGCAAGTAGGATATAACCAAGCACTTTTAGGGAGAGGAATTATGGAAAGAGGAAGCAAAAAACCAAGTTTTTCTTTTGCATTGTTCAGTTTGTTATTCATTATTGCCTTTATTACCTGCGGACTTATTTTATTTAAAATTCAGCTTCATGTACTGATGTTTTGCGGTTGGGTACTATGCGCGGTTATAGGCTGTTATTTGGGATTTTCTTTTAACGAACTGGAAAAAGGGGCATTTGAACTTATCCACAGGGCAATGACTGCCATTATTATTTTAATTTTTATCGGAGCGTTAATCGGTGCCTGGATCAGCTCAGGAACTGTTCCTTTGCTTATCTATGCAGGATTAAAAATTATTTCACCGAGTTTCTTTTTAATAACCAGTCTCATAGTCTGTTCTTTTACATCTATTTTTACCGGAACTTCTTGGGGAACCCTCGGAACTGTCGGTATTGCCCTTATGGGGATCGGATCAAGTTTAGGTTTTGCCCCCGGCCTGACAGCGGCTTCTATTATCTGCGGTTCTTTTTTTGGTGATAAAATGTCCCCGCTTTCAGATACAACCGTAATGACGGCAGCAGTATGCAACACACCTCTTCTCCGCCATGTTCGGCATATGTGGTACACGATACTTCCCGCGTATCTTATAACGTTTGTTATTTATCTGTTTTTGGGCATAAACCACCAAGAACAAGGCGCAACCCCCGAAGAAATAACCTTGATTTTAAACGGATTGTCCGAACATTTCAATTTGGGCATAGGTGCATTTTTGCCGATGCTTCTTGTTCTTGTTTTATTGCTGAAACGCTTCAATCCCATTCTTGCCATAGCACTGGGAGCATTGGCAGGCGTTTTTGCCGCGATTATTTTTAATGACACCGGTATAAACACTGCATTCAGTTCTCTCTGGAAAGGATATTCCGGCTCATTCCCCGAAACGCCGATTTTGGAAAAACTCCTTAACCGCGGAGGAATAACCAGTATGCTCAATGTAGTATGCCTTGTTATTCTTGCCTGCGGACTTGGCGGTATGCTTCGGCAAATGGAAATCATTCAAACTGCGATTGAACCGTTGGCCAACTGGGCAAACACAAACTTCAAACTTGTTCTTTCAACCCTCATAGTAGGATACTGCACCCACATTCTGACTGCAGCAACATATTTCAGTATTATTATGACCGGAACACTTATGACCCCTATATACAGAAAACAAGGATTGCGACCTGAAAACTGTTCACGCGTAATCGAAGATGCCGGCACTATCGGCGGACCATTAATTCCTTGGTCCAATAATGCTCTCTTTCCCATGGCAGCGCTCAGTGTAACATATATAGAATACATTCCATACGTATTTTTACTCTATCTAACACCGTGTTTTTCTTTGCTTTATGCATATTTTAATATCAATATGCCAAAACTTACCGAGCAGGATCTGCAAGAAGAAAATACAGATTAAATTAAATAAAAAGGAACTTCATTTTTAAAAGTTCCTTTTTTTATACACAAATTAACCGAAATGTGTTTCTAAGTATTTTCCGGGGAAAATGATTGCATTGCTGTCCTTTTGCGTAAAGTTCACAAGCTCACTAACGCAAACGACTTGTCGCCCTTTGGGTGGCTCCCCCGGCCCCTTATTGCACGGCAGTTACGGAACCTTGCCGAATTTTTCGGCTTCTGTTCCGTAACTATTGGGAATAAAAGCAAAAAAATTGTTTTCCATAATTATTTTATAAATGATGTTGCAGCTGTTATAATCAGTACCGTTATTTTTCAACTCTGAGTCTTGTTTTTTTTTATTTTCTTGACAATTTCCTAAGCCGTTAAAAGACAAAAACAGTCAAACAAAAGTCGCTTCTCTTAATTGCAGCCGTTTCCATTTATCCTGCCTCCGGCATGAACATTACAATTTTTCAAGAAAATACACAGATAAACAAATATGAACGGAAAAATTTTGATTAAGTAATTTTTTGCAATTTGTAGGAACGAAAATTAAAAAAATAAGGGCTTATGATATTTTTTCTACCATAAGCCCTTGAAAAATCTGGTAGCAAGGGGGAGACTCGAACTCTC
>CASGAP010000012.1 GCA_949299515.1 uncultured Desulfovibrionaceae bacterium
ATGAAAAAGAAAGACTTACAACAAGCTGCCGGAGTGAGTTCTGCACTAATAGCAAAGTTAGGTCGCAATGAAAATGTATCAACAGATTCTTTGGTGAAAATCTGTTCTGCATTACACTGTGATATTGGCGATATTATGGAAGTCGTAGATCTGTAATATATGCATCTCTTTAGATGATGTGGGCTGCGGTATCTAATTAAAAAACTGTTTCTTTGGGGAGGCAGGGGGCAAATATGAGTTGTGAATTTATCTCTGAATTGAGAAGACTTAGCAAACTTTCAGCCGAAGCGGTGCAAAATCTTGACCACTTTGATCCGCTAAAAAAATATATGCATATTACCCGTCATACTGAAATTGATTTTAAACAACTGCTGCTGAAAATTGCAGAAGTTAATCATAAACAGCTCGTTTTGGTGTGTGGCAGTACAGGAGATGGAAAATCTCATCTTCTGTCCTATCTTAAATATAGCGATCAGGATCAAATTCTGGATTCGTACACAATTATCAACGATGCAACAGAAAGCGATGCACCAAACCAGACGGCTATTGAAACTTTAGCTGAGAGAATCGCAGCATTTCGTGATGATCGTTTGAACGATGGTGGTCGTGAAAAGGTAGTGCTTGCGATCAATCTCGGTATGCTGAATAATTTTATTGATTCTGAACAGGGTAAATATTTCGGCAAACTGAAACAATATGTTTTAAACAACAATATTTTTAGTGTTGCCCAGCCGTTACCGTTCAATAAGGATGAGGTTTTCCACCATATTGACTTTTCAAATTATCAACTGTATACATTGACAGCTAATGGTGCGAGATCTGATTATTTGACCGAATTATTTGAAAAAGTTTTTGGCAATAACACGTGCAATCCTTTTTACAACACATATATAAACCAGGGATCAACTTGCCCTCATCACACGCAGTGCCCAGTTCGACACAACTTTGAGTTCCTGATGAAAGAAGACGTGAGAAAGCTTTTGATTCAGCGCATCATTGAAGTGTGCATTAAAGATAAGCTTGTTATTACTTCAAGAGATATTTTGAACTTTATTTTTGATGCAGTGGTTTCCCCAGATTTTGATGAGAAAAAACTTTGGAATCTTCTTAGCAACCCTGCCAAGTTTTTAGAAACATACATTTCTTACACGACGCCAATGTTGATCTTTGAAAATAGAGGAACGTCAAGTTTAATTGACTGCATGACAGAAAATGCAGCAACCAGTGATAATATCGAAAAACGTGATTGTGATGTACTTGATTTTTACGCCGCAGACGATATTACCCCTATCGTTTTGTCGGAGCTGAACGGTTCAGAGTATTCAGATATTTTGCATAGTATTGGTCTTTCAGCTATTGATAACGGCAGAGATCCCCTCAAAAAATATGTTTATAAATTTCTGCGGAATTATAAAAAGTTGACAGACAGTCAAGAGCTAAAAGCTGATCGACTATATCTGTCTTTTGTCCAAGACTTATACCATGCTTATGCTGGAAATATTAAGCATTTGAAAAATCTTTATAGCTCTGTTAAGCATAGTATCTATTCGTGGAATGGTACTTATGGAACCGATTTGATTTGCATAGATGATTCCAGCGATGATTACAGCATTTTAGAGCAGCTAAATATTAGGTATGATGTGGCCCAAGGAAGCGGCGACGATGAAGTATTGCAATTTGCACCTGTGATTATAGTACGTTTTAGCAATGAAACTAAAACTGAGCAGGTTTCTTTTTCGATTGACTATAGCCTCTATAGAGTGATTATGGCAATGAAGGATGGTTACTGTCCTACATCTCAAGATCGGAATGTACACGCTGACTTTTCCAGTGGAATTATGGCATTGTCTGAATTTGGCACAAAGAAATCGAGAGTTTATATCGTCTCAAAGAGAAAAACAAGCAATATGAAATTCCTGCTTGAAGAAAGCGACTTTGGGTATAGTTTTAAGGAGGTGTAATTCTGTGTTTATATTAGATCCAGAAATGATGAAAAAGACATTTCTTATGGGTGAAAACGGCACAAATTTTACACACAAGTCTGCACAACACATTAAACTATTCCCATTTACAGCTAATAACACGGCTACTATTATTACATCGTTTTCTGCTGTAATTGGCGAATGGCTTCGCCTTGCTTGTAATCAGAACAAAGTACCGGAATCTATGGAGGCAACTTTAAGCAAACTCGCAGATTCAATGGATGATATTGGAGCCTACGAAAAAGAACAATTATTACAGATAGCTCGGAGCATCTATTGGGATGATGACGAGAAGCATTCTCTTAGACCCAAAAGCATTACGGCTATGTGCTATATTCCCTGCGATGATCAGACTGCTCTGAAGACGGCGCAGTATCTTTATAGTGTATTGGCCGATAATGAAAACCTAAGCAACGTTGTAAATCAAGCAGCAGAGCACGCTATCAAGGAAGTCAATGTTTTGGAAAAAGCCGTATTTGAAGCTCTTCAAGCAAAAATTGAGCCGCCAGCTCCAATTGACCCTTACTATATTGTACATCTTGCTCCTCAAAAGATTTTTATGAAAGATCTGAAATTTATCCTTAAAAATACAGCAAGGACGAAAGAATACCTTGTGGATTTGCTGGAGTTTTATCATTTTTTCTATACAAGTCAAACTTGTTTGGCGTTATCAAGATTTGAACATGGTGATAGGTACGAAATAGTTCCGCTTTATTTTAGTCTGGATTGGGAACGGACAAACAAAGCAAGAGAATGCTATAGATCGGGTTGGCAGCAGCTTCTGCCCGCAATCAAGCAGCAGTTTTATCATGCAGTTACTTTGGAGATTCTAAATCAGAATCCGACAGGTGAGCAGTTCGATTATATCGCATTAAGAGACTATGTTCAGAAAACAGGTATGGAAGAAGAGGTGGCGGCTCAGATTCGCAGTGTCTGCGACTTGTATCGAAATGCTATTTCGGACTGCAGTGAGTTAAATGATCTTCAGAAAAATGAGCAATTAGGAACTGTTTTTTCTGAAGTTAACTATTTATACGAAAGTGTTCGAACTCAATTTAGAAATACAGGACGTGGTAGAGTCAGTGATGGCTATGTAAAGCATTTTGAAACATTTTGCCACGATCGATTTCTGAAATCACGAGGTGCCAGTGGATTGATGCTGAATATCACGGAAGAATTTTTAATCTTCCTGACGAAACTTGCTATTCATGATGAAGAAAAATTGAGTTTGAATGAAGTGTTTCGCCAGTTTGAGTTAAGAGGCGTTTTTCTGGATCAACCATCTAAAGACGAAGTTGTCCAATTTTATACCAAGCTGAATTTGATAGAAAAGAAGAGCGATAGTGGGGATGCGCAATATGTACGAAGAATTCTTTAATTACATAGCAACACGCATTATCAGCTATTTTGAGCAGGAATGCGATAATTTACATGACGGTGACCGGTTTTGCTTCAAGCTTGATAATGGGGAGTTGGTAGAACAGGTAAATGATGCATTATATGATATTACGCTTAAAAAAGATATTCAGGGCAAATTTTCTTATCAAGAAAAATATCATACATTTACTGTAAGACTTACAAATAAAGAGATTATTATTGCTGCACAGGTCAATGGAATGACAGATGATTTCTTTGCTACGTTGCGAAATCTTCCCTTGTCTATTAATAAAAATCCCATTTTGATGATTACTTGTGCACCGATAGATACAATTTCTAGTGCTACTCGTGATCTTTCAGCTAAAGGAATGCCTTTTTGTGCGGATGAACTGCTCAAGACCATTGAACAGAATATAAAAGAATCTCATTTACCTGCACCTGACTATGTATTATTGATGCATGAATTAAAACGAAAAAAAATCGATCGTTTTGTGGATCGAAAATCTTTATTTGAGTATAAGAGTTTGATAACATCTGTATGTACAGGAAGAGTAAGTGAGGATAGTTGGATCGATTTTCGTTTGCTTCCGGATGCAAATGGACTAGCTTTGAAACCTGATCCCAAAAAGCAGGAACAACAAATCGATGAAAATCATTATGATTTTGAATTGATCGATAAAATTTTTAAATTTGGCAATATACGTGATGGACTTGATAGTATTTTTGATAATAGTTTTATCAGTGAGTTGGAAAATAAAAAGCGTCAAGGAATTAACTGGTTTGAGGATCTTACCTACGCAGATGTAATGCGTTCAAAGGCTAAAAAGGAAAAAAAACAGAATACACCTCTTATAATCGATAATGAGACTATTGTTGCTTATTGTGGAAGCCTGATAGAGTATGAATTTCAGCAAGATCAGAAGCTTTTTATTCGAGATGGTGGTACCACTAAAGTAAAACAACGTGAGAAGCATATCCTGATTTATAATCCTGAAAAGAAGGAAATAGTCACAATTGTAGTTCCTTTCAATGTTGCGGTTCGTAAAGACTTAATTATGGTAACAGACCCTAGTATAGCGACAAATTTGGGGGAGTCTAAAGAATTGCAGTTACAGATTAAAGCAGATGGCTGTGTATTTACTAATGTAGATATATGTGATCCCAGTAGTAAAACGGAAGTATTTCACCTTAAAATCTGTATTATAGACCTGAATCCTTCTTATTTGGAAAATCTTCAGACGTGCTATAAAATTGAAGGAAGTGGGAAAAAACGCCGCATTATTGCAGAGGGTATCAAAGAATGTCTAGTTATTAATCCGAGGGCATTAAACCAGGTTAGTGCAGTTGTAGCAGGACAGGAGATTTATTCTTGTAATTTTGATACAGCATTGACATTGATCTTAGATGAAAATAGTGTTTCTCCGGATAATGGTAAAGTTTTTTTTACTCTTTTCTGTGGATCTATTCAGCTCCCCATGGGCATTTCTGATGATACAGTAAAGTCATCCAAATTGACGGGTGTAAAAGCATTTAAGCAAAAAAATGAGCGACAACGTGGGTTTGAATATAGAAGCGGAAAAATCATTATGGGTACCACTCCCTATTATGCAGTTGGTGGCTTTGAAGAAAATCTAAAATGTGAATCTTTTATTGTTGAAAATCAAGCTTTATATGTAGTAAAAGATCGTAATGGTGAATACAATTCTCAGGAAATTGAAATTCCTGAGGAAGTAAGAGATGCATATATAAACTTTCTTTCCATTTTTAAAAATTGCAGGCAATTACCTAGTCTGGCTTATTATGATGAAGGTTTGTGTAAAGCGGCTGAAGATTATATTATAGCTTATCAGAGTTTTTTGCGCAATGTCAAAGAGGGGGACATTTTAAGTCTAGAACACAATAATACTCTCAAATTAGGAATAGTGTATGATTTATCACGAAATACTATTGCATTTTCGCCTGTTCATCCTTTGAATGTTATGTATCAGCTTCATATTCGTCAAGAAGTGGGGCTTGGTAATGCTCGTGATGATGTTATAAATCGTCTGACATCTGCAAATCTTCTTCCTTATATTAAGGGTGATCAACAGACAATTTACGAAATTGTTGAGCAGGATGAATCTCCAGAATGGAGATATTATACCGTTATTGATTGGGACCGATATAATGAAATTCGCGATTTTGTGCCTAAGTTAGTTGCTGAAAAAATTGAGGAGTATTATGCTCATTTTAGGTTTTTGTTCAAAGATATTGGCGAGCACCGTATGATTTTGAGTCTACATAATTTGGGTGATTGCAGAGAAATCTTTTTAGGCATAATTCGATATTTTAAGCGACAAATTGCTAATAACTGTATACCTGATGAAATCTTGAATTTTGAAGTCAATATTTACAGCGACAAAGATAATATATCATATTATACTGATTTCTCTGTTTTGTCAAATTTGAAGTGTACAAAAGAATATCTTTGCAATATCCACGGAAAATATGAGCACAATTCTGACTTGTCAGCTATGCTCGTCAGCAAAATACAATATTATATTCACAAGGAAACAGATGATTCTTATCGATATTCTCACATTGCATTTTATGAAATGTTATCCAGTGATAAATGTGGAGATAGTCAGATTTCACGACTGACAACTGGTACGTCACTGAATGGAATTATTTCTGGTGTGCCATCGGTCTTAGATGAGGGCTGGTATAAAACTGGGTTCGGAACTAAATACGCTCCAAAGACTCCTCTGAATGATTTTGCTGCACTATTGAATTCACTTTTTCGTGTTGCCTATTCAAGTAGCACCTATATTTCGGATCATTGTATCACAACTGAAGTACATAAAAAATCTAGCATTCAGCTTAATAAGATTTATTCTGCCGCCAATTGGGTAGTATTTGTTGATCCTAAAATAGATTTAAGCTTTTTCAATCAGGATAAACAATCTAAAGATTTGTTGATTATTCATTATGGCGATCAGAATTCCTCTGCAAGTGGTTATAATGCTATTACAGTAACGCGCAAAGCTGAGCAATATGAGCGCATTATTACTCAAGAGTTGGCAAAGAAAAACGTTAAAGCTGATTCAACTGTAGCAAAACGTATTATTGATTTCTTTAATGCAGTTAATGGTCGTTGGTTGCTTCGATTGATCTCTTCCAAGAGAGCGCTTGATAGTACGTTTAGTAGAGAGAAAATGAGTATTATTTCTGCTGTTAAATTTGCAATGGCGTACTATTCTCACGATAATATCGTTTGGGTGCCGGTGTCTCTTGAAGAGTTACTTAGAGTATCTGGAAATACAGGTCTTTCTCAAAATAATGGGTTACTTTCAGCAAAAAATTTGTCTTTTGATCACGGTGCTAGCTGTGATGATTTGCTATTGATTGGTATTGAAAAATCTGAGCAGGGAATTTATGTTCACCTTCATCCTGTTGAAATTAAAATTGGGCAGAATGATGCAGGGGTTATCGAGAAAGCTAAGAGACAGATAATCAATACCCATAAGGGGTTGCTTCATGCGCTATGGCCAGAAGAAGAGCGCTATACTATTGAACGGAAAGTTGTTAGAAACTTTGTTATGCAGCTTGCAATTCTGAGTTGTGAAAAGATGAAGCTATATGATATTTATCCAGAGGAAACATGGCAGCTTGTCCTTGATGAATGCCGGGAAGATTTGTTGAATGAAAACTATGAAATTTCTGAAGCTGTAAATGAATACATCGGTATTGGAACCATTATTTCCTTTAAGCAAAGTGAAAGCCTTATTTCTGGTGTAGTTGATTCTGAAAATAATATTGCTATTCTTCAACTACCTGAGCATGAGGGCTACGAGTATTTGGTAAAAACTGTTGCTGAAGTTGCTTGTGAGATAGAATTGTCTAAATTTCTTCCTCCGAAACTTTCAAGGTTTTATACACTAAATCATACTGAAGCCGTAAAAGAATATGAGCAGCAAAAAGAAGCTTATAAGGAAGCAATGAGAGAGATTCAAGGAGAATGCCGGGATAATAAAACAGAATTTCAAGAGAAAGAAACCGATAAAGGTTCTGTTAATTGTTTAGAATACATGACTTTAGCTGCTCAAGAGCTTCTTTATGAGAAAGCGGATGATGATCGGGAAATCAGTGTTTTATTTGGACAGGATCAAAATACTGGCATGCCCGTATTTTGGCATCCTGGAAATACTGATGAAGTATTTCATACGAATACAGGTATCATCGGAACAATGGGTACTGGAAAAACGCAATTTACTCAATCATTAGTTGTTCAGTTATATAGAGAAAGAGTAAATAATGTAGAAAGCCCTGACATTGGTATTTTAATTTTTGATTATAAGGGTGATTATAATGAGAGTAAAGAAAACTTTGTGAAGGCCACCAATGCAAAGGTTCTAAAACCATATCACCTTCCTTACAATCCGCTTGCTCTTACGCAGCCCCGAGTGTTTAAGCCTCTCTTACCCATCCATGTAGCAAACACATTTAATGATACTCTTTCTCGTGTTTATCACTTAGGCCCAAAGCAAAGTAGCACTTTGCTGAATTGCATCAAGAGTGCATATGCGTTTAGGGGAATCATTCCTAATGATTCGAAAACTTGGACTTTGCCTGCTCCAACATTCCAGGATGTTTATTCCTTTTATATGGAGGATGATGATATTAAGAAAGGCGATTCTTTGGAGGCGGCACTTCGTACATTAGCAGATTTTGAGGTGTTTGAGGCTGACAGCCGCAAAACAGCATCTCTCTTCGATCTTTTAACGGGGGTTGTTGTAATTGATATTTCTGGTTATGACACAGATTTGCAAAACTTAATTATTGCTATCACACTAGATTTGTTTTATGCACAAATGCAGGCCAGAGGATCTAGTAAACTCTCAGGTAAACACAGACAGCTTACAAAAATGATTCTGGTGGATGAAGCAGATAATTTTCTTCATGAGGGATTTCCTTCGTTAAAAAAGATTCTAAAAGAGGGGCGTGAATTTGGTGTAGGAACAATTTTATCTACGCAATTTTTGAAACACTTCGGAAGTGGCGATGATGATTTCTCCAAATATATTTTGACTTGGGTTGTTCATAATGTTGCAGACTTAAAAAACACGGACATACGATTTGTTTTTAATACAGAGGCTAATAGTGCAGAAGAAACAAAATTGTTTGGCGATGTGAAGAAACTGCAAAAGCATTATAGTATTGTCAAAATGGGTAATCGCCAAAAACCTATTTATATCAAAGATAAAGCATTCTGGGAGCTCTTACTTGAATTACAGGCTTAGAATGACCAGTAAGGATGAACAAGATGAACGAAGAAGCACAAAAGCAGTTCAAAGCAATTATTGAACAAATGGCTCTTGTTTATAAGCATGATTCTCGTCCATGGATGATTGGTTATAGCGGGGGTAAGGATTCGACACTCCTTTGTCAATTAATCTTTGAAATGCTTGAATCGCTTGCTCCAGAGGAACGTAAAAAGAAAGTATATATCGTAACATCGGATACAATGGTTGAAAACCCTGTGGTAAGGCGATATATACATAGCATGAGTAACGCAATCAATGTTGCAAGCATCAAAAAACAATTGAATATAGAGTCCCATATTATCTATCCGGAAGTCAAAAATAGATTTTGGAGTTTAGTGATAGGGTTGGGGTATCCAACACCAGAAGCTCCGGGTTTTCGGTGGTGTACGGATCGATTGAAGATTCTTCCTTCTAATGCTTTTACCTACAATGTAATCCGAAAAGACGGAGAAATTGTAATTTTGTTAGGTGTTCGCAAAGCTGAAAGTTCAACCAGATCAAAGAGTATTACGTCAAGAGAAATCGAAGGAAAAATTTTAACCCCTCATGACTCTATTCCGAAAGCATATATATATAGCCCCTTGTCTGAAATCGAAAATAAGGATGTATGGGAATATCTTTTGAAAAATGATGGACAAAGTGCTTGGGGGACGGATAATCGATCTCTCTTTTCCCTCTATCAGGGAGAGGAAATGGGGGAAGAGCAAAGCGTAGTAGGTGAGGTAAACAAAGATAAAATTGCAATTACTGGCAATTCTAGATTTGGTTGCTGGTGTTGTACTATGGTCAAGGAAGATAAATCTCTGAAGAATTTTATTGATCACGGGTCTACAGAACTGATTCCCCTGCGTGAGTATCGTAATTGGCTTGTTGAATTAAGAAGGACTCCTGAAGCACGAGATTATCGACGGAGAAATGGTGCGGTATATCTTATGAAAAATGGAGAATTGGGGCGAGGTCCTTTTACGTTAAAAACCCGTAAGGAAATGCTTCGCCGACTTCTTGTTCTGCAGAAAAGTTCAGGATTTGAACTGATTTCCGAAGAAGAACTTAAGTTTATCGATAAAGTATGGGAACAGGAAGGGGATTTGACTTGTAGAGCCGTTGTCGATATCTACTTTGAAGTTATGAGAGAAAGGCTACCGTGGGATCAATATAAAAAGGCCAAATATGACCATGAGACTTTGGAGACAATTCATGGTTTATGTGCGAAACATGACGTTCCTTTTGACCTGATGTCTCGACTAATGTCAGTAGTAGATAATAGCAAATTGTACACTCGTTCAAGTGAAACTGCCAAGAAAGTTGAAAAAGTCTTAAATCAAGGATGGCTTCATTTTGATCGCATAAGAGAGGAATTAGAGAATGATATTACAGAGGATTGAATTGAATAATTTCGGCTCTTATAAGGATTCTAACGTCTTTAATTTAAATACTTCTGATTCGGGTAAGAAAATCGTAATTATTGGAGGCAAAAACGGAGCCGGGAAAACAACTTTATTTGTGGCAGTCGAACTTGCATTATATGGTCATTACTGTTTTGGTTATAAGAATTCTGGGAAAAGGTACACCAAAAAAATTATGGCCTATATTAATGATCAGGCCAAGATGGATGAGGATGAAAGTGCATATGTTGCTATTGAATTCTCTGATAGTACAAATGGAGATTTGGATCAGTATCGTATTATCCGTTCGTGGTCGTGGAAAAAGGGGGAGCCGAAAGAAGATTTCCAAGTGGTAAAGAATGGCCATTACTTAGTCGCGCAAGATTTAGTCGACTTTCAAATTTTCTTGCTTCACTTAATTCCTCCAGCTCTTTTAAGATTATGCTTTTTTGATGGTGAACGAATAGCTGAGTATCTATTGGACGACCAAAAAAATAATGTGAGAGATGCTCTTATGGTTTTAAGTGGTAATGATACTTTTGATATTATGTATTCTAATATTAGAAAGGTTTTAACTTCTAGTAATTCTAATGAGGACGGTATAACCAGGGAATATCTCCAGAATAAGTTTAAACTAAAAAGACTAAGGCAAACTAAAGATCGTTTAGCAGATGAAATTGCAGAGCTTCAAGCCCAGCAGGATGAGAAAAATGCTGATATTGAACGGCTTAAAAAGGAATATTCAGATCAAGGCGGTATTTCTTTAGAAGAATGGAAAGCATTAAATACAGAGCTTAAAGAAGAGGAAGAACGTCGAGAACGCATCAATTGGGAGCGAAAAAATACAGCAGCAGAAATACTTCCATTTATTATTGTTGGGCCGTTGTTGGATCAGGTGCGTCCTCTGATTGCTAAAGAGCATGAATTCAAAACATGGAAAGCAATTTCAGAATCTATTCGAACAGATAAATTCAAAAATGCAGTTGTTTCTTCTATAAATAAAGCTGGTGTTCCTGATGCTGATTGGTTGGGGGCCATTCTATACAGTGATATTATAAAGTTTTTACTTCCTGTAAATGGATGGGGAGATTTTGTTCCTCTTTTTGGACTTTCAGATGATGATGAAATGAGGGTTCAGGCTGTTTTAAATCGTGTATCGCAATTTGAAGTAAAAAAAATTGCTGGTTATCGGAAACGCTTAGATAAGTCTCTAAAAACATCTCAGGAAATTAGAGAAAAACTTCAAAGTAGTTCCGTTGAGAATTATCAAGACTATATGGATGCTGTATCTAAAATTACAAGAGAAATTTATGGTCTTTCCCTACAGTCTCAGAGCAAACAAATAGAGTTAACGGTTTGTGAGGAAGAAATTATTACTGTTGAAAAAGAATTAGAAGTAGCATATAAAAAATTAGAAATGGATATTAAACGTCGTTCTGTATCAGCTGTTTCCAGTAAGGTATTATTGTTACTGGAAGATTTGCAAGATATAATATTTGATAGACTGATTCGAGAGGTTAGGGAAGATACATTAAAAGAATTTAATCGTTTGATTCATAAGAGGAAATTTATTGATGACATTCAGATCGATAACGAGTTTCGAGTACATTTGTTGCGAAAGCAGGTTGTGGAAAAAAAAGATCTGATTAAAATCTGTCGTCAATCTGGTATTGCTGGTATTCAAAGAAGTTTGCGTAAATATGCATTTTCTCAGTTAAGTGAATTGATCGGAAATCCTGATGAAGGAGATTTCGGCAACGAATTGGAATCGTGTCATCTTAGTGAATTTGAGCTTATGGTGGAAATTGATAAAGATACTTTGTCTAAGGGGGAAACCCAAGTATTTGTTATGTCACTTTATTGGGCGATGATGCAACAGTGCAAGTGTGAACTTCCCTTTATTATTGATACTCCATTTGCTCGTATTGATACTGATCATAGATCTAATATAGTTGAGCATTTTTTTAAACGTCTTCCTGGTCAGCTTTTTGTTCTGTCCACTAATGAAGAAATCAGTTCGAAGCATATGTTGGCGTTGCATGATCAGACTTCTAATATTTTCTTGTTAGAATATGGTGAAGATAAATGTACATATATCATGAATAATCAGTATTTTGAGGTATAATTGTGGCATTTAAATTGAGAACATCAAAAAAAACTGAGGAAATTCTGATTCAAATTGAACGGAGCACCAGCATTCCATATGCAACACTTATTAAACTTTCATTAGCGTTGTCATTGCGTAGGGGGCCGTTACAGGAAGAGGATTTTAAGACGAATAATTTGGGGCGAGAACTGAATCGACAGACGATTACAGGTGATGCAGATGCATTGTATAAGTGCTTGTTTGAAGTGTGTGCCCATCGACACATGTCTGATGAAGAATATTTCCCGGGAGCCGTAAAAGCACATTTGGATCGTGGTGCAGTTCTTCTGCAAAATGAATTGCGGTACAGCAGCAATGACTTTCTTCAGTATCTTTCTGAACTTGATAAGAGCATTTAACTAGGATATTTTATGAATATCAAAGGAATACGTATTCATAAAAATCTATAACTTATTTTTTAAAATAAAAAACTCCCGCCAATTCCTGTTATGAATTAGGCGGGAGTTTCATATACGCTCGAAAACCGTTAGATCACAGTTGATAGGTGATTATTTCTTTCTCGTTGTAAGTCATGGGTTTTTCAAGTTTACTATTGAATATATAAAAGTTACGCATATTTTGATATGTTTTCAAAGTCTTTGGAGTTGTTGTGCAGTTCTTTGGAAATGTCGTACTCCATTTGCAGGGTCAGCCAGAATTGGCTTGACGTGCCGAAGAATTTGGCTAGACGGATTGCCGTGTTGGCCGTGATTGCCCGTTTGCCTTTTATGATTTCTGAAATTCTTGAGGGCGTTAAATTTAAATGTTTGGACAGAAAGTGCGGTGTTATGCCCATGGGGATAAGAAATTCTTCGTTTAAAATTTCTCCGGGGTGTGTTTTTATTCTCATATAAACTCCTAGTGATAGTCCACGATTTCAACTTCATAGGCTGAACCGTTTTCCCAAATAAAGCATATTCTGTATCTGTCGTTTATTCTTATGCTGTATTGTCCCGCCCTGTCATTGATGAGCTGTTCTAGGTGATTGGCAGGTGGTATGCGCAAATCATTGATGTCATAGGCGGCGTTTAGCATATCAAGTTTTCGTAAGGCTGTTTTCTTGATCTGGTCAAATTTTTTGCAGTTTCCTGTTATATACAGTTGTTCCGTATGCTTGCAGCTGAAACTTTTTATCATGTCAATCCCGTTGGTTGTCCATGTTTACTGTTTAACAGTAAACATAGTTTTTGTCAAATTTATAGGCTTTTTTCGTAATTTCGTATTGGTTTATAACTGCAGGTTGTTGAGCACAAAGGCGGATTTTCTGAGACCTTCGGGGGAGTGGTGGCTGTACCGCAGGGTCATTTTGATTGAGGCATGGCCGAGCAGTTCTTTTACGGAAAAGATGTCTACTTTTTTCTGTACCAGCCATGAAGCGTAGGTATGCCGCAGGGTATGGAAAACAACCTTGTCCCTTTTGTCCTGCACGTTCTGATTGAAAAGCCTGTCTGCAATCCGGTCAAAGGTATGGGAAACACTGGTAATTCTTCCGCCGATAATATTGGTAAAAACCAGTCCTTCCGCCCCGTCACCGTTGTCTATGCTTTCCAGCCGTTTTTTGCTGAACAGGGCGTGAATGCTGTCCAACATGTAGGCAACACGTTTTTTTCTGGCCTTGGGGTCTTTGATAAGAATAAGCCCGCTTTCAAAATCTATGCAGTTCCAATCAAGATTGACGATTTCGCCGAAACGCATTCCCGTTGACAGCGAGATGAGGGCAATTTCATACAGCTGTTCGGAATGTTCACGCAGTTCGCCAAGCAGGAGTTTGGCTTCCTTTTCCGTAAGATAGCGGCAGCGGTTGTTGTCCGTTTTGGCAAGTTTTATCTGTCTTGTGGGGCAGTCTTTGTAAACCAGTTCATCACGGCGTGCCAATGTCCACATTTGGGAAATGATGGACAGGGTATATTTAATGGAAGAAGGCGTCCTGTTGTTTCTTTCCATTTGGATTTTTATTTCTTCAATGTTGCGTGCTTTCAGCTCAATAAAGGGGACATGCCCGATAATGGGCTTCAGCCATTTTTTGTATAAATACCGTTCCGATTCAATGGATTTTGGGGCTTTGTGCGATTGGGAAAGAATGTAGTATTCTTCAAAAAACTCGCTGAACGTAATTTTCTTTTTCTTTTCCTCTGCTTCTTCCTGTTCTTTTTTCAGGCGTTCGCTGCGGCGTATCTTTTTTTGCTCTGTTTTTGACGCGGCGCCTGTGCCTCGTAGGCTTGCGTCTTTGTATTTTTCAATTTCAAGGGCGGCTTTTGCTTCTGTCCAGCCTTGGCTTGCATAGCCTAAAATATATTCATAGCGTTTGTCGCCGATCTGATAGCGGATACCGAACAGCACATCCCAGCGTGAGCCGTTTTTCTTGGTTTTGTCCGTGAACATTCGTACGCCTTTATATTTTGTGAGGCTTCCCATTTTGTGCGTCTGTTTTTTGGATTTGTTTTCATTTTAATCTCCTTTTTGGAACTTTGCAGGGAGAATACCATTAAAATAATTTAAAATATATAATTATTTTAATATATTATAAATGATATAAAGTGAGGAAAAGTGATGTAAAAGGATATAAAACGAAACGTGAAAACGGAAAAATCCGAAAATGTCAAGGTGCCCGAATTTTCTGTGAGCATTGGAGTAATTTTTTCTCATTTGAATCTGACCTCTTAGCAAAAAATGCCGAGTTTTTGAAATGCCCTTTCAAATAATCAAAATAAAAATCCACCGTTTTTCCACCATTTTTAAGGTGAAATTAAGTGATTTTAAGTGATGTTAAAAAATCACTGACTAATTACTTAAATTTGGCATATCAATAAGTTAATTATACAAACTCAAACGGTTGAATGATTTCTTTTGACCCATGGCATTCAAGAGGCCAGGAGTTCAATTCTCCTCAGCTCCACCAGTATTTCCAAAGGCTTATAAAGTTCGCTTTATAAGCCTTTTTTCGTGTCCAAAAATTGAGTTTAAAAGTCGGTTAAGTGAAAGAGAGCTAGTCAGAGAGTGAAATTTTATTTTGCCGGCAGCGTATCGGGCAGATACAAGGTAGAGCTGCCAGTTTGTGTTATATTTTCTCTATATACAATTTGCTGTTTATGTAAATTTTGTTTGTAGAAGCGCAGAAAAGGCTGGTAGAAATTTATGAGGCATGGCAAGGTAGATTGGCATAGATAACCGCCATATGTTTTTACAGAATATCTTTTTTTGTCTTCAGTGTGCCGTAATGCTGAATTCTGCTGCTATTTTAAGCTGCCGCAGGGAAAATTTTTGTTAATATGTTTCCGGTAACTGCCTATAAATATATATCTTATTGTTTCTGTAGTGAAAATCGTCTATTCTGCCGATTTTGTCAGTTTTTTGCTAGAATTTTTTTGAATTTGCAATGCTGGCTGACAATTTTTACTTTATTAAAATAAATAATTATAAATAGTTATATTATAATTTTAATTTTAAGAGTAAACGGATTCAGAAAATTTTTAAATCGACAGTCAATTTTTAGAAAAATTAAGTTGCATAATTTTAAAATTCATGCAATATTTTATAAAATATTTCATAGATAAATTATTAAAAAATTTTTAAAATTATTTTTAATTATTTTTCATAAGGAGGCATTATGAAATTTAAAAGTTTATTTACCGCGGTATTGGCAGGTATGCTTGCAATGCCTTTTGCTGTTCAGGCACAGACGTATAATGTTGCTGTCGGCGATCCAAAAGGTTCAGACCAGGCATCGGTTACCACGGCATTTGAAAAGCATGTTGAAGAAATGAGCAATGGCAGAATCAAAATTGAAGTTTTTTACGGTTCTGCTTTGGGAGATGAAACTGAAACTTTAAGAAACGTACAAAACGGAACATTGGCTTTTGCCGTTGCCGGAATAGCAAACGTTGTGCCTTTTCAAAAGAAATTAGGTATATTGACGTTGCCGTATTTATGGAACAGTTTGGATGAAGCAGTAAAAGGAAATACCGGCAAACCTGCGGAACTGATAAATTCTTATGCTGTGCAGTCAGGCTTCAGGATTTTGGGGTATTCTTATACTGATTTCAGATTTATCACCAACAGCCGCAAACCTATTACAAAAATGGAAGATATGAAGGATTTGAAATTTCGTGTGCCGCAGTCTGCAGTGCTCATAGCTTCCTATAAAGCTTTTGGTGCTAGCCCAACGCCTATTTCTTGGTCTGAAACCTTTACGGCACTTCAGCAAGGTGTTGTTGACGGACAATGCAACGGTTATTTAACGTATCAGACAATGAAATTTGGTGAAGCAAATCAAAAATATTTAACCGAAGTTCATTATACGTATCATATTCAGCCGCTTGTAATGAGTGAAAGGGTATTTCGCAAACTGAGCAAAGAAGATCAGGAACTTTTTGTTGAAGCGGGAAGAAAAGCTCAGCAAGACGCTTTGGATTTCCATATTAAATATACGCAGCAAGCAAAGGAACAGCTGATAAAAGAAGGTTTGGTTGTTTCTTACCTTGAAGATGAAGAAAAATGGAAAGAAGCCGCGTTAACAAAAGTATGGCCGGAAATGGAAGATTTTGTCGGCGGTAAAGAAGCGATTAATGAATATTTGAAGGCTATGGGCAAACCTGAATGGAATAACTAAAATTTGTGGCTCCCTAAGAAAAATAAAAACCACCGGCTTAGCCGATGGTTTTTATTTTTTTTGCAGAAGTTTTAGATAAGCTGATGCGTTTTATTTCGTATAGGAATAATTTATGGTTGCTGTTAAAATTTTCTGACTTGTTGGCAACGGTAAATTATTATTTAATGGTTGCGCGCTGATAGGGCGCTTTTATTATTTTAGGCATATCTGGGAATGAATTAGGGGCTAAATTTTTTTTGGGGGTAAAAATATAATAATCGTCAGGTGGGGTTATTACTTTTTGCAGTGTACGTGTTGTATTATTAGTTTGCGAAGATATTAACAGTCTGTCAGAAAGAGCGGTTTTGTATTTGTTAATTATTATTTAGTCAGTATAGCTGGTTGGATTCAGCAGATAGTTTTTTGTGCTTAAGCGACAAAAAAAGCCCGATACGGTATCGGGCCTAAAATTTGTGGTGCCTGGGGACAGGATTGAACTGCCCACACGAGGATTTTCAGTCCTCTGCTCTACCAACTGAGCTACCCAGGCAACGTGTGTTCTTTATATAGAAGTTATTTGACTTTGTCAAATATTATTTTAATTTTTTTATTATTTTTTTAAGTTTATCTTACACAAAATATACATACCGCAAGGAAAAGCGGTAATAACAAAATTTTTGAGTAAATTAAACAAAAAAGTGAGTAAGAACTCACATATTGAATGGAGCCCATGAGCAGGATTGAACTGCTGACCTCATCCTTACCAAGGATGCACTCTACCTACTGAGCTACATGGGCAGTAACTATTGCGTTGATTTTATGGTCGGGATGAGAGGATTTGAACCTCCGACCCCTTGAACCCCATTCAAGTGCGCTCCCAGACTGCGCTACATCCCGACGTGGAGCCCATGAGCAGGATTGAACTGCTGACCTCATCCTTACCAAGGATGCACTCTACCTACTGAGCTACATGGGCAATCAACGAAGACTTTATTTACCTAAAAAACATTCTGCCGTCAAGCAAAAAATGCAAAATTATTTTTTTTTGTTGTTTTTTCTTTTTTGCCGAAGTTTTCAATATGCTTTGTTTTTGAGGATAATAAAAAATATGTCTTTTATTTTATGGTGTTATGTTGTTTTTATATATAAGTGTTTGCTGTGGTTGGGGGTTCGGATTAATAGTGCGGCATGAGCAGGGCGTGAGGGCGAACTTAGAGTTGAGCATTTTATGAAAAAAGGCAGCCGAAGCTGCCCTGTTAGGAGAGTGTATAGGGATTGGGTGATTAAATTATTTCCGGGTCAGGAGATAACTTGTCTTGAATTTCGCAGCGATTTTTTGTGGCTTGTATGGTTTCTATTTTGGTGCCGTCCATTTCCATAATTTCAAATTTCCAATCCTGCCATTCGAGAACATCGCCTTTTTTCGGCACATTGCCCGAAAGGTACATGAGCAGGCCGCTAAGAATTGTATAATAGCCTTTGTCTTCGTCGGGCAGGGAGGGGATCTGCAGTTTGTCTTTCAGTTCGAGAATGGGAATGGAGCCGTTTAAAATCCATGTGCAGTTGTTTTGCGGCGTTGCCCAGGATTTTTCGTCGGCATAGCCTACCTGGCCGGCAAGGACGTTCAGAATGTTGCGTACGGTGAGCATTCCCTGCAGCACGCCGTATTCGTCAATAACAAAGGAAATGTACAGTCCGCGTGTCTGGAAAATTTTCAGCAGTTCCAAAATGGTAACTTTTTCCGGAACGTAAAACGGTTCCGTGCAGTGTTCTGCCAGTATTTCGGAACTGTCTTCCTTACTGTCCATAAGGATAAGCAGGGCTTGCTTGGCATGGATCAGGCCGATGATGTTGTTGATTTCGCCGTCGCAGACCGGCAGATAGGTGCAGGTGCAGTTTTTTAAAAATTCTATATTTTCCGGTCTTGATTTGTTCAGGTCAAGAAAGGATATTTTTCTTTTGGGGATCATAATGGAAACAGCAGGCCTGTCGTCAAGGCGGAACACATTATGAATAAGTTCTTTTTGCTGTATGTTGATCATGCCGTTTTCCGAACTTTCGTTTATCATGGCCTGAATTTCTTCTTCGGTAACGGCTTGGGATTCGTCATCTTTTACTTTAAGAATTTTGAGCAGCAGACTTGTGGAACTTGTGAGCAGCAGAATAAAAGGTTTGCTGATGACGGAAAGCAGGTTCATGGGACGCGCCACAAGGCAGGCAATGCCTTCCGGATTGATTTGTCCCAGGCGTTTTGGCACTAATTCGCCTACGACAATGGAAATATAGGTAATAATGGTAACAACGCCGATTGTGGCGATAAGATGGGCGGAAGATTTGGGAAGATTGAAAAGCTGCTGAAGTTTTTCGGCCAAGGGAACCGCAAGTGCCGCTTCCCCGAAAATACCGCTGAGCAGACCGATGGACGTAATGCCTATTTGTATTGTGGAGAGAAATTGAGTTGGGTTTTCACCCAGTTTGAGGGCTGCCTGAGCCTTTTTGTCACCTGACGATATTCGCGACAAAAGTCGCGAGCGCCGTGCGGTTACGAGGGCGATTTCCGACATGGCGAAAATGCCGTTTAGAACAATAAGCATAATTAAAATGAAAATTTCCATATAGCTCCTTAAAAAACTTGATTATAGAAATTAAATAGATAAAAAATGAAAAATATGTCAAGATTGTAAAATTGATTTTACAAAGATTTTACAAAATAAAAAAACTCGGCAAAAAACCATTTTACCGAGTTTGAAATTTGTGTGGTGCCTGGGGACAGGATTGAACTGCCCACACGAGGATTTTCAGTCCTCTGCTCTACCAACTGAGCTACCCAGGCAGCGTGAAAATGATTTATAGTGTACTTTGCTGTAAAAGGCAAGCTTTTTTTTATGCATTCGGCAATTTTTCTATTTCGCAGAAAAAGCGTTTTTTGCCTTTAACCGTATATTCGTAAATTGTTTTTGTATGCCACTGATTTGCTGCGGTATTGTATTTTGAAGCGTCTATTTTTTCCAAGGTAAGGAAAATAACGCTGGCGTTTTGGGTGCTGCCCTGCAGATAGGGAGCAATAAAGGGAAGCATTTTTTCATAGGGCATGAAAGCGCGGCTGACAATAAGCCGGGCACTTTTGCCCTGCATGAAATTTTCTGCCCTGTCCCTGCATACAAAGGTTTGTTCCAGGCCGAGTTTGGTGCATACCGTATTCAGAAACAGGGAACGTTTTTCCCGTGCTTCAACTAGCGTATAACAGCCCTGATTCCATAAAATTCTGAGGGGAATGCCGGGAAGTCCCGCACCTGCTCCCAAATCCCATGCCGTGAAATCATGTTCGTTTTCATAGTATTGAAAAGCATATGTTTTTTCGTTTTGGGTAAAAAACGGAACGGATGCGGGAGCAAATTCTGCATGGGAATTTAAATATTTTGCCAGATGCAGGCTGTCGGCAATCAGTTCCGTGAGTATTTCTTCCCAGGAAGTTTTGCCTACCAGGTTCATGGACAGGTTCCATTTTTGCAGTAAAAAAAGGTATTCGTGCAGAGCGGCAAGCTGCGGCGCGGTTAGGGAAAAGCCCATGTTCAGACAGTGTTCCGCTATGGCCTGCACGGATAATTTTTGTGTTGCGCAGTGTATTTTTTTTGCTGCTGCGCTGTTTTTGCGCACTGTGTAAACAGGTTTGTACGGATTGGGTTTTTGTTTGCTGTTCATAATTAAAAGCTGTTGTAGGTGCTGATGATAAAGTCCACGGTTTGCTGGTGTTCTTCTTTGGCGTTTGCGCTTGTAATTTCAATTGGCGCGCCGAAGGTTATGCGCACGGGAATATGCGGATTAATGGGGCCGAAGTCTTTTGTTACGGAGCTTGTTCCCCAGGCATTGGTTTTCAGGGCAATGGGGATTATGGGCGCATTGGCTTTCTTTGCCAGTTTGACGCCGAGGGAACTGAAATCTTCGGCTTTTACATCGGGCTTTCTTGTTCCTTGCGGAAAAATAATGATTGATTCGCCGTTCTGTAGTTTTTTCTGTCCTTCTTCAAGTACGGTGGCCAAATCCTGGCGGGGATTTGTGCGGGTAACGGCAATGGGATTTTCGGCGCGCAGAACAGGGCCGAGCAGGGGATAATTGAGCAGGGACTCTTTTACGACAAAGGTATGATTGAGCACGGGCTGAATGATCGACGGAAGGAAAAATGTTTCCAGCGTGCTCATGTGGTTGGAGACAAATACGCAGGGACGGTCGATTTTGGAAAGGTTTTCGTGACCTTTGATGATAATGTCCGCACCTACGCTTTCAATGGCTCTGCCTACAAGATAGCTGTCGTAAACCCAGCGTTCGTTGGAATATTGTCCGGCTTTGGCAACTTGGCAGGCCTGCCAGACGATTTTCAGCAGTTTTGCATAAAAAACGGGGGTGGCAAATCTGCATTTTTTGTTGCTGCTTGTGTAGTTTCTTGCATAATGGTAAATCATTTCCATATGTTGTTGTCCTATTTTTTTGTTGATCGTTTCCAGTTTGCGTAGAGAATTTTTTCTTCGCCGTTTTGTTTAGGAAAATAAAATTCTTTATTGACAGTGCCTTTCGGCAGATATTCCTGTTTAATGTATCCGCCGGGGGCGTCATGTGGGTACAGGTAGCCTTTGCCGTAGCCCCATTCTTTCTGCAGCTTGGTGGAAGCGTTGCGCAGGTGCAGGGGGACTGGCTGCATACCATTTTTGCGTATTTCCTGGCTGACGTTGTGAAAGGCTTTATAGGTGCTGTTGCTTTTGGGGGCAAGCGCCAAATATACCACGGTCTGCGAAAGCGGTATAAAACCTTCGGGCATACCGATAAATTCCACTGCCTGCTGACAGGCTACGGCATAGCCTAAGGCTTTGGGATCTGCAAGGCCGACATCTTCCGAAGCGGAGATTATGAGTCTGCGGCAGATAAAACGCGGATCTTCGCCCCCTTCCAAAAGGCAGGCAAGATAATATAAGGCCGCATCGGGATCGCTGCCTCGTATGGATTTAATCATGGCTGACGCCAGTTCGTAGTGGCTGTCGCCGTTTTTGTCGTGGCGGGCGATAACTTTCGGCAGGGCTTTTTGCGCCTGTTCGAGCGTACGCTTTTCCTCGGGAAGGCTGAATACGTATTCGACGAGGTTGAACAGCGTTCTGGCATCGCCGTGGCTTGCGGCGGCCAGAAAATCAATTAAATTTTCTTCTAAAAGGATATTTTTTTGTTCACAGGCCGAAAAAGCCAGTTTTTTAAGGTTTTCATTACGTAAAGGATTAAGTTTTAAAATATGCAGTCTGGATAAAAGCTGTCTTGTAACGGAAAAAGACGGATTTTCCGTTGTGGTGGCTATCAGCGTTATTTCGCCGCTTTCCAGTATCGGCAGAAAAAAGTCCTGCTGCGCTTTGGAAAATCTGTGCAGCTCGTCAAGAATAAGGATATCAATTCCCTGCAGCTGTTTGCGCAGCTGCTGCAGGCCCACTTCCGGCGCGCTGAGTCTTAAAATGTGTTTGGAATGGCGGTTTGCAAGAATAAGTGCAAGAGAAGATTTGCCGCAGCCGGGAGGTCCGAAAAGGAGCAGGCTTGGCAGGCGCGGGGCGTTGAAAAGCGTCTGCAGCTGTTCGGTAAGGTGTTCCTGTCCCACATACTGCTCAAGGGTTTGCGGACGCAGTTCTTCCGGCAGGGGTTTTAGTGTTTCTTTTGCTGTTTCTTCCACCAATGAAGCCCAAGCACCATGACCGCTGCTGTTTCCCATCGTAAAATCCTGTCGCCGATTGTATATGTTTTAAATCCTGCGCTTATTAAAAGTTCCACTTCTTTCGGAGTGAAACCGCCTTCGGGGCCGATGACGCAGACGGTTTTTCCTTCCAGTCCCAAATCATTTTCGGATAAAAACGCGTCATGGCCGTAGTCGCTTTCCACAAGCAGCTGTTTGTAATCGTAATCTTTTGTTTTTTCTATTAGTTCCTTGACCCCGCCGGTTATGGACGCCAGTTCCGGTATGTATGGGTTGCGGCATTGTTTTGCGCCGGCAATGAGCTGTTCCTGCCATGATTCTTTAATGTCTTTGGGCAGCGGAAACTGGCTGCGTTCCGCCTGCCAGAACCACAGGGCGGAAGCTTCGAGTTCAACGCATTTTTCCAGCATAAAGCCGCGGCGTGCCGCTTTGCCCCAGCCAAGGGCAAGGGTTACCTGAGCTTTTTCCTGCGGATAGGTTTTTTCGGAGCAGATTTTCAGTTTTGCTTCTTTTTTGGTTGTTTCCGTTAGTTCGCACTGGGCTTCTCTGCCTTTTCCGTCAAGCAGCATGACGATGTCTCCGGTTTTAAGCCGCAGGACTTTTGCAAGATGATGAAATTCTCCGCCTTCAAGGATAGGATTGTCCCATTTTTCCGGTTCCAAATAAAATGCGTGCATATTAAAATCCGCTGATTGAGTTTTCCGCTGTTTTTGCATGGGATTTGTGTATTCCCATGAATTCGTCGCGTATGGTAATGAGTTTGCCGTAGTTTTTTTTGATTTCAAGCCCTTTGGCCGTAAGCTGGCTTTCGGCTCTTTCTATGTAGTTTTTGCGTAGATATCTGTTATTTAAAATGGTGTCAATGGCGTACATCGTGCTTTCGATGATAGTGTCGAAATAACGGACGCATTCAAAGCGCAGGTCTTTGCTTACTCTTACGGCTTCCGTGAGCATTTGTTCGTAGTTCAGGGTTGTATTTTTGTATTTTCTTGTGCTGATTTCTTCCAATGCGCGGACTTTGCGCGCCTGAACGATAAAGCTGAATTTGTTTTGGTTTTCTTTGATGAGCTCCCGAAGGTCAAGATTGTCTTCTTCGTTTAGTTTGCTCAGGTATGCGTCGATAACTTTGCTTAGGTCCGCGAAAAATTCGTCGCTGTAGCCGATAATTCTTCTTTGGTGCTTTGAAAGCCAGGTGAAAAGGAATTTCAGGCGTTTGTCTTCGGTATCTGTGTTTTCGATAAGTTCCGTGCGCTTGTACAGCACTTTTCCGTAATGTTCGCCGCGGATAATGTCGTTCAGGCGGATAATAAGGTTTGTGGTGTCGCGCAGTACATTGATGTCTTTTATCGCTTCGCCCGTGACGGGGTGGACGATTTCGTGGGAAATAATGGAAAGCGCTCTGTCCTGGCGTATGTTGCCTTTGTTGAAGGCGTGCTGTTTGTAAAGCACGCGCAGAATGACGACGCGGCGCTTTTCGTCGACAAAGGCATTGTGTTCTTTGATTTCTTCGATTAAATCCGTTTGTTCTTTTTCGATGCTTACAAGAGTGACTTTTTCCACGGAGGGGTAACGGCCGTGCTGGTGGTCGTTCCATATGGTGGTTATGGTACGGTCGGACTGGCCGAGAACGCGGATAAGAAAGTTTTCGCCGGATTTGTGCAGTCTTCTGGAAAAAAGCGCGGCAGATGTTCTGCGTTCGGAAGCAATGGGAAACCCGTACAGTTCCATTAAAAACTGCATGACAAAATTTCTGTTGCGCTGATACAGTTCGTTGTTGTTCATTTGGAATTTGCCGATGCGCAGGCCGAAGCGCTTGATTTCTCCGTCGATGTCGGAAGGGAAAGACGCAAAAACGCCGGACAGCTGATAATGTCCGTAAAAGCTTTTGCTCAGCACGTGGGCTCTGTCCATTTCCAAAAGATAGGGCAAAAGATAGGGATAGAGTTCCAAAACCGTAATGTCCTGGCGTTGGAAGCGTTTTTTGAATTCTTCGTGCAGATTGCGCGGCATTCTGGAAAGCATGGTATTGCTGTTTTTCTGTGTCACGTAGGTTTCCAGAGGACAGCAGGGGCCCTTGGCAAAAGAAAGAAATTCGGAAATGGGATGCAGGGAGTCGTATTGAAAAACTTCTTGGAAAGAAGACAGTTCCCTGTCAAGCACAAGCATGGAAAAACCCGGCAGGTTATGGTATTCGTAGCTGTCGGATTCAAAAGAGGGGAAAAGGGCACGGATATCTATAAGCGGATAGTTTTTGTTTTCAAAAAACGGTTTGAGAAGCGTTTCCCTGATATGGACAACGTCAAGGTATTCTTTCAGTTCCGTAAGGTTTGTAATGGAAATGAAATGGAAAGAATCTGTCTGATTTTCAATGTTCCATTTGCTTTTTGAAAATGCTTCCGTATAGTGTTTCATAAGTGCCGTCCCTAACTGATAGGAATAATATATAACATTTTTGTAATTTTATCCAGTCAAAAGTTGTAAAAAACAGAATTTTTTTTAGGGTGTTGCCTATTGCATAAAGCCCTTGTTCCTTGTTATAACAGGCAATAACAAAACAGAAAAAAGCAGGAAGCCTATGAACACCGCAGCCGACGGCAATGGAATTGTAAATAATTTTTTGGCATTGATTGCCAGTACGTTTGAGGCGCACTCCGTGCTGCTGTTTATGCCTGAAAGCGAAAACAGCACGGCACGGCTGACGGCCTTTTTCAGCATGAGCGAACAGTCTGTCAATTCCGATGCGCAGATAGCACAAGGAAAAGGACTTGTTGGCTGGATTTTGAAAAACAGACAGCCGCTGCTTTTCCAGATTCCGGAAGACAGCCAGGCAAATCTGGGGTATTACGCCGATAACACGGAAGACAGCATACATTCGTTTATGGGAACCTATGTTGCCGGCAGCGGTGCCCTGTGCCTTGACAGCAAAAAAATAAACTTTTTTTCGGAAAATCAGCAAAAGCTTTTGGATTTGTTTGCAAAAATGATTCCGCAGCTTATTGCTGCCGCCGACACAAGCAAACAGACCGCGGCTGTCGAACAGTATCTGCAGGTATTGGAACAGCTTGCCGATCTGAAAAAAAATTATAACGGCTGGTCGCCGTATTTGCGCAAGCTGCTGCAGATTCTTTCCGTGTCACTCGGTTTTGAATATGTTGCGTTTACTTCGCTTTCCGGCAAAAAAGACTGTTTTTACATTGACGGCGAATTTCCCGCCGTTACCGTAAACAAAGAATTCGGTTTTTCCGGAGGACTTGCCGGCTGGGTATACAAAAACGAGGAAATGGTTCAAAACGACGGCAAAGGTTCTGCCAAGGGCATTATGCCGCTTTATGCAAAAAACGACGGACTGCCGCTTTTCCCTGCGGTTGTGTGCATTCCGATCAGGGTGGAAAAAAGCGTGGCCGCCGTGCTTTGTCTTGCTTCTGCAAGTCCCAAGGATTTTGACGGTAATTTTAAAATAATCACCAGGGTAATCAGTGAAGATTTGGCGCAGTTTCTGGAAATTGTTGCCCTGCGGTACCGCGTGCATAAAATCGGCGCAAAAAATGCATAGTTACAGCTGGCGCATTACCAAATTAATAAAATCGGTAACATAAGGATTTTTTGTTGCGTATAAATACAGGCCTGCGGCAACAAAAAAAACGAAAATAAAGACCGATTCGGAAAACCTGTTGGTTCGCACAAGTTTAAACGCGATTTTTTTATCGGTGTCCAGAAAAAGCGGTACGCCTTTTATGGTCAGCATATCCAGGAAAATATGCGAAAAAATTCCCAGGAAAAAAGCCGCGATATATTCTTTGTACTGCAGAAGCCAAGGCAGATTTCGGGATAGAAACGGATAGGCCGCATAATGGAGCAAAGCCAGCGCCAGGGCATACCATACCCAGGCGTGGCTGTGCCTTCTGTGAATTTTGTTGAAGTCTGCTCCCAGTTTGGTAAGGAAAAAATCTATGCTGTCGGGAACGGTGGAGCCTAAATAAGCCGCGCCTATTCCGATGAAATCAAATTTGCATACAGCGGCCATGCCGACAGCAAAGATTCTGTGCGAAAACCATTTCATGCTATACTTGTGAACGCAGATACGCTACCGTAAAGCTTGCGAGCAAAGACATGATAAACCAAAAAACAAGCGCTTTTCCCGTGGTGGGATTTTTCATAAAAAATCCGGTATAACGCGGCACAATAAGACTGCATAGCGCTAAAAATGTGCTGGAAATCCCTAAAATAATGAAAAAAAGCATTAATTTTTCCATGTGATACCCCTCATCACCCGATTGTTAAATTTTTGTTCAGAATTTCGAACGTGTTTTTGTCTACAGAAATAATTCCCTGTTTCTGGAGTTTGCCAAGTTCCTGTGACATGGCGCTTCTGTCCACGGAAAGGTACTCGGCAAGTTCCTGTCTGTTAAAGGGTATAGTAAATTTTGCGCTTTGTTGCAACTGTGATTGATTTGATAAATAAATCAATAACTTGTCTTTTGTTGTCTTTTGTGTGAGGTTTTCGATTTTGGAGCTCATCCGGATATTTTTTTCTGCAAGCACGGCGACAAAATTATGGATAAGCGTGTTATGAAAGCTGCAGCGGCTGCTGCAGACCGAAAGAACTTTGTGAATGTCCATGAACAAAACCGTGCTGTTTTTTGCCGCATAAGCATTCAGCGGGCTGGTGTGTGCGGCTGCGGCAAAGCTTTCCGCAAAAATGTCGCCCGGGCCTATTTCGGCATGAATGGTTTTTCTGCCCCAATAATCTTCTTTTGACAAATGGACTGAACCGGATAAAACTAAACCCATGTACCGTACGGCATCGCCCATATGAAAAATGTATTCGTCTTTCAGAAAGTTTTTGGGTGCGGCTTTCAGGCAGTTTAAAATTGCCTGCATTTCGGTTTCGTTCATGCCTTTGAAAAGAATTGACGAGGCTATGACCTGAAAAAATTTTTGCATAAAAAAACCTTTTTGTTGGAATTACAACAGAAATGCTTTTAAATTGTGGTATATTATTTTCATAAAGTCAATGGAGAAAACTTATGATACGACAAATGATTCAAATAGACGAAGAAAAATGCAACGGCTGCGGTATCTGCGTAAATGCCTGCCATGAGGGGGCGCTGACCATCGAAAACGGCAAAGCAAAGCTTATTCGCGACGATTACTGCGACGGGCTCGGAAACTGTTTGCCTGCCTGTCCCATGAACGCGATTTCGTTTATAAAACGCGAAGCTCTTCCTTATGACGAAGCGGCAGTGCTTGCCAATATGCAGGCTAAAAAAGCACAGGCCTGCGGCTGTCCCGGAAGCAGGCTTCAGGAAATTAAGCCAAAACTGCAGGAAGAAGAAACACAGTCCTGCTGCGAGGCTGTTCCTTCCCTGCTGCGTCAATGGCCGGTGCAGATTAAACTTGTCCCTGCCAATGCCGCGTTTTTGAATAATGCCGATGTGCTTATTGCGGCAGACTGCACAGCCTATGCCTACGGGAATTTTCATCGGGATTTTGTGAAGGGCCGCGTGGTGCTTATCGGCTGCCCTAAACTGGATTCTGTGGATTATTCCGAAAAATTTGCCGAAATGTTCAGGCATAATTCCATTAAAAGCATTACTGTCGCCAAAATGGTAGTGCCGTGCTGCAGCTGTATCGAACATATGGTGAAGCGGGGTATTGAGCTGAGCGGCAAAACAATTCCGCTGACCGTAAAAACAATTTCTCTTGAAGGAAAAATTCAGGAAAAAGTTTTGTAAGGCATTTCTTGCAATTATATAAAAAAACACCGGATTTCCGGTGGTTTTTGTAATTTTTATGCCGATAAAAATTCTTTATGAGGATTTTTCTTTCTTTTTGCGGGTCTTGAATGAATTTTCCGCAAGCCAGCCAAGTTCGTGCAGTTCCGCGTCCACGGTATGGAACAGGGAATTTTTGGGGAAATTGCCTGCTTTGCTGCGTTTTCCGGCGGCAATACCCGTCAGCAGTTCCAGGGCTTCGGTGATGTGACTGACCGGGTATATGGCAAACAGTCCCTTTTCCACCGCTGCTCTGACGCGTTCGTTGAGCATAAGCTGTTCAATATTGTCTTTTGGAATGATTACCCCTTGTTTGCCCGTCAGGCCGCGCTGTTCGCACAGTTTGAAAAATCCTTCGATTTTTCTGGTAACGCCGCCCACAGCCATAATTTCCCCAGCCTGGCTAACCGCTCCGGTCATGGCAAGGCTGAGATTGATGGGGGTTTTGGAAATGGCGGAGAGCAGTGCCACAAGCTCGGCTCCGGAGGCAGAATCGCCCTCCACGCCGTTATAGCTTTGTTCAAAGCACAGGCTGCCCGTAAGCACAAGCGGCTTGTTGTGGGCGAATTGATCCACAAGATAACTTTTTAATATCATCATGGCTTTTGTGTGGATCGGGCCTGCCAGTTCCGATTCCCTTTCAAGGTCGATAATGCCGCCGTGTCCCACGCCCACGGTGCAGGAAATCTGGTGGGGCAGACCGAATTCAAAATCGCCCGTATGGGTGACGGAAAGTCCGTTCACTCTGCCTACGGCAAAGCCGGAAGTCTGGATTTTTATCATGTCCCTGTTGTATTCTTCCATGAACAGTTCTTCAATATAGGCAGAACGGTACATTTTTTCTTCGTAGGCTTTATGGATATATTCTTTGCCGACAATTTCCCTGCCGTCCATTTTTGCCAGTGCCGACGCTTCGATCATGGTTTCGCGGATAAGCGGGAATTTCAGGGATATTTTTGTGTGGTCTTCGCAGAGCAGGGTCGAGTAATCCACAAGTGCCGCCATGGCGTTTTTGTCGAACGGCAGCAGGGAAGACTCGTCCGCAATATGCACCAGATTGTGCAGCCAGGCTTTGATGTTTTTGAGGTTTCTGTCTGTATCGCTGCTCATCTGCGCTTTGATTTTAAAAAGTTTTAAAAATCTGTCGTCGCTTTCGAGCAGGCTTTCGTAAATGTCGTCGGTGCCGATAAGGATTACTTTTACATCTAAATCCAAGGGGGCAGGGGAAAGGGTTTTTGTTTTTACAAGTTCATTGCTGTCGTCTTCCACTTTGCTCTGACGGGCTCTGAGCACGCGCATAAGACCGTCCCAGGCGTTTGGGTGGGCAAGAATGTCTTCGATGTGAATGGCAAGATAGCCGCCGTTTGCCTTGTGAATGGAGCCGGCTTTGATCAGCGTGAAGTTGGTTGACAGCGCGCCCATTTCGGATTCGCGTTCAATGCAGCCGAGTACGTTGAAAAAAGTCGGGTGGCTTTCAAAAATTACCGGTGCGCCTTTGAGTTCGCCGTTGTCAACAAAAAGATTGATTTCGTAGCGGGACAGGCTGTGTTCCTGGGAGGGAAGCGGCGGAGCGGAAAGATCCGCAAGGCTTAACGGTATAAGCGCTTCTTTGGTCAGGAATAAGTCCATGTTTTCCAAAATGTCTTTGCGCACATTGTCAAAAAACAGCTTGACGCTTTCAAGGTATGGACCTGCGTTTTTGCAGAATTTTTCTTGGAACGGCAGGTAAAATTTTTGCAGAACGTCGTTTATTACTTCTTTTTCAAGTTCTTTTTGGTCGTTTTTAAATTCTCTTTCCGCTTTGCTCAGTTTTTTAATGACTGCGGTCATGGAATGCAGGAGGTGATCGCTTTTGCGCTTGATTGCGGAACGGATGTTGACGTCCAACAGCTCAAATTCCTCATCGCTGAGGCGTTTGCCTTCCACAAGGGGATACAGTGTCAGGCTGCCCTGTTCGTCTATGTCGAGGTTGAAGCCTTGTTTTTCCGCTATGCTGTCCATTTCTTTAATGAAACATTCGCGGATTTTCTGAAAGTTGGACAAAAGAGCCTGTTTCTTTTTTTCATACGCTTCCGTTTCAAAACGCAGAGGAATTTCTTTTTTTATCTGCTGCAGGATTTTGGCAAGTTCCGTTTTCAGGATTTTGCCCTGACCGGCGCAGACTTTCAGCAGAACGGGATTGTCCGCGTTTTCAAAATTGTTTACATAGAGCAGGTCGGGCGGTGTTTCCTGTTTCTGCGCAATTGGTTTGAGAAAATGCCTGAGCATATAGCCGCGGCCGAGGTCGTTTTCGCCGGCAAGGTAAATATTGTAGCCGTTGTCTTTGATGTTGACGGCAAGGGTCAGGGCGTTTACCGCTCTGGTTTGGCTGAAGTTTTTGCGCAGTGATTTGGGAATGTCGCTGCTTGTTTCCCACGGGATTTTTTCGGGATCAAAGCTGGCGTACAGTTTGTTAGCGGAAAGTGCTTTTATTTTGCTCATTTTTAAGCCTGTGTACAGTATAAACGTTCAAGAATTTCTTTGCCGCCGCTTTCAAGAATGGCTTTGGCAAGGTTTTGTCCGAGCTGAATACGGTTGTCGGCGGAATCGTTAAGGGTTTTTCTGATAATTTTGCTTGCGTCGGGTTCGGCTACCAATCCTTCCAGGGTAATGCTGCCGCCGTGCAGTTCGGAATACGCAGCAATGGGAACCTGGCAGCCTCCGTCGAGGGATTTAAGAAAAGCCCGTTCCGCTTCTACGCAGATTTTTGTTTCTTCGTGATTTAAAAAGGCGATTAACTCCAGAATGTCTTTTCTGTCTTCGCGGACTTCAATTCCCAGTGCGCCCTGTCCGCAGGCCGGAAGAAATGTCGGGGCTGTCAGGTCTTTTTGAAAAGCCGTGGTAAGTCCGAGACGTTTTATGCCGGCTTTGGCGAGGATTATGGCGTCGTAGTCGCCTGCGGTCATTTTGTTTATGCGTGTCTGCACGTTGCCGCGGAGCATTTTTATTGTCAAGTCCGGACGCAAAGCAAGGATTTGTGCCTGTCTGCGCAGACTGCTGGTGCCCACGACAGCATTTTGGGGCAGGTCTTCCACGGAAGCAAAACGGTCGGAAAGGAAAACGTCGTTTCTGTCTTCCCGTTCGGGAACAGCGCCGAGGATAAGCCCCTGCGGCAGTTCCATGGGCACGTCTTTCATGCTGTGGACCGCAAGATCGGCGGAACCGTTCAGCAAAGCGTCTTCGATTTCTTTGACGAAAAGCCCTTTGCCGCCCACTTTGGCAAGGGGCACGTCAAGAATAATGTCGCCTTTGGTTTTTATAATGCTCAGTTCCACGTCTAAATCGGAATAGTTTTTTTGCAGCAGGCCTTTAATATGGTTTGCCTGCCATAGAGCCAGTGCGCTGCCGCGGGTGGCGATAGTGATTTTTTTCATTGCTGATCCTTTTGGGGAAATTCTGTGAGAAAAAGGCTGCTGCCTGCAGAAATTAATGGCCGCAGGTTGCGCAGGAGCCTCCGGAACAGCCGGCGCAGCCGCCGCCGGAACTTGTTTGGCCTGTCATGGTCGGTATTTCGGCGCCTGAGCCGCCTTTTCTGTTGCGGCACGGTCTTGAAATCAGTTTTTCTGTTTTTGTGCTGCCGCATTTGGGACAGGCCGGCAGTTCGTCATGGGAAAAAACAAGTTCTTCAAATTGGGTATCGCAGTCTGAACAATGGAATTCGTAAAGAGGCATAATAACTCCGATGTATTGCATTTTTGCCGATTATATACAAAATGCTTTTGGTTTTCAATATTGTCATACAATAAGAATTATTTAAAATCTGTCAATAAAATAAGATATTGACAAATAATTTTTTTAAAGGAAAATAAAAGAAAATATAAAAAAGGACAGTTATGCGTTTTGTTTATACTATTTTATGCTTTTGCTGCATAATGTTCGGCACAAAAGCATATGCCGCCGATGAAAATCTTGAGCTTATGCGGATTACCGTTCCGTTCGGCTGGGTTATTGCCGAATCCGGTCAGGATCAGGTGATTCTGGAAACGCAGAATAAAGAAGCCAAGTTTATTTACAAGAAAATTCCCGTGCATTACATTGAGCTTGAAGATTATGCCAGAGCGCTGATGAAGGCCTACGGCGGATACAATTTTACCAAACGTACCAGTTCCATATATTATTTTGAGTATCTGCACGGCAATAAGTTCGCCTGGACCTTAGTGGGCTAT
This sequence comes from uncultured Desulfovibrionaceae bacterium, assembly GCA_949299515.1. Lineage (GTDB taxonomy): Bacteria > Desulfobacterota > Desulfovibrionia > Desulfovibrionales > Desulfovibrionaceae > Taurinivorans. Next base: position 32,483 of record CASGAP010000012.1, read on the forward strand.
TATAAGGGCAATAAGGATATTTTGGCCACGCAGACGGGTATCGGTGAAAGTTCAGATTTTGTTGCTATTATGGAATCGATTGTGTTAAAGTAATTTTGATTAAATAAAATTTACAAAATTGTATAATTTATTTTTGTATAGCATTCCTCCGATATATTGGCACGTTCCCCGTAACAAAAATGGAAATATTAAAAAAAATAACCTTTCTGTAGACAAAAGAATGAGTTTATTTTATAGTTTTGTCTAGTTTAGGGGAATTTTTCGTAACGGAAAAATCATTTGGTTAACATTAACTTTTTTTGTTTGGAGTTGAGATGAAAAAGATTTTGTCTTCAATGCTTTTGGCTTTGTCTTTAATTGCCGGACAGGCTCAGGCCGCTGATGACACCATTGTTATCGCCACAAACCCGACCTGGCCGCCGATGCAGTTTGTTGACATGGACAAAAATATCGTAGGTTTTGAAGTGGATCTTCTGAATGCTATCTGTGAAGCCGCAAACTTGAAATGCACCTGGAAAAATGCCGCATGGGAAGGTATTTTCGGTGAAATCGAGTCCCATAATGCCGATGTTATCGCTTCCTGCGTAACCATTACCGAAGCCCGTCAAAAGAAATATCTTTTCTCTGAACCTGTTTATAATATGTATCAGGCTCTTGTTGTTCCTGTGGACAGCACCATTGTTAAACCCGAAGATCTCGGCGGAAAGCGTGTGGGCATTCAAATCGGCACTACCGCAATCGAAGCTTTGAAAAAAATCGATGCCGATTATCAAATCGTAACCTATGACGAAGTTGGTCTTGCCCTTGAAGACCTTGCCAACGGCCGTATTGATGCCGTAATGTGCGATGACCCGGTTGCAAAATACTATGCAAGCCAAAAAGAAGGATACAAAGGCAAGATGAAAATTGCTTTCTCAAGCACTGATCCTGAAGTTTTCGGCTTCCTTGTGCTTAAAGAAAACACTGCGCTTATGGACAAGCTGAGCGCTGGCTTTAAAGCCATTAAGGAAAACGGCAAGGAAAAAGAAATTCTTGCAAAATGGTTTGGCGAATTCTAATTTTTAGAAAAAAAACATAAAAAAAGGCGGTTGTTATAACCGCCTTTTTTTATGCGGAAAATATGCTTAGGGTATCCCAATTAATGCATTGCTTATGGAATTATAAAAAATATCTATAGGAGCAGATTGTTTTAAAGTTTGTTTCGGGTTGGGAAAAAGATTTTTGCAGCCGTTCTCATTCATGGTATTTGCGGAACCGAAGCCGAAATATTCGCAACGGTTCATTAATACCGTGTAATGAGGGGATTGGGGGAGCCGCCCAAAAAGCGACAAGTCGTTTGCGTTAGTAAGCTTGCGAACTTTATGCAAACGGACAGCAAGGCAATCATTTCCCTCAAGAAAAAAGAAAAATAATTTGGAAATACACTTTAGGTGGGATTGCTGAATTTAAAATAGGTATCGAATTCTCCGACAAGATGGTGGGAAAGCAGGCTCATGAGTGTTGCGATGGAAGGCTGTTTTATGTCGTCTTCGGTGCTGACCGGATAAAAAATGGGATAATCACGCAAAAAGCCGAGGGTTGCGTTGATAATCATAAATGCACTCAGTCTTGCCCGTGAGGGGTTGATGTTTTTGGTTGCTTTATTGATGATAATTTCGATATTGGCGATAAGCGGAAAAAAAACATCTCTGTAGCCGGAAGTGCTGTGGGGATTTTTTTCGTTGATATCCTGCAAAAGAAGCAGGGCATGGCCCGCTACCTGTTCCATGCCGATAAATTTCATGGCCAGGGAGTTTATTTCGTCGGTAAGGGCGTTGAACAGCTCTTTGCCTTCAAGTTTTGATTGGGCAAGAAGTTCCAGATTTTTAACGGAAGGGTCGAGCATTTCGATAAGGCGCCGTTTTACCCGTTTGATAGCGGCTTCGTACAGACCCTGCTTGCCGCCGAAATGGAATGTGATAAGGCCCAAATTGCATTGTGCGGCTTCTGCCAGAGCTCTGGTGTTTGTGGCTTTGTAGCCGTTTTGCCCGAAAAGGCGGATAGCTTCTATGACCAGTTTTTCTCTGGTAGCTTCTCCTTTCAGTTTGCGTTGGTCGGTCGTGTTTGCGGCAGTTTGTTTCTTTTTCATAGCAATTCCAGCAGAAAGAAATTATAATATATTTTTTTTTATCTTGAATAAATAATAATGTCAATAAAATATTGTTAAACAATATTGTTTTATTGCCAATAAAAAAAAATTATTATAGGATACCGTATCAGAGAGGATATGCTTATGAAGCAATATGCAGCAAGTGAAGAATTGTCAGAAATTATCCGCCGTGCCGGGCATTTTGTCGTACTGACGGGAGCCGGCATTTCAACGCTTTCGGGCATACCCGATTTTCGCGGCGTGGGCGGTTTGTATTCCAGAAAAGACATAGACGCCAACAAACTTTTTGATATAAATTATTTCAGAAAAGATCCAAGTTATTATTATAAAAATTCCCGCGATTTTTTGTATGAAAAGGCGGCCCGTCCCAATATTGTGCACGAAACCTTGGCAAAGCTCGAAGAAAAAGGGTATCTGAAAGCTGTTATAACGCAGAATATTGATTTGCTGCACCAAAAAGCCGGGTCTAAAAACGTTTTTGAACTGCACGGTTCGCCGATGCGGCATTATTGCATGAACTGCGGGAAAAAATTTGATTTTGATACCGTTCTTGCCATGATCCGGGAAAAAGAAGTGCCGTACTGTCCGCAGTGCGGGGGCATTATCAAACCCGAAATCGTATTTTTCGGCGAATCCTTGCCGGAATATGCTTTGGATAATGCCGAATATCATGCCAAAAAGGCGGATTTTTTGCTTGTGCTCGGAACAAGCCTGACCGTTTATCCGGCAGCGGCTGTTCCGGAAATAACCCACAGGGCAGGCGGCAAGCTTGGCATAGTCAATGCTTCTTCTACGTATATTGATGATGTATGTATTTTTAAAGCCAAGGATTTAGGCGGTATTTTTGAAAAACTTAATGTTTTGCTTTAATAAAAAGCAATAAAGGATTGTATATGAACAATTTGACTCCCCGTGAAATTGTAACGGAATTGGATAAATATATAGTCGGACAGGAGCAGGCAAAAAAAATGGTGGCCATTGCCGTCAGAAACCGCTGGCGCAGGCAAAAGCTCGATCCGAAAATGCGCGATGAAATTGCTCCCAAAAATATAATTTTAATGGGGCCTACGGGCGTGGGCAAAACAGAAATAGCCCGCAGGCTTGCCAAGCTGACCGGAGCCCCATTCATTAAGGTTGAAGCCACAAAATATACGGAAGTCGGCTATGTCGGCCGTGATGTGGAATCCATGATACGCGATTTGCTGGATCTTGGCATTAAGCTTATCCGTGACGAAGAAAACCAACGCGTAAAAACGCAGGCGGAAAAAGCAGCGGAAGAACGGCTGCTGGATTTGCTGCTGCCGCATAATTCCGGCGAAGGCAGCCGCGAAACAACACGGGAAAAGCTGCGCAATCTTTGGCATTTGGGACATTTGGACAATCATGAAGTGGAAATCGAAGTCAAGGAAAACGCGCCGCAGATTGATATGTTCGCCATGCCCGGCATGGATCAGATAGGCGATCAGATCAAGTCGCTTATGGGTAAAATTTCACCCGCAAAAACACAGAGAAAGCGTGTAAAAACAAAAGCGGCTTTTGAAATTTTGCTGCAGCAGGAATCCGAAAAGCTCATTGATGAAGACAAGCTTATCGAAATTGCCAAGGAACGCGTGGAGCAAAGCGGCATTGTATTTATCGACGAAATAGACAAAGTGGCAAGTTCCGCAAGTTCCCAAAGAAATTCCGACGTATCCCGCGAGGGAGTGCAGCGCGATCTTCTGCCCATTGTGGAGGGCAGCACGGTCAACACCAAATACGGCATGGTCAAGACCGACCATATTCTTTTTATAGCCGCAGGCGCATTCCATTTCAGTAAACCCTCTGATTTAATTCCTGAACTGCAGGGACGTTTTCCGCTGCGCGTGGAACTGCAGGCACTCGGTAAAGACGAATTTTACCGTATTTTGACAGAACCCGACAATTCCCTGCAGAAGCAGTACACTGCCTTGCTGCAGACAGAAGACGTACAGCTTTCCTTTACGGAGGACGGTTTGCAGGAAATTGCCGCCTTTGCCGAAGAAATCAATGCCGAATCCGAAAATATCGGGGCAAGGCGCCTGTATACCATTTTGGAAAAAATCCTTGCGGATATTTCTTTTGAAGCGCCGGAACGCAAATATCAGCATATTGTCATTAATAGGGAATATGTCAGCGAACATTTGCAGGATGTTCGGGAAGACAAGGATTTAAGCCAGTACATTCTCTAAACCGGGCAAATTTCGTATGCAGGAAACAGTAACTGTGTTTTTGACCGGCATGAGCCATGACGGCAGGGCTGCGGGAAAAATTGACGATATGTCTTCTTTGCGGCACGGTCAGACTGTTTTTGTGGAAAATGCCGTTGCTGGGCAAAAAGTGCGTGCCGCTGTTACGGCGGACAAGAAAAATTTTTTGGAAGCCGTCTGCACGGAAGTTCTTGAACAGTCGCCGCATTATGCAGAAGCAATCTGTCCGCATCATGCTGAATGCGGGGGCTGTTCCTGGCAGCATCTGCAGTATGACGAACAGCTCAGGCAAAAAGAACTGTTCGTAAAAAATGCCCTGCGCCGTTTGGGCAATATCCGGGAGTCGGATTTTGCACAGCACTGCCTGCCTGTACTGTCTTGCAAAGAACTGTCCGATACCGGGGAAAATCCGCAGGATAACACGCTGCGCTACCGTAATAAAATGGAATTTGCCTTTGCTTTTTGCCAGGGCCGCCTCAAGCTTGGCCTGCGCAGAAAAAACAGTCATGATATTGCGGAAGTGACGGAATGCCGTCTTATGCCGCGGCAGGCCATGCTGATTATCGAGGCTTTGCGCCAAGTACTGCGGGACTTTGATCTGCCGTTTTATCGTTATGCGGTGGTGCGGCATTTTCAGGATACATGGACGCTTGAACTGATTACGTATCCTTTTTCCGAAAAAAACAAACAAGCCGAAAAGCAGAGCATGGAACGGTGCAGTGATGCGGTGCGGCATTTGGTCAGCGGGCTTGTCCACGGTATACGCAAATCCAAAACCGATGTGGCGTATGCCGAGCATACCGCCAATGAATACGGCAATGCGCAGCTCATGCAGCGTTTGTGTTTTGCCGGGCATGATACTTTATATAAATTAGGCAGCCGTGCTTTTTTTCAGGTCAATACGGCAATGGCACAGCTTCTTTACGGTGTGGTGCAGGATTTTGCCAAATGCGTTCTTCCTGAAAAAAACAGCCATGTTTGGGATTTCTACTGCGGGGTCGGTTCCATAGGGCTTTCTCTTGCGCCTTTTTGCGAGCATAACGATAAACAGCCTGTTTTTTCGCGGTATTCGGCGCTGGTGACGGAGTATTCCGGATTTCTTTATAAAAAACCGCTGCTTATCGGTGCCGAAGCCGTTGAAAGTGCCGTTCTTTTGGCCGAGGAAAATGCCTGTCTCAATAACTGCGGTTTTGCCCGCTTTGAATGTTGTGCCGGAAAGGATATCGGTAAATTTTTTAAGCGTTTTTCTTTGCCGCACTTGCTTATCCTTGATCCTCCGCGCGCCGGCATCGAAGCAGAAGCTTTGGCGGCTATTCTGCGTTTTTTACCGCCGTATCTCATTTTAGTATCCTGCAATGCGGCGACTCTTGCCAGGGATTTAGGCAAACTTGTTTCGGCTTATCGGATTTTGGCTGTACAGCCCGTGGATTTGTTTCCGCATACGCCGCACGTGGAAACTGTAGTTTTGCTGTCCAAAGCCGGACTTTAACGTATTCATTTTGATAATGGTTTTTTTGTCCGTTATTATCCTGTATTAATGAATTGCAGAATTTTTTCCTGCTGTGCCAAAACCGTTTGAAATCAGATTTTAAAATAAATAATTTTAAAATGAAAATTAATTTCACTTAATTTAAAAAATACTATATGCTCTTATCAAGATATGAAATTGATATGCATAATCATTAGAGAGGGGCATATGGATTTAAAGCAGTTGGAATATTTTGTGATAGCCTGCGAAAAGAAAAGTTTTAATAAAACCGCAGAATGTTTATGCACAACCCAGCCTAATGTCAGCAAAATTATTTTGTCGCTTGAAAAAGAACTTGGCAGAAAGCTTTTTGAACGGACAAGCAAAGGGCTGATTATTACGCCTTACGGTGCCGCAATGCAGGAGCATGCCCATATTATTTTGAAAAATACGGGAATAATCCATGAAATGGCGGATAAGCATAAAGGGAAGAAATTCAGCATAGCCACATATATCGGCTGCGATCTTTCCGAACTGTTTGTTAATTTTATAAAAAACGAAAATCAGTTTCATTATAATTTGGAGCACAGGCAGGGCACGGCCGAAGAAATATGCAATGCCGTATCTGCAGGAATGTCGGATTTGGGGCTTGTTTATTATGCGCAGAAAAAAGCGGAGCTTTTTCGGCATGTACTGAACCATAAAAAGCTGGAATTTCATTTTCTTTGCAGCAGGCAGCTCTGCGTATTCATGGGGGAGAACAATTCTTTGTATGATAAAGAGCAGATAGAGGAAAGCGAACTGAAAAAACTGAAGTTTATCCGTTCCGTAAGGGATTATTATGATGTGTCCCTGCATTTTAATATTGTTTCTTTAAGTTCTTTGGACGTAAAGGCGTTGTGTTATCCGTTTTTTACGTCAACTGACACAGATTCCCTGCATTTTTTGCAGGAAACAAATTTATGTGATCTGAATTTGGATATTTTACAGGAAAAGACAAAAAAATATCCCATAAAGGCACTGCCCGTGCAGTCCGTCAATGCCCTTATGGAAGTCGGTTTTGTGACGCTGCAGAACACCAAGCTGAACGAAACCGCAAAAAATTTTATGCGCCTGCTTGCCGGCAGAATATAGTTACTGCAGGTAAGAAGATTTCAGCCTGCGTATTCTGTACCAGGATTCCTGTATTCTTTTTGCGGAAATTTTTCCTTCGGCCACAAGTTCCTGTATGCAGGCATAGGCTTTTTCGGGAAGTTTGGGATCGTATTTAAAATTATTGCTGAAAAGCAGAATGTCGTTTCCTGCGGTTATGGCCTTGTATATGCTTTCTTTTAAAGAGTAGTGGTTGACTATGGCGCCCATCTGCATATCGTCGGTAATGACTACGCCGCCGAATTTCAGGCGTCCGCGCAGAAGTTTGGTGATCGCGTTATAGGAAAGGCTTGCGGGTACATCGTCCAGATTTTTGTGGTATACATGGCCTATCATGATCATTCCGTCATATTCTTTGTCGATAAATCTGGTATACGGCAGCAGTTCTTTGTCCTGCCAGGCTGCCGTTATGTCGGTAAAGCCTTTATGCGTGTCTTTAAGGGCATTGCCGTGCCCCGGAAAATGCTTGAGCGTCGGCACAATGCCGTTTTTTTTCATGGCTTTTGCATAGGCGTAGGCATGATTTATGGTTTCCAGCGCCGTTTCGTGAAAAGCCCGGCCTTTGGCGCCTATGGCAGGTGAGTTGGGATTGTGCAGATCCACGCAGGGCGCAAAATTGACGTTAAAGCCGCATTCTTTCAGCTCAAGGGCAATTTTTTTTGCGGTTTGATAGGTGTGTTCGTCGTCCTGTTTTCCGAGTTCGTAGGCAGTGGGGTAATCCGTAAAGCCGTTTTTGCTGCTTAAGCGCTGTACTTTTCCGCCTTCTTGGTCAACGGCCGTAAACAGCGGATATTTGCTTGCGGCTTTCAGTTCGCTTATTAAGGAAATAATTTGTTTTTTCTCTGCCAGATTATACGGTACGATGTTGCCGTGGGTGTAAAAAAGGATAATCCCGCCGGCTTTTCCCTGTTCCAGCATTTTCTGTATTTCCGGATCTTCGGCAAGGCTTTGGCCGCGCATACCGAACATAAGCATTTGTCCTATCATTGCGTCCAGACTGCCGTCGATTTCCTGATAGAGCTTTTCATTTTGAAGATTTTCCGCATTGTCGGCACGGGCTGGCTGCGGCAGTAAAGCAAGCAGAACAAGAAATGCATAAAACAGTTTTTTCATGGGCATATCCTTATTGATTTTCTATACGGTATGACTATACTTTTTTATTGGCATTGTAAATAATCTTTTGTATACTGCTTTTGAGGTTTTTTATGAAAAAAATTATTTTGGCCTGCTGTATGGCTTTTTTGTTTCCGTATGCGGCAGCTGCGCAGACTCACATTAAAATTGGCACCATGCCTGCGGCTGATTCTGTTTTGCTCTATGCAGCAAAAGAAGACGGCATTTTTGAAAAAAACGGGCTTGATGTTGAAATAGTTCCCTTTCAAAGTGCCATAGAACTCGGAGCTGCCATGCGCAGCGGAGCCATTGACGCATATTTTACCTGTATTGTTAATGCTGTAATTCAGCACGTCAGCGGCACGCCGCAAACCATAATCGCCACGACTTCTTACGCCCGTCCCGATCAGCGCCATTTCGGTCTGGTGGTTTCTCCGAAAAAACAGATTAAAAGCCTTGATGAACTGCAGGGAAAAACCGTGGCAGTAGGAAAAGATACCATAGTGGATTTTTTGCTGACGCAGTTTTTGGAAAGCAGAAACATACCGGATACCGATTTGGAAAAGGGTTTTGTTAAACGTCAGGATATCCGTTCCGTTGCCATGCGTCTGCAGCTTTTAATGGCGGGGCAGCTTGACGCCGCGCTTTTGCCCGAACCGCTTGTTACCGTATTGGAAAGCAGAGGGGCCTCGGTTTTGCTTGACGATACCAATCTGCGTATGCCGCTGGCCGTGATTTCCTGTTCAAAAGCCAAATTAACCGAAGACATTTACCGTGCTCTGCGTCTTGCTTTGGATGAAAGCGCTGACAAAATTAATGCCGATCCCGAAAAATACAAGCAAATCATGGTTAAGTACAAGCTGCTTTCGCCGCAGGTTCGGGAACAGTATGTTATGCTGACCTTTGATAAGGCCAATACTCCCTGTTATCTTCCGACAGAACAGGAAATTGACGTGTATCTGCAGTGGCTCGGCGCACGGAAACTGATTCCCGCAAAAACCGATCCGGCAGAACTGTTGCCTGCATTTTAATATTGGCTGTATTTTTATGGCAGAAAACTGTTTAGTTGCGGCAGAACGGCATATGGCCGGCATAAGCGCCGAATGTTTATGCAAACGGTACGGGCATTTCTCCGTGCTTGAAAATATTTCTTTTTCTCTGCCGCCGGGGAAGAGTCTGTCGGTTATCGGCAAGTCAGGCTGCGGCAAAAGCACGCTTCTGTCCATTTTGGCGCAGCTGCAGCCCTGTACGGGCGGTACTGTGCATTTTACCGCCGAAAACGGGTTATCTTTTTTTGATACATACAAAAGAATGCCGCGTTTATCCTATGTTCTGCAGGAATACGGGCTCTTTCCGTGGAAAACGGCCTATGAAAATTTGGCTTTGCCGCTGCAGATAGTTAACTGCGGCAAAGCGGAAATTCGGGAAAAAATTACAGCTTTGCTTGAAGAACTGAATTTGCAGGAAACCGCGAAACGCTATCCGTGCGAGCTTTCTGGCGGGCAAAAACAGCGGCTTGCCCTTGGCAGGGCGTTGATTTCGAAGCCTGAAATTATTTTGCTGGACGAACCGTTTTCTAGCGTGGACGCCATTAACCGCGAATATTTGCAGAACCTTATTTTGTCGCTGTGGAAAAAGTATCGTTTTACGTTTGTGCTGGTGACGCACAGCGTAAGCGAAGCCGTATATCTTGGCAGCGGTATTTTGTCGTTGGCGAAATTTGCCGAAAACAGGCCCGTTCAGCAGACATATTTTGAAAATCCGTTTTTTGCGGAAGATGATATGCGGGAGCATAAGGAGTTTTTTGAGTTGTGCAAAACGGTACAGCATTCATTATCGGACGGTTATGAATAAGATACGCTATCTTTTAAAATATATTCTGACGGCTGCGGTATTGGGGGCGCTTTGGCAGGCGGGAGCCGTTTATTTTGGGGAATATATTCTCCCGAAACCGCTTGATGTGCTTGTATATGCTTTTTCCTTTGTGCGCGAAGAAGAGTTTTTGCGGCATTTTCTGTCCAGCGCATACAGGGTCTGCCTCGGACTTTTTCTGTCCTTTGTTTTGGCGTTTCCCCTCGGACTGTATATGGGCTATAAAAAACGTTTCGACGGTTTTTTTGCGCCCTTTGTTTTTTTGACGTATCCCGTGCCGAAAATCGTGTTTTTGCCTGTGTTGTTTCTTATCTGCGGCATAGGTGATTTTTCGCGCATTCTGCTGATCGTGCTGACGGTTTCGTATCAGATAACCGTTGTTACCAGGGCAAGCGTCCGCAGTCTTGACAGAAAATATTTTGATTCTTTTAAATCTTTGCTTCCGCTTACCGCGCAGGATGGACGGAAAAAGCATTTCAGACTGCAGAAGCTTGTGCATTTGCTTGTTCCCGCGGCTTTGCCGTCGGCGCTGACGGCTCTGCGTCTTGCTTCGGGTACGGCCATTGCCGTGCTTTTTATGGCAGAATCGTTTGCCACCCAGGAAGGCTTGGGGTTTTTAATTATGGATTCCTGGGGAAGGGGCGATACTTTGCCTATGTTCACAGGAATATTAAGTTTATGCATACTCGGCATTATGCTGTATGAATTCTGCAATTTTCTGGAATACAGACTGTGCAGGTGGAATATGCTGCAGGCAAAATAAAATTATTGTGTTTCGCGGAAAATCTACGTATGATATTTAAATCTTATTTTTGTGAGGTAATACATGGCTGTTGCTGTTGGACAAAGGATTGAAGCTCGCTGCACGCGCTGCAAGGACATTATGGGACACGTAGTTGTTGCCATGGTAAACGGAGAAATTGCCAAGGTGGAATGCTGTGCCTGCGGCAGTGTGCATAAATATCATGAATCGGCTAAGAAAAAAGAAAAGACGGAAGCAAAACCCGTGCGCGTACGCGCAGGCGAGGAACGCTCCGCGGCGGTTAAGGAATCCTGTGCCAGAACAGCCAGACCCCTGTCCGTGACAGAAAAAAAAGATCCCGTGAAAAAAACTGCGGTTTCCAAATCGGAAAAAGCAAACCTGAAAAATCTGGAAGAACTGCAGGCACAATGGAAAGACAGAATGGTCAGTTATTCCGGCAATGCCAAGCCGTATTCCATGGACGCTGTTTTGTCTGCCGATGATTTTGTAGATCACGGCGTTTTCGGAGTCGGCATTGTGCTTGAAGTGTATCCGCCCAATAAAGCAGACATTTTGTTTTCAGCAGGCATAAAAAGTCTGCGCTGTACGTGTGCATAATTTTTTTCCGTATTGACGGGCAGAAAAAAAACGGTTATTGTGTAGTTGAGTTTAAATACTCGGAGGAATTATGTTTGTTTTAGGTAATGTCCTGCTGACTGTGGCAGGAATTTTAGGTTCCCTTATTACTCTGTATTCTTTTGTGATATTTATTGCCTGTATTTTATCCTGGGTCAATGCTGACCCGTACAATCCCATCGTGCGCATTATCAACACGCTGACCGAGCCTGTGCTGTACAGGATCAGAAGATATTTTCCGTTTGTAATGGTAGGCGGTTTGGATTTGTCTCCCATTCTGCTTATCATTTTTTTACAGTTGTTTGACGGTATCGTTATAGGCAGTCTTTATGATATGGCGATTACGCTGAAATAAAGGCATAATTTCTAACCTCTAAAGGAGTGTGCTATGCAAGCAGAAGAACTTAAACGTATTGAAGAGTTGGCCAAAACCGATGCTCAAGTGAAAGAGTTGTACGAAAAACACTCAGAATTGAAAAAAATCATTCAAAAATTGGAAGAAAAGCCGTATCATACTCCTGCTGAGGAAACTGAACTGAAAAATCTTAAAAAAGAAAAACTCGAAGTTAAAACAAATTTGTTAAGCTTGGTGGAAAGCAAAGCGTAAAAATTTTCTAACTTTCTAAAAACATTAGAAATTATAAAAACAACACTTGTAAAAAAAAGTGTTGTTTTTTTTTTATAGTTTTGGCATAGTAACCAATTAATTGATTATGTTAATCAAGATGTTTTTAAACTTTTAGTGATTTCGAGGTTGATTATGGAAATGACCGGTGCAGCAATTTTAATGGAATGTTTAAAGCGTGAAGGCGTTGACGTTGTTTTTGGCTATCCGGGCGGTGCTGTTCTAGATCTATACCATGAAATGAGAAATCACCCTGAAATAAATCACGTTTTGGTGCGGCATGAGCAGGGTGCCGCCCATGCCGCGGACGGCTATGCAAGGGCTTCCGGCAAAGTCGGCGTCTGCATTGCCACCAGCGGTCCCGGTGCTACCAACACCGTTACCGGGCTTGCCACTGCCTATGCGGATTCTATTCCCATGGTGCTTATTACCGGGCAGGTGCATACGCATTTAATCGGCAACGATGCTTTCCAGGAAGTGGATATCGTGGGCATTACCCGTCCCTGCACAAAGCATAATTACCTGGTTAAGGATTTAACGCAGCTTGCGCGCATTATCCGCGAAGCGTTCCATTTGGCACGTTCAGGCCGTCCGGGTCCCGTGCTTGTGGATTTTCCGAAGGATTTGATGACAAAGAAAACGGAATTTGTTTGGCCCGAAGAAGTGCGTATGCGTACCTACAACCCGACGTATAAGCCGAATTTGAATCAGCTTAGGCGCGTTGCCGACCTTGTGTGCGAAGCTTTAAGCCCTGTTGTCATTGCGGGCGGCGGGGTAATTTCTTCCAATGCCAGCGATCTTTTGCGCTCTTTTGTGCAGACTTACAAGATCCCCGCAACCTGTACGCTTATGGGGCTTGGCGCCGTTTCCACCGATGATCCCATGTATATCGGAATGCTCGGTATGCACGGCACGTATACTGCCAATAAGGCTGTAAGCAATGCGGATTTAATTATTGCCATCGGCTGCCGTTTTGATGACCGCGTTACCGGCCGTTTGGACAAATTCGCCAAAAAAGCCAAAATTGTGCATATCGACATTGATCCGACGTCTATACGCAAAAACGTTGAAGTCGATGTGCCTGTTGTGGGACATATTTATCCGGCGCTTGAAGAACTCAGTGATATTCTTTCAAGCAAAATCGAAAGCTGTCCCATAGATTTTAAAGAAAAGCACCAATCTTGGCTTGATGTTCTGTACGGCTGGAAAAAAGCCCATCCGTTATATTACCATGCTCCCAAAGATGCCCTGCGGCCGCAGCAGATTTTGGAAGCCGTGCGCTATATTTTAAATGACGAGTATATCATAGCCACGGAAGTCGGACAAAACCAAATGTGGGCGGCACAGTTTTTGGCATTCAAAAAACCGCGCACGCTGATAACTTCCGGCGGTCTCGGCACCATGGGTTACGGTTTGCCTGCCGCAATAGGCGCGCAGATTGCGTTTCCCGATAAAACCGTTATCGATGTTGCGGGTGACGCATCAATACAGATGAACATTCAGGAACTTATGACAGCCGTAGCCAATAACCTGCCCGTAAAAATACTTATTTTGAATAATAAGTATATGGGCATGGTGCGTCAGTGGCAGGAATTTTTTTATGAAAGAAATTATGCGCATACCAATATGGAAGCCCAGCCGGATTTTGTGAAACTGGCAGAAGCTTACGGTGCCGAAGGTTACAGAATTACCAATAACGAAGAGTTGAAAACACTTTTGCCCAAGGCGCTTTCTTCCAAAAAAGCCGCAATTATCGATGTGTTGGTAGAACGCGAAGAAAATGTTTATCCCATGGTGCCTGCCGGTGCTTCTCTTGATGATATGCTTTTAGTTTAGGAGTTTATATGCGCAGAGTTTTATCTATTTTGGTTGAAAACGAACCCGGAGTGCTTTCCCGCGTTGCAGGGCTTTTCAGCGGCCGCGGCTTCAATATCGAATCCCTGAATGTTGCGCCCGCCTTGGAAGAAGGTGTGTCCCATATGACGGTTACTACCTACGGCGATGAGCAGATTGTGGAACAAATTATAAAACAGCTCAGAAAGCTGGTTATCGTTATTAAGGTTGTGGACTTTATCGAACATACTCACGTAGAACGGGAAATGATGCTTGTAAAAGTCAATGCCGAAGAAAGCAAGCGCGAAGAAATTCTGCGCATTGTGGATATTTTCCGCTGTAAAGTCGTTGATGTAAGCATTAATGAATTTACCATTGAAGCAACAGGCACTTACGATAAACTGCAGGCAATTTTAAATCTGCTGAGCCGTTTCGGGATTAAAGAAATTGCCAGAACAGGCACGGTAGCGCTTAAGCGTGCCATGCAGCTTGATTAATGCGGAAGTTTTGTGGAATATATTGACAGCGGCATAGTTCTGCGGGTCGGAAAATTCCGCGAAACTGATTTGTGGGTAAAGCTTCTTACTTCCGCCCACGGAATTATTACCGCATTTGCTTTTGGCGGCAGCAAAAGCCGGCGCAGGTTCAGCGGCTGCCTTGACGCGTATAATTTTGTAAGCGCAAGGGTCGGCAGTTCTAAAAACGGTCAGTTTCTGAATTTGCAGGAAACAGTGCTTTTGGAGCAGTTTCAAAGACTGCGTGCGGATTTCAGACGTCAGGGAATGGCTGCAAACTGCATACGTTTTGTGGAAGCTTTGGGTGTTGCTCCCGAAGACAGCGAAAAAATTTTTTTGCTGACAAAATCCATGCTGCACTTGCTGAATAATGCCGAAAATGCTATTCCCATGCTGCCGGTTTTGTTTCGTCTGCGCATTGCTGCTGAACAGGGCTATCTGCTTGATCCAAGCCGCTGTCAGCGCTGCGGAGCCCCTTTGCTGGCCGATTCGTTTTTTCTTGTTTCCGAGGGGTATTTTACCTGCAGATCCTGCAGGCCGCTGGGAAGCATGAGTTTGCAGGCGTCAAAAGAAACGCTTGACATTCTTGCCGATATTCAGGAATATTCTCCGGAATATTGGTCTTTCGATTGTGCGCAAAGCGCAGTGTTGAGAGAACTTGGAAGAATAATAGATTCTCATATTCGTTACCATGTCGGGCTTGAATGGACTGACGGCACATTCCGCCGAAGCTGGGCCTGATTTGGTTCTGGATATAAAATTCGAGGAGTTATATATGAATTTTCAAGATGTTATTCTAACCTTACAGCAGTATTGGTCAAAACAAGGCTGTGCTGTGGTGCAGCCCTTTGATATCGAATGTGGTGCAGGTACTTTTAACCCCTCTACCTTTTTAAGAGTTTTAGGTCCGGAACCATGGAAAACCGCTTATGTGGAGCCTTCCCGCCGCCCGAATGACGGCCGTTACGGGGATAACCCCAACCGTCTGCAGCATTATTTCCAGTTTCAGGTAATTATGAAACCGTCCCCGAAAAATATTCAGGAACTGTATTTGGGCAGTCTGCGCGCACTGAACCTTGATCCCGCAAAACACGATATCCGTTTTGTGGAAGACGACTGGGAATCCCCGACCTTGGGCGCTTGGGGGCTTGGCTGGGAAGTATGGCTGAACGGCATGGAAGTTACTCAGTTCACCTATTTTCAGCAGGTAGGCGGCATTGACTTAAATCCTATAAGCGTTGAAATAACCTACGGTTTGGAACGTCTTACCATGTATCTGCAGGGCAAAGATTCCGTATATGACATTATGTGGAACGACGAAGTGACATACGGTCAGGTGTATCATCAAAACGAAGTGGAACAGTCCCGCTATAATTTTGAAGAAAGCAATGCGGAAATGCATTTGCAGCATTTCAATGACTTTGAAGCAGAATGCAACCGTCTTATTGAAATCGGCCTGCCGCTGCCTGCTTATGATTACTGCATGAAATGTTCCCATACATTCAACCTGCTTGACGCCAGAAACGCCATTTCCATTACCGAAAGAGCAGGGTATATCGGCAGGGTACGCGCTTTGGCTTCCGGCATTTCCCGTCTTTATGTCGAACAAAGAAAAGCGCTGAATTATCCGTTGCTTAATCATATCAATAAGTAATCAGAGAGGAATATATGAGTCATTTTGTTTTAGAAATAGGTACCGAAGAAATTCCTGCTCGCTTTTTGCAGAACACCGAAAAAGAACTTACCGAGCGTTTTGCCGCACAGCTTCAGGAAAGCCGTTTGGGCTTTGAAAAAATTGAAGTTCACAGCACACCCCGCAGAGCAGTTCTGCATATATATAATTTGGAAAAAATTCAACCTATGGTTGAAGAATTTATTATGGGCCCGGCTGTTTCCATTGCCTTTGATAAAGACGGCAGTCTGACTAAAGCCGGCCAGGGATTTCTCCGCGGTCAGGGGGCTTCTGAAGGGGATATTGTCCGCAAACAGACGGAAAAAGGCGAATATATTGCCGTTAATAAAACAAGCGGAGGCAAAACAGCCGAAGAAGTGCTGAAAACCGTATGCCCGCAGATTATTGCCGCATTGCCGTTTCCAAAACGTATGCGCTGGGGTGAGGAAAGCTTTGCGTATGCCCGTCCCCTGCAGTGGATATTGGCCATGCTGGACAATCAGCCTATTGTTTTCCAAGTGGGCGACGTTGTATCTTCCAATCAGACTTACGGACACAGAATTCATGGTTTCGGCCCCTATGTTCTCGGCCACGCTGACGACCTTGAAGCCGTGCTTCTCGAAAAAAGCCAAATCGTCTGCGATGCGCAGAAACGCCGTCAATATATAATTGATACCGGCAATGCCCTTGTGGCTGATTTGCAGCAGGGCGCAGGCATTATCTGGAAAGACGAGCTTCTTGACGAAGTGCAGGGTCTGGTCGAAAAACCTGTGCCCATTATCTGTTCTTTTGATGAAAGCTTTCTTGAGCTTCCCAAAGAAGTTATTTTGACTACAATAGAACATCACCAAAAATGTTTCGGCATTCAGGGACAGGACAGAAAACTTCTGAATAAGTTCCTTACCGTGCTGAACATCGAGCCGGAAGACATCGAAGTTGTCCGTGCAGGCTGGGAACGCGTTGTGCGCGCGAGACTGGAAGACGCCCGTTTTTATTGGAAAGAAGACTTGAAAGACAGTTTCAAAAAATGGGTGCCCATGCTTGATAACGTTATTTTCTTGGGGCCGCTGGGTTCTATGGGTGACAAAAGCCGCCGTTTGGAACAGCTTTGCGGCTGGCTTGGCGAAAAAGTCGATCTTCGCGGCGGTGACCATTTGGATAATGGAGTGGAACTTGCCCAAAGGGCAGGCCGTTGGTGCAAAGCTGACCTTATGTCAAAAATGGTTGGGGAATTTGATACCCTGCAGGGCATTATGGGCAGCATTTATGCTTTGAAGGAAGGCTGGGAACCGCCGTTTGCCATGGCCTTGAAAGAGCAGTATCTGCCTGCCGGCCCTGACAGTATGCTGCCCATGAGCGATCTTGGCGCCTGTCTGTCCATGGCGGATAAAGCGGATACGCTGGTAGGCTGCTTCGGCCTCGGCAATATTCCTACAGGCACTGCTGACCCTTACGCGCTGCGCCGCGCCGCACTCGGCATTTCCAGAATTTTACTGGAATTCGGTTATGAAATTCCGCTTTCAGAACTGTTTGAAAAGGCATATTCTTTCTATTCTCCGGACATAAAATGGAAATTCACCAAAGAACAGACTTTGGAAAAGCTTTTGGAGTTCTGCCAGGCACGTCTTAAGCATTATTTTGTCGGCGAAGGCACCGAAACGCTTGTTGTCGAAGCGGTTATGAACGGCAAAAACATTGACGGCAAACTTGAGGCTGATCATGTTTGGGCTACGGAAAAACGTCTGAATGCGTTAAAAGCTTTTATGCGCAAGGAAGATTTTACCGAAAACGCCCAAGTGCTCAAACGCATGACCAATATTCTCGCCAGAGCGGAAAACTCTCTCACCGGAAGTTTTGACGAAGCACTTTTTGAAAATGCTGCGGAAAATGCGCTTGCCGAGGGCATACAAAATTTTGTGGGAATTTTTGATACCCATTTTGCAAACCATAATTTTATGCCTATTATGGACGCCATGGCCGCGCTTCGTCCGCTTGTGGACGCTTTCTTTGAAAATGTTATGGTTATGGCCGATGACAGAAAGGTGCGTGAAAACCGTATGAATATGCTGTTTGCAATAATGAGCCGCATGAACCGTATGGCTGATTTTGCCAATTTGCAGATTTAAAAACTTTTTTGCAAGATTGTCTTTAAAACGTATTATTATTACTTGACAATCCTGCTTATTATGTATAAAAAAATTTCTCACATGAGAACAAATAACGTTAAATGGATATAATTCCGTTTTTTGGAGGATTTCGTGGCTAATCATAAGTCTGCTATCAAACGTCATAAACAAAGCGTTAAACGCAATGCCCGCAACCGTGCTGCCCGTACCCGCATGAAAAATCTTGTAAAAGAAGTGCGTACCGCAATTATGGCCGGTGACAAAGCTGCTGCAGAACAAGCTCTTAAAGGCGCAACTGTTGCTCTTGACAAAAACGCAAGCAAAGGCGTTATTCACTGGAAAAAAGCCGCACGTAAAGTTTCCCGCTTGGCTAAAGCTGTTAACGCTATCGGCAAAGCTGAATAGTTTATTTGCACAATGTTACATGACACGAAGTCCCATATGGGACTTTTTGTCGTTTAATACAGTATATTATTAAAATAAAACCATTGATTGTCCAAAGTATGGGCAGAGTCAAAACCAAAAAATACGCAGGATTAAAATATGTCCCATAATGAGGGTGCCTGAGGAGCCCCCAAAAAGGACGGCAAACCGTTTGCGCTATTAAGCTTGCGAACCTTACGCAAATAGACAGCAATGCAATCATTTCCTCCGAAAAAATGGAAAAAAAATCAGCCAATAAATTAAATTTTACCGAATGGCGGTAAGTTCTACATCTCCCCAAGCTCCGACGGTATCGTCAATCTGCACAAAAACGCCGCTAAGTCCCTGCTTTGCGGTATCCCCAATAAATGTATCGTTTTCTATCCGTATTTGCCGATCTTTTTGAGCCTGTTCCAAAACCGCGCCGATATCCTGCCTTGTTTTCAGCAGATTACCGTAACGGGTGGCAAGCGCATCGGCAAGGCTGGCGTTTTTGGCGGTAACCAGTGCCAAATCACCATTTCCGAAACTCAGGCTGTGCCCTATGGTTGCCGAAGAAGAGCAGACAGCCAGGGGAAATTGTTCTTTTGGTATTTTTAAACCCAGCGTGCAGTTTTCCCGGGGATTTGCCAAAATGCCGATTATGCGTTCTTTGCGCGAAAAGCAGTAAATGTCGCCTCCGTTTTCTGCCAAAACGTCGTCGGGCAGTCCGGCATTGTTTAAATATGCGTGCAGTTCGCCGGCCATGTACTGTGCAACGGTGCCGGCCACGGCGGCAAAAGGCCCCACATGGGCAAAGGCAGCTGCGCGGCACATAATGCTTATGCACGGGGGCGCGTTTTCGGGGCAGGCAACAGGGTCCAGGCTATGCTGTATCTGCGGATACATCTTAATCCAGAATTTTATAATACTGCGCAGTTCACAAAGTTTCTTTGTACAGAATTCCGTGATTTTTTTTGCGTCCGCTCTGTCTGTCAGGGTAAGCAGTAAATCGCTTTCTTCAATAACTATCTGTATTTTTTGTTCCGTATCGCTGTGTATTTTTTCAGTTCTGTACCAGCGGTAAGGGCTTTGGTAAATTTCTTTGTCCATAACAACCTTATTAAAACTCTTCATTAAAACTCTGCGCTGTCTGCGGTTTATTCTTTACATTTTATAAAGAAAAACGTAGTATACACCAGCGCATTAAAATGTATTAAGCGCAAAAAATCAAGTTATTGAAAAACCTTTTGGAGGGTAATATAATGGCAGGCAAACAAAAAGTTATACTTGCGTATTCCGGCGGCTTGGATACTTCCGTTATTCTGAAGTGGCTGCAGGTTCACCATGATTACGAAGTTATTACCATGACAGCCGATTTGGGACAGGAAGAAGATTTGGACGGCGTAGAG
Source organism: uncultured Desulfovibrionaceae bacterium (assembly GCA_949299515.1). Classification (GTDB taxonomy): domain Bacteria; phylum Desulfobacterota; class Desulfovibrionia; order Desulfovibrionales; family Desulfovibrionaceae; genus Taurinivorans. Next base: position 52,425 of record CASGAP010000012.1, read on the forward strand.
CCTAAGGCTTTGAAAACCGGTGCCGTCAAAGCGTATATAGAAGATTTGCGCGAAGAATTTGCCCGCGATTATATTTTCCCCATGCTCCGTTCAGGCGCCATGTACGAAGGCAGATACCTTTTGGGAACTTCCGTGGCAAGACCGCTTATCGCAAAACGTCTTGTGGAAATCGCCAAGCAGGAAGGCGCCAGTGCCATTGCCCACGGCGCAACCGGCAAAGGCAACGACCAGGTTCGCTTTGAACTTGCGATTAATGCCCTTGCGCCCGAACTTAGGGTAATTGCCCCCTGGCGCGAGTGGGATCTTATGTCCAGAACAGCCCTTACCGAATTTGCGGAAAAATATGATATTCCGCTTTCTTCCGGCAGCAAACATTACAGCATGGACAGAAATATGCTGCACTGCTCTTTTGAAGGCGGCGAACTTGAAGATCCGTGGGCAGAACCGGAAGAAGGTTCTTATATCATGGCCGTGCCTGTGGAAAAAGCACCTAATGAGCCGGAATATATTACCATTACTTTTGAAAAAGGCGACGCGGTTGCCATTAACGGCAATTTCATGAAACCTATGGATATTATGCTTACCCTGAACAAAATTGCCGGCAAGCACGGTATCGGACGCCTGGATATGGTGGAAAACCGTTTTGTGGGCATGAAATCCCGCGGCGTATACGAAACCCCCGGCGGCACAGTGCTGTATATCGCACACCAAGACCTTGAAGGCATTTGCCTTGACCGTGAAGCGCTTGCAGCCCGCGCCACCATTCTTCCCCGGTATGCCGCAGCTATTTATAATGGTTTTTGGTTTTCTCCGGAACGCGAAGCCATGCAGGCTCTTATCGACAAAACCCAGGAAGGCGTTTCCGGCGAAGTGCGTCTGAAACTGTACAAAGGCATGGCATGGCCTGTAGGCCGCTTTTCTCCCAACAGTCTGTACTGCCATGATCTGGCAACGTTTGAGGAATGCGCAACTTATGACCATAAAGACGCTGCCGGTTTTATCCGTTTGCAGGGTCTTCGTATCCGCGGCTATGCCGACCGTGTAAAAAAATATTAATTGTTATTTGATACAGCAAAAAATCCCCTTTATGCCCGTAAAGGGGATTTTTAAAATAATAGGGGTGATTATGGCAGCAAAAGATAAACCATGGGGCGGCCGTTTTAAAGAATCCACTTCCAAAGAAGTGGAAGCATATACCGAATCCATTTCTTTCGATACAAAAATGTACAGACAGGATATTGCAGGCTCCAAGGCTCATGCGTCCATGCTTGCGGAACAGGGGATTTTAACCAAAGATGAAGCGCAGACGCTTTGCAAAGGGCTGAACGCCGTTCTTGACGAAATCGAAACGGGAAAACTGCAGTGGAAGCAGGAACTGGAAGATGTTCACATGAACATTGAAACCAGGCTTACGGAGCTTGTCGGCGAAGTGGGCAAAAAACTGCATACCGGCAGAAGCCGCAATGACCAATGCTGTCTTGATCTGCGCTTGTATACTTCCGATGCGCTGCGCAGCTGGGCGGATTTGGCAAAACAGCTTATCCGCGCTTTTGTTGACAGAGCGGAAGAAAACCAGGGAGTGCTCTTGCCCGGCTGTACCCATATGCAGCCTGCCCAGCCCGTAAGCCTTGCCCAGCATTTGCTTGCATATGCATGGATGCTGAAACGCGATGTGGAACGTATTGAACAGTGTGAAAAGCGCGCACGTATAAGCCCGCTCGGCGCGGCAGCTTTGGCAGGCACCACGTATCCGCTTAACCCGCAGTCCGTTGCGGATCAGCTTGGTATGTACGGTGTATTTAAAAACAGCATGGATACCGTGGCTGACCGTGATTATGTGCTGGAAGCACTTTTTACGGGGTCTGTCGTGATGATGCATTTGTCCCGTTTTTGCGAAGAACTCATCTGGTGGGCAAATCCGCAGTTTGCTTTTGTTTATCTTTCCGATGCGCATTCTACGGGGTCTTCCATTATGCCGCAGAAGAAAAATCCCGATGTTGCGGAAATTATGCGCGGCAAAACAGGACGTGCTTACGGCAATCTCATGAATTTGCTGACTACGCTGAAAGGACTGCCGCTGACGTATAACCGAGACCTGCAGGAAGACAAAATTCCGTTTATGGACACAGATAAAACCGTGCAGACTTCGCTGAGCATTATGGAAGATATGCTGCGCGGCATACGGTTCCGCGTTGACAGAATGGAAAAAGCCCTGAAAGCCGGTTTTCTCAACGCAACGGAATTTGCCGATTATCTTGTGACAAAAGGAATACCGTTCAGGGAAGCACATCATATTACAGGCAGAGCCGTTGCCTTTGCCGAAGAACGCGGCCTTGGGCTTGAAGATTTGTCTTTGGAAGATTTCAATGGTTTGTGCTGCGGTTACGATGTGCGGATAACCGAAGATGTTTATGTGATTTTGGATTATTTTACAGCCGTAAAACGCAGAAATGTAAGCGGGGGCACAGGGCCTGTATCTGTAAAAAATCAAATAGACGAATTAAAAATTTGGTTATCGTAAAGGAGCGGGGAATAATTCCCCGCATTTTGTCATGCTGAAAGTATATATTGCCTCTTCGTTTAAAAATATCCACGCCGTGCGGCTGCTTGCAAAAAATATGCAGTCCATGGGCTATGAAATTTTGGACTGGACGCTGAAAGCAACGCCTCCGGAAGGACTCAATGCCAGCCAGCGGCGCGAGTGGATGGATACGGACCATGGCGGCGAAGTGTTTGTTTTTTGTGCCAATGCCTGCAGAGAAGCGGATTTTATTGTATATTTGGGAACTTCCGGTCAGGACGCAGGGGTTGAAGTGGGCATAGCCTTTGGCAGCGGCAAGCCTGTGCTCGGCATACGCGGCCCTTTGGAATCCCCGGGACTTATGCTGTACGGAGCCTGCACCTGCTGGGTTGAACATATAGAGCACGCTTTACAAATTTTAAAAGAAATTATACAGTATAAAAAAGAAAATCCTGTTTTGGATAAAAATAATTTGCCGCAAAGCGCCGTATCTGTTCAGGCAGAACGGATTTTACTCGGTTTATAATATGTATTTTTATTTTAAGTCTCTGCATCGTTTTACTCTTTTTTTAGCCCTGTTCACGTTGTTTTAGGGAGCCGCTTCTTATTATTTTTTTTCATAATAAGGAGTGAATATGTCAGTTAGAGTTACTTGGATTCATTGGCTTTTTCTTTGCTGTTCCATTCTTTTTGAAGTCAGCGGAACATCTATCATGAAAATTTCCCATTCCTGGAATTTTGCCTTTGGCGCACAGCTCGGGCTTGCCATAATGTGGGTATGCATAGCCTGTTCGTATTTTTGTCTGGCCAAAGCAACAACGGCACTGCCGGTGGGGGTTGCTTTTGCCCTTTGGGACGCTTTTGGGCTGGTTTTGATTGCGGCATTTTCTGTGGCCGTTTTGGGTGAAAATTTAGGATTAATTAAAACCCTTGGTCTGATATGTGTTTTAACCGGCGGTTTTTTGGTTCACCGCGGAACGGACGCACACTAAGGAGTTTTGTATGATTTCCAATATTTTTTCATTTTCCGTTTTGCTGGTGCTTTGCGCTGCGGTGCTTGATATCATTGCCAATATTTTGCTGGCAAAATCCAATGGGTTTAAACGAAAATCGCTCGGTTTCATTGCGTTGATTTGCGTGGCTGTGGCATTTGGCCTGCTTTCCGTAGCCGTAAAAGATTTGGATTTGGCGGTAGCCTATGCTTTATGGGGCTGTTTCGGCATTTTGGGCACAAGTTTGTCCGGCTGGATTTTCCTCGGTCAAAAAATGCATAAAACAGCATTTTTCGGCATTGCACTTTTAATGTGCGGCATTGTGCTGCTAAGAATATAAATGCAAAAAAAGCCTTAATAATAAGGCTTTTTTTATATCAGTTTTTGTGTCAAAACAGGTTCCATAAATCTGTCATTATGGCTTTTTGCATTAATATCCGGCTTCAGCACAAAAATATATTGATAATGTAAGGCACAGCGAGTGTTTTTGACATACTTGATTATTTCCTGCGGAATTTTTGAAATATCGATATTACAGTCTGCCGTCAGCGAATCATTAATCATAATGGCAAAATCCACAATTTTTAATGCCGTGTTATTAAAAAGTTCCTTGGCTGATTTTGCCGTATAAAATTTGACATGCGTACTGTCCAAAATACCGCAGGGCGTATAGTCAAATTCATCTAATAAAACAGATAATTTAATGGATTGGTGTGTAATATTCGGAACGGATACGATAATTTTGCCGTCTTTTTTTAAAAGCGGTTTTATTTTGGCAAAAAGATTTTCAACTTCCGTCAAATGTTCAATAACATCAGTCAATAAGATAATATCAAAATAATCGGCATAATCTGCAAATTCATTGGCGAGCGTATTTAAATCTATATGAAATAATTTTTCATAGGCATTTTTTTGACGGGCTATATCCAATTGCAATGCAGAAATATCCGCACCAATCACAGTACATTTTCTTTTGAAATGCAAATATTCGCCAAAACTCCCTGTGGCACAGCCAAGTTCAAGCACGGTTGATTTATACCTGATTTGTTTGTTGACAATTTCAAACAACTTTTCGGGTTTATGTATTTTTTCGTTATTATAAATCTTATCTTCAACCATAACTCAAAAGAAAGACCGAGCAAAATTGCTCGGTCTTTGATATATTATTTATTGATTTCAACAACCTGCCACGGAAGACCGTAAATATTGAGCTGTTCCATGAACGGGTCGGGATCCATTTGTTCCATATTCCATACACCGGGTTTCATCCATTTTCCCTGTACCATCATCATGGCGCCGATCATGGCAGGAACACCCGTGGTATAGGAAATGGCCTGAGAGCCGAGTTCTTCATAGCAGGCTTCGTGCTGGCAGATATTGTAAACATAATATGTTTTTTCTTTGCCGTCTTTCACGCCCTGCATGACGCAGCCTATGCAGGTTTTGCCCTTGGTCAGCGGGCCCAGGCTTGCCGGATCGGGCAGAAGCTTGGCAAGGAATTGGATAGGTACAATGGATTGGCCTTGATATTCGATAGGTTCAATGCCGAGCAGGCCGACACCGCCGAATACTTTCAGGTGATTGAGATAATTATCGGAGAATGTCATCCAGAAACGCGCGCGGCGTATGCCTTTAAGGTTCAGCACAAGGGATTCCAGTTCTTCATGGTACATAAGATAGCAGTTTTTGGGGCCGATGCCGTCAGGGAAGTCAAAGCTCATTTTCCAGGACAGCGGATCGGTTTCCACCCATTCACCGCGTTCCCAGTAACGGCCGCGTGCGGTAACTTCGCGGATATTGATTTCCGGGTTGAAGTTGGTAGCAAAGGGAAGGCCGTGATCTCCGGCGTTTGCGTCAATAATATCGAGCACATGGATTTCATCCAAAAGATGTTTTTGGCCGTAAGCGCAGAATACGTTGGTAACACCGGGGTCAAAGCCGCTTCCCAAGAGTGCCATAAGGCCTTTTTCCCTGAATTTGTCCTGGTAAGCCCACTGCCATTTATATTCGAATTTGGCAAGGTCAAGCGGCTCATAGTTTGCGGTATCAAGATAATGCACGTTGCATTCAAGGCAGGCGTCCATAATGGTTAAATCCTGATAGGGAAGCGCAACGTTAATAACCATGTACGGTTTAACTTTATTAATCAAAGCAACAAGTTCGGATACATTATCAGCGTCAACAGCAGAAGTTTCAATGGTAACGCCATAGCGTTCCTTTACTGATTTTGCAATAGCGTCGCATTTTGCTTTTGTGCGGCTTGCCAAATGAATTTCAGTAAAAACTTCTTTAGCCTGTGCACATTTATGCACTACAACAGAACTTACACCACCGGCACCGATGATTAAAACTCTTGCCATTTTATTCTCCTTATTAAGGGGTTATAATTATCTTTCAAAATAGGTATAGCCGCGCATTCCGTTGTCAAAAGCCTGCATAATGGAAAAACGTTCGGCGGGCGTAATGGTTTTGTTGCGCACGGCACGTTCCGCATTGTGGCGTATGTTTTCCATAATTCGTCTTGGTTCGTATTCGACATATGCCAAAATATCGGAAACGGAGTCCCCGCTGATTTCGCGGACAAATTCATAGGTTCCGTCTTCCTGAACACGTATGGAAACCACATTGGTATCGCCGAGCAGGTTATGCAGGTCGCCGAGGGTTTCCTGATATGCGCCTACCAGGAAGGCGCCGAGATAATATTCGTCGCCGTTTTCAAGGGGATGAAGTTCAAGCGTATTTTTCATGCCCTGCATATCAATAAAATTATCGATTCTTCCGTCGCTGTCGCAGGTCATGTCGGAAAGAATGCCGCGGCGTTCGGGGTATTCGTTTAAACGGTGTATGGGCATGATAGGGAAAACCTGGTCAATGGCCCAGGAATCCGGCAAAGACTGGAATACGCTGAAATTGCAGTAATAAATATCGGCAAGTTTGGCGTCAATGTCGTGCAGGTCTTTGGGAACGGATTTAAGTTTTTCCTTTTCTTCGGCAATGGAACGCATGATTGCCCAGTAATAGCGTTCGGCCAATGTCCGCTGACGCAGAGTGACGCGGCCCGTGATGAAATGCTGGCGTATTTCGTCATAATAATACATGGCGTCGTTGTAACATTCTTGCAGGCTGCGCGGATTGACGTTTTCAAGCGCTTCTTTAAGATTAATTATGGAGTCCGGCGTATCGTCGGGCAGGGTTTCGGGCAGGTTGCCCACTTCAATAAGGCTTACGTCCAAAATATTGAAAAGCAGTATGGAATAATAAGCAACCGTGGCGCGTCCTGATTCCGTAACAATATGCGGGTGGGGAATGTTCTGTTCGTCCATAATGGTCATAACAGATTCCACAACGTCGGTGCAGTATTCGCTTAATGAGTAGTTTCGGGAGCTTACGTAGTTTGTGTGCGAACCGTCATAGTCAACGGCAAGGCCGCCTCCAAGGTCAATATAGCCCATGGCTGCGCCTTCCTGCACAAGTCCCGCATAAATTCTGGCGGCTTCCATAACTGCGGTGCGGATGTCGCGGATATTCGGAATCTGTGAGCCGAGGTGATAATGCAGAAGTTTCAGGCAGTCAAGCATTTCCATATTTTTAAGGGTATCGACCACATCTACTATCTGAGCGGAAGTAAGCCCGAAAGATGAGCGTTCTCCGCCTGATTCTGCCCAGTGGCCGGTAGTTGCTTTGGTGCTGAGCTTTACCCGAACGCCGATTTGCGGTTTAATGCGCAGAGCTTTTGCGCGTTCCAGGATAGTATCGAGTTCTCCCGGCATTTCCAGAACAAAAATGCAGTTATAGCCAAGACGCATGGCATGCAGGCCGAGGTCTATAAATTCTTCGTCTTTGTAGCCGTTGCAGATAAGGCAGGCTTTGCGGCTTTTAATTTGAGAAACTGCGGCAATAAGTTCGGCTTTGGAGCCTACTTCCATGCCGTGGTGAAAGCTTTTGCCGAAATCGGCAATTTCTTCCACAACCTGCTGCTGCTGGTTGACTTTAATCGGAAATACGCCGCGGTATTCGCCTTTGTAGCCAAGTTCGGTAATTGCATCGTGAAAGCTGTGATGCAGCAGGGCAATTTGAGAATCCAAAATATTTTCAATGCGCAGAAGAACGGGCATATCATAGCCGCGGTCTTTTATTTCCTGAATGATTTCAAGAACGCTGACTTCCGGGCCGCCTTTGATGCCAAAGGGTTTAATGGTCACTTCGCCCTGCTGGTTGATGTCAAAATAGCCGGAACCCCAGCTGCGGATACCGTACAGTTCTGCGGAATCTTCAATATCCCATTTTTTTTGTGAACTTTTTTTAGTCAATTCGCAATTCCTCGTGTAAAAGGGTAATGTTTGTCAACTAGGTTATCAATAGCTTAATACCGCGCATTTGTCACGGACAATTTTTATAGCAAAAAAAGGACTTTTGTCTTAAAAAATTGTGTGATAGTTTTGTATAAAACAGGTGAAACATGAAGTTTGAACGGTATATAATGCACGTGGACATGGATGCGTTTTATGCGTCCATAGAACAGCGGGACAACCCGGAATATCGGGGCAGGCCTCTTATTATCGGCGGCAGAACCCGCGGCGTGGTAGCCACGTGTTCCTATGAAGCAAGGCAGTTCGGCGTACGTTCCGCCATGCCCGTGCACGAGGCGAAACGCAAATGCCCGCAGGGTATTTTCATAACCCCGCGCATGGCTGTTTACCGTCAGGTTTCCGCGCAGATTCACGAAATTTTAAAAAATTTTTCGCCGCTGGTGGAAATGGCTTCCGTGGACGAAGCGTATCTTGATATTACGGGGCTTGATAATCTTTTCGGCGTGCCTTACGAAACCGCACAAAAAATTCAGTCTGAAATTTTTTCCCAAACTGGCGGGCTGACCTGTTCGATAGGCATAGCTCCGATTAAATTCCTTGCCAAAATAGCGTCCGACGAAAAGAAACCCCGTGGAATTTTTATGATAACGCATGACCAAATGCCTCTTTATCTTCAGAATCTGCCCATTGCCAAAATTCCTGGTGTGGGGAAAAAATTTTTGGAAGAGCTGAACAAGTTGGGAATACGCAAATGCGCCGACGTGCTTGCCCTGGATAAAGTTTTTTTTGAGCATAAATTCGGAAAGGCCGGCACTGTTCTCTATGAACGTTCCGGCGGCATTGACCGCAGGGAAGTGGAGCCTTATGCGGAACGGAAATCCGAGAGTGCCGAAACAACGTTGGACGAAAACGTAAGTGATAAGTCTGTGCTGAAAAAATGGCTGCTTATCCATGCGGAACGGGTCGGTGCGGGGCTTCGCAAACAAAATCTGAAAGGAAGAACAATTACGATAAAAGTAAAATATGCCGATTTCAAACAAATAACACGCCAGCTTACGCTGGAAAAACGCACCAATGCCACGGATACCATTTATCAGAATGCCTGTGCGCTTTTGGACGGACTTTCTTTGAATAAACCTGTACGGCTGATAGGCGTAGTGGTATCGGGATTTGAGGAACAGGAACATACCGAGCAGCTTTCTTTTTTTGACCTGCCTTTATGTTCTGCTTCGTCAAAAGACAATACCGAAGAAAAGCGCTGCAGTCTTGACGCCGCGCTGGACAGTCTGCGCGGAAAATACGGAGCAAATGCCGTAGTGCGCGGCAAACTGTTTTCCAAAACCGATTAGGGTATGTTACCGAATTAATGCCATTGATTATAACAGTTATAAAAAATATCAACGGAAACGGACAGTTTTAAAGGTTGTTTTGGTTTGGAAAAAATTTTTCAGCCGCCAAAGGGCGACAAGTTATTTGCGTCAGTGAATTTGTGAACTTTACGCAAATGGACAGCAGTGCAGCTATTTCCCCCAAGAAAAAAAATAAGTTGGAAGCATATTCTAAAAAATATTACAGCAAAACGCCGCCGGCAAGCAAAAATCCCTGTCCGTCGTAAACGGCTAGGATTTGACCCGGTGCATAGATTTGTTTTTCTTCAGTAAATTCAACTACAAGTCTTGTTTTGGAATCGGACAGCACATGGATATTGTCAATAAGAAGTTTGCTGTTGCTCGGATTTTGGATTAATACTTCAAGTTTTTCTTGAATGTTTTGCAGATAAACTTTGCAGGTGCTTTGTTTTTCACGGAAACGGGTACGTGCATAAAGCTGGTCTGACCATAAATACGGCGGCACCAGAAAATTTAATGTGTTTGCAGCGGCATATTTTGTCGAAATACAGTCCTTATTGCCCACCACAAGCGTATTGTCCCGTATGCTGCGCTTGATAACATAGAGCGGTTCTGTCCATGCAATGCCGAGGCCTTTTCGCTGTCCTTCCGTATAGGCCCATAAGCCTTTGTGTTCGGCAATTTTTTTGTATTCCTTTGTTTTATTGTCAAAATACAGCACGTCTCCGTGATTGTTCGGGGAAAAGTCATACTTTTGAGCGCCGGCCAGCAGAAAACTGCGGTAATCGTCATTGGGAACAAAGCATACTTCCTGACTTTCCTTGGGACAGGGGATTGTTATGTTCCGTTCTGCCATTTCGTTTTTTATGGCTTCTTTGGTTTTTCCGGCAAGAGGAAACAGGGCGGAACGGAGATTTTCCAAAGGCGTCAGGGCAAGGAAATAGCTTTGGTCTTTGGTGATGTCCTCTGCGCATTGTATGCAGTTCCCGAATGTTTTGGTAAGCTCATTTTCAAAAGGAACGGATTTTACGTAATGACCGGTGGCAAGTTTTTCCGCCCCCAGCTCTTTGGCTTTTTCAAGCAGTTTTCCGAACTTCATGCTCTTGTTGCATAAGGCACAGGGATTGGGGGTTTGCGCGCTTTTGTACAGATCAAAAAAAGGGCGGACGACATTTTCGGAAAAATCGGCTCTTAAATCCGCAATATGCAAAGAAATGCCGAGACTGCCGCAGACTGCCTGCAATGCCGGAACCGGATCGTTTTCCGTGTCGGTAAAGCGTGCGTGCAGAGCAAAGACATCGTGTCCTTGTTCTTTTAAAGTTATTAAAGCATAGAGGCTGTCTATGCCGCCGCTTACCGCTACTGCAATTTTCATAAAGCATTTATAAAAAATTTTTGCAGCCGCTGCAAGAAATTTTAACTATATCTAAAAATATTGATATAATTTAACTTGACTGTATAAGGATATTTACATATAAACAAATAGCAATATGCATATGAAGGAAAACAATGAACAGTCACGATATACTTAAAAATATCAAAGCATTAGCCGACGATACGAGGCTGCGGCTCGCTTATATCCTGTGGCATTATGAGCTTTCCGTAAATGAACTTGTGACCTTGCTGAATATGGGGCAGTCACGTGTTTCCAGGCATTTGAAAATCTTGACTGACGCAGGGCTTCTGCAGGCACGCCGTGACGGGCTGTGGGTTTTTTATAAAGCGGTGGAAGAAGGGGAAAACAAAAATTTTCTTTCTTCGGTTTTTTCCTTTCTTTCAAAAGATATTCAAAATGACTTGGATTTAGCGTCCCGCATAATCGAGGAACGTGCCGTCAAAACACGGCAGTTTTTCAACAGCATAGCCGACGACTGGGACGAACTCAACAAAGAAGTTTTAGGCGCTTTTTCCCTGCCTGACGAAGTGAAAGCCTCTGTGCCGGAAAACTGCCGCATAGCTGTTGATTTGGGCTGCGGCACCGGTGAAGTTTTGGACAAACTGCTGGACGTGAGCGAAACCGTCATCGGTGTTGACGGTTCGCCCAAAATGCTGGATTTGGCACGCCGCAGATTTAACGACAACATTAAAAAGCTTTCGCAGTTATCCCTGCGCATCGGAGAACTTGACCATTTGCCGCTCAGGGATAAGGAAGCGCATTTTGCCTGCATCAATTTGGTCCTGCACCATCTTTCCGAACCTAAAATTGCGCTTGGCGAAATCGAACGCGTACTGGCGCCGCAGGGTATTTTGTTTATCAGCGATTTTGTTCAGCATAAAGAAGAAAAAATGCGCAGCAACTATGGCGACAGGTGGCTTGGATTTACCAAAGAAACGCTGGAAGCCTATTTGCTGGAACTTGGCTTTAATATAATTCGGTATAAAACGCAAAAAGTGAAAATGGGCTTGCAGCTGCACTTGCTCATTGCACAAAAATCATAGGAGAAAACAATGGCTGCACAAGAATTGGATCTTAGCTTGAATTACAAAGTTGCCGATATGGCGCTTGCGGATTTCGGCAAAAAAGAAATGCAACTGTCCGAACGCGAAATGCCCGGCCTTATGGAACTTATTGCCCGTTACGGCAAAGAAAAACCCCTGAAAGGACTGAAAGTCACCGGCTCTTTGCATATGACCATTCAAACGGCTATGCTTATTAAAACCCTGTACGAACTCGGAGCCGATATCCGCTGGGCTTCCTGCAATATTTTTTCAACGCAGGACCATGCTGCGGCAGCCATTGCCGAGCAGGGTTATGCAAAAGTTTTTGCCTGGAAAGGCGAAACCCTCGAAGATTACTGGTGGTGCACGGAAATGGCTCTGACTTGGCCCGACGGTTCCGGCCCTGATCTTATCGTTGACGACGGCGGCGACGCAACTCTGCTTATCCATTACGGCATTCAGGCCGAAAACGATCCGAGCTTTTTGGATAAACAGTGCGGCAGCAAAGAAGAAGAATGCATTATGGAAAGGCTGAAACTTTCCTATAAAAACGATCCCAAACGCTGGCACAAAATTGTTCCGTCAATCCGCGGCGTATCCGAAGAAACCACCACAGGCGTACACCGTTTGTATCAAATGGAAAAAGAAGGAAAACTTTTGTTCCCGGCCATCAACGTAAACGATGCCGTAACAAAATCCAAATTCGACAACCTTTACGGCTGCCGCGAATCTTTGGCTGACGGCATTAAACGCGCTACCGACATTATGATTGCCGGCAAAGTTGTCTGCGTTTGCGGCTACGGGGACGTAGGCAAAGGCTGCGCCCAGTCCATGCGCGGTCTCGGCGCACGCGTGCTTATTACGGAAATTGACCCCATCTGCGCTCTGCAGGCTGCCATGGAAGGCTATGAAGTCGTTACCGTTGAGGACGCTCTGCCGATTGCCGATATTTATGTAACGGCTACAGGCAACTACCATGTTCTGACCGGCGAACACCTCAATAAAATGAAAGACGAAGCCATTGTCTGCAATATCGGACACTTTGACAACGAAATTGATATGGCTTGGCTTGAAAGCAATAAAGAATGCAAAAAAATGCAGATTAAGCCCCAGGTTGACAAATGGACTTTGCCCAGCGGCAACAGCATTATCGTTCTTGCCGAAGGCAGACTTGTTAACCTTGGCTGCGCAACAGGCCACCCAAGCTTTGTTATGTCCAACTCCTTTACCAACCAGGTTGTTGCACAGCTTGAACTTGCAAGCAAGAAACTGGAAACCAAAGTTTACACCCTGCCTAAAAAGCTTGACGAAGAAGTTGCGCGCCTGCATCTTTCCCGTCTTGGCGCAAAGCTGACCAAGCTTACGCAGCAGCAGGCCGACTATATCGGCGTAATCGTGGACGGCCCCTATAAGCCGGATCATTACAGATATTAATATTTAGTAATATCAATAAATTATAAAAAGGCTTCGTTTGAGGCCTTTTTTATTTTTACGGCGCGCATAAAATTTAATAAAAATTAATAAAAAAAACTTGACGGCAGTAGGCTTAGCAATTATATATAGCTTTCAAGAAAACAATATACATAAATAGGCGTGTGGCTCAGGGGTAGAGCACTTCCTTGACACGGAAGGGGTCAGCAGTTCAAGTCTGCTCATGCCTACCATAAATATAAGAGGGGGCAAGTCCTCCTTTTCTTATATATTCAATGTAGCGGAGTTTGGCATATGAAAATTGCAATTGAAGACAAAGAGATTGAAGCGGCGGAACATTCCGTTATCGCCGATTTGCTGAAGGAACATCTTTCCGGAAAAAAATTTAAAACCTGTATTGCCGCTAAAATTAACGGAGACACGCTGCTTGATTTGTCCGCAGCCGTTCCCGCCGACACCACTGCCATAACTCCCGTTACCGCCGACAGCGAAGAAGGTCTGCAGATTCTGCGCCATTCAGCATCTCACATCATGGCTCAGGCCGTGCAGAAACTTTTTCCGGGCACAAAAGTTACCATCGGCCCTTCCATTGAAAACGGCTTTTATTATGATTTTGATGCCGAACGTCCTTTCACGCTCCAGGATTTGGAAGCAATCGAAAAGGAAATGCAGAAAATCATAGACAATCATCTTGATTTTGAACGTTCCGTTATGACAAAACAAGATGCCATTGCTTTTTTTAATAATATGGGAGAAACATATAAGGCCGAAATTATTTCTGAAATTGATGCCGATACGGTTTCTTTGTATAAACAGGGCGATTTTGTGGATCTGTGCCGCGGCCCGCATATTCCGAACACGTCTTTTGTCAAAGCGTTTAAGCTTATGTCCGTTGCGGGCGCTTACTGGCGCGGTGATGAGAAAAACCGTATGCTTTCCCGTATTTACGGAACCGCTTTTGCTGACGAAAAAGCATTGAAAGCATATCTTAACAGACTGGAAGAAGCAAAAAGACGCGATCACAGAAAACTCGGCAAAGAACTTGAGCTTTTTACTTTCCATGAAGATGTTGCTCCGGGTATGGCTTTTTGGCTTCCGAAAGGCATGATGCTCAGAACTGTTTTGGAAGATTTTCTGCGCCGCGAACATTTGAAACGCGGTTATGAATTGGTGCAGGGTCCGCAGATTATGCGCAAGGAACTCTGGGAAAAATCCGGACATTACGACCATTACCGTCAAAATATGTATTTTACCGAAATTGAAAATGCGGTACACGGCGTAAAACCCATGAACTGCGTCGGACATCTTTTGATGTACAATAATTCTCTGCACAGCTACCGCGAACTGCCGGTGCGTATGTTTGAACTTGGTCTGGTACACCGTCACGAAATGAGCGGTGCGCTCCACGGACTTCTGCGCGTGCGTCAGTTTACGCAGGATGATGCCCATATTATTTGTACTCCTGAACAGCTTGAAGATGAAATTATTAAAATCATGAACTTCTCAGCCGACCTTATGGCTTTGTTCGGCTTTACCTATAAACTTTTTATTTCCACCAGACCTGCGGACAGCATAGGCACGGACGAGGCCTGGGAACTTTCCACCAATGCGCTTATTCAGGCAGTGAAAAAAGAAGGCAAAGAATACCAAATCAACGAAGGTGACGGTGCTTTCTACGGACCGAAAATAGATATTAAAGTAACCGACGCTATCGGCCGCGAATGGCAGCTTTCCACTATTCAGGTGGACTTTAACCTTCCGGAACGCTTTGAGCTCGAATACGTAGGCCAAGACGGCGAACGGCACAGACCTGTTATGGTGCACCGTGCTATTTTGGGTTCTTTGGAACGCTTTATCGGCGTGCTTACCGAACATTATGCGGGAGCTTTCCCGACTTGGCTTGCTCCGGTTCAGGCAAGGATTTTAAACGTAACCGATGCGCAGCTTGATTTTACCAATGAAGCCGTGAAAAAACTGCAGGCTGCCGGAATTCGTGTTGAAGCCGATACCAGAAACGAAAAGCTTGGCTTTAAAGTTCGTGAAGCACAGCTTGCAAAAATACCCTTTATTCTTGTTGTAGGGGATAAGGAAGTTGAAGAGGGCGGCCTCAATATACGCCTTCGCACGGGTGAAAACTTAGGGTTGCAGTCCATTGACGAAACCATAAAAACTATCCGTGAAGACAGTGATAAACCATTTAAAACCGGAGGGATGAGCTATAGCTTCGCCTAATGTTAAACCACGTCGTGACGTGCCGCAGCAGGACGGTACCAGACGCAATGAACAAATCCGAGCACGCGAAGTTCGTGTTATCGGTGCGGAAGGGGAACAAATTGGTATTCTTTCTAAGCAGGAAGCTATCGACCTTGCTAAAGAGCACGGACTTGACCTTGTAGAAGTAGCTGCAACGGCAGATCCGCCTGTCTGCCGTATTATGGATTTCGGTAAATTCAAATACGAGCAGCAGCAAAAGAAAAAAGAACAAAAGAAAAACCAAACTGTTGTCCAAATTAAGGAAATTAAAATCCGCCCCAAAACGGATGATCATGACTATGAAACCAAACTGCGTCATATCCGCCGCTTCTTGGAAGACGGTGACCGCTGTAAAGTAACCGTATTCTTCAGAGGAAGGGAAATTGTTCATAAAAGCCGCGGGCAGGCAATTTTAGACCGTATCGCCGAAGATACGAAAGATTTAGGCAAAGTGGAGTCCGAACAAAATGCTGAAGGCCGTACTTTGCAGATATTGCTTATTCCTCTCGGAAAAAAATAATCGAAAACGCCGGAATTTCCGGCGTTTTTTTATGGCTGTTTTGTCTGTTTGCTTATTCAGAGATATATCGGACAGGGGAGTGCGGGTCAAAAATTTTTTCACGGCACATTTTCTGCAAAAGAAACATGGTTAGGGCGGTTTTTGCTTTTCTGTCGGTATACCAGCCTTTGCTGTTCAGTTCGTTCAGTATGCCTGCATATACTTGGTCTGAAAAAAAAGACCGTATGTATTTGTTTGCATTATTCCTAAATATCAGTTTGATAAAATCATTTTCTGTATGTATTTCCCGCTCTGTGCCGCTTGGCTGCGGCAGCGGCGTATATTTGATACAAAAATTTTTGAAGGTATCTGTTTTTCGCGGATATTTTTTTTGTATGAGCATGGCTGTTTTTAATGTGGACTCTTCTATTTTTTTTCCGCTGTCAAAGCGCACCGATAAAAGTTCGGGAAAATATCTTTGAAAAATTACTGCAGTCAAAAGCATGGGGTCTTTTTTGTTTGTTATGCTGATTTCGTACAGCATGGGGTCCAGCAAAGGGGCTATCCAAAAAATATTTACAGGCAGATATTCTATGGTCATTTTGCCGAAATGGCTGCGCATACGCGTATTTTTATACAGTGTGGATAATGTATTGCTGTGCTGTGTTTTTTGAATTTCCGCGAAAGATTGCTGTAAAATTTCTCTGAAGCACTGCCGGAAATCGTATTGCTGTCCGTATTCCTGCGGAATGTATTTTTGCAGAAAATTTTCTTGGGTGCCGTTCCACACGCCGCGAAGGCATTCACCGCCCGCACCTGAAAAGTTAAATATAGGCTGTACGTAAAATTTTGTGTAAAAACGGCAGTTGCTGTGCAGGCCAAACTTGCTGTAAAAAGAAGTCAGCAGGGAATTTTCGTATGACAGCCACTGTGTTTTTTCGTCTGAATGTTTATTGATTCTGAAATTGAATTTGTTTCCCAGCTGCGCTGCCAATAATAAATCTTCTATGTGATTTTCGTCGTCGTAACTGTTAAATCGGATATTTCTTAATAATTGGACGTGTTCGCGGCTTATAGTCAGAGTCAGTCGTGAATCAAAACCTCCTGAAAGGTCAAAAGATACATTCTGCGTGTTAATTGCCTGTTTCAAAAAACATGAGAATTTATTGTGCCAACTATCCAAAATTTCAAAAGTTTCCGGCGAGTCAACGGAATATATGCCTTCATGCTGATCAATGGGAAAACATTCCAGTATTTTTTCTTTGATTTTAATGCTTACCAGTACGTTTTTCGGCAGCTGGACTATGCCTCGCACGGGAGTTCGGGAACTGGAAAAGGAAGCAAGCGGTTCCAAAATAAAATAACGGGTATACGTCTCGTCGGGTTCCAAATTAAATTTTTTGTATAAATGGCAGACAAGTGCAAAAAAAGAATTGGAAAGAGCAAAATATTCTTTTTCCCTGAACAGGAACAGTCCGAAAAAGCCCCAATAATCCTGCTGAATGATAATTTTATTTTTATTGACAAGTATGTTGACGTAAGTTCCGCATTCTTTGTTGTCGATAAATTTGCCGTAATGGCTTATATTGGCGGCAAATCCTGTTTTATCAATCACAAAACCGTACAGTTTGCTTTCCGTCTGTTCCAGGCTGTCGCTGTCCAATATAAAAAAATGTTCTGTTATATTTGCGAATGAGTTCATGGATACCTCTTTTAAAACTATAGATAATGTAACGGCAAAAATCAATTGCCGTTCCGCAAAAATTAATTGTTTGCATAAAATGTAGACTTTTGCTTTGTTATTGGCTATATTAATTTGTAAATTCAATTTCAGACAGGTGTTTATGACTTCTTCAAAAAACGTAGTAATCGGGTTGGCAGGTCTTGGAACTGTTGGTTCCGGATTAGTGCAGTTATTGAAAGACAATGCAGAAGAAATCGAGCAAAGAACGGGCAAAAAAATTGTCGTAAAATATGTGGCTGTCCGCAATACAAACACCAAAAGAGACATTCCTGAAGGTGCAAAGCTAATTGATAATCCCCTGCTTATGGTTGAAGACCCTGAAGTTCAAGTAGTAGTTGAACTTATGGGCGGTTTGGGCATGGCAGATATGCTTATCCGCCAGGCGCTGGAAAACGGTAAATCCGTTGTGACCGCCAATAAAGCCCTTTTGGCGGAACGGGGTGAAGAGCTGTTTGCGCTTGCCGAAGAAAAAAATCTTTCTCTTGCCTATGAAGCCAGCGTCGCGGGGGCAATTCCCGTTGTGCAGACGCTCAAAGACAGTCTGGCAGGCAATAAAATCAATACTATTTTCGGTATTTTAAACGGTACCAGCAATTATATACTTTCCGAAATGTCGGCGCACGGAACGGAATTTTCCGCAGCACTGAAAAATGCTCAGGATTTGGGCTATGCCGAAGCCGATCCCACGCTTGATATTGACGGTTTTGACGCCGCCCATAAGCTGAAGCTGCTTATACGCCTTGCCTGGGGTGTGCATTATCCGTACGAAAAACTGCCTGTACAGGGTATTCGGGATATGAGCGCCATGGATATTGCTTTTGCCAGAAGCCTTGGGTATTCCATAAAACTCCTTGGTCAGGCTTCCAGAATTCATGAGGAAATAGAGGCAGGCGTCAGTCCTGTGCTTATTCCAGAAAAAGCCATGCTTGCCCGTGTTGACGGTGCGTTTAATGCAATTCATATTAACGGCAATGCCGTGGGTTCTTTATTTTTGCACGGCCTTGGCGCAGGAAGCCTGCCCACGGCAAGCGCAGTGCTTGGGGACATTATGTCTTTGATGAAAGACATTTACGACAGCACAGGTTATGTAATGGAAAAACTGCCGCTTGCGCCCATGGCCAATCCGGACAAAACCGAAGCGCCGTGGTATTTGCGGCTTATGGTGCATGATACGGTAGGCGTGCTTCGCGATATAGCGGGAATTTTTGCGAAACATTCCATCAGCATTGCACAGGTTATTCAAAAGAAAAAACAGGAAAACGGGGTGCCGCTTGTGTTTATGACTCATGAAACAAGCGTAAAAGCCATGAAAGAAGCTCTGCATGAAATTGAAGCTACCAATATTTTAAACTGCAGGCCTGTGGCTTTCCGTGTTCTTGATTTAGTATAGAGGGAAACGATGTCTGTTATTATTGATGAAAAAGCCTGCTGTGGGGACAAGCTCTGTCTTAATATATGTCCGGCCGGCTGTATTGAAATGAACGGCGATAATAAAGCCGTGCTTACCAGAAAGGGTATTTTAACCTGCATTTCCTGCGGGCAGTGCATAAGTGTCTGTCCTAAGGATGCAATATCATTAGAAATCGACGGAACGCCCGAACACGGCGAAATTATTGCTCAGGCATACCCGGATTTTAATGACATTGCCGCAATGATAAAAAGCCGCAGATCCGTGCGGAAATTTAAAAAAGCCGATGTGCCCGACAGTGAATTGTTAAAGGCTCTTGATATTGTCCGTTTTGCGCCTACTGCAAAAAATAAGCAATATGTTGAATGGGTTGTCATAAACGGCAGGGAAAAAGTCCGTCAGCTTGCAGGTCTTGTGATTGATTTTATGCGAACCGTACCTTCAGCCAAGCGTCTTGTAGCAAGTTTTGACAATGGGGAAGACCCCATTTTTCGTGATGCGCCGTGCGTTATTTTCGCTTACTGTGATAAAACATCGGGTGAGCGCTACGGCACGGTTGACTGCACCATTGCCGCAACGTATCTTGAACTGCTTTTGCCAAGTATGGGCATTGGGGCGTGTTGGGCAGGGTTTGCTGTTTCCACGGCACAGCTTTATCCGCCGATTAATGAATTTTTGGGACTTAAAGACAGCGATGAAATCAAAGCCGGTTTTATGCTTGGTTATCAGCAGACCAAATACAAAAAAGTTCCGCCGCGCCAAAAGGCACACGTAAAATTTGTATAAACGCAAATGAGCAGCGGCTGAATTTTCTGTATTTACAAACATAAAAAGGATTGGAAAACCAATCCTTTTTTTTGCATGGGGTATGTTTTCAAAATAACGGAACTGATTATAACAGTTATAACACCATTTAAAAAATTATTAAAAAAAGAAAATATTGAAAAAGATTTTTTTGTATCTTTATTCGCGGCATTTACGTAACTGAAGCCGAAAAATTCGGCAGCGTTTCGTAAATGCCGGGCAATGAGGGCCGGGGGAGCCACCCAAAGGGCGACAAGTTATTTGCGTTAGTGAGCTTGCGAACCTTATGCAAATGGACAGCAACGCAATCATTTCCCCCGGAAAATAATTTAAAAATATACTCTGAAAACCATAAACCGGCGGCTATGCCAAATCCATAAGGGCATAGGTCAGCTGGGCGGCAATGAAATCGGAAACTATGCTGTCTTTTCTCGGAGCGAGTTCCACCACGTCAAATCCTATAAGTTTTCTGTTTTCAATGGTTTTTCTGGCTAAGTTCAGGGCTTGGTACCACATAAGCCCGCCTGCGACGGGCGTGCCCGTGTCCGGAATAATTGACGGGTCAAGGCCGTCCACGTCAAAAGTTATAAAAACATTATCGGGAAAATCCTGCGGAATCAGGTTTTCGGGTATGGGGTTTTGGCAAAGATACTCCGCATCCCAGCTTGTGACCCGGTGTTTTTTTCTGGCTTCGTGTTCTTCAATGCAAAACGCGCGGTTGCCGAGCTGTACCAGCGGCAGTCCCAAATCATCGACGGCTCGGCGCATAACGCTGGCATGGCTCCATTTGGTACCGGAATATTCGTTGCGCAAATCCGCGTGTGCGTCAAACTGCACCACGCCGAAAATGCCGTATTTTTCTTTCAGGGCTTTTAAAGCACCGTATGTGATGCTGTGTTCGCCGCCGAGCAGAACGGGAAATTTGTCCAAAGCCAATACATTTTTTGTGGCTTCGTAAATATTTTCCATTACCTTTTCGGCATTTTGGCTGCAGTCTACCGGTTCATGGGTGAAAATGCCTTTTTCGCCGGGACAGCTGTGTCCGTTAAACAGTTCCAGCTGATCCGAGGCGTCCAAAATCGCGTCAGGGCCCAGCGCTGTGCCGCCGCCATAGCTTACGCTTGCTTCATAGGGAACGGGAATAACATGAAAAAAACAGTCTTTTGCAGGTCTTGCTTCTACCTCGGAACCAAGAAATCGTTTGGCGTATTCTTGCATAATAATCCTTACAGCGTGCGGAGCTGTTCCGTAATTTGTTGTTTCATTTGTCTGCAGGCAGGGTCATCGTCGTTTTGAGCTGCAAAAATCTGCAGCACTTTTTCTTTGTACTGCGGTTTTGCCGCCGCAAAAATTCCCACGGCCTCATAACAGGTCAGGCGCAGAGGGGCATGATCGCAGTAATTGCTGTCGCCTTCCTTGTCATTGATATAGGAAATCAATACATTGTCATAAATTTTTGTAAGTCCTTCGCTGTGAATGAGCGTCTGCGCAAAGGCCATGGGAATGCCCCAGCCGATATTGCCGGATTCTTCGTTCATGTGCCACATGAAACGGCGCACGCAAACCTGTGCCTGTTCCTTGTTTTTTTCAAAAAGTTTGGCTATGCTTATGCCGAGGGCAAGGGCTGCTTTGTCGGAAATTTCCTTGTCCTGCGGAAGACAGGCAAAAAGCGCGTTGATAACTTCCATTTCTTCGGCGGTCATAAGCGCAGGCGGCAAATATGCTTCGGGTGTCGGCATATTGTGCTGAAACCATTCCCGAATTAATTTTTTATTGGTTCTGAATGTAGACATATGCTGTTCCTTAAAGATATATAGGCATAGGGTAGTAATTATTCCTGATTAGTCAAGCTGTTATTTTTGCGGAAAATTTTTAAATTTATTAAAAAATTACTTGACATTATTTGAAAATCAAGTGAAAAGACTGTGTTGTATTAAGGCAATCACAACAAATTTAATAATATAGAAATATGTATCTAGACTATGGAGGTCATAATGAGTACACCTAGTAAAAACTTAGAAGGTGCTGTAAAAACCGAAAACGGTGTAGAACTTAACGGTGTTCTTTTACAACCTATTACTGAACAATGCAATGGCTGTGACCGTGTTCGTACCTTTGAAGGTCAGGAATTCTGCAGCAGTTACCCGACCCCTTCTAAGAAGTGGACTCTCGGAAGATGCAACTTTGCAACGCACATCAAAATTGAAGTTGCCGCAAAAGCGAAAGTTAACCCGCTTAAAGCTTCTAAACGTGCTGCAAAAGGTCGTTAATAGACAGGCAATTTTTGCGAAAGCCCTCACTGTGAGGGCTTTTTTTTGCTTTTCCGATAGGGTTTGCCAATCGGTTTCTTTTAAGATATATTCTTGCATGAGGTGTTTCCAATGAAAGAATTTCTGCTGCAAGAATTATCCAATACACGTGACGAAGTAATTTTTTTACAAAAAAATATGACGGCTTTTCCCGCTTTCGGCCCCAACGAAGGCGGAATCGGAGAATCCGAAAAAGCCGCATGGATTGAAAATCTTGTCCGGTCCTGGGGTGTTAGCGACATAACGCACTATGATGCAAAAGACGAAAGGGTTCCGAGCAAAACACGCCCCAATCTTGTTATCCGCCATAAGGGAAAAACCGATAAAACATTGTGGATTATCGGGCATATGGATGTTGTGCCGCCCGGAAACGAAAGTTTATGGAAAACCCCTCCTTTTGAAGCCGTGCTTGACGGCGAAGATGCGGACATTATTCGCGGACGCGGGGTGGAAGACAATCAGCAGGCCATTGTTTCCGGACTTTTGATTTTGCACGCTCTGGTAAAAAATGCCGTTGTTCCTGACTGCAGTTTTGCTCTTTTTTTGGTGTCTGACGAAGAAACACGCAACACATACGGCATAAATTATGTTATGGACACGTATCCTGATTTAATTGCCAAAGACGATTTGGTGCTTGTACCGGATTTCAGCACTCCGGAAGGGGATTTAATCGAAATTGCCGAAAAGGGCGTGCTTTGGCTGAAAATCGAAATAGAAGGAAAGCAGTGTCACGGCTCCACGCCTGACGAAGGTAATAATGCCTTTGTCGCCATGAGCGATATGGTTATGCAGATACAGAACGTGGAAGCGTATTTTTCCAAACGCAGCAGTCTGTTTTCGCCGCCGCGCACAACCATTGTGCCGACGCGCCATGAAGAAAACGTTCCCAATATCAATACCATTTCCGGCAAGGAAGTTTTTTATTTGGACTGCCGCATTCTTCCCGAATACTCAACGGCGGAAGTTATCGGAAAAGTAACGGAACTTGCGCAGAAGATTATGAAAAAATACGGGGTTTCCGTTCGGATATCCGTGGATAACGTCGAGGAAAGTTCTCCTGCCACCGATGAACGGGCAGAAGTTGTACAAAAGCTGAAGCAGGCGATTTTTGAAGAATACGGCATAATCTGCAAAGTCGGCGGCGTGGGCGGCGCAACGGTCGGCTGCAAAATCCGCAGCCTCGGCATTCCCGTTGCTGTTTGGTCGCGCGGCATTCCCAATTATCATCAGCCCAACGAAGGTTCAAAAATTTCCCATGCCATTGGAGATGCCAAAACGTTTTGCCGTCTGCTCTTTGCGTAAAAATTTTATCACTGTAAAATATCGTTGCATATTTTTGAATTTTATCGTATTTTTCTTTTTATTAATGTTAAGTGATGAAAAATGCGAACTATACAGGTAATCAATACACAATGGTACAATGCCACGGCATGGTATGCTCTTTATTTAACACATATTTTGAACGCGCATGGGCATGAAAGCCTGCTTATAACCTGCCCGAAATCTGCCCTTATTCCGAAAATAAAAGAATTTGGGCTGAAATATCGGATACTGCCTTTAAATTCTTTTAATCCCAAAGAAATTTTTTATTCTTGGAACGAACTGAACGGTCTTTGCGAAAGCTTCAGGCCGGACATTATCAACTGTCACCGCGGCGAATCCTTTTATATGTTCGGTATGCTGAAAAGACGCTTCGGCATAAAGCTGATCCGCACCCGCGGGGACCAGCGGCTGCCTAAAGTAACGCTGCTGAACAAATTTCTGCATAATAAAACAGCCGATAATCTTATTGTGACCAATTCGTCAATGGCGGATTTTTTTATTAATATCATGAAAACGCCTGCTTCGCGCGTACATACGATTTTGGGAGGTGTCGATACCGGCGTTTTTTATCCGCATAAGCATGATGTGCCTGCTATCCGCAAAAAATACGGCTTTTCCGAAGATGATGTGCTTTTGGGCATAGTGGGCAGACTGGATCTGGTTAAAGGATTTCATGAAAGCATTGCAGCTCTGAAAAAATGCCTGGATCAAAGCGAAGATGCCCGCAATAGGCTGCACCTGCTTATTGCCGGCCGGGACTGTTGTTTTACTGTCGCCGATTTGAAGGCTTATGCCAAAACCTTAGGCGTACCGCAAACTAATATCCATTTTTACGAATTCGTTCATGAACTGAATGATTTTATGAATATGCTCGATGTGGGGCTTATCGCTTCTGTCGGTTCAGAAACCATTGCCAGGGTAGCCTTTGAAATGCTGGCGTGCCATACTCCGGTTATCGGTTCGCGTGTTGGCGTCATGCCTGACATTCTGCAGGACGGATTTTTGTTTCGGCCAGGAAATATTGATGAAATGGCGGCTATGTTCCTTAACTGCCTTGATGAAAAATTCCGTACAGATCTGCAGAAACTGTGTATGCGGAATTTTTACGGAACCGGTTCTCCGTCTGTTTCAAATTCTGTATACGGCTGGTCAATGGAAGATTTTTATACAAAAACCATAAACGTTTATTCTAAAACTCTTGAGGGAAGATTATGATTACAGGGTTTGCAAGCGACAACACCGCAGGTGCGTCACCGGAAATTATTCAGGCTGTCATCGAAGCCAACAAGGGCTATGCCGTGCCGTATGCCCTTGACGATTACAGCAATCAGTCCGACATTATTTTCAGCAAAATTTTCGGGGAAGTTACGGTCTGTTATACATTAAGCGGTACGGGTGCCAATGTCGTGGCACTTAAAGCCATGCTCAGGCCGTGGCAGGGTGTTATCTGTGCCGATATATCCCATATCAATACGGAAGAAGCCGGCGCACCGGAAGTGATTACAGGTTCCAAGCTGCTGCCCCTGCCTTCCTGCGACGGAAAAATCAAAGCCAAAGACATTGATTTTTATCTGGACAGTATAGATACGTTTCATAGGGTTACGCCCAAAGTGGTTTCCATTACCCAGTCTACCGAAAAAGGTACGCTGTATTCTCCTGAAGAAATAAAAGAAATTTGCGAATATGCGCATAAAAACGATATGCTTGTGCATATGGACGGGTCACGCATTGCCAATGCCGTGGCGGCGCTGAACGTGGATATTAAAGATTTGACGGTCAATGCCGGCGTTGACGTTCTGTCTTTCGGCGGTTCCAAAAACGGTTTGATTTTCGGCGAAGCGGTGGTTTTCTTTAATAAAGAACTTTCAAAAGACTATCGAACCATGCGCAAGCAGTCTTTGCAGCTTATTTCCAAAATGCGTTATGTCAGTGCGCAGTTCAATGAATTTTTCAAAAATAATCTGTGGCTGGAAAATGCGCGGCACGCCAATGCCATGGCGCAGTATCTTGCCGAAAAACTGCAGGACATCAAATGCCTTTCCGTGCAGAAACCGCAGGTAAACGCTGTTTTTGTCTGCATGGATAAAACTCTCATGGAAAAACTTTCCAAAGAATTTTATTTTTATGAAACCAATCCGCAAATTCAGGAAGTGCGTTTCATGTGTTCTTTCCAGACTACCAAGGAAGAAATTGATTATCTTGCGGAACGCATAAAAACGCTGGCCGAATAAAGTCCGCGGCTGAATGGGGTGCATTATGGCAGATGAACGGGTTTCTTGGACGGAATATTTTATAAATATAGCCTACATGGTGGCGGAACGTTCTACCTGTACCAGACGAAAAGTCGGGGCTGTGGCGGTAAAAGACAAGCACATTTTAGCCACCGGCTACAACGGCGTGCCGAGCGGCGTGGAGCATTGCCTGAATACGGGCTGTCTGCGTGCCAAGCTGAATATTCCTTCCGGGGAACGGCATGAAATCTGCCGCGGGCTTCATGCTGAACAAAATGTTATTATACAGTGCGCCGTGCACGGCATCAGTCTGCAGGGTGCGGACATTTACTGCACGACACAGCCATGCTTTATTTGTACAAAAATGCTTATTAATTGCGGGGTCAAGCGTATTTTCTGTGTGGAATCCTATCCGGACGAACTGGCGCTGGAAATGCTTAGAGAAGCAAATGTTCAATTAATACGAATAGAAAGAAGCAAATAATATGCAGCATTCTTTTTTTATGAATTATGCCGTAGAAATTGCGGAAAAAGGCCGTTTCAAAACAGTTCCGAACCCGTGTGTCGGGGCTGTTTTGGTGTACAAAAACAAAATAATCGCTGAAGGCTTCCATACCGCATACGGCAAGCCTCACGCGGAAATAGAATGTCTTTGCAGTGCCGTTGAACAGGGCTTTTTTTATGAGCAAATACAAAAAGGCCTGCATTTTTCCAATCCTGTTTTGCAGCAGGCGGCGGAGCAGCATAAAGATGTCCGCAGTGCGGAAAAAGTGCATATGGAACACTGTGCGCTTTATGTTACGCTGGAACCGTGCAATCATTTCGGCAAAACCCCGCCCTGTTCCCATGCCATAGCCGAGGCAGGCATAAAAACCGTATATGTCGGCTGTCTTGACCCTAATCCCAAAGCGGCAGGCGGCTGTGCTTACCTGAAACAGCACGGCGTAACCGTGCATACCGGTCTCTGCGAAAACGAATGCCGTGAGCTTTTGGCTGATTTTTTGGTATGGCAGGAAGAAAAACGGCCGTATTGCATTGTGAAAATGGCGTGTACGCTGGACGGCAAAATCGGCCCCGCGAAAGGGCACAGCCATAAAATTTCCGGCAGGGAATCGCAGAAAGTCACTATGCTGATGCGCAGGCATATGGCCGAAACAAACGGTGCCGTTATGATTGGCTCCCATACGTTTTTTGAAGACAATCCCATGCTGACTGTTCGCGGCATTGAAACCGAAACCCAGCCCAAAGCTTTTATCGTTACAAGAAAACTGCCTGAAATCCAAAACGGCAGAACTGGCTATTATTGTCTTGACGAACGGAAAAATACCGTGCTGTTTACTTCCGTGCATGGGGAAAAAGATACGGATGCCTTTAAAAATTTGGGAATTTCCCTTGAAAGTGTTGACAAAAATATTGACGGCACATTAAATTTAAAACAAGTTTTTGAAATAGCTTTTCAAAAATATAATTGCCCGTATATTTACTGCGAAGGCGGGGCAAAGCTTGCGCAGGCGCTTTTGAAAGAAGGGCTGGCAGACAGGCTTGTTCTGTATATGGCGCCCTGCATATTGGGCGATGACAGCGCAAAAAACGCATTCAGCGGCAATACGGTTTTGACCATGCAGGAAGCATACCGCCTGAAAGTCCTGAAAACCGAACAAGTCGGCGAAGATCTGCATATATATCTCAAAACGGAGAAACCATGTTTACAGGATTGATAGAAGGGCTTGGGGAAGTTGCGGCAATACGCCATTTAGGTGCTGACATGAGGTTCGGCATTAAGCCGCTTTTTCCCTTTGAAAAGCCGGTAATAGGCGAATCCGTTGCGGTTAACGGCACGTGTCTTACCGTGGAAACGGCAGAAAATGCTTTGCTGACTTTTTATGCATCGGGCGAAACTCTGTCCTGTTCCAATATTTCGCTGCTTGCTCCAAAATCCAAAGTAAATCTGGAACGGGCGCTGGCTCTCGGAAGCCGTCTCGGCGGACATTTGGTGAGCGGCCACGTGGACACAATGGGCAGTGTGCAGTCTGTACGGGAAATAGGTCAGTCACGCGAAATTACAATAAATTTTGACAGGGAATGGGCAAAATACATTATTCCGAAAGGGTCTGTTGCTCTTGACGGGATAAGTCTTACGGTAAATACTTGCGGATTTGATTTTTTAACGGTAAATGTAATTCCGGAAACATGGAAAGTTACCACCATTGCGGATTGGCATATCGGCAAAAAAATCAATATTGAAACGGATATGATAGGCAAATATATACTCCGTTCCAGATACATTGAAGAAAATAAACCGCAGAAAAGTGGCATTACGGAAGATTTTCTCCGTGAAAATGGCTTTTTTGCATAAGAGAATGATATATGGCTATTTGCAGTATTGAAGAAGCAATCGAAGATTTCAGACAGGGAAAAATGATTATCCTTGCCGACGACGAAGACAGGGAAAACGAAGGCGATCTTACCATTGCCGCTGAATTTGTAAGCCCAGAAGCCATTAATTTTATGGCAAAATACGGCCGCGGACTGATTTGTCTGCCCATGGAAAACGAAATGGCCGACAAACTGGAACTGCCGCTGATGACAAAACGCAACGGTTCCAAGTTCGGCACCAATTTTACGGTTTCCATTGAAGCGCGCGAAGGCGTTACTACGGGCATTTCCGCCCATGACAGGGCGCATACCATTCTTACCGCCGTAAATCCCGCAAGCACGGCAAGGGATATCGTTACCCCCGGACATATTTTCCCGCTCAGGGCACATCCCGGCGGCGTGCTTATGCGTGCAGGACAAACCGAAGGCAGCGTTGACCTGGCAAAACTGGCCGGGCTTACCCCTGCGGCGGTTATCTGCGAAATTATGAATGACGACGGCACCATGAGCAGAATGCCGGATTTGGAAAAATTTGCGGCCGAACATAACATTAAAATTGCCACGGTGAAAGATATTATTCAGTACAGGCTGAAAAAAGGGCAGGTTGCGGTCAAGCGCGTGGCAGAAGCCAATATGCCCACGGCATTCGGGGATTTCAGAATTATTGCCTATGAAAATTCCCTTGACAATCATACCCACATTGCCCTTGTCAAAGGTGACGTGACAACGCCCGAACCCGTACTTATCCGCGTGCACAGCGAATGTTTAACGGGCGATGTGTTTGCGTCCATGCGCTGCGACTGCGGCGGACAGCTTCATTCTGCCATGGCGCAGATCGAAAAAGAAGGCCGCGGCGCCATTTTGTATATGCGCCAGGAAGGCCGCGGCATCGGTCTTGCCAATAAAATAAAAGCCTATGCTCTGCAGGATGAAGGCTATGATACCGTGGAAGCCAATAATAAACTCGGCTTTAAGGCGGATTTGCGCGATTACGGTATGGGGGCGCAGATACTTGTGGATCTTGGCAT
Source organism: uncultured Desulfovibrionaceae bacterium (assembly GCA_949299515.1). Classification (GTDB taxonomy): domain Bacteria; phylum Desulfobacterota; class Desulfovibrionia; order Desulfovibrionales; family Desulfovibrionaceae; genus Taurinivorans. The sequence goes on from CASGAP010000012.1 coordinate 81,442, forward strand.
ACGAAAACTTCGCATTCTGACAAATAACCCGAAAAAAATTATCGGGCTTGAAGGATACGGCCTTGAAGTTACGGAGCGTGTGCCCCTGGAACAGACTCCCTGCCAGTTCAATGAAAAATATCTGAAAACAAAAAAAGAAAAACTCGGCCATTTGTTTGGCAACAGTTGCCGTCACATTCACGGTAATTACGGTGATTTTTAAAGGAGCATATGATGTATCATATTAAAACTGTTGAAGGCATGATGGATGCAAAAGGTTATAAAATTGCCATTTTGGCTTCCCGTTTCAATGATTTTATGGTGAATTCCCTTATCGGCGGTGCTGTTGATTATTTGATACGCCACGGTGCGGACAGAGAAGACCTTGCCATTGTGCGCGTTCCCGGTGCGTTTGAAATGCCCATTGTTGCCAAAAAACTGGCAGCAAGCGGTAAATATGACGGTATAGTTGCCCTTGGCGCCGTTATCCGCGGAGCGACCCCGCACTTTGATTTTGTTGCTTCCGAAACAACAAAAGGGCTTGCCCATGTTTCTCTGGAATATGATATTCCCGTAGGCTTCGGTCTGCTGACCACTGACAATATGGAACAGGCTATTGAACGTTCCGGCAGCAAAGCCGGCAACAAAGGCGTCGAGGCTGCCGCTGCTTTGCTTGAAACCCTGCAAGTTCTCAAACAATTATAGGAATAGCCATGCAAAACAATAAAAATGTTCCCCGCCGCCTCTCACGCATGAAAGCGTTCCAGTTTCTTTATGGTCTGGAATTTGGCGAAATAAAAACAGTTCAGGCTTTGGAAAACAGCTATAAAAATTTTCCGGTGCAGGACGGCGGAGAAGAAAACGTATGCGAAGGCTTCACTTGGGAGCTTATTCTCGGTGTTTGGCAGCATTCTGAAAAACTTGATGAAATTATTCAGCAATATTCTAAAAAATGGCGCTTGGACAGAGTGGGAAAAGTGGAGCTTTGCCTGCTGCGCCTAGCCGTGTTTGAAATTGCCTACAGGCATGACGTGCCGGCAAAAGTGGCCATTAATGAAGCTTTGGAGCTGAACAAAGTTTTTGGGGAAGAACGTTCCCAGGCTTTCATTAACGGAATTTTGGACAGTTATTCAAAATCCTTGGAAGAAAAATAAGTCCGCGCAGCAATGCGTCAGAAGAAAATACTTTATCATTTGAGGTGTGGTTTATGGCATTGCCAAATCGTTATGATGCAGAGTCCATTGAGTTGAAATGGCAGCAATATTGGGTGGATCACAACAGCTTTAACTGTGAAATCGATACATCCCGTCCTAAATATTATGTTCTTGAAATGTTTCCGTATCCTTCAGGAAATATTCATATGGGACACGTGCGCAACTATTCGATTGGCGATGTCGTTGCCCGTTTTCGCCGTATGCAGGGCTATAACGTGCTGCACCCCATGGGCTGGGACGCTTTCGGTCTTCCTGCTGAAAACGCAGCCATAAAACACAATATCCATCCGGGTACCTGGACATATTCCAATATCGACAATATGCGCAGCCAGCTGAAAAGACTTGGATATTCTTATGACTGGCGCAGGGAAGTCGCAACCTGCCACCCCAAATATTATAAGTGGGAACAGGAATTTTTCCTCAAATGGCTTGAAAAAGGTTTGGTTTACCGCAAAAAAGCCCCGCAGAACTGGTGCCCGAACTGCCATACCGTTCTTGCCAACGAACAGGTGGAAGAGGGCAAATGCTGGCGCTGTGACAGCGTGGTCGAACAAAAAGAACTGACCCAATGGTTTTTGAAAATCACCGATTATGCCGACGAACTGCTTGCAGACCTTAAAAAACTGGAAGGCGGCTGGCCTGACAGGGTTTTGTCCATGCAGCACAACTGGATAGGCAAATCCATAGGTGCGGAGGCCGCATTTAAACTGGAAGACGGCAAAGGCGAAATCAAAATTTTTACGACCCGGCCGGATACCATTTTCGGCGTTACCTTTATGACGCTTGCCCCGGAACATCCCCTTGTGGACAGTCTCATCGCAGGCCGTGACAACGAAGAAGAAATCCGTGCCTTTATTACCAAAACCCGCAATATGGACAGAATTGCCCGTCAGTCCGATTCTTTGGAAAAAGAAGGGGTGTTCACCGGCGCATACTGCATAAATCCCTTCACGGGCGATAAAGTGCCCGTATGGCTCGGCAACTTTGTTCTTGCCGAATACGGCACCGGTGCCGTAATGGCAGTGCCTGCCCATGATCAGCGTGATTTTGAATTCGCCAAAAAATACAATATCCCCATGAAAGCGGTTATTTCCGCAAACGGCGGCGAGCTTGACGTGCAGAGCCTTGAATGTGCGTATACGGAGCCCGGCATTATGATTAATTCCGGCGAATTTTCCGGCACGCCCAACGAAGAAGGCAAAGCAAAAATCATCGAAGCCATGGAAAAGAACGGTTTCGGCAAAAAAACCGTAAACTTCCGCCTGCGTGACTGGAATATTTCCCGTCAGCGGTACTGGGGTGCGCCTATTCCCGTTGTATACTGCGAAGACTGCGGTATGGTTCCCGTCAATAAAGAGGATTTGCCCGTTTTGCTTCCGCTTGACGTAAAAACCCATGAAGACGGCCGTTCTCCTCTTCCCACATTTGAGGCTTTTGTCAATACAACCTGCCCAAAATGCGGAAAACCGGCTAAGCGCGAAACAGACACCATGGATACTTTTGTGGAATCTTCCTGGTATTTTGCCCGATATACGGACGCAAGAAACGACGAAGCTCCGTTTTCCCAAGATGCGCTTTCTTACTTTATGCCCGTAGACCAGTACATCGGCGGTGTCGAACACGCAATTCTGCATTTGCTGTATGCGCGCTTTTTTACAAAAGTTCTGCGCGATTTCGGCTATCTTCCGGGTAATATTAACGAACCGTTCGCAAATCTGCTCACGCAGGGTATGGTACTGAAAGACGGTTCAAAAATGTCAAAATCCAAAGGCAATGTTGTTGATCCTACCGAAATGATTGCTAAATACGGTGCAGATACTGTACGTTTGTTCTGCCTTTTTGCCGCCCCGCCGGAAAGGGATTTTGACTGGAGTGAATCCGGCATTGAAGGCTCTTCCCGTTTTCTGCAGCGTGTATGGCGTTTGTATCAGGAAGTGCGCGGCAATATTTTTGCCATGAAACCGTGTTCTTCCAGCAAAGAACAGGCTGACAGCGAAGAAGCGAAAGCTCTGCGCCTGCGCGAACACGCAACGGTCAAAAAAGTAAGCGAAGACATCGGCAACCGTTATCAGTTCAATACGGCCATTGCTGCCATTATGGAACTGGTTAACGAAACCTTTGCTCTTAAAGATGTTTTGGTACAGTCAGAAAACGGCAAAGCAGTGCTTTCTTCTGCCATAAGCACGATTATTGTTCTGCTTTCACCTTTTACACCGCATATCTGCGAAGAATTTTGGCAGGATTTGGGACTGGAAGGAACCGTAAGCGAGCAGCCTTGGCCGCAGTATAAAGAAGAAGCGCTGGAAAAAGACGTACTGACCATTGTTATTCAAATCAACGGCAAACTACGCGGAAAAATAGATGTGCCCGCATCAGCTTCCAAGGAAGAAATCGAAAAATGTGCAGCGGCCGAACCCAGTATACAAAAACATTTGGAAGGGCTGACAATCAGGAAAATAATCGTTATTCCGCAAAAACTTGTCAATATTGTAGCTAACTAATATTAACTATGAAGAATATTTATACATTCTTTCTGCTTGGCTTTCTCTGCATTTTGTGCTCCTGCGGGTACAAAGTGCAGGGGCTGTCAGGCCATTCTTCCCAATCTGTTTTTGGCGGTTCCGATAAAACCGTTGCTATTGCCAAGATCGAAGACCCGTCTTTATATCCTTGGATTAACTATTATTTAACTAACAAATTCCATTCAGAAATGAATGCCCGCAAATTGGCGCGTTTTGTTGCTGACCAAGATAAAGCTGATTTTCTTATGGAAATTATTATCCATAAATTCTATACTGCGGACAGCCTGACAGACGAACAGGACAGAATGCTTTTAAATTCCATTGTAATTGATATGGAAGTTCGTCTTAACAATAGGCATACAGGCGAAACATGGTCCAGCGGAATTTTGTCATCTTCCGAAACGTTTCAGCAGGTTACGGAAGAATATGCCGCGCAGGAAACACTGCAGGAACTAGTTTACAAAGCATTTAATTCCATGGAAAATAATTTTTAAGTATGGAACAGATTGCGGGATTTTATTTTTGTCACTGTCCAGATTTGCAAATGGCAAAAGAATATATGGAAGACGACTACATTGCTTCCTTCGGTGAAACGTGGATTAATGCCGAGCGCCGGACATTTTGGACAGAAGACATTCAAAACAACGCTTTTTTTTCCGCGTTGGATATGAACAGTTTTGAAAAAAAAAATAAAATCTTTTACGTGCGTGACTGTCACGAGCTGACTGCAGAGCAATGGAAAAAAATTTCACAGGCTCTCGGAAAGCCCAGACCTGATATTTTTTCCGTCTTTATTATCCATAACAGTCTTGATAAAGGAAAATTGAAGCTTCCTGCTGCGGTGCAAAAGCAAAAATGTTATGAATTTGCCCAAAAAAAAGGCTGGATCTATGAATCTGCAGGAATTACGGAACATAATTTCGCGCAGATAATAAAAAAACAGGCCATGGCAAAATACGGACTAAATCTTGCCAACGAAGTCGTCAATATTTTGAAAGAAACGCTTGCACCTGATTACAGCAGTTTAAACAACGTATTGGCGCAAATGTCGCTTTTTGCCGAACAGGGGGAAGTTTCGCCGTCTGTTGTTGCCCAGCTTACCAATTATACTCCGGAACTTGCTTTGTTTGACATTATAAAAAAAATTGAAAGTGGCAGCAGCCGGGAAGTATGGAAGCTTCTGCTTAAAAACGGCAGGCAGACAGAGGACAGTTTTTTATTTGCCTTTATTGCGGTAATGATGCGTGAAATGCGCACGTTATGGAAAATTAAGGCAAAAGAGCAGGTATTTTTGCCAAACAGTCAAATTGCCAATAAAACCGCTTTAGCAGCCAGATTTGGCTTTACCAATATTTCAAAAATCATTTCTTTGCTTTGCTTTGCCGAATATTCTGTCAAAAGCGGAAAAAAAGCACCCCTTGAAACCTTTGAAGAACTTATTAAAGATATTTTGAAGATTTATAAAAAAGATGCTTCACAGCTTGAAACGCTGTATTCTGTCAGTGACAGTCAGCAGGGATAAATATGGCAGAACATGATCCGCATTATTACGGCCACAGACAAAGACTGCGGGAACGGGTACTGAAAAATCCGCAGGAAACAGAGTCATATGAACTTTTGGAGCTTTTGCTCGGATACGTTCATAAACGGGGAGACACTAAACCGCTGGCAAAGGCGTTAATAAACCGTTTCGGTTCGGTTTGGGGCGTTTTGAATGCCCATCCCACGGAATTAGAAACTATAAGCGGTTTCGGCGAATCGTCGAAAATATTTTTTATTTTGCTGCGCGAACTCGTGGCCCGTTATTTTATGGAGCCAATAAAAGAAAAGAAATCCGTAACGTTAGACGATATTGCCATGCTGGCCCGCTGCGTTATGGACGGACTCTGCCACGAAGAAATTTGGGTTGCCTTACTTGACAATAACAACAGACTGCTTAGTTTTGATAAAGTACATACAGGCAATATGGATTCTGCTTTCTGTTCGCCTAAAATGATTGCGGAACTGGCTATTACCAAAAAAGCTACAGCCCTTGTGCTTATCCATAATCATCCCGGCGGCATTATCAAAGCATCCTGGGCAGACAGAGAAACCACAATGCATATCCAGAAGGTTATGAATTTGATGGGGATACGCTTGCTTGACCATTTGATTATTGCGGACGGAAAAGTTATAAGCCTGGCTAATAATCATTTGCTGGAAGAGAATACCATATTGTTTGACGACAATGAAAAAAGCATATTATAGCAACAGGAATATATAATGGCTAAGAAAAAAGATAACGGCGAACTTGCAGAACCAGCAGAAAAGCCCAAAAGAGGCAGACCCAGAAAACGTACCGTGCAGGCCGCACAGCCGCAGACACGGCAGCCGATGCGCGAAGACGAAGAAGTGCTTATCGGTGACGAAGCGCTTCTCAGTGAAATTCCGCATGAAATCGGTTTGTTGTCTTTGCGCGAAAATGTACTGTTTAATTCTATGATTATGCCGATTTACGAAACCCGTGACATCGGTATTGAAGTTATAGAAAAAGCATATAATTCCTCAAAATTTTTGTTTGTCACCGCACAGAAAAACAGCGAAACGGACGACCCGTCAGTTGCCGAACTTTACGAAACAGGCACCGTGGGACTTATTCTGCGCATGATAAAAATGCCCAACGGCCACGTAAAAGCGCTTATTCAGGGGGTAAGCCGGGCAAAATGCCTTGGTGAGCTTGCCAATGCCCAATATCCGAAAGTTTTAATTGAATTAATTAAAGAAATTGAAAAGCCCGTCACTTCGGAAGTTATCGCGCTTATGCGCATTGCCAGGGAAAACAGCGAAAAAATTCTGCAGCTGCGCGGAGTTCCTGTTGCGGAAATCATGACAATTTTAACCCAAGTTGACGAACCGGGAAAACTTGCGGATTTAATTGCTTCCAATATGCGGTTAAAAGCAGACGAAGCGCAGAATATGCTTGAATGTCTTGACCCTGTCGAACGGCTGAAAATGATTAATAAGCATTTGCTGAAAGAAGTCGAAATAGCCGACCTGCAGGCAAAAATCCAGAATATTGCGCGCGAAGGCATGGATAAGGCACAAAAAACGTATTATTTGCGTGAACAGATTAAAGCTATTCGGACCGAACTTGGCGAAAATGCCAATATGGACGAAGAACTGGATATCCTGCGTGAAAATCTTGAAAAAGCAGGACTCAGCAAAGACGCCAAAAAAGAGGCTCAAAAACAGCTGCACAGGCTTTCCAATATGGGAATGGATTCTGCCGAAGCCAATGTTGTCCGCACGTATTTGGATTGGCTGGCGGAATTGCCCTGGAAAAAAACTACCCGCGATGTTTTGGATATTATCAAAGCCAAAAAAGTGCTGGATTCCGATCATTACGGTCTAACTAAAGTTAAAGACAGAATTTTGGAATTTCTGAGCGTGCGTAAACTGAACCCGGAAGCCAAAGCGACAATATTGTGTTTTGTGGGGCCTCCGGGGGTCGGCAAAACTTCGCTCGGACGTTCCATTGCTAAGGCCATGAACAGAAAGTTCCAGCGCATTTCCCTCGGCGGTATGCGTGACGAAGCGGAAATCCGCGGGCACAGAAGAACGTATGTGGGTGCCATGCCCGGCCGTATCATTCAGGCAATGAAAAATGCCGGAACCAAAAATCCTGTTATTTTGCTGGACGAAATTGACAAGCTCGGCAATGATTTCAGGGGAGACCCGAGTTCTGCTTTGCTTGAAGCCCTTGACCCTGAACAAAACAGCCATTTCAGCGATCATTACCTGAATGTGGAATTTGATCTGTCAAAGGTGCTTTTTCTCTGCACGGCCAATAATTTGGATTCCATACCGCACGCGCTGCGCGACAGAATGGAAATAATCCGCATTTCCGGATATACGGAATTGGAAAAGCTTGCCATAGTGAAATCCCATATCCTGAAAAGGCAAATCAAAGATAACGGACTGCATGAAAAACAATTAAAAATTTCCGACAATTCCATAAAAAAAGTAATCCGCGAGTATACGCGCGAAGCAGGTCTGCGCGGTCTTGAGCGGGAAATCGGCGCAATTTGCCGTAAAATTGCCAGAAAAGTTGCCGAACACGAACTGGAATCATGCTCCGTAACGCCGAAAACCGTGGAAGAACTGCTCGGCGCACCGCGCTTTTTGGAAGAAGAGCGGGAAAAAACACTGCTGCCGGGTGTTACGACAGGACTTGCATGGACGCAGGCAGGCGGTGATGTGCTGTTTGTGGAAGTCAGCAAAATGAAAGGCAAAGGAGCCGTGCAGATTACCGGTCAGCTCGGCGACGTTATGAAAGAAAGCTGCCAAGCAGCCGTATCCTATATCAGAAGCCATGCCGAAGAACTGAAGGCAGATGAGGATTTTCATGAAAAGTACGATCTGCATATTCATGTTCCAGAAGGGGCAACGCCCAAAGACGGCCCTTCCGCTGGCGTAACGTTGTTTACGGCAATTTTGTCTTCGCTTACGGACAGTCCTGTCAATGCAGAATACTGCATGACAGGCGAAATTACTTTGCGCGGCAGGGTTCTGCCCGTGGGCGGCATAAAAGAAAAAATTCTTGCCGCCGTAACCCGCGGTCTGAAACATGTGATAATTCCCAAGCAAAATATGAAGGATCTGGAAGACATTCCTGATGAATTACTGGACAAAATAACCGTGCATCCGGTAACGCACGTAGACGAAGTGCGCAAATTGGTACTGCAAAAATAACGCATAAAAATCCTCTGCAAAGAGGATTTTTTTATATTATTTTAAATTATTTTTTTTTCTTGGGGGAAATGATTTCCCCCAAGCCCCCTCATTACACGGAATTTGCGGAACCTTGCCGAAGTTTTCGGCTTCGGTTCCGTAAATTCCGTGAATAAAAGCGACTTAAAAAATCTTTTTCCCAAGCCAAAACAAAGTTTATAACGATTTGTTTATGTTGATATTTTTTATAATTGCTGTAATCTATGGTATTAATTCGGAAACATACCCTAAAGATAATCCTAAAGCCTCTGAAAAAGGCTGTATCAAATTAAAAATTATATAGTATGAGGGGGACTGGGGGAAATCATTTCCCCCGGATAAAAAATAAAAAAATTATTATTTCAAAAATGCAGCAGTTATTTTTTCTTTGTCGCCGATGCCGGCCGCAAGCAGAACAGCCAGTTTAATTCTGGCTTTTTTTGCGGAATAATCAAAAGCCGGTATGGCGCCGTATTCAATCAATTTTCCCAATCCGCCTTCAAAATCGTAGCAGGGCAGTACGCTCCCGTTGGCGCAGTCGGAACAAATTACTGCCAAACAGCCCGAAGCGGTCAGTTTCCGTATATTTTCCGCCAGCCGTGCGGTCACGTTTCCGCGGCCGAACGCTTCGATTACAACGGCACGGTATCCGTTTTGGACGTAAAACTGCAGGGCGTCGCCCATACAGCCGAGGCTGGCTTTGTAAATATCAATTTCGGGAACAGGCTGTATCGGTTCGTACAGTTCAAAAAAATTCGGTTTCTGCGGAATATGCACGTGCTTTCCGTCCACGGTGCCGAGCATTCCGTAATAAGGGGCGGTAAAAGCGTGCAGAAAATGCGTATGGTTTTTATGTACATATTTCGGCATATACAAAGCCTGATTGAACAGTACGGCAACTCCGATATCCTGTCCGCATAAGGCACTTACTGCCCGCAGCGCATCTTGCAGGTTGGCAAAGGCGTCCGTGCCTGTTTCCTCGCTGCCGCGCTGCGATCCGGTAACAATAACAGGCTTATTATTCGGACAGCACAGACTTAAAAAATACGCGCTTTCCTCAAGCGTGTCTGTTCCGTGGGTTATTACCGCGCCCAGCGTATCCGGGCAAGTAAGAACTTTTTTCAGGTATGCAGCAATATCCAGGAGAATGTCAAAGGACATCAGCGAGCTGTCAATCGCCGCGGCATGATAATAAAACAGCGAACAGTTTTCCGGAATTTCGATTGCGGCTGTCAGTTTTTCCGCAGAAATTTTTCCCGGTTCGGAAAGGTTATGCTGATTTTTTTGTGCGGATATGGTTCCGCCAGTGGTGATTATATGAATTTTATTCATGGCTGTCCGCTTTTTGAGCGTCAGCGGCACTCTGAGTTTGGCCGGTTTCGATCAATTCATAGCTGGAAATTTTGGTACGCGGCGCATTTTCCCTGAAAAGACTGACTGACAGGGCTTTTCCGCTTTCATCGTCCAGTTCCATAAGCAGGCCGTTAAGCGCTCCCTGTCCCACGGCACGTTTGAAACTTGCCGGCCGCTTGCTTACAAAACGCTGTAAAACCGATTCAAAACTCATGCCCAGACAGGACAGTTCAACTCCGCACATACCTAAATCCGTCATATAGGCCGTGCCGTTCGGAAGAATTTGCGCATCTGCCGTCTGTACATGGGTATGCGTGCCGAAAACAGCGCTGACTTTGCCGTCAAGAGCAAATCCCATAGCTTTTTTTTCGCTTGTGGCTTCTGCATGAAAATCCACAAAACGAAAGACAACGTCATCGTCAAGAGAATTGACAAATTCATAAGCCGCCTGAAAAGGACAGGGCAGTGCGTCCATAAATGTCGTGCCCTGAATATTCAGCACGGCTATTTTTCTGCCGTCCGGCAAAAGAAAGACATTCGAGCCCCTCCCGGGTGCGGGAGCCGGGAAGTTCTGCGGCCTGAGCACTCTTTGTTCTTTATCGAAAGTGTCGTAGACTTCGCGGTTTTTCCAGCTGTGGTTTCCGCCCGTTATGCAGTCAACCTTGGCGTTTAATATGTCGTGTACGGTTGAAGCGGTCATGCCTACGCCGCCTGCACTGTTTTCACCGTTGGCAATAATAAAATCAATGCCAAGCTCGCGTTTTAACGTAGGAATTCTTTCTTTTACGGCATTTCTTCCGATGCTGCCGCAAATATCACCAAGGGCTAACACTCTCATATTGTATCCTGATATTTTTCGCTTTGCTTAGAATGCATAAATATAAAATTTTCGTCAAGAAGTGTTTTTATTCATGTTGCATTTTGTCAAAAAAAGCGTACAGTACGGCTATTCTGAAAAAAGGTTCGTTCATGCTTGATCAGACACAAAAAAATTTTTTACTGGGCAATGTGCTGGCTTTGCTGTCCACAATTATTTGGGCCGGCAATTTTATAGCCGCAAAAATACTTGCCGGTGAATATACTGGGCTTGAAATGAGTTATTGGCGCTGGCTTTTTGCGGTGATTTTTACGTTTCCTTTTGCCGCAAAATATCTCAATAAAGATTTTTGCGCTGTAAAAAAAGAATGGAAGCTTATGCTGCTGTATGGGGTTTTAGGGTGTTTCATCAGCAATTATTTGTTTTATAACGCTCCTCATACGGCACCTGCGGTAGATATGACCATTTTAATGGCCACATCACCGCTTATCATGATGTTCCTTGCCTGGGCATTTTTTAAAGACAAAATCAATATTGTCTGGATATTGGGTTCCGCTTTGGCGCTTGCAGGTGTATTTATGCTTGTTGCAAAAGGAAATTTGGATATATTGCACAATTTTGATTTTACTGCAGGGCACTTTTGGACATTGGGCTGTTCACTTTGTTTTGCCTTATATTCCGTCAGTATGCGTTTTTTTAAAGCAAAAATCCATATTTCTGTTTTTTTGGAAACAACCTTCGTCATTGCATTTATTACAAGTTTGTTTGTCTGCCTGCTTTTTAAGCATGAACTGCCGGTTATGCATAATTTTGACCATTTAGGGGCATTTTTCTATATCGGCGTATGCGCTTCCTTTTTGGCGTTCATCTGCTGGAACCGGGCCATTGAACTGATAGGCGCGGTACGGGCAGGCATTATTTATTATCTTGTGCCGGTATTCGGGTCCTTTTTTGCCGTTGTGCTTATCGGCGAACAAATTAATGCCGTACAGATTGCGGGAGGAGCCATGGTTTTGGGCGGCGTTGTTATCTGTACGTTTTTCAAAAACCGTTAGCAGTCAAGTTCCCGTTCAATGAGTTTTACAAAAGTTTGGGTTTGGCTGTCTTTGGGCAGTGAATGCAAAATTTGCAAAAAATACCGCTGTTCCTTTAAAATTTCTCTGCTTTTTCTAAAATATAAGGAGTACAGCCAGCCGCAGAGCAAAATTTTAAAATCGTTTTCGTAAACAAGATCCGTATATTTAATAATCTGTTTATTGATAGCCTGCTGCAGTATGGACGCGGTATATGCCCGGGGATCATTTTTTACATGAAGCATGACGCTGTCTTTTTCCGGAAGACTTTGCGTAAAGTTCTGCGCCATTATGTATAAAATATCCAGTTTGTCCGCATCACGGATTATCTGACAGAGCTGTGTATATTCATGCGGCAGTTTTTGAGGCAGTTCCAAACTGTTATGTAGAATAACTGCGGCAAGCACTTTTTTCCGGATATGTTTGGGTTCCGCAAGAAACGGTTCATGCCGTTTTAAAATCCTGACAGCCAAATGAGCATGGTTTTCGCTTTTCTTATCCACAAAAGTTTTGTATTTTTCGTATTGGATAAAACGGCCGATATCATGATATAAAGCAATAAGCTGGGCACAGTAGGCATCTTCTTCGTTTAGGCCGCAGGCAGACAATAATTTAATGGTATTGGCAACAACCCGGAATGTATGCTCTTTTTTTAACTGCAGACAGGGTTCTGCCGATTTTTGGATAAAAGAATCTGCATAGCGCAGAAAACTTTGTTCGTGCAGCGGATACAAATTATTCATAAAAATCAGATATTATTTTTTGTGTCGGAACCGTTTTCGTCATCAATGTTTTTCCACAGGTTTTTTCTGAAAATTCCTTTGGGGCCGTATAAAAACCGCAGAAAAAAAATAAATGCGAAACAAATGGCAAACATAAGAAGCATGGTTGCTGCTTTTGTTCCGACAATTCCATTAAAAATATCCATAATACTCCGACCTGTTGATATGTAACGATTTTTTCAAAAAGCTTTCTGAATGTCAAGCATTATTGCACTTGAAAAAAATATTGTTTTGCCGTAAATACTGACGAGGAGTTCATATGTCTTTTGTCCATTTACATTGCCATACAGAATACAGTTTGCTTGACGGCGCTATCCGCATTAACGATCTTACCCAAAAAGCAAGCAGTCTCGGAATGCCTGCCGCGGCCATTACCGATCACGGAAATATGCACGGCGCGGCGTATTTTTATATGTCCTGCAAAGACCACGGCATTATTCCCATTCTTGGCTGCGAAGTGTATGTTACCCATGACCATAGGGACTGCACAAGCGAGCTTGCCAAAAAGCGGCACCACCTTATTTTGCTGGCACAGAACAAACAGGGATATCAAAACTTGATTGAACTTGTGAGCCGCAGTTTCTTGGACGGTTATTACTACAAACCCCGTGTGGACAAAGGCCTGCTGAAAAAATACAGTGACGGCATAATCGCGCTTTCAGCCTGTATTGCCGGAGAAATTCCGCGTACGCTGCTCGGCAACAATGCCTTTATTCAAGGCGGCGGAACTTTTAAAGACGCCGTTGCCATAGCCAATGAATACGCAGCCATGTATCCGGGCAGATTTTATTTGGAAGTGCAGTCCAACACTCTGCCCGAACAAAATATGGTGAACAACCGCATATACGAACTTGCGCACGAAACCAAGCTTCCTCTTGTGGCGACCAACGATTGCCATTACTTAAACAGCGAGGACGTGGAAGCCCACGACATACTTCTGTGCGTACAGCAGCAGCGCACGGAATTTGACGAAAACCGCTGGAAATTCGACGCAAAAGATTTGTATTACAAAACACCGGAAGAAATGACGGCTTCTTTCAAAGATTATCCCGAAGCCATTGAAAACACCCTGAAAATTGCCGATGAATGCAAAGGATTGGAAATACAGTTAAAAACTCCGCCTTACCATTTTCCCATTTATGAACTTCCTGAAGGCATGACTCTTGAAACGGAATTCAGAAAACTTGCGCGCGAGGGGCTGGAAAAACGCATAGAAAAGCACCCGAAACGCGATACCCTCGATATTCAGCTGTATAAAGACCGTTTGGAAATGGAGCTTGACGTTATCTGCGGCATGGGATTTCCGGGCTATTTCCTTATTGTGCAGGATTTTATCAACTGGGCAAAAAACAAAGGCATACCCGTAGGCCCCGGCCGCGGTTCTGCCGCGGGCTCTTTGGTTGCGTGGTCACTGCGCATAACCAACCTTGACCCTATTCCGTACAACCTCTTTTTTGAACGTTTTCTGAACGTGGAACGTGTGTCCATGCCCGATATCGACGTTGACTTCTGCGAAGACAGACGTCTCGAAGTTGTGGATTACGTATCCAACAAATACGGCAAGGATAAAGTTGCGCAGATCGCCACGTTCGGAAAAATGAAAGCAAAAGCCGTTATCCGCGACGTAGGCCGCGCAATCGGCCTTTCCTTTCAGGATACAAGCCGCATATGCAAAATCCTCGGTGACGATTTGGGCATAACCTTGGAAAAAGCACTGGCAAACAACAGGGAGTTTAAAGAAGAATACGAAAAAAACGCTTCTTCAAAACGTCTTATCGACATTTGCCTGCGTTTGGAAGGGCTTTCCCGCCATGCTTCCACCCATGCCGCGGGCGTGGTTGTTTCCGACAAGCCCATGTATGAATATCTTCCTATTTTTAAAGGAAAAAAAGACGAACTTGTTACGCAGTTCGATATGAAAATCGTTGAAAAAGTCGGACTGGTAAAATTTGACTTTTTGGGACTGCGCACTATTACCCTGATCAATAAAGCCATCAAAAATATTGTGCGCCAGGGGAAAACCGCCCCTGATCTGGACACGCTGCCTTTTGACGATCCGCAGATTTACGATCTGTACGCAAAAGGGGATACGGACGGCGTTTTTCAGGTGGAAAGCACGGGTATGCGCAAATATCTGCGTATGCTGCGGCCTACCTGCTTTGAAGACCTTATCGCTATGCTTGCCCTGTACCGTCCCGGTCCGCTCAACTCCGGCATGGTGGACGAATTCTGCAAACGCAAGCATGGGGAAGTTGAAGTAACCTATCCGCTGCCTGAACTGGAAAAATGCCTCAAAGACACCTACGGTGTTATCGTGTACCAGGAACAGGTTATGCAAATTGCCCAGATTGTTGCCCAGTACACGCTTGGCGGCGCCGACCTTCTGCGCCGTGCCATGGGCAAGAAAAAACCGGAAGAAATGGCGCAGCAGCGCGGCATTTTCCTTGACGGTTCCGGAAAACGCGGCGTTCCCGAAGACAAAGCCAATGAAATTTTCGACCTTATGGAAAAATTTGCGGAATACGGCTTCAATAAGGCACACAGTGCCGCATATGCCGTAATTTCCTATCATACTGCGTATCTGAAAAAATATTTCCCCGTGGAATTTATGAGTGCTCTGCTCAGTTCGGAAATAGGCAACCAGGACAAAATTCTGAAATATGTTGCCGTATGCAATGAAATGAATATAAAAGTAAAGGCTCCGGACATTCAAAAAAGCCGCCGTGAGTTTACTCCCGACAACGACGCCATTATTTACGGGCTTGGCGGCGTAAAAACCGTCGGGGACGAAGCGATAAACGAAATAGTACGCAACAGGGAAGAAAACGGCCCGTACAAATCTTTTTATGATTTTTGCTGTCGCATTAACCTGCGCAAAGTGACCAAGCGAGTTTTGGAAAATCTGATCAAAGCAGGGGCGCTGGACTGTTTCGGCGTATCGCGCAACGGGCTTTTGGCAATTATGGACACCGTTATTGCCAAAGTCGCCAAAAAGCAAAAAGAAAAGGAATCCAAACAAGTTTCCCTGCTGATGTTTGCGCCTGTTGACGACGACGGTTCTCTTGGCGGCGTGGGGTTTGAATGTCCGGAAAACAGGCTTCCGGAATGGACGGAAGAAGAAAAAATCAATTATGAAAAAGAAGCGCTGGGTTTTTACCTTACCTCACACCCCCTGCAGGCGTATATGGCGGATTTTGAGCGGCTCGGCGTCATTCCGCTTGAAGACGTGCGCAACATGGAAAGCAAAAGCCTTGTCAATGTTGCCGTGCTGGTAACGGGCATAAAGGAAATTATTACCAAAACCGGAAAAAAAATGGCTTTTATGCAGATCGAAGATTTGACAGGCCATGCGGAACTTATTATTTTCCCCAAAAAATACGAAGAGCTGAAGCAATATTTTTCCGACAATTCCAAAAATCTTTTCTTCCTTTCCGCCACCGTGGACAAAAATCAAGTTGAAGAAAACAACTATGACGAAAACAAAGAAGAGGAAGAAGAAGCCAAAGTGGAAATAAAGCTTCTTGCTGAAAATATGATTCCGCTTCTGGAAGCCTGCGAAAACTGCAGCAAGGAAATAACCATAGATTTCGGTTCCAAGCCCATTACCAACAATATTTCGCTGTTTAAACAGATATTGCAGAAACATAAAGGCAATGCTCCTTTTTCGATATATATGAAAGTGGATGAAGAGTATGTCTGCAAACTGCAGTTTAGCGAAGAATGGAAAGTTAAGGTAACTCCCGAATTTTACCGCGATATGCGGACATTATGCGAAATAGAACAATAAGGAGAATATATGGCCCGTTCATTTTGGCAATTAACCGTAAGGGAAAGTTTTTCATCTGCCCATGCCCTGCGCAACTATCAAGGAAAATGCGAAAATATGCACGGACACAATTACCTTGCCGAGCTTGTGGTTGAAGGGGATAAACTTACCGAAGATACGGAGCTTGTGGCGGATTTTACCGTGCTGAAAAAAGTTCTGCGCGAAGAACTGCAAAAGCTTGACCACTGCGTTTTAAACGACACGCCGCCCTTTGACAAAATCAATCCTTCTTCGGAAAATATTGCCCGTTATTTGTGGAAATGCATAGAACCGCGGCTTAAAGAATATCCTGTAAAGCTTTACAGCGTCAGCATAAGCGAAAAAGCCGCCCAAACAGCCACATACCGTGAAATTTGCGAATAAGCCATGCGTAACGTCATCTTACAGCCGTTTTACAGGGAACTGTATTTTAAAGTCGCTCAGTTTATTTTTTCCGACAACAGAATACATTCCATTGCAGCCATTGAAAATATTCTGAAAGAAGAAGAAAATGCCGATGCCTGCGATTTTGCCAAAGCCTGTAAAAATTTTTCCCTGCCCGCAACCATTGTGGACAAAGAATTTCAAATTCTGAGCCAAGGCGAAACGGTTTCGTGTTTTTCTTTAAATACCAATGATTACGATGTGGTTGTGTCGCTTTTTAATTTGCATACGCTGACCAAAGAAGAACAAAAACGCTTTATCAGACAAATGCGCGAAACAGCTCCCAAAGCCATTTTTCTGGAATATGAAAATCCGGAAAGAAATATGGCGTATTTGGGCTTTCTGCCCGTTGCGGCAGGGCAGTATCTTACATTGGCTTATGACAGGCTGTTTAATGGCAAAAAAGAACAGCCGTTTGCCGCAGTAAAAGAATATTTTGCAAACGGTGCGCTGGAGGGTGTTTTGTTCGATTTGCCGCAAATTCTGCCAAATGCCAATGCGGCGGTTCTAAAACGCAAAAATCTGGGAATAGGCGGTATCGGCCTGGCATACGTGGAATGGAATTAATTCCACGGTACGCCCATGCCGCTGTGCTCTATCGGTCCCAGCAAATCTTCTCCCGGCGGATTATCTTCAAAAATGCCTATTTCAAGGGCGGAATCCGGTACTTCGCTTTTTCCGGGAATGGTTTCCGTTTCGGGATTGTGTGCGGCATAACTGTACCAAAACGCATAAATACCGGTATATTCTTTCATATATGAACCCAAATAATTGCCTTTGCGGCATATGCCGTCAAAATCCCAGGTGCTTTGGGTCTGCAGGTCTTTAAAATTTTTACTGCCGTCTTTTGTCAGCACCAGCGGGTCTTTGCCGTACCAGACCGTTCTGTCAAAAATTCTTACCACACCCAAGCGGGTATCATAGACGGCAGCAAGCGCATAGGTATCAAAGAAAAAGTTAACTATCCCTTTTTTCCTTACATATTCAATATTTATAGCCATAAATTTTTTATTCAGTTCAAGGCCGATAACCATATCTTTTAAACCCATGCGCGTATCTATACGCAAAACGGGGTAGACAAGCTTGTCATTATAATAAAAACTTTCAGGATCACTATAGGAACCGTAAGGATCTGTGCCGTAACGCTTGTTGGTGCGCGGGGTCAGGAGTACTTTTGCATTAGGTTTGTTGATGTAAAAACTTTGGGCTTTTTCCCAAGTCGTCCAATACGCCGGCATCATTTCCAACCCCAGTCCGGCCAATGTTCCGAGAAAGCACAATCCGTACATCTGCGACCAGCGGCTGTTGGTATTGATATCCATTAATACACTGTTGGCATTGTATTGCCTGCCGTCAGCCTGCAGCTGCAGATACATACCGTCGCGTTTAGTATTGTAAACCGCAAGGCTTCCGGAAATGGGACTGTATGTTACGGCAAAAGCTTTGTCCGGCTCGATAACGTTCAGCACTTCATGCCAGACCATAAGGCGCTGCGGCAAAATAATCACTTCGCGCTGCTGCAGAGGCTTCAGTGAGCCCGTACAGACGACAAAAACAGGCTCATTGTCGTCAAGGGACATAGAGGCCAGGCTGACAGTGGTAAATTCAGGGTTTACCAAAGGCTGCAGCTGCGAAGAATCCAGTCCGGTAATAACAAGTTTTTCGGCTATACCCAAAAGTTCCTGCTGATTTTTGGGAAAAGCAGAACATTCATTCTGAAAAAATAAATTTGCGCTCAAACCGAATATGCCGGCTAATGCACAGAACAAAGCTTTTTTCATAGTTTTCTCCTGAACTAAGTATATCAATGTTTTAAAATTAGTCAAAGCAGGGGAGTGCGGGAAAAACGGAAAATTATTTTGTTGCCTAACGGCTTTTGGATTCTGCACAAACAAAACGGATAAAATAAATCTGACAGTATGAAAATCATAAAAAACCGATAAAATTAATTAGAATTGCGTCTGACTTTCAAAATCATTTTAACATATTAAAAAGAAATGATTTTCATTACGAATTATATACGTTTTGTGCTGTTTTTTTATTGGGCATATATTGCTGCTGTTAAATTTTATTAATGAAAGTTTACATAATTTACATTATGGGACAAAACTCTATTATAAAAAAAATAAAAAGAGAAGCAAGTTTTGAATTGCCTGCTTCTCTTTGCCAGGAGTTTTATGAAGATAAATTTTGCGTTGTTATATTCTGCTGTTTTGCCGTACCGTTTTGTATGACAGACTTTAGCAGTGCGAAATTGTTTGCCGTGTTTACACTCTTTTTTCCGCTTGAAAAATTTTGTAACGCCGTTAAAAAATTTGGAAACGTCCTCTAATTGATTTGCATTCAGCCGTCCGCATACCGCATTATACATTTCCGCTTTTCCTTTTCATTAAGATATATCGTATAAGTATCTAAAAACTTAAGCAAAAAATTCCTTTTTTTTTAATCTTGCGCGAAATATCCGATTAAAGTAAAATTATCAAGAAAAAATTTTAAAGGGGTTCTTATGAGCTTTCTCAAAGCAAGCACCAGTTTTACGCGCTTTATGGTTATGGACGACGTAAAACTGGAAATATATGATAATCTTGAAGACATTTTGCGAAAATTTGCCATTGTGGACATTGACGAAATTGCCGACGAACGAGCTTACGGCTGGACTAGTTTTGACGATATGCTTGATACGGCTTTTGCCGAATCCAGTCCCAGAAAAGGCGAATTTGTGGTTTTTGCGTTTCGGCTTGATACGCGCCGCATAGCCCCTGCGATTATTAAAAAACACGTAGCCATTGCGCTGCGTCAGGAAGAAGAAAAACTTGCGGAACTAGGAAAAAAATATATCAGCAAAGACAGAAAAAAAGAAATTATCGAACAGGTTAAGCTAAAACTCCGTGCCAGAACTCTGCCCGTTCCCGCTGTTTTTGAAGTTGTGTGGGATTATGCGGGCAAAACTGTGTATTTTGCTTCCACACAGCGCAAGGTTTTGGACTTGTTCAGCGAATATTTTGTCAGAAGTTTTGACGTTGCAATCGAACAGGTACTGCCCTATACCCTGGCCCAAAATATTTTGGGCGCAGGCTGCGAAGACACGCTCGACGCTTTGGAACCGACAACGTTCAATATTGATTAATCAGCTTTACCATAAAGGATATTTATATGGCAGACGCACCATATCTCGGCGATAACATTGATATTTTATTGGGACAGGAATTTCTGACCTGGCTTTGGTACCGAAGCGAATACGCTGACGGCCTGTTCAGGGCGAAAAACGGCGATTATGCCTTTCACGTGCGCATAGAACAGCGTCTTGTTGTCCGCGGCGGCGAAGGCGAACATCAGGAAACCGCATCTGTATCCGGCTCTTTTTCTCCGCTCAGAGAGGCAAGACTCGGCCTTTCCACTGGCAAAAAGGTAGTGCGTGCTCTGGTTAGCTTTTACAAAGATGAAATGAGCTGGCAGGTTTCTCTAAAAGCCGAAGATTTTTGTCTTAATTCCTTTAAAACACCGGTTGTTTCCAAAGAAACGGAAAGCGAAGAAGACGAAGACGCAACATTTTATATAAAAATGCAGTTCATTGCGGAAGGTTTGGCACTTATTGACGAAGTGTACAGACAATTTCTTGCCATACGTCTTTCCCAAAATGCATGGGACGAAGAAGTGCGCGCGATTAACGGCTGGATAAACCACGATATTTCCAAAGGAGCGTAACACTTGCACTCCCTGTATATGTCCGTCTGCCATGCGGCAAAAAAACTGCTGTGGATTATGCTTGTTTTTATCGGCATAACCCTGATCAGTTTTTTTGTTATGCACTTGGCGCCGGGCTCGCCGACCGATATGCAGACCAGCCTTAATCCTTTGGTCAATGAAGCATACAGAGCCAAGCTGAATGCCCTGTACGGACTGGACAAACCTATCTACGAACAGTATTGGGATTGGTTTACGCGCCTTGTCCGATTTGATTTCGGCAATTCCCTTGCCGGGGACGGCAGACCGGTTCTTGACAAAATTTTGGAGCGTCTGCCGCTGACCGTGGGGCTTAATGTCACTTCCCTTTTGCTTGCTCTTGTGCTTGCTTTGCCTGTCGGTATTGTTTCTGCCGTAAATCAGGGCAAATTTATCGATAAATTTTTTACCGTACTTGTTTTTCTCGGTTTTGCCCTGCCAGGTTTTTGGCTTGCGCTTCTGCTTATGATGTATCTTGGCATAGAACACGGAATTTTGCCTATTTCCGGCATAACCAGCCTTAACTTTCACGAGCTTTCCCTGTGGGGAAAATGTCTTGACGTTTTACATCACCTTATCTTGCCGGTGCTTGTTTCCACTGTGGGCGCCATTGCGGGCACATCGCGCTTTCTGCGCTCTTCTATGCTGGAAGTTTTGCGGCAGGATTACATTTTAACCGCAAAAGCCAAAGGACTGAGCAAACGGCGCGTAATTTACAGACACGCCCTGCGTAATGCCCTGCTTCCCGTAATTACCCTGCTTGGGCTTTCCGTTCCTGGGCTTATCGGCGGCAGCGTAATCATTGAAAGCATTTTTGCCCTGCCGGGTCTTGGCCAGCTTTTTTACGGTGCCGTTATGGCAAGGGATTATCCGCTTATTATGGGTAATCTTGTTTTCGGCGCGGTTTTGACGCTTGCGGGCAACCTGCTTGCAGATTTCTGCTATAAACTGGCGGACCCGCGTATATCCCTGACCAAGGACAGCTGAAGGAACGGCACATGACGGCATATATCAAAAAACATTTTTTATTTTTTCTCGGCTTGTCCATTGTGCTGACCATGGCTGTTTTGGCTGTTTTTGCGCCGCTCCTTACGCCGTACACCCCTACGGAACAAAACATAGACAAAATGCTGCTTGCCCCCTGCGGCGAACATATTATGGGAACGGACGCCATCGGCAGAGACGTCTTTACCAGACTTTTATACGGTGCAAGAGTGTCTTTGTGGGTCGGTTTTATTGCTGTTGGCATTTCGTCCTGCATCGGTATTACGTTAGGGCTTATTTCCGGATATTTCGGCGGAATTGTCGATGAAATTATCATGCGTATTGTTGATGTCATGCTTTGCTTTCCTTCTTTTTTTCTGATTTTGGCTGTTATTGCTTTTCTAGAGCCGAGCATGAGCAATATTATGATTGTAATCGGTCTTACTTCCTGGACCGGGCTTACCCGTCTTGTGCGGGCAGAAACCCTTTCCCTGAAAGAAAGGGATTTTGTTTCTGCGGCACGGCTTTCGGGGGCAGGAAAAATCCGCATTTTATGCGTGCATATTTTGCCCAATACCCTGGCGCCCGTGCTGGTTTCCGCAACTCTCGGCATTGCCGGGGCCATTTTGGTAGAATCCTCTTTAAGTTTTTTGGGACTTGGCGTTCAGCCGCCTGACCCCAGCTGGGGCAATATTCTGCTGGACGGCAAAGATGTGCTTACCAATGCGCCGTGGCTTTCCCTGTTTCCGGGACTTGCCATTTTTATTACGGTGCTGGGATATAACCTGCTTGGCGAAAGCCTGCGCGATATGCTTGACCCGCGGCTGAAACAGCGTTAATAAGGGGTTATTATGTTAGAATATTTAAGAATTCGTGATTTAGCCTTAATTGATGATACCGAAATGGATTTCACTGCGGGCATGAATGTGCTGACAGGGGAAACCGGTGCAGGCAAGACGTTTATTTTAAAAGCAATTCAGTTTCTTCTCGGTGAAAAGCTTACGGCGGACATGGTGCGCAAAGGCAAAGAAAAAGCACAGGTAGAAGCGATTTTTTATCTCGGTGACACGGAATATATGCTCCGCCGCGAACTTTTGGCAGAAACAGGCAGAAGCCGCTTTTTTCTGAACGGAAACGTCAGTTCGCAGGACAGTGTAAAAGAACTGCGGCCCATGCTTATTCTCCATGTCGGCCAGCACGGGCAGCAGCGGCTGCTGCAGCCCTCTTTTCAGGCCGCTCTGATTGACGGCTTTATTGCCGATAAAAATCTTATCACCCAAAAAGAGGAAGCCGTTAAAGCCCTGAAAAACTGCATACAGGAAAAAATCAATTTGACCGCAAAAATAGCTGCCCTTACGGACAAACGCGAACTTTTGGAAATGCAGCAGGCGGAAATCGAAAAAATCAATCCTGAACCTGACGAAGAAGAAACACTGGAAGCTTTGCGCCGGCAGTATAAAAGCATTGACCATATCCGCCAGGCTTACGACGAAGGACTGGAAATATTGTTCGGCGGCGACGGTGAGGGGCTGATCAGCCAATTAAACCGTTTGGAACGTGTCCTTGCCGCTCTGACCAAAAATGACGATTTTGACCATGATATGGACAGCGTTTACGACGCCCTGCTCAATTTTCAGGAAGAAATAAAAGAGTTAAGCGCAAAATTCCGCAATGTGCCCAGTCCTGAAATTGACAGCGATATGAGCCTGAACGATATTGAATCCCGTCTGTACCAATTGGCGCAGCTCAAGCGCAAACTCAACCGCAGCATAGCTCAGATCATAACCCTTAAAGCAGAAGTTGAAGAAAATCTTTCTTTTCTTGACGCTTGTACATTGGATATGCATTCCTTAGAAAAGAAAGAAAAAGAACTGACCCGTAATTTGCAGAATATTTTGGCAGAAGTAAACACTGCCCGCGAGCAAGCCGGCAATTTGTTCTGCGCAGCTTTGGAAAAAGAGCTGAGCGGTCTTGGTTTTTCGGAAAAAGTCCGTGTTTTGCCCGAATTTACGGAACACAATATCAACAAAGACGGGCTGGAACCGTGTATGGAAAAAACAGTACGGCTTTTGTGGGCGCCGAACCCGGGACAAAATCCGCAGCCTCTTGACAAAATCGCTTCCGGCGGCGAGTTGTCCCGTTTTCTGCTTGCCGTAATCGGTTTGCAGCAGTCACAGTATGAAGACGCAACGTTGATTTTTGACGAAGTGGACGCAGGCGTCGGCGGCATTACGTTAAACCGTGTGGCAGCCCGTCTGTCCGCTTTGGCGGAAAAACGGCAGATGCTGCTGATAACGCACTGGCCGCAGCTTGCCGCCCGCGGAAAAAATCATTTTAAAATAAGCAAAGAAATTATCGACGACGAAACGTACAGCCGCTGCATACGGCTGAACGAAGAACAGCGCAGACAGGAACTGGAACGCATGGCAGGCATAGAATAACCGTTCCTATTGTTCCCCCAGGCGCTGCATAACCAGGGCATCGTCGTCCTGATAATAATTTTTTCGGATATGGATTTGCCGAAAACCGAATTTTGCATATAAACTCTGTGCCGCGGTATTTTTTGCTCGTACTTCAAGAATAATCTGCAGCTTTCGAATATCCGGCATATTCAGCCAAAACGCCAGCAAGGCATTTGCCAGGCCTTTTCTGCGGTAATCGGGGTGCGTCGCAATATTCAGAATTTCGGCATAATCACCCACAACGCTGCAAAGAAGGTATGCGGCAACCCTGCCGTCAATACAGATACCGTAAAGCCGGGTAAACGCATCTTCCATAGCATGGCGGAACTGTTCAGTGCTCCACGGTGCGGGAAAACAAAGTTTTTCCAGTTCTGCGGCGCTTGGCAGATGTTCTTCGCGCAAAACAATAACCGGATAGGAAATAATTTCCATGGCAAAACCCCGAAAAATAAATGACTGTCCCTACGAACTTGATCTGCAGACCCGTATGCAGCTCGTAGAAATAACCGACAATGCCGGCAGTCCTTTTTTACTCATGCCCGAACGGCTTGTAAAGAAGAAAAAAATGCGGCACCGCATAATTTTTGTTGTGCTCAAAGACAAAAAAAATAGAATATTGCTGGTCAAAAAAAACAGTGCGGACAAAGAAACGCTGTGGGAATTCCCCTGCTACGGAACGGTATATGCGGGGGAAAGCGCGGAAGGAACAGCCTATACCGAACTGAAAAAGCATTTTTATATTGATGACAGTATCAAAATGAAAGAAATTGCCACACTTCCCTATCTTCATGACGAAATGCACGTTATGGCAACGGTTTTTTTGGCAGGCCCGTTTTACGGAACGTTCAGGCACAATACGGAAACGATTCAGGACGCCATGTTTGTTGACAAAGAAGAATTTGAAGGACTGCTGACATTCAGTCAGGAAATGTTTGATCCCATCATTACCTGGGCAAACCGCGCAAACTGGCTGTACAAATAAAAAAGCGGCTTTTTGGCCGCCTTTTTAAACTCCTTCTGCTCTGTATGCGTACATGGCTGCTTTTTCGACATCACGGTTGACAATATAACCGTCCTGATAATATTCCGCAAGCAGCGAATAAACATGGGGATCTTCTTTGGCATGACGCTCCGCGTCCAAAATAAGGGATACCGCCTTTCTTGCGTCCCGCTCAACGCCGTAGCCTTCATAATACAGCCCCGCAAGCAGAATATTGGTTCTTGGGTGACTGACATAAGTCATGGCTTTGCCTGCATATTCAAGAATTGTTTTTGCGTCCCGCGGAATAAGCTGGCCCTGCATACAAAACGCAGCAACAAGGTAACAGGCTTCGGGATGTCCTGCGTCTGCCAGTTTTTTGATGACAGCAATAGCCTGCGCACCTTCATTTTTGTCCAGCAAATCATAAGCGCGCTTAAGTTCTTTGTTCATGGCTTCAATTTTCTGCGCAATATAACGCCATGTCAGGGCACTCAAAACTTTCTGCTCTTCTTCGGTAAGCGAAGACGGAAGAAATTTGGTAAACGTATCTTGGTAAAATTCATCAAAACTGATAAAATTCTTTTTTTTCACCAGTTCTTTGTCTTTTCTGAAAATTTCCAGCAGTTCGTCATCGTTGGGAACGGTATGTTTGAACGTTTCCTGTGAAATTCCGTTGAAAGGTGATTCCTTCACCCATTTTTTAAATTGTTTTTCTTCATTTTGTGATGAAAAATCCATGAATATTCCTAGCTAGTTTGAGATTTTTTATAGTTTTCCACAGCTTCGGACAAAATAGTTTCCCTGTAGCCGACAATAATCGATCCGTCGGGAAAAACAACCGTAGGAAAAGAAGCTTTCGGATTATATGTTTTCAATTTTGCGAGAATTTCTTCCCTTGCTTTGCCGATATATCTGTCAACCAGCACATCATTAAATTCAACATTGTGTTTAGACAAATAATCCTGCACGCGCACACAGTGCCTGCAGGTGGTAAGGTCATACATCAAGGGTTTGCCGTCTTTGCAAGGCTCCAAAGCTAAAGCAAAATTTTCTTCTTTTCCGAAAGGAATACCGTGCTCGTCATGATTTTTATTGTCATTTTTCTTCGTCAAAATTCCTGCAAGAATAGCCGCTATAAACAATACCCCGATAATAACTAGCATACCGTTTGTCATATACCCCGTACTCCTTGACTAATGCTGTTTTGTCATAATTATCACAAAGAAAAATAAAAGTATAGTAAAAAATAGCAAGCCTATTGCAGCGGGATATTTTTTTCCCACAATAAATCGGGGCTGTCTTTTTTAGCTTGGGAATAGACCGGAATTTCAAAATAACTATGTGTATTTTCAGGCTGTTTTTCTTCCGGAAGCAGGTTCCATAACGCAAGAATAAGCGCTCTTTTTTTTATGATATACACAGCGTCCTGACCGTAACACGGATATTCGGACAGTTCAGCCGAAAAGTCTGCCGGCATTGCGAATTTGTCGGAATCGGCCAAAACAGGCAAAGTGTAAGCAGAAATATTCATAAGACCCTCCGGCTGTTTTAATGCAGTATTCGTACAAATTTTATAAAAATTTATTTTTCCAAACAGTTATAAAAAATATTTTTCTAAAAATTTTATGGATTGCGGTAAAAATTTCCGTATTTTCATTTTTTTGACTGTGATTAACTTGAAAAAATCTTGTGAATTTTGTACTCTGACACAATAAAACACTGTAAAAACATTATGGACATTTTTGATTTTGACCCGGCATATTTTTTAGGATTTTTGCTTACGTTTCTGCGGATGAGCATTGTTCTTTTCATGCTGCCGATTTATGCGGTGGAAGGCTTGCCCGCACAATGGAAAGCGGCATTCTGCCTTGTTATAACCCTGGCAATTTATCCTGCGGTAAGCCTGGCTCCGGAATCCATGCCCGCACACCCATTTGCCATTGCCCTGCTTGTACTCGGTGAAGTGATACTCGGTTTGATTTTGGCATTGTCGGTTCAGATTTTTTTTGCAGGCATTCAGGCAGGCGGCGAACTTATTGCTATGCAGATGGGGTTCAGTATGCTGCAGTTTGCCGATCCGACTTCCAATACCCAGACAGGTGTTATAGCCCATATGCTTTTTATTGTGTCTTCCCTGATTTTTCTTGTATTTGACGGGCACATTTATCTGCTCAAAGCTTTTATCGAAACCTATAAATATATTCCTGCCGGAGGGCTCTTTATCAGCCAGACTATTTTTGACCAGATTTTTCTGCTTGCAAATATGCTTTTTACGCTGGCATTAAAAATCATCGCTCCGGTTCTTGCCGCAATCTTTCTGACCGAACTCGCCTTGGCGTTTATGGGCAGAATGACGCCGCAGATGCATATTATGGAACTTGGCTTTCCGCTGAAAATTTTAGTGGGCTTTTTCTTTTTGGGGTCTATTTTTCATCTGCTGACCCTTGATATTCAAAATTATATTATTTCGTTGGACGATTTATATTTAAATCTCATCAACGCACTGAAACCGAGATAATCAAGAGCTGCTGCATATGGCAAAAGATCCCAGCAAAACCGAACGGGCAACACCCAAACGCAAAAAAAAGCTGCGTGAAGAAGGCAACGTTGCAAAATCCATGGAATTTACCAAAACCTGCACGCTTATCGTAGGCTTTGCCACCATGTATTTTTATTTGCCGTATGCCTGCGAAAAAATAGGCAATTACTGGGCCGAATGTTTTAATACTTTGGACGAAAACACTATTACCCCTACGGCGGCTTATGCTATTTTGTGGGAATTTACAACACAAATGGCGATAATCTGCGGGCCTGTCGTTGCTGCCGTTGCCATATCCGCATATGTATCGCTGCGCAGGCAGGTGGGCGGACTGTGGACCAATAAAGTTTTTAAATTCAACTGGTCACGCTTTAATATTGTCAACGGACTGAAAAGACTGTTTTTTTCTGTCGAAACCTATATACGTCTGCTGAAAGCCGTTGCCATAGCCGCCATAATCGGCTATGTGCCCTGTATGTATATTTTGGGACAAGCTACGGTTTTTTCGGGCCTGTATTACACCAATGCCGAAGGCTTGGCGCGGTATTTGCTGGAATCAAGCTTTCAAATGGTAAAATATACTATGATCCCCGTGGTAGGCTATGCGATTTTTGACCTTTGGCACAGCTTTTATCAATATGAAGAAAACAATAAAATGTCCAAGGAAGAAGTTAAAGACGAAATGAAGCAGGCTTACGGCGATCCCGTAATCAAAAGCAAGCAAAAACAAAAAATGATGCAGTTCATGCAGCAGCGCATGATGCAGAATGTGCCGAAAGCAGATGTCGTCGTTACCAACCCTACCCACTATGCCGTCGCCCTGCAGTATGACCCTACCCTATGCCCCGCGCCCATAGTGCTGGCCAAAGGCGTGGACAAAGTGGCGCTGCGCATAAAAGACGTGGCGCGCGAACACGGGGTTCCGATCAAGGAAAACAAACTGCTGGCACGCAGCCTTTACGCATCTGTAGAAATCGGCGATCCTATTCCTGAGGACCTTTATAAAGCCGTAGCCGCCATTATTGCAGAAATTTGGCGTCTTAAAGGCAAAATCAAATAAGCGGGTTCCTATGCATACCAATACATTGTTTTTTGACAGACAAGATAAATTCTTTCTGGACAGCGTTAACAAAAGCATTGATTATAATCAAAAAATCAAAAGCCATTATCAGCTGCGCATTCACCCAAACGGCATTATCGACATGAGCATTTCCCAGGAAATACGCATGGCAGCAGCTGTTATCAGCCTGCTGGACAGACTGCAGACCAACAATATAAACGAACGCCTGCTTGCTTTGGAAAACCTGCATAATGAAGTGTTGTTTACTGCCGGTACAAAATTCCGCAGAAATACCGCCCGGGTGCTTATCGAAATAATGAAAGAAATTGTCAGAGCATACGGCGACGAGCAAAAACAGCTGCAGCTTGCGCATGATTTCCGCATGGCGGCAACCGGCAAACCCACCATAGTACGCAAACTGCTGCGGCGCTATCACTTGCTGGAAATGCCCGAAGCATGGAATCAGCTTATTTTTGACCACCATGTGCACGACGCAAACACAAAAGGCAGAAAATCCCCCACACACCTTATCATGGACGCTTGGGTCAAAGGCATACGGTCGCTGACGGTAATTTATTATAATTACGTAAAAGCGGAAACAGCCTTTGAACTTTTAAGCGCCGCGAAAATTATGGGAATAAAAATCCGCATCGGTCTGCTGTATAACATTGTTTACCGTCAGAAACTTATTGATTTCATATGGGTTCCGCAAGGTTTTTACGGAACTGACGATTTTATGGAATTTCTTGACGAGCCGAATATGAAACAGCTTATGCAGGACGGCAAACAGATAAGCAGTTGGCGCGAAAAATTTATTTTTAAAATTATTGAGGAATGGAACCAAAATCTCCGTCACAGGATTAATGCGGAATTCGGTTTGGAACTGCCGCCGATTTCTGCGGAAGTCTACAAACAGTTTGTCAGCGTGGGACAAAGTTCCGTTCTGCATTTGGCAGAGCTTATCCAAAAAGATGCCAACGCCGTGTTGAAACAAAAGGCACAGACTATTAAAGAAAAAATCCTGCACTGTTCCGAAGACCAGGAACTTCTTGTTCTGCACAACGAACTGAACAATTACGATAAACTTACCACCGAATATTTTTTGGAAATACTGGAAGACTGCGAACAAAAAATCGACAGGGAAATCATTGCCGAAATTCTTACCGAAGAAAATTTGGACAATATTCCGCACATTCTCAAATACAGTCCGCACCAGCTTGTTTACAGGCTGAAAGAAATACGTTCCAACGGATGTATTGTGCTGAATCTGGCAAACTCCACTCCCGAAGAAGTTATTAATCTGCTTTGGGAAACAGACGGCGAAATTACCCATTTGGAAATTTTCAACGTTTATGACTGGCAAAAAGGCAATGCCAAGTATACGGTAAAAATTAATGAATTAATGCAAGCCATTAACAATAAAAACACCCCGCTGCTCAAAAGTATTATCCTGCAGCTTATCGAGGACTGCAAAAACGATACGGAAGCGCATTTGCTCGATATCGAAGAACAGCCGACTTACTACTGCGCCGATACGGCAATTTCTCTTTCCGGCGCAGAACACAATCGCTTTGCAAAATATGCTGCCAATCCCAAACTGCAGCCTGTAAGCATAGAAGAAAGACTTAAAGCTTTACATCAAGTTTTGCAAAATATTGCAGAAATAATCGACTATTACAGCGGAAAGAAACTTTTTACGCGTATGGGTACAGACTCTACAAGCCGTGTCGGCCGTCTGGCAGGCATGGGACTTGCCTATGTGCAGTCCCTGCCCCTGCGAGCAGTAAAAGAACTGAAAAAAAATTCCAACGAATCAAGGGTAATAATCCCGATTCGCAAAGAAGTGCGCATGGTGGAAACATACATCATGCCCCAGGCCAACGAACAAATTTCCCTGCTGCGCAAGATACTGCGCAAAATTCCGCTGATAAAAAAACTTACGTATAAAAAACTGCGCAGCTGGACGGATTTTGAGGCAAACACAACCGTATTCAATAACGGAAACTGTTCCAATGACCTAAAATCTTTTACTTCTTCTAAAGGAAACATTATTACGCTCGGCGGAAAAGGCCTGCGCACCACAAACGGTTTTGTTGAAAAAAATCCGAAAAATACGCTTTCCAAAATGCATTACCTGAACAGCAAACTCAGCAATGCCATAAAAGTTTTAATCGGATTTATTCCTGCGTTTTATTCTTTTCAATATACGCAGGACATTGCGTTTTTGGCTTGGGGCGGAGCGTTTATCTGGTTTTTGATCACGGGGTTCCGCAATATTCTTCAGGCCATTATGGGGGTCGGCGGTCTGAAGCGTTCGCCGCTCATGCGCTGGAATAACTATGTAAGCTGGAGCAGGCTCTGCGATTCCCTTATGTATACGGGCATTTCCGTTCTTTTGCTGGAACTTGTTGTCCGTCATGTCTGTCTTGAAGAAGGATTGGGCATTACCGCTTCAAGCAATCCGCTTTTGTCGTTTACGGTTATTTCTCTTGTCAACGGATTTTATATCATGGGACATAACTATATCCGCGGATTGCAGACCGAAGCCATTGTCGGAAACTTTTTCCGCAGTTTTATCGCCATTCCCATTTCTCTTTTTTATAATAATATATTTTTTGAAGCACTGACCGTCATCGGATTCCAGAACGCCGTTGAAATTGCCGTATCGTCATCAGCTATTATTTCCAAAGTCGCATCTGATACAGGCGCGGCACTGATTGAAGGCTATGCGGACAAAGAAAGCAATATTTGGCTGCGCCGCTGGGATTACAAGCTTGCCCATGAAAAACTGTACAGGCATTACACTAAGCTCGAACTGCTTTTTCCCGAACAGGACAGTCTGGAACTGCTGAAAAATCCTCAGTACGTTCTCAATAAAATAAAAGAAACCAATCATAAGCTCTATACAGCCATGATTGTTAACGCTTTGGACCTTATGTATCTGCACTATTATCAGCCGCGCTCTTTTTCCATGCTGAAAGAAATTGTCAAAAAGCTCTCCGACAACGAAAAACTTGCCTGGCTGCGTATGCAGTATGTGCTGCAGTGTCATAAAGATGTCAGCCAGCTTTTTATTGACGAAGTGCTGGGCGAAAATTTTTCCAAAGCGTTGTCTTTTTACCTTGACACCCACGAGCAGTATCTGCGACATTTGCAAAAACTTTTTCAAATTGAGTATTAGGACAGCATATGCATATTGTTTTATATAACCCGGAAATTCCCCCGAACACCGGAAATATCGCCAGGCTTTGCGCCGGTACGCAGATAGAGCTGCACCTTATTGAACCTTTGGGCTTTTCCCTTGACGATAAGAATTTAAAGCGTGCAGGACTTGATTACTGGCCATTTGTAAAACTTTCTGTTTGGAAAGATTTTGAAAGTTATCTGAACAAAGCAGGAAAACAGCATCGGCTGGTCATGACAAGCGCGAGAGGCGGAAAAAGCCTGCATATGTTTCAATTCACCCAAAATGACGCCTTGATTTTTGGGCCGGAAACCAAAGGGCTGCCGCCCGAAATCCTAAACCTGTCCGAATACAGGGTAAAAATTCCTATTTTCAACACAGTCAGAAGCCTTAACCTGTCTACAAGTGCCGGAATAATTTTGTATCAGGCGCTTGGCAGTTCCGGTATTCTTGACGAATGGGAACATACCGATATGAACATTATATAAAAAAAAGGGCGAAACGCCCTTTTTTTATAAATCTGCTTCCGGTTCCGGTTTTACTTTTTTGGGTTTTTCCCTGCCGGGTTTTTCATCGTCAAAAAACGGCGGCATATCCCTGTAAAATTCATGCGGAGGGATACCCTTTCTTATATGGTGAGGCGGCAAGTCATGCGGCCCTCTTCTTTCAAAATTTCCAAAGGCAGGACATCCGAAAGCAGGATCTCCGGCAGGAGTGCAGGGCTGGCCGAACTGATTATAATGCGGTTTAAAACATGGGGAAAAATCTTTGTGAAATTCAAAACCGAAAAGCTCTACCCCATACTTTTCACGGGTTTTTTCCATAAATTCCTGATTAAGTGTTTTTATCTGCCTGTCAAGCATAACAATATCGCGGGCAACTTTGGAAATCAGTTTCGGTTCGGCGTTGGGATTATGGGTAAACGCTTTATATTCCATATTCCGGATACGTTTTTCGTCTTTGAGTTCCTGAATTTTCTTGATATGGGCGATATGTTCTTTTTCCCATTTTTCAAACTGAGCTTTATCCTGAACAAAAACCTCAAAAGGTATCGGTTTTTCCGGTTTTGCCATAACATGGCCGTCAGAAACGGAAAAAACCAAACCTAAAGCCAAGGTGCTGGCAATCAAAATATTTTTTATTTTCATGCGCTTCTCCTTATAATTTTTTATGGGTTAAGCAAAAAATGTTCCAGAATATAAAACAGCCTTTTTGCTTGTCATAAGCAAAAAAGTTGTGTAAATTTTTCACACATACTGTGCCTGATATGTTACGTTTTTACATACCTGATGTACGTATAGATCTAATTAGCCGTATTATTTCTGTATAAATTAAAGGAATGTATTTTGCAAGCAAAATAAAAAAGGAAAGCAGAGTGCCTATGCAGAAAAAATTTTTAAAAATAGCTCCTTACCTTGTTTTGCTTATTGTTTTTATGATTGCCTCTTCCCTGTTGGCATGGGATATAAACATTTCCAAAAGCAATACGGTTATTTCCACATTCCTGATGAAAGAAAAGGGCCGTTCTGTCCTGCAGACTTTTGAATCCAATATTATCGCTTCCAAAATAACCACAAAAGAAGAGTTTGACGAACTGCTGCTCAGCTATGCACAGCAGGAAAATATCGAATTTATTGCCCTTACCAACGAAAAAGGCCGTATCCTGACGGCAAACATACAAAACCTGATAGGAAAAAACCTGCCCATCAATACTCCTTTTGTCAATAAATTTACGGAACACACGTATATTAATCCGGATTTTCCGTTTACTTCCGCACAGCTGCAGCAGGCAAAATATTTTATTGTGCAGATGCGGCTTTTTCGGCCGCGAATGCAGCAGGAAGTCATGCAGCATGAAAGTATGCGGCACGGCGGTATGCACGGTATGAACGGAAAAAGAATGAGAGTGCGCAGCCAGTTGGAACAGCTCGGCATTGTACAGAATTTCTGCAACGAAACCAATCCGTTGTTTTGGGTTGTCGGTTTCAATATTAACGAAATTCTTCAGGCACAGCTTTTAGATGACAAAAAATCCGTAATTAATTTCATCGGGTTCAGCTTTTTAATCCTTTTAAGCATACTTTCCTTTGTGCTGCTAAAAAAATATCAAAAATCCTACCAGGTTATCGAAGAATCCAAAGTCTATTTCGACGGACTGATGACAACTATCCCGCTGGGTATTTTAACCGTTGACAAAAACAACACCATAATAACCTGCAATCCCATTGCGGAAAAAATGCTCTGTGCCGAAAATATGTCAGAAACGGACACGCTTGCAGGCAAAAACATCTGTGACTATATCCCCTCCATAGCTTTTATGGATTTTAATAAACCGGTAATCAATACTACCGTAAAAACGGTAAATAATTTGGAAAACAGCTTGGAACTCAACAGTTTCAGCATTATTATCGACAATGACCGCAAAGGTATAGGCATTATCCTGCGCGATCTTAGGGAAATTCAAAAACTTCAGGAAGAACTGAACAGAAAGGACAGGCTTGCTTCATTGGGACAGCTTGCCGCAGGAATAGCCCATGAAATCCGTAATCCGCTCAGCTCCATCAAAGGCTTTGCCAGAATTTTCGAGGAAAACGCCCGGGAAGGCAGCGAAGAAAAAATGCTGGCCCAAATCATGAACCAGGAAATTTCCCGCGTAGACAAAGTTATTGCTGATCTGCTGGAAATATCCAAACCCAATTCCCTCTCACTCCATTCAGTATCATTGAAAAAACTGGTGGAACAGGCACAAAACGCTCTCATTCTCCGTGCCAAGGAACACAATATCCGCTTTATTAATGATATACAAATCAATGAACTCTGCCTTGACCATGACCGTTTTCTGCAAATTCTGCACAATATTTTCATAAATGCCATTGAAGCCATGAAAAACGGCGGCACAATCACGGTAAGCGCGGTGCAGGAACAGGATAAAGCCGTTATTGCCATAAAAGATACCGGACAAGGCATTCCGCAGAACAAAATATCCCAGCTTTTTACGCCGTACTATACTACAAAGGCAAAAGGCACGGGGCTAGGCCTGGTTATTGTGCAGAAAATTATTGAAGCCCATAAAGGTTCGATAAAAGTTGAAAGTACGGAAAATATCGGAACGACGTTTTACATTACTCTTCCCGTAAACAAATAATAAGAGGAATATATGAGCAATACAGTATTAATTGTAGATGATGACAAAGCACACGGAATAATGCTTGAAACTCTGTTAAAAAAATGGCAGTTCAAAATCACACGGGCAGAAAACGGTGTGGAGGCGGTGGAAAAAATTAAGGAAACACCGTACGACTGCGTGCTTATGGATATCCGTATGCCGGATATGGACGGCATTACTGCTTTAAAATTTATTCATGCCTATAATCCCGCAATACCTATTATCATGATGACCGCTTTTTCCGACATTGACAATGCGGTCGAATGCGTCAAAAACGGCGCTTACGATTACCTTACCAAACCGCTGGATTTTGACCGTCTGAAAATAACCATAGACAAAAGCCTGGAACACGCAAAGCTGAAAAAACAGGTGCAGACAATGGAAATTGAGCACCAAACGCAGATTATCGGCAGCAGCAAGGCCATAATGCAGTTAAAATCCCTGATTAAAAGTTTTGCCCTTTCTGAAGCCACAATTTTAATCCGGGGAAAATCCGGAACGGGCAAAGAACTTGTGGCACGCACGATTTATGAATTAAGTGCCCGCAAAGACAAACCCTTTGTAACGGTAAACTGTGCCGCTCTTTCCGAAACACTGCTGGAGTCCGAACTGTTCGGCCATGAAAAAGGTGCGTTTACAGGTGCCGACAAAAAACGCGAGGGCCGTTTTTTCCAAGCCAACGGCGGAACGATTTTTTTAGATGAAATCGGAGAAATTTCTCCGCAAATGCAGGTAAAGCTTCTGCGTGTTCTGCAGCAAAAAGAAATACAGCGCGTGGGCAGCGACGAAACCCTGCATATTGACGTGCGCATTATTGCCGCCACCAACCGCAACTTGGAAGAAGAAATACAAAACGGCAATTTCCGCGAAGATTTATACTACCGCCTTAACGTTGTAACGCTTGACGTGCCGAGTCTTGCCGAACGCGAAGGCGACATTCCCATTTTGGCGCAGCATTTCCTTACTGTTTTTGCCAAAAAGAACAATAAAGAAATCAAAGGGTTTACTCCTAAAGCTATGGACTGCCTAATTAAGCACGAATGGCGCGGCAACGTGCGCGAACTGGAAAACGTTATCGAGCGCGCCTGCATACTGACCTACGGCGATTATATTGATGTGGAGCAGCTGCCCAACCTGCTGCAGAATCTGCACGCCCCAAAAAACGATTTTGACAATATCACAACTCTTGAGGAAATGGAAAAAGCCTTTATCTTAAAAACACTCAAGGAATACGATGACAACAAGTCCGAAACGGCCAAACAGCTCGGCATATCCCGCAAAACACTGCATACAAAAATTAAACAATATAACCTGGAAAACGAATAAGGCATGATTATTATTTACACAGGCAACGGCAAAGGAAAAACCAGCGCAAGCATAGGACAGACTGTCCGAGCATACGGAAACGGCATGAATGTTTGCTTTGTCCAGTTTATGAAAAGCAACATAAAAGCAGGAGAGCAGCTTTTTCTGCGAAACATTCTGCAGAATAACTACCATATCGGCGGCAAAGGTTTTTTCCGCAAAGAAGAGGACAGGCCAATACACCGAAAAGCCGCGCTTGCCTGTCTGCAGTGGCTTGACGAACATAAAGAACGGGCTGATATGCTGGTCTGCGACGAAATTCTTTACGCCTTTCATGCCGGACTTGTGCAGCGGGAAGAAATAGAAAAGCTCCTTGGTTACTGCAAAGAACACAGCAAACATCTTGTGCTGTCCGGACGCTATGCCCCGGAATGGCTTATCGAAAAAGCGGATATCGTATCCGAAATATGCGAAATAAAACACGCCTGCAAACAGGGAGTGCCTGCGCAAAAAGGCATTGAATTTTAAAAAAACGCAGCAATTCAGGCAATTATAAAAAAAATTAAAAATTTTTGAAAAAATTGCGAAAAAGCACTGGACGAAAAAAAAAACATACTTATTTATTTCTTGTAAGGATTAATAATCCCCCTATATTATAGTTAATCCGTTTGGAGGAAATATATGAGTAAGATTATTGGTATTGACTTAGGTACCACTAATAGCTGTGTTTACGTAATGGAAGGCAAAGAGCCCAAATGCATTACAAACCCTAACGGCGGCCGCACCACTCCTTCTGTTGTTGCGATCACCGATAAAGAACGTTTGGTCGGCGACACCGCTAAACGCCAGGCTATCACCAACCCCGAAAGAACCATTTTTGCAGTAAAACGTCTTATGGGCCGCCGTGCCGATTCCGAAGAAGTCGCACGCTGGAAAGACCATTCACCATACCGCATCGTAGCCGCTCAAAACCAAGACGCAGCCGTTGAAGTTGACGGCCGCCACTACAGCCCGCCGGAAATTTCCGCAATGATTTTGAGCAAACTCAAAGCAGACGCAGAAGCATATCTCGGCGAACCGGTTACCGAAGCCGTTATTACCGTTCCTGCATATTTCAACGATGCACAGCGTCAGGCAACCAAAGACGCAGGCCGCATTGCAGGCTTGGATGTAAAACGTATCATCAACGAACCGACAGCAGCTTCCCTTGCTTACGGTTTTGATAAAAAAGCCAACGAAAAAATCGCCGTATATGACCTTGGCGGCGGTACGTTCGATATTTCAATTCTCGAAGTAGGCGACAATGTTGTAGAAGTACGCGCTACCAACGGTGATACCTTCCTCGGCGGCGAAGACTTTGACCAGCGCATCATTCAATACCTGGTAAACGAATTCAAAGCCCAAAACGGCATTGACCTTGCCCAGGACCGCATGGCTCTGCAGCGCCTGAAAGAAGCTGCCGAAAACGCAAAGAAAGAACTTTCCACTTCCATGGAAAGCGAAATCAACCTGCCGTTTATCACAGCTGACCAAACAGGCCCGAAACACCTTATGGTAAAACTCAGCCGCGCAAAACTCGAACAGCTGGTTATGGACCTTGTTGAACGCAGCATTGAACCCTGCCGCAAAGCTCTTGCAGACGCAGGCCTTACCGCTAAAGATATTGACGAAGTCGTTCTTGTCGGCGGTATGACCCGTATGCCGCTTGTACAGCAAAAAGTAGGCGAATTCTTCGGCAAAGAACCGAACCGCTCCATGAACCCGGATGAAGTTGTGGCCATGGGCGCAGCCATTCAGGGCGGCATTTTGGCCGGTGATGTAAAAGACGTTCTTCTTCTTGACGTAACCCCGCTTTCCCTCGGTATTGAAACCATGGGCGGCGTGTTTACCAAACTGATTGAACGCAACACCACCATTCCGACCAGAAAAAGCCAAACCTTTACCACTGCTGCGGATAATCAGCCTTCAGTATCCATTCACGTACTGCAGGGTGAAAGACCCATGGCAAGCGACAATATGACTTTGGCCCGTTTCGATTTGACCGGTATTCCGCCGGCACCGCGCGGCATTCCGCAAATCGAAGTATCTTTCGACATTGACGCCAACGGTATCGTAAACGTATCTGCCAAAGACCTTGGCACAGGCAAGGAACAGTCCATTCAGATTACCGCTTCTTCCGGCTTGTCTGAACAGGAAATCCAAAACCTTATCCACGAAGCGGAAGCTCATGCCGCAGACGATAAGAAAAAACAAGAACTTATTGAAGCCCGTAACCAAGCCGACAGCCTTATTTACGGCACCGAACGTTCAATTAACGATTTGGGCGATAAATTGGACGCAGGCCTCAAAGCTGATATTGAAGCCAAAATTGCAGACCTCAAAACCAAAATGCAGGGTGATGATGTGGCTGCAATCAAAACCGCAAGCGACGAACTCGGCAAAGCTTCCCACAAACTTGCGGAACAGCTCTATGCCCAACAGGCACAGCAGGCTGATCCCAATGCTCAGGCAGGCGGCTGCCAAGGCGGCAACTGCGGTGCAGGCAAAAAAGACGGCGACGACGTAATGGATGCCGACTTTACCGAAGTAAAATAAGCTTTCTAAAACAATACAGCCCCGCATAATGCGGGGCTTTTTTTTTGTCATATTTGCTTGGAAATATAAAAGTTTCAAACACGGCTTGGAGCAAAATTTTTTTTCCGGGGGAAATGATTGCGTTGCTGATCATTTGCGTAAGGTTCGCAAGCTTACTAGCGCAAACGGTTTGCCGTCCTTTGGGTGGCTCCCCCGACCCCCTCACTGCCGGTATTTACGGTACCTTGCCGTATTCTTCGGCTTCAGTTCCGTTTATTTGTTTTATTCGGCATTATCCTCATTAACGACGGCAAATAATTCTCACTAAGGGAATTTAATATTAATTATATCATAGTGTCAGTTTAGTTTTATATTGACAATAATACGTATACATATTATTTATTGTAAAAATACGGAGGATATATGAAAAAAATTATCTTATTCTTAGTATGTCTGTTGTTAGGCGTTAATGCCGCATACTGCGAAGCACAGGAACAAAAAACAACACCTGCCATTCGTGCTGAGATTTTAGCGCTGCTGCACGATAACACTCCCCTGCGGCCAACACAAATATTTGATAATGTATACTGCATCGGCAGTGTCAGCGTCGTAGCATATGCCATAAAAACCGAAGACGGCATTATTCTTATTGACTCCATGTGGGACAATACCGATGCCGCACTTATTAAAAAAGGCATGAAGGAATTAGGGCTTAATCCTGACGATATCCGCTATGTATTCGTAACCCACGGCCACGGCGACCATTATGGCGGAGCCTCTTATTTCCGCGAAAAATATCAGGCAAAAGTCCTCATGAGCGAAACAGACACAAATCTTATGTATACGCTCAATACAGGCGCCAATTCTCCTCGCTCCCCCAAAACTAAAGTGGATCAGTTTGTCAAAGACGGTGATACGCTTACGCTCGGAGGCACCACAATAAAAATTTATGAAACTCCAGGTCATACGGCAGGTTGTCTTTTCATAATATTCCCGGTAAATTATAAAGGAAAATCCTATACAGCCATGCTCTGGGGCGGCACCGGTATCCCCAATGATAAAAACCTGCAGCAACAGTATTTAAATTCAGCGCTGCGTTTTCAAAAACTTGCCGCGGAACACAACACACAAATTCAGCTTTCCGCACACCTTTTTGACGAAAACGGATACGAAAACCTGAAAAAAACAGCAATGCTGAAAGAAGATGAACAAAATCCGTTTATTATCGGCACAGACGGTGTTCAGACATATCTTAAAAAACTGGAAAATAATGCCAGAAAAAAACTTGCAAAATAATAATTTACAATTTCACAGCTTATTGATATGAAAAGCCTATCCCACTTAGGAGAACAGCCATTAATACCATAGGTTATGAAATTTGCTATACGGCGCGAAAAATTTATCAGCTCATCAACAAACGGCTGGAAGAATATTCCATTACTCCCGAGCAGCTTGTTGTTTTAAACAAACTTGCCGAAGAAGAAGGCATTTCGCAAAAACAGCTGGCATTAAAACTTGATAAAGATCAAAACACCATAAAAGCAATTATTGATAAGCTGGAAAAAAACGGTTTTGCGGTGCGTATTCAAAATGCAAAAGACAAAAGAGCGTTTACGCTGTTTATGACTGAATATGCAAAAAATCTTTTGCCTGTTTTTTACGAAATCGACAAGCAGTGCATACAAACACTCTGCACAGGTTTATCAGAAAGCGAAATAGCGCATCTTTCTGATTTATTAAAAATAATCAGGGAAAATTCCAATAAATAAAGGTACATGGTAAATGTACCTTTATTTATAAATATTGTTTTTGAAAAAAGCGGTAAAAAATAAAAAAAAGCGAAAACCCCGCAGCAGTGAACGGAACACCCACCAATGCAGGGTATTCGTATCCGAACGTTACTGCCATGCCTCCGAAATAGGCTCCCAGAGCATTTCCGAAATTAAAAGCAATTTGTACGCAGGAACCTGCAAGCATTTCTCCGTTGGGCGCAACTTTAATAATAAGCCATTGTTCCGGAGCGGAAACAGCAAAAAGTCCTGCAGTGCATACTGTCATCAAAATAAGCGCAGCTGCGCGGTCTGTTGCAAACAAATATAAACCCGTCAAGGCCAATGTAACAATAAACAGCACAACACAACAGACAATACCCGGAGTAAAACGGTCAGAAAGCCTGCCGCTCAGCAAATTCCCTGTCACCATGCCAAAACCTGCCAGCACCATGATCCATGTAATGCTCGAAACCTCAAAACCGGAAATATTTGTCAGCATAGGACTGATATAGCTGTACCAGCAAAAAACACCGCCGTTTCCTAAAATTACCGTTCCCAGTATCAGCCACGGCGCAGGTGTTTTTAAAAATAAAAACTGCTCCCGAAATGAAATTTTTTGTTCCGATTCCAAATGGGGTATCCACTTCCATACGCTGCAGTAAACAACAACACCCCAAACAGCCACTAAAAAAAACGTTCCCCGCCATGAAAAAACATGGCTGAGTGAAGTTGCAAAAGGAACACCGAGTAAATTTGCAACCGTCATGCCGGCAATCATAACAGAAACAGCCTGGGAAGTTTTGCCTTTTTCAGCAAGTTTTGATGCGGCAATGGTCGCCACGCCAAAATATGCTCCGTGCGGCAATCCTGATACAAAACGTGCCAAAAACAGCATATGGTATGTAGCGGAAAACGCCGCTCCCAAGTTTCCTGCAATAATCAGCACTGCCAAGCCAAGCAGAATTTTTTTTAAAGGCACGTTGCGCAAAACAATTAAAAAAGGCGCACCGCAGCAAACCCCAAGAGCATAAGCCGAAATAAAATGCCCAGCTTCGGCAATGGTTACGGAAAGTTCCTGCGCCACATACGGCAAAATGCCCATCATGGCAAATTCAGCAATTCCCAATGCCAATGTTCCGAATGCAAGAGCGACAAGACTTCTTTTCATAGTATCAATCCGTACTATATCTATTAATAACAAATCTGAAAAACTCTTGATATGAAAACTTTTCAGGCAAAATCGGATAAATACAAATTTATTTTACAAAATTTCCTGCATGATAGCTGCTGCGCACAAGCGGTGCGGAAAACATATGCTTTACTCCCAAGGACTTTCCGTAGGCGGCATATTCTTCAAACTGCTGCGGCGTAACATAACGGTCCAGTTTATGGTGCTCTTTGCTTGGCGGCAGATATTGTCCCACTGTAATAATGGAACACCCTGCTGTATGCAGATCGCGTATTACTTCGTATACCTGTTCGTCTGTTTCGCCCAAACCGACCATAAGCCCGCTTTTTGCAATATTGCCGGACGCATGAACCCTGCGCAGCAATTCCAGGCTCTGCCGATAATCTGCCTGCGGCCGCACCGCACTGTACAGAGCATAATGGGTTTCAATATTATGATTAATAACATCAGGTTTTGCCGCAATAACTTTGTGCAGTGCTTCTTCGCTGCCCTGAAAATCAGGAATTAAAACTTCTATGGTGCTTTGGGGAAGAACCCCGCGAACAGCCCCGATAACCGCAGCAAAATGCCCTGCTCCGCCGTCGGGCAAATCGTCGCGGGTTACAGAAGTAATAACCACATGCTTAAGTCCCAAAGTCTGCGCCGCTTTGGCAACGCGCTGCGGTTCCTGAGGATCAAGAGGCAAGGTTTTTCCGGGGTGTATATTGCAAAAACGGCAGTTCCTTGTACAGGTTTCTCCTAAAATAAGAAAAGTCGCTGTTCCGGAAGAATAGCATTCCTGTCTGTTCGGACAGTTTGCTTCTTTGCACACCGTAAAAAGTTCCAAATCATCAATAAGCTGTGAAGTGGAAAAAAATTGTTTATTGGAAGTTAAAGGACGGCGAAGCCAAGCCGGCATACGCAGCGGCTTTTGCTCGTTGGCATCTTTGCCGCTGCAATTTCCCTGTCCGCAGGAATTAATATTTAATTCAGTATAGTGGTATGTCATGTTAATTATCCTTTTTGTCCAGCATATGCAAAAAATCCTGCTTTGATAAAAAAAAGCGTTCAGTGCTGCCTTCAGCATTATCGAAAAATTTTCTAAATTTATTCCAAAAAACAGCTTTTACCGCACCTAAATCCGGAATATTTTCCTGCAGCTGCAATGCAATTGATGTTGCTTCCACATTCAGACCGCACGGCGAAACAACATTAAATAAAGAAAGATTTCTGTCAACATTTAATGCTATGCCGTGCATGGTAATATGTCTATTTACGGCAAGCCCAAGCGAAGCAATTTTCTTCATGCCTACCCATACACCGGGAAAACCCGCGCGGCGCTGCGCACAAATTCCGAAATGACCGAGTACGGCAATGGCCGTTTCTTCCAAATCATGCACATATTGCCGTAAGCCGCCCTTTCTGTCCCGAAGATTTATAATAGGATACACAACAAGCTGTCCCGGAAAATGACAGGTAATGTTTCCGCCGCGCGTGCTGTGAACAATAGCAAGCTCTCCCTGCCATTCTTCCGATAAACGCGGCGGCACGTTTTCCTTGCCGAAGTGTTTGCCTATACTTACCGTAGGCGTGTGTTCAAGAAAAAAAACAATATCTTCATGCCCGGACTGCACCAAAATCTGCGCTTTGCATTGCAGTTCAAATGCCTCGTTATAAGAAATACAGCCTAAATCAAATGCCAACATTACCAGTATCCGTTTACAAACAATAATTACTCACAGCTTCAATTAATAAGAAACCGGCAGTTCAGGAAAAAAGATATGTACCCGATACGCTGAAATCTGACAAGAAAAAATTTATTGCAGTCCGTGCAGAACTGTCATGAAATATTCAAAATAGAATGTTTTTTTAATTATTTTCTGGGGGAAATGATTTCCCCCAGCCCCCCTCATTACGCGGTATTTGCGGAGCCTTGCCGAATTTTTCGGCTTCAGCCCCGTAAATACCGCGGATAAAAGTGACAAAAAAAATTTTTTATAATTTGTTACAGCGGTTAAATAATAAAAATAACTTAAAAATACGCTCTTCTGGATCTGACAACTAATAAGAGTTATACATAGACTGAGGTAGAATAAGCGTTGTTGAAACAGCAAGAGATAATAAATTAGGAGGAAATTCCATCAACATATTTAAAAATTTTATTTTGCATTGTCAGGATAACAATACAAAAAAAAAGCCACCGCAAGGTGGCTTATATATTTATTTACCTGCAATCTGCAATCTGACCAATGCCCGTTTCATTGCATTTTCCGCTCTGACAACATCAATGCCATCTTGCTGTTTTGCTTGCTGTAAACGCTGTTCCGCTCGAGCTTTTGCTTTTTCTGCCCGTTCAGCATCAATATTTTCTGCCAATTCCGCAGATTGTGCCAAAATACTTATTTTATTGTCGGCAACTTCAGCAAACCCGCCGGCAACAAAGGCTAAATTATCCTTATTTCCGATACGGTAAACCAAAGTGCCGATACTAAGAGCAGTAAGCAAAGGAATGTGTCCGGCAAGAACACCAAACTCCCCGTCTACACCAGGAGCCCCTACATAATCAACTTCTGTACTTAACACAACTTGATCAGGGGTTACAATTTCAAGACGAAGTGCAGCCATTGCTTTCTCCTATGCTTAATTTCCTGCCCGATGACGGGCAGGAACCAAATTATGCTTGAGCTTGACGCTTATTATATTTTTCGATTGCCATTTCAATGCCGCCTACCATGTACACGTCATTTTCAGAAAGGTAATCGTATTCACCGCTTAAAAGACCTTTAAAAGCTTTAATGGTGTCTTCAAGTTTTACATAGACGCCCGGTGTGCCGGTAAATACTTCGGCAACGTGGAACGGCTGTGAAAGGAAACGCTGAATGCGTCTTGCACGGGCAACCGTTACTTTATCTTCATCAGACAATTCATCCATACCAAGAATTGCAATAATATCCTGCAAATCTTTATATTTTTGCAAAACCATCTGTACCTGACGGGCTACGCCGTAATGCTCTTCGCCTACAACCTGCGGGTCAAGAATACGGGAAGTGGAGTCAAGCGGGTCAACTGCAGGATAAATGCCAAGCTCGGAAATGGCACGGGAAAGAACCAA
The DNA here is from genome assembly GCA_949299515.1 of uncultured Desulfovibrionaceae bacterium. Taxonomy (GTDB): domain Bacteria; phylum Desulfobacterota; class Desulfovibrionia; order Desulfovibrionales; family Desulfovibrionaceae; genus Taurinivorans. The sequence goes on from CASGAP010000012.1 coordinate 126,211, forward strand.
TGTTCCGTCCAAGTGCGCAAAGGTTGTGGCAGGAGCCGGGTCAGTCAAGTCGTCGGCAGGCACATAAACAGCCTGTACGGAAGTAATAGAGCCGTTGGCTGTAGAAGTAATTCGTTCCTGAAGACCGCCAAGGTCAGTACCGAGAGTAGGCTGATAACCTACGGCAGAAGGCATACGGCCGAGCAACGCTGAAACTTCTGAACCTGCTTGGGTAAAGCGGAAAATATTGTCAATAAAGAGAAGAACGTCCTGATTTTCTTCATCACGGAAATATTCCGCACAGGCAAGAGCAGTCAGGGCAACGCGAGCACGTGCTCCCGGAGGCTCGTTCATTTGACCATATACCAGTACGGCACGTTCCAAAACTCCGGCATCTTTCAGTTCATGGTACATGTCATTGCCTTCACGGGTACGTTCGCCAACGCCTGCAAATACAGAGTTGCCGCCGTGCTGCTTGGCAATATTGTTAACAAGTTCCATAAGAACAACTGTTTTTCCTACGCCTGCACCGCCGAACAAACCGATTTTGCCGCCTTTGGGGAACGGAACCAAAAGGTCAAGAACCTTAATGCCTGTTTCCAAAAGTTCAACCTTTGTATTCAGTTCCGTAAACACGGGAGCAGAACGGTGAATAGGAAGATATTTATCTGCCTGAATATCGCCGAAACCGTCAACAGCCTTGCCTACAACGTTCAAAATACGGCCGACTGCGGCTTTGCCCACAGGTGCCATAATCGGAGCATTGGTATCGACTGCTTCCATGCCGCGGACAAGACCGTCCGTGGAGTCCATGGCAATAGTTCTTACGATATTATTGCCAAGATGCTGCGCAACTTCGCAAACAAGTTCCGGCGCATCTGTATTGTTGGGGTTATTGATTACAAGTGCGTTCAGAATGTTGGGCAGCTGTCCTTCCGGAAAAGCAACGTCAACAACAGCACCGATAACCTGTACTATATGACCTTTATTACCTGTCATACTTCAAAGCTCCTACTTACTGGCTTTGCAACGCATTCGCGCCGCCTACAATATCCATGAGATCGTTGGTAATCGCCGCCTGTCTTGTTTTGTTGAAAAGCAGTGTCAGCGAACCAATCATTTCGTCACAGTTATTGGTTGCATTGTTCATAGCAAACATACGAGCTGCATTTTCGCTTGCAAAGTTATCAAGCAAACCGCGGTAAATCTGAACATTCAGATAACGGGGCAAGAGTTCCGCAAGCAAAACGGACACATTCGGCTCATAAATGTATTCGATTTCTGCGCCTTCTCCCCCATCGGAAGACGGGACAATGGGCAGAAGAGGCATACTTTGAGCCACTTGGCGTGACATACTTACAAATTCACTATAAACCAAGTACACTTCATCAGCAGTATATTCTGTATATGAATGGGAAATTGTATTTCCAAGCTGCGTTGCCACCTGAAAATTTAAATTTCCCATAACATCAGTCATGGCAGAAAGGATTTGGTAAGAAGTTTTTCTTACTGCATCGCGGCCTTTGCGGCCGACACAAATAAAGGAAACGGCTTTACCTTCGCTTTCTTTTTCTTTTGCCAATTTTAAAGCAGCATTGATTAAGTTTACATTAAAGGCACCGCATAAGCCGCGGTCGGAAGTAATAAGCAAAATAAGCACATTTTTCTTATTTTCGCGGTTTTCCAAAAGAGCATGGCTTGCCCCTTCGGTACGTGCGGCCAAGTCAGACAGCATGGAATTAAACTTGTCCGCATAGGGACGAAAACGTTCAATTCTTTGCTGTGCACCACGCAAGCCGGCAGACGCAACCATTTCCATTGCTCTGGTGATCTGCTTGGTTTTCTTAACCCCGGCTATTTGCAGTTTAACATCTTTTAAGGAAGGCATAAATTACCTCCGTGCCACAAAAGATGCTTTGAACTCTTTAATGGCGGAACTTAAGCGTTGTTCCAAATCATCATCAATTTTTTGACGTTCGCGGATATCAGCCAAAATATCGGCTTTGGCAGTCCGCAGCGTTTCCAAAAGACCTGCTTCAAAAGGCAGAACATCTTTTACTTCAATGTCATCAAGGAAACCGCGGGCAGCAGCAAAAATGGAAGCAACCTGCTCTTCAGTCGGCATCGGCTGATACTGCGGCTGTTTAAGCAGTTCCGTCATTCTTGCACCGCGGTCAAGAGTTGCTTTGGTAGCTTTGTCAAGGTCGGAACCGAACTGAGCAAAAGCAGCCATTTCGCGGTATTGGGCAAGGTCAAGACGCAATGTGCCCGCTACCTGTTTCATAGCTTTAATCTGTGCGGCACCGCCAACGCGGGAAACAGAAATACCGACGTTAATAGCAGGACGGATACCTGCGTTAAAAAGGTTGGATTCCAAAAATACCTGACCGTCGGTAATGGAAATTACGTTGGTCGGAATATAAGCGGAAACGTCGCCTGCCTGGGTTTCAATAACAGGAAGTGCCGTCAGAGAACCGCCGCCGAGTTCGTCGGAAAGTTTTGCAGCACGTTCCAGCAAACGGGAGTGCAGATAAAAAACGTCACCCGGGAAGGCTTCACGTCCCGGAGGACGGCGAAGAAGAAGGGACATCTGGCGGTAAGCAACGGCCTGTTTGGACAAGTCGTCATAAATAATAAGGGCGTGCTTGCCGTTATCCCTGTAATACTCTGCCATAGTGCAGCCGGCATAGGCAGCAATATACTGCAGCGGTGCGGATTCGGAAGCAGAAGCGGAAATAATGGTAGTATATTCCATTGCGCCGTGCTGACGGAGTTTTTCCGCAACAAGAGCTACGGTTGACTCTTTTTGACCGATTGCAACATAGAAACAATGCACATCAGTATTTTTTTGAGCCAAAATAGCGTCAACGCAGACCGCGGTTTTACCTACCTGACGGTCACCGATGATAAGTTCGCGCTGACCGCGTCCGATAGGCGTAATGGCGTCAATGGCCTTGATACCGGTTACCATTGGTTCATGTACGCTTTTACGGGCCATAAGACCGGGAGCTTTAAGCTCAACGGGACGGGTTTCGGAAGATTCAACGGGTCCCAAACCGTCCAAAGGCTGGCCAAGCGGGTTCAGAACACGGCCGGTTACGGCTTCGCCGACAGGCACGGAAAAGATTTTTCCGGTACGTTTAACCGGATCACCTTCTTTAATGCCGCTGTCACTGCCAAGAAGAGCAACACCGACGTTGTCTTCTTCCAGGTTCAGCACCATGCCCATAACACCACCAGGGAACTCAAGAAGCTCCATGGCCATTGCATTTTGAACACCGTAGACGCGGGCGATACCGTCGCCGACATACAGCACGGTGCCGGTTTCGCTCATTTCGACGCGCTGGTCGTAATTGCGAATCTGTTCTTCAATAATTTTACTAATTTCTTCAGCCTTTATTTGCATGGCCTACTCACCCCTCTTGATGGATTCTCTGAGGTTATCAAGCTGCGCACGCAAACTTGCGTCGTATACGATATCGCCGACTTTGAGAATAATACCTCCCAAAATCTGCGGATTTACCGCATAGGACAATTCAAGCTTGCGTCCAGTTTGTTTTTCAAGCTGAGACAGTATCTCAATCTTTTTATCTTGTTCTAGATCAACTGCGGTTGTAACAAGACCGCGGCTAATTCCTTTTGCTTCGTCAAGCATTGCTTTAAAGTCTGCCGCAATCGCAGGCAAAAGAGCCAGTCTGCCCTTGTCCGCAAGCAGTGAGCAAAAACTTTTTTCTATATCGCCGGCCTCACACAGTCCAAGTATACTCATGATTAAAGATTTCTTTTCTTCCGGAGTAATAACGGGACTTAAAACCAGCTCTTTCAATTGTGCATTTTCTTCGACAGCGCCGGCAAGAGTCTGCAGCGTGGCGGAAAAACTGTCCAGCAAAGTTTCTCCTTTATCTTTACCTATGCTGAACAATGCGCTTGCATAACGCTTTGATACTGCATTACCGATCATGAGAACACTACCTTTGATAAGGATTTTTCTATTAAAGCATTGTGTCCGTTCTTATCCAAACGGGACGCAATTTCTTTTTCCATTGCGGCAACGATTTCGTCTGCCATTTGTGCCTTGATTTTCTGAACTTCGCTTTTCACGTCCTGTTCAGCGGCAAGTTTGGCTTGTTCGATGATACGTTCTGCCTGTTTCTGCGCATCGGAAATGATTGCGGTTTTAATGGCTTCGGCCTGTTTTCTTCCTTCTTCGAGAAGTTTTGCGCATTCACCTTCGACGCTGCGCAGTTTTTCTTCGGCATCGGCAAGATTTTTTTCGGCTTTTTGCTTAAGTTCCTTGGCCGTATCCAGTTCTTCCTTTACCTGAGCCTGATGCTTGGCAAGAAAACCTTTTACAAGCTTACCGCCCGCATACCATAAAATTCCGAGGAAGATAAACAAGTTGAGCATTCTCAGCGCAAAGTTTCCCCATGGCAGTCCATGACCTTCTGCGGCGTAGGCGCAGTCAGCCGTCATACATACCAAAACAACAAGAGCCAACGAACTAATATATTTCACGTTCTACTCCTAAGCAGCGATTATGCTAAAATTTTTGCAAGAGCTTCTTTAGAAAAATCCGCAACATTACCCTGCAGACTGTCAAGCGCGGCCTTGCTTTCCTGCTGAACCTTCTGAGCTGATTCCTGACGAATGGAACGAGCCTCGTCATTGGCTTTGGCAAGAACCGCACGGGCGGTTTCTTCGGCATTGTGCTTGTTTTCGTCACGCTCTGCGGCTATGCTTGCCCGAACTTTACCGATACGCTCTTCGTATTGGGCATACTGAGCATTCATTTTTTTCGTGAAATTTTCCGTTTCGGCATTGTCAGCCTCAATAAGGGCTTTTCTGCGGGCCATATTGGAACGGATAGGCTTAATTATAAGAGCATTGATAATCAACAATGAAATTAAAAAATTAACGAGCTGGATAAAAAACGTAATATCAAGACTTATGCTCATAGGCTGTTCCTTTTTAGGCCAAAACAATTTTCTTTGCAAAGCATATATTTTTTTTTATTTTGTGTCAATATAATTAAGATAAAGTACATTTATTCACTAAGCTTATTGAGAATCGTTTTCCTTTTTGAGCATTTGAATGGTACCGTCCAAAATTGCGCCGTCTTCAACAACCAAAGACGGACACTGGACTTTGCCTTTTAAAACGCCGTCCCGATGAATGGTAACATTTCTTTTGGCAACAACATCACCGGTAAAATTCCCGGAAAGACTCATTTCCCCGACATTGACAGTTCCTTCAATCTTGGAATCCTTGCCGAGCAGAAGCGTGCCGTCGGATTCTATTTCCCCGACGAATTCCCCGTCAATTCTGACAGATCCCTGAAAAACCAGCTTGCCGGTAAAAAACGTACCGGCCCCCATGAATGCATTGATATCATCTTTAGCCATGTCCTACTCCTCTAAGCTTTAAAGACAAACCTATTAATAGATACACTAAGAACAATTCCAATAAGAATACAATTCACCATCATGGCAGTCCCTCCGTAACTGATAAACGGCAGCGGAATGCCGACTACGGGCATAATTCCGACCACCATGCCGGTATTTACCATAACCTGCCAAAAGAAATAGAAAAAAATCCCCGCACAAAGCGTGCTGCCAAATCTATCTCTTGCTTCGCATATCGTACTATAAATGCAAAATAAAAAAAAGCAAAAAATTACCACAACCCCGACGCTGCCCACAAACCCCCATTCTTCGCCCAAAACGGCAACGGCAAAGTCCGTATGTTTTTCCGGAAGAAAGCGAAGCTGGCTCTGTGTTCCTTCCTGAAAACCTTTTCCAAGAAGTTTACCCGATCCAATGGCTATCTGTGACTGAATAATATGATATCCTGCTCCCTTAGGGTCACGGCTGGGATCAAGAAACGTCAAAATGCGCTCTTGCTGATAATCATGCAAAACAAACCAGCTCATGGGCAGCATAAGCGGAATCAGTACAAGACAAATCCGCAGAACTTTCCATTTGATGCCATGAAAAAGCGCCATGCCGCCGACCAAAAAAAGAACGGTCAGCCCTGTCCCCAAGTCAGGCTGTTTTACGATTAAAGCAAAAGGAATCAACCCAATAACCAAAAGCTGAATAAGCCGCCGCCAACCGAGCGTTTCGCCGTCTTTGGCCAAAAATTTGGCCCCCATAAGCAAAACGGAAAATTTAGCAAATTCACTGGGCTGCAGACTGAAAAAGCCCAAATCCAGCCAGCGCTGCGCACCGTACACGGTTTTTCCGACAAGAGGAACCAAAATCAGCAGAAACAATACCAGCAAATAAAACGGTACGGCCAGCCGTTCAAGAATTTTATAGTTAATAAGAATGACAACAAACATAACAAGAAGCCCTACCCCGCCCCACATAAGCTGGCGTTCATAAAAAGGCGTATGAGTAATTCCGTCTTCCAAACGTATGCTGCTGGCAGAATACAAATTTACAAACCCGACGGAAAAAATAACAATCGTGGTAATAAACAAAGCCCAGTTCATATCCAAAAATATTCGTTTGTTTGGGGTATTGAAAAGCTTCATTGTTTTTTCTCCGTCGGAAACAACAGTTTTATGATGTCACGGGTTACCGGGCCTGCCGCGGACGATCCGCCGCCGCCGTGCTCCAGCATGGTAATAATAACATAACGGCGGCCGTCTTTTTCCGCATACGCGCCAAGCCAGGCATGGTCACGCTCTTTAAAATCCATTTCATGGTTTTTCTTTCGCCTGTCACCCTGCATTTTTATTTTAACAACCTGGGCAGTACCGGTTTTGCCGCCGGTAATAACGCCTTCGGTTTTAATAATGCGGGCAGTGCCGCGCGGTTCGTTGGCCGTTGCAAACATATAATCGGCTATCAGCCTGCAGTGTTCCGGACTTATCGGCGTACGGCCCACCACTTCAGGTTCGGCATCTTTTATCAGCTGCGGCTTAAGCAGCTTTCCGCCGTTTAACAAAGAACTGATGTAAACAGCCAGCTGAATGGGCGTAACCAGCATATAGCCTTGGCCAATGGACAGGTTAACGGTGTCGCCGTTTTGCCAGCGTTCGCCAATTTTATTCAATTTCCATTGCTTATCCGGCATTACGCCCCGCGCTTCATGCGGAAGCTCTATGCCCGTACGCCTGCCGAAGCCGCAGTTTCGGGCAAATTCCGCAATATAATCTATGCCCAGCTCCAAGGCTTTTTCATAATAATACACATCACAGGAATACATAAGGGAATGTTTTAAATCCACGTTGCCGTGCCCGTACTTGCTCCAACAGCGAAACTGCCTGTTGCCGAGTTTAAACACGCCGCCGCAGAATACGGTATCTTTAGGGTCAACGCCTTTTTCAAGCAACGCTCCGGCCATAACCAGTTTCCATACCGAAGCAGGAGGGAATACGCTTTGAATGGTTCTGTTCTGCAGGGGAAAACGCGGATGATTGCGGATTGCGTCCCATTCTTTTCGGGAAAAACCCGTCACAAAAAGATTATTGTCATAAGAAGGCAGCGTAACAAGCGCATCAAGCGCGCCCGTATCCGGATTCATAACAATAACGGAACCTGCCTGATTCTGCATAATATGTTCGATATTTTTCTGCAGTTCGATATCAATGGACAGATAAATATTTTCTCCGGAATATGAAGGATCAATAACCTCCCTGTGCAAAGACCTGCCGAACACGTCAACTTCCATGGCAGCTACGCCTTTCTTTCCGCGCAGTCTGTCTTCCAGCACAAGTTCCAGTCCCTGCCTGCCGACTATGTCGCCCAAACTGAGATTTTCATCTTCCTGCAGTTCCTCTTTTGTTGCTTCCGCCACATAGCCCATAATATGGGCAACGGTATTTTTCTGCGGATAATGACGCCGAGCTTTGGGAACGATATGAATGCCCGGCCATAAATAAAGCTGCGCCTGAATTGGCGCTATAAGCTCAAGGGGCAAATCCGCCACAATGATAATGGGGTCGAAGGAACGGACATAATATTTGTTCTTATTGTATTTTTCTGCCAAATCTTCATAAGACGTATTTGTCCATTCGCTGATTTGGGCAAGAGCCGCATCCACATCCGGCGTATCTTCGCGGATAATGGCAATTGCAAAGGTGATATAGTTTTCGGCCAGCGGAACCCCGTTTTTGTCGAAAATCTCTCCGCGGGCAGCGTCGATACGGGCAATTTTTGTTCTGTTTTCAAAAGCAAGACGGGAAAATTCTTCGCCCCGGTGAATCTGCAGATACCAATACCGCGCAAAAAACACGACAAACAAAAACGCAATGGCACATTGCAGCAGCAAAAGCCCCATGCGCGGAGGCTCGTAATTTTTTTTCTCAATCTTGTGCGACACTGCGGACTCCGCGTCTTAAATAATTGATTGTATGCCAAATAATCGGCGTTAAAAACATCTGATAAAAACTTTCGTCCTGCAGGGCTTTGTAATCAATATAAATATCCTGAATATTGGCAAGCACGCTCACAATAAAGTAATGGGAAACGGCAAGGGCAATGCTCAGCAAAAGAATGAACGTAAAACTTTCCACTTCAAAAAACCACTGCCATGCATAAAAAAACACAATAGTCAAAAGGTACCATAAAAAGACATTTCCGAACGGCATGGTTCCTATTCCTTCCTGAATAAGAACAAAAGCCAAAAAAACCGCAAGAAACTGCAGCGGTCTGCGCTCCTGCAGGGCAACAATAATTCCCGGCAGCAAAAAATCAACCCCCACGGTAAAACACTGCAGAAAAACGGCTGCAACAATATAAATACCCCACCAGGAAATATTGAGCAAAACCATATCAGTCTGCTCCGTCCGTATCAGCGTTTGCCTGTTCGTCAAACACTTTTTCAAAGTTTTTGTTTTCTTCGTCACGGTCCACAATGAGCGGTGCCTGAATGGGAGAAAAAATCTGATTGGGCCGCGGAGAATATACGGGACTGCCTTCCGGCAAAATATGTTCAAACGGATTTTGCAGAAGCAAAACTTCTTCCAGTTTGTCAAAAACCACAAACGGCCTGACTTGAATATCCAACATGGAGTTGGAACCGTATTTCACGCTTACCACTTCCCCTACGGGTATTCCTTTCGGAAAACTTAAATCCAAACCGCTGGTAAGAATCCGTTCGCCAACAAGTATTTCCTCGTTTTGCTTAACAAAACGCATGGATAAAAGCTGATTGTGTCCGTTACCCTGCAAAATTCCGGAAACGCGTCCTTTTTCGCTGATAACGGAAACACTGCTGCCGGAATCCGTCAGCAGCAAAGCAATGGACGTATACGGCCCTGCTTTAAGCACTCTGCCGATAAGCCCGTCAGCATTAACAATAGGGGTTCCCACTTTGGCACCGCTGAAAAATCCCTTGGAAAGCACAAAGCTTTCAAAAAAATCATTGGCGCCGAGACGCCAGGCCAAAATGCGGGTACCCACGGCTTTCCATTCGGACAGATATTCAATGGACAGCAGCCTGCGCAGCCTGACAAGTTCCGCCTTTTCTTCTTTGGCGACGGCTAATTCACGCTTAAGGGCAAAAAGTTCATCCTTAAGCCGCTCGTTTTCTTCTTTAACGCCTATAAGATTAACATAGTTATTCCATGAATCCGCAACAGCCGACTGCACAGCCGCAATGGAACGCAGCACAAAACCGGTTACCTCAATACCTACATTGGTGCTGATGGCATCAAACTTTCCTGTTCTTTCATTCCACGTATATATTCCCAAAAAGAACAAAAACAGTAAAACCGTAATAACAATCAAGCGTCTTGCATTCATGCGTATCCTAATAAAAAAATAAATTCGGATTAGTCAAACTAATCCGAATTCAAAAAATGCCAACGTGAATTAGTCAATGCACACTTCACGCAGAAGATCAAGGTTATCAAGCGCGATGCCCGTACCCATTACAACAGCGGACAAAGGATCATCCACCACAAAAATAGGCAGGTTAGTTTCCTGACGGAGACGTTCGTCAAGGCCGCGCAAAAGCGCTCCTCCGCCTGTCAGGGCAATGCCGCGGTCAACAATGTCTGCTGCCAGTTCGGCAGGAGTCTGTTCCAAAGCAACACGCACAGCCTGAACAATGGCTTCTACCTGTTCGGAAATGGCAACGCGGATTTCTTCGCTTGTGACAACAATCGTATGCGGTATGCCGGTTACAAAATCACGGCCTTTAACTTCAAGCTGCTGCTCCGGTTCCATGGGATACGCAGAACCGATTTTCTTTTTGATCTGCTCTGCGGAAATTTCACCGATAAGCATATTGTATTTGCGGCGGATATACGCGGCTATGGCTTCGTCCATTTTGTCGCCGCCCACACGAATGGAACGGGCATACACAATGCCGGAAAGCGCAATAACCGCTACTTCCGTAGTGCCGCCGCCGATATCCACAACCATATTGGACGTCGGTTCCTGAATGGGAAGTTTTGCGCCTATGCTTGCCGCCATGGGTTCTTCGATAAGATACACTTCCCTTGCGCCGGCGCTTAAAGCTGATTCTTTAACGGCTCTTTTTTCAACCTGCGTAATGCCGGTAGGCACGCAGATCATTATGCGCGGACGCACAAGCCTGCGCTGATTGTGCACTTTTGCGATAAAATGACGGAGCATGGCTTCCGTTACTTCAAAATCCGCAATAACACCGTCTTTCATGGGACGGATCGGTTCAATATTTTTAGGGGATTTGCCGAGCATATTTTTTGCATCGGTACCCACGGCAATAACTTGGCTGTTGCCTTTTCTGTCCCGTTTAACGGCGACAACGGAAGGCTCGCTCAAAACAATGCCGTGCCCTTTGACATATACACAGGTATTTGCAGTTCCGAGGTCAATTGCCAAATCATTGGAAAAAACCCCGAGCAGCATATCTAAAATTTTAGCCATAAAGGATTCTCGCTCGTTTTTATAAAATCACGAAAAAAGTATACTTATCTTATTTTCTTGTCAATAAAATTAACTTTATGAAATTTTTGCGCCGTTAGGAGCGGAAGAGTCCAGCAGGCTCAAATGATCCTCTTTTTCCGCGGTTAAAATCATGCCGTGGGACACCAAACCGCGAAGTTTGCGCGGAGGCAGGTTGGCCACAACAACAACTTTGCGGCCGACAAGTTCGGAAGGCTTGAAGTGTTCGGCAATGCCGGAAATAATCTGACGGGGGGTGTCTTCGCCGAGATCCACATCAAAACGGAGCAGCTTGTCCGCATCGGGGTGCTGTTCCGCGGCAAGAATAGTGCCTACGCGCAAATCAAGCTTCTGAAAATCGGCAAATTCTATCAGGCCTTTTTCCGTGTTGTCGTCCGTTTTCGGGGCAGGCTCTTTTTTCTGTTTGCCCTGTTTATTGGTTTTAATGTCAGCAGGTTTTTCCTCAGCAGGTTTTTCAAATCTCGGGAACAGGTTGGAAGCGCCAGAAACGGCTGCGCCGGTTCTCAGATGCACCCTGCAGGTAAGCAAATCGTCAATAAGCTTGGTATGCAGAATAAATTCCTTGCCGAGCTGTGCCTGCATTTTTTCACTGCTTTCTGGCATAACCGGATACAGCAGCACGGCAATTTTATACATATTTTCCATAAGAACGCGGATAACGCAGGCAAGACGTTCCGTTTTTCCTTCCTTATACAGCGTCCAGGGAGCCTGACTGTCCACATATTTATTCATCAGCCTGATAGGTTCCCACAGTCCGTCAAGGGCATAAGAAAAACGCACTTCTTTAAAAAGCTGGATATAATTTTGCGCAGCATTGTCCACACTGGCAAAAATCTGCTCGTCGTCTGCCGTCAAATCCCCAAGAGCCGGAATCTGTCCTTCAAAATATTTAGCGTTCATGGAAAGCACACGGCTGAAAAGGTTGCCGAGGTCATTGGACAAATCGGAATTGATACGGGTTATGAGGGCTTCTTCGGAGTAAGACGCATCTGACCCGAAATGCATATCCCGCAGAAGAAAATACCGGAAAGCGTCCAAGCCGAAATGCTCGGAAGCAAAACGCGGATCAACGACATTGCCCAAAGATTTGGACATCTTGGTATCTTTTACCAGCCAGTAGCCGTGCACATTCAAATGCCGATAAACGGGCAGATCCGCGGCTTTAAGCATGGTTGGCCAAAAAATTCCGTGGGGTTTTAAAATATCCTTTGCCACCAAATGTTCCGCAGGCCAATATTTTTCATACAAAGACAAATCGCCGCTGTTGCCCCAGCCGAGAGCGGATATATAGTTTGCAAGAGCGTCAAACCATACGTAACATACATAATCTTTGTCAAAAGGCAGTTCAATGCCCCATTCAAGACGGGACTTCGGACGGGAAATGCACAAATCTTCAAGCACATTGCCCTCAAGCATGGCAAGAACTTCGTTTCTGTAGCGTTCCGGACGGATAAAATCGGAATTGTCCAAAATATACTGTTTTAACCATTCCTGATATTTGGACATTTTAAAGAAATAATTTTTTTCGCTGATATATTCGGGTTTGGTTTTGTGCTGCGGGCAAAGACCGTCTTCCAGTTCTTTTTCCGTATAAAACCGTTCACAGCCAAAACAGTAGTGACCGCCGTATTCGCCGTAATAGATATCGCCTTTGTCATAAATCCGCTGCAAAAGAGCCTGCACGGATTTTTTATGGTTTTCATCGGTGGTACGGATAAACTGGTCATAATCGATTTTGAGGTCTTTCCACAAGGCGGCAAATTCCGCGGAAATACCGTCAACAAACTCTTTAGGGCTTTTATTTTCCTTGGTTGCGGCTTTCACGATTTTATCACCGTGTTCGTCGGTTCCGGTAAGCATTCTGGCATCAGCGCCGATAAGACGGTAAAAGCGCTTCATGGCGTCCGCAACGATGGTTGTATAGGCATGCCCCAAATGAGGGCGGGCATTTACATAATAAATAGGCGTAGTTACATAAAAACTTGACATATATATCCTCACTTATTCACGGCTGTCGTCAAAAGATGCGCGCTTATAATTCTTTTCTTTCGGACGGTAATGATTTTTATTTTTTTTGGAATTTTTTTGGTGATGCGGACTTTTTGGATCCTGATATTCTTCATCAAGCAGTTTGGTCAGATCCATATCTTCTTCAAAGTGCCCTTCGCTGCCCATATCCATATAATTTCCGTACATATTCTGATCCCCGTGGTCAGAGCTGTCATCAAAACCTTTAGCTTTAACAGGGTGCAGCGCTTCCCATTCGTCAAGTGCAATTTCTTCTTCCTGACTCTGTTCGTTCACAGCGGTAACGGAATTTTTAAACATATTGGTACGGATTACTTTCAGCAGTCCTTTGTCAGTAGTATAACGCTTGCCGATTTTCGGAGCGGCATTATGAAACGCGTCATAACTTTCCTGCTCGTAGCTCAGACAGCAAAGCAGCCTTCCGCACACACCGGAAATTTTGGCAGGATTTAAAAACAAATTCTGTTCCTTAGCCATTTTTATCGTAACCGGCGCAAAATTTTTCAGATAACGGCGGCAGCAAATTACCATGCCGCAGTTTCCGAGAGCTCCCAGCATCTGCGTTTCGTGGCGCACGCCTATCTGCCGCAATTCTATGCGCGTTCTGTACTCACGCACCAAATCTTTAACAAGCTCCCTGAAATCAATACGGGTCGGAGCCGTAAAATAAAAAATCATTTTGCTTTTATCCAGCAAAACCTCCACGTCTACCAGCTTCATCTCCAGACCGTGCTGTTTAATGCAGGAACGGCAAAAATCAAAAGCCTGATTTACAAGTTCCTCATTATGCGCCGCGGTTGCTATTTCGTCATCATGGGCAAGACGTATGGTAAAAGGATTTTGCGGCTTGCAAAAATCTATGCTTTCGGACAATTCGCTCTTTGTTTTTACTTCACCGCTTAAGTCCTGCGGTTTTTCGCCGATTTTACTAAGCAAAAACTCAGGAGAAGATAACGAGTCGCACTGCCAGACAATTCTGCCGAAAAACACGGAATGTTCGTTATAGGCAACAACAGCCTGCCCGAAGCACAGCGTTTCTTCTTGCTCCACAATGCCTATGCGGACTTGACCGTATTTGCTGCAGCGGATACCGATATATTGTTTCATAAAAATCTTTTAAACCTTTAATAAAATAAGCGAGGTTTATTTTTGACTGTTTAAAGGCAATGTGTCAATCTTTTTATAGTGTTTTTTGCAAGACTTTACTTTTTTTAAAATTATGGTAGCATAATTCCACGTTTATAAAAGTATCAGCATATTATTTATAAATAACAGGACTTTTAAGATATGAGCAACTTAAACGCGAGCAGCAGAAATATTATTAAATGGATAATGAACCGCAACACAATTCTTGAAAAATCCTATTGGGCAAAACTGACCCCGCAGGAACAGGAATTATACAAAGACGTGCGCGAAGATTTTCTGAAAAACAAACAAAGCGCTCCGTCCGGTGTCTTTTCCTCCGCATCTTCAGCCCCTGCCGCTCCCGAACCCAGAAAATCTTTGCTCTCATCAATATCATCAGCAAAAGAAACACCCAAAAAACCGGAACCGGATTACAGCGTTCTCGACAACCTGACTTTTCCCATGTTCATTATCAACAATGACCAGGAATTTGTTTATATAAACAAAGCATTTGAAACTGCATACACCCTTTCACGGCGCACTGTTGCCGGCAAAAAAGTTTCAGGCATACTTGCCATTCCCCGTATGGACAAAACAAAACTTTTCGCCGAAGAGGAAAGTCCGCTTAAATGGGGCAAAACAATCAATAAACCTGTTTCTCTGTTTTTTAAAAACAACAGCCCTTCCGACTATCTGTATATAGCATACAAAGCAGAAAATTCCCAAAACGAAAAACTCATGGTGGGCTACATCATCGACACCAGCAAATTTCCCAATGCCCTCAGCGCCGTGGCACAGCGTTTCCTCGACAAAGAACAAAGCACACCCGTTGTGGATTATTCCAACCAAATTGACGGACTTACCGGACTCAGAAACCAAAATGCCCTGTCAGAAATCATGCAGAAATACATCGAAAGCTATACCCGCTACCAGCACCCGTTCAGCCTGGTTATGTTCAGCATAAGCCCCTGGCAGGACATTGTTGAAAGCTACGGAGCAAGAGAAAAAGACAAACTCCTGCGCCAGCTTGCAACCTTGGTGCAAATCCTTATCCGCAAACTGGACTATGCATTCCGCATCAGCGATAAAGAATTTTTGCTTGTTCTGCCCATGACCAAAGACCACCAGGCGCATATTCTTGCTCAGCGCATTACCCAAAAATATCTTGATCAAATCAAACTGCCGGACAATACCACGCCTTCCATAAACTTCGGCATAGCAGAATACAGAACGGCAGACACGGAAGAAAGCCTGCTCGGCCGAGCCCGCACCAATTTCATTAAAGCAGAAGCCGAAGGCAAAAACTCCATTATTTATTAAATTTATTATGATTAATCTAAAAGAACTGTACAACAACAATGTTAATATCATGCAGTATCTGCGTGATTTCGCACATATTAAGGAAAACTCCAGTCCCATTATTTTAGCCTCTTACGATATGCAGTCCGGAAGCTATGTTAGAAATTTTGAAAAAGACGGAACAAATACCTATTGGTACAAAACCAAAAAAATTGTTATAAAAAACAGCGAATACCGAAAAATACGTCTTGATTTTCTTGCTGAAAAATTCAAAAAATTTATTCCGTTAAACGACAACGCTATAATTTTGGAGGCAGGGACAGGAGAATCAACAACGTTGATTTTGCTTACGCAGGCACTTTCACAAAATTTCCAATATATGGGATTTGACATTTCATTATCCAGAGTGCAGGTCGGCAGGAGTTTTTGCGGAAAAAATAATTTTTATCCAAAACTGTTTTGTGCGGATATGCTTAACATTCCCTTGGCTGACAACAGTGTAGATGTTGTATTTACTTCTCATGCCATTGAACCAAACACCAATAAAGAACTGGAAATTCTCACCGAACTGACAAGAGTAAGCTCTCAATATTTAATACTCATAGAGCCAAGCTACGAATTGGGCAACGAAGAAACAAAACAAAATATAGAAAAACATTGCTATATAAAAAATTTAAAGCAGGCTGTCCATACATTAAATTTGGAAATTTTATTTCACGATTTAATGCCGGCAAGCACCTTCAGCAATATGTCGGAAATATTTATTCTTAAAAAAACCCTGCCGCACGTCAAAAACACTCCGGAATACGCCTGTCCGCAATGCAGACAAAAATTACTTTTGCATAACGGCAATTACTTTTGCTCCGAATGCGGCATGGTCTATCCGATATTAAATAATATTCCGGATTTAAACATCAATCACGGAATTTTGTTTTCACAATATCTCAATGACTAAAAAGCCCTCATCAGAGGGCTTTTTTATGTTTATTCAAAACGATAATTATTCGTCCAGTTTCAGAACTTTACGGATTATGCCGGTATTTTGCTCTCCGTTATTGTGCTTATAACTGTTATGCAAATATTCAAGCGGCGCATGGTGACATTTACGCACAATGGAATGTGCCATTTTTTCCAAAGCTTCCTGCAGCTGCGGAATATGTATGCCCATATGCTCAAAATTGCGCAGGGTTTTTGCAACTTCCTCTTCCGCAATTTTATTGCCTTTGTTTTCTATATCTAAAATTGTCGGCTTAAGGGTAAGAGAACCGCGCCAAAATTCAAAGGCTTTTACTTCTTCGTCAACAATCTGCGCGGCCTTGTTCGCTTCCGCTTTGCGGTTGGCAAGGTTTTCCTCCACAACTTCCTTCAAATCGTCAATATCGTATACGTACACATTGTCAAGATGATTTACGGCAGGATCGATATCGCGCGGCATGGCAATATCAATTAAGAACATCGGGCGCTTTTTGCGTTTCTGCATGACATCCTGCATAAGCTCCGCATGAATGATAGGCTCCATGGAACCTGTGGAGCTTATCACGATGTCCGTATCCGCAAGACAGTCTTCCAGCGCATCGAAGGTATACGCTTCCCCGCCGATTTTCTGCACGAGTTCTTCTGCCCTGGACAATGTTCTGTTTACTATTTTCAACTCTTTAATTCCGCAGTGCATAAGATGCATGGCGGCAAGTTCCGCCATTTCGCCGGCACCGAGCAAAAGCGCTTTGTGTTCGCCCATATCGTCAAAAATTCGCTTGGCAAGTTCCACTGCCGCATAGCTTATGGAAACCGCGCTGGAAGCAACGGCAGTTTCGCTGCGGACTCTTTTGGCAACCGAAAACGCTTTATGCAAAAGCCTGTTGATAAGCAGCCCCGCATGGCCAGCCGCTACGGAAAGACGGTACGCCGCCTTAAGCTGTCCCAAAATCTGCGGTTCTCCAAGGACCAGAGAATCCAAACTGGACGCTACCCTGAACACGTGACGGATAGCTTCTTCATCTTCATAATGATACATACAGGCACGCAGTTCGTTTATATCCGCGCCGCGGGTTTCACACCAAACTTTAAGCAAATCCTCATAATCACCGTCATAAACCACTATCATTTCCACCCTGTTGCAGGTCGACAAAATCAGCGATTCTTTGACAGCCAGTTTATCCTGAACAGAAGAAATTCCGTGCTTATGGCACAAAAAAGGCCATTTTTCCGGAGAAGTAAACTCTACTAACGCAAATTTTTCACGCACTTCAACTTGAGCCGTGCGGTGATTGAGACCTATAAGATGAATTGTTGACATGGTTATACGCTAAAAACTGTGATGGGTTGGTAAAAATGTGTTCACTACAAATATGGAAAACATGGCAATCACAAAAACAGCCAAAGCAAGCTGTGCCGTTTTGCGCCCGTTTGTGCCGTGAACTTTCCTTTCATAAAACAAATACCCGTAAAGAGCAAGGATAAGCAAAGAAATAATTTCCTTGGGGTCAAAACTGAAAATGCGTCCCCATGCCATATATGCCCAAATAAAACCGGATACAAGCCCGACCGTGTACAGCGGAAAACCAATATTTGTGGCAATGCTGTTTACCTTATCCAACGCGCCGAGCGAAGGAATATTTTTCGGCATATGTGCGAGCTTCGTCTTATTTTTCAAAAGTTTTTCCTGCCACAAAAACAATGTGCCCGCGCCCGCGGAAATACCCATAAGACCGATGCCTGCAAAAATCAGGAACAGGTGGATAAGCAGTATGGGACCGACCACAAGATTTTCCATGGGTTTTTCCTGATGCAGAAAAACAATGGCAGAAAGAAGCAGAATAAAACAAAGCGGAGCCACAAAAATAAAAATCGTCACATAACGGACTTTATAATACAAAATAAACGAAATAAGCAGCAGCGACCAGCAAAGCGGTATCAAATACCAGGAACGCAGGACAAGAATATCCATATCCCTGATAAAGTTCACGCTGAGCAGCAGTGACAGCAGCAAAAAACTTGCTCCCAAACAGCAAATGGCTTTTTTCTGAACGGCAGCGGAAAAATGTCCGACAACGCCGCTGTACAGCAGCACTGTGGCAACCGCACACAAAACAAGAGAGGAAAGCGAAAGGGTGACTAACATAACTTTTTCCCGTTATTTTTCTTTTATGCTGATAAGTTCTTTATCGTCAATTCTCGAAACCACAGCATCCGGCAGCACCTGTGCCAGTTTTCTGTGGAATTCAGGAAATTTCCTTAACTCCAAAAGGGCCATGAGTTCTTCGCGAAACTCTTTGGCAACCAAAGCCCTGAAAATTTCCGGCCGCTTATATTCGATGATATTTTCCAATATCAAAGGACGCAAAATTTTCAGCAGCCGCAGATACGGTATATAGCTTTTTGAAATCCAGTTATTTAAATCATCTTTCAAAGCTTTTGTAAATGCCGGACTTACCCCGGACGTGGACAGGGCTATCACCAAACTCTCATAATCCAAATGTGCAGGAACGATAAAACTGCCACGTTCCGTATGTTCGATAACATTGCAGAATATATTTTTTTCTTCACAGATTTTGGCAAAATCCCCGTTGGCATCGCCGGAAGCCGTAGCCGCAAAAGCCAGGCGCACACCGTTCAGGTCTTCGTCTTTAAAATCACGCTGCAAATACGTAACCCTGGGGTTCACATGAAATTCTTCCGCAAAAGCAAGACTGAAACTTTCTTCATCAAGATACGGGTCTATAACCACAATTTCAGCCGCGTCCGCTTTCATAAGCGTTGCTATTTTGCGTCTGGCAACGGCGCCGCCGCCCAAAACAAGACATTTATATCTTGTAATATCCAAAAATAAAGGGTAATATTTCATGTATGCAGTATAAAACTTTACACTGTACTTTTCAAGCCAAAATTGCTACACAAAACCTACAAACCCCGTATGCAGAAAAGGAAACCAAATGAAATCAATCAAAACCAGCCCCGAATTCATGAATCTTTCCGAAGACGAAATTGTTAAAGCCCTGGATGATTTTGAAAACCAGTTTGAAACCGAAGACGACGTGGATTCCGATGTGGAACCGGACGATCCCATCGTTAAAGAAGTTGCGAGACTTATCAACGAATACACCAACCGCTTTGACGAACTTATTGCCGAAACCGGCGACGACGGCGACCTGCCCGAAGAAATTTTTGAATACGAACCGGAAATTATCATTGAACGCGTAGCATACGAAATTTTCATGGACGCAGTACACGACTCCATGCAGGACGCAGACGACTTTGAATAACCGACAGCCGCCCCCTGTTTACGGGGGCGTTTTTATGCAGAACAATGCAGAACCCCATTCCGAACGGAAAAAAATCCGACGAATTTAATTTACACGCCTTTCTGCTTATTGTAAAAGAAAATAATGAGCAGGCCTTGGCGCTTGCCCAAACCATTAAAATTTGGCTTGAAGAAAAAAATTATACCGCCTCAATAATTAATGCTTTTACGGAAGAAGAAAAACTTCTTGAATACACCAAACAGCACGATATTGCCGTTGTTTTGGGCGGGGACGGCACAATTTTGGGCATAAGCCGCCGTATGTACGAAAATCCCATTCCACTTATCGGCATAAATTTCGGCAAAGTCGGCTTTCTGGCGGACATACCTCCGGAAAAATGGGAAGAATGTTTCTGCCGCCTGCTTGACGGACAGTATCAAATCCAAAACGTCACGCCCATACATTTTGACCACAGCAGAAACAATGCGGTTATCCATTCCGGAATTGCCATGAACGATGTGGTAATCGCCCGCGGCGCCGTGGCAAAATCCATTTTCATAAAACTGTGCATCGACGATATTTTTCTGAGCAATCTGCACTGTGACGGTCTGATCTGCTCCGCTCCCCTCGGCGCAACGGCATATGCGGCTTCCGCCCACGGCCCGCTTGCCTTTCCGGCTTTGGACGCCCATATCCTGACCCCCATCAGCCCCTTCGCCGGTTCTTTCCCTCCCCTTGTCATGCCCAAGGAAAGCACCATTCAGATCACCTGCCTTGAAGACAGGGAAACCTTTATTACCGTTGACGGACAGGATACGTACGAAGTGCTGGAAGGCGACACTGTTTTTGTCAAAAGCGCAGACCATAAAATTTCCATGTTCGTCAGTGATCCGCGCTGGTTTTGGAAACGTCTCGGCGAACGCGGTTTCATCATGCCTGGGCCGGGAAAATACTGTTCCGAACATAAAAACTGAAAAATATTAAAGCATAGCTTTAAGTTCTTGTATGCCATACGGGCAAACTCTATATTTTTCTTGAAATTTTTAACGGCAGCGTTTATATTCAGCAGCGAACAACAAACTTGAGGTGCCTACATGAGTTCAGCATTTAAAAGCATTGACGAACAAATCAAAATCATACGCCGCGGCATTGTTGATTTAATCAGCGAAGAAGATTTAAGAAAAAAATTAGCAAAAAATAAGCCGCTCAACGTCAAAGTCGGCTTTGACCCCACAGCTCCCGACCTGCATTTGGGACATACTGTCGTTATTCACAAAATGCGCCATTTTCAAGAACTCGGCCATAACGTCACATTCCTTATCGGCGATTTCACAGGCAGAATAGGCGACCCCTCCGGCCGCTCCGAAACCCGCCCGCCCCTTACGGAAGAACAGGTCATTGCCAATGCCAACACCTATAAAGAACAAATTTTCAAAATACTCGACCCGGAAAAAACCACCGTGGCATTCAACTCAAAATGGCTGAATGCGCTGACGCCGACGGAATTCCTGCGTCTAATGAGCAACTGCACCGTGGCGCGTATGCTTGAACGTGATGATTTTTCCAAACGCTACAAAGAAGAACGTCCCATTGCCATTCATGAATTTTTCTATCCCCTGGCCCAGGCTTACGACTCCGTAGCCCTGCAGGCAGACGTGGAAATGGGCGGCACAGACCAAACATTCAACCTGCTTATGGGACGCACCCTGCAAAGTCATTACGGTCAGGAACCGCAGTGCATTATCACCGTGCCGCTTTTGGAAGGCCTTGACGGCGTAAGAAAAATGTCAAAATCTTACGGCAATTATATCGGCATTTCCGAAGAACCGAAAGACCAGTTCGGAAAAGCCATGAGCATTTCCGACGAACTCATGTGGCGCTACTATGAGCTTATTTCCAGCAAGACCTTGGAAGAAATCGCCCAAATGAAACAAGATGTGGAAAACGGAACGCGTCATCCGAAAACAGTCAAAGAAGAACTGGCCTTTGAAATTGTGGAGCGCTACCACGGCAAAGAAAAAGCCGGAGAAGCGCGCCAAGGCTTCAATGCTGTGTTTGCCAAAGGCGGCGTACCGGAAGATGCCCCGAAATACGAATGCAGCGAAGGCGATGAAAGTATGCCGATCAATTTCCTTGCCTCCAGCGGCCTTATCAAATCCAAAAGCGAAGCAAAGCGCCTTGTATCCTCCAACGCGCTTTCCGTAAACGAACAAAAATATACGGATCCCTATGCGCCGCTTGCCAAAGGCGAATATACCATAAAATGCGGCAAAAAAGGATTTCTTATTCTGACCGTAAAATAAGATTACGGCAAAAAAGGCTCCGCGGAGCCTTTTTTGTTACTTTTTAAAAACAAAATACACAGCTAAAATTATACATACAAATGACGCAATATGGTTCCATTTCAGCTGCGTTTTGAAAGCAATAACAGAAAAAAGCGTAAATATCGTCAGGGTAATGACTTCCTGAATAATTTTCAGCTGCATGATATCAAAAGGCCCGCCGTTTTCCACAAAGCCCAATTTATTGGCAGGCACCTGCAGACAATATTCAAAAAAAGCGATAAGCCAGCTGAATAATATTACCCCGATAAGCGGCAGCGAAGCAAACCATGTGAACTCCGCACGCATTTTTAAATGTCCGTACCAAGCCAGGGTCATAAAAATATTTGAACCGATAAGCAGAATAACTGAAGTAATTCCTTGCGAAAACATAGCAAACTCCGAATTTTTGATAGGGCTTATATAGCAATAACTTCCATAAATAACAAGAAAAATTCTTATATCTTTCTGCTTGCAAAAAAAACACTAACTCATTATAATCACAAGAAATCAATCAAGGTGTCCCATGTTTTCCGATTTTTTGGCCATAATCTTTGCCTGTATTTTGTTCCTGACAGTATTTTTGAATTTCCTTTCCCTGCCCGGCAACTGGGTTATGGCGGTTCTTGTGCTGATCAGCGCCGCCGTTGTTCCCGACGCCACCTACGGCACGCTATATTGGATATTGTTTTTCAGTCTGCTGATACTCGGCGAAATTGCAGAATTTTATCTGCAGATACACCAGGGAAAAAAGGTTAACGCCTCGTCTTCTTCCAACATTCTCGGCATTGTCGGCGCCATTGCCGGCGGAATTTTGCTTATGCCGCTTTTCTTCGGTTTCGGTGCGGTCATCGGCACGCTGGCCGGAGCCTTTGCAGGAGCATATGCCGGAGAAAAATTCTTGGCAGGCAACAGTGCGGAAAAATCCCTGCAAGTGGCAAAAGCCAGCCTTATGGGAAAATTTCTCGGCATACTGATAAAATTCGGTATCGGCATATACCTTGTCTTTTACACCGCTAAAACCATTTTCGCAGTTATATAGCCATGTTTGAATTTTTAAACGTTATACTTGTAGAAACACGCTTTCCGGAAAACATCGGATCGGCGGCAAGAGCCTCCGCCAATTTCGGTTCTGCCCCGCTGTCATTGGTCAAGCCCGAAATGTGGGACATAGAAAAAGCCAAACCGCTCGCCACAAGGCAAGGCACTGTGCTTTTGGAAAAAATACGTGTGTTTGACACCCTGCAGGAAGCGGTTAAAGACAGCGTATTCTGCGTGGGCACCAGCGCGAGGGTAGGCGGTATTCGGCGCGAAACCCTTACCCCAAAAGAATGTGCCGCCGAAATAATAAAACATTTACGGCAAGGCGAGCAGGTTTCCCTTGTGTTCGGCCCTGAAGACAGAGGACTTGAAAACCACCATTTGGAATGCTGCCACAAGCTTGTCACCATTCCCACCGCCCCGCACTGCGCTTCGCTGAATCTGGCACAGGCCGTATTGCTCATTTTATACGAAATTTATCAGCTGGCGCCGGAAAAACGAAAAAAACGCCAAAGGGACAAAGGTTCCCTGTCACGCCGTATTACCAACGAAGAACGGGAACTTCTGCACGCAAAACTCAAAAAAGTGCTGGCAGACATAGATGTGCTCCAAAGCAGCAACCCGGAATATTTTTTCCTGCCCATGGCACGCTTTTTGGACAGAAAAAGCCTGCGCCGCCATGAAATGGATATGCTTTTGGGCATTTGCAGACAAATCGAACGACTGACAAAGAATTCCTGATGCCATGAAAAATCTTGTTATTCAAGCACAGCGCCTGGGCGATCTTGTCATGAGTTATCCGCTTTTTTCCATGCTGAAAAAACAGGATAACAAAGAACTTTTTGTTTTGGCGGAAAAAAAATTCTATAAAGAGCTTATGCGCCTTTCACCGCAGGTTACCTACATACCCACGGAAGAAATGGATTATCTGAAAAACTTTTCCTATGATACACTGATAAACTTAAGCCACAGACACGATACGGCAAAACTTGCGGGAACTCTTGAAGCCAAAACTTTTTTCGGACTGCGGGAAAAAAACGAAAGCAAACAAATTTTCGGCAAATGGCAGTTATACCGAGCTTCGCTGACGCACAACAACCATTACAACCGTATGCACTGGGCGGATTTAAATATGCTAGACTGCACAGAGCCTGACAAACTGCAGACGGTTAAATGGAAAAAGCCGAAAGGCAATTCCGACGGTTCCATCGGACTTTTTGTCGGAGCCAGCGAAGAAGGCAAACGGCCAAGTATTGATTTTTGGGCGGAATTTGCCCGTCAGCTTTGCAAAAAAGGCTATAATCCCATTTTTATCTGCGGCCCGAATCAGGAAGAAACGGAAATTGCCCGCACCGCGGCAAAAAAAGCCGGCATTCCCCGCGGAGTTATTGCCGGCACGCTTTCCATTTTCGAACTCACGGCTTTTTTAAAAAATCTTCAGCTGTTTATTTGTCCCGATACCGGCCCCATGCATATTGCCAGCTTTGCCAACGTACCGACGTTAAACCTGTCCATAGGGCCTGTCCATCCGTGGGAAACCGCCCCCTACCCGCCGTATCATTATGTACTGCGCTCCGCTGTTTCCTGTTCCGGCTGCTGGCAGTGCACCAAACACAGCCAGCTGTGCAGAAATGCCTTTGTTCCGCACCGCATTGCCAATTTGGTACACAGCCTTATTCTTGGAAAAGAGCTGCCCCTCATACCTGGCCTGACACTTTATACCACTGCACGCAGCGAACTGGGCCTGTATGAACTTGTTCCTGTTTTCGGCGAAAAAAAATACCATGCGGCACAAGCCGATTTTTGGCGCTTCTTCTTTTTGTTTTCCCTGTCGGGCAACAACGGCCGCTATTTGCCCCAATACGAAAAAAGCAGAGAAGAATTATTCTCTTCCCTGCCGAAAATCAAAACACTCCTGCAAAATAAACAACTTGAAATGGTCCGCTCCATTGCCACAGCAGAAAAATCATACAAAATTCCCGACCAAAGCGCATGGAAAAACTATCCGCCGCTTTTGCGGCCGCTTTCAAGCTATATCCAGCTGCTTTTGGAAAATGACAATTATTCCAAAGCAGCCCGCCTGCAGGCCATGCTGCTTTTGGAAAACTTTAAAAACTCCCTGAACTGATGCCAAATCAGCTTATTTGCTTTTTATACAGTTTAGCCCTTTCAAAAAGCCAGGTATGAAAAAGCGTATTTTCCGTAAGCTCCGGATGAAAAGCCGTTGCCGTTATGGTATCCTGCTGTACTGCTAAAATTTTTCCGTCTTTCTGCGCGAGAATACGCACGTTTTCTCCTGCGCGCACAACCTGCGGCGCCCGAATGAACACAGCCGGAAAACGGCAGTGCGTGTCTGCTTCGTCCATGGAAATTTTAGGAACCGTAATATCCATGTCCTCCGCAAAACTTTCTTTCTGACGGCCGAAAGCATTGCGGCACACCGCAGTATCCAAACAGCCAAGGCGCGGCTGACTTTCAAAACCCGGCAATTCCCTGCTCAGAAGAATAAGCCCCGCACAGGTGGCAAAAACCGGCATACCGTTTTGAATACGGCTGCGCAGCGCCTCCAGCATATTGTTTTGCACCAAAAGTTTGGCCATAACCGTACTTTCGCCGCCCGGCAGGCACAAACCGTGCAGATTTTCCAAATCCGCGCTGTTTCTGATTTCAACAGGTTTTGCCCCCGCAGCGTACAATGCTAGGCAGTGTTCCAAAAACGCTCCCTGCAGAGCAAGTACGCCAATGCGCACCTGTTCTGCATAAGGAGTATTTTCGGCTTGCTGTATCTGTTTTTTTAAATGTATCGAAGATAAATGCGTCAGCATACTGCAGCTCCGTCAGACCTCAATTACCAGCCGCGTTCCTGCATACGTTCGGCAGGCGCAATTGTCGAAATTTCTATGCCGTGCATGGGGGTTCCGAGGCCGGTGGAAATTTCCAGCAATTTTTTCGCGTCGTTAAAGTGGGTCACAGCTTCAACAATGGCTTTAGCCTGCTTTGCGGGATCTGATGATTTAAATATACCTGAACCCACAAACACGCCGTCACAGCCAAGCTTCATCATAAGAGCGGCGTCCGCAGGGGTAGCTATGCCGCCTGCCGCAAAATTCACAACAGGAAGACGGCCTTCCTTACGGGTTTCTATGCCCAAATGCAGAGGAATGGAATGTTCTTTGCAAAAATTCGCCACTTCGTCTTCCGGAAGTGCGCACAGCATACGGATTTCCTCATTTACCATACGGATATGACGTACGGCTTCCACAACGTTGCCTGTACCGGGTTCCCCTTTTGTACGGATCATGGCGGCACCTTCGGCAATACGGCGCAGCGCTTCGCCCAAATTTCTGGCTCCGCAGACAAACGGAACATTAAACGCTTTTTTATTAATATGGAATCTGTCGTCCGCAGGAGTCAGCACTTCGCTTTCGTCAATATAGTCAACGCCCAGCTCTTCCAAAATTCTGGCTTCCGTATTGTGACCGATACGGACTTTTGCCATAACCGGAATGCTTACGCAGTCCATTATGCGTTTTACAAGACTTGGATCAGCCATGCGCGCAACACCGCCTTCTTTACGGATATCGGACGGAACGCGCTCAAGCGCCATAACGGCACAGGCTCCTGCGTCCTGGGCAATTTTCGCCTGATCTTCATTGGTTACATCCATAATAACGCCGCCTTTCAGCATTTGGGCAAGTCCGCCTTTCAAAACAACCGTGCTCATATCACACCTCTTGCAAATGATTTTTTCTGTATTATGAATACACGGCATTTTTTTTCCACAATAATCGCTTAAATTAATGCAATAAACTTTGTAATTAATACAATTATTTTTATAATTATTACAATTTCAAATAAAATTATATATTATTTTAGCATATTAGAAAACAACACCTAAAAACTTTCTCTTGACGCAAACAATAAATGTACTAAAATAGCATTATGAATTGTATCATACTAATTAAAACAGAACTGCAGAACAATCCCCGCCTGCCTTTTTACGCAAATTTTATACAAGCCCTGCAGAAAGGCATACGCGGCGGCATACTGAAAGCAGGAGAAAGCCTGCCCACCCAGCGGGAACTTGCAGAAACCCTTTCCCTTAGTCTCGGCACTGTGACGCGCGCCTACAAAGAAGCCCAGAAACGCTCGCTGACCATGGCAGTTACGGGACGCGGCACCATTATTTGCCCGCCGTCAAAAAACATAGATATAGTCAGCGAACAGCAGAAATATTACGATTTAAGTTTTGTTTCACCCTTTGAATATTTAAATCCAAGCCTGAACAGCGCCCTGCAGCATATTGATACACATAACAGGGAATTTTTAAAATACCATGAACCCTGCGGTATGCCCAGGCACAGAAAAGCCGGCGCGGCATGGACGCAAAAATTCGGACTGAACGTTTCCGAACAAAATATTTTGGTCTGTGCAGGAGCACAGCACGCTTTATTATCCCTGCTTATGGGACTGTTCCGCGCCGGCGACAAAATCGCCGCGGAATCCATAACTTATCCCCTTATCAAAGAACTGTGCCGCCGTCTTTCATTAAATCTTGTCCCGATAAAGATGGACGAATCCGGAATTATTCCGCAATATTTGGAAACTGCCTGCAAAAACGGAGGAATCAAAGGACTGTACCTTATGCCCTCCTGCCAAAATCCCACGCTGTGCCAAATTCCCGAATTCCGAAGACAGGAACTGATCGAGATATGCAGAAAATATGATATAAAAATCATCGAAGACGATGTATATGCACTTTCGCTGGAACAAAAACTTACGCCTTTGGCCGCGCTTGCACCGGAACGCACGTTTTTTATCGCGTCCACCAGCGAGGCTTTAAGCGGCGGCCTGCGCATAGCCTATGTAACCAGTCCCGACGAATACTTTCCGATTATAGAGCAGAGCATAGGCTACAGTATTTCCATGTCCGCCCCGCTCATGGCAGAAATAGCCGCTTACTGGATTGAAAGCGGCATTGCGGAACAGACGCTCTGGGCAAAAAAAGAAGAAGCCGCGGCACGGAACGTGCTGGCAAGACGCATTTTGGACGGATTTCCCATAAAAACCCGCAGTACGGGCTTTTATGCATGGCTCAGCCTGCCCCCTCCGTGGACAAACAAAATGTTTACGGAAACTGCCAAAGAAGCGGGAGTGCTGGTGGCGGATTGCACCCATTTTTCCCTGCACAGCCCTGCCGGCAAAGAAGCCGCAAGGCTTGCCCTCGGCGGAACGGAAAAACGGGAAGACCTTACAAAAGCTCTCGAAATTATAGCAAAAATACTCCGTTCACGCAAATAGCGCCTTGCGGAAAAATACAGAAAGCATACAATCTAAAAAAAACAGGACTGCACCATGATTACACTGCGCCAAGCAAACGAAAACGATGCGGCAGCCATTGTCGCCTTTATGCATAAACTGGGCGAATTCCAAAATATGAGCGCCGCCATTACCGTAACCGAAGAAAACATGAAAAACCTGCTCCGCGAAAACGCGGGCGAAGCTGTGCTTGCCTTTGACGGAACCGCTCCCGTTGCCTTTGCGTATTTCTGCCAGCACAGCTCCGCATTCATCGGGCACAAATGCCTGTACATAGACGCGTTTTTCGTAGAAGAAGCTTACAGAAAACACGGTATAGGCAAACAAATAATGAAGCATATGGCCAATATCTGCAAAGAACGAAATTATGCCCGTATGGAATGGGGCTGCCTTGACTGGAATACCAACGCCTGGAATTTTTACACCAATCTAGGCTCCGTACCCTTTGATATCCTTACCATTCACAGACTTTCCGGAGAAAAACTGCAGGAACTGCAAAACCGTCAGGAATAAAAAAATTAAAAAGTTTTGTAAAGGGGTGCAGGGGAAGAAACTTTTTCAAAAGTTTTTCCCCTGCAAAAACAAAAAAACAAATCAAACTTTTCCCTTGCCAAAAGTTAAAACCAAACCAACAAAAAAGGGAGCGCAGGCTCCCTTTTCGATTATCGCAAACAATCCCGAAATTATCGGGTAAGTTTTCTGAATTTCATGCGGTGAGGCGTGTCCGCACTTTTGCCAAGGCGTTTTTTTCTGTCTTCTTCGTATTCGGTATAATTGCCGTCAAAGAAGTTGACAACGCCTTCGTCTTCAAAAGCCAGAATATGGGTGGCAATTCTGTCAAGGAACCAGCGGTCGTGGCTGATTACAAGCACGCAGCCGGCGAAGTTTTCCAAAGCGTCTTCCAGGGCGCGCATGGTGTTTACGTCAAGGTCGTTGGTAGGTTCGTCAAGCAAGAGGACATTGGCGCCGGATTTGAGCATTTGCGCAAGATGCAGGCGGCCTCTTTCACCGCCGGACAACAGGCTGACATCTTTTTGCTGGTCGCTGCCGTTAAAATTGAAACGAGAGCAGTATGCGCGCGCATTGACATCACGGCTGCCAAGCTTGATAAATTCAGAACCGCCGCTGATAATATCGTACACGCTTTTGCCTGCCTGCAGGCTGTTTCTGCCCTGATCCACATAAGCGAGCTTTACGGTTTCGCCGACTTTCATGGTACCGGCATCGGGCTGTTCCTGACCGGTAATCATTTTAAACAGTGTGGATTTGCCTGCGCCGTTGGGGCCGATAATACCGACAATGGCACCGGGCTGTATGATAAAGTTCATGTTTTCCATAAGCACTTTATCACCCATGGCCTTGCTGATGTTTTCGGCTTGGATTACGTTATTGCCAAGGCGCGGTCCCGGCGGAATGTAAATTTCCAAATCCGCGGCAAGACGTTCGCTTTCGTGGCTGACCATGGCCTCATAGGCATTGATGCGGGCTTTGCTTTTTGCGTGTCTGCCCTTTGGCGCCATACGTATCCACTCAAGTTCACGGGCCAAGGTTTTCTGTCTTTCTTTATCGGAGCGTTCTTCAAGGGCGAGACGCTTTTCTTTTTGCTCAAGCCAGGAAGAATAATTGCCTTTCCACGGAATGCCTTTGCCGCGGTCAAGCTCCAAAATCCAGCCTGCCACGTTGTCGAGAAAATAACGGTCGTGGGTTACGGCAATAACGGTACCGGGGAACGTATGCAGAAAACGTTCAAGCCAGGCTACGGATTCCGCGTCGAGGTGGTTGGTAGGTTCGTCCAAAAGCAGAACATCGGGATTTTGCAGAAGCAGACGGCAAAGCGCCACACGGCGTTTTTCACCGCCGGAAATAACGGAAACCGGCGTATCCGCAGGCGGACAGCGAAGGGCGTCCATGGCCATTTCAAGACGGGAATCGATATCCCAGGCATTGGCGGCGTCCATTTTTTCCTGAACTTTTGCCTGACGTTCAATCAGCGCGTCCATTTCTTCCGGTTCCATGGGTTCAGCGAACTTGGCATTGATGTCGTTAAATTCATTGACCAAATCAATAATTTCTTTAACGCCTTCTTCCACAACTTCGCGCACGGTTCTTGTTTCGTCCACAAGCGGTTCCTGTTCAAGATAACCTATGCTGTAACCGGGAGCAATGACAATATCGCCTTCAAAATTCTTATCCACACCGGCAAGAATTTTTAAAAGCGAAGATTTTCCTGCGCCGTTAAGACCGAGCACGCCTATTTTCGCACCGTAAAAATAGCCGAGCGTAATATCTTTCAGCACTTCTTTCTGACCGTGACGTTTTGTCACTCGGTGCATGGAATAAATGACTTTTTCCTGTTCGTTGCTCATAATTCCTCATTATGCGGGTTTTATTTTAAAATTTCTTTAAGAAAAGCTTTTGTACGTTCGTGTTCGGGGTTGGTAAAGAATATTTCCGGGCTGGCCTTTTCCAAAATAACGCCGTGATCCATAAAGATAACGCGGTCTGCAACTTCGCGGGCAAAAGCCATTTCGTGGGTGACGCAAATCATGGTCATACCGTCGGAAGCGAGGTCTTTCATAACATTCAGAACTTCGTTGACCATTTCGGGGTCAAGGGCGGAAGTCGGTTCGTCAAAAAGCATGACTTTAGGCTGCATGGCAAGCGCCCTTGCAATGGCAACGCGCTGCTGCTGTCCGCCGGAAAGCTGAATGGGATATTTATGCGCCTGATTTAAAATCCCCACCCTTTCAAGCAGTTCCATGGCTATGGAAGTGGCATTATTTTTTGTAAGTTTTCTGACTTTAATGGGCGCTAAAGTAATATTGTCCAAAACGCTGAGGTGCGGATACAGATTAAATTGCTGAAAAACCATGCCGACTTCGCTTCTGAGCTTGTTGACATCAAGATTTTTGTCATAAATATCGACACCTTCAAGTTTAATAGTTCCCTGCTGAATGGCTTCCAATCTATTTAAACAGCGAATAAAGGTACTTTTTCCGGATCCGGAAGGACCGCAGATAAAAACCACTTCGCCTTTTTCGACAGTTTCGCTGATTCCGTTCAATACATGAAAATCGCCATACCATTTATGGACGTCATGAATTTCAAGAATAGGCATATACCCTCCAATGTATATTGCTGTGCGCAATTATCAATCATAAACATAAAGTATAGATTTTAAAAATATAATTTGTCAAGTTTAACTTTGAGTTACAAAAAGCGGCCATGCAAAAAAAATAATTTTTTATCTGTCAGAGTATTGACACTTTTCATTTTTTTACTAAAATAATTACATAAATTTATTTACTCCGGCGGAGGAAATATGTCCCAAAAAGTTTCGGGGATAATAGGTGAAGATACTTCCCTTGCGGAAGTATTCAAAATTCTGCGCAAAGTTGCTCCGACAGACAGCACGGTGCTGGTAACGGGCGAGTCCGGCACAGGCAAAGAAGTCCTGGTGCGCACCCTGCATAAAGAGAGCAAACGCGCCAATGCACCGTTCATACCCGTCAACTGCGGGGCTATTCCCAAGGAACTTTTGGAATCCGAACTGTTCGGCCATGAAAAAGGAGCCTTTACCCATGCCATACGCACCAAACCGGGACGCTTTGAACTGGCAGAAGGCGGAACTATTTTTCTTGACGAAATAGGCGAAATGGATACTTCCCTGCAGGTAAAAATTCTTCGTGTTCTGCAGGAAAAAGAAATCGAACGCGTGGGCGGAAACGGCCCAAAAAAAATCGATGTGCGCATAGTGGCCGCTACCAACAGAGATTTGGAACAGGAAGTTGCTCTCGGAAATTTCAGGGAAGATTTATATTACCGCCTGAATGTCATTCCCCTGCACCTGCCGCCGCTTCGCGAGCGCGGAAACGACATCATTACCCTTGCGGAACATTTCCTCAAACATTTCTGCGAAAAAAAAGAACGCGAACAGCTTACCCTGTCCGAAAAAGTGGCAAAAGTCTTTTTAAATTATGCCTGGCCCGGCAACGTGCGCGAATTGGAAAATTTTACCGAACGCCTCAGTATTTTGGCAGACGGCCCGCAGATAGTGCTTTCAGACCTTTCTCCCAAAATTTTAAACGGAGTAGGCGACATAAGCAAACTTCCGCCCCTGCCGGAAGAAATCCGCATTAAAGAAATAAATGCCGCGGCAGCAAAAGAACCCGCAATTTCACTGAACTCAAGCGTAACCCATGAAGAAAAAAAATCGCTGACGTCTCTGCTGACCCAAGGATTTTCCGACATGGCAAAATCCCTGCCGAAATCCGCAAATGCCTTGCCTACGCTTTCCGACATGAAAAACAGCAATATGAACCTTAAAGATTTCCTGGATATGATAGAGGACAGAATCATCAACGAAGCCCTGGAACAGGTTGAAGGCGTCAAAAACCAAGCCGCAGAAATTTTAGGCATAAAACGCACCACACTGATCGAAAAATTAAAAAAACGCACTTAATTATGAAAATAAAAGCCCTTCTTGCAGCATTAATCCTTTTTTCGGCAAAAACTCCTTTTGCCTACGGGCTTTCTTGGTCTTTTTCCCAAGACGGAAACTTTGACCAAATTATCGTATCATCAGACGGAAGCAATGAAAAAATAGAAACAATCCGTACAGACAGCAATAAAATTCTTATTCAGGGCAAAAATTTCGACAGCAGCCTGCAGCTGATAAAAGGAAATCTTATTACCGACGTTATCCCTACAGAATACGGACTCACCGTCATACTCAAAGACAGCGAATTCGGCTTTTTGCAAAATAAAGACAACAACGGCAATTTAATTGTCGGCATTTACAAAGACCCGCTGGGCTCCCGCTGGAAACCGACAGCCCAGCGTGCAGAATTCAACAAAGAGATCAGTGTAAAAGAAGAAAAAGTTCAAGAAAAACTTGAAGAACTGAAACAAAAAAATCAGTCTGCTGCCGCTTCAAAAAATCTCCGGCAGTCCAATGAAAAATCCCCGACAGCGCAGCCTGTCAAAACCGAACAAATTCAGCAATCGCAGCTGCCGCAGCAAACACAGAGCACACAGCGAGCACAGCAGCCCATACAAAAAAAACTACCTCCTAAAAGGACATTAGTGGCAGAGGCCGAACAAGCCACGCCCCTTATCGAGCAGGCACAAACCATAAAACAAGACGAAACACGGCCGCAGCAACCCCAAAACAATCCTATCGAATTCACGCCGCCGTCCGTATCGTTTAAATTGAATGCCAACCCGCCGAGCGAAGCCCAAATCATCACGGAAGAGCAGGTTGAAACAACAAAACTGCAAAATGAAATAAACTCTAAAACCGAAAGCATTGCGGACGATACCACCGAGCTGCTGAAAGAAGTGGAAGAAAATCTGCCTGTTGTTATTGACGACAGCAAGCATGATACCATTATCCCCAAAACCCCGGAAGAAGCAGGCATGGCAGAACCGGCCCAAAAAGAGGAAGAGCCCGACCCTGACGCACCGCCTGTCGGCGAAATTATTTATGTGGACGAAGAAGGCAATCCCGTGCCTGCGCCGCTTGACATACCCGCAACTATACAAAAAATGCGCAAAGCATACAATCTCGGCATTTACGAAACCGTATTTGAAGAAGCCAACAAACTCAAATCTCTGAACCTGCCCAAAAATCTCCTGGAAGAAGTATATTATGACAGGGCCAAGGCATTTTTTGTCATCAACAGCGCAAATCTTGCCAATGTGGGCGAAGCCTTTATTTCCATAGCGCACGAAGCTCTGAACATCAGCAGCGAATCGACCAGAAAACCCGAAGTTTTGGCAAATCTGACCGTTACATACCTGGCTCTTGACCGTCCTCAGGAAGCACGGGCATATACGGATATACTGTATAAAAACTATCCGTACAGCGTTGATACGCCCAATGCCATTCTGCTGCTGAGCGATTATTACCTGAAGCACAACGAATACTCGCTGGCGTCACAGTATCTGCAGATACTTATCGACAACTATCCTGACAATACCTACGCCAAAAACGCGGCATTGCTGCAGATAAAAGCCCTGTACAAACTCGGCAACCTTGACAGAACCCTGGCCATGATAAACTTTACCGACCGCCGCTGGCCGAAAGTATATCTTGAATCTTCCGACTATCTTGTAATTAAAGCCCATATTTTTGAAGAACGGAATATGAAAAAAGAGGCGGTGCAAACCTACTGGCAGATTTTCAACCTTGACCCGAAAGCGGAAAATGCCGGAGACATTTTATTTAAAATTGCCAATCTCTATTTTGACATGGGCGAAAAAGATTCTGCCAAAAAGGTTTTAAACCAGCTGTACAAAGATTTTCCGCAGCATAAAAGCGCACCGAAAGCCCTGCTGTATGTCGGGGAAAACGGCAGATACGACAATTCCCTGTCTCTTGACGAAACCATACAGATTTTCAGCGAACCCAACCCCGAATACCCGGCTACCTATTATAACAAAATTATCAAAGAATATCCGGACAGCAAAGAAGCCGTCCTTGCCAAACTACGTCTTGCCGTACAGCGCTACATCGAAAAAGAATACCTTGACTCTGCGCGTATGGCACAAAACCTGTTCCGGGAAAACATCGACAAAACGGAAAGCGATAATGCCCAGCAGCTTTTATACAGAGCATTCGACCCCATACTACAGCTTTCCCTGTCCGAACAAAATACCGAAAGAACCCTGCAGCTTTGGGAAGAATTTCCGGCAGTTCATACCTATTATGAACCCATAACCACAGATTTGCGCATGGCAATGGCAAGAGCGTATCTTAACCGCAGCGATACGCAAAAAGCCGAAAAACTGCTGAGCTATTTTCTCGATACCGTTCCCGCAACGGACAAACAATACCAGGAAGGGCTTTATGCCTACGACATTTTCCTTGCCCATGCCATTAATAAGCAGGACTGGGACAAAGTACTAGACATAAACCAAAAAGTTGACTCATGGACTCTGCCCGCAGAAAAAGAACTGAATAAAAAATACACTACTGCCCTGGCCGCGGAAAATCTCGGCTTGGACGCGCGGGCTCTGCCCATCTGGCAGGAACTTGCGGTCAACGAAGCCATACCGCTTTACCAAAGAGCATATGCCCAATATTTTATCGCCCGCGACGCAGAAAAAAAACAAAACCTGCGCGGTGCCTATCAAGCCAATCTGGATACCCTTGCCATGTTTGAGGATTTGCGCACCATGCAGTCCCCTTATGCCAGCACGGAACGGGAACGCGAAAGCATAGCGGCTCTTATGGATATAACGGAAATTGCGGGCAGATATACCGAATCCATGCAGTGGCTTAACCGCTACCGCAATTATGTTTCGGAAAAGTCTGCCGATTATGCGGGACTGCAGTTAAGAGAAGCAAGACTGCACCGTAAAATGGGCGATACCACACGCTGGAGAAGCATTCTGGAATCCATACGCGAACGCGAACCGGAGTCCATTTACGGAAAAATGGCAAGTTCTGAACTGAATACTTTTGAAATGGCAAGGGATTTAACCCGTTTTACAGGAAACAACTGATATGGAAATCGGCGGAGCGTTAATAGGTCTCGGCAACCCCGGCATACAATATGCGGCAACCCGGCATAATTTGGGTTTTTTAACCTTGGAAGCATTTTTAAAAACTATGTCCAAAGAATACAGAATCGATCAAATTTCCGCTTCCAAATTCAACGGCATAAGCTTTAAGCTTGCCTACAAAAACTGTGACTGGATTTGCGCTTTTCCGCAAACCTTTATGAATTTAAGCGGTGACTGTGTACAGCCACTTTTGGCATGGTATAAAATAGCCCCTGAAAATCTTTTTGTTATTCATGACGAACTGGATTTAACACCGGGCAGAATACAGCTTAAAAAAGGCGGCGGCAATGCAGGTCATAACGGATTAAAATCCATAAGCCAGCGCCTCGGCACGCAGGACTATTACCGGCTGCGCATGGGCATTGGCCGTCCCAAAGATTCCGCACAGGTAAGTTCCTATGTGCTCGGAGGCTTCGGACAGGACAAGGAAGCTATAGAACAGGCTATCGAACATGGGGTTCAGGCCATAAAAACTATTCTTGAACTCGGCCCCGCAAAAGCAATGAATACAATTAACGCAAAGAAAAAAGATTAATCTTGCCAAAGCAAAAAAAAATCGCTATAAGGCAAACACACTGTTCTTATTTTATTCCTTTTTTTCCCCTTACATATTACAAGATTACACCTTTAACGGACGGATATTATATGTCTGAAACTGTTGCAAAAACAAGAAAAAGAAAGATTGTTGCCGAAAAAACCGCGGAAGAAAAAACCGAAGAAAAAGCCGTAAAATGCACACGCGGAAGAAAGCCCAAAAAAGCAGCCGAAAATGAAACCCAACAGCAAATGCTTTCAGCCGAAACGGAACCGGTTTTAGAGCAAATACTGCCTTCCGATTCAGAACTTCTTGATACATCTTCTTATTCTTTAAACAGCGAAACGGTTTCCCCAAAATATCATAAACGCAAATTCTCCTCCGGCAAAAAATCCGCTACGCAGGTTCAGGAACAGACGGAAGAACAGACTGCACAGGCAGAAGCCTTTTTAAGTCTTTCCGAGCTGAAAACCCGCAGCATGAACGAACTTATGGATTTAGCCGAAAAATATCAGCTGGACAATGCCAGCAGTATGCGCAAACAAGAACTTATTTTTGCCCTGCTGCAGTCCTGCGTTTCCCTAAACGGAACCATCATTGCAGACGGTGTTTTGGAAATTCTGCCTGACGGTTACGGCTTTTTGCGTTCTCCGCTCAGCAGCTATATGCCCGGTGCCGACGATGTATATGTTTCTCCGTCCCAAATCCGACGCTATCATTTAAGAAAAGGCGACATCGTCAAAGGCCAGATCCGCCCCCCGAAAGAAGGAGAACGCTATTTTGCTTTGGTAAAAGTCAATGAAGTAGGATTTGAACCGCCTGAAAACGCCAAGCATTTAGTTCTTTTTGACAACTTAACCCCGATTTTCCCGGATCAGCAGCTTTGCATCGAAACCGATGAAAAAAATTTGTCCGGCAGGGTTATCGACATGATGTCTCCCATAGGACGAGGCCAGCGCGGTCTTATCGTTGCACCGCCGCGTACGGGCAAAACAACGCTGCTGCAAAACATAGCCAATGCTATCAGCGCCAAATATCCCGATGTCTATTTAATCGTTCTGCTCATTGACGAACGTCCCGAAGAAGTTACGGATATGGAACGGACAGTCAAAAATGCGGAAGTGATCAGCTCCACGTTTGACGAACCGCCGCAACGCCATGTTCAAGTCTGCGAAATGGTTTTGGAAAAAGCAAAACGGCTTGTGGAACGAAAAAGAGATGTCGTTATTCTGCTTGATTCCATTACCCGCTTGGGCAGAGCCTATAACGCAGTTACCCCGTCTTCCGGCAAAGTTCTTTCCGGCGGCTTGGACGCCAATGCCCTGCAGCGGCCGAAACGTTTCTTCGGCGCAGCCAGAAATATAGAAGGCGGCGGCAGCCTGACCATTATCGCTTCAGCCTTAATCGACACGGGCTCCAGAATGGACGAAGTTATTTTCGAAGAATTTAAAGGCACCGGCAACATGGATCTGTACCTTGACAGACATTTGGCCGAAAAACGAGTCTTTCCCGCCATTGACATCAACAAAACAGGCACCCGCAAAGAAGATCTGCTCCTTTCTGAAGAAAATCTTAACAGAATATGGATTCTGCGCAAAATCCTCGCTCCCATGTCCCCCATCGACAGTATGGAATTTTTGCTGGATAAAATGCGCGGCACCAAAAACAATAAAGAATTTTTAAACGGCATGAGCAAATAACCAAACTATGGACAATACCCCAAATGACAATCAAGAGCAGAATAAGGAAAAATTGGAAAATATTTCCGATAGTTCCGAAGAACTGCAATTGGAACAAACCGGAAAAGCAAAAAAGATTGTATCCAAAATAAAAAAAAGCCTGTCAGCACTTTTGGGCAAACTGGCTTTTTTGAAAAAAAAACGCTTTTGGATTCCGCTGCTTATTTTCCATATTGTCCTTTTTAGCGGCACAGCCTATTACGCGCATTATGAACTGACAAAAGTCCATAAACCCGGCTATGTTTTGGCTTCCTTGCAAAAATCATTGGCAGTCAAAGACCCTGTTTTGTTTAATAGCATAATTAATATAAATGAATTTTCTGAAAATTTTATTGCTGATCTGGTTAATTCCGTGCCTAAATATAAATATGTCTGTATGCGTATGGGGGAAATTCCGTCCACCAATACAATACGCGACAATATTTCCTTTTTGCTTCTGGATATTTTAAAAGGCAATGATTATATCAGTGAATTCAACACTAAAACAGGTTTTATTCCCAAAAATATCAGTCAGCTGCTCACAGATGCTCCGCTGCATATCATTCCTTCGGAAAATTCCGATCAATACATTATCGAAACAACCGTATATGACCCGTTTTGGGAAAACATTCCTGTCAAACTGCAGGCCGTCAGCACCGAAAACGGTATAAAAATCAATAAGCTTGCAAATTTAAATGAAATTTTGCAAACCTACAACAATAAACTTGCAAAGCGCTATCAGCAGGAAGAAAACTTTCAGCATATCGAAACAAAGCAGGAACTATATAAAATTACCCAATATTTACCAAACTCCTCTTGCAGTACGCAACTTGGATATGTTAATAAAAAACATATTCTCTTCATTGACTACAAAGCCGATGCAAATTATAAAGATTCCAATATAATTTCGTTTGCGGCCCAAATTACGATTACCAATGAAGAAGGGCTGCACATAGCCGAAGAAACCCTAAAAAGCAATAAACTTTTTATTCCGAAACACGTTATTCAAACTTCCTGGCGGCTGCCCATTGACGATAACCAGTTTGAAATGCTGAAAGCAAGCAAAAAAATTCTCTGTGAAGTTACCCCTGTCATGGTGAATGCGGAAAACGGAGACTACTTTGACATACGAAAAAAATAAATTGAAACTTTAAAAGTTTAACCTTATACTAGCATATGATTTTTTCTAAGGAGTATATATGTCACGCTCAATTCACCTAACACTCCATATTCACAAAGACCCTGCTGCCATGGCAGAACGCGTCGCACACCATTTGGTGCAAATCTGTGAAGAAGCCATTGAAGAAAGAGGCGTATTTACCTTAGCCCTTTCCGGCGGCACCACCCCTATTCCGCTTTTCCGTCTGCTGGCAGAAGATGACTGGGCTGAACGTCTGCCTTGGGAAAAAATCATGATATACTGGGGAGACGAATACTGCGTTCACCCCGACGACCCAAGAAGCAATTACGGCATTGCAAGGCGTGAACTGCTTTCAAAAGTACCCGCTACCCGCTTTTACAGAATGAAAGGCGAAGGCAATCCGGTCGAATCCGCCCTTGCTTATGAAAATCTGATTAAAGAACATTTCCGTCTTGCTCCCGGCGAATTTCCGAAATTTGACTGTATCCTGCTCGGACTCGGCGACGACGGACACACAGCTTCCCTTTTCCCAGGCGAATACGCCATGCAGGAAAAAGAACGCATCGTTATTGATCAGTACGTGCGCAGCAGAAATGCCGACAGAATGACCCTTACGCTGCCTGTACTCAACAATGCCCGCTGCTGTCTGTTTATGGTTACCGGCAAAGAAAAACACAATGCGCTCAGCAAATCGCTCAACCTGCTCAGCGAACCGGAACTTCCGGCACAGCTTGTACGTCCGAGCGGCGGCGAACTGCTGTGGGTTGTGGACGAAAGCGCAGCTCTTGGCATTGACAGATAACATTGCAACATACATTTTTATTATTTTCCGGGGGAAATAATTGCGTTGCTGTCCATTTGCGTAAGCTTCGCAAGCGCACTGACGCAAATCGCTTGTCGCCCTTTGGGTGGCTCCCCTGCCCCCTCATTATATCTCATTCATGGAGCTTTGCCGAACTTTTTGGCTTAAGCTCCGCAAATAAAGCGGACAAGGATAACAGAAAAATTCTTTTTCTCAATAAAATAAATTGGTAAACTAAATTATTTTATTGTCGGAAAAATATTCCAAAATACCAGCCCTGCGGAAAATCCGCAGGGCTTTTTTGTCGCTTCAGCACACAAAAAAATCCCGTCCGAAAGAACGGGATTTAACAGCATTTATTTCCGAAATATTATTATTTATTTTTCAATGAAGCCGCAATAAATTCCCTGAACAGCGGATGTGCCTGCATGGGATTGGATTTAAATTCCGGGTGAAACTGACAGCCCACAAACCACGGGTGATCTTTGATTTCCACAATTTCCATAAGTTCGTTGTCAGGAGAAGTTCCGCTGAAAACAAGGCCTTTTTCTTCAAGCAGGTCTTTAAATTTATTGTTGAATTCGTAACGATGACGGTGACGTTCAAAAATCTCTGCGCTTTTATAGGCTTCGTATGCTTTTGTTCCTTCTTTGAGCACACAGGGATATGCCCCAAGACGCATGGTTCCGCCCTTGTCACTGCTGCAGTCGCGGACTTCGCGCTTATTGGTGCGGAAGTCAAACCATTCCTTAATCAAATAAATAACGTTGTTTTTGCAGTCCGGCACAAATTCTTCGGAATTTGCATCTTCAAGCCCTGCCATATGACGTGCAAATTCCATGACAGCGCACTGCATACCGAGACAAATACCGAAGAAAGGCACGTTATTTTCACGGGCATAGCGGATAGCTTCGATTTTTCCTTCTACACCGCGGTATCCGAATCCGCCGGGAACCAAAACCCCATGACAGTCGGCAAGCATGGATTTAACATTGTCCTTGGTTATTTCTTCTGAATTTACATATTTAAGCTGTACAGTGGCAAAGTTGGCAACCCCTGCGTGAATAAGCGCCTCATGCAAACTTTTATAGGCTTCTTTAAGATCAACATATTTTCCGACAATAGCGATTGTGACGGAATCTTTCGGATTATTGAAATCAGCAATGAGTTTGCGCCAGGAATCAAGTTTTGCGTTGCCGGCATTGAGCTGCAGCATGATAACAACTTTCTGGTCAAAGCCTTCTTCATAAAATTTTAAAGGCACTTCATACACATTTTTCACGTCAACGGAAGTGAAAACAGCACCTTCCTCCACGTTGCAGAACAGCGAAATTTTGCGTTTCAGCTCTGTAGGTATGGTTTCTTCGCAGCGGCAAAGGATAATATCGGGCTGAACGCCGATAGACAGCAGTTCCTTAACGCTGTGCTGTGTCGGCTTTGTTTTGTATTCCCCGGCAGCCCTAAGGTACGGAACCAGCGTAAGATGTATGTTCAGGCAATTTTCCCTGCCAAGCTCGGAACGCAGCTGACGCATGGCTTCCAAAAAAGGCAGACTTTCAATATCGCCCACAGTGCCGCCAATTTCAATAATCGCAACATCGGGAGCTTCATCGGCACTGACATCGGCGGCAAGACTCAGCATACAGCGCTTGATCTCATCGGTAATATGCGGAATAACCTGCACAGTACCGCCAAGATAATCACCGCGGCGTTCTTTATTGATAACGGTATAATACACTTTACCGGCGGACGTACTGTTCCGTTTGGACAAAGAAACGCCGAGATACCGTTCATAATGTCCCAAATCAAGGTCGGTTT
The DNA here is from genome assembly GCA_949299515.1 of uncultured Desulfovibrionaceae bacterium. GTDB lineage: Bacteria > Desulfobacterota > Desulfovibrionia > Desulfovibrionales > Desulfovibrionaceae > Taurinivorans. The sequence goes on from CASGAP010000012.1 coordinate 168,048, forward strand.
CCGCACCGTCGTCGGTAACGTACACTTCTCCGTGCTGAAACGGATTCATGGTTCCAGGGTCTACGTTGATATACGGATCAAGTTTTTGAATGGTAACTTTCAGCCCTCTGGATTTCAGCAAGGCACCCAAAGAAGCTGCAGCAAGCCCTTTTCCCAATGAAGATAAAACACCGCCTGTTACAAAAATAAACTTGGTTTTCATGAATGACCCCGATTATGTTGTTGCTCAGTTAATTACCGGTAAATAGTAACAAAAAATTTTATGTTTGTCACGCATTGACCTTTAATTATTTCGCTACTATACTATATTTTCAAAAGATTGAAAGAAATATTTTTTTTCTAAAAAACATAAATTAAAACAAATATTTTTATAAAAAAATATAAATGGAGTCAACATGGCAACTGTAAAAGCTCTTGTTTTAACTGGATACGGCACAAACTCCCATAAAGAAACTGCCTATGCAATCCGTCAGGCAGGTGCCGACGAGGCAGATATTGTGCATTTTTCCGATATTGTATCCGGAGCGGTAAAATTAAATGCATATCAATTTTTGCTTTTTCCCGGCGGCTTCCTTGACGGAGATGATTTAGGCGCCGCCCATGCCGCCGCTCAGCGCTGGCTCCATTTAAAAGACAGCGAAGAAAAACCGCTGCTTGACCACTTAAACAAATTTCTTGATAACGGCAAACTTATCATGGGCATCTGCAACGGTTTCCAGCTTCTGGTAAAACTCGGCATTCTGCCCAGTCTCGACGGCAAACGCTTTGAACGCCAAGTATCCCTGACCCATAATCTTTCAGCACGCTACGAAGACAGATGGGTACAGCTCAAAGCCAACAAAAACAGTCCCTGCATTTTTACCCAAGGCATTGAATATCTGCAGGTTCCGGTACGCCACGGCGAAGGCAGAATAGTAACCCCGGACGAAGCAACGCTGAACAGACTCGAACAGGAAAATCTTATCTGCCTGCAGTATACTGATCCAAGAACCGGTGAAGCTACTCAGGAATATCCTTATAATCCAAACGGTTCTCCCAAAGCCATAGCCGGACTTACCGACCCGACAGGACACGTACTTGGTCTTATGCCCCACCCGGAAGCCTTTAACCACCCCACAAACCACCCGCATTGGACAAACAGCACAGACGAAAAAACCAAAACTTTAGGCACGGTTATTTTTGAAAATGCCGTACGCTATCTGAAAGGCTGAAAAAACTTCAAAAATACAAATAAAGACCATTGAGTTAATCTATGGTCTTTATTTGTATGCAATGAAAAAAAGTAACATTTGCTTATATGTTTTATATATTAAGATTGTCCGACAGCAGAATATTTGCAGACAATGTTTTTATAAGTAAAATAATTTATTAGTTTCAAATGTTTTGTTACGTGCCCTTTAGAGATTAAAAACTCTCGAATCTCAGATGAATATTGATTAAAATAGTTTTTACGCAATGTTCCGGATTCAAGATCGTCAACAATATCATAACCGCCGTTATTTTTTAATAAAAATTTATTGCTCTCTTTCCATCTTATTGCTTTTTTTTCTGTTTCTTTATAATCCCGAACATTAAAATGATATAAAGTGATTTTATCTAAAGAAACATTCAATCTATGTCTCATTTTAACACTGTGATTTCCGCCGCGGACTTTTAAATACCCTTTTGCTTTGTGAATTGCTTTAGGACATTCCATTCCACAGGCAATAGGAGGCAAATTTAATTTGTTATATATATATATATTCAAAAGAACTTATCGGATTTGTTACCCAATAGGGAGTCATAAAAAAGTCTGAAACTAAATCATCACATGGAAAAGAATAAACAGACGGAATTGTGACACAATTTACCTTCTTTGGCAAATTTAATAAAGTTTTCTTTAAATTTAAATCATGAGAAAAATAAAACTCATCACTATCAGAATTTATAATCCAATAAGCTTTATACTTTCTTTTTGCCAACAGTATCATTTCATGAACAAATTTTTTCTGATTCCATTCTTTTGTATTTTTTACTATAATTTCAATCGGATAACCTTCCTGCTTTAACTTATTTATAATTTCACCTGTTCTATCCGTACAATTATGAAGCATAACAATCAATACATCAATTCCCATTGAAAAATGAAATCTAACAAAGCGTTCTATCAATACTTCATCATCTTTTACCAATAATGTCATTACCAATTTTTTAGAAGAATTGGAACATAAATATTGTTTAAATTCACGTCTGGCTCTTTGAGAAAAAACCGAACGAAACAAAAGCGTAAAATAATCTTTAGAAAATTTCATTATTCTAACTTTCCTTAAGTAAAAATTAAAAAAAAACGGGAGAAAATCTCCCGTTATTTTTTAATATGCAAAAAGCGGGAAACGGCTTGCAAATTCTGCAACGGCCTTATTAATTTTTTCCAAATGGGCGTCATCGTTAACATGAGCAAGCACGTCGATAATCCATTCGGCAACCTGATCCATTTCCTTTTCTTTCATACCGCGCGTGGTAAGAGCAGGAGTACCGATACGCACGCCGCTGGTTACAAACGGAGAACGGGTTTCAAAGGGCACGGTATTTTTATTAACCGTAATGCCTGCTTTATCAAGAGCGTGTTCGGCATCTTTACCGGTAATTTCCTTATTGGTGAGATCAAGAAGCATAAGGTGGTTATCCGTACCGCCTGAAACAATGTCATAACCGGCATCAAGCAAACGCTTGGCAAGATGACTTGCATTTTTAACCACTTGTTTTTGGTAGTCGACAAATTCAGGACGCAGCGCTTCACCAAAAGCAACAGCTTTAGCCGCAATAACGTGCATTAACGGACCGCCTTGAATACCGGGGAAAATCTGACTGTTCAGAGTTTTTGCAAGATTATTTTCTTCCGTGCTGTTGGCAAGAATCATGCCGCCGCGGGGACCGCGCAGTGTTTTGTGAGTAGTTGTGGTGGTAATATGGGCATACTGTATCGGTGAAGGATGTAAACCGGCAGCAACCAAACCTGCGATATGAGCCATGTCAACCAAAAGTTTGGCACCTACGCTGTCAGCAATTTTACGCATACGTTCAAAGTCAATAATACGGGAATATGCACTGGCGCCGGCAACAATAACCTGAGGTTTTTTCTCGTTGGCTATTTCTTCCAATTTATCGTAATCAATCAGGCCGGTTTCTTTATCAACGCCGTAAGAGATAATATTGAAAAGCTTACCGGAAAAGTTTACGGGGCTGCCGTGAGTCAGGTGACCGCCATGGGAAAGGTCCATACCCAAAATAGTATCCCCGGGTTTTGCTATGGCAAAATATGCTCCCATATTTGCCTGGCTTCCTGAATGGGGCTGAACGTTGACATAGTTGCAGCCAAAAATCTGCATAGCACGTTCCTGAGCTATGCTTTCCGGTATATCTACATATTCGCAGCCGCCGTAATAACGCTTGGAAGGATAGCCTTCTGCATACTTATGCGTAAGAATTGAGCCTTGGGCTTCACGGACAGCATTGGAAACAAAGTTTTCAGATGCAATAAGTTCCAGTTTGGTAACCTGTCTTCTGTTTTCCTTATAAATTGCTTCTGCAATTATCGGATCCTGAGAAATAATGTTTTGCATATTAACTCCTATAAAACTTAACAAAAAAAACGCCACAAAGAGCTTAGCTCTACTGTAGCGTTATACATAAAATTTATCAATAAAAATTATGCGTCGTAACGCTTGTAGAGCATACTTGCGTTCGTACCGCCAAACCCGAAATTACTGCACAGAACATATTTCGGATTAAGTTTTTTCGGGCCGTCGGCCATATAATTAAGATCGCACATAGGATCCGGATTTTCAAGATTGATTGTGCCGGGAACAATGCCGGTATCAAGCGTCAGAACAGAAATAACGCTCTCTACCCCGCCGGCTGCGCCCAGCAAGTGGCCTAACTGGGATTTATTGGAACAAATGGAAAAGTTTTTTGCATGATCGCCGAATACGGTTTTTAAAGCCTTGGTTTCGGCTTCATCGTTGGCATGAGTTGAAGTGCCGTGAGCATTGATGCTGTCGATGTCCGCAGGGCTTACACCGGCATCTTCCAAAGCACGCTGCATGGAAAGAGCCATGCCGGCACCGCTTTCCAAAGGAGCTACCATATGATTGGCATCGTCGGAAGCGCCGCAGCCGACAACTTCGGCATAAATATGCGCACCGCGGGCAAGAGCGGAATCAAGGCTTTCAAGCAAAAGAAGCCCTGCTCCTTCACCCATGACAAAGCCGCCGCGTTCCGCATCAAAAGGACGGGAAGCTTTTTCCGGAGTATCGTTATACTTGGTGCAAAGAGCTTTCATGGACGTAAAGCCGGAAATCCCCATAGGAGTAATGGTGGATTCGGCACCGCCGGTAATCATGGCGTCACAGCGGCCCATAACTATTTCCGTATATGCGCTGCCAATGGCATGGGTTGCGGAAGCGCAGGCACTGGTAAGAACCAAATTGGGCCCCTTGGCACCAACGGCTATGGCAACCTGACCGGGAGCCATATTGGAAATAAGCATAGGAATATAAAAAGGAGATACGCGGGATGGACCGGATTCGACAAGTTTGGTATGGAACTGTTCGATGGTGGCCAAACCGCCGAGTCCTACCCCAAGCAAAACACCGATTCTGTCAGCATTCGCTTCGGTAACGACATATCCGGAATTTTCCATAAGCTGCAGGGCTGCACAGACTGAAAACTGAACAAACCTGTCCATGCGCTTGCTTTGTTTGGACGGAATATAAGCATCTGGATTAAAATCCGGAATTTCACCTGCAATATCGGTATCAAAACCGGTAGTATCAAAACCGGTAATTTTTTTAATACCGGACTTGCCTGCCAAAATACCTTCCCAAGTGGTTTTAACATCAAGTCCCAACGGAGTAATTGCGGAAATACCTGTAACAACAACACGTCTTCTAGACATCTTATATCCTCGTTTGTTATTTTTAAAAAATAGGACGTCAAAGACGTCCTATCCGATTATTCACCCACGTGTTTTTTTACGTAGTCAATTGCGTCTTTAACTTTCAAGATTTTTTGAGCGTCTTCGTCTTTAATTTCGCAGTCAAAAGCGTCTTCCATAGCCATAATGAGCTCGGTAAGGTCAAGAGAGTCAGCGCCCAAATCTTCAACAAAGGAAGCTTCAGGTTTTACTTCTTCTTCAGAAACACCCAATTGATCTTGAATAATGGTTTTGATTTTTGCTTCAACAGACATATTCCCTCCACACGGGTTTTATTTTATAGTTAGCAATAAAGACCACCGTTAACCGATAGTACTTGGCCAGTAATGTAAGAGGCTTTATCTGATGCCAAAAAAGACACGGCATCTGCCACATTCTGAACGGAACCGAAACAGCCCAAAGGAATGGCTTCGGCATATTTTGCCTTTACGTCCTCAGGAAGTTTTGCTGTCATGTCCGTTTCGATAAAGCCCGGGGCAACAGCGTTAATGGTAATAGAGCGGGAACCAAACTCTTTGGCGGCTGATTTTGTAATGCCGATAAGACCGGCTTTTGCCGCCGCGTAGTTTGCCTGTCCTGCATTGCCCATAAGTCCGACAACGGAAACAATATTGACAACCCTGCCGCTACGCTGTTTTGCCATAATTTTGGTAGCTTCCCTAAGACAAGTAAAAGCACCCTTTAAATTTATATCAATAACCGCATTGAAATCTTCGTCTTTCATGCGCAGAATCAATCCGTCCTTAGTAATGCCGGCATTGTTTACCAAAACATCAAGACGGACTTTATCTTTTATTTCATCCTGAAAAAATTTGCTGACAGCTTCCGCATCACCCACATTCAGGCAAAAAGCTTTTGCTTTTCCGCCACAAGCGGTAATTTCTTCCACTACCTGATTGGCTTCCTGCGGTTTGGAAACATAGGTAAGATAAACCTGGTAGCCGTCTTTGGCGAGTGTAAGCGCAACAGCCTTGCCAATGCCCCTTGAGGCTCCAGTAACAAGAGCCGTGGATACCAATTCATTACTCATAAGTTACTCTCTTTGTCAATTTTGTTGCATATTATTAAAACAGTTTTTTAGTTTTTTCAAGCTAAAAATTACAATTTTAATAAGTTTTTTCACTTATCAAAAAATTACTCACCTCAGCAAAGCAAAGCCGAACCCCATGTCAGGCCCGCCCCGAACGCGGTCAGCAATGTTTTCTGCCCCTGTTTCAGCAAGCCTTGTTCCCGTGCTTCGGCCATAGCCAAAACAATTGAGCTTGCTGATGTATTACCATACTTTTCAAGATTTGTAAAAACTTTATCCGGCGAAATATTCAGCCTTTCGCCCACAGCCTCGATAATTCTCAGATTTGCCTGATGGGCGATGAACAAATCCACATCGGCGACTGTAAGAGAATTTTTTGCCAAAAGTTTAAGACTTTCCTGCGCCATACCGCGCACCGCGTGCTTAAACACTTCTCTGCCCTGCATGGTAAGAAAAAAATCCTCGGCAATGGTATCGCCTACCTGAACTTTTTTGTCCGTACCGCCGCCTATGCGTATCAAATCCTTATAATCACCGTCCGCACCGACGGAAACATCAAGAATTTTAAACAAGTGTCTGCCGCTGCCGCGGATAACGACTGCCCCGGCGCCGTCACCGAAAAGCACGCTAGTGGTTCTGTCGCGATAATTCATTCTGCGGGAAAGGCTTTCAGCGGTAACAAGCAAAATGACGGCATCAGGATTTAATGCCAAAAAAGCACGGGAAAGTTCAAGCCCGTAAATAAAGCCGGAACAGGCGGCATTAAAATCAAAACAAACCAAACTGGGATTATTTTCGGAAATATGCTGCAAACCGGAAAATTTCGAAAGGCCGAGTTTTTCGGCAACAATGCAGGCAACACTTGGGGAAAGCGTTTCGGGAGAGCAGGTGGCAACCAGCAAATGCGTTATCTGCGAAGCGGAAACCTGTGCGTCCGCCAGAGCCTTTTCGGCGGCAGCCACCGCATATTGAGAAATATTTTCATCGTCTTTCAAGACATGACGGGAGCGGATACCTGTCCTGGTTACAATCCATTCGTCGCTGGTATCCATTATTTTTTCAAGGTCAAAGTTGCTCAGCGTATTTTCCGGAACGCTGACGGCAAGACCTGCAATATGACATACGGTACTCATACGCTATACAGAGGAACGGGCATAACTCGTCAGTTCTTCATTTTCTTTTAATGTAGCAAGAAGACGGTTATGCGTATCTTTTTCTATGTATGTATCTGCCATAAGCACGGCACTTTCAATGGCACGGACATTGCTGGAACCGTGACAGACAAAACTTATGCCTTTTAAACCCAGCAAAGGTGCGCCGCCGTACTCGGCATAATCAATTTTTTTTGCAAAGCTTTTAAATGCTTTTTTTGCCAAAAACGCGCCGATTTTCGGCAGAAGCCCGTTGCCCATCAGCTCTTTTTTTAAGACATGGGCAAGAGAAAAGGCAAGCCCCTCGCTGAGCTTCAGTGCAATGTTGCCGACGAAACCGTCGCACACAACCACATCCACATCACCGATAAAAATATCGCGGCCTTCAACATTGCCGACAAAATTGATATTTTGGGCAACTTTCAGCAAATCATAGGCCTCTTTTACCGTATTGGTGCCTTTTCCTTCTTCTTCTCCGATGCTCAAGATACCGACGCGGGGTTCTTCATAGCCCAGAATATCTTTGGCAAAAGCCGACCCCATAAGGGCAAACTGAAACAAATGATACGGTTTGCACTCAACATTTGCCCCTACGTCCAATATCAGACGGGGAGTGGTTTTTGACGGCATTATGGTTGCAAGACAGGGACGCTCAACACCGGAAATTCTTCCGATAATGAACATACCGCAGGCAACGCAAGCGCCGGAATGCCCAGCGCTGATTACAGCGTGAGCTTCACCGTCTTTCACAAGCCTGCAGGCAACCTGAATGGAAGAATCTTTTTTCTGACGCAAAATATCCGACGGCTTTTCCTTCATTTCCACAACCTGAGAAGCGTGAACAATGGAAAAGTCGGTATTTTTGAGATCGTCAGGGAGCGTATCCAAAACTTCCTGAATGGCACTTTCAATGCCGACAAGCAATATTTTGGCTCCGCAGCTTTTCGCCGCTTTTAACGCTCCGGGAACAACAACGGAAGGACCGAAATCGCCTCCCATTGCGTCCACTGCCAAAATATTCTTACTCTTCATCGCTGCTTACAGCTTCTACCTGGCGGCCTTTATACTTTCCACAAGCAGGGCAAATTGCATGGGGAACAGTAGGAGCACCACAAGCACAATAAATCACAGAAGGTTTTGCAATGCGGTCATGAGAGCGGCGCATACCTTTTTTGGAACGGGATTTTTTATTTTGTTGAACAGCCATTCTATTCTCCTTGGCTAAGCTTTCGCTTATTATTGTATTTTTAAATTTCTCAAAACTGCAAAACGAGGATCTTTGCCTTCTTCTTCACAGCCGCACAGACCTTCGTTCAAATTTTTGCCGCAAGTCGGACAAACGCCTTTACAATCTTTTCTGCACAAAGGCTTTGTCGGCAAAGCAAGCGCAAATTCTTCCCAAAGCAGTGCGCCAACATCCACAATGACAGCATTTTTTTCCTTGAAAATAACTCTGTTGTCTTCGAGCAAATCTTCCCGTTCATCCTGTGCGGATTCGTCGGGATAATCCTCGAATTCATCAAAAGAACAGTCAATCGTGAATTCGGTTTCTTCGGCGCATCTGTCGCACGGAACGGCAACTTTGCCGTGGATTTTACCCCGAAAAAGACAGCCTTCCTCTTCGGGCAGGATAAAAACCTGCGCTTCCAAAGGTTCGACAATTTTGCAGGCAATATGAAATTCTTTCAGCGGCTCAAGCCAAATGCTTTGATTATTATATTGAAATGTTTGACCATTTTGGCTAACATCCCGCAATAACATCTGAAAATCTTTCATACTTTCTCCTTGCGAACGTGTAATTTACAGATAAGTTTATGAATTTGTCAAGAAAAATAATGCAGTTAACAAAAATTTTTCTGACAAATCCATAACTCTATAAATTTTCTAGACTTTAAACGCCTTGCGGGCTTTGTCCGCAGCACGCTTAAACCCTTCGCGGGATTTTGCAATCACTTTTTCTTCCACAGCATAACAAAGTCTTATATAACCCGCAAGTCCAAATCCCTTGCCGGAAACGCCGAGAATTTTTTCTTCCTGCAGGCATTTTATAAAAAGGTCGTCGTCACCGTTCGGAGCTTTCGGAAAAATGTAAAAAGCACCCATGGGCTTTTGATAATCAAGTCCCGCATTATCCAGAATTTCGCAGAATGTTTCGCGGCGTTTTGCATAAATTTCCAAAGCGTCCTGCGTGGAAGTGCCGAGTGCGGCTTTCATAAGATACTGCCCCACAACCGGCGGATTGACATAGCCAAGTATACGGTTGGACAATATGCAGGCACTCATAAGCAGTTCCCTGTCTTCAATTTTCGGAGAAAGCGCCAGATAGCCTACACGTTCGCCCGCAATGCCGTATTTTTTGGAAAAAGAGCTGATTACAACCGCATATTTATAAAGCGGCAGCACGGCAGGAACGACACAGCCGTCATATGCTAGATAACGGTACGGCTCGTCGGACACAAGATAAACGGGACGCTGATTTTTTTCACTGGCTTTTTCAAGCACGGCAGCCAATTTTTCTATTACTTCCTGCGGATATACAATACCGGTAGGATTATTGGGAGAGTTAATGATAAGCGCGCGCGTTTTTGGGGTAAGAGCTTTTTCCAAAGCTTCGAAATCAGGCATGAACGTTTCGTCAGAGGCAACGGTTTTCAGCACGCCGCCGTGATTTTTCGCATAAAATTTATATTCCCCGAAATAAGGGGCAAATACCAGCACTTCGTCACCCGGCTCAAGCACGGCATGAAAAAAGGCATTCATGGCCCCGGCCGCGCCGCAGCTTAACATTACGTCAGACTTGCAAAGTTCAACCTGCTGTTCTTTGGAAAGTTCTTCGGCAAGCGCTTCAAGCGCCCATGCAAAACCCGCATTCTGCATATACCCAAGACTTGCGGGACGGTTAAGATTTTTTGCCAAATCAGCCATTGCCTGCTGTACAACGGGCGGCGGCGGCAAATCGGGATTTCCCAAACTGAAATCCAAAACATTTTCTTCACCGTACTGTTGTTTAAGCTTTATTCCCAAATCAAACATCTGACGGATAAGCGAACCCTGTTCGATACTTTCTTTCATCATTGCGGCAATAACTGACATAATCCTCTCCTATAAAGCTGAAATTGCCCGCACAATCCGTTCTATCCATATATCCTGAATTTCTTCGGATTCGGCAAGACCTTTCAAATACGGTTCACAATCAAAACCCTGTGCGCGCAGCCGGTTTTTCCAAGACTCCTGACCGTCTCCGGCCATATCGCACAGCGCGTGCTTGCCCACAACGGTAAGCAGGGGCAGCAGCCATATTCTACGGACGGACGGCTTTTTTTTCAAGTCGCTGACAACGTGTTCAAGTCTGTACCTGCCTTCCATGCAGGCAGAATACAGATTGCCGTTGTAAGCATGAAGCTTTTCGGCCAAAGCGCAGTAAAGCTGCTGGGCTTCATGATTTGTTCCGTGCCCCATCCATACGGCGGCGTCGTTTTCCCGAAATTCTTCGGGCAAAAGCTTGGCAAGAGCAGGCACCACCCTGTCCGCGTCCGCCGTTTCCTGCAGAAGCGGCAGACCGAAGCTGATATTCAATGCTCCCGAACTTTTGGCAAGTTCCGTGTCGGCAAGCACTTCGTGATACTCTATGCCCGCTATCAAATGCAGACTTTGCACGACAATATGCGTAAAGCGTTCGTATTCCATTTTTTTTAACGCTTTCAGCACGGAATCGGATTTGGTCTTCGCATGGGCCAAACGCCTGCGCAGCGTTTCGGAAGTAAACGCCACGCGCACCGGCACCCCAAAATACTGCTCAAGCCTGCCCTGAAATCTGCGTATTGCCTGACTGCTCTGCATATTGGAAGAACCGTATGCCGCAATTAAAATCCCTATTTTGGGGCTGCGCTGCCCGGCTGACAAATGCAGCGTTATTTCCGACCAATCAAACCTGTTTTCCATATATTGCCGAATAATATTCCCTGAATTTTTCCAAAATGCTGTCTTTTTCCGTACACACAATAAAATTTCCGTCCAACAGCATTTGCGCAAAAATGCCGCTGCCCGGCTTCAGCGTCCTTGTAAACGTTCCGTCATACACCAAACCGACGCCGCAGCTGGGGGATTTGGCCTTAAGCACAGCCAGCCTTGCCCCGTACATTCTGGCATACAGCAGTGCCGTAAACGCACCGCGGCGGAAATTTTCCGTACAGTCCGCACCGTCACGGGAGACAACCCTGTCCCCGTCAAGTTCGCAGGGAACCCGCGGAACGGGCAGTCCTCCCAAACATTCCGGACAAACAGGCAGCGCCAGTCCCCGTTCATACAGCCTGCGTATGCTTTCCACGGTATTCGCCTTTCCGTCATAACGGCAGGAAAACCCTGCCAAACAGGCACTGACAACAATTTTCATACTGCAAAAAAGGGCGTTTTCACGCCCTGTCTTTTAGAAATTTACCTGAACACCTTCGGTGTCTTCATCGCTTCTCAGGGCAATGGAGCCGATCTGCCATGCTTTCATATTGGTTCCGTTCAGCATATCCAGAGCCTTTTGGACATTGTCCTTATCAACAATTAAAATGTAACCGATACCGCAGTTAAAAATCTGCAGCATTTCCGGCCAGGAAAGACTGCCCTGCTCCTTAAGCCAATTGAACACAGGCAAAATGTCCCAGGTGCCGAAGTCAATCACGGCTTTCACGGAATTGGTAAGCACACGCGGAATATTATCGTAAAAACCGCCGCCCGTGACATGAACCATGCCTTTTATTTCCATTTCACGCATTACGGATTTCAGGCACTCCACATAAATAATGGTCGGCTCAAGCAAAACTTCGGCAAACGTTTTGTCCGTTCCGGGGAAAATATCGTCTTTCTTCGCACCGCTGGCAGCAAAAATTTTGCGCACCAGGCTGTAACCGTTGGAATGAACGCCGGAAGACTGTATGCCGATAACGGCATCGCCGCTCTTTATTTTGGAACCGTCCACAAGCGCCTCATTATCGACAATGCCTACGCAAAAACCGGCCAAATCGTAATCTTCGCCGTCATACATACCCGGCATTTCCGCAGTTTCGCCGCCGAGCAGCGCACAGGAAGACTGACGGCAGCCTTCGGCAATGCCCGCAATTACAGTGTTGGCTTTTTCCACATCAAGCTTGCTGCAGGCGTAGTAATCAAGAAAAAACAACGGTTTTGCGCCCTGTACGAGAATATCGTTTACACTCATCGCAACAAGGTCGATGCCGACGGTATCATGTTTGTTAAATTCGAAAGCAAGCTTCAGCTTTGTGCCTACGCCGTCCGTGGAAGCAACCAAAATCGGGTCTTTCATGGAAGAAATATCCGGCCGGAAAAGACCGCCGAAACTGCCGATATTGCAAAGAACGCCGGTGGTATGCGTCGTGGCCACAATGGATTTGATTTTGGAAACCAAATCATTGCCTGCCTCAATATTAACCCCTGCATCAGTATATACCTGTGAACGAGAAGAACTCATCTGACACTCCTTTATTGTTATCTGCATATAACTAGCTTAAAAATTGCCTTTTGCCAAGTTCAATAATAACGGGTTAAAGCACCGCCGCGTTCATTATCAGGAAAAACATATATGCCCCGAAAAACAAATCTCCCGCAAACACCGCAAGAATACAGCTCTTTTTCTGCATGGGCACAGCCGCAAGGCAAAAGTTTTTTTTCAGCTTCAGGGAAAAAAGCATATATAAAAACGGCACCAGCACACAAGCAAGCTGAACATAAAAATAAGCAGAAGCGGAAAAACCGCGCAGCAGCTGCTCAAGCGCAGGCTGAAACGGCAGCATATACCCGACAAGAAGCACAAGTCCCGCCGCAAAAGCAAAAAGCGAAAACACAAAAATCGCACGGCCGTATTTATTGAGCATAAACGCATAAAAATCCCTGCCGTAATCCATGGCATTTCTGCAGGCAAAACTTAACACGGCCACAAAATACAGGGCATACAAAAAAATAAACAGAAAAAGAAACAGCGCCGCCGCATAAGCAAAAAACTGCACGGAAGAAAGCAGTGCATAGGCGTTGTCGGCAAAACTGCCGGCAGGAACGGCAAAAATTCTGCCGAGAAACTGCAGGCAATACTGTGAAAATGTATCGGCATTTTCCCCCGCCGCTACAGAAATCGCGGCAAGGTTTATCCACTGTGCGGCAAAAACCGCAACGGCAATGCCGCCCGCAGCGCTTATAACATACCAAAACAAAGATTTGGAAAATTTAACCGCGGCAAAACACAATACGGCTGCAGCGCACAGCCCGCCGGACAAAAGCAGCAAGGGCCTCAGCCCTATGCCCCACATACTGCCCGCGGCAAGAGCTAAGTCCGCACGGAACAATATGCCCTGCAGAAAATAATCGGTACAAAAAGCAATGCCGGCAAGCATAAGCAGGCAGGCGGAAAAAAGCTGAATCTGTTTTGCGGCTTTTGCAAACAAAGACCGCTTATACACTCCCTCGCATACCTTATAGCTGAACCCGACAATAGGCATAAGACAAAATGCGGCAACAAAGAAAAAAGAAACAAAACTGGCAAATTCCATGATACTGTCCTGAATTTTTTTTGTAAATATATATAAACCGAGTATAATGAGCAAGCAAAAATAAAAGAATTTTAACTTAAATCAATTCTTGAAAGTTTAGCATAAAGTGCGTATGCTACGGGCATATCCTAAAAATTGGAAAACACGTGCGAAAAGTTTCTCTGGGTTTTTTATTTCTCATACTTTGGATGCTGGCTGTATCGACAGGGCTGTATCTCTATATTTTTCATCTTCAGCCGACCAAACTGGGCAATACCGTTTCTTCCTACCTGAAAGAAAAGACACAGCTTGAATTCAATATCGAAAGCATCGGACTTTCCTTCACTCCGTCGCCTGCCATTGTTGTAAACAATGCACAATTTTACGATACATCTTTAAATACTTCCATTTCCGTAAAAAAATTGGAAGGGGTGCTCAGCTGGCGTTCCCTGTTCATGCTGAAACCAGTTTTAAAACGCCTGAACGTGGATACACCCGTCGTGCATCTGGTTTTGCCCGAAAAAAAAGCCAACCTCAATCAAAAGCAGCAGACCAATATAGAAGACATTTCCAAAGAACTTGCGGAAATTATGTACAGCCGCCTGCAGGAATTTTCCATACCGCATTATTTCACCAGCCTGCAGATCAGCGTATCCGATGCCAGAGGCGAAATAGCAGTCCCGCAGTCCGGCATTCTCTGCTATTTTGAAAACTTCAGCGTCAACGCCAAAGCCCCCGACATTATCGACGGCTATGCAGACCTGCAGATAGGACGGCTGGACATTGTATACGAAAATTCCCCGCTGCTGCAGCTGACAGACTCAAAAATTCAGGCAGCAAACATTTCCTATAATCCGCGAACCTATTCCGGAAGCCTGCTCATGGAAACCAACATACAGGCTGCCTCCCTGCAGCGATTTTATGATAAGCCCATTAATCCTGCCTATACCTTTTTCCCCATGCCCAAGCCAAGCTTTATCAAACTGAACACGGATTTCAGCATAGCGATACGCAGCAGAGAAACAAAACTTTCCGGCACGCTCGAAAATAAAACTCTTCTGCCCATGAACGGGTATGCGGTTCCGATTGAACTTCACGTCCCCTTTGCCCTTACAAGCACATTTGAGAAAAAAAACGACAGTTCGCTGCATTTTCCGGAAAACGGCAAAACTGCCGATCCCTATAAAGACGCCTTTTTAAAAGAAAACCAATTAAGCGCCTATGCCCTTTCCCTGCCCGGATTTTATATTAATGAAATAACAATAACCAATGCCAAAATAAAAGCAGATGCGGACAGTTTGGATTTTACCGGCGCGGTAACCGGACTTTATCCGCCGAACCCTCTTATTTTCGGAACGGCAAAAGTACACAAATTCAGTCTGCCGCGCTGGATAGGCCCCACCAGAAACATGAGTGCGGGGCTGTACAACGCCCTAGACCGCATACAGGCGGAAATCGAAGTATTCTGCACCCTTAAAGGCGTATATTCCCCAAAACTCAAAGCAAAAGTCCTGAACTATGCCGTGGAAGGCAAAAGCGTCACGGCAAACTTTCTCAATCCTGACATCTGTTTTGATTTAAACCTTATTCCCGCCGGCAATGCTCCCATTGATTTAAATCCGCTTTTTCCGGAAATTAATGGAAAAAGCACGCAAAAAGTCCAGCTGCCCCCGCCTGCCGTGGTCGTTTCCGATAAGCAAAACGGCAAACAGGAACAAAACAGCATTTCCGTTGCCTATCACATCAATATCAGCGTTCCCGAATCCGCCCATATTTGGAAAATCGACTGCTCAGACGTCAGCGTGCTTGTAGCTCCGGACAAAAACAATACCCCAAGTATTGCCGTGGACGTAAACAATCTTTATACAGGCAAAGCAAAAGCGCTTGCCCTTCTCAATTCAAGCAAAAAACACAAAATTACCGCACAAATCCACTCCGTGCTGCTGGAAGCTCCTTTGCGCAGCATTATGGGCTATACCGCCGCCACGGGCCATGCCGACGCCGACATTACCCTGTTCCTTGACGGCTCAAACATGGAAGAAATTCTTAATTCTCTGGAAATAAACGCAAATGCGGCAATTACCGACGGCGCCCTTCATTCTAAGCAGCAACTGCTTACCAAATTCACCAGACTGTATGCCGCCGCAAACGTAAAAACCGTGCCTTTCAAAGCCCAAAAGGCCATGCCCAAAACATTCTCTCTCTTTGGCAGCTGGAACTTTGAAGGCGATTTCCCGGCTTATTCCGCAAAACTTTCTTCCAAAAAATCAAGCATACAGTTCAGTACGGAAAACGGCCAGCCCACTGCACGCTCCCCCCAACCCACAACCATTTTGCTTACGGAAAAAAACACTAAAGCCACAATACTGAACGGAACGGGAGATCTTGGTTTTCAGCTTGCCGGCAATGCCGTTTCTTTAAAAAACTACAAAGGTATGCTCAGGCACTCCAAACTGATAGCCGATGTGCAGTTTGAAGAAAATAATAAAAGCACTTTCAGCGGAAACCTTTATTTTCAGCATTTTGATTTAAGCGATTACCTCAAAAGCGACACAAAAAAAACTCCCGAAGACAAAGACCTGCCTCTGGATTTTATCTGCGACAACGATATAGATTTTAAAATCAAAGCGGACAAACTGACTTTTTACGATATCACGACACGCAATTTTACGGGCAACATAAAAATCAAAGACAGCAAAATAAGCATAAACAACCTGAAAACAAATTCAAAAAACGGAATTATTCAAGCACTGCTTGAAGGTTCCGTCACTAAAAACAAACAAAAATATACCATGCAGACACTTTTTAAAATGAAAGCCGATAATATAGATATGCTGAACATAACCAAAATGCGCAAACAAAAAACACTTATGGCCGGTACGGGCAATATTGCCATTCAGGGCAATGCCCTGCTCAGCAAAAGTTCGGACATTTTCAAAACCATGAATGCCGACTGGAGCATGAGCTTTGTCAACGGATATTTTCAAAGCGCAAAAGAAAACTCCGCCAGCCGGCAGTCCGCAGGCAAAAACCATTTTAACAATTTAAGCGCCAGCGGTACGGTGAAAAACGGCATTGCCGAAACCCACAACATCATCCTGCACGGCAACGGACTTGACATTCTTGCAGGCGGTACCGTCAATCTGGTTACAGAAAAAATAAACGCATACGCAAAAGCCAATTATCTCGGTTTTTCCGATATACCCATTACCATTACGGGAACAATCGACAAACCGGAATACGAAGTAAAAGTGCTGAATGCCGTTTCCAAAACCATAGGCAATATCGGCACAGGCATTTTTGACGTATTTTCCAGCGTCATAATCCAACCGTTTAAATTCTTCATGCAGCAATAACAGAAAATTAACTTGCATATTTTTTATAAGTGGTTAAATTTAAGAGAACTAACCTACAATAAGGGGACATTATGAAATTAAAAAAAGCATTAGGAATGTTTGCCATAGTTTTATCGCTTTCCGCGTTCGGAACATTTTCCATGCCTGACGACGCAGACGCAAGACGTTTCGGTTCCAGCCGCTCCATCGGCAGAACCACAACGGTTAAACCCTCCGCACCTGCAGGCGTAACCAGCTCACAGCAGCAGAATTTCCAGCAGCAAAGAGGAATAAACAATAATGCCGGTGCAGCAACAATGAACCGCGGCGGTATGTTCGGCGGCCTTTTGGGCGGTCTGCTTGCAGGAAGCCTTTTAGGTTCCCTGCTCATGGGCGGCGGCTTTGCGGGCGGCGGACTTTTGGACATTGTTATCATCGGCCTGCTTGTTTACTTCGGCCTTAAATTTTTCCGCAGCCGCAGACAGCAAAACGAAAACCAAAATTATACAAACGAATACAGATCAACCTATCAAAATCCCTCTTCTGCCGATACGGGCTATACGGCAGGCAGCGCATGGGACAATCTGCGGTCAGAACGCGTACAGCCGCAGACAGCCTCTGCCGATGTTCCTGCCGGTTTTGATACGGAAGAATTTCTTGCAGGAGCCAAAAAACTTTACGTGCGTATGCAAGAATCCTGGGATATGCGCGATATCGACGACATCAAGCAATTTACTTCCCCTATCATGCACAAAGACATCGAAGAACAGTTCAAGGAAGATCCCAATCCTTCCAAAACCCAGCTTCTGCTCATCAACGCCAGCGTGCTGGAAGTAAAAGAAGAAGGCGATTTTGAACAGGTTGTCGTGCTGTTCGATGTTCTTATGAAAGAACAGGAAAATCCCGACAACGAACAAGTCAAGGAAATCTGGAACTTCTCCCGCGACAAAACCCATAACGGCTCATGGATGCTTGACGGCATACAGCAAGTATAGGGTGTGTTTATAAATTTTTTCCGGGGGAAATAATTGCGTTGCCGTCCATTTGCGTAAGGTTCGCAAGCTCACTAGCGCAAACTACTTGTCGCCTTTGGGTGGCTCCCCCGGTTCCCTCATGACACGGCATTTGCGGAACATTGCCGGATTTTTCGGCTTCACCCCGCAAATACCGCGGATTAAGATGACAACATATTCAGGCAGTTTCAAAAACTGCCTTTTTTTATATCTTTGGTGTTGCCTTTAGCCTGCTTTCAAGGTAAAAAAGAACAGATTTATTGATAAGGAACACCAATGGACAACAGAGCAATAGGCATTTTTGATTCCGGCGTCGGCGGCCTGACAGTTTTAAAAGCCCTGCTGCAGGAATTGCCCCGCGAACATTACATTTACCTCGGCGATACGGCACGGCTGCCTTACGGCACCAAAAGCAGGGAAACCATTATCCGCTATGCCCTGCAGTGCACGGAAAAACTCATGGAATACGAATTAAAAATGCTTATTGTGGCCTGCAATACCGTAAGTTCCGTTGCCCTTCCCGCCATAAAAGAAAAATATCCGCATATTCAGATCGTCGGCGTGGTGGAACCGGGAGCCGAAGCTGCCTGCAAAAGCACGAAAAATAACCATATCGCGGTACTCGGCACTGAATCGACCATAAAGGGCAAAGCCTACGACAAAGCCATTCTTGCCATAAACCCCCATGCCGTTATTACGGGCAAAGCCTGCCCGCTTTTTGTCGGCATGGCAGAAGAAGGAATTTTGGAAGGACATCTGGCAGAGGAAATGGCAAAACATTATTTAAAAGACATTTTGCGGCAGGAACATATTCCCGATACCATTGTACTCGGCTGTACCCATTTTCCGCTGCTTAAAAATGCCATACAAAACGTGATCGGCAAAAATATCAATCTCGTGGATTCCGCCCAAACGACAGCCAAAAAAGTCTGCTCCCTGCTGGACGGAACAGCTGCCGCCTGTACTTCCCCGTCAGGCTCCATTCATTTTCTCACCACTGACGACATAGCCAAATTTAAAGCCGTGGGCGAGCCGTTCCTTGGTTTTTCGCTGGACAGCAGCCATGTGGAATTAGTGGATTTATAATGCCGAGATTACGACTGACCATTGCCTACGCAGGCACCAACTATAACGGCTGGCAGCGCCAAATTCAGGACTGCGGAGAACTGCCGACAATCCAGGGCATTGTTGAAAAAGAAATTTCGCGTATCTGCTGCAAAAAAATTTATCTTCAGGGCTGCGGCCGTACCGATACCGGCGTGCACGCCGACTGCCAGACAACGCACTGCGACATTCCCGAAGACAAAACCGGACTGAACTGGCAGCTGGCGCTGAACACTTCTCTGCCCTTTGACATACGCATAAAAAACTATGCCATTGTCAGCGACGATTTCCACGCTCTTTTTGATGTGGAAAAAAAAGGCTACACCTACAGCCTGTGGCTTGACCGTTCTTTTGTGCCGCCCAAACTCTACCCGTTCACATGGGCCTGCGGCAAACTGGATTTGGACAAAATTGACGAGTCCATTCCTTATCTTCTCGGCGAGCACGATTTTGCCTTTATGCAGAATCAGGGCACGGTTTTAAAATCGACAGTCCGCACGGTATACGAAATTTACCGCAGCGATTACGCACGGCAAATCCAAACGGAACCCGAAAATCACGAACTGAAAATTACCTTTGTTGCCAACGGTTTTTTAAAACAAATGGTCAGAAACCTTACGGGACTGCTTGTAGCTTGCGGCAGAGGCAGAATTAACCCGAAAGACATTCCTGTGCTTATCGAATCCAAAGACAGAAGAAAATCACCGCCCACGGCGCCCGCCCAGGGACTGACCATGACGCATATTTGGTATAAAAATGAATAAAACAGAACACATATGTATTCAGGCAGATGAAAATCAGCGCCTTGATTACTGCTTAAAAACGCATTTTCCCGAACTGGGAACCAGAGCAGCCAAGCGCCTGTGCGAACAGGGAGCGGTAACAGTAAATGCCCAGCCGGCTAAAGCAAGCCGCAAAATCAAAAACGGCGACCGCATTGCCATAATCCCGCCCGATACTGCCGCAGATATGCAGACACTGCCCATACTGGCAGAAAATCAAAACTTTCTTGCCGTTTATAAAAAGCCCTTTCTGCACAGCGAACACCGCAAAGAAAGCCAAAGCCTTTCCGCCGAATATCTTTTGCACAAAACCACACACCCAAACTACAGACTGCTAAACAGACTCGATTTTGCAACTTCAGGCATCTTGGTTGCGGCAAAAACCATACAGGCAGAAACCTTATGGAAAAACTGGCAAAAAGAACAGCGTATCCAAAAAAAATATTTTGCCCTGACCGAAGGACTTATTACCCAGCCTTATTCCGTGAAAAACGCAATTTTCAGCGATAACACAGCCAAAGTACGCGTGCGTTCCGAACTTGGAGACAGAACAACGGCTGTTTTTCCTTTTGCCGCAAATACAGCCGAAAACTGCAGCCTGACAGACTGCACCATTTACCAAGGCGCACGGCACCAAATACGGGCACATTTGGCTTTTTTGGGATTTCCCCTGGTCGGTGACAAAAAATACGGAGCAAAAACAAATAATTTTAACGTACTGAAAAGCCTTGCCCCCGTATCCGCCACGGTATCCGCGGCAAACGATACGGAAGAACAGCTTTGCTTTGCCGTGCAGGCCGCCGAATACACCAAAGAAGCAGAAACATTCTGCCTGCACCATTACAGCATAGCCGCCCCGCAATTCCGTGTTTTTGCCCTTCCCCCCTACTTTAACGAGCTTGCCCCAAACCTTAGGCAGGCTATTTTGCAGAAACAACATTATGCCTGACCGCCGTTATATAAAAAAAATTAAAGGACAGGAAAAATACCCGCATAAACAATTCAGCTTCGGCGATATGCTGCTGTCTTCCTGCGGGTGTTTTTTGGTAATTGTGCTCATTTCCGCACTGGACAGAATTTCCCACCAGTTTTTTATTGACCAGCCTTTATTTGTGGCTCCTGTCGGAGCAAGCGCAGTCATGATTTTCGGCCTGCCGGACAGTGATTACGCCCAGCCGCGCAATGTTGTCGGCGGCCATTTTTTTTCCGCTCTTTGCGGTGTCAGTGCGGGATATTTTTTTCCGGACAACGTTATTCTTGCCTCTGCACTGGCAGTTGCCCTTGCCATGGCAGCCATGTACGCAACGGGCACCATACATCCACCGGGAGGCGCCACGGCCCTGCTTGCCGTAATAGGCGACCAAACCATAACCAGCCTTGGTTATTCCTACGCCTTCATACCGTGCCTGAGCAATGCGCTTATTCTTGTTTTCTGCGGCATTGTCATCAACAATTTTTCCGCAAGGCGCAGTTATCCCAAATTTTGGTAAACAACCGTACAAAAAAAGCCCGCTTATGCGGGCTTTCTTATAAAAAATACAAAACCGAAAATCTTAGTAACCCAAAATTTTCAATGTGGTCTGCATGATTTCGAGTTCTTCGTTGGTAGGAACGACAAGAGCTTTAATTTTGCTGCCTTTTTTGGTGATTTCACGGGGTTCGCCGGAACGGACTTTATTGAGTTCGTCGTCGATTTCCAGACCAAGGTTAGCAAAAGCCTGGCAGATGGGCGCACGGGTTACGGGAGCGTTTTCACCGATGCCGCCGGTAAAGAGAATGCCGTCAATATCATATCCGAGAACGGAAAGATATGCACCGATATATTTAATCACGCGGTAATTGAAAATATTATTTGCCAAAATAGCGTTTTCGTCGCCTTTTGCAATCATGGCTTCAACGTCACGCATATCGTTGCTGCCGGTAAGCGCTTTCAAGCCGGACTGCTTGTTAAGCACATCGGACATTTGTGTAGGAGTAAGTCCTTCCTGTTCCATAAGGAAAAGCGGAAGTGAAGCGTCGATGTCGCCGCAGCGCGTACCCATAAGCAAACCTTCAAGCGGCGTAAGGCCCATGGTGGTATCTACGCATTTGCCGTCTTTAATAGCGGTAATGGAGCAGCCGTTGCCAAGGTGGCAGCAAATGCCGGTAAAGGTTTCCTTGCCGAGGTACTTAGCGGCGGTTTTTGAAACGTATTTATGAGAAATACCGTGGAAACCGTAACGGCGCAGGTGATATTTTTCGCTGAATTCTTTAGAAATGCCGTAGGTATAGGCATATGCGGGCATGGTGGTATGGAAGCCGGTGTCAAATACGGCCACAGCAGGAACGCCCGGAAGAATTTCTTCGATAACTTCGATGCAGGCAAGGTTAGCGGGGTTGTGCAGCGGGCCGAGCGGAATATAATCGCGGATAACCTGTTTCACGGTTGCATCAACTTTGCATTCTGCATAATACGGTCCGCCGAGGAGCACACGGTGACCGGAAGCGACAATGGAATCAAAATTAGGCAGAATACCCATATCCACGATACGTTTCATCATATCGCGGATACCGTCGCCGTGGGTCGGATAGTGCACATCAAAAGCGTGCTTTTCTTCTTTATCGGTATCGGGATTGATTTTGAAAATGAGTTTGCCGTTATCACTGCCGATTCTTTCTGCCAAAACGGCAAGAATCGGTTTTTCGTTTTCGCAGGCAAGAATTTGCGTTTTAAATGAAGAACTGCCTGCATTGATAACCAATACATATTTGCCTTTGAGTTCAGCACTGACTGATGCCATGTTTATCTCCTTATCACATTATGTCAAAATTTAGATTGTTTTTTCTTGTAATATTACAATTTTTTTTTGTCAAGCAAGGCATAAAAACATCATTTTTGGCATAGTTTATGCTTAATATGCTGTAAGCAAAAAAAGAGGGAAATTTTTGCCGAACTGTTACTTTTGGCAGGAGCAGTCATTATGATGCAAGGATTATATTCCAGCGCAACCGGTATGCAGAGCCATTCCACGGCGCTCAATGTAGTTTCGCAGAATATTGCGAACGTCAATACCGTTGCCTTTAAACAGCAAATGTATTTAATCAGCGACCTCGGCAGCAAAGATCTGCCGGCTGGCGCAGCGTACGAAATGGAAATGAAACAGGTGGGCATGGGGTCGCAGATAGGCGAAGTGCGCACCAATTTCAATATAGGAAGCTACGAAATAGGCACGGCAGAAACAGATCTGGCCCTTTCGGGAAAAGGCTATTTTCAGGTAGTATCTCCCGACAACGAAATTTTTTATACCAGAGCCGGAAACTTCCGCTTCAATGCCGAAGGCGTCCTCACCAATCCCAGCGGACACCAGCTTATGGGCATTCCCATTGATGCCGACGGAAACGAAGCGGGAATTATGGAACCTATCACCATTAACACCAACGACGATCTCATTTCTTCCGACCCGCCAAAAGCAACGACCCAGATAACCGCTTCCGTCAACCTGTACAATAACCAAAATGTCTATGACGACCCGGACAATCCTTATTTTTCCATGCTGCAGAACTGGAACGCGGAAAACGAACCGCCGCTCAGCAGCAATGCCAAATCCATATCCCTGCAGTATTACGACGCCAACGGCACCAAACAGAGCCTCCAGCTTTACCTTGACCCTGCCACCACCACAAACGGCGAGCAGGTTTATGAATACATAATCGCCATGGACCCGGAACTCGACGCCCGTGCCGAATATCAGGGAACAAAAAGCGCGGGACTGCTCATGGCAGGCACCATGACATTTTCCAGTGCCGGCGAACTGAAAAACATGAACGCCTTTACCCCAAGCGGAGGAGATTTAACCGGCCTTGAAAACTGGACGCTTGCAGACCTGCAGAACGGTTTGCCCACCGTAACCCTGCAGCAGGAAGGCCTTGCCCCGCAGACTATCAGCCTTAACCTTGGTATGCAAAGCAACGGAAACGGCTGGATAAACGGACTCAACGAAGGTGCGGACGGCATGACAGCCGATCAAGTAGGCACAACTTTTTCCAGTGTACCGGGCATGACCGACCCTGAATTCAGCTCCAACGCAACCACTGCCCTTAAAACTTCCGCTTCGCTCAAAAACCTGCAGCAGGACGGTTATACCACAGGCGAACTCAACAATATGTTTATCAATGAGGACGGCATAGTCCAGCTTTCCTACACAAACGGACAAACCCACGATATTTACCGCATTCCCGTTGCCCGTTTCACCAGCGAAGACGGACTGTACCGTGCAGGCAACAACCTGTACCAGCATACGCCCGAAGCAGGCAATGTGGAGTTCGGCATCGCAGGCACGGAAAACTACGGCAGCATACTGGCCAACACACTGGAAACCTCTAATGTCGATATGTCAATCGAAATGGTAAACATGATAATTTTGCAGCGCGGCTTCCAATCCAACAGCAAAAGTCTGCAGACCATAGATACCATGCTGCAGAAAGCCATGGAACTAAAAAGAACTTAACAGCAATTAAGGCAGCGCGACGCTGCTTTTTTCTGCTGTCAGTCAATATACTTCCTAAACAGAACATTTTATTCAGACATAATCTTTTTTCTTGCCCTTATGCAGGGTTAACCGTATACTTGAAAAAAAACACGAACAGGTTAACAATACCGCATATGGAACAATTACTGATAAAATTGGCAAAACAGCTCGACAGCATAGATCAGGCTTCGTTAGACGCGTTATGGGAAAAATATGCCCAAATCGTCAATAATTTTGAACCGTCCAAGCGCTGGGAAGAAGCTGTGCTCATTCTTTCCTTTATACAGGCAAAAAACTGGAAAAACCAGCTTTTCAACACGCAATGGGCCATGCGTTCAAAAGCCTCCGCATTAATCGACATGGACAGCGCAGGCGCCAATCTGGAATTCAGCGGCATGATGAAAGAATTCAAAAAACAAGATAAGCCGCCCAAAAAAGCAACAGTGCTGCAATTTGACCCAAAAGCATAAAAAAAGGCAGAATACCTGCCTTTTTTTATGCCATTTCTTTCGCAACCATTTCCTTGGCTTTATTATAGTCAAACTTGCCGGAACCGAGCAGCGGCGCCTGCTTGACGCACAGTATTTTCTTTGGCGTCCATAAAGCCGATACGCCTTTGGTGGCAAAATATGTGGCTATTTCATTGGTAGTCACGTCCTGTTTTTCAATAATAAGCACAAGCTGCTCCCCTTTCTTTGCGTCCGGCACCGCCACAATGCCCAGCGGCACATCGGGCCACAATTCCGAAAGCGCCATTTCAATAGCCACCAGGGAAACCATTTCCCCGCCAAGCTTGGCAAAACGCTTTGCCCTGCCTTTAATATAGATAAAACCGTATTGATCTATTTCCACGATATCGCCGGTATCATACCAGCCTTCGTGTATTTCGCCGTCAAATTCCACCTGGGGCTTTTCAATAACACCTTTATTGCTGGCACGCATATAACCGAGCATGACATTGCCGCCTTTAACACATAAAGAACCGCCCTCGGCAATGCCTTCCACAGGTTTCAGACGATATTCGATACCGGGCAGCAAACGGCCGACACTGCCTTTGGAACAATTGGCTGCGGTATTGACGGACAATACCGGAGATGTTTCCGTTGCTCCGTATCCTTCCATAATTTCCACGCCGAATTTTTCCTTCCATGTTCTTGCAGTGGTTTCGCGGAGCTTTTCCGCACCGGCAATAACAAGTCTTGTGTTGCAAAAATCATAAGGACGGCCGTATCTGGCATAGCCTGCCAAAAACGTATCGGTGCCGCAAATAACCGTTGACTGGCTTTCGTAATAAAGCTGCGGAACAATGCGGTAATGCAGCGGAGAAGGATAAAAGAAAACTTTCATGCCGCCGGTAAGAGGCAAAACAGTTCCTACCCCCAGCCCGAAAACATGAAACAGAGGCAAACAGTTAAAAAGTCTGTCCCCGGAGTGCACGGTCAGAATATTCAGGCACTGTTCTTTGTTGTACAGGGCGTTTTTATGACTGATGAACACGGATTTCGGCAGTCCTTCCGTCCCGGAAGTAAACAAAATTGCCATAGGTTCGCTTGGCGGCGTATCGGGAACTTTGCAGAACTTTGCCGCAAAAAATCCTTTAAGCTTATCGGCCGGCGCAATGTTTTTTGCCACGTCTTCCAAATAAATAATGCGCATTCCGCCGTCAAGTATGGCTTTTTCCAAATTGTCAAGCTCGCCGAGCTTTATGAATTTGCGCGACGAAACAACGGTTTTCAGCCCCAATGCCTGACAGCCTCCCACAACGGAATAAGCCCCGGCGGTAAAATTAATCATCACCGGAACTTTTTTGGTAAGATGAAAACCCAAAAACGTCACAATGCCGGCCAAAGAACTGGGCAGCATAAAACCAAGCCTGGTTTCGCCCGGCACGAGCCTTGCCACGGCACGGCCAAGCACGTTTGCTTTTAACAAAATGGTATAATAATCAACGCACTTGCGCTCCTGATCTTCCGCAATGATATATTTTCTGCCGTGCACTTTCATCGCTTCGACAAAAGCCCGGGCAAAATTCATATCCGTATTGGTGGAAGCAAGCATAAGATTGCTCATGATATCATAAAGCTTAATCGCGTGCAGTTTTCTGCGTTCCTTATGGCTGACGGACAAATCTTTCTCAATCTGCTGCGGCGGCAGAACGGTCAGGGTTATTTTCGGAAAATAACGCAGCAGCTGCTTATGCCTGAAATAAGAAAATTTGGAATATGCCGCACCGTCTATACGTACGGGAACAATTTTTGCGTCGGCCTTTTCGGCAATAATGGAAGTAGCTTCCAAAATTTTCATAAAATGGCTGTCATGGGCAAGCGATTTTTCGTGAAAAACCATACAGTGCTCATGCAGTTCAATGGCTTTTACCAATTTTGCCGTGGATACGGGCGAATCAAAATCCGCTTCCAGCACTTTGGAACAGGATAAAAACGGACGTATCCACCATTTTTTGCGGATTTTTGCGTCAACGGCAACGGTAATGGAATGCTGCAGAAAGCAGGAAATAAGCAAAGGGTCAAGCAGCGAGCCCACATTGGTAACAATTAAAACTTTATTTCCGGCAAGCTGATAGTTTTCAAGCCCGATAACCTGCACCCGGAAAAAAAGTTTCAGAAGCATTTTTATAAAACAGCGCAAACCACTCCCCCAAGCTATCTGATTTGGGCATAAAAACATTGTGCCATGTTTTCTGCCAAATAATAAATTAACGTACCGTAAGCAGATACCAAATCGGAGTAACTGCCGCCTACGGGCACTTTCTTATAAAAACTTGACTGCAGAACTTTCACCCCGTTTTTCTGCAGCGTCCAAAAAGCGTCCAGCTCGAGCGATTCGTTCAGATTACCTTCAAAACGGCTTATATCAAGCTGAATGGTATAATCAAAATGAACGCCGAGTTTCAAAGGCACAGCCACAACATTAACGGCGGAAAGCGTATCGGTCAGCGATGTTGCCAGCACGCGGCTTATGGCTTTATCCAAATTTTCCGCCCAGCGGTGATTTTCGGAAATCTGAATGCGCGAACCTTTTTCCCGCATAACAATCTGCGGACGATTAAGGTAAGCAGGAATACTGATGGGCATTATGGCAATGACGGGGCCGTTTCCGGAATGCACGCTGTTATCAAACTGTTTTTCGTTTTCCTGCGGCACATCAATTACATACACGCTGCTCGGCAAAGAAATATGACTGCAGGAGCACAAAAAGAGCATACAGCATAACAGTATAATTTTTTTCATTTATTTAGCCTTTCCAAAAATTAACGCATCTGGTTGATTTTCAAGAAGTTTTGCCAAGTAAGAAACGGAATTTGCCGCTTCGTGCAAAGACTGCAGCGTCACAAAAAGCTCCTGCATAAGAGCAGAATCATCTTGAGTCATTTTGGCGGAATTTCTGGCAAAAAGTCCTGCCTGCTGCAGTATGCCGGGCAATTTTTCATTAAGTTCTTTTGCCAGTGCCGTATATTCTTTTATAGCAGTGTCTGCACTGCTTTGCACGGAACGCATATTTTCCACCACGTCATTTATATTGCTGCGAAGCTCGGGCAATTTCAATTCCGCTATCAATGTATTGACATTTTCCAAAAGCAGAAGAAGCTGACTGCTGATTTCGTGCAGGGGCAAATCTTCCACATTGGACAAAATGCTGTCGAACACGTTGGGCAGTGTGGGAATCTGCAGAAGTCCGTTAAATTTTCTTGTTTCCCGTTCTGTCAGCGGTTCGGGATTATTAACCATGGCAAGTTCCACCACAAGCTGGCCGGTAATTAAACTTGCGGTTGAAAGTTTTGCCCGCAGCCCTTGATCTATAAGGCTTTGAACATACTCCTCATCGTCCATGAAATGCAAAAAATTATGATTTTCATGAACAGAATCCACACCGCTTGCGCTGTCATTAAGTTCAATAATAACAACTGTTTTAAAAACATTTCCCGCAGAATTCGGAACAATGTAAATGGAACGAACGCTGCCGATGGGCACCCCCTTAAAAAATACGGGAGAATCAATGGTCAGTCCGCGCAGCGAAGAATCGAAAAACAACGCAAAAGAAACCTGCTGGGACGAAAAACGGCCATAGCCAAGCATAAAAAAAGCCAAACAAAGCAAGATAATAGAACCGAAAACAAAGGCCCCGATAAATGTTTTATTTTTAAACACGGCAGTCTCTTTTCTTTTAACGTTAATGCAATATACACGGAAAACAGCCCGGTGTCGATAGCAAAAACACTATTCTGCTTCCCTTTTTAAAAATTTGCGAACAATTTCAGGGCCGTTTTTAACCAAATCCCCGGGATTTCCCTGCGCAAGCATGGTTTTTGTTTTGGCATCAAGCCAAATCGCCGTATCCGCCACGGTAAAAATACTGGCAAGTTCATGCGTCACTATTAAAACAGTCATGCCGAGACTTTCCCTAAGCTGCAGAATAAGTTCGTCAAGCTTGGCAGAGCTTACGGGGTCAAGACCTGCTGAGGGTTCGTCCAAAAAAACAAAACGCGGGTCAAGCGCCAAAGCCCTGGCTATGCCGGCCCGTTTGCGCATACCGCCGCTTATTTCCGAAGGATAATAGTGTTCAAAACCGCTCAGTCCAACCTGCGCCAATTTATAGCGGGCAAGTTCATAAATCTGCCTGTCATTAAGCCTGGTATACTGTTTCAAAGGAATCGCGATATTTTCCGCCAGCGTGCGCGATGTCCACAGCGCACCGCCCTGGAACATTACGCCTATGGACTGCAAAATTGCCTGGCGGTTTTCCGCATCCTGCCAAAAATCCGTTCCGCCATACAAAACTGTACCCTGCAGCGGTTTCAGCAGTCCCATCAACACACGCAGGAGCGAACTTTTTCCGCAGCCGCTGCCGCCCATTATCACAAAAATTTCCTTTTCCTTAACGGAAAACGTCAAATCTTTCTGAATAATTTTCGTTCCGTAGCCGACAGTCAAATTGCGCACATCAATAAGCGCTTTCTGCGGAATAAAGGAATTTTGCGGAATAAGCGGATTTTCCATACAGCCGTCCTATAAATTGAATCCGCTGAGGATAATGGTTAAAATTGAAGTGGAAACAATAATGCCGATAATGGAATGCACTACGGCAAGCGTTGTCGCCCTGCCCACGGCTTCGGCATCGCGGCCGCTGACAATTCCTTGATAACAGCCGGACATGGCAATTAAAATGCCGAAAATAAACGAATGAAAGAGCCCGATAAAAATATGCTGCATGGTCGTAAAGGCCTGCACATTCTCCAAAAAAGCGTAAAAAGATATGTCCCAGCCCCAAAAAATTACCGCAAAACCGCCTAATATCCCCATAAAATCCGCATAAACGGTTAAAAACGGCATCATCAGGGATAGGGCAAGAAAACGCGGAAGCACCAAAAATTCCACGGGATTTATCCCGAACGTTTCCAGAGCATCCACTTCTTCATTCACCTGCATACTGCCGATGGTAGCGGCATAGCTGGCACCGATGCGGCCGGCAATGACTATTCCCGTCAAAACAGGACTCATAACGCGCACCATGGAAACGGTTACCAAAGAAGAAACATACACTTCAGCCCCGATTACCTGCAGCTGAATGGCGCTTACAAAAGCCAAAATCAAACCGAGCAAAATGCTGACAAGCGAAATAATAGGCAGCGAAGCGGCTCCGGCATTATACATTTCCTGCCAAACGTCCTTGGCGCTTACGGAAGCCTTGCCGGCAAAAAATTTCAGCAAAGACGCGGTAATTTCCCCGGCAAAATTCATCGAAGCATGAACTTGCCCGAATTTTGCGCAGAAAAAATCCCCAAACAAATAAAACGGATTTCTGCTGGGTTCAATACTGGAAAGCGGATCATTGTAATTTACTTCCAGAAGTTTCCGCATTTGCGGCAAAAGCGCAGAAACATCTACCGGCACATTTTTTTTGTCAGCCTCATCACAAACAACGCAAAAGAACGACAGCAGCAAAGACCCCCAGGCATATTCACGGTCTTTTTGCGTATCCTGCACAACAGAATTTCCGACCGCAGCCACAGACTGTACGGCTGCCGCCGTATTTTCTTCCGTTTCGGCATAAAACAGCAAAACAGCCTTAAGGTTTTCCCTGCGTATGGCCTGAATAATTTCCTGCTGTTTTTGGGCCAGCATTTTTTGATCGGCACGGGTTATTTTCGGCAGTGTCCAGTTTCCGTACGCCGCTATCCGCAGCATACCGTCCTGCAGTTCATAGATTAAACGGACACTCATACAAACAGCCGTTCCGTTATTTTACCGCGTGCGTGCGGGCTATTTTGTCTGCCAGAGCCGTAGTGGAAAATCCCTGAATAAGCGGCAGGGAATGCACGCTTCCGCCGTTTTGCTCCACAATTTGACGGCCGACAATGGCATCAAGGTTCCAGTCACCGCCTTTGACAAGGACATCGGGAACCAAGGCTTCAATAAGTTTTATAGGTGTTTCTTCCGCAAAAGGAACCACCATATCGACACTTTCCAAATGGGCAAGCACAAAAGCGCGCGCCTCATAGGGATTAAAGGGACGGTCGTCCCCTTTGCCCTGATTTCTGACAGATTCATCGCTGTTCAGCCCAAGCACGAGAACATCGCCGAGCGCCTTGGCCCGCTGCAGCAAATCCACATGGCCCGGATGAAGAATATCAAAACAGCCGTTGGTAAAAACAATTTTTTTGCCTTGACCTTTCAGCAAAGCAATGCGTTTTTTTGCTGTTTCGGCATCGCACATTTTAGGATGAACAAGCATAAACACCTTTCTAAACAAGTTTCATATGTTCGCGAACTATAAGCATGGTTTCTTCGGCACATTTACGGGCATTGGCATTGCCTGCCGCCAGAACTTCCTGAATATAGCTTTTTGAAATTGCCGCCCGTCTTTCATGAATGGGCGCCAAAAAGGCCTCAAGTCCCTGCATGAAGATTTTTTTGCAGTCCACGCAGCCAAGAGTTGCGTTTTTGCAGCCTTCGCGTATTTCTTGCTGTTTTTCGCCGTCCGTAAGCAATACATGATACGGAAACAGATTGCAGACATCAGGATTGCCCGGATCGCTCTTACGAAGACGCGCAGGGTCGGTAAACATGGATTTTACTTTAGGCGCAATGATTTCCATAGTGTCACTGAGGAAAATGCCGTTGCCGTAGCTTTTGCTCATTTTTCTGCCGTCAAGACCGGGACATTTGGCAGCGGGAGTCAGCTTAGCCTGCGGTTCGGGGAACGTATCGCCGTAAAGATAATTGAAGCGCCGCGCAATTTCACGGGTAAGCTCCATATGCGGCAGCTGATCCTGTCCCACGGGCACCCAGCTCGGTCTGTAAATCAAAATATCGGAAGCCATAAGCACGGGATAGCCCAAAAAGCCGTAGTTGCCCAAATCCTTAGTGGTAATTTCCTGCTGCTGTTCTTTATAGGTAGGATTTCTTTCCAGCCAGCTGTTTGGAGTAATCATGGAAAGCAGCAAATGCAGTTCGGCATGCTGTTTTACCTGTGACTGACGGAAAATCGTGCATTTTTCGGGGTCAAGACCGACGCTCAGCCAGTCAAGAACCATTTCGTCGACAAATTCGTTGATGCGTGACGTATCGGCGTAATCACTGGTCAGCGCGTGCCAATCCGCAACAAAAAAGAAAGCCTTGTTGTCATACTGCATATCCACAAAATTTTTCAGCGCACCGAAATAATGGCCGATATGCAGCGGCCCTGTGGGACGCATTCCGGAAACCGTGCAGGAGCCTTGAATTTTTTCAGATTGGGCCTGACAGGACTGTTCACTCATGGGTATCTCCTAATTTAAACCAAATATAGTTAAAATAAACAGCGTGGTAAGTTTTATAAACGGCATAATGATATAATTGAACAAACCGGTAAAAATAAGCAGCATAAGGATAACCATGCCGTACCGTTCCAGCCCGGCATATTTGTATGCGGCGCCTGCCGGCAGTATGCCCATAACCAGCTTGCTGCCGTCAAGAGGGGGAATAGGCATAAGGTTCAGCCACATAAGGCCCACATTGGCCCAAATGCCCACGGAACACATATTCACCAAAAATTCCAGCGAAGAACCGAGAGAATTTAAAACGGAAACCGGCAGCATAAGCAGCACGCGCAGCAGCAAAGCAAAGAAAACCGCCAGAAAAAAATTCGCCATGGGGCCTGCTGCCGACACCAGCATAATATCCGTACGGATATTTTTAAAATATCTGGGATTTATCGGCACCGGCTTTGCCCAGCCGAACACAAAGGGACTGAACAGCGCGGTAAAAATGAACACAATAAGCCCCATAGGGTCAATATGCGGCACAGGGTTAAGCGTTATTCTGCCGAACATCATTGCAGTAGGGTCGCCGCGCCTGTACGCCATATACCCGTGAGCCACTTCATGCAGGATAATGCCGAGCAGCACGGGAATAAAAGAAAACGAAAGCTTCTGCAAAGCCAAAGACAAGTCTAATGTATTCATAAGGGGAAATTATACGTTAAAACCCAAAAGACCACAAGAAAAAAGCAGACAAAAAAAGAGGGAAAAATCCCTCTTTGCCCCTCCTCCTTGCGGTTTCCCGCAAAAAAGACCTATAATTTTGTACGCACGCTGGGAGCAAGCGGCAGCTCCCGTTCGGGGTCTTCGTCCAAAAGCGGATACATTTCCGCATACACAGGAACGGTGCCGTTTCCGGACGCAATCACTTCGTGGGAACCTGCGTGCAACAGCCTGCAGTTGTATCGGACGGATTTTTCGGTTACCGTATACGTTCCTGCCAAAATAAGCTCGGCATTAACGGGAAGATTCAGCAGTTCGTCCTTATGCCGGGATAAAAGAAACTCGCCTTTTTTCGGCGTTATTTCGATGTGTTTTCCGCGCCGTATTTCCGCAACGCGATACCCTTTTGTTTTCAGTTCGTTGGCCAGTTCTTCCGCCACCTGACGCGCCAAAGCATTGCTTTTGTCAAAATCGTTCAGATTAACAGGAACCGTAATCACAATGCGCAAATCCTTGCGGGAATACTGTTCCCCCAAAAGAACAAGCAGCTGCCTGTCCATGCTCTGCACAATATTCTGCGCACAGGCAGGCACATAGCCGGTGCCCAAAAGCGTAGAAAGGGCCGTGCGCACGGAAGATCCGAAATCATTGGCCGCAGCCGTAAAAGGAATAAGCATTGCCAGCATAAGCAGCGTAATTATTACAAACCTTTTCATAACCACCCCGATCAGCGCACAGCCTGAATTGTGCGTTCCAAAGCTTCCATTTCGCTTTTCAGGCGCAGGATAACCGCTTGCGTTCTGGCAGAAGACAACGCAACGGAATAATAATGATAGGCAAGCTCATAACGCTGCGCATTTCTGTTTTCGACGGCAATGCGCCAGTTATCAATGGTAAACGGAGATTCGTCGGCATATGTCTGCCGCGCCGAACAGGCCATAAGCAAAAAACATACGAGAACAAGCAGCTTTTTCATATCATTCACCGGACACTATGGTTATCGGAGCGCTCGGAAGCACGGGCGGAAGCGGTTTTGGCTTTACTCTTGTCATTCTGCCCACAAGCGGCGTAACGGGAATAATTGTCTGCGCCGTGCGCAGAACCATGCCGTCCGTACCGCGGATAAGCCGAACATTGATAAAAAGATATTCTTCATCCCGATAAAACGTGCCCGTAACCAAGGCAGCGTTTTTTCGGAGCACGGAAGTTTTATACGTATTATCGCTTATGCCGAAAGCATGACCGTTTTCGTTGACGATTAAGTCTCTGGCACTGAAATCGCGCACGGCAAAACCGCGCTGATTAAATTCATACATAAAAGCCTGACGCAGATACTGACCGAAATCCGTTTCCGCACGCAGATTATCCTGAGGCGTAAACGTAGTAATATAAGCAACCATGCCCTTAATATTTTCGGGATACCAGGTTTCCAAAAGCTGGGAAGTCAGCTCGCGCGCTTTCAGCCTAAGTTCCTGAGCGTCCAGATATGCTTCTTCGGGACTTTGCTTTTTGCGGATTTTTATTTTTGCGGTATCGGTATTGGCGATATTCGGCACCAAAATCATTTCTTTTTCGCCAAACGAATATTTGCCGTAATCGCCGACTATAAGCGGTTCTTCTTCCTGAACGGGCTGCTGCGCAAAGGCCTGCGGACACAAAACAGCGCCGGATATATAGATACTGACAGCCCAAAAACTTACAGCTGCAATTTTTTTAAACATAAAAACTCCGAAAAGGTTCATATTTTCTTTATGAAAACTACCTATCTTATCGGAGTTTTTTTTTAAAAGTTTAGGTGTATTTCTGAATTATTTTCCGGGGAAAATAATTGCGCTGCTGTCCATTTACGTAAAGTTCGCAAGCTCACTGACGCAAACGGCTTGTCGGCCTTTGGGCGGCCAAAATTTTTCTCAATTATAATAAACTGTTTTTCCGGATTGCTTTATACCAGACATAATCAATTCAGAAATATTTTTTAAATTATCAAATAAGGTTTTATAGTTATATGTCGTTAATACCGCCGCCTATTCGTCCTGCATGGCAAAATCCACACGGATTTTAAAAAGCTTGGTCGCGGGCAGATTTAAAATTTCTATGCCCGTTTCTTCCGTAATGTCTGCAAGCGTTTGGCACACACTGTCCCAAGAAGGACCGATAAGCGTAAACCATACATTATACGCATGATTGCGCAGATAATTATGCGTAACACCTTTTTGGGCGTTTACCGTGTCAATAAACATCTCAAGCTTATCCTGCGGTACTTTGGCTGCGCAAAGCGTTGACCTGAAGCCAAGCTTTTTGGACTGAAAATTAGCGCCCAAACGCCGTATTATCCCCTGTTTCTTAAGATTAAGAACCTTTTCCAAAGCTTCCTGTTCGCTTATGCCGACTTCGTCGCCGATAACTTTATACGGCCTCGGGGACAGAGGAAAATTTGTCTGTATGATATCCAAAATTTTTTTATCCGTATTATCCAATTGATAACTCATAACAGCTCACTTTTTTGTTTTTTTCACGTTATCCATTTTCCTTTCTTTTGACAAGTCAAAAAAATGCTTGCGTCCGATTTTGTTTTGCAAGATACTAAGCCGTCATTCAGGGAGGTGCACCATGAAGCACAAAATATATTGGATAGAAGGCGACGGCATAGGAGCGGATATCTGGAAAGCCGCCATGCCCGTTATCAATGCCGCAGTAAAAAAAGCCTATGACGGCAAGGAAGAAATTGTTTGGCAGGAACTTCTTGCCGGAGAAAAAGCCTTTGCGCAGACCGGCAAACATTTGCCGAAAGAAACGCTTGAAACACTAAAAACAGCAGAAGTAGCCATAAAAGGCCCCCTAGCCACGCCGGTAGGAACCGGCATACGCAGCCTTACCGTTGCCATGCGCCAGGCCTTTGATCTGTATGCCTGCATACGTCCTGTAAAATGGTACAAAGGCATTATTGCCGCCGTGCGCCGCCCGGAAAACGTTAACATGACCATTTTCCGTGAAAATACCGAAGACGTGTATTCCGGCATTGAATTTGCCGCCAATACCGAAGAAGCAAAAAAACTCGTTAAATTCTTGAATGAAAACTTTAACAAAAACCTGAAAGCCGAATGTGCAGTAGGTATTAAACCTATGACGGAATTCGGCTGCAAACGCCTTGTCCGCAGAGCCATACAGTACGCAGTCAAAAACAACCTGCCCAGCGTAACCTTGGTGCACAAGGGAAATATCATGAAATTCACGGAAGGCGCCTTCCAGAAATGGGGCTATGAAGTGGCAGCCCAAGAATTTCCCGGACAGACAATTACCGAACAGGAAGTGCGCGGCGGCGCCGATCCTCAGGGCAAAATCATCATTAAAGACAGAATTGCCGACGCCATGTTCCAGGAAGCACTGCTGCGGCCCGAAGAATACAGCGTCATTGCCACCACCAACCTTAACGGCGATTATCTTTCGGACGCCCTTGCCGCGCAGGTGGGCGGTCTCGGCATGGCTCCCGGAGTCAATATGTCCGACAGACTGGCGATTTTCGAAGCCACCCACGGAACAGCGCCAACAGCCGCAGGCAAAGACATTGCCAACCCCTGCAGCCTGCTGCTTTCCGCAGCCATGATGCTCGAACACATCGGACTGGAAAAAGCTGCCTGTGCCGTTCAGACTGCTATCCAAAACTGCATAGACAAAAAAACCGTAACCCAAGATTTGGCAAAAGAAATCGAAAACGCCAAAGCTGTTTCCTGCTCCGGATTCGGCAAGCTTTTGCTGCAGGAAATCGACTCCATGTAACTGTAAAAAACTACAAATAAAAAAGCCATGTCAGCTAAAAACTTTCATGGCTTTTTTTATTTTTTTGCACTTTTAATCTTGCCCTTCAAAAAAGAGTGATTAATCTAATTATTACGCAAAACGCGAAAACCATTTCGAGGTACTTGTTATGCCAATGTTCGATTTTCAATGTCCCAAATGTCACCACAAATTTGAGGAATTAGTTTATGGAGATGAAAAGGCAGTTTGTCCGCAATGTGGTGAAAAAGACATTGAAAGGCTGGTAAGTGCCCCAAGTCCATTAAAAACAGGTGCTTTTCCGTTTAAGGTAGGCCCTGTGCACTCACGTGTGGCTATGAATAAAAATCTTGCAAAGCCGCCTTGTAACGGAGCCTGTTCCGGCACTGTCACAAATGAGTAAAATAGGAGATTTCATGAAAAAAATATTGTTAAATTCCTGTGTTGCCGTTCTTATGGCAATAATATTCGTATCCCAGGCTGCGGCGGGAATAAACCTGCCTTCCATCAGCCCGCTTGTAAAACAAGTCGGCCCCGCAGTCGTTAACATCAGCACCGAACGCGTGGTAAAAGACCAGCTTGGTCTGCCGGGAATGCCGCGTGAATTCCAAGAATTTTTTGAACAGTTCGGGCCTTTCTTCGGCCCGCAGGACGGTACCAGGGAACGCCTGCAGAGCGCTTTGGGCACAGGGTTCATTATTTCCAAAGACGGCTACATCGTAACCAACAACCATGTTGTGCAGAACGCGGATAAAATTTACGTTACCCTTTCCGACAAAAATCCGAAGGACAACAAAGTAACCGCAAAAGTTATCGGCCTTGATCCGGAAACCGACCTGGCTCTGCTTAAAATAGACGTGAAAAACGACCTGCCCTATGTGCAGTTCGGCGATTCCGACAAAATGGAAGTGGGCGACTGGGTTGTAGCCATAGGCAACCCTTTCGGCCTCAGCAATACGGTAACAACCGGCATTGTGAGCGCCAAAGGCCGTGACATTCACGCCGGTCCGTACGACAACTTTATTCAGACCGACGCTTCCATCAACCCAGGCAACTCCGGCGGCCCCCTGCTCAATCTGAACGGCGAAGTCATCGGCATTAACACCGCCATTGCCGCCAGCGGCCAGGGCATAGGCTTTGCCATTCCGAGCAAGCTTGCCTCTTCCATTATCGACCAGCTTAAATCCGGCCAAAAAGTAAGCCGCGGCTGGATCGGCGTAACCGTTCAGGATCTTGACGAAGTTACTGCCAAAGCGCTGGGAATTAAAGAAGCTAAAGGCGCCCTTATCGGCTCTGTGATGCCCAATGAACCTGCAGACAAAGCAGGCCTCAAATCCGGCGATATCGTCGTAAAAATCGAAAATACCCCCATTACCAGCGCCAGCGATCTCACAAAGGTTATTGCCTCCTATAAACCTGGCAGCAAAATTAAAGTTACCGCAGTCCGTGACGGCAAGGAAAAACAGTTTACCGTAACACTGGGAGAAAGAAACCTTACGGCTTCCAACACCGCAAAAGACCTGCAGAAAGGCCTCAGCCTCGGTGTTTCCCTGCGCGAACTGACAAGCCAGGACAAACAGACCCTGCGCATTCCCGAAAATATCAGCGGCCTTCTCATTGTTGACGTAAAACAGGGCGGACAAGCCGCAAAAGCAGGCATAATGCCGCAGGATATCATTCTTGCAGCCAATCTCAAGCCCGTAAAAACCGTAAAGGACCTGACTTCCATTATTGAAAAAGAAGGCAAACAGCGCGGCGCCATTGTCTTCCAAATCTACCGTCAGGGCAATTCCTTTATCGTAAGCATTCCTTTGGAAGAAAATAAATAATCACTCATATTCCGCCATAAAAAAAGGCACGTGCAAACGTGCCTTTTTTATAACCGAAAAATCTCTTACTTACGGCCGATTCCCTGATAAGAAAAACCGTGCTGTCTGGCTTTTTCTCCCGAAAAGACATTGCGGAAATCCAAAATAACTTTTCTGCGCATTTTGCCTGCCGCTTCTGTAAAATCCAGCGTTTTAAATTCCTGCCACTCTGTCAGGACAAGCAGAACATCTGCCCCGTCCAGTGCTGCATACATATCGTCCGCAAGACTGATTTTATTGCCGAGAAGCCCGAAAGCCGTATTCATTGCTTTCGGATCATAGGCACATATATCGATTTTATGTTCCAACAGTTCAAAAATAATATCTATAGCTGGACTTTCGCGGCAGTCATCGGTTCCGGCTTTAAACGCCAGGCCAAACACGGCTGCCTTGGGACTGTCAATACCCTTTACCGCCGCCAGCACCCGTTCCGCCATTTCTTTTTTTCGGGCAGCATTCCCCTTTATGGCGGCATTGATCAAACTGAGTTCCACCCCGTTTTGCCGTGCCATATATGCCATTGCCAGTGTATCTTTCGGAAAACAGCTGCCGCCGTATCCGGGACCCGGCTGCAAAAATTTATCCCCGATTCGGCTGTCTGCTCCCATGCCCTCTGCCACTTCAAAAATATCAACGTCCGCTTTCTCACAAAAATTCGCAAGTTCGTTGATATAATGTATTTTCATGGCCAAAAACGAATTAGCGGCATATTTTATCATTTCGGCAGAACGGCGTTTCACATAAAAAAACTTTGTCTTCCCCGAAAAATAACCATACAGCTGCGTGATGACGTCCGCAGCTCTTTGCGTATTGCTGCCGACAATAATTCTGTCAGGATGAAAAAAATCATAAACGGCAAACCCTTCGCGCAAAAATTCCGGAAGAGAAACCACATCAAAATCCGCCTGCGGATTTTTTTTGCGGATCAAAATTTCAATATCGTCGCCTGTTCCCACAGGTACCGTGGATTTTGTGGCAACAACGGTATAACCTCGCAGAAACTCGGCAAGTTCCGTTGCCGCGGCATGGATATATTTCAAATCCGCTTCCTTGGTTACGGGGTGCGGCGGCGTCCCTACGGCTATAATTACCAAATCGGCTTGACTGACTGCCTCTTTCATGGAAGTTGTAAACAACAGCCTTCCGGCTTGTTTGTTTTTATAAAAAAGTTCTTCAAGACCGCGCTCATAAAATGTCGTATGGCCTGCTTTTAATTTTTGTATTTTATCAAATTCACGGTCAATGCACGTTACAATATGGCCAAGTTCAGCCAAACCTGCTCCCGTAGAAAGCCCGACATAACCGGTACCGATAATTGCCACATTCATCTGACGCCTCTGCCTTTACTTTTTATATTGTCCGATACAGTTTTTAAAATATGCAGCAGTCCTGCAAAGCCCCTCATCTAAGGAAACTTTCGGCTCCCAGTCAAACATAGTTTTAGCCAAAGAAATATCCGGACATCTTTTAACAGGATCGTCAGCGGGCAAAGCTTTGTAAACGATACGGCCGCCAAGCTTTGCGGTTATGCATTCTGCCAGCGCTTTAATTGTGTATTCGTCGTCATTGCCTATATTCAAAGGCCCCGTAAAATCATCGGAAGAATTCATCACCCTGAGCATTATTTCTATTAAGTCGTCAATATAACAAAAAGATCGCGTTTGAGAACCGTCACCGTAGACAGTTATTTCCCGGCCTGTTAAAGCCTGGCAGATGAAATTTGAAATCACCCGGCCGTCGTCGGGATCCATAAACGGACCGTATGTATTGAAAATACGCACCACTTTAATCCTTGTCCCGTACAATCTGCGGTAATCAAAAAACAAACTTTCCGCACAGCGCTTGCCTTCGTCATAACAGGCACGGACTCCGACAGGATTGACATTGCCCCTGTAAGATTCTTTTTGCGGATGCTCCAGCGGTTCCCCGTAAACTTCCGAGGTCGAAGCCTGCAAAACAACGGCATTGTGCCGTTTTGCCAGTTCCAGTATGTTCAGCGCCCCCAAAACACAGGTTTTTGTCGTTTCCACGGCATGAGCCCCTTGATAAAACCGGGGTGAAGCAGGACAGGCAAGATTATATATCTGATCTATTTTTTCCCCGCCGAACAGCGTGTCCAAAGGAAAACAAATATTATGTTCCACAAACGAAAAAAACGGATTTTGCAGAATTTCCCGAATATTTTCCATACTGCCCGTATAATTGTTGTCAACACAAATCACACGGCAGCCTTCATGCAAAAGTCTCCTGCATAAATTTGCTCCGATAAAGCCAGTACCGCCGGTAAGTAGTATGGTTTTCATAACAATCCTTTTTATAACACTTCATTAACAATACACCAGGCAGAAAAAAACGCAACAGAACCAAACCTGCAATTTATGGCAGGGCATTACGCTATCATTTTCAAATCGTGCAGAACCTGATATAACTGCGCAAGCATAACCGGTTTGGTGATATGGGCGTTCATGCCTGCATCTTTGGCTTTTTTGATGTCTTCCTGATACGCATTGGCTGTTACGGCTATAATAGGAATTTCTTTTGCCAGTTTTACCGGCAAAGCCCGTATTTTACGGCAGGCCTCAAGTCCGTTCATAAGCGGCATCTGAATATCCATAAAAATTATATCGAACGGGTTCATTATATCCATTTTTAAAAAGGTTTCATAGGCTTTTTGCCCGTTCTGCGCCACAGTTACCGCAGCCCCGCACTTTTCAAGAATTTTTTTGAACATAAGAATATTAACCGGATTGTCCTCCGCAAGCAAAACGGATTTGCCGTGCAGATTTATTTCGGCCGTGGTAAAATCTTTTTCGCATTCCTTAATCAAACAGCTTTCATTCAGCTGATAAGGAATTTCCACGACAAAAACCGAACCTGCCCCCCGCTCGCTTTCAACGGCAATTGTGCCGCCAAGATTGTCCACAAACGCTTTTACTATGGAAAGCCCCAAACCAAGGCCTTCTATCTTACGGATTTTTCCGTTTTCTTCCCGATAAAACGGGTTAAAAATATACGGGATATTGCTGCTGTCAATCCCTATGCCGGTATCGCGCACAGCAACGGTAAAGTACGCTATGTTTTTGGAATTTTTGCTCGGCTCTTCGGCAAGCGTCAGTTCAATGGTACCGCCGTCCAGCGTGTATTTTACGGCATTGCCAAAAATATTGCCGATAATTCTGGAAAATTTTGTTTTATCACCAAGCACAATTGCATGGGATATCTTGGAAAAGTCCGTCTGTACGGTATGCTTTCTTGTTTTTATTTCACTTTGATAAAAGGCAAGAATTTTTTCACACTCTTCCACAACGGAAAACGGTTCATAAAGGTTTTCGGAAGAACCGTTTTCAATTTTGTTCATTTCAAGCACATCATTGAGCAGATTAAGCAAATGCTCGGAACTTTGCTTAATAACCGCAAAACTTTCGGCAACCTGACTTTTATTTTCCAAATCTTCCATGGCAAGCTGCGTCATACCCAAAATGGCGTTCATCGGCGTACGCAAATCATGGCTCATGGACGCCAAAAATGTATTTTTAGCAAGATTAGCCGTTGTCGCAACTTCCAGCGCCTGTTTCAAAATCTCGTTTTTTTTCATTTGTTCCGAATACATATCAGTTATATCACTGCAGGCAATATTAATAATATCCGGTACCTGAGAAAATTTAAAAAACTGAATTTGCTTATAGCGAATATGACTGGGATCATCTCCGCGTTTAATTCTGAATGTCAGCGAATAAAAATTATGTTCATGAATTTTTTTAAAAAGTTCTTTATAATCAAAAAGTTCTGTCAGCATTGCTTTATCGTCGTCAAGAACATACATATCCATAAGGACTCTAAAATCCTTATCAAAAAACCCTGTCAGCGGCAAAGCCTGCATAACAGGCCCCAAAGGGTGGCAAAGATAAAGCGTATACCCATTTTCTCCGGTATTAAGCTGAACAAAAAAATCTATCTGCGAATACAGATGATAATCGGAATAACAATTGCGGATCAATTCTTCACTGACATCATATACAGCGGTAAAACACCAAATATTGCCGCTTTCCGGGTCATTATATATGGTATTATGCGTTCTTGTCCAAAAAAATTTTCCTTTGTGCATAAACGGAGAAAGCAATTTAAATTTCGTTTCGCCATTATTAAATTTTTCGAGCAGCGAATTTTTACTGTACACGGCTCTATACTCTTCTTTTGCTTCCTGCGTAACAATAAATTTTCTGACAATTTCGGAAAACTCGTCAACGGTTATGCTGTCGGGACAATCCTTTAAAAAGTCTTCCCGAATATAGCTTATGATAACGGTATCCTTAGTCAGATTAAAAATAAGTTTCGCAATTAAATTTTTATTGTCTTCTTTCCAGGAATCAAGCTGGTCAAAAAAACTCCTGAGCATATTATTCTGCGTTTTGGCTGTTATTGCCGCATTCTCGTCTATCACCAGACTGATAAAGCCGTGAATATGGCAAATCAAAGGCTGCTGCAGTTCTTTTTTTAACGTTACGGAAGTATTAACCCAAAACTGCCCTTTCAGTTCCGCCATTAAATGCACAATGGTAAACTCTTCGGATATCCGCTGAATGGTATATTTGTGAAAAACTACTTTATGGGAAAATTTCAGCTGCACCTGACGGGACAAAAAATACGCAAAAACCTTGTCTTTTCCGACAATATCAATAGAATCCAAAGAATTATAATAACTTATATCATCAGAACAAAATGTTAAACTTTTTTCGATATCTGCGCATTCAAACAAATAATGACAAAAATTTTTAACGCAGTCGATCAATTCTTCGTCAGAAAAATTA
Organism: uncultured Desulfovibrionaceae bacterium; assembly: GCA_949299515.1. Classification (GTDB taxonomy): domain Bacteria; phylum Desulfobacterota; class Desulfovibrionia; order Desulfovibrionales; family Desulfovibrionaceae; genus Taurinivorans. The sequence goes on from CASGAP010000012.1 coordinate 211,405, forward strand.
TACATTTGGCCATTAACCTTATTTTTACCATTTTGCTCTTTCATTCTATATATATATATATATAGGATGAAAAATGCAAGCAAAAATGAAACAAAAGGCTAAAATTTACTGCTGCCGTATAATTTTTAAATCCGACAAAACCTGAAACAATTCTGCAAGATTGATAGGCTTTGCAATATGCCCGTTCATACCCGCGTCAAAGGAACGCTTGATGTCGTCCTGAAAAGCATTTGCCGTGGCTGCGATAATGGGAATTTCCTTAGCCCATTTGTTCGGCAAATCACGAATTTTTTTGGCAGCCTCGTACCCGTTCATAATCGGCATTTGAATATCCATAAAAACCAAATTGAAAGGATTGGCCTCATCCATATTCAAAAAAGACTCATAGGCTTTTTTGCCGTTGGGCGCTACGGTAACTTTTGCGCCGCACTTTTCCAAAAGCTTCTGAAACATCAATACATTCACCGGATTATCTTCCACAAGAAGCACCGAAAAGTTTTTCAGATTAATTTCTTTAGTTGTTATTTCTTTTTTCACAAATTCAGACTGCTGCGCTTCATAAAGCTGATACGGTATTTCCACTATAAATTCCGTCCCCTTTCCAACTTCGCTTTCTACGGCAATGGTTCCGCCCAGATTTTCCACAAAAGCTTTCACAATGGCAAGCCCGAGCCCAAGCCCCTCAATCTCATAGCTTATGCAGTCTTCTTCACGGTGAAACGGTTCAAAAATATGCGGAATATTAGCTTTTAAAATACCTATGCCCGTATCTTTTATGCTGAGCCGAAACAACGATATCAGGCTGGAATGTTTGTCTCTGCTTTCCGTCATCACAAAGGCTATCGAACCGCCGACAGGAGTGTATTTAACGGCGTTGCTCAATATGTTCCCGATAATCCTTGAAAATTTATTTTTATCGCCTATAACGGCGGTATGCTTTACCTGCTTACAATCAAAGGTGAAAAGTAAATTTTTTGCCGAAAAATTAGCGGAAAACAAATTTATCACCTGCTTTGCCTCATCTATGGGCGAAAACACTTCACTTTCGTTTTTCAGCAGCCCGTTTTCGATTTTATTCATTTCAAGCACATCATTCAACAAGCTTAACAAATGCTCTGAACTTTGTTTAATAATATCAAAGCTCTCCTTAACCTGTTCCTGATTTGTCAAATCCTCCATGGCAAGCTGGGTCATGCCTAAAATGGCATTCATCGGCGTACGCAAATCATGACTCATGGAAGCCAAAAAATGACTTTTTGCATAATTTGCGTTCTGCGTGGCCTCAAGCGCCTGCGTCAGGACTTCATTTTTCTTTTTTTCTTCCGCATACAGCTCTGTCATATCCGTACAAGCAATATTAACAACATTCGGAACCTTTGAAAATTTAAAAAAGTGTATCTGTTTATAACGTATTTCACTGTTATTTAAACTGCATTTTATTTTGCATGAAATGGAATAAAAATTTTTTTTACGTATCTTTTTTATAATGGTTGCAAAATTAAATTCTTTTTTTATCCTTTCCCTGTCTTCCTTAACCACATAATTATCTATTAATATATTTAAATCATGATTAAAATCATGGGATAAATTTAAATATTCCGTAACATCTTCAGGAAATGAACAAGGATACAAAGAATAAAAATTATTTTTCATATTTAAATGAATAAAAAAATCTATCTGTGAATACAGATGAAATTCCGAAAATTTTAATTTCAGCAATTCCTCCGTAATGTCATATACCATGGTAAAGCATAAAATATCTTGGGATATCGGGTCCTGATACAATGTATTGTACGAACGTATCCATAAAAATTTCCCTTCATAATTTATATAGGGCAGCAAAAGAACAAAATTAAACTCGTCATTATTGAATTTTTCCTGCAAATTGGCAAGCGCATACGTTGTCTGCATAGTCTTTTTTGCTTCGGAAGAAACAAATTTCCAACTGATTTTTTTTATAAACTCCTTAACGGTCAGCGTATCATAAACATTCCTTTCCTGCTTGTTGGCATGGTAACTGGTAATGACGGAATCTTGAGTTACGTTTATGATATATTTCATAATTAAATTTTTACTGTCTTCCTTCCACTGATCCAAATGCTGAAAAAAACTCTTCAGCACGCCGGTATGCGAATTTTGCGAATTTTCAGAATTGACAACCGTAATAAACCCATTAATATTGCAAATCAAAATCTGTGATTTTTTTTTTGTCAGCGAAATCGAAGAATTAACCAAAAATTTATCTTTAAGTTCTGCAAGCAGATGCACAATGGCAAACTCATCTGTTATACGCTGAATAGAATATTTGCGGTATATAACCTGATGCACAGTTTTCAGTTCGCGCTGGCGTTCCACAAAAAATAAATACAGATTTTTTTTGCCGACGAAATCAACCGCCCCCAACGAGTTATAATAATGTATATCGTCGGTGCAGTATTCAAGACTTTTCTCAATGTCACAGCATTCAAACAGATAATGACAAAACTCTTTTACCTGAGCAATCAGTTCGTCATCGCTAAAGCTGAACATTGTTTATCCCCCTATTTTTAAGCTTGCATTCTATATATATATATATAGGAAAAAGCAAGCATAAAAAACCAAAAAAAGTAAATTTTGTTTTCAGTTTCGGTAAACCGTAAACAAGGCAAACCGATAAAACAAACCGGCATTTATAAAAATAAATGCCGGCAAAAAGGAAACCGGGGGAATATTTTCCCCCGGAAATCAATCAATATTTTCCCAATCACGCCCCGTAAAAAGCTTTATACGCCTCCTTGGTGTAATACACGTCCGCTACGGAAGAAAGCTCAAAAGGACTATGCATACCCAAAAGCGACGGCCCCATATCAATAGTATTCATACCGTACACAGCCAAAAACAGCGCCACGGTTCCGCCTCCGCCGTGATCGACTTTGCCAAGTGCCGCCATTTGCCACGGAATTTCTTTTTCCGCAAAAATATTTCTCAGCCATGCGATATATTCAGGGTGTGCGTCGTTTGCCCCGTATTTTCCCCCGGAACCGGTAAATTTACACAGCGTGGGACCGTAGCCGATTATTGAAGAATTCTGCTTTTCGTGCAGTTCCTGCCAGTCCGGGTCAATGGCAGCGTGCACATCGGCAGAAAGCGCTTTGCCTGCCAGCATAACTTTGCTGAACGGCACGGCAGGCGCCCAAGCAGATATACAATCCTGCATACAGTATTCAAAAAAACGGGAACTTGCACCGGTCGTACCTTCGGAGCCGATTTCTTCTTTATCCCAAAGCATCAGCGCCGTGGCATATTCCGGTTCTTCAACAGCAAGAAAAGCTTCCAAAGCCGTAAACACGCAAATCCTGTCGTCTTGGCCGTATCCGCCGATCAAACCGCTGTCCAAGCCCACGAAACGGGCCTCGCCTGCGGGCACAGCCTGAATTTCCGCAGAAAGCAAATCTTCTTCCGCAATGCCGTATTTTTTATTCAGCAATTTAAGAACATGAGATTTTATAGGCGTTTCCTGTTTATCTTTGCCTTTTTGCGGCAACGGAATATGCCCGATCACCACATTGAGTTTTTCAGCCTGAAAAGCTTTGCTCACTGTTTGCGTCACCTGCTCTTTTGCCAAATGCGGCAGCAAATCGGAAATAGTAAAATCAGGATCGCCCGCTTTTTCGCCGATAACGATTTTCACGGTTTCACCGTTTTTTTTCACGGCAACCCCGTGCAGAGCCAAAGGACGGGCAAGCCACTGATATTTCAGTATACCGCCGTAATAATGGGTTTTCGCCTGCGCCACTCCCACGGTTTCCAAAAGCGGGTTTTGTTTAAAATCAAGACGCGGACTGTCGCTGTGGGCAGTAATCAGGCGGAAGCCTTCGGATAAATCCCGTTTGCCCCTGCGCATGGCAAAAAGACTTTTATTATGCAGCACGGCAACATAACGGCCGTCGGCAAAATCATTGCCGAATCCCGCCTGCTTCAGACGGTTCAGAGCATATTCCGTGCATTCGCGTTCTGTTTTGTTTTCAGAAAGAAAGCGCACATACTGCTTTGCAAAATCATGCATAAGCTTCTGCGCTTTGCCGTCCGCCTTTTCCCAAATGGATTTTGTCTTATACGCTAAATTTTCCATAACTGTCCTGCAATATTGAAATTAAACATTTTTTTACCAGCGGAAATTCCTCTTCGGCAATCGTCCGCACGTCAAAAAGAAATTTATCATGTTCAACCCTGCCCACAAGCGGCGGATCAGTCTGCAAAAAACGCTCTTTCAGCACCTGGGCGGAAAATTCCGAATCTTCGCGGCAAAACTCAAGGCTAACCACATACGTGGGCAAATCGTTTTCAGGAAAAGAACCGCCGCCGACTCTGGAAACATTTTCTTCAAGCATCAAGTTAACAACTCCCTGCGGTACGGCTTTTTTCAGCACAGAACAAAGTTTTTGCGCCTTTTTTTTCAGCTCCTGCGCCGATACGGTCATGGCACGCAGAGTCGGAATTTTTTCCAACGCCTGCTTTTCGTCATAATACAGGCGCAATGTTGCCGCCAAAGCCGCCAGCGTCAGTTTGTCGCAGCGCATGGCACGGAGCATTTGATTTTTTTTGATCTTTGCGATGTATTCCTTTTTGCCGGCTATGATGCCTGCCTGCGGCCCGCCCAATACTTTATCCCCGGAAAAGGTGACAATATCAATGCCTGCGGCTAGAATTTCCCTGACTGTGGGCTCACCGCGCAGACCGTAAGGAGAAAAATCCACCAAACTTCCGCTGCCAAGATCATGGAAAACAGGAATGCCGCGGCTGTGCGCCAGCTCCGCAAGCTCATAATTGGGTACATCGGCATGAAAACCGACTATACGGTAATTGGAAGTATGCACTTTTAAAACGGCTTTGGTATTTTCAGAAAGAACTTCGGCATAATCGGCCAAATGCGTTTTATTGGTGGTGCCGACTTCCCGCAGGAGCGCTCCGCTGTGCTTCATTACTTCCGGAATACGGAAACTTCCGCCAATTTCCACCAACTCGCCGCGGGAAACCACAACTTCCCCGCCCCCGCACAGCGTATTCAGCATCAAATACACCGCTGCTGCATTATTGTTTACCGCCAGCGCCGCTTCAGCCCCGGTCAAACGGCAAATGTCCTCTTCAATCAGACTGTGCCTGCTGCCCCGGCTGCCGCTTTGCAGATCAAATTCCAAATTGCAGTACCCTTCCGCGGCGGTCTGCACGGCCTGCAGGGCTTCTTTTGCCAAAACGGAACGGCCCAAATTCGTATGGATTACCACACCTGCGGCATTGATAACCTTTTTCACCCGCGGCGCAAGAGCTTTTTCCACGTATTTAGCCAACGCCGGAAACAAAACCTCCTGCCGCAGCTCGCCTTCGGCAACAGTGCCGTTTTTAATCTGCACACGCTTTTCCTGCAAAAAATTCTGTATTGCCGTACACAGCATTGCATGAGGATACATGCTTTCCCGAAACTGCTGCAGGCAAACATCCACGGAAGGCAGTAAACGATACAAAGAACTCATTGCATATCCTAATAAGACAATTGAAGTTTTTCGGGATACTCCCTGAAATATTCGGAAAGAAGATATAAAGAACCGCAGATCACGCAGGGATTTTCCTTAGCGTCTTTGCCGACAAAGTCCGGAAGTTTTTGCAGCACTTCGTGCAGACTTGCGCATTTCACCGTCGTCACGGCAAACAAAGCGGCAAGTTCATCCAGAGGAACAGCACGCTCGTTATTCTGAATTTCCGTCACAATAACAGGAATATCAAGCCCGTGCTTTTTCAGAAACGCTTCAATCATCTGCACCATTTTCAGCGGTTCCTTATCTTTCAGACAAGAAAAAACAAAAGCAGACGGCGTGCAGCGCTCTGTTTCCAGAGTATGCAAAAGACTTTGCAGGCTGTGCAGATTATGTGCGCCGTCAAGCACAAGAGCAGGCATTTCGTTTTTGCGCTTTACCTGCTGAAAACGGCCGGGAATAAATGCCGTACTCAGCCCTTCGGCAACGGCTTTTGCCTCCACGGGCTTTTTATACATTTTGCAGTATACGCACCATGCCAGCAAAGCGGTCTGAGCGTTAATATATTGATGTTCGCCTTTCAGCCCGAGTTCATACTGCGGTTTTTCGTCTGCCAGCACATACAGGCAGTCAGGCAAATCTCTCATATTTTCCATGGTATAAAACGGAATGCCGAATTTTTCAGCCCGTTCCCGCAGAATTTTTTCCACGCTTTCTGTCTGCGGAGCGGAAATAACCGCCTGCACGCCCTCACGTATGGCATAGGATTTATCTTCTGCAATTTCTTCCAGTGTGCCGCCCAAAAGATTGGTATGATCCAGCGCTATGGGCGTAAACACGACAAACTGCGCAGGAATGGCGGTTGTTGCGTCATTTTTCGCACCGAGCCCTGCCTCGTATATCAGCAGATCAGGCTCGGAAAACATATACGCCATAACAGACATTACGGTCAAAAGCTCAAAATATGTCAAATCCGGCACGGCTTCTGTTGCCTGCAGGGTCAAACTTGCCCATGCCGCTTTGGGCAGAAGCCTGTCATTCATTTTTATGCGCTCCAGCGGCGTCACAAAATGCGGAGAAGTAAAAACCCCGGCGCGAAAACCGTACGCCAGCGCAATGGAATGCAAAAAAGTCGATGTGGACCCTTTGCCGTTTGTTCCGACCACCTGCATTACAGGACACATCAAACGCAGGCCAAGCGAAGATTTTGCCTTTTCCATGCGTTCCAGTCCCAAATCCATATGGAACATACCCAAACAGTTTAAATAGTTTTCCACATCTTCAAAGTTTTTAAACTTGTCAGAAGGAATTCTGCAGGAACAAGGAGTCATACCGCACCCTTTTCTATTGTTGTTTCAGAGCCACTTGTTTGCGAAGCCATGCATACCAGCTGTCCAATCCTTGCTTGGTGCGGCAGGAAACTTCAAAAACTTCTATATCCTTATTCAGGGCTTTGCCGAATTTCGCGGCTTTTGCCACGTCAAAATCAACATAATCCAGCAAATCCACTTTATTAATGATCATGGCATGGGCAAGCTGAAAGAGTCTGGGATATTTTTCCGGTTTATCGTCGCCTTCAGCCGCGCTCAGCAGGGCAATTTTCGCATCTTCGCCGCAGTCAAATTCCACGGGACAAACAAGGTTGCCCACATTCTCGATAAACAAAATATCAAGTTCGGACAAATCAAAATTTTTAATAACGTCACGAACCATTTTACTGTCCAAATGGCAGCCGCCGTCCGTATTGATCTGAACGGCTTTTGCGCCTGTGGCGGCAACACGTTTGGCGTCGTTGTCGGTTTGGCAGTCGCCCTCGATAACGCCCATTTTAAATTCTTCACGCAAATCGGAAAGGGTTTTTTCCAGCAAAGAAGTCTTACCGGAACCGGGAGAACTGATCAAATTCAAAACCAAAACCTTATGTTCGGCAAAAAGTTTTTTCAGTTCCTCCGCCACGCTGTCGTTTGCTTCCAAAATACTGCGCTCAATCGAAATATCCATAGTCACCTCATTACTCCGCTTCAATTCTGTCTAAAAAAATACCCTCGCCTTTCACTACCTCAAAACTTCCTTCTTCGCGGCAGTTGGGACAAGGGATAAAAAAATACTCTTTCTGATCGGTTTTAAAAACATGGGAACACAATCGACATTTCAACTCAAGCTCTTCCCGTATCAAATGCAGCCTGGCTCCGGCAAATTCCGAATCCTTGGTCAGCACCTCAAAGGCAAACTGCATAGAATCCGCAACAATATTGGACAAAACCCCATAACGGACGGTTATGGAACGCAATGTCTTTACCTTGTGTTTTTCCATTTCCTGTGCTACTAATTCCAGCACATTGGTCATTAATGATACTTCATGCATACCCTTATACTAATATAGAAAAAAGCGCCCGTCTATATAAAATTTTTTTCACATGGAGAATTTTTGAAAAATGAACAAAAATACGCCGATTTTTGCTTATATTCACGGTTTTAACAGCGATAAAAGTTCCCGTTCCTACAAAGAGCTAAACTTTCTGCTCGGCAATGTCCTGGACTTTCACTACAGCTACATACAGCCTGCCCCCCTTGCCCTAAAGGAAATCGAGAACAAACTGCTCTCTGCTCTGTCCGCAAACAAAAACATCGCTCTTATCGGCTCATCGCTGGGCGGATTTTTCGCACTGTTTCTTGCCCATAAGTATTCTCTGCCCTGCACGGCTTTCAACCCCGTAACCTTTCCCCACGAACAGCTTGCGCCGTTCACCGGAAAAAATTATAACTTTTACACCAACGAAGAATGGGATTTTACGCAGGAACTTTTGCTTGCCTACAAAGAACTGCCGCTTTCTGCCGCAATGCCCCGCACGCCGAACATCATACTCGGCGTTAACGATACAACCATAGACCCAAACGTCACCCTGCGCTTTTGGAAGAAAAAAGCAAACATTTTCATTACGGAAGAAGAACATTCCATAGCAGATTATAAAAAATATCTTCCAGTAATTCAAAATAGTATCAAAAATCAATAGACAAAAACAACAAACAGCGCCTTCTGTGTCTGTATTTATTGCTGTGTACGACCCGCATGAAACAGCACGGCAAACCGAAACAGCGCACCGCACAAATTTTTTACTGATACAAGGCTCTGATTTTTCTGCGAACCGAACGAAACGGAATTATGCGGGAAAGCTTCAGCAGCAGTTCTGTTTTCAGATAATCCCCATAAGAATAAAAAGCGCAGAAAACCCGCTTTTTATGCTGCTTCTTGGGAAATTTTCTTGCCAGCGGCTCATAGGCGCTGTTCCAGCTGTCATAAAAAAGATTTCGGTTTCGCCGCATATATTCGGAAGTTTTCTTCTTTCCGAACGATGCGTGCGATTTATGGTATACATATAAATTATCTATAAAAACCGTGCGGTAGCCTGCTTCAACGGCACGCATACAAAAATCCAGTTCTTCAAAATACCCCGGACTGTACCGACCGTCAAAAAGCCCGACCCTTTCCAAACACGCTTTGTGCATACTGAAACACGCACCGTCAGGAAAAACAATATCAGGATAAACAGGGACAATTTTTCGGGCTGTTGCATCCATTTCTTCCAGTCTGCGTACAAGACTTTCCTTATCCAAAACACAGCCGCCCAGCTGCGGCGGAACGGAAAAAGGATTTCCGTGAGCCAATATGGGACTTGCCACGCCTATTTTTTCATCGGAAGAAAAACAGGCTAAAATACGCTCGGAAAAACCGACAGAAATATAGGTATCGCTGTTTAAAAGCGTAATAATGTCGGAAGAACAGGCTGAAATCCCGTCATTGGCTGAATGCAGATACCCTTTATTTTCCGTATGGCGTATTACCCTCACCTGTTCATGCTTTTCTGCAAAATTTTGCAGCAAAAGCCGGGTTTCTTCCTCCGAAGCGTCATCTACAATTACAAACTCTACTTTAGAAAAGTCCACGGACTTCTCCAGGGACTCCAAACAAAAAGCCACATCCTGCGGCGCATTATACACAGTTAAAACAAGCGAATGAGACAGCAAAATATTTTCCTAACCATAAAACATAATTTATATTCTTTAATTACTATCCGTACCTTTCCCAAAAGTCAAGCCAAGCCTGCGGCATAATTGCCGCAAAGCGGTTTTATGCCGTTTTCCCAATTATTTGCTGCCGCTGTATCCTGCCGGCACACAACGGCACAAACTTCAAATTTTCAGCTGACGGCCCTTTTCCCAACTCCCAAAAACAGCAAAAAAATTCTTGACCAAACAAAAAATTTACAGTAAATAAATGCACGAACGCGCTTGTAGCTCAGTTGGATAGAGCAACTGCCTTCTAAGCAGTCGGTCAGGAGTTCGAATCTCTTCAGGCGCGCCAGATTTTTTAAGGCTTATGAGAAATCATAAGCCTTTTTCAGTTATCGGTTTAATACCGCTGAAACAAACAAGATACACTTGACAAAAACCTAACAATATAATATTTATTATCATAATTTTTTTTGCAGGTATTAAATGAAAAATATTCTTATCACAGGCGGAACTGGATTTATCGGCTCTAACCTTTGCATGAGACTGCACGGCGAAGGCAACAATATCATTTGCGTTGACAACAACTATACAGGCCGCATCGAATGTAATACCCCCATTAATCAAGCAACTTTTAAGAGAATTTTTGGGTTGCTACTTTGTGCTTTTTGATGAACCTGATTTGGGGTTTTCCAACCTAAAGCGGAATGTAAATATTCTGAATTATATTTATTAATCCAAGCAGTTAGTTTGCTTTCTACGTCTGAAAAACTTTCCCATTCTTCAAGCCACAGACATTCTTCTTTCATAGTCCGCATCATTCGTTCGGTGTCTGCATTCCCTTTTGGGTTATTATAGCTTGTAAGAATATGATTTATTTTGAGATTTTCACACTCCTTCATAAACTTTCTGCTTGTGGGCTGGCTGCCGTTGTCACTCATCAAATTAAGATGGTATTCTCTTACTCCTTCGGGAAAGTTAGCCTGCAAAGCCATATCCAATGCAGAGAGCCAGTCTTGGTT
>CASGAP010000013.1 GCA_949299515.1 uncultured Desulfovibrionaceae bacterium
CAAATTATTTTTCTTTTTTTCTTGGGGGAAATGATTTCCCCCAAGCCCCCTCATTGCACAGTATTTGCGGAACCTTGCCGAAAGTTTCGGCTTCGGTTCCGCAAATACTGTGAATAAGAGCGACTGAAAAAATCTTTTTCCCAACCCCAAACAAGTGTTAAAACAGTCTGTTTCGATTAATATTTTTTATAAGTCTATTATCAAAGGTATTAATTGAGAAATATACTTTAGATATGCGCTTGTGCGCTTATGTGCTGTTATGCCCTTTTATGCGGGCTTTTCAGCAAAACCGCAAAATACAGAATGTCGTGGCCTGCCAGTATGGGGTCAAGCCTGCTTGCCGTCAGGTATTCTTCGCTCAGCAGCCGCATATCGCCGAACGTATCCAGAAACGTTTTGATTTGTCCTTTGTTTTCGCGGAAAAATACGGAACAGGTGCAGTAAAATAACAATCCTCCGTCTTTCAGATGACTGCGGGCAAGTGCGAGCAGTTCCTGCTGGGTACGGAGAATTTCCTGCAGGCTTTCGGGGCTTATGCGGTATTTGACTTCCGGGTTGCGGGCTGCCGTGCCTGATGTGGAGCAGGGGCTGTCCAGCAGTATGCAGTCAAAAATTTGCTGCCGGGCTTTTCGGACGGCGTTTTGCGCCAAATCGGCATAGGCTTCTATGGGCATTCGGCTGCTGTCAGGCGGCGTTAAATGTTTGGCGGTGTCGGTAAATTGGTCTGTTCCGCAAAGCATATAGGGCAGGTTAAGCCGTGCAAGCTGCCTGCCGAATTCCGCAAGGCGGGCTTGGTTCGGTTCCGTTACCATGGTAATGTTTATGCCTTTTTCCAGCAGGCCGAGGCTTTTGCCGCCGCGGCCGCAGCACATATCCCAGAAAGCGGCGGGTTCGGCATGGTTTTTCTGCAGGAAATCGGCTATTTTTTCCGTGAGCAGGGCGGAACAGACGCCTTGGCGGGAGAGAAAACCCTGATTTTCCGCTTCGGCACAGCTGCCTGCATTGCCGTTTGCGATAAGCGTACCGCTGAGCCGCAGGCTGTCTGCGGGCAGGACAGACAGGGGCCGCCGTGCGTTCAGTCTGTATGCGGGCAGGGGCGAGCAGAAACTTTCTTCGGCCGCAAGCTGAACAAACGGTTTGTCCAGCTCTTGCGTGAACAGCGGCGGCAGGTCGGCAAGTTCGTGCAGTCTGCGCAGGGCTTTTTTTCCCGGGATCTGATTTGCGGGAATTTTTGTGCGTACTGTCTGTTCCAGATTTGCCAGTTTTGCCCGCAGGCCGGCTTCATCTTTGGCCATGGCGCGCAAAATGGCGTTGAGGGCGTTGGCGCTCTGTCTGTTTTGGGCTTTTTTGAGTACGGCAACGTATTCGTTGACGCAGGAATACGCTTCCTTATGCAGGAAGAAAAATTCGTACAGGGCAAGGCAGAGGCAATGCTCAAAGACCGAATCGGGCTTTTTTCTGCAATAGGGCAGGAAAAGCTGTTTCAGCAGGCCGGCATGGCGCATGACGCCGTAGCACAGTGCCATAAGAAAGGCTTTTTCTCTGGCATGGTCAGCGGCAGGCGCAAGTTTGGCATAGGCCTGTTCCAAAATCTGCGGAAAGGGTACCGTGCTTTTTTTCTGCTCCAGGCAGGACAGGGCAAGTTCTCGGACAGCGGACATTTGTATTTTTATTCCGCTGCTTTTGGAGCAAAACGTGCGGCGGCATGGGTGCGCAGGTAGCCGTTCTGAAAAGCTTTTGCGTCCATGCTCGGCTTGCCTGCCAGACGGATTTGGCGTATGCCGTAAAATCCTTTCCCGCATTTGACGGCAAGATAGTTTTTGTAAATGCCGCAGACTGTTCCCGCCGAAGCGTCCAGCTGTTCGGCAGAGGGCGCAAAATCCGTGCGTTCCAGCGGAAAACCGCTTTCAATGCGGCAGGCGACAGGTTCTTTTCCTTCCAGCAGCAGAACAGCTGTGGCGCCGGGGTTGGGCGAAAAGCCGCGTACGTGGTTATGGACTTCTGTGCTGGAACGGCTGAAATCGGTCTGCGCTTCCTGTTTGGTGAGCTTGGCGGCATGGGTGGCAAGTGCTTCGTTTTGGGGAATCAGCGTTACGTCGCCCGTGCGGATAAGTTCGAGGGCTTCAAGCAGAAGCACCGCGCCGGAACGGGCCGTATCCGCAAGCAGGGTGCCGGCATTGTGGCAGTTTTCTTCCGTATCATTAATATATATGGCCTGCTGCAGCAGTGCGGGGCCCGTGTCAAGTCCTGCTTCCATGCGCATAATGGTTACGCCCGTGATGGTGTCGCCGTTTATCAGACAGCGCTGTACGGGGGCTGCGCCGCGGTATTTGGGCAGCAGGGAACCGTGTACGTTGTAGGCGCCGTATTTGGGTATGTCCAGCACTTCCTGCGGCAAAAGCATACCGTAAGCCGCAACCACCAAAATATCGGGGGCAAGGGCTTTGAGCTGTTCCACGGCTTCGCTGCAGCCGCGGAATTTTTCCGGCTGAAAAACGGGTATGCCGAGTTCTTTCGCCAGCACCTTGGTTTCGGGTTCCACAATTTTGTTTTTGCCTCTGCCGCCGAGTCTGTCGGGCTGTGTGTAAACGGCTGTGATTTCGGCGTGTTCCCAGCCGTGCAGATGTTTCAGAATTTCCGCCGCAAAAGCGGGGGTTCCCATGTAAACTATGCGCATAGGTCAGTCCTTTTTAATTTGTTTTGTTGTCCTTGCCGAGCAAAAGGAAGGTGTCCAGCCATGCCAGCAGTTCGCCGCAGCGTCCGCCGCCGTACATGAGCATACCGAAAAGTTCGCGGCGCTGGGATTCGATAATTTCCGGAGATATGCCTTCGCTTTCGGCAAGGCTGTCGCAAAGGCGGCGGGCAAGAAGCCAGTTTTGGGTGCCGTGGATGAAATGGAGCATATTTTCCGCAAACTGTACGCCTTTTGTAAGCAGAAACCGTTCGCGCGCTTCATTGGGCGGCAGAACAAGGGAGCGGGTCAGCGCCAGGCGCAGGGCGTTGAGCTGTGAACCGTGCACGCTGGTATTCCAGCCGTAAAGCCAGTCCGTGCGCCTGAAAAGCAGGTGCAGGTCTGTGCCGAGTTCAAAAACTTTCTGCAGTTGGCCGTTAAGTTCGCGCAGAATGGGCCAGGAGGTTTGGAAATCCGTATTAATCCATGTCGGGCGGAACTGGTTTGTATTGAGTATGTTTTTGCACAGTCCGTATCCTTTGGCTTCAAAGGCCGCGGCAGATGCCTGCAGTGATCCTGTGTCTTCGCCGTGCAGTACGGTGCGCAGCATATGGGCAAGTATGGCGTTGGCGTCGGGGGAGTCGGGCGTTTCCAAGTGGCTGTAACTCAAAATATATCTGCCGCTGCCGAAATCGCCCGCAATGACGGCGGGCTGGCCGTCCAGCAGTGTCGGTTTTAATTTTATGCCGTAGAGGTTTTCCCAGTCTTCCAGCGTGTCGGGGGGCAGCGTGCTCATGGGCAGGTCGTGGCTGTAAAGGTCGCTGCCCATTTCGCGGTAGCGGGCAAGAATGCGCACTTTGCCTTTTTCCGGGCAGAGGGCAATTTCTTCCGCCGTGGGTTCCTGAAAGCGGCCGGGCCACCATACGGGCAGATCGGCTTTTTCCATGCCTTGGGGAATGAGCGGGTCAGCGAACATCTCACAGCGTATATGTCCTGAAATGCGGTGTTCCGTGCGGCCGCTGTAAAAGTTGCGTCCCCAGGGGCAAAGGGCGAGCCCGTCTTCCAAAGCAAGGCCCGCGCCGCCGCAGAAGCCGATATAGGTTCCGCCTTCGGCCGCGAAAGCGCGTATGGCTTTCATGCCGGTTTCGCCGAGGAAATTGGCTTTTTGCCTGCCTGAACCGCCGGGTACGATGAGAATTTTAAAATTTTTTCTGCGGAGTATGTCATTGCGGCATTCTTCCGCCGTGATGACTTCGTAGGGCAGTCCCGTCTGTATGACTGCGTTCAGTACCAAATGCCCCCAAAGCGGGGAGGCGTCCCATAAAACTGCGATCATAGTGGTTCCGTTTATTTGATAAAATTGGGGTGTTCGGGGACGTGTATGCCGTGTTCCGCCAAAACGGCTTCAAACGCGGCACAGGCTATGTCGAATTTGTCCCGGCATTTGGCGTGGCTTGGTTCCGTGCCGCCGAGCAGAATATAGCAGTGGGCAGAGCCCAGCCGTTCTTTGAAAGCACGGTGCAGGGCGCGGATTTTTTCATAGGTGGCAAGTTTGGTTTTGCCGTGTTCCGGGTCTGCATCGCTGAACAGCAGGCCGAGCACCATGTACAGGCCTGTCAGAAGCCCGCAGGTTTCCTGCATTTTGCCCATGCCGCCGCCGAACCCTTCCGCAGCTTGGTAGAGATGTTTGGGGTCGATTGTCACTATATCTTGATAGGCCAGGGCTATGGCCTGTGCGCAGTTGTATCCTGCGGCGTTTTTTTGTTTGGCCCATTCGGCGCGTATATGCATGGTGTGCCTCTTACTGTGCGCTGTTTTGCTGAAGTTCGTATTCCGCTCTCAGTTGTCCGCAGGCCGCTTCGATGTCCTGCCCTTTGCTTTTGCGGATTATTGCCGTAACGTTTTTTGCCCACAGGGCTTTTTCAAAGGCCAGCAGGTTTTCGGGGGTGGGCGCTTTGTACGGTGAACCGGGAGTGTCGTTATAGGGAATGAGATTGAGCTTTGCCTTGAGGCGCGAGCAGATTTTGACAAGTTCCCTTGCGTCTTCGGCCGTGTCGTTGACGCCGCCGAGCACCAGATATTCCAGGGTCATGCGTTCGCGGGTGTGCAGATTGTAGGTTTCAAGGGCTGCCAGCAGGTCTTCAAGCTGCCATTTTGCGGCTTTGGGCATGAGCATGGCGCGCTTTTCCTGCGTGGGGGCGTGCAGGGATACGGCAAGATAGGCTAAATTGCTGTCTCCCAGTTCCTTAAGGCCTTTTTGTATGCCGCAGGTGGATACCGTTATGCGGCGCACGGAAAATGCCAGTCCCTTGGGGTGGTGCAGGGTTTTCAGGCTTTTCATCAGATTGTCGAAATTGAGCAGCGGCTCGCCCATGCCCATAAACACCAAATTGCGGATAATGGGGTGTTCCGGTCTTGTGTCCTGCAGGTAATGGCGCGCGGCCTGCACCTGTCCCAAAATTTCCGCCATGTTCATATTGCGCGTAAAGCCGAGCTTGCCCGTGCTGCAGAACGTACAGCCCATGGCGCAGCCTACCTGCGTGGAAAGGCATTGGGTGACGCGGCCGCCGCCGTCTTTGGCAACGCTGGGGATCAGCACGGTTTCGATAAGTTCGCCGTCTTCGAGCCTGAGCAGGAATTTAACCGTGCCGTCCTTGCTTTTGCTGACTTTTTCCACGGCAGGACGGAACAGATACGCTTTTTCCCGCAAAAGGCGGCGCGTATCTTTGGAAACGTCGGTCATTTCCTCGAAGTCGGTGCAGTTTTTTGCCCAAATCCAGTTCCACAGCTGTACTGTTCTGTATTTAGGAAGGTTCAGTTTTTTTGTTACAAAATTCTCAAGCTCTTGAAAATCAAGCGAATTGAGGTTGGTTTTTGTATTCATACGTATCCTGTTTTTTTCGGTGGAAACCGCTTTTTATGCAGTGTAAATGGGGAAAGGGATAATGTCAAAGCTTAAGCGGCAAAACCTGAAAATTTAAGAAAAATCGGCGTAAACAAAACGCTTGCAGGATTTTGATAATATAGCTTTTTTTGTGTATACGGCTTATTTCCGGAAGCCGGAATTTGCGCGAAAGTTCGATAATTTTACAAAAATTTAATTGACACAAAAAGAACAATTAGGTAAATTACTTTTTAAGAGCTCGGGAATTGTGCGTAGAACGGGGGTTCAAAACGCATTGTTCCTCAAGTTTTTAAATTGTTTTTTGGTAATACACTGCATTAACTTTATGTTTACGGTTGCTGATCAGGGTAATAACGGTATGGCTATCAGAAATTTTTCACAAATTGTTTGCATGATACGATTTGCGGATTTTGCCCATGTACGGGGGGTATGTGGGTTTGCCGTATTGGAAGGCAGCCTGTTAAATATGGAATATGCGTGTATTCAAGGCTCATAGCGCGTGCTGCGCTGTGAGCCTTTTTCGGTTTGTAATTGGAGGAGGTTTCATGTTTAAAAAAGCTGTAATGGCATTTTTTGACCACTTTGAAAGCTACTTATGTCAATTTTTGTTAGTTTTCTTTGTAATTGTCATTTTTATGCAGATTGTCTTAAGACAGGTTAATATGTCTTTGACATGGACTGAGGAAATTGCCCGTTTTGCGTTTATTTGGTTCATTTTGTTCGGTGCGTGCTATGCGACGCGCCTTTGCGCTTTGAACCGTGTTACCGTGCAATTTATGAAAGCGCCTAAATGGGTGACCAACACGTTTTTGCTCATCGGTGACGTGATTTGGGTTATATTCTCTTTGATTATGGCTTATTACGGCTATCTTGCCGTTTTAGACCTTAGAGAGTTTCCGTACTATACTCCCGCGCTTGACTGGGATTTGGGGTACGTATATTTGGTCTTCCCTCTCAGCTTTACGCTTATGGCAATCCGTATTGTTCAGGTTAACGTGATGAAATACATCTTTAAGATCGAAATCGCCGACCCTGACCAAGAAGCAATGGAAGAAAGTAAAAAAGCACTTAATGCAGAGGTGGAAGAATGCTAGAAATGACCCCAGGTATGATCGGAGCGGTGCTGTTTTGCGTATTCTTTGTTCTGCTCCTTATCGGCAGCCCCATTATGGTTGCCCTCGGTATTGCGACGATGTCCTGCTTCTTTTTGCTCGACATCAGCATCAGTATTATGATTGAAAAAGCGTTTGCCAACCTTACGGCATTCCCGCTTATGGCTTTGCCCTGCTTCGTTTTGGCGGGGGCGCTCATGGAAGCGGCGGGGATATCCAAACGTTTGGTGCATATCGCTGAAAATATTGTCGGCCCCATTCCGGGCGGCTTGGCTATTTCCACGGCGCTGGCCTGCGTGTTCTTCGGTGCCATTTCCGGTTCCGGCCCGGCAACCACCGCTGCCGTCGGTATGCTTATGATCCCCGCCATGGCCAGCCGCGGCTACGATAAAGCTTACGCCGCAGCAACCACGGCTACCGCGGGCGGTATCGGCATCATTATTCCGCCGAGTATTCCGATGGTTATTTACGGCGTTACCGGTCAGCAAAGTATTGCCAAAATGTTTATGGCAGGTATTATTCCCGGTATCTGCATTGCCATTGCGCTCAGCATTGCCCACTATTTCCTGTGCCGCAACCTGAAAATCGAAGGTCTGGCCTGGTCCCGTGCGGCGCTCAGAAAAGCCACCCGCGACGGTTTCTGGTCCATTATGGCGCCGGTTATTATTTTGGGCGGCATTTATGCCGGTACCTTTACCCCGACGGAAGCTGCGGTTGTGGCTATCGTCTATACGGTAATTGTCGGCGTGTTCATTCATAAAGAACTGACTTTCAGGGCCTTTATGAACTCCCTGAA
>CASGAP010000014.1 GCA_949299515.1 uncultured Desulfovibrionaceae bacterium
CGCAAATTTGGCTTAGTGTCCATAGAGAAGAGGGTATACCCGATCCCATTCCGAACTCGGAAGTCAAGCTCTTCTTCGCCGATGATACTGCAGTTTCTATTGTGGGAAAGTAGGACGATGCTAAGCCTTTTCTTTTACCCAATGTTTGACTTGATATGGATAGTATCATAGGCAGCGCCGAACATTGTTTTGCGGGCTGTTTTATGATTAATGCTGAATGAGTCTCCGCCGTTTATGCTGCTTGTCTGCAGACGGTTAGGCAGAATGCGTCAGAACCGTAACCGCCGTCGGGATTTTTTAGGTGGTGAATAAATTGGCACGGTGCGGAAAGTGAAGGCAAAGCTGCTGCTGATTTGCGCTGATTTGCATGGCAGGTGCCTGGGCTTGAATGAAAAACCCGGTATACGGAATCTGCGGTGTTTACGAAGCAAATTTATGCGGCATGGCAGCTAATGCTTCCTGATACTGTTCAGCTTAAGATATGCGTAGCACAGTCAGCAAATATCAAGT
The DNA here is from genome assembly GCA_949299515.1 of uncultured Desulfovibrionaceae bacterium. Lineage (GTDB taxonomy): Bacteria > Desulfobacterota > Desulfovibrionia > Desulfovibrionales > Desulfovibrionaceae > Taurinivorans. The sequence goes on from CASGAP010000014.1 coordinate 511, forward strand.
CCGTTGCGTTGTATGCGCCAGTGGACTTTTTTTTGATTAATTGACCGGCGAAGGTGTGGCAATTCCATAAAATGGGTTTGGGTATGCCCGGTTTATGGGAGTTTTCCGGAAAATTATTGTTTTGAATACCGCTTAGGCGGACTCTTTTTCGTTAACTTTTGTTTAAAGGAGCGGATTATGCAGCAAAACAATTTTTCAACACCGGAGGACAGCCTTAAATGGTCTGACACGCTTCCCGGAACGCCCTGGCAGAAATGGTCCAGCGCGCTCCTGTATTTGGCCAGTATTGCACTCGGTAATATTTTTGTCATTCTTTTCGGCATCGGCACATTGACACTGGCAGATGCGTTCAATCCCGAAAAAGTTTACCTAACGATTACTTTCCCTTTGGGAGCGCTGTGGATAGGCCTGACGTTCAGTTTCCGTGATTTTGTACAGCGGTACTGGTCGCACCAAAAATGCTGGATTTGGATGGCAGCGGCGGCTGTTATAACCTATTTTTGGAACAAAGACGTGGCTCTTGCCAGTATGCTGGCTTTTATCGGCAGTGAAACCGTGGACTGGCTTGTTTTTTATTTTATGAAAAACAGGCAGCTCAAATCCCGCGTGATCGTCAGCAATATTATTTCCTGCCCGTTGGATTCGCTGATTTTTGTGCCTCTTGCTTTCGGTGTGCCGTGGTATTCCGATGCCGTGTGGGGACAGGCCGTGGTTAAATATGTGTGCAGTTTGTTTGCTCTGCCGCTTATTCCTGCACTTTCTTGGTTTTTAGGCAAAAAATAAGGCTAAAAAAGGAGTATGTATGAATTTCACTTCTTCCCGTGATGATGTAAGCAAACTGACTTTGCTCGGCGCCGGTAAAACCGAATATAAAACAGATGCGCCAAATGCTGCGATCTTGGAAAGTTTTCCCAATTTGTTCGACAACGAATATCTGATTGAAATATCCCATCCGGAATTTACCTCGCTTTGCCCGAAAACAGGCCAGCCTGATTTTGCGAAAATCCATATCGACTATATTCCGGACAAAAAATGCGTAGAGTCAAAAAGTTTAAAACTGTATCTTGTTGCCTATCGCAATCATAAGTCCTTTATGGAAACCATTGTCAACACCATAAAAAACGATTTGGTAATGCTTTTGGAACCGAAATATCTGCGCGTTCGCGGCGAATTCAATCCGCGCGGCGGCACATATCTCAATCCGACGGCGGTATATGTCGCTCCTGGCATTTGCACTGCCGAACTCGTAAATACGCTGCAGCTTCTCGGCCGCAAAAATTAACCGAAGCCGTATAGTTTGGAAAAGCTCCCTCACAGCAGGGAGCTTTTGCTTTTTCGTCCGTATTGACAAGTTGCCGCAGACAAACTAGCATGGATTAAAAGCCATGGAATTTAAAATGGAAAATTTAGCGGAAAAAAATGCGTGTACCGACTGTGCGGATGTGGCGCTGAATATTTTTGCCAAACCTTTTCAGACTGCGCTGGCTTTGCTGTCTTTGCTTGAGCACTGCAGGGATCACATGGGCACGGTATGGCTGCAGTATGAACCCTACGGCTCTAAATTTGACGCTGTAAGCCCTTATGTCATATATCATTATCTGACGGAAGAAACAGACGTTCCCTGCAGAGTCTTTCAGCCTGAATACTGGCTTTCCCTTGAACCGCCAGATCCCGCCCGTTTGGAAGATACCGCTTACAGGCACAGCATACGCTATCAGTATGCTTTTGAACACAGCCAAAGCAAAAAACTCTTTATCATGCACAATGATATTTTTGTGAAAAAAAATCTGCTCGGCGATATGCTGGCGCATATGGACGGTGCTTTTGCCGTCGGAAGAGTAGGCCAGTGCTGGAACTGTCCAGCCAAATACGGCGAAGTCACGCAGGAGGCAATGGGCCGCGGGCCGTGCACTCCCGATACGTATGCGGATTTTCGGCCCGATTATGCACAGCTGTGCGAATTATACAAAAGTGCGGGCAGAAGAAAACTCCGCGTGCGTTTTTATGATTTGGCATACGGCGGAATATTTGAAAAACAGCCGTTTCCGCTTCCGGAATGCCGTGTCAACGAATGGGCGCTGCTGCTTGATTTGGAACAGACCCGGCCTTTGACCCGTCCGTTCGGAAGCGGGGACTATGTAGGGGCGTTTCACGCTGCGGCAGGCTTTGCCTGGATACCGCCGTTTCCTGGTTTAGGGATATGCACGCGCAGGGGCTCAGGGCGAAGCATTTTGACATCAGCGGATATCTGCTGCATTTTGTCGGCAGCGGAAAAATGGGACAGGAAAAATACTCGCAGTCGGAAAACAGGGCGCTGACGCTTTTGCGGGAGCATTATCCGCAGTATTTGCGCTGGCTTTCAAAAAATGCCAAAAAAATAAAAACAATTTGATACGGGGTTAATTGTTGTGTTGAACGTATGAAATCCTGACTTTTTGGCCAGGCTTGCCTTTGGATATGCCGATGTCTTCTTCTAAAGAAATTTTTACTTCCGTTCCTGTTCCGAAAGCGATTTTTGTTTTTGCCCTGCCCACCATGCTCAGTCAGCTTATTGCCGTTATCTACAATATGGCGGACACGTTTTTTATAGGGCAGCTCGGCGATCCCGATCAGGTGGCGGCGGCAACCATAGCCATTCCCGTTATGCAGGTGCTGGTTGCCATAACCAATTTGTTCGGCATAGGCGGTGCGGCGGCAGTATCGCGTTCTTTAGGCCGAAACAACCGAAAAAAAGCCATGCTCATATCTGTTTTTTCCATATGGACGGGTATGGTCTGCGCATTGCTGTACGGAGCGGCCGTGTATTTTTGGGATGCTGCGCTTCTCCCGTTTTTGGGGGCCGAAGGCCCTGTTCACGGATATGCCGTGCAGTATCTGTTTTGGGTTATCACTGTCGGTGCCGTGCCTTCCGTGCTCAATCCCCTGCTGGCGCAGCTTGTGCGTTCCGAGGGCTATTCGGGCGAAGCCAGTTTCGGCATAGCCTTTGGCGGCATTTTGAATATGGTGCTTGATCCGTTTTTTATTTTTGTGCTGGATATGGGCATAGAAGGGGCGGGCATTGCCACCATGCTTTCAAACTGTGCGGCAGTGGGGTATTTTCTTGTTTTTATCCATAGGATACGCAGGGAAACCGTAATCCGTTTCCGCTTAAAATATTATCCGCTGAAAAAAGACATTATTTCCGATGTGGTGCTGGGCGGTATGTCCGGGGCGCTGATGACGCTTATGGCCATGTCTTCCAATACGGTTTTATATTCGCTTATGGCGGGTTATTCCAATACGGCCGTTGCCGGCATGGGCATTGCCAAGCGCATAGATTTGATAGCTTTTGCCGTCGGCCAGGGCATGGCCCAGGGAATTTTGCCGCTTGTGGCGTATAATTATGCGGCGGGAAACATACAGCGCATGAACGCGGTGATACGCACGGCGTTTTTTTACAGTTTTTTTGTGGCTGCGGCAGGTATGTTTGCGCTGTTTTTCGGAGCGGAAAACATTACGGCTTGGTTTATTGACAATGAGCAGACCGTCCATTACGGCGAACGTTTTCTGAAAGTTATTTGCCTGTGCTGTCCGACCATGGCGATTAATTTTATGCTGATTACGGTTTTTCAGGCCACCAATCAAAAATTCCAGGCTATGGCTTTGACTGCCATGCGCAAAGGCCCCATTGAAATTCCGCTGATGTACGGCCTGAATGCGTGGCTTGGGGTTTACGGCATAGCCTGGGCAACGCCTCTTGCGGATTGGCTTGGTTTTGCCTTTGGAACTGTTATGTTTATCCGTTTTTACCGCAGAAACAAAAAACTGTTTGTCTGATTTTTGCACAGCCGCAGAAGCAGGCGGTCTGTTTTGCCGCTTTTTGGGGATTGTTACGCCATATCACTCAAAAGGCCGTGTTTTTCGTAGTTGGTAATGCGCTGTATTTTGTTGTTTTCGTCAACAAAAACCACTGCCGGTTTATGCGTTTTCGCTTCTTCAGCGGTAAGCGTGCAGTATGCCATGATAATAATCATATCGCCGACGCTGACACATCGCGCGGCTGCACCGTTCAGGCAGATAAGGCCGCTGCCGCATTCGCCGGCTATGGCATAGGTTTCAAAACGGCTGCCGTTGTTGATGTCAACGATCTGTACCTGTTCGTATTCCAGTATGCCGGCTTTTTCCAAGAGTTCTTCGTCAATGGTGATGCTGCCTACGTAGTTGAGGTCTGCCTGAGTAACGGCGGCGCGGTGTATTTTTCCTTTAAGCATGGTCAGCTGCATAATAATTCCTTTTTGGTGTTTTTGTTGTTGGGGCGGGCAGTTACTGTAGGTGCAGAGCGTGCATTTGTAAAGCAGCCTTATAAATGCAAAAACGGTACTATTCGGGCGGATCGGGCAGATTTTTAAGGTAATCGGCGCATTGCGGCCAAAAAATATGGCAGCCGAAACCGCCTTCGAGCATTTCTGCCAGGGCTTCTTTTTTTGTCCATTTTTGGGTTTGTATGCGGTACAGGGCAATGACCAGGCCTGTCCTGTCCGCGCCGTGGGTGCAGTGAACCAAAATGTTTTCTTTGGTGTTTTCAAGCAGGGTTACGGCCTGCTGCAGGCTTTTGGGGGCGGGCTTTTTGACCTGCATGGGGATATGCACGGTTTCGATATCCCGAAAAAGCGGAAAATCTTCGTTTTTGCCGCACAGGCAGAGGATTTTTTTTATGCAGAGTTTATGCAGAATTTCCGCGCTTTGTTCCGTGGGGCAGGCAGAGCGGAAAATATGCGGGGTGATCTGCCAAAGATTGGGCAGTTTTTGGGTATAAAGCGGTTTTGCCCAGTGCGGCGGCCGCGGCGTTCTTGTTTTGTGCGGCATACTTAAAATATGGAAGAAAAAACAGAAAACCAGAATGATATGCAGATCCAGCAGGAAAAAATATATCAGCATGGGAAAATCGAAAAAGTACAGTTTGCCGGGTGCTTATTGCCGTAAAAAACAGGCATGAAAAGCCGGCAGCATACTTGGGGTTTTCCATGCCTGAAGCGTTTACGGCAGAAGCCTGATATTACAGAACGGCGTCAAAACCTTGGCCGTCGATAATGTCTTTGGCCTGTTCGCGGGATACTCCGCCTTCCCAGGTGACGCATTTTTTATCCAGATCAACGGTGACGTTGACGGCTCCGGCTTTTTCCATGGCTTCTTTTACGGAACGGCTGCAGTTTTGGCAGTGCATTCCCTGTACGGTGATTGTTAACATGGGATTCTCCTTTGTTGAATTTTATTTTCAATTAGTATATACTTTTTAAAAAAAATAACAACGGATAGTATATGCTTGATTTAATATTGAAATTCAGAATAGAGGGAATGCATTGCTCTGCCTGTTCTTCCCGCATAGAAAAAGTATTGTCCAAAATGGAAGAAACGGAAAAAGTCAGCGTCAGTCTGGCGTCCAATATGGCTGTGGTGCGGCTGCGGGAAAATATTTCCGAAGATGTCAAAAAACAGCTTATCGAAGCCATGACGGGAAAAATTGCCAATCTCGGATTTAAGGCTTTTTATGTGGATAATTCCGTCAGTGCCGCAAGCCTTTGGGAACAGCAGCAGGACAGCATGGCCAAAGAGCTGGCGCTGAAGAAAAAGCGTGTGTTTTGGGAACTTGTGTTTACGGTTCCTGTTTTTATATTGGCCATGGGCTTTCACTGGGGCTTTGCGGACGTTTATTCCTTTGCCTGGAAAGAGCTTGCGCTGGCGAATATGTCCGCAAAAGCGATTTTTGCCCTGCCTGCGGCCGTATTTGTCGGGGTGCAGGCTTTGTGTACGGCTTTGGTGCTGTGGTCGGGCAGGGATTTTTTCCTGAGCGGTCTGCCCAGTCTGTGGCGCAGAAATCCCAATATGGATACGCTGGTGGCGCTCGGCACGGGCGTGGCATTTTTGGTAAGTCTGTATTACGGTATACGGATTTGTTACTGCGAATATATGCTGAGTTTGGAAACCTATGCCGGTATGGGGCTGTATACTGACGCTTTTGACAGCGACAAAGCTTTGTGGCTGTATTACGGCAACAGCCTGCTGGAAGCTTTGCATTATATTTATTTTGAATCTTCCGCCATGGTGGTTGCTTTGGTTTCCTTAGGGAAATATTTGGAACTGCGGGCAAAAAGCCGCACATCTTCCGCGATTAAGGCGCTTATGGATTTGTCCCCAAAAACCGTGATACGCATTAAGGAAAACGGCGAGCAGGAACGCATAGGCACGGAACATATTTTCCCGGGTGATATGCTGTTTATTCCCAAGGGCGAGCAAATTCCCGCCGACGGGGTTTTGGTTTCGGGCGAAAGCAGTTTGGATACTTCCGCCATTACGGGCGAATATATGCCTTTTGTCGTGCAGCCGGGCGACAGCCTTGTTTCGGGTTCCGTAAATATCGGCAATGCCCTGTCCATGAAAGCGGAAAAAACCGGCGAAGACAGCGTGCTTGCCAAAATTATCCGCTTGGTGCAGGAAGCGCAGAGTTCCAAAGCGCCCATAGCCCGGTATGCCGATACGGTCAGCCTGTATTTTGTGCCGGCAATTTTGTGCACGGCACTGCTGACGTTTTTATATTGGCTGCTGGCGGCGCAAAATTTCGGGCTTGCCGTGGTCTTTACGGTGTCCGTGCTTGTGGTTGCCTGCCCTTGCGCTTTGGGGCTTGCCACGCCCATGTCCATTATGGTGGCCACGGGACGTGCGGCAAAGCTGGGGCTTTTGGTGAAAAACGGCACGGCGCTCGAACTTGCGGGAAAAGTCGACACCGTGGTTTTTGACAAAACCGGCACGCTTACCGAAGGCAAAGCCAAAGTGTGTCTGGAGCGGTATTTGGGGAAAAACGAAAAAGCGGATATTGCTGTTGCCTATGCCATGGAAAAAAATTCCGCACATCCGCTTGCCAAGGCTTTTTTGGACAGTATTGCCGTCAATGAAGCGCTTTTGCCCATGCTTGAAGAAGTTGAGGAAATTTCCGGCAGGGGCATACGCGCCGTGCACGGCGGCATTGTGTATGTGCTCGGCAACAGGCAGTTTATGCAGGAAAACGGCATAACGTTTTCCGAGGAGGAAATGCGGATTTTGGAGGATATTGCGCGGCAGGCAAAAAGTCCGCTGTTTTTGGGCTCTGTGCCTAAAGTCTTGCCTGAAACGGATACTGTACGGACCGGGCAGACAGGCCGTCTTGCGGCAGTGTTTTCCATTGAAGACAGTATCCGCGAAGCGGCATATGCCGTAGTCGAAGAATTGAAAAAACAGCATATACGGCCCATGCTGCTCAGCGGTGACAATAAAAAAACCGTGCTGAGCGCGGCGCAGAAAATCGGCATTGCCGAGGAAGACTGCCTGTATGAAGTGCTGCCTACGGAAAAAGAAGCCTGCATAGCCAAGCTGAAAGAGCAGGGAAAAACCGTGGCCATGGTGGGAGACGGCATAAACGATGCGCCTGCGCTGGCTTCCGCCCATGTGGGTATCGTTATGGGCGGCGGCACGGATATTGCCCTGGAAGCGGGTGATGTGGTGCTCCTGCGGGGCATTGAAGGGCTGGATACGGCGCTGCGTCTTGGCAGGGCGACCATGCGCAATATCCGTTTGAGTCTGTTTTGGGCGTTTTGCTATAACATTATATTGATTCCCGTTGCCTGCGGCGTGCTGTATCCTTCCTTCGGCATAGCGTTTTCGCCCATGTTTGCCGGGGCTGCCATGGCGCTTTCTTCCGTGTCTGTGGTAAGCAATGCCCTGCGCCTGCGGTATTTCAAATAATAGGGCGGTACCGTGTCCGCGCAGCAGTTAAAGGATTTTCGGCCCGCCGCGCTGCTTTTTTGGCAGTATTTGGTGCTTGGCGGCCTGCTGGGGGTTTTGGCTCTTGTTTATCCTTTTCACGCGCTGTTTTGCTTTGCTCTGCTGTGCCTTTGGACAGTGCTGCTGTATGCGCGCGCCAAAGGTCTGCGGCTGCTGCTTTTGCTGGCCGTTTTCGCTGCGGCCTATGCGTATGCCGTATGGCGCGAACCTGTACAGACGTTTGAAGACAAGGCTTTTTATTCCGCAGCGTTTGATCCTATGCAAGAAGTTCTGCTGTGCGGCAGAGTGGAAAAGGTGCAGGGCGCAAGCGACAGGCGTCTGCGCATAACGCTTTCCGGCGTTCATGCGGCGCAGGGAGAAAACTGCAGGCATACGGCCGAAGCGCTGTCGGGAAAGGTTTTGTATACTTGGGACAGCGTACCTTTTGGCGCAAAGCGGCCCGCTGCCGGGCAGTACGTGCGGGCGCTGGCAAAGCTCAGGCCTTTTTACGGGGATCTGCAGGCGTATTATGCGCGACAGAATATTTGGTACGGTTTTTGGAATTACGGCATTAAAAATGTTCCTGCAGTGTCGGGGGAAGGGGATTTTTGGGCGCTTCGGCGCGAAAAGCTCCGCCATGCTTTTGCCGCTTTGCTTTTTCGGGAAGAACGTGCCGCGGAAAAACCTGCTTATGCCCTCAAAACAGCGCAGGGACAGGCAAAGGCTATCCTTATGGCTCTGTTTTTCGGGGATAAGTTTTATTTGACGCAGGATACGCTCAATGCGTTCAATGCCGCAAATCTTCTGCATTCCTTGGCGCTGTCGGGGCAGCATTTAAGCCTGGCGGCCGTGCTTGCCGCGTGTCTGCTCTTTTTGGCGGTGCGGGTGCGGCCGTATCTGTATGAACGCTTTCCGCGGCCGCACTGTTTGGTATGTCTTGGACTGGTCTTCGGTTTTTTATACTGCTGGATCGGGTCGGCGCCCTATTCGCTGCTGAGGGCGTATGCCATGCTTGCTCTTGGCGGTATTTTGTATCTGCGGGCTAAGGAACTTACCCTGCTTGACGTGCTGTTTTACGCGCTGGCTGTTTTTCTTTTGCTTGATCCGCTGGCGGTGTACGATCTTGGCGTGCAGCTTTCCTTTGCCTGTGTGTTTGCCATTGCCTTTATGCTTCCTTTGCTGCGTTTTGCGTATGAGAGATATTTTAAACGGCTGAAAGGCGGCGTGCGGCAGGTGCTTTTTTCGGCTTTTTCCCTGTTCTGCGTATCGCTGGGCATTCAGTTTGCCGTTGCGCCTCTGCTGATTGTGTATTTCGGGCAGGTGAGCTGGTTTTTTGTGCTCAACGTGCTGTGGCTGCCTTTTTTGACGTTTTGGGTAATGCCGCTGGCTTTGCTCGGTTTTTTGTGCATGGGCCTGCCCTGTGCCGAAATGCTCCTGCAGCTTGCTTATGTGCCTGTTTCGTGGGCTGTTGACGGCTTTTCCGCGCTGTTTCGGGATTTTGATCCTTTTGTGCTGTGCGTGCGGCCCATGGGACTGGCATTTCTCGGCTTTTATCTTCTGCTTTTTGTTTTTTTGTACGCGCGGGGAAAGGCAGACGCCAAAAGCGGCATTTTTGCGGGCATAGGCCTGTGCTGTCTGTTTGTGCCGGTTTTTCTGCGGATGTTTGCTGAAAAGCCCGATCTTTTTGTTTCCATGCTGGATGTGAGGCAGGGGCAGGCCGTATATATCGAAACCAAGGATAAAAGGCTGTTTTTTGATGTCGGCGGCACAAGTTCGCGGCGTTTTAACGTCGGCAGGGACATTGCCGCCAAATATGCCGTGCAGAACCGCTGTCCTTCCTTGGATTTGCTTGCGGCAAGCCATGACGACAGCGACCACATCAACGGCATTGCCCCGCTTCTGCGCGTATTTTCCGTAAAACAGTATTGTGAAACCGTGGTGTCGGTGCCGAAAAAAAGCTATGCGAAAAAAGTGCTGGACAAGGAACTTGCCCGCCGGAAAATTTCTGTGCGGCAGCTCGGCGCGGGGGATTATCTTGATCTTGGCGGCGGCTTTGGGTTGGAAATTTTATATCCCCCAAAAGACAAAAACGATATAAAAGACAAGAGCAGTGAATTTGCTTTGGAAAAATATTCCGCCAACAACAGTTCTCTCATGGCCAGACTTGTAAAAGACGGGAAAGGGCTTATGCTTCTGTGCGGGGACAGCGAAAATGCCGTGCTGGACAAACTTTCTGCCATGTATGCGCACGGAGCTTTGCGGGCGGAGGTGCTGGTTCTGCCTCACCACGGTTCGCCGAACAGCTATAACGAGGCATTTTACGCTGCTGTGCGGCCTGAGAGGGTATGGGCTTCCTGCGGCAAATACAATCGCTGGGGATTTCCTGCCGGGCAGATACGCGCGTATTTTGCGGCAAAGGGAATACCCGTGCAGACAACCGCCGATGAGGGCGATTTATATTTCGTGTATGACGGTTCGCGATTTTTTTGGCAGAAGAAAACATTTTTACAAGAATTGTATTCTGTATTATAAAGCCGATATGAGAGACGTTATCGTAAAAGTTTTCGGAAGCCTTGAGCCCGTGCCTGCGGCGTGTCTTGAGGAACTGCAGGCTCTGTGCCGGGCGTGGTATTTGGATGAAGGCGTTTTTGCCCTGGAGGCGGACTGCCTGCATATTTATCATGAGGGCGAATATTTTCCCCATGAGGAAACCGCGGCGCTTTTGGCAAAATATCTTGTGCCGCAAAGTACGGGCAAGCTTGACGTGATTGATTACGAAGCATGGACGCTGCGCCGTTATTTTATGCAGGCGGAGTATCAGCGGCCCGAAGATTTGGCAAAGGGCATCGTGTATTCGCGCTGTTCTTCCCTGGATCATGCCTTGGAGGCTTCTATGCAGAAAAATAGTTCCGTGGTGATGAAATGAAAGAAAAACTTGCGTTATGGATATCTGCCATGCGGCTGCGCACGTTGCCGCTTTCGCTGTCCGGTTTGGTGCTGGGAGGGGCGTTTGCTTCTTTTGCCGGGGTTTTTGCCGCAGATATTTTTGCTGTGAGCCTTATTGTCGGCGTGCTTTTGCAGATTTTGTCCAATTTTGCCAACGATTACGGCGATGCCTGCAGGGGCGCGGACGGCAGTATGCGCGAGGGGCCAAAGCGTGCCGTTTCGTCGGGGACCGTTACCCGGGAACAGATGTTCCGCGCCATTGCGGGAACGCTTGTTTTAACGGTGCTTTTTGCTCTGCTGCTGTTTTATTTGAGTTTTGGCGGCAATTGGGTGGCTTGGGCCGTGTTCGGCATTTTGCTTGCCGCCAGCATATGTGCGGCGCTGTTTTATACCATGGGCAAAAATCCTTACGGGTACAGGGCGCAGGGCGATTTTTACGTGTTTATCTTTTTTGGTTTGGTCGCTGTTGCGGGTTCCTATGCCCTGTACGGCGGCGATTTGTACCATGTGCCCGGTTTTCCTGCCTGTGCCGCGGGCTTTTTGTCCGTGGCGGTGCTCAATGTCAATAATATCCGTGATATGAAAAGTGACGCTTTTTACGGTAAGGAAACGCTTGCCCTGCGCTTGGGCGCGGATTATGCGCGCTATTATCATCTGCTTCTTGTTTTGTGTGCGTTTTTGTGCTGGCTGGTGTATTTTTTGGTTATGCTGCCGAAGGTGTATCTTTTGCTGTTTATTTTTTACCTGCCCTTGGTATACAGCGCGTATATGGTTTATACCAGCTATGAAGTGCCCGTGCTGGACAAGCAGCTCAAAATTACCGCCTTGGCAACGGGTGTTTTTCATTTGGCTGTTGCCGCGGCGCTGTTTGCGGCATAAGGCGTGCGGCAAAACGGTTAAAAAAAAAGCGGGGAAATTCCCCGCTTTTTTGCTGATATTGTTAATGCCCGAGATAAGCTTTTTGCACGCTGGGATTGGTCAGCAGGCTTTCCGCGCTGTCTTCCATGATAATGCGGCCCATTTCCATAACATAGCCGCGGGTGGCTATTTTCAGGGCGGCTTTGGCATTTTGTTCCACGATAAGAATGGTTACGCCGTTTTCGTTGACTTTTTTGACGGTTTCAAAAATCGCTTTTACCAAGAGCGGCGCAAGGCCGAGGGAAGGCTCGTCAAGCAGGAGGATTTTGGGCTGTCCCATAAGGGCGCGGCCAATGGCAAGCATTTGCTGTTCGCCGCCCGAAAGCGTTCCTGCCATTTGGTTTCTGCGCTCGTACAGGCGCGGAAAAAGGGAATATATCCAGTCCAGGCTTTCTTCCGTGACTTTTTTGTTTTCAACGGTAAAGGCGCCGAGTTTGAGGTTTTCAAGCACGGTCAGGGAATTGAAAACGCGCCGTCCTTCCGGGGATTGGGTCAGGCCGCGGGTAACGATTTCATGGCTGGGAAGTTTGCTGATTTCTTCGCCGGCAAGGCGTATGCTGCCGCGCATAAAGGTTGCGAGGCCGCTTATGGTGTGCATGGTTGTTGTTTTGCCTGCGCCGTTGGCACCCAAAATGCTGACGATTTCGCCTTGGTTTACGTGCAGGCTTACGCCGTGCAGCACTTCAATCTGTCCGTACCCTGCGCAGACATTGTCCAATTCTAAAAACATAGTTTCTCCCTTAGTCGTCGCGGCCGAGGTAGGCTTCTATAACCCGCGGGTTGCTGCGCACTTCCTGCGGCAGGCCTTCGGCGATTTTTGTGCCGTATTCGATAACCACCAGTTTTTCGCAGACATTCATTACAAGTCCCATGTCGTGTTCGATGAGCATTACGGTAATGCCGCGTTTTTGAATGGCGTGGATAAGCTGTATCAGCACTTCCGTTTCGGGCTGGTTCATGCTGCCCGCAGGTTCGTCCAATATGATAAGTTTGGGGTCGGAGGCAAGGGCGCGCGCCATTTCCAGAAGGCGCTGGTTGCCGTAAGACAAAGAACCCGCGCGTTCCTGCCACATGGGGGCAAGGCCGACAAATTCCAGTTCCTGCATGGCGCGGTCTATGGCGTCTTTTTCTTCTTTTTTCTGACTCGGCAGGCGGAACATGGAGGAAAACAGACCGCTTTTCATGCGGCAGTGTCTGCCTGCAAGCACGTTCTCCAGTACGGGCAGATTGGAAAACAGGCGTATGGACTGGAATGTTCTGGAAATTCCCTGTTCCACTATCTGGTGGGGTTTGAGTTTGACAAGGGATTTTCCCTGAAAGCGGATATCGCCGCTGTCCGGCACGTAGTTGCCCGTAATCAGGTTAAAAACCGTGGTTTTTCCCGCACCGTTGGGGCCTATGATGCCGATGACGGAACCGTCTTGCACGTCAAAGCTCATATTGTTTACGGCTTTGAGGCCGCCGAAGGTTTTTGTCACATTTTCCAAAGAGAGCAAGGGAGTATCCATATTATGCGTCCTTTGCCGTCATAGTTTCGAGTTTTTGCGTCCATTGTTCGGACAAAGTGAATTTTTTCGGGCGGGGAGGCAAAATGCCCTGCGGGCGGATAATCATCATAATCATCAGTGCCAGGCCGAAAATGAGCATACGCGCATCTGCAAAGCCGCGGAAAATTTCCGGCAGGCCGAAAACAAGGAACGCGCCGAGAATAACGCCTGCCTGGCTGCCGCCGCCGAGGATAACCGCGGCAAAAAGAAGCACGGAATCCCAAAAAGTGAAGGAGCCCGGAGAAATAATGGTCATTTTTGCCGCAAACAGCGTTCCTGCCATGCCAGCCCAAAAGGCGCCGAGCATGAATGCCGCGGTTTTGTAATGCGCAACGTTGATGCCGCAGCCTTCCGCGGCTATGTCGTCTTCCTTAATGCAGGACAGCGCCCTGCCGAAACGGGAATTGTTCAGCCAGTGGAACAGAATAAGCGTGGCAAAGACAAAAGTCCAGATAAGGTAGTAGAACTGCATATCTTTTTTAATTTTTATGCCGAAAAGTTCCGGTCTGGAAATGCCGAAAATGCCGTTGGCGCCGCCTGTCAGGCCGCCGAGGTCGTTAACAAGGGCTATGCGCACGATTTCCACAATGCCGATGGTGACCATGAGCAGATAGTCACCGCGCAGGTGAATGATGGGACGGGCCACAAGCCCCGCAAAAATTGCGGAAATTATGCCCGAAACCGGGAGCAGATAAAAAATCGGAATGCCGAGACGGGTATTTAAAATGGCCGTCACATAGGCGCCCACGGCATAAAAGGCGGCGTGCCCCATGTGGAAAATGCCTGCCTGTCCCAAAATAACGTTCAGGGAAAGGGACAAAAGCGTGCCGAGTCCGACGCTGACGAAAACCGCCGTCCAGTAGGTATTGAGCATGAGCGGCAGCAGTGCCATAAATGCGGCGAAAACGCAGAAAATCCAAATATAAGCGTTTTTTGCGGTTTTTTTGTTCATCATAATTTTTCTGCCACCCTTTCGCCGAGTATGCCGGTAGGCCGGATAATTAAAATAAGGATAAGCACAAAGAAGGAAATGGCGTCTTTCCAGGCAATGGTCAGGTAGGCCGCGCCGAGGGTTTCCACAAGGCCGAGGATAAGGCCGCCGATCATGGCGCCGGGAATGTTGCCGATACCGCCGAGAATTGCTGCGGTAAAGGCCTTAAGACCGTAGGAAAAGCCCATGCTGTAGTCGATTTGGCCGTAAGCAAGCCCCACCATGAGGCCCGCAACGCCGCCCAGTCCCGGTCCGATAAGGAAGACAAGGGCAATAATGCGGTTGACGTTGATGCCCATCAGTTTGGCTGCGCCCTGGTCAATGGCTGCCGCGCGTATGGCGGTGCCTGTTTTGGTTCTGTGAATGAACCAGTAAAGGATAAGCATGAGCAGAACGGACGCGCCGATAAGGATAAAGCGTATGGCAGGCACGCCCATGCCGAAAAGGTTTATGATTGTGGTGGGCCGGACGCTTTCGGGGTAAACGTAATAATTGCCGCCCCAAAGCAGCAGAATGGCGTTTTGAAAGAAAATGGACGCGCCCACTGCGGAAACCACGGCGGAAAGCCTGCTTGCATTGCGCAGGGGACGGTAAGCGGTGCGTTCGAGAAGGCCGCCCAAAAGAGCCACCAGCCCCATAACCATAAGAGCCACCAGCACAATGGCGGCGTAAACAGGCAGGGAGCCTGCCAGTTTGAAGCTGACAAAGAGCGTCATGCCGAGATAGGCGCCTATGGTGAACAAATCGCCGTGGGCGAAGTTGATGAGCTTAAGCACGCCGTAAACCATGGTGTAGCCGAGGGCTACAAGGGCATAAATGCCGCCTATGGTCAGGCCGTTGATGATTTGTTGAAAAAATTGCTCCATAGTGTACCATGCCGAATGAAAATGTTAAGCAAGAAACGTTTATTATTTTCATAAAATGCAGAAAAAAGCAAGTTTTTTTCCGCAGGGAAAAAATGCAGGAGGAGCGGGCGGGCAACCGGCCTATTTTACGGAATATTCCGCAAAAACACTGCGGTTTCTGCCGTTTTCCTTGGCTTGGTACAGGAGTTTGTCGGTAAAGCTGATAAGCTTTGACAGGGCGGCTTCGTCCATCTGCTGCGGGGTGAACAGGGCAATGCCGGCGCTGTGGGTAACGGTGATCACGGAATCTTTGCGCTGTATTTTGATTTCGGCGATGTTCCGTCTGAGGCGTTCGTCGATTTTCATCAGAATATCGCCCGAGGTGTTGGGAAAGAGTATGGCGAATTCTTCGCCGCCCATGCGGCAGCACAGGTCGGTATCGCGGATGGTGTCGTAAATTTTTCTTACGAATTGTTTGAGCACCATATCGCCCGTATGGTGGCCGTAAGTGTCGTTGATGTTTTTGAAATGGTCGAGGTCAAGCATGAACAGGCCGCAGCACTGTTTGTTTTTGTATGCTTTGGCAATGGTGTTGAGAAATTCCTTTTTGAGGGCGTTTCTGTTGTAGCAGCCCGTAAGCGGATCGCGTGAGGAAATTTCCTCATAGTTTTTGGAAATCTGCCTGATTTCCTGAATGGTCAGGTTAAGGCGCTCGATCATGGAGTTGAACGATTCGGAAATTTCACCGGTAATGACGGAGGAAATATAGCTGTTGCCGTTGGCCACTTCCTGCATCTGCCATACAAGGTTGCGCAGTTCCATCTGAATGGCTTTGAGCTGGCCGATGGAATAGCTTTTGGCGCTGGTTTTGTGTTCCAGTTTGCCTTCGCGCAGAGAATCGCAGAAACGCTGCGTTTCCATGAGAATGGTGTGGATTTGGCTGAATTCCCAATTGTCTTTTAAAAATTCGGGAACGGCAAAATCTTCCGCGTCGTGGCGCAGAAGGGAAAGGAGAATGTTCAGAACTTCCTGTGCGTCCCGGCTTAAATGCTTTGAAGACAGATTTTCTGCCGCATTGTCCTGCGCGTTGTTTCCGTTTTGCGGGTTCATGGTTTTTACGCCTCTTTCTGCGCTTCAAAACGGCAGGTTCTTCCGCCAAGGCACCAGCAGTCGACTTCTTTCACGGAATAGCTGTCGCCGGTCTGATAATCCAGGGCTCCTTTGATAAAGCCTTCGTCATAGTGGCAGGTCTCTTCGCCCACGTCCGGCAGGCCGGAGCAGTCCAGGTCTTCTTCCACGGAAATAATGAGGTTTGCGTTATGCTGGGAAACCTGTTCCACGCGGAGAATGCCGATTTTAAATTCCTGCAGTTTTTTCTGCAGAATGGAAAGGAATGTGTACAGCGTTTCTTGTTTGCCTACGAATTTTTCGGCAAAATGACGGCCGGCGTTGATGCCTGCTTCAAAGAAAATGCGGTCAACTTCGGTTTTGGAGTTGAGGTGCTGTTCCAGAACGTCGCGCAGGGTGAACTGGAAAAGACGGTATACTTCCAAACGGGTATCCGGGCCCAGGTGCGGGCGGCCTTTTTCAATATTTCCGATAAGGTCCCAGGAAAATTCATAAAATCGACTAGCCATACAAGCCCTCATGCATTTGTATTGTTGCGTCAGTTTAGCATAAGAACAAAATTACCGTCAAGCCATTAGCCGTTGTTTTCCGTTTTCATTTTTGCGACACATTCCGCAAGCAGAACTTTTGTCGGGCTGACGTCCTGCGGAACCTGCAGGGCTATGCGTTTGACGTGGTTGATGAAAATGGGGCCGGAAAGGTTGAGCGTGCTTTCTTCGGGTCTTCCGTGGGGAATGGTTATGGTTACGAAAACCGTGATGTCTTCCGCGGTTTCAGCCTGCAGAGCAGCCTGTTCCGCCTCGTTGAGCTTTACGGTGTATTCATTGATGAACAGGTAGGGATCGGCGATAAGCAGGCCCAGTTCCGGGGTTTTGGTGCTTTGGTAAATGAAAAACGGGGAATCGGGCTTGTATTCGATAATGGAAAATTCCGTTTCCTGTTCGTAGCCGATGAGGCCCTTCGGCATGGTGATGAATTTGTCTTTGTCCAAATGCATTTTGCCGATGCGGGTTTCCGTGAGTTTTGTATAGTTGGCGTCGTCGTTAAACTCTTTGTTGTCGGAAGTGCCTGCCAGGATATTGTCCTGCATGACGCGCTTGTAGACTTCTTCCCTGTATACGGCCATGGTGTCGGGCAGGCTTATGCCGAGGCGGGCCTGTTTGCCCTGAATTCCGATAAGGGTTATTTTTATGTCGTCGCCTATATAGAGGCTTTCGCCGGCTTTTCGTGTCAGTATCAGCATAGTTCACCTGTTAGAGATAATCGAGCAGGCTCATGTTCATGATCATGGAGGAAGACTGCAGCACTGCCTGATAGGTTACCTGTTGTTTGGTTATGTCATTAAGAAGCGTGGTAAGGTCCGCGTCTTCTATGTTGCTTTTGCGTATGGTTTGGTTGTCTTTGTGGGTCTGCATGACCGTGATGTTGACTTCCACACGGTTGCTTTTGCCGCCAACTTCCGCCAGTTTTGTAAGCAGGTGTTCGCTCATGGTGCGCAGATCTTCCACGGATTGGGAGCAGCCGTTTTGGTTGTCGGTCTGGCAGTAAGCGATCAGGTCGGAAATGGTTTCAAAAATATTGGGGTCTGCCGCAGGCGTTGCGTAATTGCTGTTTTTGTCCTTATACAGACCGCCGAAAATATCTTTGCCGTCATTGGTTATCTGCACAAAGTCGCCGGGAGCGATTTCATAGCCCTGTTCTTCGGCGCGGTTCGGCCGTACCACAAGTTGGGAACCTGCGGCAATGCCCGCGCCATCGGCCGCTTCCACGTCCACGTAGCCGCCGGGCACCACAAGGCGCACGCTGTCGCTGCCTGCCGCGGTGGTGGCAGTGCCCGTGGTCCAGGTAAGCCCGTTGTCCGTGCTGTATTGGAATTCTACGGTGCCGTTCTGGTTTACGGAAACATGGTCGGTGAATTTAATCTGCACGTCGGATTTAAAAATGCCCTGGGCGTCGGTATTGCCTATGCTGCTGCCGTATACGTCCACTTCCGGCGGAAAATCGTTGTCGTCGCCCACATAATAGGCTGAAGGCCTTACATAGAGCATGGAACCGTTGGTGGGAGAGGTGGGCGTGTCGGGGTTATAGGCGGTGACATCGACGGGCAGTGTGCCTTCCGCAAGATTGACGGTGCAGCCGTCCAGTTCCAGCGTGGTATCGCCGGCGTTCAGGGTTTTGGTTACCCATGTTTTGCCGCCGTCTTTGGAATATTCGTATTCGAGGTCTGCGGCGCCGCCGATTTGTCCGTCTGCCGGGAAGCGTATCATGGCGGTCTGCGGTATTTCGCCGAGGACTTCAAAGGTGATGCCGTCAAATTCCGGATTTTCCGTCATGATGCCCAGGCCTTTTTCGTAAGCGGAACTGTCGGTTTTATGGCCGGCAAACATATGGGTTCCGTTGTATTCGGTATTGGCTATGTTGATGAGCTGTTCAAAGAGCTGTTCCAGTTCCGAGGCTATCTGCATTCTGTTGTCGGAAGTGATTGTGCCTGTTGCCGCCTGTTCGGCAAGTTCGGTGACGCGGGTAAGAATGGTCTGTGCCTGCTGCAGGGCGCCGTCGGTGCTGGCAAGCCATGCGGAAGCTTCCTGGGAATTGTTGATATAGGTTTCGTTGGCCATGATGGAGGCGCGGTAATTTAAAATCTGCACCGTGCCTGTCGGGTCATCGGAAGGGCTGTTGACGCGTTTTTGGGTGGACATCTGTATGCCGGTGTTCATGTAGTCGCTGAGAATACTGTTCATATTCTGCGTCATGGTGGAAAACATCATGTTGTGGGTAATGCGCATACAAAGTACTCCTTTGCCTATTGTTTCATGCTCAGCAGGGTTTCAAACATCTGATCCGCTGTGGAAATGAGTTTTGCCGCTGCCGTGTAGGAATGCTGGAATTTTATGAGCAGGGTCATTTCTTCGTCAAGGTTTACGCCGGATTTTGCCTGAACCTGCGTGTCTGCTTCGTCGGCCAGCGTCTGATAATAATCGGCGTTAAAAATTGCGTTTCTGGTATCGGAGCCGACGCCGCCTACCATGGTAGCGTAATAAGACAGGACGCTTTCTTCCCTGGTTTCCCATACCGTGCTGATTTTTACGGAAGCTTCGGAAAGCTTGCCGATGCGCTGGGCAATGGTTCCGTCGCTGCTGTTGCCTTCGGTCTGGCCGTCAATGGTGGCGGAGTTGATGTGTTCCGGGTGGTCGACGAGGTTGGGATTAATGCTTATGGAGGAAGCACTGTCCCCTGCGAAAAACGTGTTTATGCCGAGAGCAGCCCAAAGGCCCGTGGTGTCGGAACCCATTTTGAATTCCACGTCTTCCGCCGCCGTAAGCTGGAGCATACCGCCTTCAATGGTTGCGGTGATGAGCTGTCTGCCGGTTGCGTCCACATAGCTGCGGTTTATGGCCGCGGCCACATCCTGCAGGCTGTGTTTTGTCGGGTCAAAGTTTTCGACGGGGCCTGCGGGGTCGGGGTTGAAATTGAGGGAACCCGACAGAAGCGGTTCGCCCGTATTGTCGTTGTAGAAATACATATTGAGGTTGCCCGTCGTGAGGCGGTCGTGGTAGGTATAGCTGTGCCAGTCGCTGCCGAGCGGCAGGCCTGTGTCTTCCACGACGGTCGTGCCCGTGGTTTGGGTAAAGCCGTCAAGACCCGCACCTTGGCTGTGCAGGCGGTTTACTTCCCAGATAATGCTTTCGGCAAGGGCGTCAAGCTGTGCCTGGTATTTTGAAATATGTTTGTCGCGCACTTCCACGTAGGCGCCGAGCTTGCCGCCCAGGCTTTCCAAATCAAGGTTTTTGCTGACGTTGATAGGATCGCGGGTGGGTTCGTGCCAGAAAACGCTGTCTTTGGGCACGATGTAAAATTTGTCGCCCGCGTCGAAAAGCGGGGTGTCGCCTTCATTGAGGCCCTCGCCGGAGAAAGAAATTTTCAGCTCGCCGATGTCAAGTTTTTCGCCGACGGGAGGCACGGTGAAAACCGTATTGCCGTCAGCGTCCTGCACCCAGGATTTGCCGCCGTCGATGGAAACTTTGAATTCCGTGGGGCTGATAAATTCCATGGTATATTCGTAGCCGCTCGTGCCCTCGAAATGGAGTTCGCCGGTGAAGTTTTTGCAGTCGTTTTCGTAGAAGGGACCCTGGGTGGAAAGGTGGTATTTGGTCTGGTTTTCCAGCAGGGGCATACCTTCCTTGAGGTATACTTTAAAATCCGTGGGACCGTTGTCCTGTACGCTGATGTCCACAAGGGTACTGAGTTCGCGCACAAGCGAATCCCTTTTGTCCAGCAGGGCGTTGCAGTTGGTTGCGGGAGGATTGTAGGTGGAGGCGATTTCTTTGTTGACTTCCGCAAGCTGATCCACGAGGTAATTGATGTCCGTTACCGCAAGATTGATGTACTCGTCCATTTCTTTTTTGGTGTCGGTAAGGGACTGCATGGCGTTTTGATACAGCAGGGAAAGGTTTTGGGTTTGGGAAATCAAATCTTCCCTGTGCGCCGTGCTGCTGGGATTGGTGCTCAGTTCCGTCCAGGACTGGAAAAAGCTGGTGAGCTGGTTGTGTATGCCGTCGGTGTTGGCTTCGTTGAAAACGGACTGCACGGTCTGCATGATAACGGCCTGTTCGTTCCACATACTGGCAAAGCCGTTTTGGGAAAGATAGTTGTTT
This sequence comes from uncultured Desulfovibrionaceae bacterium, assembly GCA_949299515.1. Lineage (GTDB taxonomy): Bacteria > Desulfobacterota > Desulfovibrionia > Desulfovibrionales > Desulfovibrionaceae > Taurinivorans. The sequence continues at coordinate 21,314 of CASGAP010000014.1, forward strand.
TCCAGATAACGGTCAAAGTTGCGGTATACTTCATGGGCATAAGCACCGGTGCCTATTTGGCCGGGTTTTGCTTCAAAAGGCGTGGACTCCTGAATACGGACGCTTTGGCGGACGTAGCCGTCGGTATTGACGTTGGCAATGTTGTTGCCTGTTACGTTGATAGCCGTTTGGTTGGTCAGTATGGCGCTGTTGCCTATGTTGAGTAAGTTGCTTATGCCTGACATTGCTGAACCTCAAAAATCGTAGCAGTGGAAATTAATAGCGTGCGCTGAACACGGAAGCCTGCGGATGCTGTTTTGCATAGGTGCCGCGTCTGCTGTAGGCTGTGCGCTGGGGCGGCACGATGCGTTCGTGCAGGTAGTTGAGCAGGTCTTTGCTTTGGTCGAGAAGCCCCAAGGAAAGACGGGTGTTCAGCGAAGCCTGTTTGGCGCAGGCCTGTTCTTTTTTGTCAATGCTGAGCCACAGGGAAATAATGATTTCTTTTTTGTCTTCCGGAAGCATTTGTGCGTAATCTTTCAGACGGCCGCCGCCAAGCGCTTTGATAATGCTTTCTTTTTCCGTGGCAAGCTGACGCAGCAGTTCGTGTATGGAAAATTCAATGGTCATGATTGCGTCGGTGTCGCGCCGCATGAGCAGGGAAAATTCTTCCTGCAGAAGTTCTTTCATAAGATCAAGCGCTTTGTCCTGGCGATCCAGGGTGTCTTTGATGTTTGCAAACATATGCTGCCTCCGTCAAATTTATGTCACGTTTGAAACGGCCGCCGCTGGCTAGGAAATTTCTTCCGCGGCAAAAAACGGTTCGGGGTTTATGGAAAGCCCGTTTTGGCGTATTTCAAAGTGCAGGTGGCTGCCGTTGGTGCGGCCGCTTGAACCTGTTTTTGCAATTTGTGTGCCAGAGGAAACAGCGTCCCCCGTATTGACTAACAGCTTTTCGTTATGGCCGTATACGCTTTGCATACCCCTGCCGTGATCGATAATGACTACGTTGCCGAGCTGTTCGTCATAGCCCGCAAAGCTGATCGTGCCTGCACCGGCCGCGCTGACGGCACTGCCTGCGGGAACTTCGATGTCAATGCCCGTATGCCAGGCACGCTGACGGTTAATGGGGTCGATGCGCCAGCCGAAAGCGGAGCGTATCGTGCCCTGTACGGGCATTTGGTATTCGCTTTTCGGGGCAACTGCGGAAACCTGGGGCATTTGCGGCGGATCTGTCAGAATGGTGCCGCCGCCTATGGTCTGCGGCATTTGCGTCTGCATTGCCTGTCCGGCAGTCTTGCCGTGCGCGTTTTGCCGTTCGCTGTCTGTCAGGGAGGCAACAAGCGTACCCATGTTCAGCGCTTCTTCCAGGCTGGGCAGGCGAAAAGAACGTTTTGCAGTCTGCACGTCGGTTTTCGGAAACGTTTCGGCGGCTGTTTCAGCCGGTGCGGGCTGTGCCTGTATCTGGCTTGCCTGGATCATGGCCATGCGCTGATGATAGGGGATATAGGTTGTGGTTATGCCGGCAAGTATGTCCTGCGGTTCGCCGTAGGCTTGCTTGGGCAATGCGCTGTCCGCGTTTTGCCGTGCGGGGGATTCGGGCTGTGCCTGCCGTATCTGCTGCGCAGGCTGTGCCGTGCTTTCCGCCTTTATGGTGCGGGCTATGGATTGGCTCCTGTCAAAATAATCATTGCGCGTGGGAGTCTTGATTGGTTCGGGTGCGGCTGTGCGTTCCGTTTTTTTGACGGGATTGCCTTTTCTGTCCAAAATGGCGTGTTCGCGCTTTTCGGGCGGCAGGTTGGTAATGTATGTTGTGCGGATAATTTGGGGTTCCTGCTGCGCCTTTTGCGTTTGGTGTTCGTTTTGGTTTTGGGCGGAAGCGGCATTTGTCCGTTCATCGGCGGCGTTTTGCGCTTGGAATGCCTTGTCTGCCGCAGCAGCCTGCATGGCGCTGTGTTCCGGGCTGTATTCTTCGTAAAAGTCAGGGCTTACAGCCTGCCTGTTTGTCTGTCTGCCGCTGTTTGGGGCGGCTTTTTGGGCTGTTTGCAGCGCGCCGTGTTCCTGTGCGGCATTTTGCTTTGTCTGCAGGTTTTCCTGCGGGACAAGGGGTGCAGGCTCAACAGCCATGCGTATACGGCTCAGGGCGCCGGTCTGCGGGGAAGCCACCGCAGGTTTGGTCAGCTGTTCCACCATCATGTCCGCCAGGCCTATGCCGCCTGCGCTTGCCATGCTTTTGCCCAGTTCCTGGCTGTACATGGACTGCCAGTATTCTTCTTCCTTGCTGTAATGTATGCCGTTTTTGGGCAGGGAAGAGCGCATTTCGTCCCACATTTTCTGTATGAAAATGGCTTCAAATCCTTCTGCCGCTTTGCGCAGTTCCCGCTCTTTCAGGGCTTCGTCCTTGGAGTTTTCGATATTGGCAAGACGGCTGCGCTGCGTATCCAAATTGTTTTGGCGGACGCTTTGCACGGCCATGTCCGTCATCATGTTCATTGCTTGGCTCATATTACAGAACCTCCAAATCTGCATACAGGGAACCGGAACTCTTCAGCGCCTTCAAAATGCTGATGAGATCGCGCGGGGTGGCGCCTATGGCGTTGAGGCCGTCCACAAGTTCCTGCAGGGTTGCTCCTTCCACAAGGTGTAAATTCCGTGATTCTTCTCTGGCCATGAGGTCGGTTACGGGTGAGGCGACCGTTGTGCCCTGGGCAAAGGCATTGGGCTGCACTACGTCCACGTTTTCCTGAATGGTTACCTGCAGATTGCCGTGGGCAATGGCTACTTTGGCAAGTTTTACGTCTTTGCCGATAACTATGGTGCCGGTTTTTTCGTCAACCACGACTTTGGCGGCGTTTTGCGGGGTTATGTTCAGATTTTCTATGGACGCCATGAGCGGCACGAGATTGCCCTGAAATTCTGAGGGAATCTGCAGTTTGATCGTGGAAGCGTCATTGGCTGCGGCGTATTGTCCGCCGAGGCTTTCGTTGAGGCGTTCCACGGTCTGCTGGGTGGTGGTGAAGTCGTGCACGTGCATATTAATGGTTAATTCCCGCTGGTTGTTGAAGGAAAACGGGATTTCCCGTTCCACAATGGCTCCGTTGGGAATGGAAGCTACAGTGGTGTGGTTCTTTTGGGCGGAAGCTGCCGCGCCTTGGGCGGAAAAACCGCCGACAACCAAGGAACCCTGGGCAATGGCGTATACTTTGCCGTCAATGCCCATAAGCGGCGTCTGCAGAAGCACGCCGCCCTGCAGGCTGGTGGCGGAACCTATGCTGGAAATGGTTACGTTGATGGAACTGCCGGCTTTGGCAGAGGCTGGCAGATTGGCCGTTACCATTACTGACGCCACGTTGCGCGCTTCCACTTGGGCAGAACCTGCGGCAATGCCCATGCCTTCGAGCATATTGGTAAGGGTGGAGGCGGTGAGGTCGTCGCGTTTGTCGCCCGTGCCGCCGAGGCCTACAACCAGTCCGTAGCCTGTAAGCTGGTTGTTTCTTACGCCGGAAATGCTGGAAATGTCCTTGAGCCGCACGGCATGGGCAGGTGCGGCTGCGGCTGCGGCAAGAACGGCTGCCAGCAGCAGGCAAACGGCGGCATATGTCAAAGTTCCGACAAAGCCTTTTGCGGGGATACTGAAGCGACTTTTAAAAAATGTATTGATATATTGCATAATTACCGCCTTTTTTCTTCGGGCTTTCAAAAAAAATCCGAAAACGGAAAAGTTATTCTGCCTTATATTTTGCGATAGTTGTGCCAAAAATAAAATATTTTTTGATTTCAATATATTATATTGTAAATATCGGGTTGATGCGTTAAAAAAACAACAGAAAAAAAGTGTTGACTTGTTTTTGGCTCTTATGCTACATATGTTTTCGCAAAGGTCGGAGAGATGGCAGAGCGGTTGATAGCGGCGGTCTTGAAAACCGTTGAGGATTCACGTCCTCCGGGAGTTCGAATCTCTCTCTCTCCGCCAGATATTTACACAGTAAAGTCCTATGTAGTATGCATAGGACTTTTTTTTGCCGTTTTTTAGGAATATGCTGCCGAATTAATGGCATTGATCGTGACAGTTATAACATCTTCTATAAAGTCAGTTTATTAGGGTATGTTTCTTAATTAATGCCTTTGATAATAGACTTATAAAAAATATTAATCGAAACAGACTGTTTTAACACTTGTTTGGGGTTGGGAAAAAGATTTTTTCAGTCGCTCTTATTCACAGTATTTGCGGAACCGAAGCCGAAACTTTCGGCAAGGTTACGCAAATACTGTGCAATGAGGGGGCTTGGGGGAAATCATTTCCCCCAAGAAAAAAAGAAAAATAATTTGGAAACACACCCTAATTAATGATAAGAATTTTTCTTTTACGTTTATTCTCGGGATTTCGGGGCTGAAGCCGAAAAATTCGGCAGCGCTCCGAAATGCCGGGCAATGAGGGGTCGGGGGAGCCGCCCAAAGGGCGATAAGCCGTTTGCGTTAGTGAACTTGCGAACCGTACGCTAATGGACAGCAATGCAGTCATTTTCCCGGAAAAAATTTTAGAAACATATCTTAAAGCCGCAGCGTTGTTTTTTTGCCGTGCGGAGGCTTAAAAGCATGGATCAGCGGGGAAAAAGCATGGATTACCGTGAAAAAAGCATACATTGGTTTCGGCGGCTGCCGAAAAATTCTGTTTTTTTATATCCCGTATTTTTTGTGAAAACAAAAACTATATTAAATTTTATTTTATTCTGCGTGGATAAGAAAAAAAACTCAAAAAATACGGAAAAATCCGAAAAAAAGTGTTGGAAATAAAAATGCGCATAATGCTAAGATTAAGAAAAATAGGAGGTTTTATGGTTTCTTTTATCGCTTTTCTGAACAGCGTGAGCGCATTTTTGTGGGGGCCGGCCATGCTTGTGCTTTTGGTGGGTACCGGCCTGTATCTGACAATACGTCTTAAATTTTTTACGTTCCGCCAAATGCCCGCCGGATTTGTCGGTATCTGGAAAGGCAGAAACAGCAGCGGCGACGGGGAAATATCTTCTTTTAATGCTTTGATGACCGCACTTTCCGGAACCATCGGCACGGGCAACATCGCAGGCGTTGCCACAGCCATTTTTCTCGGCGGTCCCGGTGCGCTGTTTTGGATGTGGGTAACCGCGCTTGTGGGCATGGCTACCAAATTTTCTGAAATTCTTCTTGCCATGTATTACCGTCAGCGCACTCCCAAAGGCAATTACGTGGGCGGAGCCATGTATTTTATCGAGCGCGGCCTTGGCCCCAAGTTTAAAATTTTAGGCATTTTGTTCGCAATTTTTTGTATCTGCGCCTGCTTCGGCACCGGCAATATGATCCAAAGCAACACTGTTGCCGAATCTCTTGCCGCTAATTTCGGCGTGCCCACCTGGGTCAGCGCCATAGGACTTTTTGCCGTGGCGGCCGTTGTTATTCTCGGCGGCATTCAGCGCATAGGCTATGTGGCGGGCAAGGTTGTGCCGCTTATGGCTTTGGCGTATGTCATTATTTCAATGATTGTAATCGTTACTTATGCGGACAGAATTGTTGATGTGTTTGTATACGTGGTGAAGGACGCCTTTACGCCCACGGCTGCTCAGGGCGGTTTTGCCGGCGCTACGGTTATGATGGCTATCCGTTACGGTATGTCACGCGGCGTTTTCTCTAACGAAGCCGGTCTTGGCACCGCGCCGATAGCCCATGCCACGGCAACTAACAATTGCTCCATGAGCCAGGCTATTTTGGGTATGCTCGATACGTTTATCGATACCATTATTGTCTGCAGCATGACCGGTTTTGCCATTTTGGTAACTGATATGTGGCGGGCTCCCGAAGCGCTGAACGGGGTTGCCCTTACGACTGCCGCTTTTAACGCCGCTTTGCCGTTTGCCGGCGGCAAACTTGTTACCATTTGTTTGCTTTTCTTTGCGTTTACCACGGTTCTCGGCTGGTGCGTATACGGTGAACGCTGTGCCATTTTCCTTTTTGGCGACAAGGCGCTTATTCCGTTCCGGGTTGTGTATGTGCTTGCCGTTCCGGTAGGAGCGTTGGTAAAGCTTGACCTTGTATGGCTTATTGCCGACTGCGCCAACGCAATGATGGCCATTCCCAACCTTATCGGTGTGTTGCTGCTCAGTCCGCTTGTTTTTAAGCTGGTTAAGGAATATCAGCAGACCGGTGCAATCCGTACCTATGACGATGAACATAAATAAAAGCCGATTTGCTTAAATTATACAAAAAAAGCTGTTGAAAAACAGCTTTTTTTGTCTTTGTGAACATTTTTACTTGGCTTTTAGCCCTAAATTGGATATACTGTAATAAGAAATATATTGTACGGCTCTGCCGGGAGATTTTTTTAGTTATGGCTTCAGGTATCAGAAATTTCCGTTTGGGACTGAAAGGAAAAATTTTACTTGTTGTTCTGTGTGTTTTTGCCTGTTTTATGGCTCTTTCCACTTTTTTTCTGTATACGGCCTATAACTCAACTCTTGATAAAATTAAGCTTTCCCGTGCCGAGGAACGTACCGGCATTATAGGCAGGGGAATAAGCTCGCAGCTGCAGAGCGCTACGGATACGCTGCGGCTTGCGGCAAAATTTTTTCCGCTGCTCGGTGAAGAAGGTCTGCGGGAGAGCAGCACCGCTGAAAGCCGCTTTACGCAATATCTCGCTGAAGTCGGCAATTCGTTTCATTTTTTTGATTCCGTCAGTGTATACGATAAAGTCGGGAACCTGCTTTTCGGCAAGGAACAGCGCTTTTCCAGAAACAGATTGTTAAAGGAACTGGGGTGGTTCAGGCGCGTTCAGTTTGACGGCAGCATTGTATACGGTCATGCTTTTGTTTCCAAACAAAATTCCCAGACGCAGCTGCCGGTCGGACTGTCCGCGGAATATAAGGGCAGGCAATATTTTATCTGCGGTCTGCTTGCTCTGGAAAATTTAACCGACGATTATCTTTTTCAAAACGTGGCCTTGGAACAAAGTGCTTTTTTGCTGGATAAGAACGGTGTCGTGCTCAATTCCACAAACGCAAAATATAAGGGCGTCAGAATTCTGCAGAGTCAGATTGATTTTATGAATATGCACAGTTTCGGGGCAAGGCGCTATGTTTCCCAAAAAGGGGACGAATGGTATTTTGGTTTTTATAAAATTCCGCAGGCAAACTTGTTTTGCGTTGTATATCTGTTTTCGGACAGATATGATGTGTGGCGGGCGCAGCTAGCCGACAGAACAAACCTGATTCGTTTTGTCGCTTCGCTGGCTGCCATAATGATAGTGATATGTTTTGTTTTTCCCGCTATCCATGATTTGCGGGGGCTGACAAAATATATTGATAAGGTTTCCGGGAATAATTTTGAAGCTGCGCATATGGACGAAAGGATTTTGCGGCGCAACGACGAGATCGGCGATTTTGCAAGAAGTTTGGAAAATATGGTTCGGAATATCCTTGAATTGCTGCAGAAAGCCAATGAAACCATACAGGTTAAAAATCGGTTTATCGAAAAAATGAGTCATGAAATACGTATGCCTCTCAACAATATTGCGGCGTCCTGCTATCTTGCCCAGCAAAACTGTCCCGATCCGCTGCTGAAAAATTATTTGGTGCAGATCGAAACCACCGCGCAGAATTTGCTGAAGCTGGCTGTCAATATTCAGGATTTTTCCAAATACGATATGGACCAGTGTTTTTCCAGTGAAGAGCTTTTTAATTTACAGGAAATGCTGCTTTCCATTAAAAATCTGCTGAAAAATAAAAGCGCTAAAAAGAAACTGGCGTATAATTTCAGCATAAATGAAAATGTTCCCTTATATATCCGTTCCAATAAGGAAAAAATGCGCAGGATTTTGCTCAATTTAATCAGCAATGCGATTAAATTTACCGACAGCGGTTATGTGCACGTGGATATTGCCTGTGAACCGTATAAACAGGGGTATGCCCTTGTTATGGAAATATTGGATTCGGGTATAGGCATGGACCCCGGAACAGTCCGGGAACTGTTCGGCAAAACTTCCGCAAAGGAAGCCGAAAGCGGACAGACTGCATTTAATCCCCGCGGACTGCTTATTGTGAAAGCTGCAGTTGATGCCATGGGCGGCGAAATTGATGTGCAGAGTACCCGGCATATCGGTACTTCCGTAAAAGTCACGGTGCCGGTGGAAAAAGGCACGGCAGAGCACAGCGCAGATAACACTGTGCTTGTTTTGTCCGAAAATAATGGCGCTTTTTTGTCCGTGCTTTTGGCGGAAGGCGATAAAACCGTTCTTTCCGCATTGCAGATTATGCTGGAGCAGGCCAACTGCAAAGTATATGTTGCGGTAAACGGGGAAGATGCCGTAAGCATAGCCGAGGAAAATGTGCTTGATTTGGCTTTTATTGATGTGGAAATGCCGATAATGGACGGTTTTGAAACGGCAAAGCGTATTTTAAGCGTGCCCGAACAGCGGAATTTGCTGATTATTGCACTTGCCGATTGTATCAGTTTTGAAGACAAAACTAAATGTTATGAGGCAGGCATGGCTGATTGTATTGATAAGCAATTGGATTCGAAAGAATTTTATACTTTATTGAAAAAATGGGCAGAAAGAGTCAAAGGAAAGGAGTAATATGCGAAGGGGGGTAATTTTTTGGGGTTTGCTGTTGGCTGCAATTTTGGGCTTAGGCGTACACGGTGTCTGTTTTGCGGACGAGAAATATAAAATTGCCTGTTTTGTCCGCAGCATGGACGATGAATATCTTGCCGAGTTAGCGCAGGAACTGCGGACACAGCTGCAGGACAGCTGCGAAATAGAAGTATACGATGCGCAAAACGATATGCATTTGCAGCTTAGTCAGCTTCGCGCCAGTATTCATGAAAAAACCGACTTGGTGCTGGTGAACATTGTCCGGCCCGTTTATGTTTCGGAAGTGCTGGACATGCTGCAAAAATTTGATTTGCCTGCAGTATTCTTTAAAAATGAGCCGAATGTACAGATTTTTGAAGGATATAAAAATATCGTTATGGTTGCGAATAACGGGGTGGAAGAAGGCAGAAGACAAGGGCGGCTGCTGGATTTGGTATGGAATTTGGAAAAATACGACAAAAACAAAGACGGCAAGCTGCAGTATGTGCTGCTGCAGGGCCCTGCCGGGAATTTCGAAGCTATTTCCAGATCGCTGTATTCCATAAATACCGCCAAAGAATTAGGGCTTCCTTTGGAACAGCTTGGGGAAAATTTTATCTGCAATTGGCGCAGAAGCCTTTGCTATGAAACCATGCCGGAAATTATGAAACAATACGGCGATTCCGTGGAACTTATTATCAGCAATAACGATAATATGGCGCTCGGTGCTCTGCGCTATTTGAATGAACAGGGGCTGAACGTCGAGCAGGACGATATTGCCATTATCGGGTTTGACGGCATAAAAGAAGCCAGGGAAAAAATCCGTCAGGGTGTTTTTACCGCCACTGTGGTACAGGGTTTGGACGAAATGGCATATCTTATTAAAGAAATGGTGATTAATCATCTGAGCGGCAAGGATTGGCTCTACGGCACGGGGTATCAGTGGGAAGTGGACAATGTTTCCGTGCGTATTAACGGCAATTACACATACCTCGCGAAAGAGGGTGCGTATGTACGTAAAATCATAGATTTTTAGCAAGCTGCACTGCGTGCCGCGGCATGAGGCTGCCGCAAAATTCAGACAGTGCTGGCTTTACGCTTACAGAGGGCTTTGCCCTCTTTTTTTTGGTGTGGTGCAAGCTGACAGATCATAGTTTTGATCTTGGTAAATTTTTTTGTAATTTTTGATAAGGTACGGCAGCAGATACCGATAACCTGATATCAGGCGGCAGTGATTTTTATAACCGCAACAAAAGCGTTATGCTGACTGTTTGCTGTAAAAAAAAGTTGTCTGTAAAACGGCTATGCCTGTGGCAGCGGCTGTCCGTATCGGGCGGCGGGAGAGTTTTTTGCGGGAGATAGAAAAAAAGCCCCTTTGCGGGGCTTGAAAACTGGTGGATGGTGAGAGGCTCGAACTCCCGACCCTCGGTGTGTAAAACCGATGCTCTACCAACTGAGCTAACCATCCGTCCTAGTATGAAACTAGGTGATATGGTTATGACTGCGGACAATCATATAAACAAACTGGTGGATGGTGAGAGGCTCGAACTCCCGACCCTCGGTGTGTAAAACCGATGCTCTACCAACTGAGCTAACCATCCGTCGTGGAGTGTTTATATAAAGAACACTCCTTTTTGTCAAGAAAAAATTTAATTATTTTGAAAATCGGGTATAGGCTCTTAGCTTCTTCTGTCTCCGAAAAGTCTGAGCATATACAGGAACAGGTTAATAAAATCAAGATACAGGGTGATTGCGCCAAGCAGAGCTCCGCGGCGGATGGCTACGGAGTCGTGCAGGGGAGCGGTTTCGCCCATTTCTTTAAGTTTTTGCGTGTCATAAGCAGTAAGACCCACAAAAACGATAACGCCGACAATGCTGATAACAAAGTCCATCATGGAGCTTTTCATAAAAATATTGACTATGCTTGCCAAAATAAGTCCCCAAAGCCCCATGATCAGGAAAGAGCCCCAGCCTGTAAGATCTTTTTTGGTGGTCATGCCGTAAACGCTCATGCCGGCAAACATACCTGCGGTAATGATAAATGTTTTGGCAATGGAAGCGCTGGTGTATACCAGTACAATGGGAGCAAGGAAGATGCCGTTCAGCACTGCGTATAAAATGTACAGGGAAGTGGCCACGGCAGGGGAAAGCTTATGCATGGCAAAAGAAAGATACATTACCAGTCCGAAAATGCCGGCAATAAGAATAATAGGCGTAAAGCCGCTGAAAACGGCTGTCAGCATGGCTTCGCTGCTTGCGGTGAAATAAGCACTGGCTGCAGTCACGCAAAGAGCGGCTGCCATCCATAAATATACCTGCTGCATAAAAACCGCGGTGCTTGAGCGGCTTTTTGCTATGCTTTGTGTCTGGTTGTAATCCATAAATCCTCCGATGGTTTCTTTTAATATAGGTATGAAAAGCAAAATGCGCAAGCTTAAAAAAGCAGTTCTTTTAATGCGCTGTTCATTAGCTGCGCAATCAGTTTGTTGCCGCGTTCTCCGGGGTGTACGCCGTCTTTGAGATCACTGATAAAATCGAGATTGTGCAGCTGCGGGAAAATGTTGATATAGGCACAGCCCTTATCGCCGCAGATTTTTTCCTGTGCGGCAATAAGTTCGGCAAGACGGGCGTTTTGTTCTTCGTTTGCCACGGGACTGGGGCTGACGGCGATGATTTTGCCGCGGCTTTGGGCAAGGCTGACAATTGCCGCAAAGTTTTCTTTGCTCTGTTCAAGGCTAAGATAAGGGGTGTCGGTAAATTTCATGGTGTCAACCACGCCGCACATCAGAATAAAAATCGGTTCGCTTCCGGGCAGACTGCGTACGGAAAATTCGTTTTCAAAGCGCGCAAGAATTTCTTTGGAGGAATTTTTGCAGGCACCGAGGTTATAAAATTTTGTCGGCGGAATTGGAAATTTTTCCTGCAGACATTCCGCTGCAAGCTGATAAAAACTGTCTTTGGGCAGAACATTGACGCCAAGAGTAATGGAATCTCCGAAAAAATAAAAAATGTTCATGGTATGCTCCTATAAAAAAAGCACTCATCAAGAGTGCTTTTTGAAAAGTTTATGCCAATTTTTCACTTCGCTTATGCAGGAAGATAACGGTCAAAACAAGCACAGCCAGTGCAGAGCCGAGGCTCAGCCAGAGGTTGCCGTTGGTAAAGCCGGCCACGGCATAGCCGATAAGGCTGCACACCGCTACGATTATCGCATAGCCCAGCTGGGTGGAAACGTGCTGAACGTGGTTGCAGCCCGCGCCTGCACTGGACAGAATGGTGGTATCGGAAATGGGGGAGCAGTGGTCGCCGAAAACGGAACCGGCCAATGTTGCGGAAAGGCAGACAGTAACAATTTCCGGATTTATAGCCTGCGCTACGGGAACGACAATGGGGATCAAAATGCCGAAGGTACCCCAGGCCGTGCCGGTGGAGAAGCTGAGGAAACCGGCGACAATAAAGATAAAGGCCGGCAAAAATCCGAAGGTGGCGCCGCCGTCGGCTTCAAAAAGGGTTTTCACAAATTCGGGTGTTTGCAGGAGGTCACGGCATACACCGCTGATAGCCCATGCCAGCACCAAAATCATATTGGCGGGAAGCATGGCTTTTACGCCTTCCACTACGCCGTCCATAAATGCCTGCAGAGTGAGGAGGCGGCGGGGAATGAAGAGGAAAAAGGCCACAACCAAAGCGCCGAAGCTGGCCCAAACCAAAGAGGGGCCCGCGGAACAGTTGCCGAAAGCGGCTCCGAGGGTATGGTATGCAGGGTCGCTGCCAAAATAGCCGCCGCTGTAGAGCAGGGCGAGTGTGGCAAAAATAATCAGGCTTATGATCGGAATAATCATATCGTACATGGTGCCGCGGCTGGAAGCGTTGAGCTGGTGGTTTTGGGCGTTGCTGTCGCCTACGTCGCCTTCCTCAATGGCTTTCTTCTCCGCTTTGTACATGGGGCCGAAATCGAAATTGCCCATGCAGACCATAAATACCATGACCAAAGCCAAAATAGCATAGAAGTTATAAGGAATGGTGGCCACAAAAGCGGCAAAGTCGCTGTCAAAGGCGCCGGTGGCTTTCAGGTTGCTGCCGACTGCCGCAGCCCAGGAGGAAATGGGCGCTATAATGCAGACAGGCGCCGCAGTGGAGTCGATGAGATATGCCAGTTTTGCGCGGGAGATTTTATAGTTGTCGGTAACGGGCCGCATAACGGTACCGACGGTCAGGCAGTTGAAATAGTCGTCGATGAAAATGGCCGCGCCCAGGCCGCCGGTGGAAAGCATGGCGGATTTTCTGCTGGTAATGCGTTTTGTTGCCCAAATGCCGTAAGCTTTTGTGCCGCCGGCAAGGGAAATGACATATACAAGCGCACCGAGCAGGCTGCAGAAAAGAATAATATTGAAGTCAACCTTGTTGGCCATGGTGGAAAAAGCCACTTCAATAGTATTCATAACCACAAAATCTGCGTTTGTGCCGATGGAGTAAATAAGCGTGCCGCTTAAAATGCCGACAAGAAGGGAAGAAAACACTTCCTTGGTAATCAGGGCAAGAATAATTGCCAAAACGGGCGGAACAATGGAAAGCCACCCAGCGTAAAACGGGTCCATAACTGCCTCTCTCAAAAAACGTTGTGCTGAAAATACATAATAAAATAAGATAATTATTTAATTTTGTCATGTATAGTCAGTTGAAGTTTATACAAAAGCAATAATTTTGTATATATTTTTTTTGCTATATTTAATATTTTTATTTATTCCATTGTAATTATTATGTTAAAAATTACATGGAAATTTCAGATTTGTTAATCGGCAAAGAGGTACGTAAACTGGCACGGACTTTGCTTTTATACGGGCAAAGGAGTTTACTATGCAATATATTCCTATTTCTTTTGATGCGGCAAGTTACGAAAGTCCGCACTTGGATTTTTCTTCGCAGGAAAGTTCAATGTCCAGTTTTTCCAATGAGTTGGACAGTACCGCACGCCAAAATGAGCAGCAGCTGAGCAGTGCCGAAAGCAGTGAAGACGATGACGGTTCCGATGAGGAAGATACTTCCGTATACTCTTCCCGGGCGGAAATTTATTCCTTCTTTGTGCCGCAGGAACCGCGTTTCAATCAGGACGAACTTGCCAAGCTCGCCAAGGCGTTTCAAAATGACAATGTATGCATAGAAGCTCAAAACGCCCTGGCCGATATTATGAACAAGCCCGAAGGCCCGACGCTTAAAGAACTGCTTTCCGCTTTGACGCAGAGCACCAAGGGCGGCAATGCCGCGTTAAGTACGGACGATATCTCTTATCTGCAAAATCTTGCGGGCCGCGCCAATCCCGATCAGCCGTCAATTCTGTACGACAGTATGCGCTATCGGGACGGTCTTTCCGGCATACAGGCATTAATTTCCGCATTGAAGCAAAATCCTACCACATTAAGTCCCGAAGAGCTGTCAGCTCTTTCCAAGGCGTTTAATCTTCCTGCAGACGTGCAGGACGGTATGCAGCAGATTTTGGCTTCTTTTGACAAGAATAAGGTATTGTCTTCCGAACAGGTGGATGCCGTATTTAAGGAAGCCAAGGCGCTTTTGGAAAGCCGCAGCGAAAATTTCAAGGCAGTGCAGACGAGCTTGGAACAGAATATTAAACCGTTGCTTGATTCCGCAAGAAGCCGCGAAGCCGAGGAACGCCGCGAACTTATGCGGGAAAACAGGGAAGTGCTGTATTCCAAGGCGTTAATTGAAGATACGGTAATCACCAAGGCTGTGGGCGAAGAGCTGAACCGCAGCACCGTTAACGGCAAAAAGTTAAATGAGGCTGAAAGCAAGGCTGTTTTGTCCGCAGAAACGGAAAATGCCAAGCAGAATGCCGCCGAAACAAAAGACTCCAAGATATCTGCGGTACAGCAGCAAAGCGTATTGACAGCCGCAAAGGTACAGGACGAACGGGAAAGCACGCTCAAGGCCGAAAATAAATTTTTTGAAAACAAGCAGGAAGAAAAGCTGCAGGCACAGGAACAAAGCGAACGTTTTAATCCGGCGGAGCAAAGCAAGGAAAACAGCCGAGACCATACGCAGGACAATAAGGAAGAATTTTCCCGCAAGTCATTTGCGCAGGCAAGTTACGAAGAACGCGTGCTGGCAGGCATTGCAGGCCTGCAGGGAATAGGCGCCGTATTTGACACGGCTGCTGCAAATTTTGCCGGCAATGCTTCCGACATCCGCAGTCAGGTGCAGGATACCGTGCTGACCATGATGAGAAACGGCGCCAAGCGTCTGGAAGTTTCCCTCAATCCTGTGGAGCTTGGACAAATGGCCGTAGCGCTGACCATGAAGAACGGGGAAGTTAATGCCGTTATTCAAACCGAGAAAGCGGAAAGTGCTTCCCTTATCAATCAGCAGGTGGAAGTGATACGCCAGCAGCTTGAGAACCAAGGATTTAAGGTTCAAAACATTGAGGTTGAAGTAGGTCTTTCCAATTATTCCGACAGCAATCCCGGCCAAAGCTGGGAAAGTATGCAGCAGCATAACAACGAACAGACTTTTAGAGAGAATTTCCAAAATCTCAGCTACTTGCGTGCATTATCCCGTAGGGGAGTGTTTGAAGAGGACAGTTTGGCACACAATATGCAAAATATAGGCAGTATAACGGCCGGAAGGGAAAATAATTCCCTGCAGGGCTTACACATTATTGCCTAGTGAGATTTTGTTATGAGCAGTTTAAGCGGAAGTACAGCATTGGACAGTGTTTACGGCACTTCCGGAAGCACAACGTCTATCAGCAATTCCAATTCCGAGCTTGATAAGGAAGCCTTCCTTATGCTGCTGGTTACTCAGTTCCAGTATCAGGATCCGCTTAACCCCATGGAAGACAAGGAATTTATTGCCCAGTTGGCGCAATTCTCCGCTTTGGAACAGTCCATGGCCATGAACGAAAACATCACAAATCTGATGAATTTGACCGCCATGCAGACTTCCATTCATATTACCAACTACATCGGCAAGGAAGTTTCTGCCCGCGGTTACGGCATTTACAAAGAAGGCGACGAAGTTTCCCTTATCCAATACGCAGGCAGCGAAGAAATGTCTTCCTGTGTCATCAATATTCTGGACGCCTCAAACAATATTGTCAGAACCGTGGATTTGGGTTCACAAGCTTCCGGTATTCACGATTTTGTATGGGACGGCAAAAAGAGCGACGGTTCCGAAGCTCCCGATGGAACGTATACCGTGTCTTTTACCGGCAAGAATGCCAACGGAGACGCCGTATATATCGATACTTCCGTTTCCGGCCGCGTTACCGGCACAAGCTCTTACAACGGCGAATATTATCTCAGCCTTACGGGCGGCAGGGTGGTTCTGCTCAGCAACGTGCGCGAAGTTTTGGAATCAACGGCTTCTTCCGCAACGCCGGGTAAGGAATATATCGGCACCGAGGGCAACGATTATCTTGAAGGCGAAGCAGGCGCGGCAGACACCATTTCCGCAGGCGACGGCAACGATATTATTCTGTATGACGAATTTGACGAGCTTATCGACGGCGGCGACGGTTTTGACTTCCTGCTTGCCGAGGGCGATCTGCAAAATAATTATAAGAATATCGAAGCGGTTATCCGCGGCAGCGATGCCAAGAGTATTCAAAGCTACAATGCGCTGACCAATCTCGGCATTACCATTACGGACGGCAAGCTTGACATGACAGCCGCAGGCTGGACCGCAAACTGGGAAAGCGCAGGAAACAATCAATGGACATACACGGGCGATAAGAAGCTGACCATTGAAATTCTCGATACTTCCAAGATTATCGAAGCTGCCGAAGAAAGCGCCGTGCAGGCACAGCTTGCCAATGCCGCAAGTGCCGCAAACAGCGTGCTTTCCGCAGCTCCCGCACAAAGCACGTTCAGTCAGGCTTTGGCGGACGGTTTGAGAAATTCCGTTCCGACATCAACAGCATCAGCAACGGCGCAAACTCTCAAAGAAAAAGCGTCAAGCGCCATTAACAGTTATATGAAGGGCATAATTGCCCAATAAATACATCTATCTGAGGGGATAGATTAATCACTGCAAGGTAAGGAGAATCAGTATGAGCGTAACATCAACATTATGGACCGGTGTTTCAGGTCTTTTGGCTCACGGTGAAAAAATGAACGTTGTCGGTAACAACATCGCCAACGTCAACACGGTAGGTTTTAAAAGCCAGCGCATGGACTTTGCGGATTTCGTGTATCAAGATGCCCACAGCGTTGCAGGCACAACCCAAATCGGCCGCGGCGTAAAAATCGGCACCATTATCGGCAACTTTGCCCAAGGCGCATTTGAAACCACAACCAACGCAACCGACCTTGCCATTGAAGGCAACGGCTTTTTCCAAGTGCAGGCTGTCGGTTCCGACGAAACCTATTACACCCGTGCAGGCAACTTTACCTTCGATAAAGAAGGCTATCTGAAAGACCCCAACGGTTTTGCCCTGCAAGGCTGGAGAATTGACAATTCCGGCGGCGTTATGCAGGCAACGGGCGGCAACGCAACCCAGGTTAACGCTTCATCAGGTTCTACTTCCCCGATTAAAGGCACGGGTGTACCCACCGATATTCAGCTTGATACCTTTACCGTATTCCCGCAGCAAACAACCAAAATGGATTTCAAAGTTAACCTGCCGAAATCCGGTGCGGACAATGCTGTCAACACTTCCAACCCCTTTGCCGCTCTGTTTGAACAATGGAACGGCAACGAAGCCGAACGCGCGGACAACGTACCGCCGCTTGCCCAAACTTCCTATGCGGAACAGACCACCATGCAGATTTACGACGAAGCCGGCGTAAAGCATACCATTACCGTATACTTTGACAAGGTTTCTTCCACCGACTACGAAGGCGGCAACTCCGGCGAAGAAGTATGGGAATATATTGTAACCATGGACCCCGCAGAAGATAAAAGACAATTTTTTGATGAAGCCACAGGCGAACTGAAAAACGTGAACGAAACGTCCGCAGGCGGTATGCTTATGGCAGGCACGCTGACTTTCAACTCCGCAGGCGCCCTTGTGAACCAAACCGCTTATACCTGGGGCGGCACGCTGAATGCCGAAGACAATCCCGAAGCGTATCAGCCCGTACCTGATCCTGCGGGTTCACTGACCGACAAACAGGTTATCAAACTTGACCCGACAAACCTTGCCAACTGGCAGCCGGCTCCCATTTCCAGCAACGGCTATCCCATTGTCGTACCGAACTTCAGCGGCATTTTGGACGCACAGACTTCCGGAACGCAGAACGGCGCAAAGTACAATACCGAAATTAACTTCGGCCTGCGCGCAAGCAATCTTTCCCAGCCGTGGTCTTCTCAAGGTTCTCTTGCTGACCTGAACGTTGACCCCTATATGTTCAACAGCGGCTATAAAGCAAACGATCCCACCACAGGCCCTGAATATATTAAACTGAACGACGCCTATAATGCCGCAACAGAAGAAAAATGGCTGCCCAATACAGGCCGCTATGAAATCAATGCCGCAGAAGCCGCATGGGGCGCTTTGGCAGGCAATGCCTTGGCTCTGTATAATGACATTGAAGCTGATTTGCAGACTGTTTCAGGTGTTGCAACCCTTGACCAAAACAATTACTGGCTTGCCCTTGAACTGAATGACGTGCAGAGCATTACCATTAAAGCCGGGGAAGCAGGTGTGAATATTCCTACGCAGGACATTACCATCAATCTGCGCACCGGTGAAGTGACGGACAGCAACGGTGCTAACCTGGGCAACTGGGGAAATGCCAACTTGGCAGGCTTTGACAGTACCAACCCTGCAAATATTACGTATGTTGCCCAGCAGGTAAATACCGCGCTGAACAATTCCAGACCGAAGAACCTGTATTTGTATCAAGCTACCGACCCCGCCAATGCAAACCTGCTCGCTGATTTCAACGAACCCGTTGTTATCGAAGCATATGCTTCCACCAACCTCGACGGCGCATTCTCCAGTTCCAACGCCCAAAACGGTTACGGTTTCGGTGATTTGACCAGCTGGAACGTGGATTCCGACGGCATACTGCACGGCGTGTACTCCAACGGCGTAACCCTGCCGCTGTGGCAGATTGCCATGTATGATTTTACCAATACCCAAGGCTTGCGCCGCGAAGGCAATAACCTGTATTCCGAAACTTTGGCTTCAGGAAACCCCAAACAGGGTGCGGCAGGCAACAGCGGCCTCGGCAATATTTCCAGCTATACTCTGGAACAGTCCAACGTAGACCTTGCTACGGAATTTGTGTATATGATTTCAACCCAGCGCGGTTATCAGTCCAACAGCAAAATGATTACCACCGTTGACACCATGCTGGAAACCGTTATCAACATGAAGCGATAATCCGCTTTTTTGAAAAAGCAATTGTACGATATTCTTCCTTGCATTTTCGGGTTTCCCTCAGCCCGGAATTTAGCCCCCTTTCCCTCAAGGGGGCTTTTTGCTGTGCTGCCGTCAAGAAAATTTTCCCGCAAGTCTTCTTGGTAATCAAGAGTGCCGCGTTTTGCCTTTGTGGCCGTTTGGCTGGGGAGGTACTGCGGGGCACCGATTTGCGGACATAAAAAAAGACCGCAGTGTGCGGTCTTTGGCAAAATATTATTGCAGTATGTTTAATGGATTGGGTTTTTTAATTTTCCATTCGCCGTCTTCTTTGAGTAAAGTATATTTTACGGTTATTGTTACAGCGGGAATTTTGCCGCCGAGTTCTTCGAGCAGGGCTTTTTGTCTTTCTTCATCGGTTTTTAATTGCTGATTGAAAGCTGTTTTAAAACCTGCCTGCAGCACTTTGCCTATGTCGGGAATTTCCTGTTCGGCGGTTACGGTTGCGGTATCGCCGTTTTCAGAGCTTTCTTTTACGGCAATTTTTGCATTGGCAAAAAAATCCTTCAGCATGGGATCTGACAGTTCCTGCTGGCTTTTTTGGTAGTTTTCGAGGCTTATGCGGTCTTTATCGGCTTTGCACAGGTATTGGTAGGATTCTTCCGCATTGCCTCTGTACTGGGCTGTGATGAATTTTTCCGTTATTTCGGCAGGGCTGTCGGAACCGCAGGCCGTCAGTGCAAGCAGAGAAAACATAAGGCATACAAAGGAAATTTTTTTCAGCATAGGCACCTCTTTGAATGTTTTGCCGAATACGGAATTATAAGAGCTGCATTCGGCCTGCCGCGTTATTGCGGCGGGTTATTGGTTTGTTTTACGGTGTATTGCTGTTATATATAGCGGAAGCCTTTATATACTGCAATATTTGAGGGTGAACTGCCGGCAAAATTTTTGAAGAAAAATCGGATTGACAATATATTTATGACAGATAGTGCGGTTGTATTTCTTTTGCTGCTTTAAATAATACGGCAGAGAGTAAAGCGGTCACACCAGCCGCCAAGCCCTGCCGGATAACATCGGCAGGGCTTGGCGCCTGACGTGTTATGAGGGGGCCGGGGGAAATCATTTCCCCCGAAAAAAAATTCATGAAATAAAAAAAAAGTCCGCACGGATAATGCGGACTTTTGAAAAATATGACAATAAATCTTATTCTTCACCGTCTTTTGCTTTGTCTTTGGACATAACGGTAAGAATGGAGAAATCGGATTTGTATTCAACGCGCACGCCTTCGGGAAGTTTGAGTTCGGAAGCGCGGAGGTTGGTGCCGAGGTCAAAGTCGGTAATGTCGACGTCAACGATTCTCGGCATATCCTGCGGTTTTGCAACAAGCATAACTTCTTCGCGGTATACTTCCATTTTGCCGCCGGCTTTTACGCCTTTGGAAGTACCTACAAAACGCAGGCGGACTTTTACTTTGATTTCTTTGTTGAGGTCAACGCCGTAGAAATCAACATGGGTAAAAGTATTTTTTACGGGATGATACTGAGCGTCCCAAACAAAAACGGGGTATGCGGTTTTGGTGCCGTTGTCGTCAATTTCGAGATTGAAAACATTGGTACGGCCGACTTGTTCGTAAATTTTGTTGAGGGGGTTCAGTTCAACCTGAACAAGGATATTTTTTCCATCGGGCGCGTAGTACACAGCAGGTACAAGAGCTTCTTCACGCAAGCGACGGTTAGGACCTTTTCCAAGGGCATCACGTTTTTGCACGGAAAGGGTTTTCAATTCTGACATGGTAATCTCCTTAGTGTACTTGACGCCTCCACCGAGGCTTCGTATATCAATATAGTAGTATTAGTTAAACAAGGCACTTACGGATGCGCCGTCGTGAATGTTGCGAATACTTTTTGCTAAAAGGCTCGCAATGCTTGCCACCTGGATTTTCGGACATCTGTCCATTTTTTCCCCTAAGGGAATGGTGTTTGTTACAAGAACTGATTTGAAAGGCGAATCGTTGAGGCGTTCTATGGCCGGGCCTGACAAAACAGCATGGGTTGCGCAAGCATGAACTTCAGTGGCACCGTTTTCCAGCAGTACGTTGGCTGCGGCACAGATAGTGCCTGCGGTGTCAATCATATCGTCAACCAAAATGGCTATTTTTCCCGCAACGTCACCGATAACATGGGTTGCAGTCGCCTGATTGGGACGATCACGGCGTTTATCAATAATCGCAAGACCTGCGTTTACTTTTTTTGCAAAACTTCTCGCTCTTTCTACGCCGCCGGCATCGGGAGAAACGATAACCAGTTCGCCTTTGAGGTGGGAAAGGCTGTTGAGAAGAACCGGAGCGGCATACAGGTTGTCAACGGGGCAGTTGAAAAAGCCCTGAATCTGTCCTGCGTGAAGATCCACGGTAACAACACGCTGAGCGCCCGCAACACTGATGAAATCGGAAACAAGCTTGGCGCTGATGGGAGCTCTTGGGCTGACCTTTCTGTCTTGGCGAGCGTAGCCGAAATAGGGAATAACTGCGGTGATGCGGCCGGCACTTGCACGTTTGAGGGCGTCAATCATAAGGCACAGCTGCATGAGGTTGTTGTTGCTCGGGCTGCAGGTGGGCTGAATGACAAAAACGTCTTGGCCGCGGACGCTGTCGCAGATTTCAACACGAAGTTCGCCGTCACTGAACTCGGAGGTTAATGCACTTGTCAAGTGACAGCCAAGATGATCGCAAATATCTTGCGCTAACTGAGGATTAGCGGTACCTGTGAGGATTTTCATATCTCCGTACATGGCAACATCCTTTTTTATCGTGTTGAACAAAAAAAAATGGCTGGGATGAGAGGATTTGAACCTCTGAATGGCGGAACCAAAACCCGCTGCCTTACCGCTTGGCGACATCCCAACAAATTGCAGAAATAAACTTTATACAAAGTTTTATATAATTGCAAGTTAAATTTTCAAAAAAATTAATTTTTTTTATTATTTAACTTTTTCAAAACAGCAATGTTTCCAGTTTTTGAAAAATTTCTGTTCTGTCAGTTTGTTCAATGCTCTTTTCATGTCTTTTTCCTGTTCGAAAAGTCCGAAAAGGGAAGAGCCGGTACCGCTCAGGCTTGCGTATGCCGCATTGTTTGCGAGCAGTATTTTTTTGCTTTCGCCAAGCGGCGAAAATGCTTTAAAAACAACGCGTTCAAAGTCGTTTTCCATGTATGCGGAACCCAAAAGAAGCGAACGTGCATTCTTATCTTGTTCTTCTTTGCTTGTCAACAATTTTTTTTGTTCTGCCAGTTTTTTAAAGGCCCAGGCTGTGGAGATTTGTATGTCCGGCATGATCAGCAGCAGGCAGTAGGCGCTTAAATCCAAGGCAATCGGCGTTAAAATTTCGCCTATGCCTTCCGCTTTGCAGGGCGTGTTGTACAGAAAAAACGGCACATCGGCGCCGATTTTGGCGGCAATGGCGGCAAGGCGCGCAAAAGGCAGTGGTTTTTTCGCTTTTTCCTGCAGAACCTGCAGAAGCGCCGCGGCATTTGCCGAGCCGCCGCCAAGCCCCGCCCCGTGCGGTACGCCTTTTTCCAGAAAGACTTTTAAACCGAAAGGAAGCGGATTTTCCGCGTCATACAGGGTGTAGGCCTTGGTCAGGGTGTTGTTCTGCGGGTCTATGCCGGAAACGGAGCAGGAAACGGCAATGCCTTTATCGGGTACGGTTTCTATTGTCAGGGTGTCGCAGGGGGCGGATAAAGGATAGAAGACGGTTTTCAGGTTGTGATAGCCGTCTTCCCTTTTGTCCAGAATCTGCAGGCCCAGATTGATTTTGCAGCCGCTTTGCACGCGCATGGCCAAATTAAAAAGCCTTTTTGTATATTTCGAGAATTTCTTCTTCGGTATAGGTGCGCGGATGATTGGAGAGCAGCGCCTTGGAAACCTGTGTGGCGTTGTGCGCAAGCCAGGGCAGATCTTCTTCCAGTACGCCGAGATCTTTCAGACTGATGTCAAGTTCGAGGTATTTTCTGATTTTGTTGATCTGTTCCAGAAAATCGTGTTCGCTTGTGCCGCCCATGATTTTGGAAAGTGCGGCAAAGCGTTCCGGGCAGACCGCGATGGTTGTTTCAAGCACCGGGATAATTACAGCGGCAAGACCTTTGCCGTGTACCACGTTGCGCAGGCCGCTGGCAGGGTGTTCAAGGCCGTGTACGGCGCAGTTGCCCGCGTTCTGCAGGGAAAGTCCGCCGAAGGTGCTGGCAAGGCAGACGGCTTCCCAGGCACTGCGGTTTGTTTTGTCAGCTAGCAGTTTCGGCATATTTTCTGCCAAAAGTTCCACGCCTTTTAAAGAAAACATTTCGGAAATGGGATTGGCATGGCGGGAAAGGTAGCCTTCGATATTATGCACGAGGGCGTCGAACATGACGGAACGCAGCACGCCGTCGGGCATGGTCATCATCAGTTCCGGGTCGACAATGGAAAGCTTGGGCAGGGTGATGAACTGGCGCAGGGTGCGTTTGTCGTTGGTGGCGTTGTCGTTGAGCACGGCAAAGCAGTCGGCTTCCGAACCTGTGCCGCAGGTGGTCGGAATGGAAACGACAGGCAGGCACTGACCGCAGCCTGTGCGTTTTGCCAATATATATTCGCTGACGTGGCCTTCGTTTTTGGCCATAAAGGCAATGGCTTTGGACGCGTCCAAAGATGAGCCGCCGCCGAGGCCGATAACCATGTCGCAGCCGTTGTCGCGGGCGGTTTTGGCGGCGTCCATAACGGCGTCGGTGGTCGGGTTTTGGGGAATATTGTCGGCAACTATGCTTGCAATGCCTTCTTTGGCGAGCAAGTCCTGCACTTTTTGCAGCAGACCGCTTTTTTTGGTGCTGGAGGAGCCTGTGACAATAAGGGCTTTTGTGCCGAATTTTTTGCATTCTTCGCCCACAGCGGCAATTTTGCCGCAGCCGAAAAGCAGGTTTATGGGATTGGTAAAGTTAAATTCCATGGTGACCTCGCAAATAAGAAAAATGAAAAGGGGCAAAAAGCCCCTTTGTTATGCCAATGCTTCTTTAAATTTTGTCTGCAGGGCAATGAGTTTCGCTTTTTTGTCCGTAAGGTCGGCGGCTTTTTCTTTTTCAGCCGTCACAACGGATTCCGGAGCCCTTGCCACGAAGTTTGCGTTGGAAAGGCGGCCTTCAATGCCTGTAAGTTCCTTGTCGATTTTGAGAAGTTCCTTTTCCAGACGGGCAAGTTCGGCTTTGAAATCAAGCACGCCCTCAAGGATAACCGTAATTTCGGAACCTTGGATAATGCTGCTTGCGCTGGCTTTGGGCGCGTGCACGCTTTCGGAAATTTCAAAATCTTCCAGGCGTGCTAGGAACATGAGCCAGGGGCGGGCGTGTTCGAGCAGTTCGGCCTGTTCTTCGGAAACAGGCTGCATAAGGGCTTTCAGCTTCATGGAAGGCGCAATGCCCAGCTCGCTCTTCATGGCGCGTATGGCAGTGATGACTTCCTGAATATAGAGCATATTGCCCGCTTCTTTTTCTTTTAGGCATTCGGGGCGGGCGGCAGGACGCAGCACTGCGGAAAGATTGCCGTCTTCGTTACCCGGAAGCGCCTGCCAGATTTCGCTGGTGGCAAAAGGCATGATCGGGTGCAGGAGAATGAGGAGTTCGGAAAGCACGGTGTACAGCACATGGGAAGCTTCGCGTTTTTGTTCTTCCGTGCCTTTGAAATCGCCTTTTACCAGTTCCAGATACCAGTCGCAGAATTCGTTCCACGTAAATTTATACAGACACTGCGCCAAATCGTTGAAACGGTAAGCGTTTACAGCGTTTTCGCTTTCTGTTTTCACTTCTTCAAGGCGGTGCAGTATCCATTGGTGGTGCAGGCCGTGCACGGTGCCGAGATCGACCGCTTCGGGCTTTCTGCCCTCAAGGTTGAGCAGGGCGAAGCGGGCGGCGTTCCAAACTTTGTTTACAAAGTTTCTGCTGCTTTCAATACGCTCTTCGGACAGGCGTATGTCGCGGCCCATGGCGGCAAGCGAAGTAAGGGTGAAGCGCAGGGCGTCGGCGCCGTATTTGTTGATCATGTCAAGCGGGTCAATGCCGTTGCCCAGGGATTTGGACATTTTTCTGCCTTGGGCGTCGCGTACCAGGGCATGGATATATACCTGCTTAAACGGAACTTCGCCCATGAAATGCTGGCCCATCATAATCATGCGGGCAACCCAGAAAAAGAGAATGTCAAATGCGGTCACCAAAACGCTGGTGGGATAAAACGTTTGCAAATCCTTGGTTTTTTCCGGCCAGCCCATAGTTGAGAACGGCCACAGCGCGGAAGAGAACCACGTATCCAAAACGTCGGGGTCCTGTTCCAGGCGGTTTTTGCCGCATTTGGGGCAGACTGCCGGGTCCTGTTCGGCAACGATAAGTTCTCCGCAGTCTTGGCAGGTCCAGGCAGGAATGCGGTGTCCCCACCAAAGCTGGCGGCTTATGCACCAGTCGCGGATATTGTCCAGCCAGTTGTAATAGGTTTTTGTCCAGGTTTCGGGCAGAATTTCTATTTCTGAAGGCACGGCGGCGCGGGCTTTGGGCGCAAGCTTGGTTGTGGCCACGAACCACTGCACGGAAACATAGGGCTCGATGACGGTTTTGCAGCGGTAGCAGGTGCCGACGCTGTGGTCAAGTTCTTCGATCTGCAGAAGCTGGCCGAGGGCGTCGATGTCTTTGACGATTTGTTCGCGGCACTGTTCGCGGGTCAGGCCTTGGTATTTGCCTGCGTTTTCGTTCATGTTGCCGTTGTCGTCGATAACCTGGATAAACTCGATGTTGTGGGTATGGCCGAGGTTCCAGTCGTTGGGGTCGTGGCAGGGGGTTACTTTGAGGGCGCCCGTGCCGAATTCCCTGTCAACGTAGCGGTCGGCGATAACGGGAACGGCGCGGTTTACAATGGGCACGATGACGTTTTTGCCGACAAGGTGCTGATAGCGTTCGTCATCGGGGTGCACGCACACGGCGGAGTCGCCCAAAATGGTTTCCGGACGGGAAGTTGCTATGACAATATGGCCGGAACCGTCTTCCAGCATATATTTTACGTGCCAGAGCGCGCCTTTTTGCGGGGTGTGTTCCACTTCGTCGTCCGCAAGGGCGGTGTGGCAGCGCGGACACCAGTTGACAATGTATTTGCCTTTGTAAATAAGGCCTTCGTTATACAGCTGCACAAAAACTTTGCGCACGGCTTTGGCAAGGTCTTCGTCCATGGTGAAGCGTTCCCTTGTCCAGTCTACGGAAGAGCCGAGGTAACGGATTTGCCGGAGGATTTTTCCGCCGTATTCTTCTTTCCATTCCCAGACTTTTTCCAGGAATTTTTCACGGCCGAGGTCATGACGGGAAATGCCGTCTTTTAAAAGTTTGCGTTCCACCACGTTTTGCGTGGAAATGCCTGCGTGGTCGGTGCCGGGCAGCCACAGCACGTTTTTGCCTTTTTGGCGTGCGTGGCGGGCAAGCACGTCCTGCAGGGTCTGGTTCAGCGCGTGGCCGATATGCAGTGCGCCGGTTACGTTCGGCGGCGGGATAACTATGGAGTACGGTTCGGCTTTGCTGTCCGTATCGGGGGTGAAACAGCCGTTGTCTTCCCAGAATTTGCGCCAGTATGCCTCGACTTCCTGCGGTTCGTATGCTTTGGATAATTCTTTTAAAGCCATGCTTGCCTCATATGTACAATAAAAATTTGTTAAACGTATGGCGCAAGTATAGCAAAATACAAATTGCTTTCAAGTAAAACTTGTTTTGCGGAAAATTTTGAGAAAAAGCTAAAAATTCCGTTCTACGCATTCATACAGGACAAAGTCTGCCTGAACGGGGTAGGGCGGGGCAAAGTTCGGAAATTCATACAGAGATGTAAAATAAACAGTTTTGAATGTTTGTTGGAAAAAAGGGCGCAGAGCCGCTGAAAAAGAGTCTCCGATTATCCAAATGCTTTTGTCGATACAGGCTGCGGAATTTTCAGTTTTGCTGTATGCGGTTAAATTTGTCTGCGTGAAATCGGCGATGGCAGAAACAGGCGTATTTTTATAAAATGCCTGGTAATTGTCGTTGTAATTTTGGCTGTCGAATACGTATCCGCCGATATTTATGAGGTCTCCGGCAATGCTTGGGACGGATTTGAAACTGAAATCGCTGTCTTTGACGAGGCTGCCGTATTCCGGAAAATACTGTTTCAGAATATTCATGAAAACCGTGTACGCTCCCAGACTGTTCCAGTGCGTATCCGTTACGTAGTAAAGACGTCCTTTGGATTTTGCCGCTTGTAAATCTTTTTGCGGATAATAAACATTAAGTCCTTTGTCTTTCATTTTTTGCGTAAGCAGGCTGTGGAAAGGCTTCGGGGCAGGAACGATTTCTTTTGGCAAAAATTCAGGGTAAATTGCAGTTTTGTTGGGAGCTATGAGAAAAAGAAGTTCTTTGCTGCCGGATAAAATGTTTTGGGCTTGGTCAAAATAATATTGGCAGCGTCCGGAAGCTGAAAATTTTTTATTGTCGGTTTCATAGTAGCGGAATTTTCCGGTCAGTTTGTCTATTGTTCTGTTGTATGCGTTTCCCAAAAATAACCAGCCGTCTTTGCCCTGTATGGAGTTTGACTGCGCTGCTGTTTCTGTTTTCATGGTCGGAAACAATTCTTTGGTTGCGGCAATGATTTTGTCGCGGCAGGGAAAATTGTCGTTATAAAACATGGAAAGCTGTGAAAAGAATTTTTTTAATTTTGAAGTGGATACTTTTTCGGGCAAGGACGGAAATTGGGTTACATGTCTGTTTTCGCTTATGATTATGGTTTCTTTGTTAAAATAAAAAAGCACTGATGTCCCGAAAAAAATACTGCAGACCGTAATGGAGATGATAAAGTTTTTGTTCATCTGAAATTCCTAAAAATTAAAATAAATGAAAGGGTTTCTGCTTGAAGTCAAAAGCAGGCAGACAGCAAAGCAGTTTAAAATAAATTGAAAAAGAAGATGATAACTTTTAAAAGCAGTTGCCGTATGGATTGTGGGAACAATGACAAAGCGCTGCGGCAAAAAACAGATGATTATGCCGCCAAGCATGAAAAAGAGGCTGAAATGTTGTGCGGATAAATCGGTTGAAAAATTATCGAATGTGAACAGGGCGGATAAATAATTAAGCGCGTATGTTATGTTTTCCGCTCTGAAAAAGACCCAGCCTATAAGGACAATGAGCAGCAGGTATGTATGTCTTATAAATTTTGGGAGTTTTTCCAGAATATTGCTTAGTCCTATGCGTTCCAGGCAAATAAAAAGTCCGTGCCAAAGTCCCCAAACGATAAAAGTGAAGTTGGCTCCGTGCCAAATGCCGCAGAGCAGAAAAACAATCAGGAGGTTGCGGTATGTTTTGGCATTGCCGTGTCTGCTGCCGCCGCAGTTTATGTATATGTAGTCTCTGAGCCATGTTGAAAGGGAAATATGCCATCTTCGCCAAAATTCGCGGATAGACGTGCTGATGTAGGGACGGCTGAAGTTTTCTTCAAAGCGGAAACCTGCCATGGCGGCAAGGCCAATGGCCATATCGGAATAAGCCGAAAAGTCGAAATAAATTTGCAGCGCATAAGCAATGATGCCGAGCCATGCGTCGACAAAAGAAAAAACCGCAGGATTGTTGGCCGTGAACGTATAATCGGCTATAACGGATATTGAATTTGCCAAAATAAGTTTTTTGTTCAGTCCGAGCAGGAAACGGTACACCCCGAAGGAAAACAGTTCCCTGCTCATGTTTAGGGAAGAAATATCGTCTTTGATTTGGGCAAAACGGACGATTGGGCCGGCAACAAGGTGCGGAAACATGTAAAAATATGTCTGAAATTGTGTCAGGCTTTTGCAGGGGGCTATTTTTTTGGTATAGACATCGGTAACGTAACTTACGGCATGAAAAACGAAAAAGCTTATGCCAAGAAGCATAATGTTTTTATGCAGGAAAGAGTCGGTAAAGAAAGACAGGCACCAAAGACTGTATTTAAAAGCAAACAGTACGGAAAGATTGACGAAAATGAGACCTGCGAAAATTTTTTTTGAATATTTGCATTTTGTCAGGAAAATCGTTCCGTAATA
Organism: uncultured Desulfovibrionaceae bacterium; assembly: GCA_949299515.1. Taxonomy (GTDB): domain Bacteria; phylum Desulfobacterota; class Desulfovibrionia; order Desulfovibrionales; family Desulfovibrionaceae; genus Taurinivorans. The sequence goes on from CASGAP010000014.1 coordinate 50,294, forward strand.
GTTAATAAGGCAAATGGCTATCAATATTAAAATATCTGTTGATTCTTCCCACAAATAAAAGAACAAGCTTATGACTATAATAAAAATATTACGCGGTTTCGGGCTGTTGCAGAAAGTGCATGCAAGCAGTCCCAGCAAAAAAACAGGAAAAATTAAAAACAAAAACGGAAGTGATGAAAATACCATGGATTGACCTATATAAGATTTTTATTTTGTTTAAAAATCTATACGGTGTTTGTCAAGAGCTTATCTGCTTTCCACGGTGACAAATTCCGAAGCCTGCAGGGTTTTGGGCGGGCTGATGATAAAGAGTTTGACGACGGTTTTTTCCTGTCCTTCTTCTATGCTGAAAATGCGGGCGTCCAGTTCTTCGCCGTCTTCGGCGGTGACGGTGCAGATGTCGCGTTCTTTGAGTTTTTTGGCGTCGTCTTTGTCAAATACGGCGCGCACCCACCACTCTTCGGCGTTTTGCGGGTGCAGTTCCATAAGGAGCTGGTCTTTCTGCACCATGGAGCCGCGGCCGACATAATGCAGGCCTGCCAGAGCGTCAAAGGGCGCGTAGAGGTATTCGTTTTTCTGCAGGCTGAGGGCGGCATTGTATTCTTCTTCAAGGTAGCGGTACAGTATGCTGTTGGACTGCCCCAGGGAATTGGTGAGGTCACGGTATTTCCTGTCCGCCAGAGAACGGGCGGTGCTGGCATTTTCCAAGGCTTTTTCTGCTTCTTTTATTTTGTTTTGAATGGCTTTTTCCTGCTCGACGAGTTTGGGGTCAGGCTTGCCGTCGATGAACGAGGAGGGTCTGCGCATGGCAACCTGCGCTTTGGCCTGTTCGCGGTTGAGTTTTTGCAGTTCGGAAAGTTTCTGCGCTTCCAGTGTGGAAAGATTGACAACTTCTTCGCTTATGCCGGAAAAGGCATCGGCAAGCAGAGGCTTGAAAATTTGTTTGAGCGTGCCGGGATTATGTCTGTTTTCCTGAAAAAGCCGCAGATACTGGCGGATTTCGGCAAGTTTGGTGCGGATATAGGCCGGGTCGAAGCGGATGATTGCGTCGCCTTTGCGCACGGCCTGCCCCTTGGGAATAAGCACATCGTAAATAATTCCGTCCACCGGGGAATAGACGGCTTCGCCCCGTTTGGTGAGTTCCGCCTGTTCGCTGCGGACGGTCTGCGTCAGCAGATACAGCAGGACTGCCAAAATAAGACAAAGGCTTATGCCGATGAGCATATGTTTTTTTTCGGGCATTTTTTGCCTGATAACTGCCATATTGTGTATTGCTGCGGGGGTAACTGCTTGTAATTTTTTCATAAAATTTTATGTTGGGTTATGGTTAATGATAAAAAATTGCGGCATAAAAAAGATATGCAAATTTTATGCAAAAAAGCAGATTGAATTTTGATATTTTTCAGCCTGCCGGAGAATTTGGGGTGTTCTGCTTTGTATGGACAGCATAGCAGGTTATTTTTGTTCGGGGTGCAGTACCGTATTGGAAAGAAACTGTTTAATATCTTCTATTAATTTAGGTATGTTGTTTTGGTATTTGTAATCCGACAGGTGGTCTCTTTTGAAATTATTTTTTAATGATGACTGAGAAAAGGTGTCATTATTGATGCTGCAGGGATAAAGGGCAAATATAGGGGTTTTTGTTGCAACTGTTATCAACTCGGTTATGCCGGAGCGTACAGCTATAATTGCTGCAGCTTCTTTGCAAAGAGCCAATGTTTCCGGAAATGGCAAAAGAACATTTGTATATCTGCCGAATTTTTGTTCGGAATTAAAAATGCATTCAAAGCCCAACGCTGTCAGTTCGTCTGCAATACTAATCCATTGTGATTCTCCAAATTGTATTTTTATGGTATTTGAGTGCGGAAAAATAAAAAGTACTTTTTTTTCTTTCAGGATGTTTTTAATGCTCGGGGCAAGGGAATTGGGGAAAAATTTAGGGGTCTGAAAGGTTTTTGGGACTTGAATGCCATAAATTTCTGCTATTTTGTCAAGTACGGAAAAGTGATCTGAGCTTTTTTGCAGTAATCCGAAATCGTAAGCTTCATGCAGATACGGCCCGGAGTGAAATTCTAAATTTGTAAACGGATCTGCTCTTAAAAATTTATAGGAAGGATTGTAATATATTAAGATATAATCAGAAAACATGGCGGCAATTGCGTTTTCTTGTTTTCTGTATGTAATTAATAAAATTTTACGGTCGATGTGTTTTTGTAGTTCGCATAAAAGAACAAGTACCTGGGTAATTTCTCCTATGCCGGCTTTTGGAGCTGCAAAAAAATAATGTTCGGGATACAGTCTGCGCAACTTTTTTAAGTATTTGGGCTGGAAAATTTTTTTGGCTATGTTAAAACGGATTTTCTGCCGCAGTTTTTTGTTGGGTATTAAACAGCATAACATTTTAAAAAAATGGAATAATGCATTGTCGATAAAATTCATCACAGATCCTTATCAATTTCTACGGAAAGCAAAAATTTTTCGTCCCGTTTTTTGTTGTATGCGTACGCTGTTTGCAGTCCGCTTGGTTTACTGTCGTTAATAAGAATTCGTTCTCCCAGCGGTGCACCGAATATTATATGGTCATACCGCAGTCCGTTTTCTTGGAAAAAATTTATTAAATTTTCTTTTTCTGTTTCGGGTCTTGCGGTAATAATAATGATCATGTCCTGTGCGGGAATTTTGGAATAAAATTCTTTTACTCCGAGTAAAAGTTTGTCACCGCCATTTTTATAGCCGTTATGAACGCAAAGTGTTCCGTCGACGTCTAGCAGCCACGTATGGCCTAAAGGGGAAAGAATAAGTTTATCCATAATAATCCAAATATTTTTGCAGTTCCAGCAGTCCGTTGCAAAAAGCGGAACATATTGAGTCATAGTCCTCCCATGCATAGGTGGTAAGACTGAGCCAAATTAAGGCGTGCAAAAGGAGAATTTTCTTTTTATCTGCCTTTGTAAATTCAAAAAAAGCATCTTCCAGCTCTTTCCAGTTATTGGAAACGATTTCCAGTTCAATTTCATTTTCTTTAATCTCAAGCGAAAAGTTTTTTCTGTTAAATTGGTCATAATCGCCAATAAGGCTGTAATAAAGTTTTGCCCAGTCATAATCAATGTCACCGTAACATTTAGTATCGCCGAAATATCCCCGTGGGTCTATAAAAATAGGCCGTACTTTTACGGAGTCAATCATTATATTATGAAAAGTGCAGTCTCCGTGAATTAAATGAAAGTGTTCGGGAAACATATTTTCAATATCTTGAGTTATTTTATCTTTTAGCATAAAAATATTGCTGCATTCTATGCCGTTGATGCGAATTTTTGGTTTCTCGGCGAAAGGCACCAGTTCTTTTACTGTTGCAAGCCGGTCAAAAGTTTTTTCTATATAGGTAATGCGGCAGTCTTTGTGTTCGGCGGGTATGGGGTCTGCTAACTGATGCAGTTCTGTCAGTTTTTCTATAATCAAATTTAATAATGCTTTTTTAAAGCCTTTTGTTAAAAAAGCAAATTCATAAACATTTTGACCCGTTATCCGCTCAAGAATTAAAGGCTCATATTGATATATTTCGGGAATATAATTAAAGTGTCTTGATTTTACAAATTTATACCAATCTGTTTCATTTTTGGCTATTTTTTCACCTTGAGTCCCCAGCGGGGTTTTTATTACCTTATTATCTTTAAACTCTATTTTATTGAAAGGTCTGCATTTTGGTTTATTCAGCTCGTTCTGAAAATAGGAAAGCATTGTTCCGATTTCCAGTCCGCCGTATAAATTGATCCGTGAAAAAGTCTGCGGCTGGGTAGATAAAAAACGGACAAATTCCCCTTCGTTGGGGAGGCGGGACAATTCTGCTTTGCTCTTGAAAATAAAAAGGCCGGCAACGCCGTTTTCGCTTGACGGCTGCTCTTTGAATGTATCGTCAATATATGACCAGCGGCAGGGAAAATCTTTGGAAATACCCAAATAATTTTTAGTTAAATCTAATGAATCCGTATCGATATCCGATAACACAAGATCACACCAAATTATCATGAACGGTTCATTGTCCGGGATATTTGCCAATGCATTGTTAATTCCGGAACAGGTACCTTTTTTATCCGTTTCTATGACAGAATAAGAAACATCGGCAAAAACTTTTAGATATCTTTTAAATGTTTCTTTTTGATAATCGGCAATAATATGGAAATTTGCCTGAGGATATTTTTTAAAAAGATGAAAAATCATAGGAAGATTATCTACAGGCACCAAGGCCTTGGGTTTGTTTGCCGTCAGCGTTTCAAGCCGTGAACCTTTTCCGCCAGCCTGTACAATAATATTTCTGATTTGCATTGTTACCTCAACTACAATATTTTTTTAGTATAACTAAAAAAAATTACTAATCAAGCTATTTATTTTGTATAGCAGATTTTAAATCATTCGGAAATTTTTTCTTGTTTCTTTGCAAAAAACTTAATGGATTAAAGCAAGATAAGCGAAAAGGCCTTGATATGGATAAAAACTAACAGCTTTATGCTTTGGAAGTCTTGTCAAATACAATAAAAGAGCAATAAATGCAAAGATGGGCGATTCGGCATTGCTGTCAGGGTATTGTTTATAAAGAGAAGCAAGCGTACAAATCCGAGATAGGTCACATTTTTTGTAAAGTGTATCAGAAAACCCGTTATTCTATTTTTAGTATACTGTACATAAGGGTACAAAAAACAGCTTAATGAAAAAAGCCCCCGGGCGGAGGCTTTTTCGGTATGGCATTCTGCAAAAAGCACTGTTATAAGAAAAGGTTTTTGTCTTTTACGGCCACAAGATCCATTTCCAGGAGCTTTTCGGCAATCTGTACGGCGTTGAGAGCGGCGCCTTTGCGCACGTTGTCCGCTACAATCCACATATTCAGACCGTTGTCGATGCTTTCGTCTTCGCGGATACGGCCGACAAAGGTTGCGTCTTCGCCTGCGGCTATGGTTGCGAGAGGATACATATTTTCACGCGGGTTGTCGTAAACCTGCACGCCGGGGGCGCCTGCGAGAATGGCACGGGCTTCTTTAGCCGTCAGTTTCTTTTCGGTTTCGATGTTTACGGATTCGCTGTGGCTGTAGAATACGGGAACGCGCACGCAGGTTGCGGTGACTTTTATGTTCGGGTCTTCCAAAATCTTATTGGTTTCGTTGACCATTTTCATTTCTTCTTTGGTGTAGTCGTTGTCCATGAACACGTCGATATGCGGCAGGCAGTTGAATGCGATGCGGTGCGGGTAGACATTGTTTTCCGGTTCGATGCCGTTGAAGAGTTTGCGCACTTGGGTTTCCAGTTCCTGAATGCCTTTTTGGCCCGTGCCGCTGACTGCCTGATAGGTGGAAACAACCACGCGTTTTATGGTGGCGGCGTCGTGCAGCGGTTTGAGCGCCACGAGCATTTGGATAGTGGAGCAGTTGGGGTTGGCGATAATGCCGTTATGGTTTTTCAGGGCATGGGCGTTTACTTCCGGAATAACCAGAGGGCAGCGTTCGTCCATGCGCCATGCGCTGGAGTTGTCCACAACGACGCAGCCGGATTTTACGGCATGGGGCGCAAACTTGGTGCTGGTGCCGCCGCCTGCGGAAAAAATGGCAATGTCAACGCCTTCAAAGGAATTTTCGGTTAATTCTTCAACAACAAGCTCATCGTCACCGTAGGGAACCTTGGTTCCGGCAGAACGAGAAGAAGCAAGAGCTTTTATGGTTGCAGCAGGGAAGTTACGGGAATAAAGGGTGCTTAACATTTCTCTTCCGACAGCTCCTGTTGCTCCGACAACAGCGACAACCAAGTTCTCTTTCATAATGAGTTCCTCTCTCATATAAACAATTTTGTTACATACATTTTTTACTGTAACATTTTTATAATTGCACTTAAAAAAAGCTGTGTCAAGAAGTAAAATGCAAATAATTTTGTTATTTTTTTCATTAATCGCGGCACATAAATAACAAATTTGTCAATATAATTTTTTGGGGCGGTTGTCGGAAAAAATGCCGCAGTCAGACGGAGTGCAGAGTGTGCGTCTGGCGGTGCTGTTTCAGTGATTGGGGAATTTTTTTGTCTTTAAACGATTGTGCTTATCCGCGGCATTTACGGAGCTGAAGCCGAAATTTTCGGCCAAGCTCCGCAAATGCCGTGCAGTGAGGGGGGGCCGGGGGAAATCATTTCCCCCGGAAAATACTTTAAAAATATACTGCAAATATTTTACGTATGCCCGGAGCTGCCGAATTTGGAATGTATTCGGCCAATAATCTTAATTTGCAGCAATATTTGGGGAAAAGAGTCTTTTTTCTATGGCGGCGCCTGCTTCGGCGAGACCGTATCCCGTGAGGGCGGAAATGGGGTAAGCGCCGGCAAAGCGTTCGAGCAGGGCGCGCCGGGCGTCTGCAGGGACGCTGTCCCACTTGTTCAGCAGGAGCAGACGGGGCACGTCGGCAAGTTTCAGTTCTTCCAGAATGGTTTCCACGGATTCGAGCTGCTGTTCCATTTCCTCGTGGGACGCGTCGATCACGTGCAGCAGAATGTCGGCTTCGTTCAGTTCTTCGAGGGTGGCGCGGAACGCTTCCATTAATTCTTTGGGCAAATCGCGGATAAAGCCTACCGTATCTGCCAGCACGATTTCGTGTTCTTCGGGAAAGCGCAGGCGTCTTGTGGTGGGGTCAAGGGTGGCGAAGAGCTTGTTTTCCGCGATGACGTCGCTTTTTGTCAGCTTGTTCAGCAGCGTGGATTTGCCTGCGTTGGTATAGCCCACAAGGGCGGCAACGGGCAGTCCGAAGCGGCTGCGTTTGGCGCGGTTGGCCTGGCGCTGTTTTTTGAGATGTTCCAGTTCGGTTTTGATTTTGGCTATGCGGTCTTTGATGCGGCGCCTGTCGGTTTCCAGTTTGGTTTCACCGGGGCCGCGGCCGCCTATGCCGCCCATGAGCCTGTCCATGGCGCGGTTTTTGCCCACAAGCCGCGGCTGGGTGTATTTGAGCTGGGCCATTTCCACCTGCAGTTTGCCTGCGCCCGATTTGGCGTGCTGGGCAAAAATGTCCAGAATAAGCTGCGTTCTGTCCAGTACTTTGCGTTCCGTGAGTTCGGCCAGGTTCTGCAGCTGGGCGGGGGAAAGTTCGCCGTCAAAAATAATGATGCCCGCATGGCCCTGTAAGGCCGTGACTTCCAGTTCCGCCAACTTGTTCTGACTTAAAATCTGCCGCGGATTTATGGCGGTGACGCGCTGAATGAGGCTGCCGCATACGGCAAGGCCTGCGGTTTTGGCCAGTTCCGCAAGTTCCGCCAAATTGCGTTCCTGAACGGATTTCGGCGCTTTGCTGACAGATACGAGCACGCAGCGGGAGCCTGCCTGAAAGGTATCCAGCGACCCTCTGGCATTGTATTTGGGCTGGTTTTTGCTTTCCGTGGAACGGGAACTTTTGAACAGGCGGGCAAATTCTTCTTCCAGGGCTTCTATTTCCGCCTGCAGATCCAAGGGGTTTTTGTCCCAGCCGTAAAATTCCGTAATGCGGTAAGGTTCGTTCTGACTGCCGTGCAGGGGATTTTTTTCGGGTTTTGGGGCAGGCGCGCGGTACAGATTTTGGGTCAGGATAAAATCAATGTCTTCGGCCTGCAGGTTGGTGCTGCCTGCTTGGCATTCTTCGGCGGTTTCTGTCCTGTTTTTGGGCTTGGCAGTGTTTTTGTTCAGGTCGCGGATATAGGATTCGTCGGAAATAAGGGCCGGCAGAAGATGGGCGGACTGAAAATGCACGGGGGCGCCGAACTCGTCCACGGTAAGCACGCCGATGCTGTCAAGCCGCAGAAAGAGCAGGTCCATGAGGTCTTCGTTTGAGAGTCCCGTGTCGGTAAGGTGGGTATGCAGAAGCCGTATGCCGCGGAGTCTGCCCGTAGAGCGTTCGCGGGCAAGGGTGGGGATTAAAATCCCGTGGGCGTCGCCCACAATGGTCAGTTCGGGTTTGCCCTGTCTGTCGATAAGCAGGCCTATCTGTCTGGAAATCAGGCGCGACAAAGCGGCAAGCTCTTTAGCCTGCTCCGGGGTATACCCGCCGTGCGGATCGTAGCGGCGGTTTGCAAGACGCTGCAGGGCTTTCAGCTCGTTAGGCTTCAGCCCTGCCAAATTTCCGTCAAGAAGTGCTATACGCCTACTCCTTCAAGGTACAGGGAAATCATTGCATCATACTGGGAAGTGATGTTAAAGGTTTTGGCTGACATATTTTTTCTGAATGCCAGGCTGACGCCTTTTTCATTTTTTATTTCTTCCATGGCTTCGAGGTAATGCTTGGGATCGGGCAGGATAAGCATACTGTGGAAATTTTTTGCGGTGGCGCGCATAAGGCAGGGACCGCCGATGTCAATTTCTTCCACCATGTCGCGCAGGGGCAGTTTTTTCTGCAGGGCTGTCGCAAAATCGTACAGATTGACGCATACAAGGTCAAACGGGGTAATTTTGTGTTCCTGCAGGGTTGCCATGTGTTCCGGATTATCTTTGTCCGCAAGAATGCCGCCGTGGATTTTCGGGTGCAGGGTTTTGACGCGTCCGTTTAAAATTTCCGGGAAACCGGTGACAGACTCCACGGCGGTAACGGGAATGCCTGCTTCTTTCAGGAATTTCATGGTGCCGCCCGTGGATACGATTTCCACGCCGCGGCCGTGCAGAAATTCTGCAAATTCCTTAAGGCCGGTTTTGTCCGTTACACTCAGCAAAGCACGTTTAATCGGTAAAAATTCCATATGGTGTCCTTTGTTAGAGGTGTTTGGGTGTCAGAAAAGCGGCTAATAGCCGAAAATAAGGTTTCCGTAGAATTGGAACGGATACATGAGGCAGGCGCATAAAAAACCGGCCATGATGTCGTCCGCCATAATGCCGAGTCCGCCCGAAAGTTTGCGCTCGCAGAGGCCGACGGGGCCAAGTTTGCTGATGTCGAAAATTCTGAACAGCAGAAAGCCCACCATAAGCACGAACCATTCCTGCGGCGCGATGGGGTCGGCACCGAAATAGGACAGGGGATTGACGGGCAGCAGCGTAAGCCACTGGCCGGCTACTTCGTCGATAATCACGCTGGAGGGGTCTTTTTCCTGCAGCTCTTTTTCTGCCTGTTCGCAGGCTTTGATGCCGACGGCGAAAAGCGCAAGCACAATGATAAGGCGTACCGGCAGGGAAAAGGGCAGAAAACACAGCGGCGCAAGCAGAAGCGCCACGAAAGAGCCGGCGGTGCCGGGCGCTTTTTTTATTCTGCCTATCAGCCCCAGGGTGGCTATGTTGGTAAGGAGCGAATACTGCATGGTTTTCCTGCCGCTATCCCGTGATAAGGGTATTTCTGTACTGTTCGAGATTTTTAATGCCCAGTTCTTCGCACAGAACAGGCAGGTCGCCGATAATTTTAAAAATAGTCGTGGGATCGGTGAAAGAGGCTGTGCCCACCTGTACGGCGCTTGCGCCTACGAGCATAAATTCCAGCACGTCTTTGGCACTGCGTATGCCGCCTATGCCGATAACGGGAATCTGCACGGCCTGAGCCACCTGCCATACGCAGCGCAGAGCCACGGGTTTTATGGCCGGGCCGGAAAGGCCGCCCACGATATTGGCAAGCAGAGGCTTTCTGGAACGGATGTCCACGGCCATGCCCGTTATGGTGTTGATGCAGGAAATCATGTCGGCCCCTGCGGCTTCTATGGCTTTGGCCATTTCGGCTATATTGGTGACATTGGGGGAAAGTTTGACGATAACCGGTTTATTTCCGGAATTTTTTTTCACGGTCTGCACTATGGACTGGGCCATGAGCGGGTCCTGTCCGAAAAGCACGCCGCCCGCTTTGACGTTGGGGCAGGAAATATTGACTTCCAGGGCGGCGAGTTTTTCTTCGTGGGCGAGCACATTGGCCAGCTCTCCGAATTCTTCGGCGCTTGCGGCGTAAATATTGGCGATCACGGGCACGTCATGGGTCGGCAGGTGCGGAAGCTTTTCGGTAATAAAGGCTTCTACCCCGTCGTTTTGCAGGCCTACGGCATTGAGCATTCCGCAGGGCGTTTCGGCAACGCGGGGCAGGGGATTGCCCGGCCGCGGCTTCAGGGAAAGGCCTTTGACGATAATGGCGCCGAGTTTGCCGATGTCGCCGTAGGGCATAAATTCGGTGCCGTAGCCAAAAGTGCCGGAAGCGCTCATTACGGGGTTTTTAAGTTCAAGTGTGCTGCCGTCTGCGGCTTTTAAGGAAACGTGGGTATTCATCATATATTAACCTATGCGTCTAAGTTGAGTTCGTGCGCCCAGAAAACAGGGCCTTTGGTGCAGGTTTGAACCGGGAGCCCGGCTTTTTGCCTGTCGGGATACAGGTCGGAAGTCATGGAAACGCAGCCCAGGCAGGCGCCTATGCCGCAGGCCATGCGCTGTTCCAGGGAGAGCTGGGTGGGCACATTGAGTTCCAAAGCGTTTTTCCAGATGGTTTTCAGGAAAGGCATGGGGCCGCAGGCAAGCACGAGGCCGTTGTTTTTGGCTGTTGTTTCCATTTTTTCCCGAATGGCTTTGAGGGTTTTTTCCAAATCTTCCTTGGTGTGTTCAAAGTGGGTCTCCACGTCGATATGGCGGATAAAACTTTCCGCGGGGTAATATTGGGAGGGAAGCCTGTGGCTGAAAATCATGGATAAATTGCTGGGTTTGCTGTGCTGTTCCACATATCCGGCAAAGGGCGCTATGCCTATGCCGCCTGCAAGAATAAGGGTGGGTTTGTCTTCCATGGCGAAATGCGTGCCCAAAGGCCCCCAGACGATAACTTTGTCCTTGGGTTTGAGGCCGGCCATAAGTTCCGTGCCGCGGCCGACAACCTGGAAAAACAGCACAAGGGACTGATTGGTTACGCGGCAGATGGAAAACGGTCTTGCCCATGTGATTTCGCTGTTCCATGAAGCCGGACGAAGCATGATAAACTGACCTGCGCGCCAGCTTGTCCATTGCGGCCGTGTAAGCGTAAGGGCAAAGAATTTTCTTTCCCCTTCAGACCCGAACGGTACAAGGTCTGTAACTGTGAGCTCCATTCGCATGGGATGGTTTTCCATAGAGTCCTCCTGCCATAAAAAAAGAAATTAATCACGAAGCCAGTTTAGTATGTTGTTTTGCAGGGGTCAAGTCAAGCGGAAAGAAAAATTTTTTTTTATGAACTTTTCTTGCAAACTTTAAAAGGCTGTGAAACAATAACGGTACATATTTTGTGCGGAGCTTTTCATGATGTCGCGATATATATTGATAATTTTGGGCATTGCGGGTATTTTTGTCGGTTTTGCCAATCCTTTCTGCCAGGTGCCGTTTGCCGTGCTTTTGTATCCGTACAGTATTTATATGCTTGCCCACGGCAGCAGGCATTTTGTGCGGGACAGCCTGATAACGGGCGTATTCGGCTACGGCGCGGCTTTTTATTGGCTGGCTGTGACTGCGCACGTTTACGGTTTGGTGCCGTATGCGGCAGCCGTGTTTTTTCCGTTGCTGCTCGGTCTGTATTTTGCGCTGTACGGTGCAGGCATTGCCTGGTATCTGCATAAAGTGAAAGACGCTCTTGCCTTTTATAAAATTGTGAGCGCCGCTGTGCTGTGGTATCTTGCCGAGGTTTTCCGCGGGTGGTTTTTGACGGGCTTTCCCTGGTTTCCCCTGTCTTCGGCATTTGCTCCGCTGCCGAGCATGGTGCAGTTTGCCAATATAACGGGAACATATGCTCTTTCGGGGATTTTTGCCATGGCCGCGTTTTTCTTTGCTGAGCTTATGCGTTCCCCGCGCGGGGCTGTGAGGTCAGGCGCGCGTTCTTTGCGCCTGCTTTCGCAGTACGGCGGAATTTTCATTTTGGCGGCTGTTTATTATTACGGGTCCGTAACGCTGCAGAATGCGGAAAACGGGCCGGGAAATATTTCCGTGCGCACGAAAATCATGCACAGAAAGCTGGACATTCCGTATCTTGCCGCCCATGAAATGCCTGCGGTTACCGGTCAGTCCCTGCACAGGATAGCTGAAAAAAAAGACGGCGGCGTTTACATAACGGTAGTGCAGGGCAATATTTCGCAGAATGTCAAATGGTCGCCGCTTTTTCAGCAGGACAGTCTGCAGAAGTTTTTCCGTCTGAGCGCCGAAGCGCGGAGCGCACTGTCCGAACCGGGCATTTTTGTTTATCCCGAAACCGCTTTTCCCGTAACATCATATCACTATCCTGCGCTGTATGAAGCGATTTTGGCTTTCGGCAGCGACAAGACCATGCTGTACGGCATACCTCTTTTTGAGCCTGACGGCGGTGACGGGAAATATTACAATACCATAGAACTGGCACAGAACGGACAGCCTGCGGGCCGCTACGCCAAGGAACATCTTGTGCCGTTCGGCGAATATGTGCCGCCTCTGCCCCTGCCTAAGTTTTTTAATGATATGCTTGCCAGATACGGCGGTGCGTACAGTGCCGGCGAAAATGCCGAACCTGTTTTGGAATTTGAATTTGACGGCAAAAAAATAGCATTGCTGCCGCTTATTTGCTATGAAGCCGTATTTCCGGAACTGACATGGTCTGTTCTGCGTGAAGGCAGTTTCGGGCACGGCAGGCAGATTCATGCTTTGCTCAATGTCAGCAACGATGCCTGGTATGACAAAAGTTCCGCTCCTGTTCAGCATCTGCATTTGGCGCTTATGCGCTGCATCGAAGGCGGCCTGCCCATGGTGCGGGCAAGCAATACGGGCATAAGTGCCTTTATCGACAAATATGGGCAGATAATTCTGCAGACCGGGCTTTTTTCCGACGAAACGATAAGTATGCCCTTTGACGCGCAGCCGTATGAACCTACGGTTTTCGTTCTGCTTGCGCCCTATTTGCCGTATATCGGCTGCGCTTTGTTTATTTTGCTGCAGATGATGATTGTGCTGCGGGGGAAAATGGAACATATTCAGGAAACAGCGGGAAAAGTGCGCTGATTTTGCCGCAGGGCTGATTTAGGGAGGCTGTGCCGTTTCTGTTGCAGCGAATGTTTCTGCTTTTTGGCGGATACCTGCCGAAAAAAACTCCCCGTGAGGGGAGTTTTAGATGCGGGAGGTTGTTTTTTATTGTTTAAGCGTAAATTTCGTGTTTAAGCCATTCTTTGATATTTTCGGAAGGTGAATACAGGCCTTTCAGTCCTTCGTGCTCTTTTTTGAATTCTTCTTCCAGGTCTTTGGGAAGGTCAAGGGTCAGCAGGTCAACGGCCTGTTCGGAATTGCGGCGCACAAGGCGCAGTGTGGGTTTTTCTTCCCAGTTGTCCACTACGAAATAGGTGGCGAAATCGTCTTTTGAACGTACCGGCGGGTGTTCTGCGTGCCAGTTGTTGTTTCCCCATTCCAGATACAGGGTGACTGCGTCTTCCGGTGCGAGATTCCAATCTATATTAAGAGAAGCTGCATCTTTCAGAGTGCTGATTTCCAAAGTCATAACAAACTCCTTTTTGTTTTTGTTAATACATTAATAAATCATTCTTTTTCTCTTGTCAAGAATTATTCCTAATAAGAAAAATTTTTTATAAAAAAAGGAGCATGGCGCCATGCTCCTGAATACGGTTATTTTTATTACTGTTTGAGGCTTTCCGCAATGCGGGCCAGTTCGTTTGCCTGGCGAGCCATGTTTTCTACGGCCTGTGAGGCTTCGTTCATGGAGTTGGACATTTCCGTAGCAAGGTTATGCACATTGGCCACAACACTGGTGATGTTCTCGGAAGTTTGGGACTGTTCTTCGGAAGCCGTGGCGATATTGTGTATGCCGTCCGCGCTTTCGTCAGCCATGGCCAGGATTTGGTGCAGGGTGCTTTCGGAATTTTGCACCAGTTCGGCGGTAACTTCCACAGCCTGTACCGTTTTGTCCACCTGTTCGGAGTTTTCCTGCGTGCTGGTTTGGATTGCCGTAATGGCTTTTGCCACGTCCTGGGTGGAAGCTATGGTTTTTTCCGCAAGTTTGCGCACTTCGTCGGCAACAACGGCAAAGCCCCGTCCCGCTTCGCCTGCGCGGGCAGCCTCGATGGCGGCGTTCAGGGCAAGCAGGTTGGTTTGGTCGGCAATGTCGGAAATGACGGACATAATGGAGCTGATGGATTTTGTATGGTTGACCAAAACAGCCATGTTTTCTTTAAGGATAAGGGAAGATTTGCGTACTTCGTCCATGGAGGTACGGCATTTTTTGGTAATGTCTTCGCCCATAATGGCGTGCTGGCGCGTATTCTCGGCATTTTTTGACGTTTTGCTGGCGTTTTCGGCAATATTGGCCACGGTGTAGTTCATTTCGTCCATGGAGGTTGAAACCTCGGCAAGTTTGAGGGCCTGCGTGGTGGAACTGGAGGAAACCTGGCTTACCTGGGCGGAAAGTTCTGTAGAAGCGCTGGCAATGCCCTGGATTACTTTATCGAGTTCTTCAATGGCAGTCAGGGCTTTTTCTTCGTTTTTCTTGGTTTTGTCCACAAGTTCGATGAGATATTTAATCATTTGCGCAATGCTGCGGGAAAGAGTGCCGATTTCGTCGCCGCGGCTGTTGGCTTTTTCGAGTCTGGTCTGCATATCTTCGGAAATGTCAAGGTTGCCGTCTGCGATGTACTGGGCAAAAGCCGCTCCGTCTTTCAGTACGGAGGCAAAATTTCTTGCCATGAAGAAAATTATGGCAGCAAGGATAAGTATAATTACGGCGCCCGTAAAAATGATCTGCCGTATCATGGCGTTTGTTTCTTCCATGAGGTCGGCATACGGGGTGGTGAAAAATACGTACCAGTCATAACCTTTTACTTTTGCGAGATAGGCGATTCTGTCAATGCCCTGCAGGTCAACATAATCCACAAAATCTTTTTGGGATACGGATTGAACATCGCTGATTTCACGGTAAGGGCTTTTCTTGTTTAATGCGCTTTGGCTGGGGTGCACGATAAATTTGCCCGTGCCGTCCATGACGGCGATATAGGAAGCGTCGCTGAATTTCAGTTTGGAAAGGTATTGGGTATTGATTTTGTCAAGGCAGATTACGCCGAAAAAGGTTCCTACCAAATCGCCGGGATTATTGTATATGGGATAGGCAATGCACACACCGTTTTTGCCGGTTACGGCCAGCGTGCGCACTTCTTTGCCCAGTTTGCCTTTCAGGGCTTCCTGAACGGAGAGATAGCTTTGGGTGATCGGTGAGCCGATGAGTTCGCTGTGCGTATGGGAAATAATGGTGCCGCTTTTGTCGGTAATGCCCAGGGCTTCAAAAAGCGGGTACGTTTCTCGCTGCGTCTGCAGGATATCGACTATGGTTATGTCGGAATTGTCTTTGATTTCCTGCTGGGTTTTCAGGTTCAGGTCGGAAATGAAATCGACGTATTCCATGACAAGCTGGTTAAGGGAATTGGCTTTGATAATGTTGGAATACATATGCAGAAGCGTTTCCATTTCTTCAACCTGCGTCTGCAGGGTCAGGCTGATCTGCTTGTCCATGCTGTGGCGCATGGCGGAGCTTCCGAGCTGTTGGGCCGTGTAGGTCAGGATAACCAAACCCAAAATTGTCGGAACCAAAATAAAAAGAAGCATTCTCGGTAAGGTGTTCAGTTTCATAATTTCCCCGCTTTGAAACGTGTAACGGTATGTTCTGCTGTAAACCGTATCATATTCTGCGTACAATTTACAGTTAAAAAAATTAAAAAATTTTATACGGTTGATATCGTCTGGTTCGCCGAAAACTTAAGCGAACGGCTCAGGTTATGTACGAAGCGACGACTTGGCGGCAAATGTCCCAGGCTTTGTTGACTACGGCAAGGTGTTCGTCTCTGCTGACGCTGACTGTTTTGTCGTCAACGTCTTTGGTTATCACAAGTTCTATGCTGCCGGGAATGTATAAAAAATGGAGGTTGGCATTAAAGGCTTTGCACAGCTCTTTTTGCAGATGGCGGAGCATGGGCGTGTCCTGTCCGCGCACGCAGAAATTTGTCCACAGTTCGCGGGCCACGCGGGTAATGACAAAAGCTTTGCGGGCTTCCGGGTCTTTAAGTTCTTCGTTGGATAAAAGGCGTCTTGTCTGTTTGTGATAGATAATGGTGCGCGTTTCCACCAGCTGTTTTTCGTATTGGTGGATGCCGCTGCGTTTTTGATACTGGGGCAGACCCTGCAAAAGGGCTGTAATGCTTTTTTGCTGGATTTGCGCCAATGTTTGTTTATCTGTCGTGTCAGACATGGTTTTGTCCTTGCGTGGTATACTTAAGATTGTATCGGACCGTATTGCGGACAGTTTAGAATTTTTTGCAAAAAAAGGGAAGTTTTTATTCTGTTCAATTTTAATGTTGTATGTTATAAAAGGATTGCAACAGTATAAATCGGAGGACAAAATGGGCTTTTTTTCTGCAGTGAAAAAATTTTTCGGTTCTCAGGAACCGCCGAAAGAAAATACAGGCAAGGCACAGGCCGAAGCGCTTTCCGCAGGAGATGCGGAACAGTTCACCGTGCGGCTCAGACAGTGCGAGCCAAAGCTTTCCGCTTGGCTGCAGGTGATTTTGGAAGGGGTGGAAAAAGCGGACGGCCTTTTGTGGGCAAGGCTTGGGATTTTGTTCCGTGCCCTTGAAATTCCCGAAAGCGAAGCCGAGGCTTTTATTACTGATTTTCGTGTGTGGACGGAAAAAATGGAATACCGCTATGTGGCGGATTTCCGTTCCGAACTGCAGTACCGTCTGGCACTTGCCCTGGACATGGAAGACGAGGAAAGCGAAAAAGACCTTGTGTTTGCCAAGCTGCAGAGCGGGCTTGAAAAAACCAGAAATCAGCTCGGCAAAGGCCTGCAGGCGGTTATTTCCGGACACAGCAAAGCCAATGAGGCATTTTTTGAGGATTTGGAAGAACTGTTCATTATGTCCGACATGGGGGCGGAGCTTTCTCTGCAGCTGGTGGAAAAACTGCGCCGTCACGCCAAGCAGAACAATATAGATGGCACTGCGGAGCTTTTGCCTTTTCTGCAGCAGGAAGTGCGCGAACTTTTTAAAACGCCGCGGCGCATTGCGGCGGTCAATCCGCCGGAAGTGGTGCTGCTTGTGGGCGTAAACGGCGTGGGAAAAACCACGACCATAGCCAAGCTGGCTTACAGGGCAAAAATGCAGGGCAAAAAAATTCTGGTGGCAGGGGCGGATACCTTCCGTGCCGCGGCCGTGGAACAGCTTGAAGAATGGGCAAAACGCATCGGTGTGGATTTTTATTCCAAAGGCAGCGGAGCAGACCCTGCGGCCGTTGCCTACGAAGCCATGGACAAGGCTTTGGCCGGCGGGTACGATTTGGTTTTTATCGACACGGCGGGCCGCCTGCACAATAAAAGCAATCTTATGGACGAACTGCAGAAGATAAAAAATGTTCTTGCCAAAAAACACGAGGGCGCGCCGCACAGGAGCATTTTGGTCATAGACGCCACCACGGGACAAAATGCCATTCAGCAGACAAAAGTATTTAAAGAAATAGGCGGGGTGAGCGAAATTATCCTTACCAAACTGGACGGTACGGCAAAGGGCGGGGTGGCCATGGCCGTTGCCAATACGTTTGAAGTGCCCATAACCTTTGTGGGACTCGGAGAAAAAATGGAAGATCTGCGGCCGTTCAATCCGGACGATTTTGCCAAAGCACTGCTCGGCAGTCCCGAAGAACAATAACTGTTGACCGCAGGCGGAGGCTTTATGCAGGAATTTGCGATTCAGTCTTTGGGAGAGGCGCGCATCGATAATCCGAAAAATCACAGTACGGTGAGCGATGCGTATATTCCTTTGTATGTTCCCGACGAATTTTTGAAAGCCTGCGGGCATACGTCGGAAAATGACGCACGTACCCTGTATTTTCAGGAAGCGGGGCCGAGAAAAAAAATCTTTTTTGCCCCGGAAAAAACCAAGGCGGCCATTGTGACCTGCGGCGGCCTTTGTCCGGGACTGAACGACGTGATCCGTTCCGTTGTCATGGAACTTTGGCACGGGTACGGCGTGCGGCACATTGTGGGCATACCGTACGGTTTGGAAGGCTTTGTGCCGGAAAAATACGGCCATGCCCTCATCACTCTGACGCCCGACGTCGTTTCCATGATTTATATGCTGGGCGGAACCATACTCGGTTCTTCCAGAGGTCCGCAGGATTTTGACCGCATTGCGGCATTTTTGGAAGAGCAGGGCATTAATCTGCTCTTTGTTCTCGGCGGCGACGGCACCATGAAGGCGGCGCAGGCCATATCCGCGGCGGTGCGCAGGAAAGGGCTGGTGCTTTCCGTTATCGGTGTGCCCAAAACCATTGACAACGACATTAATTTTGTGGAGCAGTCTTTCGGGTTCGCCACGGCAGTCGATGAAGCCACCAAAGCCATAGCCGCGGCGCATACCGAGGCCGTCGGAATGTACAACGGCATAGGCATTGTCAGGCTCATGGGCCGCGAGTCGGGCTTTATTGCCGCCCATGCGGCGCTTTCGCTCAGTTTGGTGAATTTTGTGCTGGTGCCGGAAGCTCCTTTTGTCCTGCACGGTGAAGGAGGTCTTTTGCCGGCCCTGAAAGAGCGCCTTGAAAAGCGGCATCATGCCCTGCTGGTGGTGGCGGAAGGCGCAGGCCAGCATTTAATGCCCGGTACCGGCGAAAAGGACAGTTCGGGCAATGTTATCCTGCAGGATATCGGCCTGTTTCTGCAAAAGGAAATCAAGGCATATTTTAAAGAACTGAATATGCCGGCGCCCATAAAGTACATAGATCCGAGTTATATGGTGCGCGCCGTGCCCGCCAATGCGGACGACAGGGTATACTGCGGTTGTTTGGGACGGCAGGCCGTGCACGCAGGCATGAGCGGAAAAACGGAAATGGTGGTGGCCAAGCTTATGGGGCGCTACGTGCATTTGCCCTTTGCCCTTGTGACGCGGCAGCGCCGCAGGCTTGACACGGCTTCGCACTATTGGTTTTCCGTGCTTTCGGCTACGGGGCAGGGTGCGCTGAAAGGAATGACCGAAAAAAAGGAATGATATGAAAACAAGCCGTTCTCCTTTAAAAAGACTGAATGCATCGGCAGGGTCGGGCAAAACGTATTCGCTGACAAATGCCTTTGTGGATTTGCTTTTTGACAGCGATATAGCTCCCTGCGAAAGCTGCAGGCCGCGGCGGAAAAATGCCCGTTATGCGTTTTCCGAGCTGCTCGCCATTACTTTTACCAATTTGGCGGCAAACCAGATGAAGGATAAAGTCATTCGGATTTTAAAGGAGTATGCTTTTAAAACCGTTCCCTGTGCGGACGAAGCGGAACGGGAAGAAAAGTCCCGGCAGGCCCATGCCATGCTGGAAGCGGTTTTTCGGCAGTACGGCGCGCTCAATATCCGCACCATAGACAGCCTGCTCAATCAGCTTGTGGGGCTTTTTGCCTTGGAGCTGGGGTATCCCCCGCAGTTTGAAACCGTGTTCGATTCCGGCGAAGCGGCCAAAGAACTTTATGATATGCTTGCGGCGCAGAGCATTGAAAATCCGGAATATTCCGGAATGTTCCGCGAGCTTTGCGGCAGTGTTTTCGGCGGCGGCGGATATGAAAGTTTTTTTGCCAAGCAGTCCCTGGCGGAAAATGTGCTGGCCTTTGTGCGGTATTCCGTACAGAATAACGTGCTGTTTACGCCGGAGCTTACGGCAGAGCTGGAAGAAGCCCGGGCTTTTTTTTGCGGTGAACGGGAACGGGCCGAAAAGTCCCTGAAAGAATGCGCCGCATTGCTCAAAAAAGAAATTGCGCAGAAAGATATTAAGGTCAACAAGCGTTTTCTCGGTCCGCTGGAAAACGCCCAAAACGGCGATTTTTCTTCCGCATACTGGCAGAAAGGGGATTTTTCCCTGCTTACGGTCAAGGACAATAAAGCGGATACGCAGACTGCGGCATCACTGTATGAGGACATGAAAACATACAGGGAGCGCTGTGAACGGATCAGCGTTTTTACGGAAAGCTACCGTCTGGCCGTGCCCTGCATAAGGCTGAGTTCGGTTATCGGCCTGGCGCTTGCTGCTTACGAAAAAAGCAGGCAGACTGTCAATTCCCAAAAAATTCCGTTTATTATCGCCGGCATATTGGGCAGTGAAAATTTACCGCCCCAGGACGGGTTTCTTCTGCGGAAAAAAAAAGAAGATATTCTGCTTTCCGCGGCGTTCTGCCGTTTGGGCACGCGTCTTAAGCACATTCTCTACGACGAGTTTCAGGATACGAGTACGGCGCAGTGGCTGGCTTTGAAGGATTTGTCCGCCGAGGCGCTGGCAGGCGGCGGTTCGGTTTTGTTTGTGGGCGACGTGAAGCAGGCCATTTACGGCTGGCGCGGGGGCAAGGCTTCGCTGTTTGCGGAGGCGCCCGAAGAACTGGATCGGAATTTCCGTTTGCTGAGCAGGGAAAATCTGCCGTGCAACTGGCGCAGTCTTGAAAATGTCGTTGCCTGGAACAACGCGTTTTTCGGTTTGCTGTCCGATACGGACACCGCCGATATGCTTTCCCTGCTTGTGCCCCGTTCTTCCCGAGAGGAAATTCCCGCCGATGTGCTGGCTGACGTGCTGGAACGTGCCGCGGACAGCCTGAAAAAGTCCTATGAAGGCGTCAGGCAGGAGATAGATCCTGCCCGCTTGGCAAAGGTGCGGGGCAAGGGCACCGTACAGGTGCATATGCTCAAAGAATCGGAATACTGTTTTAATGCCGCCGCTTTGGCGCTTTTGCCGGAAATGGTGCAGAATCTGCACAGGCGTCACAAGCAGTACGGAAAAATAGCCGTGCTGACGGTGAACAACGCACAGGCTTCCAAAGTGTCGCAGATTTTGCTGCAGCACGGCATTCCCGTTGTCAGTCAGGGCAGTCTGGGACTGAAAGAACATCCCGTGATCGCCGAAGTTATTGCCCTGCTGCGTTTTCTTGCCGACCCGCTGGACGACGGCGCGTTTTGTCATGTGCTCTTGAGCAGGCATATTTTGCCCGGCGGTTTTTACCGCGCCTGTCCGAGAAGCGAACTTGCGGATTTTTTAGTAAAAATACGCAAAACGTCCTGTTTTACGGCGTTTAAAGAAGCATATCCCGCGGTGTGGCAGAAATATTTTCATGTGCTGGTTGACGGCGCAAACCTTGGCACTGCATATGATATGCTGTGCGAACTGTACGGCCGCCTGGGCATTATGGAACGCAATCCCGATGCGCGGGTATATCTTTTGCGTCTGCGGGAAATAGCGCACCTTGCGGAAGAAAACGGCATTATGGATTTAAATGCGTTTTTGTGCTGGTGGGACGAAAACGGCAGTGCGGAAAAAGCGCCGCTTCCCGAAGGGCTGAATTCTGTTTCCGTGATGACCGTTCATAAGTCAAAGGGCTTGGAATTTGACGCCGTTATCCTGCCTTTCCATGATTTTAAAATTGAGCCGTCCGCGGATATCCATAAAATTTATCTGCCTTACGGCGGCAAAGAGTATCCCTTGTATACAAAGCTGAAGCGCGTACACGGCAGGCCCTACTTTGAGGCGCTGTTGGAAAAAATTAAGGAATGTATCAATGTGCTGTATGTGGGCTGGACGCGTGCCAAGGCCGAGCTGCATATTTTTCTGCCTGCCGTTTCGGATCAGGGCAGGGAAAGTTCGTGGATTTTTTACCGTTTTATGCAGGCCATGCTGGCGGAGCTGAAAAATCTTTCCGGCAAAACGCTTTGGGACGGACAGCCGTTTGTTTTTGCGGAAAACGAAGATATGCTGCATTACGGCGAAAACATTGAACCCGTGCTGGCGGACAGGAGTCTGCGCATTTTGGAATACGCGCTCGGTTCTTTTGCTTCCGAAAACGGCGGTGAACAGTTGTCCGGTTTGAGCGCGGACGAATGCGCACAAATAGATACGGCCATGGCCGAATACCTTACAGAGGGGAAAGAGGGCAAAAAAGCCAGCATAGGTGCGGACGACGTACTCTATGCCGCCCGTATTTTGTCCCGTCTGCTCGCTGCGCAGGCGGGCAAAGCGGAATATAAAGGCCAGCCGTGGGAAAAAGCCGCGGAACGTGCCGATGGCGGCGTTTCGGAAAAAGAATATTCCCTTGAGCACAGCATGGACTGGCTGCCGCAGCTGCGTATTTTCCGGACCGATTTGGAAGAACTGCAGGGCCGCAGACAGCTTTCGTCCAACAAGCGCGGTACGCTTGTTCACAAGAGCTTGGAGTATTTGGTTTTTTCCGGAAATCTGCAGGAAGACTGCCGCCGTGCCTGTATGCAGGCCATGAAATTTCTGCCCTTTGGCCGAACCGCGGTGCAGGCGGCCGAAGCGGCCGGAGGGGACAGCAGGGACGGAAGCGGAACGCCGCGGGAAAGCACTCCTGACGAAAACAGCAGACTGTTTGCGGAAATTCAGGAAAAGCTGCTGTGGGCGGCTTCACTGCGGGAACCTTACGGCGGCGCGCAGCTGTGGTTTAAATACGGGTACAAGGAACACTGCCTTGCCGACGAAGCGGGCAATCTGTTCCGTGTGGACCTTTTGGTGGAAATTCCCGAAAATCTGCGCGGCAAATACGGTGCCGCCTATGTGGCAGTGGATTACAAGACCGGATATCTCGGACAGGATTTGCCGGAAGAAAAAAATGTGCTGCAGATAAAAAATTACATTCGGCTGCTGCAGGCGGCAACGGGCAAAAAAGCCGCGGGTCTGCTTGTATATTTGGACGCCGAACAGTGCTGTGCGGTTGAGGGGTAAGATATGCGCACCTATTGCAGAGAATACCGCCGACAAGGCAAAAATCCGTTTTTTATTGTGCCCTGGAGCGAAGATTATTTGGAGCGTACAGCCGGGCTTGTCAGGGCTTTTGTAAGCGAAAAGCAGTATGCCATGCAGGATATCGTGCTGGTTTTTCCCAATATGCGGCCCAAGCGTTATCTTACCGCACGCTATAAGGCTCAGGCGGCAAAAGAACATAACGCCCTTATTTTGCCGCAGATGTATGCCAATACGGAATTTTACAAGCTTTGCCTGCAGCATTTTGAGCGCGGCCTGCCGCTTTTTTCCGAACAGGAAGCGCTGGACAGACACGCGGCATTGTATGCCATAGTGCGGGAAATTGTCGGGAAAAAAGCGGAATCGCACTTTTCTTCGAGTTTCGGCGAAGAAACGGACAGCGGTCTGCAGCTTGCAAAATTTCTGCCGTGGGCGTCCAGTCTCGATACATTGTTTGAAGAATGTTTCAGGCAGCTTGTTCTGCCCCGTTCCATACGGTATGCCGACGGCGAGGTTTCCGCTTTTGCCCAAAGCCTGCTTGAGGAGCTGGAAGAAATTTTCGGGGCCTACGTGCGGGATATGCAGGAAAATCTGCGGACAACGGCCGGCTATACCCTGTTCCGCACGGCAAAATACATTGAGGCATACAGGCAGTTTGAAAGCGGCGGAAGCGTTGACACAGGCCTGCTGCCGTTTTTGCAGACTCAGGATCTTTCCGCCTATTTTGCGGAGTTTATGCCGTTTCTTTTGCGGGGCAAATGCATAATTTTTGCGGGATTTGTCCAGCCTTCCAAAGCAGAGGAATGCATTCTGCGGTATTTTTGGGAACACGGGGCGTGCATCAGTTTTTATACTGATCCGCAGCTGGCCCGAGATCCGCAGAAAAGCCATTATTCCTGCGAAGACCATAAAAAATGGCTGGAAGCTTGGGGCGCGGATACGTATCTTGTGCCTTCTGCCGCATCTTCGGAACCCGTGATTTCTTTTCTGCCTGCCTATGACGTGCATTCCCAGCTGGCGGTTTTGGGCGAAGACATAAAGCCGTATCTGGAAAATCTGCAGGACCGCGACGATTACTGCGCCGTTGTTTTGCCCGAACCCTCGCTGCTTATGCCTGTTTTGCACGAACTGCCAAACAAGAATATCAATATTTCATTGGGATATCCGCTTGTCAGAACTTTGCTGTGGCAGTTTGCCGAAATAATTTTCAGCCTGCAGGAACATAAAAAAGCCGAGCCGCAGGGGGGCTATGCGTATGCCGTAAACGATGTTCTTGCGCTTTTGCGGCACCCGTATACCAAAATGCTCTTGGGTTCCGCGCCGGAACAGGATATGTCTGCCGCAGAGGAAACGGCTTCTGCGCAGTTTATCCGGGAGGATTTTCAGGCATGGCGCAGACTTCTGCATTATGCGCAGCAGCGCGTGCGGGAAAAGGGGCTGTTTGTCGGACTGGCGGATTTTGTCACCGACGAACTTTTTGATCTTGACAATGAAAAGCTTCCTTACGAACTTTCGGAAAATGCCGAGCAGTTTGCGGACGATTTTTTTGCCCGTACCGTGTTTGCCTGGGAAAATGTCGGCACACTGCGGGAAATGGGCGTCAGGATCAGCGAGCTTATTGATTTTCTGATACGCTTCGGGGCAGGCGTGTGGGCGCGTTTTCCTCTTGACAAAGAGGGGCTTGCCCGCTTTTTGACCAATACCGTGCCTGCGCTTATGCAAAACGGCATGGCGGAGCAGGAACTTTCGCAAAAGGCGCTTTTTGGCATTGCACGCGAACTGGCCGCGGCAGAACGCGTGTCCTTTGAGGCGGATCCTCTGACCGGGCTGCAGGTTTTGGGCTTGCTGGAAACGCGTTTGCTGCGTTTTGACAATGTTTTTGTGCTGGACTGCACCGAACGCAGTCTGCCCGGCGTGCAGCAGCAGGACAAACTTATGCCCGACTCCCTGCGCACGGCTTTCGGCCTGCCCGACAGGCAAAGCCGTGAACGCATTGCCGCCCATACCTTTTACAGACTCATACACGGAGCGAAAAACGTATACTGCTACTGGCAGGAAGGCGTGCAGTCATCGGAAATTCAAAGCAGCAAAAGCATACGTTCGCGTTTTATGGAAGAGCTTATCTGGGAACGGGAAAAGCTTTGCCATGCCCGAAAACAGGACGGGCAGATTCTCAGAAGCGTATCCTGCAGTCCCGTGGCTCCCGAACGCCGCCGCAAGCTGGGAATTGCCGTTTCTGCCGCGGTTTTTCAGGCTTTGCAGGAGAATCTGCGGTACGGGCTTTCCGCTAAGGGACTGAATACGTATCTGCAGTGCCCTGCCAAGTATTATTATGCGTATCTTGCCAAAATCAGACCGCCGGAAATGCCTGAACCGGGCAACAATTATTTGGAATTCGGTTCGCGGCTGCATGGCGTTCTGCGCAGGCAGTATCGGGAAAACAGCCGCATAAACCACGGCAGGCAGGAATTTGCGGCGCTTATGCGGGATTTTCATGCGCAGTTTTCGCCGCAGAACTGGCAGGAATGTCTTGCGGCTGACAGTTATTTCATGCTGCAGGAGTCAGGGCCTTTTTATTTGGATAAATACTGGCGGGAACAGGCCGGTAAAAATATAGAAGTGCTGGCGCTGGAACATGAATTTTCTTCGCAGCTGACGCATGAGGCGTTTTCGTATCCGATTAAGCTTGTGGGCTATGCGGACAGGGTGGACAAACGGGACGGCACTTACTGGATCGTGGATTATAAAACGACCAAAAAAAACAAAAAGCCCATGGCGCTTTGGAAAGATACGGATTTTCTTTGCCGGCTGGCAGAAATAAATAAAAATTGGGACAGCAAAAAGGCTGCCGTGTGTTTTGACGTACTGGCGGAAAAGGTGCAGGATATTCAACTGCCTTATTATCTGTATTTGTTTGCCAGGGATTTTTTGCCGCAGGAAGGCCACCTTACGCGGGAAACGAAAATTAATGCGTCGTGGATTTTCCTCAGCGAGGAGAAAAGCCCCTGCGAAGTTGCGCTGGCGGACGAGAAATTTGCCGGCGGCGAAAAAAATATGTGGGATTTGCTGTATGCCGTCCGTGAAACGCATATGGAAACCGTGCTTAATTTTATTCTTAACCATATGGCAAAAGAAAAAATATGGCAGTGCCGCGAAAATAAATATTGTTCTTCCTGTCCTTATGCGGAATATTGCTGACAGAGAGCAGTAAAAAAGGGAGCCGAAGCTCCCTTTTTGTTTTTAAAAGAACCGTGAATATCCTTGCAGGATAATAATGCCGATAATGAACGGCAGAATATAGGTGAGGTAGAAGCGTATGGCTTTGGGGAATTTTACCCCTGTTCCGGTGTCGGCTTCTTCCACGAATTTATCAAAGCCCCAGCCTGAGCTGCGGGTGCAGAAAAGCAGCAGAATCAAACCGCCAAGCGGCAGAATATTGTTGCTGACGATGAAATCCAGCAGGTCAAGAACAACCGTGCCTTCGCCGAACGGCGCAATGAAGCTCCAAACGTTGAAGCCTAAAATGCAGGGCAGGATAAGGAAAATCATCATGCCGAAGTTGATATTGATGGATTTTTTTCTGCTCCAGTGCAGGGCGTCCATGCTGTAGGCAATAATGCTTTCCATAACGCCGACCACGGTGGTAAGCGCCGCAAAGGCCATGAAAATAAAGAAGAGCGTCCCCCAGAATTCTCCGCCGTTCATTTCGTTGAATACGTTGGGCAGGGTAATGAAAATAAGGCTGGGGCCCGCATTGGGTTCTACGCCGAAGGTGAAGCAGGCGGGGAAAATGATAATGCCTGCCATAAAAGCCACAAAGGTATCCAAAGCGCCGATGCACAGGGCTTCGCCGGTAAGGGATTTGTCTTTGTTGAGGTATGAGCCGAAAATCATCATGCCGCCCATGCCGACGCTGAGGGTAAAGAAGGCTTGGTTCATGGCATCGTTAAGCATATTGAAGAAGCCGGCTTCCTGGATTTTGGAGAAATCGGGCGCAAGGTAGAAGGCAAGTCCTTCCTTTACGCCGGAAAGCGTCAGGGAGTGGCCTGCAAGCACGATAATAAGGAAAAGCAGACCGAGCATCATAAGCTTGACATAGCGTTCAATGCCTTTCTGCACGCCCAGTGCGCAGATAATATAGCTGATTACGGTAACAATGACAGCCCAAAAATACATGGGCAGCGGTTCCTGCAGCATAGCGCCGAAATAAGAGCCCACTTCCTGCGGTGTAAGCGGAGCAAGTGTGCCTATGGCGATATTGTAGCAGTAGCTTAAGAGCCAGCCTGCAAGCGGTATGTAGAACATCATCAGGATAACCGGACCGGCGTAGCCGAACCAGCTGAACATACGCCATGTTTTGTTGGGGCTGAGTTCATGATAGCAGCGAGCCATGGTTTTTTGGGAGGCACGGCCTGCGGAAAATTCCATAACCATAATGGGCAGGCTTACGGCAAGAAGAAAGAAGAAGTAAGCGACAAGGAAAAGCAGTCCGCCGTATTTTCCTACAATGTACGGAAAGCGCCAGACGTTTCCGAGCCCGATTGCGCAGCCTGCGGAAAGGAGCAGAAATCCTAACCGCGTGGCAAGCTGATCTCGTGATTGTTTACTCATAGTCAGTCCTTAGTTGCTATGTATTGGCTAGAAGAAACGGGAATATCCCTGCAGGAATACAAAAAGCATGATGGCGGGCAGGATGTAACTTAAGTAAAAACGTAAGTAACGGGGGAATTTCATGCCCTCGCCCGTATTTGCTTCCTCCAGGAATTTGTCGTATCCCCAGCCGTAGCGGCTGGTGCAGAAAATAAGGAATATGAAAGAACCTATGGGCAGCATATTGTTGCTGATGATAAAGTCTTCCAAATCCAAAATGGTTGAGCCTTCGCCGAAAGGCGCCACGCTTGACCAGATATTGAAGCCGAAAATGCACGGGAGCATAAGAACGGTGATGGAAATGCCCGTGATGATTGTGGCTTTTTTCCGTGACCATTCGTGCACGTCCATATAATAGGAAATAATGTTTTCAAATACGGCGATAACCGTGGTAAGCGCCGCCGCGGACATGAAAATAAAGAACAGCGTGCCCCAAAATTCGCCGCCGCGCATTTCGTTGAATACGTTGGGCAGGGTAATGAAAATAAGGCCGGGACCAGCATTGGGTTCAATGCCGTAGGTAAAGCAGGCAGGGAAAATGATAACGCCGGCCATAAGGGCTACAAAGGTGTCAAGCCCTACAATGTATACGGCTTCGCCGGTAAGCGCTTTGCTTTTGTTGAGGTAAGAGCCGAAAATCAGCATGGCGCCTATGCCGACGCTGAGGGTGAAGAAGGCTTGGTTCATGGCGTCGTTAATCATATTGAAGAAGCCCGCTTCCATAACTCTGTCCCATGCGGGGGCAAGATAAAATTTCATGCCTTCGCCGGCACCTGAAAGGGACAGGGAATTGCCCGCAAGAACAATAATCAGAAGAAGCAGTCCCAGCATAAGGAGCTTTACGCATTTTTCCACGCCTTTCTGCACGCCGAGGGAGCACACGCCGACGCCGATGGCCACAACAAGCAATGACCAGCCAATCATGGGCACAGGTTCAGAAAGCATGGTGCCGAAAAATCCCGCAACTTCCTGCGACGGCAGGTTCAGGGCGCCGCTGGCCGTATGCCAGCAGTAGGCGATGAGCCAGCTGGAAACCGGCACGTAAAACATCATAAGAATAGTGGAGCCGATAAGTGCCCAGCAGCCGAATTTATGCCATTTGGTGCCTATGGGTTCAAGCATATGCAGGGCATTGCCCATATTCTTTCTGGACGCGCGGCCCACGGCAAATTCCATAATGATTATCGGCAGGCCCACGGCCACCAAAAAGAAAAAGTAGGTTGCCAAAAAATACGCGCCCCCGTAAAGGCCCGCGATGTACGGAAAGCGCCAAACGTTGCCAAGACCGATTGCGCAGCCGGCCGAAAGCAGCAAAAAGCCCAGCCTGGTTGCAAGTTCCTCTCTGGTTTGTTTTGTCATGGTTCAAAAATCCTCTATAAAATACATCAAATGTCTATCACAGTCGGGCAGAAAAAACAATGAGCAAAATCATTGCTTAATTTTGGGAAAACCGAAAAGTATGGAGAGAATGACGGCAAGCCCCAGCAGCATGCAGTACCAGTTGTTCATGGCTATTTCCATGGGAGAAATTTTGGACAGGGAGCCTGCAAGCAAAAGTTGTGCTCCGTAGGGGATAAGCCCTTGGAAAACGCAGGAGGCCATGTCCAGTATGCTGGCGGAGCGGCGGGAATCTATGCCGTTTTTGTCTTTAATTTCTTTGGCAAGTCCGCCCGTCAGAATAATGGCCACCGTATTGTTGGCAAGGCAGATGTCCGCAAAGCTTACCAAAGCCGCAATGCTCCATTCCCCTGCTTTTTGGCGGTTTTTTCCGCTGCTGTTCTTGGCAAAGCGGTCAATTGCCTGCAGAACGTAGGCTATGCCCCCGTTATGCTTGATAAGTTCGCCCAGTCCGCCGAGCATCATGGATAAAATCATGATTTCGTTCATGCTGGCATAACCGTTGTACATTTCCTGACTGAAGGTCAGCAGCGTGTATCCCTCGATGGTGAAAACGCCGATAATGCCGCTGAACACAATGCCCGCAAGCAGTACGATAAAGACGTTAATGCCGCTGACGGCCATAACCAAAATGGCAATATAAGGAATGACTTTAATAAACTGGTAATCGTGTATTTCCACGGCAGACGGGCTGGAAGTGGTAAAATACAGCAAAATGAGCGTTATAAAGGCCGTGGGCAGGGCTATTTTGGAGTTGAAGATGAATTTGTCCTTCATTTCGCAGTCCTGCGTGCGGGTGGCGGCAATGGTTGTGTCGGAAATCATGGACAGGTTGTCCCCGAAAAGGGCGCCGCCGGCAATAACGCCGAGCATAAGGGCGGAGCTTATTTCCGTTTGTTCGCTGATGCCGAGGCCGATGGGCGCAATGGCGGCAATGGTTCCCATACTGGTTCCCATGGCTGTGGCAATGAACGCGGCGATAATGAAAAAGCCGGGAACAATGAAATCGACGGGAATAAGGGAAAGGCCGAAATTAACCGTGGCGTCGACCCCGCCTATGGATTTGGCAACCGTGGCAAATGCGCCTGCCATGATATAGATAAAGCTCATGGTGATGATGTTGCTTTCGCCCACGCCCTGCAGAAACAGGGCAATGCTTTGGTTGAGCTTGCCTTTAAACTGTACGATGGCGATAACTATGGCAGGGATAATGGCAACCGTGGCGGAAAGCTGGTAAAAAGCCATATTGACGTTTTTAAATGTCAGATATGAGCCGGTGCCGATAAAAAGCACCAAAAATACTATAAGCGGCAATAAAGCTGAAGCTTTCGGAGTCTGAGCGTTCATGCGTTCTCCTTTTTAAGCGGAAAATATACCCGTATACCTATATCAAAATATCTTAATATGCAAGAAAATTGTAACATTTTTGCAAAATTTAAAAAAATACTTGTTTATTTTGCGTCTTATGTTTTTTGCGGTTTTGTTTTTTTGGGTGGCGGCAGCTTTTGGCTGTTTTTGTTTCGGGAAAATGAATACATAAATTTTGAAAAACAGCGGAATATTGCCGTATTTTTTGCAAAATACAAAAAAACGGACAGATTTTTTTGTTTACAAAAATGTTACGTATGGTGTGGAGCAGACAAAAATGTGCATAAAAAAAGCACCCGAAGGTGCTTTTTTAACGTTTATGCCGCGGTTTTCGCTGGTGAATGCGGTAATTTTCGTGGAAAGCGCGCAGTCTGCGTTGAATGCGTTCCACACGCCGGGTAATTTCGCTGAGACCGAAATATCCGACGGAAGCAAAAATGCCGAAAGCCGCAACCAAAATAGCGCTGAGAATAAGCAGTTCGTTGTAGGTTCTGTCGTCCGATGTCGTCTGCCACAGCAGGAAAATGCAGGCAATGCAGCCGCCGAACCATAAAATGTGGCCGCAGAGTTTTAAAAACTGTTCAAGGGGCGCATGGTTGTACGGGTTGATTTCGGAAAGTCCCTGCCAGTCGCGGCTGCCGCATTCCGGGCAGCGTGCCAAAAATTCCGGGAATACGGTTTTGCATTTGGAGCATACAAGCACCGGCTCTTTGCCGTGTTTCTGCAGGCGGCGCTTTTTCTGGAGGGTATGGATGGGCTTGTTCAGTTTGGGAATGGCATTTTTGTGGGCAAGTTTAGCGGTTCGCATACGTCCTCCTTTATATTTGTCCGAATTTCGGAGCTTTTAAAGGTTTTACCAGGTTAGGACGTTTTTTCTGCATAACGTAAACCAGCGCCATAAGGACGCCGCCTATCGCAAATCCCGCATAGCGGTATTCGTAGGGCAGGACAAAGCCGGTGATCAGGAAGGGGTTCAGGAATAAAACCGTACACAAAGCAAGCATGATTTTTTCAGGCGTGTTGCTTGCGTTCACAAACCAGCCCTGCGTAAAGGAAGCAAAACAGATTGCGCCGAGGCAGGTCATGGCAAATAGGAAAAATGCCAGCGGTATGGAGTGGATATTCCAGAGAATGATGTCATGGTTGAAGAAGAACATGAGCGGCAGAATGGCTGTGCGTATGTCGTACCAAAAGCCCTGAATGCCCGTGGCAATGGGAGAGGCTTCGGCAATGGCCGCGCCGGCATAGGCGGCAAGGCCGACAGGCGGCGTATCGTCCGCCAAAATGCCGAAATAGAAGCAGTACAGGTGGGCGGCAAGAAGCGGCACGGCAAGGTCAAGGCCGTGAATGTCCACGTTGGAGGCAAGGCGAACCAAAATAGGCGCGGTCAAAGAGGCCATAATGATATAGTTTGCCGTGGTGGGCAGCCCCATGCCGAGCAGCAGGCTGGCAATGGCGGTAATGGCAAGCAGGAGTATGATGTTGTTCATGGAAAGAATTTCCACAAAGGTCGTGATCTGCTGGCCGAGGCCGAGGGAAATGCAGCCAACGATAATGCCCGCGCAGGCTGTGGCAAGGGCAACGCCCGCCATATTGGTGGCGCCTGCGGAAAGGGACAGCAGCCATTCTTTGAAACCGATTTTAAAGCCTTCCCAGCGGGAATAGCCCATAAGCCGCGCCCGTACGACATGGGTGCCTATCATCATGACGCTCAGTACGCAGATAGCTCTGAAAACGCTCATTTCTGCGGAGTGCTGTACAATGATGAGTTCATACAGAAGCATACAGATAGGAATCAAAAATACCCAGCCCTCCTTGAGGGTTTCTTTGGCGTCCGGCAGAGCGGATTTGGGCAGTCCCTGCATACCGAGCTTGCAGGCTTCCACATGGGTAATCCAAAGCAGGGCAACGTAGGAGGCAAAGGCGGGAATGGCTGCTGCTTTGGCAACTTCGATATAAGGAATGTTTACGTATTCCGCGATAATAAAAGCGGCAGCGCCCATAACCGGCGGAGCGAGCTGTCCGTTGGTGGAAGCGGCAACTTCAATGGCGGCTGCCTTGGTTGCGGGGTATCCCATTTTTTTCATGAGCGGAATGGTGAAGGTTCCGGTAGTTACCACGTTGGCGATACTGGAGCCGGAAATCATGCCGGTAAGGGCTGAACCCAAAACGGCGGCTTTGGCAGCACCTCCGCGGAAGCGTCCGAGGCCGGCAATGGCAAGGCGGATAAAGAACTGGCCGCCGCCTGCGCGTTCAAGCATGGTGCCGAAGAGCACAAAAAGGAAAACAACGGTGGCGGAAACCTGCAAAGGCACGCCGTAAACGCCTTCGGAGTCCATAGTCATCTGCGAAATGAAACGGGAAACCGTGGCGCCTTTGAAAGCCAGGAAGTCCGGCAGGTACGGGCCGGAAAAAACATAGAAAATAAACACAACGGCAATAACGGGCAGTGCGGGGCCGATAACGCGGCGCGTGGCTTCCAGAAGAAGCACGATAAGCAAAAAGCCGAAAACCATGTCGCGGGTCAGCGGCAGGCCTGCGCGGGAAGCGATGCCCACATAGTCCAGCACGATGTACAGGGCGGAAAAAGCGGCAAAAATTGCGAAAATATAATCAATAATGGTAACCCTGTTCATGGCAAGGAGTATGCGTTTGTCCCAGTCGCCCGCTTGGCCTTGTTTGAGCATGGGAATATTGAGGTATACCAAACTGATGGCAAAGGTTAGGTGGATTGCACGGACAAAGATGGAGTCGATGAGGATAAAGCCTGCGGAGGCAAGCTGGAACAAAGACCACATCAGCCCGATAATTACGGTAAGATTTTCAGTAAAGCCGGAACCTTCGCCGCGCAGGCCGTGTTCCACTTTGAGCATTTCCTCGCGGTAGGAATCCGGTTTAAATTCTGATTCTTTCTTTTTTTTCATACATTACCCTTTAAATAAAAACGTGCAAAGCTGCCTTTGCCATAAAAAAGGGGGGAATTATCCCCCCTTGTGCAGGAGAATTTATTTAATCAGTCCTACTTCTTTATAGTAGCGTTCTGCGCCCGGATGCAGGGGAGCAGAAAGGCCTTCGAGCATTCCTTCCTTGGTGAGGTTGGCAAGAGCCGGATGCAGGGTCCGCAGTTCTTCAAGATTTTCAAATACGGCTTTGGTAAGGTTGTAAACCGTTTCTTCGTCAATGTTGGCGGAAGTGATAAGGGTTGCCTTCATGCCTACGGTGCTGATTTTGCCTTCTGCGGCATTGGTGGCTTCAGGATACTGCGTCATGTCGATAACGTCCATGGAGTAGTAGGGAGCCATGGCAAAAAGCTCTTTAATTTCGGGAATGGCTACGATGCGTGCTTTTCTCATGCCTGCGGTGGCTTCTTTAATGTTTCCGTTGGGGTGGCCCACTGTGTAGAAGAAACCGTCAATGCGGCCGTCCTGCATCATGCGCGGGGCGTCGGCGGCTTTCAGGCTTTCGGCTTTGAAATCTTTTTCGTAGTTGATGCCGAGGGCGTTGAAAATGTCAATGGCGTTTTGGCGGTTGCCGGAACCGGGGTTGCCGATGTTGATAACTTTGCCTTTGACGTCGTTAATGGTTTTAATGCCTGAATCTTCGGCTACGACAAAGGTAATCATTTCCGGAGCCAGGGAGAAAACGGAACGGAGTTCTTTAATGGGTTTTCCTTCCCATTCGCCTTTGCCGTTGTAGGCCAGGTATTGGCTGTCGGCCTGGGCGATGCCGAAATCAAGGTTGCCGCCTTTTACGGCGTTGATATTGAAAATGGAGGCGCCTGTTGCTTCCGCGGTGGCTTTAATGCCGAATTCGTCAAAGCGGTCGTTGACGATTTTGGCTATGGCGCCGCCGGTCGGGTAATATACGCCGGTAATGCCGCCGGTGCCGATGGTGATAAAGGTTGTTTTGGCTTCTGCAAGCTGCGCAGGAGCGAAACACATTCCAAGACCCAATAAAGCTAATGCAAAGCGGTTGAATAATTTATGCATTGCTGCCTCCGTAAAATAAAGTGCTGAAAACAGATTAACAGTATTGTTATTTGTTTTTACAAAAATGTTTTATCAAAAAAAAATCCCCAGTGCAAGGGGATATGTGTTTTTCTGTGATTGTTAGATAATATCTTGATATAATAAACTATATTTTTGGAACAGCTTGTATTTTTTACGTTTTTGCCATAGATTTCAGAAAAAATGCATACATTGCACAGAATTGTCTGCCCTGGCACAAAGGAGATTTTTAATGACAAAAATGTAAAATTGTTCTGCCGCAGCAACAAAATTTTTGTCAGTCTTTCTGCAGGGCGGCCTTTATCCTGCATACGCCGCAGATGTCTTCGGAAGAAGTTGGATAGCCGCAGTTTTGGCAGGGGTGCAGGTCTTTGCCTTTTTTTTGTTCTTCGGACATGAATGCCGGTTTGCCGCGCTCAAGAAAGCCCTGGTAAAAGTCGATTTTTCTGCCGGGCATGGCCAGTTCCAAATCAATCCAGACGCTTTTGAGTACGGAAAACGTTGCGCCTGTGCTGTAAGGACAGGGCGCATAGTGGTTTTCGATGTCCATTAAAAACGCGTAATGTGCGGTTTCGTATTCGGTTAAGCGCCACAGCGGTTTGATTTTTTTGCGGAAGCCTTCGTCGTCGGGCAGAACCGGGCCTTGATCGCTGAGGTAGGCTCTGTCCCAGCGCAGGGTATTGCTGGTCAGACGGGCTATTTCGTCGTCAAGGTTATGGCCTGTTGCCAGTGCGTCAAAACCCAGTTCCCTGGCTGTTTGGTTGAAGTAATAGCGTTTAATTTTGCCGCAGGCGGAACAGATGGGGCGGTTGAGCCGTGCTTTGACGTCGGGAATGGCCAGACCTTCCTTGGCCATTTCTTTGACAATAAGCGGAATATTGTGTTTGCTGCAGAAGCGCTCGCACACTGCGCGGGCTTTTTCGGAGGAAATGCCGATGCCGAGGTCGATATGCAGGCCGGTAACATCATAGCCCAGCCGTGAAAGCACAAGGGCAAGAGCCAGCGAATCTTTGCCGCCTGAAAGTGCGGCAAGCACTTTTTCGCCTTTTTCGATAAGTTTGTGCTGGTCTATGCCTTTTTGCACTTGTTTTTCAAAAAATTTAATGAAACAGTCCTGGCAGAATGCGGAATTGTGGGAAGGCAGATCTATAATCGCGGTAGCCTTGCAGCGTGTACATTTCATGGAACACTCCGAAAAAAGAATACTTTTTTTTTGCCACAGCTTGCGGGCGCGGTCAACGTTTTATTTTTTCGGGAAAAATTTCTGTTTTTTTTCGGGGGAAATAATTGCGTTGCTGTCCATTTGCGTATGGTTCGCAGGCTCACTGACGCAAACGGCCTGCCGCCCTTTGGGGGGCTCCCCCGGTTCCCCTCGCTGCGCGTTGTTTACGGAGCCTTGTCGAATTTTTCGGCTTCGGCTCCGCAAACAACGCGGATACGGGTGACAGAAAAATCTTTTTTTTGTTTAAAATAAATTTTAAAGCAGAATGTTTTTATTGATAATTTGATTCGGAAATATGTTTTGCGGCGGGAAATTTTTGGTTTATCGGTTCACGGAAATTGCAGAACGGCAGCCGAAAAACTTCGGCTGCCGTTCTGCAATTTCCGTGTGACGAGGGGGCGGGGGAAATCATTTCCCCCGGAAAAATAACTTGTTTATTCCTCGGATTTCTGCTGTTGATATTCAGCCACAACCTTGTCCACAACAGGCTGCGGCGCTTCGTCGTAATGGTCGAATTCCATAATGAAGAAGCCTTGGCCTGCGGTCATGCTCTTGAGGTCGGTGGCATACTGCATCATTTCGCTCATGGGCACGTTGGCTTTGATTTCGGTCATGCCCTGGTCGGAGTCGGAGCCCAAAACTTTGCCGCGGCGGGAAGCAAGGTCGCCGATGATGTCGCCCATGTTTTCGTCGGGAACGGAAATGGTTACGTAGGCAATGGGTTCAAGCAGCACGACTTTCAGCTCTTCCATGGCTTTTTTGAAGGCAATGGAGCCTGCCAGCTTGAAGGCCATTTCCGAAGAGTCCACGTTGTGGTAGGAGCCGTCGTAGAGTTTTACCTTGAAGTCGATTACGGGATAGCCTGCAAGGAAGCCGCGTTTTGCGCTTTCCTGTATGCCTTTGTCCACGGCGGGAATATATTGTTTGGGAATGGCGCCGCCCACGATGGCGTCTTCAAAGGTATAGCCGCTGCCGCGCGGAACGCCTTCCATTTCGATAAAGCAGTCGCCGAACTGGCCTTTGCCGCCGGATTGTTTTTTATGGCGTCCCTGAACCTGTACTTTGCCTTTGACGGTTTCGCGGTAGGGGATTTTCGGTGCGCTGAGCACTATGTCCACTTTGCCGCGGCGTTTTGCCTTTTCCACCGCAAGTTCGATGTGCAGCTGGCCCATGCCGGAAAGCAGGGTATCACCCGTTTCTTCGTCACGGCTGAGCTTGAGACTTAAATCTTCTTCGGTAAGTTTTTGAATGGCGGCAAAAACTTTGTCTTCTTCGCCTTTTACCGCGGCGGTTACGCCGTAGCTGATAAGACGGGGCAGAAGTTCGGGTTTTTCGATTTCAAAGGGTGCTTTTTCGTCGCAGAGCGTGTCGCCAGTTTTGGTGTTTTTGAGTTTTGCCACGGCAATGACGGAGCCTGCCTGCAGCGTTTCTTTGCACTGGTTTTGGATTTTGCCGTTGAGGGTAATGAGGGAACTCATGCGTTCCGTTTCTTCGGTGCGCATATTTTTAAGCACGGTATCGGTGGAAATGCTGCCGGACATGATGCGCATGATGTTGATGCGGCCCGCAAAGGGGTCGTTGAGGGTTTTGCAGACAAAGGCGGATACCGCTTCGTCGTCGGCTTTGCGCGTGGAGCCGTCAATGCCCACATAGGGTTCGCGGTCAAGCGGGGAAGGCATATATTCGTTAATGGAGTTCAAAAGGCGTATGCCGGATTTGTTGGAATGGGTATCGCCGGCGATAACGGGCACGATGTCGCGGTTAATAACCGCCTTGCGCAGGGCGGCAAGCATTTCTTCCATGGAAAGAGAGCCTTCGGCCAGATATTTTTCCATAAGCTCTTCGCTGGTGCCCGCGATGTTTTCAACGGAAACGTCACGCAGAAGCTGGGCTTCTTCTTTTACATGGTCGGGAATTTCGCGTTCTTCCACTTTGCCGTCGCCCATGAAGTACAGGGCTTTTGCAGGGAAAATATCCACAACGCCCACAAATTTTTTGTCTTCGATAATGGGCATGAAGAATACGACGGGTTTCATGCCGAGGGTTGCGGAAAGACTGTTGAACGCCATGTCGAAGTTGGCGAGTTCCTTGTCCATTTTATTGATAAAAACAATGGTGGGGAGTTTTTCTTTCTGCATATATGCCCACATTTTTTTTGTCTGCGGGCGGACGCCGTCAATGGCGTCGATAACGAGAACAGCGCTGTCCACGGCTTTGAGCAGGTATTCCATATCTGCGTTGAAGTTGTTGTCACCAGGAATATCTATAAGACAATGCGAATGTTTGTTCCACGTAAAGTTTGCAAAACCTGCCTGAATGGAACCGCGGCGTTTGATTTCTTCGGGTTCGTAGTCAAGAGTGCTAGTGCCGTCTTCGATGGAGCCGAGACGGTTGATAATGCCTGCCTGAAACAGGAGCATTTCCACGATGGATGTTTTGCCGCATCCGCTTGTTCCGATAAGTGCATAGGTGCGTTGATTCTGCAAAGAGTTTGACATACTGCTCTCCTGCGCTGAAGTTAATGAAAATAATCAATACATAGAGTATGAAGCCTGCCTTAATCAAAAAAATATACTTTTTTAGTCTAGTATACTTTCTACTGTGTTTGCAACCAAATTGTCAAGCACTGTTTAAAAATTCTTGACTTGAATTTAATCCGCTTCGCCCGTATACTCTTATTCTCTTGAATATATTTGGCAAAAAGGACAATTATGAATAAAACCGTACTTGTGGTCGGCGGAGGCCTTGCGGGCTGCGAATGTGCCCTGTATTTGGCAAAACACGGAATTTCCGTGGTGCTTTTTGAACAGAAGCCGGAGCAGTTTTCTCCCGCCCATGTCAGCGAAAACTTAGGGGAACTGGTGTGTTCCAATTCTTTCCGTTCCATGCGCGACGAAGGGCCGCAGAGTTCCGGCATAGGGCTTTTGCAGGCGGAAATGAAACAGCTCGGAAGCGCGGTTATTGCAGCCGCCCATGCGTGCAGCGTGCCGGCGGGAAAAGCGCTTGCCGTGGACAGGGAACTGTTTTCAAAAACCCTGACGCAAAATGTGCTGGAAAACCCATATATCCGTTTGGTGCGCAAAAGCGTGCGGGATTTGGAAGAGGTGCAAGCTCTGAAAGAGCAGTACGGCGCGGAGTATACGGTGATTGCTTCCGGGCCGCTGACGTCCGAAAGTCTGGCTGCATCGCTTTCTTCCGCCGTGGGCAGCGAATATTGTTATTTTTATGACGCCATAGCGCCCATTGTTTCCGCGGAATCCTTGGATACGGGCAATATTTTCCGCGGTTCACGCTATGACAACGTTGCGCCGCCGCCTTACAGCGACGAAGTGGCAAACAGTGCGGAGCTTTCTGCAGTGTGGCGTGAAAAAATGCAGGCGGAAATGCAGGCATACCGTGCAAAGCAGCTTGCGGAAAAAATGTCTGCTGAAAAATCGTCTTCCGAAAAGCAGGAAGGAATTGGCGAAGACGCCGAAGACGGCGATTATCTGAACTGTCCCATGCACAGGCACGAATACGAGGCTTTTTACCGGGCTTTGCTTGCGGCGGAAAAAGTGCCGTCCCACAATTTCGAGAAAGAAGTGCATTTTGAGGGCTGTATGCCCATTGAAGCCCTTGCCGAACGCGGGGAACGCACGCTGACGTTCGGCCCTCTGAAACCCGTGGGCTTTACCGATCCGCGCACGGGCAGGCGGCCGTATGCCCTTCTGCAGTTACGGGCGGAAAATGCCAGCGCCGACGCTTTTAATTTGGTGGGCTGTCAGACCAAAATGACCTATAAAGCGCAGGACAGCGTGTTTCGGCTTGTGCCGGGGCTCAAAAACGCGGAATTTATCCGCTACGGTTCCGTGCACAGGAATACTTATGTCAATGCGCCGCAGTGTCTTGATGAAAACTTGGCCGTCAAAGGCCATGAACATATTATTCTTGCAGGGCAGATAACCGGTGTGGAAGGCTATGCGGAGTCCGCCGCCTGCGGACTGTGGGCGGGGATCAGACTTGCCGCGCGGCTTTTGGACAAGCCGCTGTGCGATTTGCCGCCGACCACCGCGCTGGGGGCCCTGATGAACCATTTGAAAAACAGTCAGATGAAACAGTTTCAGCCGTCCAACATTCATTTCGGCCTTATGCCCGATTTGGAAGAAAAAACCAAGAAAGCCAACCGAAAAACCCTTATGGCCGAACGGGCAAAACGGGATTTTGCCGCATGGCTCGATACGTTTTGGGATAAATAATATTTTTTTGTTTTTTTTGCGGGGGAAATGACTGCGTTGCTGTCCATTTGCGTAAAGTTCGCAAGCTTACTGACGCAAACGGCTTGCCGCCCTCTGGGTGGCTTCCCTGCGCCCCCTCATTGCGCGGATTTACGGAACTTCGCCGAATTTTTCGGTTTCTGTTCCGTAAATGCCGCGAACGGGACCGGCGGAAAAAACCGTTTTCCCTCAAATTAAAAATATTATTTTCTATTGTGTTAATTGATTTTGTTAAACGTTATTTTGAAAAAATATTTTAAACGTATTTTTATCTGTCGGAAAATGAATTTCGGGAATTTCCTGTTTTCCCGTTCCGTACGGTGTTTGGCAAAACAGCGTACGGAACGGGTGACGAGGGGGTCGGGGGAAATCATTTCCCCCGAGAAAAAGAAAAAATTATTCGGCAAAAAGGTCAGTGGACATATAGCGTTCGCCCGTGTCGCAGGCAATGGTTACAATGTTTTTTCCCTGAAATTCCGGACGGCCTGCCAGCTGCAGCGCTCCTGCGATGTTTGCGCCTGTGGAAATGCCGCCGTTCAGGGCGTCAAGCTTCAGGGCTTTGCGTGCCGTTTCTTTGGCTTCCTGCGTGCTGACCGTGAGTATTTCGGAAATCAGTTTTCTGTCGATAATTTCCGGCACAAAGCCCGCACCTATGCCCTGTATGCCGTGGGCGCCTGCGGGGTTTCCGGAAAGCACGGCGGATTCTTGCGGTTCGATGATGCCGAGGAAAATATCGGGATATTGTTCTTTCAGATATTTGCCTGTGCCCATGAACGTAGCGCCGGACCCTGCTGCGGCGACGAACGCGTCGATGTGCAGGTTTTCTGCCTGTGCCTGTTTGAAGATTTCCGGACCTGTGGTGGAGTAGTGCGCTTTGGGACCCATGGGGTTGCTGAACTGGTTGGGACGGTAGGCGTTTTTGCAGATTTTAAAAAGTTCTTCGGCTTTTTCCTGGGCTCCTGTCATGCCTTTGGCGGCAGGAGTCAGGTGTATTTCCGCACCGAGGGCTTTCATGAGTTTGCGGCGTTCTATGCTGGCGGATTCCGGCATACATACCGCCAGTTTTATGCCGAGGCTGGCGCAGACTATGGCAAGGCCGATGCCGAGGTTGCCGCTGGTGGCTTCGATGACCGTGCCGTCTTCCGTCAGTTCGCCGCTGGCAAGGGCGGCTTTGATATAGGCAAGGGAAGCGCGGTCTTTTATGGAGCCGCCGGGATTGAACATTTCCGCTTTTACGTAAATATTGGCTCCCGCAAGTTTTGACAGATGTGTAAGATGTATGAGCGGCGTATTGCCGATATTGGCTAAAATATCCATAGGTTCCTCGTGCAGCGCAGGGCTGCGGTTGATGGTTGCTGTCCGAAAAAATCTATATTTCGGCGTGTTATTTGTCTTTATAGATTGTCTTCTTTGGTGAACATACGCCAGTTTGTGCCGTTTTCTGTTTCTTCGGGCACGACGTCGAGAATGGCGCGGTTTTTCCAGAAATAGCTTAGGCTGTTGTCCGGCCCGATATGGCATTTCATGTTTTGGGAAATCTGGTCGGGGGTAAGGTCTTTTATATTGACTCCGAGTTCTTCGAGCTGTTCGCGCAGCAGTTCTTCGATGCGTGCGGCTACCTGGGCGTTGGGCTTGAATTGTTCGTGCATGGCTTTTCCTGTATTTTGCTGTACGTTTTTTTTTCTATTATAAGGCTTCTTCTTTGCTTGTCAAAGTGTAAAACCCGCCGTATACTCAGAAAAAATTTTTTATGTGAGGTATGCTATGCTGCATCATATCGTTTGGTGGACAATAAAAGACGGTGTTAACGGTAAATCTGCCCAGGAAGCTGCGGAATATTTGGTAAAAATCGGTATGGAAAAAATGGCCGGAAAAATCGAGCCGCTTCTTTCTCTGGAAATGACCGCGCAGTTTGCCGCAACCACAACCCAGGAAGTGCAGCTTCTTCTGCACAGTACCCATAAGGACGAAAAAGCTCTGGCCGAATATGCAGGCCACCCGATTCATGTGGAATTCGGCGGCGAACTGAAACAATATGCGGCTTCCCGCCAGGCCATAGATTATTTGGTTTAAAGCTGTCCGGGCTTGCTGCGCAAGCCGTGCGGCTTGAGGTTTCCCCCGTGTTTTTGCGGGGGATTTTTTTTGCCGCTGTTTTGTAATTTTTGACTGTCCGCAATTTTTGCCGCAGACGCGGCGGCAGGCTGCGGAAAAGGTTTTCTGAAAAGCGGCGCTGCGGAAATTTGAATAAAAAAAAGGTCAGTCCGAAAACTGACCCGAAATCATACTGGGGGAGTATGAAAAAAAAATGGCGGAACGGAAGGGACTTGAACCCTCGGCCTCCGACGTGACAGGCCGGCGTTATAACCGACTTAACTACCGTTCCGCAATTTGCTGCGTATGCAATATATAAAAACACCGCTGGTGTTGTTTGTAAAGTGGCGGAACGGAAGGGACTTGAACCCTCGGCCTCCGACGTGACAGGCCGGCGTTATAACCGACTTAACTACCGTTCCGCAAAAGTGACGTTCACCGTCACCGGAAGACTTTATTTATATGGAAGTAAAAACTTTGTCAATAAAAAAATCATGTTTTTTTTAATTTTTTTCCTGTTCTTCCGCTTTACGTTTTTTGAGCGCAATTTC
Source organism: uncultured Desulfovibrionaceae bacterium (assembly GCA_949299515.1). GTDB lineage: Bacteria > Desulfobacterota > Desulfovibrionia > Desulfovibrionales > Desulfovibrionaceae > Taurinivorans. The sequence goes on from CASGAP010000014.1 coordinate 92,518, forward strand.
GATGCAGGCGAGCGCCGCGGGCGTTACCCCGGAAATGCGGCTTGCCTGGCCGAGATTAAGCGGTTTGACCCGATTGAGTTTTTCCTGAATTTCTCTGGATAAGCCCGGCATATCCGTATAGTCCAAATCTTTGGGCAGGGCGATTTTTTCCTGACCTGCGGTTTTCTGCACTATTTCTTCCTGCCGCGTGAGGTATCCTGAGTATTTGGTAATGATTTCGGCTGTTTCGCAAATGGCGGGATAGCTGTCCAGATAGGGCTGCAGAGCGGGCAAAAAGCGTGTCAAATCTTTTAACTGCAGGTTTGGACGGCGGCAGAGGTCTTCCAAAGTTATTGCTTTGGTGGGGCTGGCTTCGCCGAGTTTTCCGAGAATTGCCCGTGTTTTGGCGTCGGGCCGTATGGTGGTTTCGCGCAGCAGGGCAAGAATTTCTTCCAGTATTTTTTGTTTTCGGAGGAAAACCGCATAATGCTCGTCGCTGACAAGGCCGCGTTCGCGTCCTATGGGCGTCAGGCGCCTGTCGGCATTGTCTTCGCGCAGGAGCAGACGGTATTCCGCACGCGATGTGAACATTCTGAACGGTTCTTCCGTTCCCTTGGTGACCAGTTCGTCCACAAGAACAGCCATATAGGCTTCGTCGCGGCGCAGAAGGAACGGCTCGCGGTTTTCAAGGCGCGCGGCAATGTTCAAAGACGCCCACAGTCCCTGTGCGGCGGCTTCTTCATAGCCTGACGTGCCGTTTATCTGTCCTGCGAACCACAGTCCTTCGACTTTTTTGGTTTCAAGGGTCGGGTGCAGCTGAATGGGGTTGGCGTAGTCGTATTCGATGGCATAGCCCGGCCGCACGATTTTTGCGTTTTCAAGTCCGGGTATGGTGGCTATCATGCCTTCCTGAATGTCCAGCGGCAGGCTGGTGGAAATGCCGTTGGGATAACATTCTTCGCAGTTGAGGCTTTCGGGTTCCACAAAAACCTGGTGGCGTTCCCGTTCGGGGAAACGGGCTACCTTGTCTTCCACGGAAGGGCAGTAGCGTGCGCCCGTGCCTTCGATGACGCCGGTAAACAGCGGCGATCTGTCCATGCCGGAACGGATAATATCGTGGGTTTTTTCGTTGGTCCAGGTAATGTAGCAGGAAACCTGCGGCAGTTTGGGGCCTTCGCCGTGGAAGCTGAAGCCGGGAGGAGGAAAATCGCCGGGCTGTTCTTCCAGTACGTCAAAATTTATGGAATCGTAGCGTATTCTCGGGGTTGTGCCGGTTTTAAGGCGGCCGAGTTCAATGCCGAGGCGGCGCAGGGCATCGGACAGGTGTATGCTGGGTGCGTCGCCGAGGCGGCCGCCGGGCAGGTTTTTCAGACCGATGTGGATAAGGCCGCACAAAAATGTGCCTGTGGTCAAAAGGACGTGCGGCGCATAGAATTTTTTGCCTATGGCGGTTACGACGCCGCGGATTTTATGGCGTACTTCGGAATCTTCGGCGGCGGGAATTTCCTCCGTAATCAGGTCTTCCACGATGTCCTGCCAGAGCGTGATGTTTTTTTGCTTGAAAATGCTTGATTTTACGACTTTGATATAAGCTTCCCTGTCCATCTGCGCACGCCGCGAACGCACGGCGGGGCCTTTGCTTTGGTTGAGAATGCGGAACTGTATGCCTGCGGCGTCCGCCCAAAGTCCCATGGAGCCGCCGAGGGCGTCTATTTCGCGCACGAGATGTCCTTTGGCAAGACCGCCTATGGCAGGGTTGCAGGATAAATGTCCGATCCTGTCGATATTGCTGGTGATGAGCAGGGTTTTGTGTCCCAGTCTGGCAAGGGCCATGGCGGCTTCGCAGCCGGCGTGTCCTGCGCCTGCGACTATGCTGTCAAAATATTCTTCTTTCATGTTTTGTCCGGTTTTTTGTTTTGTCCGCCCGCGTTCGGGAATATGTCCGCCAGCAGGCTGCAGCGGTCTGCACTTTTGCGGTAAAAATTTTGCATTGCTATTATGCGTATAACTTGATAAAAATGCAAGTATAATCACCATGGATAAGGAAATGCCTATGTCACCGATTTGGAAAGGGTTTTTAATCGGGTCTTCCCTCGGTATTTTTGCGTATCTGTTCGGCATTACCGACAGTATGGGCAGAAGCGTGCTGCTTGGCATTATCGGGGGTATGTGTGCCGGTCTGACGTTTAAAATTAAAGAAGGCAAGAAAAAATAATGCTCAAACCGTTGTTTTTTGCCGCATATTCTTTGGCATGGCGTGCGGCGGCGCCGTTTTTGAAGCGGCACAAACGCCTTTGCGAAGGCTATGCGGAGCGGCTTGTGGACGGCGCATGGCAGGAATTGGCGGAAAAAAATCCCGTAACCGTGTGGATACAGGCGGCTTCCGGCGGCGAAGCGTATCTTGCGCTGGAAATTTTGAAATATTTGCCGGACAATATGCCCGAACTGCATATTCTGTGCACGAGCATGACAAAGCAGGGTATGGAAGTTCTTGCCAAAGGCAGGGAGGCTTTTGAACGGAACTGGCGGGAAAAACACGGCAGCCGTCCCTGTCCTGCGGTTTCGCTGCGTTATTTCCCGTTTGACGGAGCAAATCATATGCAAAGGGCTTTTGCGCTGGCGCGGCCCGAAATCTGTATTCTGCTCGAAACCGAGCTGTGGCCGAATTTTATGCGCGTCTGCAAAGAGCGCGGAAGCAGGCTGTATGTGCTGAACGGCCGCATGACCGACAAATCTTATGCCGCCTATAAAAAAATAAAGGGGATTTTTGCGGGCATACAGCCGGATGCCGTGTATGCCACCAGGCAAAAAGACAGGGAATATTTTCAGGAAATTTTTCCCGAAAGCCGCTGTGCGTTTATGCATAACATGAAATTTGACAGCATAGGGCGGGAATTGGAATATGCCTTGCATGAGAAAAAAGAAAATTCCTTGGCAAAGTATTTTGAACGCGGGGTTTGTGTTTATTTGCTGGCCTCCGTGCGGGAGGAAGAGGAACGGTATCTTGTTCCCTTGGCAAAGCGTCTGCACGACGAAAAGAAAAAAAGCGCGGTCTGCATAGTTCCGCGCCATACGGCGCGTTTTGCCGAATGGAAAAAGGCTCTGGAAGAAACGGGCGTGCCTGTGCGTTTTGTTTCGGAGCTTATGGGGGAAAACGGCACGGTTCATGCGCAGGACATTGTAATCTGGGACAGGTTCGGAGATTTGAAGGAACTGTACGGCATTGCGGATTATGCTTTTGTGGGCGGAAGCCTGGCGCCGCTCGGCGGACAGAATTTTTTGGAACCGTTGGTGTACGGGGTTATTCCGCATACGGGCATTCATCTGCATAATTTTTTGTGGACTTTTGAAACGAACGGCAAAGGAAAAAATCTGGCGGAGGAGAATTTGCTCTGCCTGTACGGTTCTCCCGAAAGTTTGGCGGAAACGTTCCTCGCTCTGCCCGAAAAAAAATTTACGCAGCACAGCGAAATTCAGCGGCGTTTTAAAACTTGGCTCAAACCCTTGACCGGCGACGCAAAACAAGTGACGGAAGAAATTTTTTCCGTGCTGAAAAAGCAGGAGCCGCCTTCGGATATACACTATGATATTTAAAAAAATTCAGGATATGTTTGTCAGTGCCGTGCAGGAAAACGTAGTGATACTGGGTGCCGGCGAAGTTGGGCTGCACCTTGCCAGGCGTCTGACGCAGGAAGGCAAAAACGTGGTGGTTATCGACAAAGACAAAAGCAGGCTGGAACGCATGACCCAGTTCGTGGACGTGCGCACTGTTTTGGGCTCCGGTTCTTCGCCGAAAACGCTCAGTCTTGCGGGGGTTGAGGATTCGCGGTATTTTCTGGCCGTGACCAACAACGACGAAGTTAATCTGGTTGCCTGCCTTTTTGCCAACGCTTTGGCGCCCGAAGCCGTGAAGCTTGCGCGCATAAGCAACAAGGAGTATGAAGAATATCCCAATGTTCTGGGCGGTACCAGCCTGAACATTCAGCTCATGGTTCACCCGGAAAGCGAAGTTGTGCAGAGCATTAACCGTCTGCTGTCCCTGCCCGGCTCGCAGGATTATGCTGAATTTGCCGGCGGCCATCTGCGCATGGTCGCGTACAGCATTGACACCAATACGGAACTTGTGGGCAAAAAGCTCTTTGAATTTAAGGATATTGTGAAAAGCGACAATATCATGGTGGCGGCCATCGTGCGCGATAATAAGCTTATTATCCCCAACGGGCAGGTGGTTATCCAGCAGAACGATTTGGTTTATTTCGCCTATGTGGATTCCGCGCAGAAGGATTTGCTGCGTTCCCTGAAAAAAAACAGGGCGTTTTTCCATTCCGTGTGCATTGTGGGCGGCGGCAAGATCGGCTATCTTTTGGCCAAGCTTTTCGAAAAGAAAGGGCTGGACGTCAAGCTTATCGAAAAAGACGAGGCCCGCTGCGAGGAGCTTGCGGATCTTTTGGACAGTACCCTTATTCTGCACGGCGATGCCACGGAAACAACTTTGCTCAAAGAGGAAAACGTGGGCAAAATGGACGTGATCGTGGCGGTCACTGCGGATGAGGAAACCAATATTTTGGCCTGTCTGCTTGCCAAAAGCATGGGCGCGCGCGACAGCGTTGCGCGGGTGAACAAATCCGAATATCTGCCCATTGTGAAGCATATCGGCATCGACCACAGCGTCAGTACGCGGCTTTCCGCGGTAAACGGTTTTTTAAGCTATATCCGTCAGGGCAATGTGGTGGCGTTTGCCTCTGTGGCGTCGGACGCGGCGGAAGTTATGGAAGCCTGCCTTACGGAAAGTTCCAAGCTTATCAACAAGCCGCTTATGGAATTGTCTATACCGAAAAACGTGATCATGCTTGCCTATATGCGCGAGCAGAAAGTGTTTATCCCGCACGGCCAGACCGTTTTTATTCCCGGCGACCATGTGATTTTTTTGGGGGAACAGAAACCCATGCGCGAGCTTGACGAGCTTATCGGCGAGCGTACAACCATTAAGCAGAATGATGAAAACAGAATACTGAACATATGGAAAAAGTAATAATAGCAACCAAAAACAAAGGCAAGCTTGCCGAATTGGAAGCGCCTCTTGCCGTTCTCGGCTTTGCTGTGAGCACGCTTCCCGACGAGTATCCGGAAATTGAGGAAAACGGCGCAAGTTTTGAAGAAAACGCCCTGATAAAAGCCCGTTTTGTGGCAAATGACCTGCACTGCATTGCCGTTGCCGACGACAGCGGCATTTGCGTGGACGCCTTAGGCGGCGAACCCGGCATTTATTCCGCGCGTTATGCCAACGATTATGCGCTGCTTCCGGGCGAAACCAAGGATAAGGCCAATAACAGAAAACTGCTGGAGAAAATGAAAGACGTGCCGGCAGAACGGCGGGGCTGTGCGTTTCACTGTGCCATGGCCGTGGTTTTTCCCGACGGCAGGGAATTTGTTGCCCATAAAACCTGGGAGGGCACGCTGCTTTTTGAGGAGCGCGGGCAGAACGGTTTCGGCTATGATCCGCTTTTTTTGGACAAAGAACTGGGACTGACGGGCGCGCAAATGGAAAAAAGCGTCAAAATGGGACGTTCTCACCGTGCCAAGGCGCTGAATGCCGTGATTGAGGCGTTCCGCACGTTAAACCTATAAACGGAATTTCTTCGGATAAGTGCCGCGGACTTGTTCTGCGGCTTGGAAAAAAAATGTCGTTTTTTGCTAAACTCAATGCCAGACAGCAAATGGGCATGGCAGCCCTTATCATGGGCGCAAGCGTGCTTTTGTCCCGTTTTATGGGGCTGTTTCGCGATAAGGTTATTTCGTGGCAGTTCGGCGCGGGCGGCGAAACGGATCTGTATTTTGCCGCCTTTGTTCTGCCGGATTTTTTGAATTATCTGCTGGCAGGCGGCTATGTGTCCATTACGCTTATCCCCTTGCTGGCCGGGCTTATGGAAAAAGACACGGACAGCGCCTGGCGCTTTTTCAGCGCCGTGTTTTTGTGGGCGTCGGCGTCGGTGGCTGTTTTGTCGCTGATTTTATGGATTTTTGCCCCGCATATCGTGCCGTATCTTGCCCCGGGTTTTACGGAAGAACAGCTTGCCAGGCTGACGGAATTTCTGCGCATTATTCTGCCAGCGCAGGTCTGTTTTCTGCCGGGAGCCTGTTTTACCGCACTGCTGTACATACGCAGGCAGTTTGCCGTGCCGGCTCTTGTTCCTTTGATGTATAACGGCATGATTTTGCTGTGCGGCGCCGCTTTGCCGTATTTCGGCATTGCCCGCGGCATGGAGGGCTTTTGCTGGGGGGTTTTGCTGGGCGCGTTTTTGGGGTCGTTTTATCTGCCGTACCGTGCGGCCAAAAGCGGCGGCATCTGCTTTGTCAATGCGTGGAAGCATCCGTATCTCAGACGTTTTCTTTTGCTTGCCCTGCCGCTTATGCTCGGTCAGTCCATTGTGGTGCTTGACGAACAGTTTATCCGTGTTTTCGGCAGTATGGCGGGTACGGGCGAAGTCAGTCTTTTGAGTTATGCAAGGCGCATTATGATGGTTCCCGTCGGGGTGGTGGCGCAGGCCGCGGGCGTGGCGTCGTTTCCGTTTCTGGCAAGCCTTTTTGCCAAAAACGATATGGAAAATTTCTGCGATACCCTGCATAAAGCCATAAAAAACACGCTGATTGTGGTTATGCCGCTGACGGCCTATCTGGTGGCCGCGGCCATGCCCGTGCTCGGCCTTATTTTTGAGGGCGGGAGATTCAGCCCTGAAGATACGCTTCTTGCCGCGCCGTATTTGCAGATAATGCTCCTTGCCGTGCCGTTTTGGTGTCTGCAGCAGATTTTGGGACGGGCGTTTTATGCCATGGAAAATACCAAAACCCCCGCTGTTGTCGGTACCGTCATCACGGTTTTGCTTTTGCCTGTCTATTACTTCGGTGCTCCCGCGTTCGGCGGTGCTGCGGTTGCGTTTTTGACAGCATTTTCCGTGTTTCTGTATGCCCTTGTCATGCTGTTTGTCGGCAGGAAATATTTTTTGCCGGCTTATCAAGGAATGTTTTGTCTTTTTCTGAAAAATGTGTTACTTGTATGCATACCGTTTTGTATAAGCCGTTATGCCGGTTTATATGCGGAACGGGCTCTGCAGGATGTTTTTTCCCTGCTTTTGGTGCAGCTTGCGCATATCTGCGTGAGCGGCCTTGCGTTTGCCGCGGCATATTTTGTACTGGCCGGGCTGTTTATGCCGGAGAATATACGGCTTATTCTGGCACCGTTTTTGCGTCGATTAAAAAAGTAGGTTGATATGGAAGTTATTCGTTCCGGCCGTGCCGGTTTTTGCATGGGTGTTGCCCTTGCGCTGAAAAAACTTGATGATTTGGTGGAAAAAGGCGGTCATGTGGGCACGTTCGGTCCCATTATCCACAATCCGTTCGTGCTGGAGGAATACGCCATGAAAGGCGTGCGCTGCTTTGGTTCCGTGCAGGCGGTGAAAGAGGCGCTGGAGCCTTTTTATGTTTTTTCCGAAACCATAGAAAAGGAAGGCGGCAGGGAAGAACAGCTGCGGCTGAATCTTTTGATACGCGCCCACGGCATTCCGCACAGTACGGAAAGTTTTCTGCGCAGCCTTATGCACGTGAGCCTTATGGACGCAACCTGTCCGCGGGTAAAGGAAGCGCAGAATGCCATAGCCCGCGCCACGCAGGGCGAAAACGGCGAAGCCGTGACGCTTTTGCTTTTCGGTGACGCCAATCACCCCGAAGTTGACGGGCTGGTTTCCTATGCCAAGGGAAAATATATTATTTCCCCCGAACCGCAGAAGTTAATCGAATACGCCAAAAAAAATCAGCATGAGCTTATGGTTCTTGCCGCACAGACCACGCAGGACAGGCCGCTTTTCGATGTCATAAAAAAAGAACTGTGCGCCGTGCTGGACAGAAAACCCGTAATTTTGGAAACAATTTGCGACGCCACAAAGCTTCGTCAGGAAGAAGCCCTGGCCATAGCCGAGCAGGTGGACGCCATGGTTGTCGTAGGCGGAAAGGAAAGCGGAAACACAAAAAGATTGGCAGAATTGGTTTTTTCTAAAAATATCCCTACAGTTCTTGTGGAAAGTGCCGATGAATTAGAAAGAGAATTTTTTCAGAAAGTAAACAAAGTCGGCCTTACAGCAGGAGCTTCCACCCCGAAACGCTTGGTAGACGAGGCAGAAAGGGTACTGAGTTCTTGGTAGAATTTGCTATACGTTTTTAGGAGGAATGTATGTCTCAAACCAATATCTTGTTAGAAGCAGGCACTAATGAGCTTGAGATTGTGGAATTTTATATTGACGAGCCGGTGCTTGAATTTGATTCCGGCACGTCCAGCGCGCTGAAACTGATTCAGGAAGAAGGCAAAGATCCCATTTACCGCGGATATTACGGCGTAAACGTGGCGAAAGTTTTGGAAATCATTCAGCTGCCTCATGTTACGCCCCTGCCGGAACTGCAAAGTCCTTCTGTTTTGGGTGCGTTCAATCTGCGTTCCCAGATCATTCCCCTTGTCGACCTGAACATTTGGCTTGAAAAAGAAAACCTTAAAGATGCCAATCCCCCGAAAGTTGTTGTGACGGAATTTAACAACGTAACCACCGCGTTTAAAGTTTCCGGGGTTAACCGCATTCACCGCATAAGCTGGGAAGACGTGGGCGCGCCCAACTCTTATATGTCTTTCTTCTCCAAAGGTTGCATTACCGGCGTTGTGCGTCTTGAAGACAGAATTGTGTTTATTCTGGACCTTGAAAAAATCGTTACGGAGCTGAACCCCAGCCTCGGCCTGCGTCTTGATACGGCCATTGACTGGAGCCAGACCAACAATTACCGCGCCATTGTCTGTGACGACTCCTCCCTTATCCGCAATATGCTGAAATCCCTTTTGCAGCAGGCAAATTTTGAAGTGCATGACTTTACCAACGGTCAGGAAGTCTGGGACGAACTGGTGCGTCTGCGCAAGCTTGCCATTGAAGAAGGCAAGGACGTAAGCGATTATGTGCAGGTTCTTATTTCCGATATCGAAATGCCGCGCATGGACGGCCATACCCTGTGCAAAACTGTAAAAGAAGATATGTACATGAAGAAAATACCCGTAATTCTCTTCTCTTCCCTTATTACGGACAAGCTTCGCCATAAAGGGGAATCCGTAGGTGCGGACGAACAGATTTCCAAACCCGGCGTAACCCAGCTTGCCCAGCGCGCCCATGAACTTATTCAGCAGTATGCGGCAGGCTATGTTCCCGAAAAGAAAAAGGAAGATTTGAAATAATATGAAGATATTGGTGCTTGGTGTCGGTAATGTGCTTTACCGCGATGAGGCTGTGGGGGTAAAAACCGTCCTGAAACTGCAGGAAGAATATGTTTTTCCCGATAATGTAAAGCTTATGGACGGCGGTACGCTCGGTATGCAGCTTATGGACGAGCTGATGAGCTGTGACCTGGCTGTGATCATTGATATTGTAAAGGGCGGATACGGTCCCGGCACATTATATCGCTTGGTTGGGGACGATTTGAGAAAAAGCATGAGTTTTTCCGATTCCCTGCATCAGACGGATTTGGTGGATACGCTTATTTACTGCGATCTTGCGGGACACAGACCGGAATGCGTGGTTATCGGCGTAGAACCTGAAGACTGGAAATCCCTTGATTTGGAACTGAGTCCGAAAATCGCCGAAGCCATGCCGAAACTGATGGCGGAAGTGCTGAAAGAATTGGAAAAACACGGCGTTACGTATAGCAAAAAATAAAAGGAGCTTCGGCTCCTTTTTTTATGACAAAATTCTGAAAAAAACGGTTACCGTACAAATGCCTGCTCTTGCCGCGCTCTGTCCTGTCTGCCGGTATTTTCCTTTGGAGAAAGTTTCATGTGCAGCAGGGGAAAATGGTTGCCCAGGCCGTCATATTCGCTTCTTGCAAAGGGTTCAAAGCCCATTTTTCGGTAAAAGGCAAAAGCGTCTTTATTGGCTTCGTTTACATCTACGAATTGTATGCGGTAGGCGTTTACGGCATGGCTGACCATGGCTTTGCCCAGTCCCTGCTTTTGGGCGTCGGGGTGTATGAACAGCATTTCCAGCTTATTGTCCTCTATTCCCATAAAGCCGAGCAGCTTTCCGTTTTCGTTTTTGGCTGTGAGCAGAAACGGAACATTTTTCAGGGCGTCAGAAACAAGCGGATACAGTTTCTTTATGTCCTGTTCTGTCAGAAAATGATGCGTGCTTTTTACGGAACGGAGCCAGATTTCTGTCAGTTCCCGTATGAGTTTTTGGGGACGTGCGTGTTCGGCGTTAAGTCTGTACATGGTTAATAGTTTTTTTCACCGTATTTTTCTGCGCTGCCGTTAAACGGCTGTGGGGGAAAATGCGCTGTGATGAGGGGAAGCGTGGGATCCGGCCAAAGTGCGGCAAGCCCTTTGCGTCGGTGAGCCTGCAAACTTTGCGCAAACGGACAGCAACGCAGTCATTTCCCCGAAGAAAAGCTTAGAAACGGCGTGTCGGGGGAAATCGCTTCTCCAAAAAAAAATTAAAACGGCGTGCCTGTTTCGATGAGTTTTTTGTATATTTCTTTCTGCAGTTTTTTGGCGTTTTCCATGGGAACGCCGTCGGCAATGGGTTTGCCTTCGTAGTGGGTAATGGCGACGCATTGGGAGCCTGTTCCGAAAAGCAGAAATTCCTTGGCCTCAAAAATTTCTTCTTCTTTAATGTCGCGCATTTCGGTTTTCATCCAGGTTTCGGCAATGTTTTTTGCCGTAAGCGCGGTGGTTCCTGCCAGGGTGCGTTTGAACTGCGGCAGGACAAAAACGCCGTTTTTGTCGATAATGCCCACATTGGCAATGGCGGCTTCTGCCAGATTGCCGTCTTCGTCAAAGGAAATGCTGACGCTGACTCCGCGCGCTTCCGCTTCCTGGGCCATAAACACATTGGGCAGATAATTGGTGGATTTTATTTGGGCAAGGAAGGGTTGTTTTGCGGGAATGGCGCTTTTGCAGGCGGTAATTCCTTTTTCCCAGTAGCTTGGGTCGGGAGGATTGCCTTTTGCCGCCACGCAGTAAAAGCTGGCCTGCGGGCATTCCTTGGGACTGATGCCGAGTCCGCCTTCGCCGCGGCCCATCAAAACTTTAATGGAACCGTGTTCCGCGCCGCCCGCTTTGGCCGTATCCAAAATAATCTGCCGAAGTTCCGCATAGGGCAGGGGCGGGGTAATGCCGAGCCTGTCTGCGGAATGTTCGAGCCTTGCCACGTGGGCGTCCAGTTCCAGCACTTTGCGTTCCGCAATGGTCAGGGATTCAAAAATGCCGTCCCCGCGGTGCACGAGGTGGTCGTCGAGCGGTATGCGCAAAAGGCGTGCGTCTTTGCAGATTGCGCCTATGCGGTGCTCGTAAAAAGCCGTAACAAATTCTTCGGCTTTTCGCGGCGTGTTTTTGATTTTGTCTATCCATTCTTCGCTGCTGATGATTTTTGTGCCCATGGCCTTATTCCTTATGCGGTGCCGCTTTTGTTATATGAGTTCTATTTCTCCGGAAAAGACTTCGCGTGCGGGGCCTGTCATATATACTATGCCGTCTTCCGCCCATTCTATGGTAAGGTCGCCGCCGCGCAGTTCGATGGTGGCTTTTCTGTCCGTATACTGGTTAAGGGCGCAGGCCACAAGCACGGCGCAGGCGCCGGTTCCGCAGGCAAGCGTTTCTCCGGAGCCGCGTTCCCAGACGCGCATACGGACTTTCTGACGGCTGATAACTTCGATAAATTCCGTGTTCACGCGTTCGGGGAACAGTTCGTGATGTTCGAAGTTGGGGCCTATGGCGGGCAGATCGAGGGAAGCGATGTCGTGCATGGTCACGACAAAATGCGGATTGCCCATGGAAACGGCCGTGCCTTTGATGGAAGCGCCGCCGACGCTGATTTCCCGGTTGATGAACGTATCGCCTTCGGCTTTCATGGGAATGTCGCAGGGTTTGATAATGGGTTTGCCCATATCCACGGTAACGTGGGAAACTTTGCCGTTTTCAACGGTCAGGTTAAGCGTGCGTATGCCGCTTTTGGTTTCGAGGGTGACGGATTTTTTGTCCGTATAACCGTGGTCGTAAAGGAATTTGCCCACGCAGCGGGAAGCGTTGCCGCACATATTGCCTTCGGAACCGTCGTTGTTGAACATACGCATACGGAAATCCGCTTTGTCGGATCTGCCGATAAGCACGAGGCCGTCGCCGCCCACGCCGTAGTTTCTGTCGGACATGAAAACAGCAAGAGGCCCCGGGTCGGTTACGGGCGCGTCAAGATTTTCAAGCCAAACATATACGTAGTCGTTGCCTATGCCTTCCATTTTGGTAAAAGCAAGCTTTCGGGGAAGCTGCATTTTTTCGATATATTCCTGCCCTAAGCGGGGAAGCCGTTTTTCAAATTGAGCCATGCTGTCCTCTCATAAATGGTGTCGCAGAAAACATAGCGTTTTTTGCGGAAAAGGACAAGGGAAAAAGGCGGGGATTTGTTGGCGAAAAACAGGGTAATGCCAATAAAAACAGCCGGTTATTTTTGCAAAAAATTTCATTGATTTTTTTTGTGTTTTGGACTATTAAAAATTATTTTGTTTTATTAACCTATCAAACAAATACGGAAAGACTATGAACGCGAATACAATGATGCCAGCTTTGCTTATGCTGGACGACGGTACGTGCTTTGAAGGCTATGCAGCAGGTGCCTGCCAGGAAGTAATGGGTGAAGTTGTTTTTACGACCGGTATGTGCGGTTATCAGGAAACCATTACCGACCCTTCCTACTTCGGGCAGATTGTTGTTTTTACGGCTGCCCATATCGGCAATTACGGCGCCGCGGCCATTGACAGCGAACGTCCCTGTCCCAAGCCCGAATACGGTGCCAGCGGTATTGTTTGTCATGATTTATTTACGGATGCGGAAAATGGTGATTTTCCGCATTTTCGTGCAGAAAGTTCTTTGAATAACGCATTGATCAAAATGGGCATAAGCGGCATTCACGGCATTGATACCCGCGCCCTGACCCTGCACCTGCGTATGCACGGTTCCAGAAACGGCATTATCAGCACTAATCTTGACCGTGAATATCTGCTGAAGAAAGTTAAGGAACAGCCTTCCATGGCAGGCCTTGACCTTGCTTCCAAAGTGACCACTAAAGAAAAATTTGTTTTCGATACGGACCCGAGCACGGTTTTGGTCGGCAAAAAACGCGACCTGACGAAAAAAATGCTCAATGTGGCTGTTGTCGATTACGGCGCAAAGCGTTCTATCCTGCTCCATTTGTTCAATAATAATATGCACCCGACGGTGTATCCCGCCACTGTCACCGCCGAAGAAATTCTGGCGGGCGGCCACGACTGCGTTATGCTGACCAACGGCCCCGGCGACCCGGAACCGTGCGATTACGCCATAAAAACCATTCAGGGTCTTGTGGGCAAACTGCCGCTTTTCGGCATTTGCCTGGGACATCAGCTTCTGGGCCTTGCCATGGGCGCAAAGACCTATAAAATGCCTTTCGGCCACCACGGCATAAACCACCCCGTAAAAGACATTACCACGGGCAGGGTGATTATCACCAGCCAAAACCACGGTTTCTGCGTTGACCCGGAAACCTTGCCGCAGAATATGCGCATTACCCACTGGAACCTGAACGACAATACCGTCGAAGGCATGGAGCTTACGGACGCCCCTGCGTTTTCCGTGCAGTTCCACCCTGAAGCCGCGCCCGGCACCTGGGACGCATATGGCCTGTTCGACAAGTTCCGTGCAATGGTAGACGATTTTTATAAAAAATAACGGCGGCTGATGCCAAAAATTGGCATAATTGCCAAAAAGGATTTCAAAGAAATGCCAAAACGCGAAGATCTCAAAACAATTATGGTGCTTGGCTCAGGCCCCATTGTCATCGGCCAGGCAGCAGAATTTGACTATTCCGGCACGCAAGGCCTTAAAGCCCTGAAAGAAGAAGGCTGCCGCATTATTTTGCTGAACTCCAACCCGGCTACCGTTATGACGGATACCGCTTTCAGCGACGCAACCTATATCGAGCCCATGAATAAGTTCATGGCTGCCGAAATTATTATTAAAGAACGGCCCGACGCCATTTTGCCGACTCTCGGCGGACAGACTGCGCTGAACCTGCTCATGGATTTGCACCACATGGGCATTTTGGAAGAATACAACGTGGAAATTATCGGTGCGCAGCCCAAATCCATCGAGCTTGCGGAAAACCGTCAGAAATTCCGCGAAACCATGGAAAGCCTCGGCCTTGACCTGCCCAAAAGCGCCCTTGCCACCACGTTTGAACAGGCCATGGACGCCATCAAGCAAATCAGCTTTCCGGTTATTATCCGTCCTTCCTATACCCTCGGCGGCACCGGCGGCGGCATAGCTTACAATATCGAAGAATTTAAAGAAATCGCCAAGGGCGGTCTCGAAGCCTCCCCGATCAGCCAGATTTTGATCGAAGAATCCGTGCTGGGCTGGAAAGAAATCGAACTGGAAGTTATCCGCGACAAAGCGGACAATGCCATTGTCATCTGCGGCATTGAAAACCTCGATCCCATGGGCGTGCACACAGGCGACTCCATTACCGTGGCGCCTATCCAGACCCTTTCCGACGTGGAATATCAGGCTCTGCGCCAGGACGCCTTCCGCGTTGTGCGCGCAATCGGCGTAGAAACGGGCGGCTGCAACATTCAGTTTGCCGTTTGTCCGAAAACGGGCCGCCGCGTGGTTATCGAAATGAACCCGCGCGTCTCCCGGTCTTCCGCTCTTGCTTCCAAGGCCACGGGCTTCCCCATTGCCCGCATAGCCGCCAAGCTTGCCCTCGGCTATCATCTTGACGAGCTGAAAAACGACATTACGGGCACTTCCGCCTGCTTTGAACCGACCATTGACTACTGCGTGGTAAAAGTTCCCCGTTTTAACTTTGAAAAATTTGTGGGTGCGGATAATACGCTCGGCTTCCAAATGCATTCCGTTGGCGAAACCATGGCGCTCGGCGGCAATTTCCGCGAAGCCCTGCAAAAAGCCCTGCGCGGCCTTGAAACGGGTCTGCAGGGTCTGCAGAACGGCAAACTGGAACCGGAAGCGCCCGCAGAACCCAATGCCCGCCGCGAATGGATCAGGGAAAAGCTGTATCTGCGCCGTCCCGACCGTTTGCTCTTGGTTTATGAAGGCATGGGACTTGGCCTGACCGTTGAGGAAATCAACGAAATCACCGGCATTGACCCTTGGTTCCTGCTGCAGATTAAAAGTATTCTCGACGACGAAAACGCCATACGCGAAAAATTCTGTCATGCACTTGACAAAGCCGTTGCGGAAAAAACCGCTGATGCGGGCTTTGCCAAAGATTTCCGTTATTACAAAGCCCAGGGCTTCAGTGACGCCCGCATAGCCAAGCTTTGTTCCGAAAGCCTTGAAAAAAATGTCAGCGAACTGCAGGTACGCGCCGTGCGCGAAGCCAATAACGTCGTGCCCGTATTCCATACCGTGGATACCTGCGCAGGCGAATTTGAAGCCCATACCCCGTATTTTTATTCCACATACGACGCCGCAAGCCCCGACCCGCTGCATACCGCGCATCTCAAAGGCGGCAAGCGCGGCGGCTTTGCCCGCAAGGTGGTGATCATCGGCGGCGGCCCCAACCGTATCGGCCAGGGCTTGGAATTTGACTACTGCTGCGTTCAGGCCTGCTTCTCCCTGCGCGAACTCGGCATTAAAACCATTATGATCAACTCCAACCCGGAAACCGTTTCCACGGACTACGATACCGCGGATACGCTGTATTTTGAACCTGTGACCACGGAAGACGTGCTGGCTATCTGCCAGGCGGAAAAACCCGACGGCGTCATTGTGCAGTTCGGCGGCCAGACTCCGCTGAATATTGCCATGGCTCTGCAGGAAGCCGGCGTGCCCATTATCGGCACCAAGCCGCAGGATATCGCCCTTGCCGAAGACCGCGAAGAATTCAGCGCGCTTATCGAAGATTTGGAAATTCTCCAGCCTGCCAGCGGCATGGCCGTTGACCTTGAAACAGCCTGCAAAGTTGCGGACAATATCGGCTATCCCGTCATGGTCCGTCCCTCCTTTGTGCTCGGCGGCCGCGCCATGCGCATTATCCACAACGAACAGGAACTTGTGGAGTACGTGAACGACAAAACCAACGGACTGAACATCGGCATCAACAATCCTATCCTTGTGGACAAATTCCTTGAGGAAGCTATAGAAATTGACGTTGACGCAGTGGTGGACGGCGACAAAGTGACCATTGCCGCCATTATGGAACACATCGAACAGGCAGGCATACACTCCGGCGACTCCTGTTGCTCCATTCCCACCCACACCCTTTCCGACGAAATCAAGGGCGTTATCCGCTCCTATACCCATAAGCTCGGCAAAGCCCTGCATACCGTTGGTCTGCTCAATATCCAAATGGCCATTTACAAAGGCAGCGTCTACGTAATCGAAGCAAACCCCAGGGCGTCCCGTACCGTGCCGTTTGTTTCCAAGGCTACAGGCCGCAACGTGGCGGGCATTGCCGCCAAAATTATGACCGGCCTTTCCCTGAAAGACGTCAATTTCACCGAAGAGCCGAAACTGCTGTACAGTGCGGTGAAAGAAGCTGTTATTCCGTTTGAGCGTTTCCCCGGCGCTGAAGTCAACCTCGGGCCAGAAATGCGTTCCACCGGCGAAGTTATGGGCATTGACAGAAGCTTCGGCATGGCATTCCTCAAATCCCAGGCCGCAACCAGAACGCCCATTCCCGTAAGCGGCAACGTGATTTTGACCGTTACCGACCAGGACAAAGAACCGCTTGTGCCGCTTGCCGCACGTCTGAAAGCCCTTGGCTTCACTCTGTACGCTACGCCGGGCACCAAGGCAATGCTTGACAATAAGGGCATTGAGTGCAGACTCATCGTAAAAATCGGCCAGCAGCGTCCGCACCTTTTGGACTTTATCCGCAACGGCGAGGCTGCCATGATTGTCAATACCGTGAGCGGCCCCACGTCTGCCCGCGATGCCAATACCATACGCACGGAAGCGCTGGCTCGGCGCATAAACCTCATAACCACGCTGGCGGCTCTGCGCGCCACTGTGGAAGGCCTTGAAGCCCGTCAGCAGGAACAACGCATCGTTGCGCCGCTGCAGGATTATTATGCAGGCTATATCCAAGGAAAAGCAAATGACTAATCCTAATCCTTTTGACGATATGTTTGTTCCGGATACGCTGACATATGACGACAAAGCGCACGACGAGTGCGGCGTTGTCGGCCTGTTCGGCGTAAAAGACGCAGCCCAGCACGCAACCCTTGCCCTGCACGCCCTGCAGCACCGCGGCCAGGAATCCGCGGGCGTTGTCAGCGCCTGCGACGGCCAGCTTTACGTACACCGCGGCATGGGGCTTGTTTCCAGCGTGTTCGGCAAAGGCGAAGGGAAAAGTATGCCCGGCAGTTCCGCCATCGGCCATGTGCGCTATTCTACGGCGGGCGGCAGCACCATTGCCAATGCCCAGCCGCTTATGGGCTATTACAGCGAAGGCCAGGTGGCGCTTGCGCATAACGGCAACCTGTTTCACGGCGAAAAACTGCGCGACAGGCTGATTCATTCCGGCGCGTTTTTGCAGACTACGTCAGACAGCGAATTTTTCCTGCAGCTTCTAGCCCAGAAGCAGGCCAGCACCGACGAGGAAATAGCTGCTGTCTTTGAAGAAGCGGAAGCCGCTTTTTCCGTTGTACTGTTGTTTCCGAACAAAATGATTGCCGCCCGCGATCCGTGGGGTTATCGTCCGCTTGTGCTCGGAAAAATGGGCGACGGCTATGTCGTGGCCTCCGAAACCTGCGCTTTCGATCAAATCGGCGCAACGTTTGAGCGTGAAGTGGAACCAGGCGAAATGCTGACTTTTACCGCAGGCGGTTACCGTTCCACCTATTTCGGCGACAGAACGGTGCGTCAGCAGCGCTGTCTGCTTGAACTGATATATTTTGCCCGCCCGGACAGTAATGTGTTCGGCCATACGCCGCACGTGTTCCGCCGCCATACCGGCCATGTGCTTGCCAAGGAACAGCCCTGCGATGTGGATATTGTGGTGGCTATTCCCGATTCCGGTTTTTCCGCCGCCATGGGCTTTGCCGAAGAACTCGGCATAACTCTTGACCGCGGCCTTATCCGTAACCACTATATCGGCAGAAGCTTTATTGCTCCCGGCCAGGGCGCCCGCGTGGCGGCCGTGCGCATGAAGCACAATGTGGTTAAGGAAGTTGTGCGCGGCAAGCGCGTCTGCCTGGTGGACGATTCCCTGATCCGCGGAACCACCACGGCGGCTCTCGGCAAGGAACTGCGCGATGCGGGCGCAACCGAAGTGCATTTGCGCATTGCCTGTCCGCCTGTGCAGTATCCGTGTTATTTCGGTGTGGATTTTCCCCATTATGAGGAACTTCTTGCCTATCAGCACACCATTGAAGAAATCCGTTCCATTCTGAATATGGACAGCCTCGGCTATCTTTCCCTTGAAGGAATGCGTTCCTGTTTGGGGGAAGAAGGAATGCAGTACTGCACCGGCTGTTGGAGCGGCGAATATTTGCACAGAAGCTGATTTTTTCTCTGCAATTGGTACTGAAGCCGTCCTGCTTGGCAGGGCGGCTTTTTATGCAGTTCTTGTCAGGTGTGCGAAAGTACGGTAAAAGACAGCAAAAGACAGTATTGTACCGTCAATCCGGGGAAAATATAAAAAGGAGCCGGATATGAAACAATTATCTGCACTGCGGAAAATTTTGTTTGTATTTTTTGCCGCGGCACTGTTTGTCGTTCCTGACGCTGGCAAAGCATCGGAACTGAAGCAGACGGCGGACGTGCTGCTTGTGCTGTCGGATTTGGTGCGTTCCTGCGATACGGCTTATGAAGTGCTGAACAGAACGGACAGAAACGATAAAAATTTTGCGCGTTACGACAAAGAATGGCGTGATTTGGAAAAACGGCTGGAGGCACAGCGCGTGCTGGCTTTTGTCGGTTTGGCGGGGTTGACGGAAGCGGCTGTCAGGGAATTGCGGCGTCAGTGGGGCTGGGATTATTTGTGCGATAAATACCGGATTGACCGCAAAAAATTTTATTACGGTTTTTCTGCGCACGATCATGACCGCGACGTCTGGAAAGGCGTTCCGCCGGGACTTGCCCAAAAAGGCGGCCTGCCTCCTGGACAGGCAAAAAAACACGGGAAAGAGAAAAAGAAATAATCTTTAAACGAAACAGCAGCCGGCAGCAATGCCGGCTTTTTTGCTGTTTGGGCATAAAGTCCGGCTGAGACAAAGCAGTTAAAAGCCAGTGCAGGACTTTTTTCGATCCGTTTAATGTGTCAGTCAAAAATACCCGAAAGCTGTAAGCCGTTTCAGGCAAGTTTTTGTTTAATGTCTTCCAGTATCGCGGCCGCGGCGGAAGCATTTTGTTTAATGAGTTTTTGGATAAGGGACAAAAATTCTTTTTCAAGCTGTTCCAAACTGCCGTCATTAATTACGGCATAGTCCGCAAGGCGTTTTTTTTCTTCCTGCGGCAGCTGCCAGCCGTCCATATAGGCAATTGTTTCTTCGTTCCAGCCGCGCTTTAGCAGGCGTTCGCGTCTGATTTCTTCGCTGCAGACAACGGCAAGCGTTATGGGTTTCAGCGGCAGTCTGGCGGGTTTGCTTTCAAAACACAGGGGGATTTCCGCCACGGCAAGGGGAGCATTGGCGTTTTTTCCGAAAAAGTCCGTCATGCGGCTGTATACAAGCGGGTGCAGAAGATTTTCCAGTTCCTGTTTCATGCTTGGGTTTTGCATGGCTTTCGCAAGGGCTTTTTTGTCCGCAGGCAGGGTATCGTCGGGAACGAACTGCGTGCCGTATTGCTGTCTGAGCAAATACCATGCGTCACCGCCCGGTTTGTACAGTTCGGCTATGCAGGCGTCGGCGCTGAAGGTAGGCAAATTTTGCCGCTTTGCGATTTCCAGCAGGGCGGATTTGCCGCTTCCCGAATTTCCCGTGACGATAAGCGGCACTGCCTGCTGTTTGTCTTTGAGCTGCTTGTCCAGACACTGCCAAAAATCGGCAGGGGGCAGGGAGGTAAAGCTGAGCTCTTCTCCGGTGAAAGGGTGACAAAAGGACAGTTTGTACGCATGAAGCATTTGCCGCGGCGCTTTTTCCGCTGTTTTGGCGGGTGCATACAGCGCATCGCCGAGCAGCGGATAGCCGAAAGCCGTCAGATGTACGCGTATTTGGTGTGTTCTGCCCGTGTAAATGCGTACTTTTACCAGGGAAAAATTGTCATTGCGGTTTTGTTCCTGCATTTTTGCGGCAGTTATTTGTTTTTCGCCGGGATACAGCCGTTCCCATGCGGAGCGGGCTTCGCGGCCGCCTTTGTTTACGGGCACAAGCGCCATTTTTGTTTTAACCGTCGGGTGGCGGCCTATGCTTTCCGTGCTTTCGCCGTTGGGGCATATGCCCTGCACGAGGGCAAGATAGGTTTTCTGCACTTCTTTTTCGCAGAAAGCTTCGGAAAGGCGCAGGCGGCTTTCTTCGGTCAGGGCTATGAGCATGAGACCCGACGTGTCCTTGTCCAGACGGTGTACTATGCCGGGACGTTCGCCTTCCATTTTCCGCAGGCTCGGGAAATGGTAGAGCAAATGGTTTACAAGGGTTTCTTCCCGGCAGGAGGGGCAGGGGTGTACGGTAAGTCCGGCTTTTTTTTCGATAACCGCCAAATATTCGTCCTGATAATATACGGTCAGTTCGTTTTCCGCGGCCTGCAGCGGGCTTGTTTCTTCTTCATGCGTCAGCAGTATGCGGTCGCCTTCCGTCAGTTTTTTGGAAGTATCGGTGCACACGGCGCCGTTTACGGAAATTTTTCCGCTTTCAATGTATTTTTTTATTTTGGAACGGGAAATGCCGCTTTGTTCGCTGATGAAACTGTCAAGCCGTCCCGCTTTTTTGGGGGCTGTAAATTCTTGGTTCATGCTTTTTCCTTTTTTGCAGCAGGATACGGTATTTTTTTTGCATTGAACAGTTTTTTTTGCGGCGGTTAAAAATACGGAAAAATTTTCCCCGTGAACAGTCAAATGCCTGACTTTTAACGGAAAGTTATAAATCATAAAATAATAACTGTTTGAAAATACAAATAAAATTATTTTTGGCACATGAAATGCTTTAAAGCGGGTATGCCACAAGGCACAAAATTAACGCATGGAGGGGAAAAAACCATGAGTAATTTATTGGATTATGAAATCAACAAGGAATTAGGCGAATGTTACCTTTTCATGGGTGAATATGAAAAGGCAAAAGAGTATTACGAAAAAGCCGCAGCAAACGGTCCTGATTTTCAAGCTCCCGAAATGGGTTTGGCAACCATTGCCGTACAGGTGGGCGATCTAGATACTGCCATGCTGCATTATCAAAAAGCGCTTGAAATCGAAAAAACCGACAACGCCTATACAGGGCTCGGTCTTGTTGCCATGACTAAAGAAATGCATTCCGAAGCGTACGAAAATTTCAAAAATGCGCTTGACATCAAAGCAACCAACACGGTTGCCCTCGGTTGCCTCGTGCAGGAATCCTACGCTTTGGAAAAAGTAGAAGAAGCCGTCGGATATGTGGAAAAATTTTATGAGGAAACCAAGGACCCTCTGATCAGAATTACGCTGGCAGGCTGCCTTATTTATCTGGACAGAAAAGAAGAAGCGAAACTTCATTTGGAAGAAGCGCTTAAAGAGCTGCCTGACAACGAAGACGCAAAAGATTTGTATTCATTTATTGCGGCATAACAAATTCCCCTCCTGTCTTTCAGTTCTGTTGTTGGCGCTCAGACCTGAAAGATATCACCCCGTCTGAATGCGAGGCGGGGTGAATCCAAAGGGGTGATATATGAGTAAAACAAAGGATGGTTTTATCATATCTGCCGCATTCGGTGCGCAGCGGCTTTTCGCCGTGTGCAGCGTTTTTATTATAGAAGTGTGAAACTGTTTGGAATACATGATACATTCATGTTATTGCCCCAAATATGTGCCTGTGTGTAATGCCCCTTTCCTCCTGAACAAGGGGCATTATTTTTTTAACGGGATTAATTTTCTTTACACTTTTAAAAACCTGGTTTAAAAAGGAGTATGTTTAAGCATAAAAATATCATTGTGAAAAAATTTGTTGTACTTTGTTCTGCTTGTGTATTTTTGTTACTTTTTTCTTTGAAAGTACAGGCAAATCCCATAACAGAAACTGTTGCTGCCCAAGATACAGAAATCATTCCTGCAGAAGAACATATCATACCGCATGAGGGGCAGGAGCTTGATATTGTGGCCCGTTCCAGCATACGCACGTTTTTTGCCGCCATGGGCGGACAGATACAGGAGCGCTATACGCTGTTTGTGGACGCGTGCAGGGAAAAATATACCCGCATCATGCAGGATATCCGCGACGAATATATTATGGATCTTATTCCGCAGGCTCCGCAGAAAGAATATCAGATCGAAGTTGCGGGAGAAAACCGCATTGTTCTTAAATCTTCCATAGCAAGCGGCGACAGCCTTGGCTCTTTGCTGAACGGCTGGCTTGCGCTGGCGGCTATTTTAAATCTCGTGGAAGAATCCAAAGACATTTATTCCCTTACATCGCTGAAAGTCGGCAAGCCTTTTGCCCTGCACGTCAATTTGGCGGACAACAGGCTGGAAAAATTTGAATATGAGCTGGACGACTCCCATAAAGTGGCGATAATCCGCGGGGAAAACGGGGAATATCATGTCGCTTTTGAGGAAATAACCTACGAATATGAACTGAATTATCTGGAAGGAACCGTTGTTTCAAACTTTTTTAACGCAGTGACCGGTCTTGGCGAAAAAGCCGTGTTTGCGATACGTTTGGCTGATGTTTTTACGTATGATATTGACTTTGCAAGGGAAATTAAAGAAGGTGATACGTTCTGCGCCCTTGTGGAGAAAAAATTCCGGGACGGAGAGTTTGCGGGCTACGGCCGCATTATAGCAGCGCAGTTTGTCAATAACGGCAAAACCTTTGAGGCGTTTTTGTTCCACGATTCCGAAGACGGCGAAAGACTCAGTTATTTCAACAGAAAAGGCGAGGCTCTGCAAAAAGCGTTTTTAAGAACGCCCGTGCATTTTACGCGCATAAGCTCCCGCTTTACCATGAGCAGAAAACATCCTATTTTGGGTGTTACCCGTCCGCATCCGGGTATTGACTATGCCGCGCCCAAAGGCACGCCCGTTATGGCCGTGGGTGACGGAACCGTTATCCGCGCAGCGTATACGGGCGGATACGGACATCTTATCATTTTGAAGCACCGCGGCGCCATGGAAACGCAGTACGCGCACCTTTCAGGCTATGCCAAGGGCATTAAGCGCGGCGCAAAAGTAAGCCAGGGACAGGTTATCGGTTATGTGGGGTCCACGGGGCTGTCCACGGGGCCGCATCTTGATTTCCGTATTAAAAAAGACGGGCAGTTTGTCAATCCCGATAAGGTCATAGTGCCGAGCAAACCGCCTCTGCGCAAAGATCAGCTCCCTGATTTTGAAAAAACCGTGCAGGAATTGGACAGTCTGCTTGAAGGCAAAAAAAGTTTGGACGATTTTGACGCTGCCGTTTGGCTGGACGGCATACGCTAGAAATTGCGGAAAAGGGCGCAGGCGCCCTTTTTTTATGCAAAAATGCCGTGTCCCAAGACTTGCTCACGGCGGTAAAATACTGTATGCTGTTTGCCTATACATCAAGGGATAACAGGGTTTTTTCATGAGACCAGCAAAATATGCAGTACAGTTTTTCGGCATTGTTTTTTTTGTGTTGGCCGCAGTGCTCTTTGCGGCTTCTGCCGAAACGGAAATAGATTTGCCCGTAAACAATGTTCCTGCGGTTACGGCGGCGGCAGGCGAAGAACCGCTTTATCTTGCACCGTATATCCGTTATGCGTTCAATCTGGACGCCAAAGACGCAAAAAGCGCGCTGGCGCAGAAAGATTCTTTTAAACCCTACGATGTGCTTGCGCTCAAAAAGGATTTGGGTACCTATTGGTTTTTGATTTCCTTTGATAAGATAAAAGATAAGGACGTGCCGACCGCATATTTGGATTTGGGGAATTTTTTGCCCAAAAACAGTCATGTGCTGGTTTTTTCAAACAGCACCGGGCGCTGGCAGGTTTTGGAAGATGTCTATACCGCTGAACGCAAAAGCCATGAAGACAGTTTTGACGTTGAAAATAAAAACAGCGTAAATATTTTTCACAGCGGTTTATATGATTTGACTTCTCTGCGCGACGGCGGCCAGCTGCTTATTTATTCTCCAGGCGTGCCGAGCATATGGTTTGCGCCGAAACTGCTGTCTCCCGCAAAAGCGCCGCTGACCTTGGACAAACGTCTGACTCCTTTGCTTTTGCTGGCGATTTTTGTGCTGATGATTTTTGTTTTTTGGCGCGGCGCCAAAGAAGAAGGGGACGCGCGTATTTGGGCGGCGCTGCTGGCGCTTGCCGTTATCGTGCAGTTTGCCTGGGGCGTGCCGCAGAATGTGGACGGCCGCCTGGAATATTTGGATATGGTGGGCGTGATTGCTGCCTGCATGGCGGTATTTTTCCTGCCGCATATCGGCAGGCATCTGCTTGTTACGGAAAAGAAAAGTCCGCATTTTGACAGTTTGCTGCAGTTTTTGGCAATTCCCGCCATTTTTCCGCTGATTGTTCTGTTTATCCCCATTCCGGAATATTTGTACATTGTGCGTTTTGCGCCGCTTTGGGGGCTTTATGCTCTGGTATTGTTTATTTTGACTGTTCCGTTCGTGCTTTCCGGCCGCAAAGGGGCTGTGCTGTATGCATTTTTCTGCCTGGCCATTGGTGCGGGCTGCCTCGGCGCTTTGGCTCTGCGTCATGATTCGGAATGGTATTTTCTGAATTATCTCGGTGTGCTTGCTGCCATGATCGGCATTTTCCTTGCTCCGCGGCAGACCGAAAAGAATATTTTTGACGAGCGCCTGAGCCATGAAGATATTGTCAGCGCTTTTGCGGAAAACAATACCATTATGCGCGATGCCCTGTACAGGGTGGAACTGAAGCTGCGCGATCCTTTTGACAGGATTATGCGTGAAGCGTGTTTTCTTGATTTTGATTTGAAAACCGAAGATTTTGCCGATTCTCTTGCTCTTTTGAAAGATAAGGGATTGGGTGACCGCATTGAGCGCAGTGCCAAAAACGCCATAGACGATGTAGACGCAAGGGCGCAGCGCCTGCAGGAGCATACGGCGTCGCTGGTGCTTGCCTGCCGCGATTTGTCGGGTATGCTCGGCCATATTACGGATTTGGCGCAAAAAGAGCCCGTACACGCGCAGATGCACGAACTGTTCAATGTAAAAACCCTGATAACGCAGGCCTGCGACAATATCCGCGCGGAAGCCCAGGACAAGCAGATAGGTCTTGGCTGGTATATTGCGCCGAATATCGGCCTGCATTACCGCGGCGACAAGGCAAGTTTGGAAGTTGTTCTTTCCTTGCTTTTGCGCGATGCCGTGCGTGCAACGGAAAAAGGCATGATAAGCGTGCGCGTGCGCCGTGCAAACAGCCCGAACCCCGGACATATTGTTTTTACCATCAGTGACAGCGGCAAAGGCCGTCCGCCCGTTCAGCGCAGTATTTTAACTTTGGTTAAGGCATGGGAACTTTCCACGGCATACAACGGCGAAGTGGAACTGCGTTCTTCCCCGCACGGTTTGAGTTTTTCTTTCAGTATGCAGTGCCTTGCCATGGATCAGCACGGAGAAAAGCCCCTTTCTTATGCTTCTCTTGACGATATTGTGCTTTCCCGCAGTGAAAGCGTTTATGCGGAACAATCTGCCGGCATAAGCGGCGGCAATATTGTTTTTGCCAAAGAGCAGGAAGGGGATTTGCCCGAAACGGAAACAGAATTGCAGGAACCTTTGTTTGCCGGGGCTCAAAAAGATATCAGCATACTGATTATTTCACCTCTTGCCATTCAGCGTCAGAACTTTGTGTATTATTTGAATAAATACGAAACGTGGGAAGCGCTTGACGTGGACAGCGCTTTGGCGTTTTATGAGAAGAAGCCCGCGTCGCTTGTGCTGGTGCACAGTGCGCTGTCTGCCAACGGGTGCAGTGCCGTTATTGCGGGTATCCGTATGCTCGAGGATAATTTGGGTATTGCCCATGCGCCGTGCGTCGGTTTGTATCAGTCTGCCAAGGATATGGAATTTTTGCGCCTTGCCGGCTGCAATCATACTCTGCCCGACAATATCGGCCGTGAGGATTTGTGCACGGCGGTTGCGGAAATTGTGGGCGACAGGCATCTCCAGCCCATAACGGAAATCGAGGTTTCCAGGGCTGTGGTGAAGCGTGTTGACAGAAATGTGCAGAAAGCCGTACAGAAGCGTCTGAATACCGAACGGGTTTATGCCGGTTCCGTTGTGGACGGAGCCGTAAGTGCGGCGGTTTTTAACGAGGGCGGAAGCAAAAAAGCCGATTTTGCCGAACAGGCCAAGGATATGGGAAAACACGGTGCCGCACAGGAACATACCTTGGATTTCCATGAAGAAAAGGGCGGGGTTTTTTCTAAATTTATGAAAAGTTTCCGGCCCAAGCCCCATAACTATATTTTGGATCAGCAGACAGAAGTTTATGATGACGCCGTAGGCGAACCTACTCCTATACCTGTCAGAAGTTCTGCGGAACCTAAAAACGAAAAGGCTGTGTCCGGCTATGAAGCCATGCAGGACGATTTTGTCAAAAAACGCGTACAGCCGGCAGAAGATGAACAGGGAACAGTGTCCGAAAGTTCCCATGAATTTACAGATGAACCCATAAACGAAATTAACAGAAGTACGGAGCAGGACTTGCAGGTAACTGCAGAGTCCGCAGGCAAAATTGCCGCCGAAGATCTGCAGACGGAAATTTCTTCCGCTGCCGAACCTCTTGAAGTAATGTCCGAAGAGCACGGAAATCGTAGCGAAGACAGCGCAGCGGAATTATTCGGCGGTACGGATACTGCGTCTGCCGAATTGCCGGCGGAAGCGGCTGACCGGGAAGCTGCAGAAGCAGAAGGTGCGGTTAAAGGGCAAACGGAAGAAAATGTTACGGAAGCTGCCAGGGAAGTTCCTGCCGCAGCTGCTGAATTTGCCGAAGAAAAATCCGGCGTGACTGTTTCGCCGGTCGGAGAAAGTACGGTGCGTGAGCCTGAAGTTTCCGTATTTTCCGATCAAGAGAACTTTGCAGAGCAGGATATTGAGCAGGACACGGAGCAGACCGGGGGCGGCGGTATTGCTGTTCAAAATGACATACGTGCTTTGGAGCAGGAAATTCCCGAAATTCGGGAGGAACAGGAAAGCACTGTTAAAATTTCCCTGAATTTCCTGCCGACCGATACGGAGTTTCAAAGCGAGCTTGACGAAGATTTGCCGCCGCAAAGCGTTCGGAATGCTTTGGGGGAAATAGACGATGTGGAAGAAATAACGCCGCAGTCTGTTTTTGTACAGTCAGGTCTGGTAACGCTGGAGCCGCAGGCTGACGAAACGAAAGAGTCTGAAGCTGACGGGCAGTCTGAGAATATGGCGGAGCCTGTGCAAACTTCCGAGCTGAAAACAAATACGGATTTTCGGCAGCAGGCTTTGGACAGTGTCGCGGCCGGTACGGCGGAGAGCGCCGCAGGGCGGACGGCTGACGTCGATGTCCGTGAAACGGGTTCGGTGGACGACGAAGCGGATACTGAAGACAGCCGCGGCGTACCCGTGCTTGATTTGTTCGGGGATACGCAGAACACTGCGGCGCGTGAAGAACAGCATACGCCCCGGGATTTGGCGGAGCAGCATGATGAAGGTCATATAATAGACTTGTCCAGCGATATGCTTGTTCAGCCCAAAGAAAAAGCGAAAAAGAAACCGCGCAGGAGAAAAGAAGAAAAAGCCGAAAAATCCGGTTTGGATATTCTTTTGGATTACACCGCCGACAGGCATGAGGACGAAGAAACGAACAAGCCGCGGCATGACGACAAACTTATCCAGCTTTCGTTTTTCCCCGTGGATAACGAAGAAAATTCCGATAAACGATAATATAAAAAATCCGTGCAGAGCACGGATTTTTTTGTGCGGCCGTTCAAAAACGAAGTGAGTGTTTTTTAGGGTATGTTTCTGAATTAATGCCATTGATTATAGCACTTATAAAAAATATTAATCGAAACAGACTGTTTTAAAACTTGTTTGGGGTTGGAAAAAGATTTTTTCAGTCGCTCTTATTCACAGTATTTGCGGAACCGAAGCCGAAACTTTCGGCAAGGTTCCGCAAATACTGTGCAATGAGGGGGCTTGGGGGAAATCATTTCCCCCAAGAAAAAAAGAAAAATAATTTG
>CASGAP010000015.1 GCA_949299515.1 uncultured Desulfovibrionaceae bacterium
GCCGGTTATTATTTTGGGCGGCATTTATGCCGGTACCTTTACCCCGACGGAAGCTGCGGTTGTGGCTATCGTCTATACGGTAATTGTCGGCGTGTTCATTCATAAAGAACTGACTTTCAGGGCCTTTATGAACTCCCTGAAAACAACTTCATGGCTTACCGGCCGCGTGCTCGTTCTGGTATTTACCGCAACGGCTTTCGGCTACCTGCTGACCGCATACCGTCTGCCCATTTACATCGCAGACTGGATGCTGAACTTTACCGACAACGTATACGTTGTTTGGGCGCTGGTGGTTATCTTCCTGCTGTTCCTCGGTATGTTCATGGAAACGCTTGCTATTATCATGCTGGTAACGCCTGTATTGCTGCCGCTTATGACTGCGTTCGGCGTTGACCCGATCCACTTCGGTATCGTGCTCATCTGCTGCTGCGCCATCGGTTTCGCAACACCGCCGCTCGGCGAAAATATGTTCGTTGCCTCCGGTATTTCCAACGAAAGCCTGGAAGCCATATCCGTAAAGGCATTGCCGCTTGTTGCCATCAACGTCGTTGCGGTAATCATCATAGTTGTTTTCCCGCAGCTTGCTTTATGGTTGCCAAGTTATCTGGAATAGTGTATAGATAAAATAACAGCTTCCTATCATGGGGATGGGAAGCTGTAAAAAATATGGTTTTGACGAACCTAAAATTTCAACTTAGGAGAGCCCTATGAAATTCAAAAGCCTTCTTACTTTAGCAATCGCTGCTATGCTTATCCCCGCTATGCCGCTTATGGGTAACGCAAAAACCTATAACATGGCAGTAGGTGACCCGGAAGATTCCGAACAAGGTTACGCAGCAAAAGCCTTCAAAAAATATGTTGAAGAAAAAACCAACGGCGCTACCAAAATCGAAGTATTCTTCGGTTCTGCTTTGGGTGACGAATCCGAAAGCTTCCGTAACGTGCAGAAAGGCACTCTTCCTTTCGCTGTAGGCGGTATTGCCAACCTCGTACCGTTTGAAAAAAGACTCGGCCTCATGACTCTTCCGTATCTTTGGAAAGATCTTGACGAAGTTGTAGCCGGCACAACCGGCAAACCTGCCGAACTTTTGAACAGCTATGCAACCAAAGCCGGTTTCCGTATCCTTTGCTATACTTACACCGACTTCCGTTATATTTCCAACAGCCGTCACCCCATTACCAAAATGTCCGACATGGCTGACCTGAAATTCCGTGTTCCGCAGTCCGCTGTTCTTATTGCTTCCTATAAAGCATTCGGCGGCAGCCCGACTCCTATTTCCTGGTCTGAAACCTTTACCGCTCTCCAACAAGGCGTTGTTGACGGTCAGTGCTACGGCTACATCGGCTTCCAAGCTATGAAATTCATCGAAGCCAACCAAAAATACCTGACCGAAGTTCACTACACCTATCAAATCCAACCGGTCGTTATGAGCGAACGCGTATACCGCAAAATGAGCGCTGAAGAACAAGCTCTTATGGTTGAAGCTGGCAAATACGCTCAAGATCAAGTTCTCCAATACCAAAAGACCGACGGCTCCAAGGCTAAGGAAGCTCTTATCGCTCAAGGTCTTGTAGTTTCTCAGCTTGAAGATGAAGATCAATGGATTAAAGCTGCTTACGAAAAAGTATGGCCCGAAATGGCTGAATTCGTCGGCGGTAAAGAAGCTATCAACGAATACCTGAGAGCTATGGGCAAACCTGAATGGAACAACTAATCCGTTAGGATTTGTGAACATATTCGGGGCGGAAGCAATTCCGCCCTTTTTTTGTTAAAAAAACGTGATGTTCAGTATGAAAAATGATGAACTGCACTGTTTCGTGTTTTTGCGCGGCAGCGAAATGCCGGTAGCCGCATTGCAGCCGATTGCATGGATTAGTTTCTGCATGAAGGCGTATGTGAAAAAAAATTATAAATCAATTCATGTTCCATGCTGAAAAAATAAAAGAACGGCAAAAGACAAGATAAAATAAATTCATGTATTTTCAGTGTGTTAAATGTTCTGTGTTGTTTAATGATGAAAAAATAAGCAAAAAAAAATTTAGAGAATTATGGACACGATAATTTTTAAGTAGCAATTTTGAAAAACCTATGTTACAAATTTAACAAGTCATAAAGGTTTCCTCCTGTGAAAGATTTTCCTATTCTTCCAGAAACCCTAGTGTCTTTTTTCATTATTTTTGCCGAGGCTCGTTATAAGGGGTTGTAAATTGAGCCTTTGAAAATTTGAGGAGGTTTCATGTTTAAAAAAGCTGTACTGGCATTTTTTGACCACTTTGAAAGCTACTTGTGTCAGTTCCTGCTGGTTTTCTTTGTGTGCGTCATTTTTTTGCAGATTGTGTTAAGACAGATTAATATGTCTTTGACATGGACTGAAGAAATTGCCCGCTTTGCTTTTATCTGGTTCATTTTGTTCGGTGCGTGCTATGCGACGCGCCTTTGCGCTTTGAACCGTGTTACCGTGCAATTTATGAAAGCGCCTAAATGGGTGACCAATACTTTTTTGCTCATCGGTGACGTGATTTGGGTTATTTTCTCTGTTATTATGGCATATTACGGTTTTCTTGCCGTAATGGACCTTAGGGAATTTCCATATTACACACCTGCGCTTGACTGGGATTTGGGGTATGTGTATCTCGTTTTCCCGCTCAGCTTTACGTTAATGGCAATCCGCATCATTCAAGTTAACGTGATGAAGTACATCCTGAAAATCGAAATTGCCGACCCTGACCAAGAGGCAATGGAAGAAAGTAAGAAAGCACTTAAAGCTGAGGTGGAAGAAGAATGTTAGAAATGACTCCTGGTATGATCGGAGCAATTCTCTTCTGCGTATTTTTCGCATTGCTCCTTATTGGCAGCCCCATCATGGTTGCTCTCGGTATTGCGACGATGTCCTGCTTCTTTCTGCTCGACATCAGCATCAGTATTATGATTGAAAAAGCGTTTGCCAACCTTACGGCATTCCCGCTTATGGCTTTGCCCTGCTTCGTTCTGGCAGGGGCGCTCATGGAAGCGGCGGGGATATCCAAACGTTTGGTGCATATCGCTGAAAATATTGTCGGCCCCATTCCGGGCGGTCTGGCTATTTCCACGGCGCTGGCCTGCGTGTTCTTCGGTGCCATTTCCGGTTCCGGCCCGGCTACCACTGCTGCCGTCGGTATGCTTATGATCCCCGCCATGGCCTGCCGCGGCTATGATAAAGCCTACGCCGCAGCAACCACGGCCACCGCGGGCGGCATCGGCATCATTATTCCGCCGAGTATTCCGATGGTTATTTACGGCGTTACCGGTCAGCAGAGTATTGCCAAAATGTTTATGGCAGGTATTATTCCCGGTATCTGCATTGCCATTGCGCTCAGCATTGCCCACTATTTCCTGTGCCGCAACCTGAAAACTGAAGGTCTGGCCTGGTCCCGTGCGGCGCTCAGAAAATCCCTGCGTGACGGTTTTTGGTCCGTAATGGCGCCGGTTATCATTTTGGGCGGCATTTACGCCGGTACGTTTACCCCGACGGAAGCCGCCGTCGTGGCTATTGTATATACGGTTATTGTAGGTGTGTTTATTCATAAAGAGCTTACGTTCAAAGCATTTATGAATTCTTTGAAAACCACCTCATGGCTTACCGGCCGCGTTCTTGTTTTGGTATTTACCGCAACGGCTTTCGGCTATCTGCTTACCGCATACCGTCTGCCCATTTATATTGCGGAATGGATGCTGAACTTTACGGAAAACGTGTACGTAGTGTGGGCATTGGTGGTTGTATTCCTGCTGTTCCTCGGTATGTTCATGGAAACGCTGGCTATTATCATGCTGGTAACGCCTGTATTGCTGCCGCTTATGACCGCATTCGGCGTTGACCCGATCCACTTCGGTATCGTGCTTATCTGCTGCTGCGCAGTCGGTTTTGCGACGCCGCCGCTCGGTGAAAATATGTTCGTTGCTTCCGGTATTTCCAACGAAAGTCTGGAAGCCATATCCGTAAAGGCATTGCCGCTTGTTGCAATTAACCTTGTGGCGATATTTATTATCGTTATTTTCCCGCAGCTTGCCCTGTGGCTGCCAAGCCTTATAGAGCAGTAACGGCCGGGGCTGCACTTTCGGGGGAATCGGGAAGTGTAGTGCTTTGAGACCGGGCACAAAAGCTGTGAATAAAAGAGCAGAGTTTCTCTGCTCTTTTTTTTGTGCAAAGCTGACTGTACGGAACATACAAAAAACAGACAAAAAAAACGGTAGCATATTTTTATAAATCGTGTTACTAAAAAACAGTTTCATAAAACAGCCGTGTGTACGGCAAGGCAGCAAAAGCAGTGAAAAAAACAATAATACATACAATATTCCTTTATGTCTGGGCTGTTGCGGGCATGGTTGTCTTGGGCGGCTGTACCGAAGAAAAAGACACGGCACAGACGCAGCAGGCCGAAACCGTGCGCACCGTTACGGACTGTTACGGCCGAACGGTGCAGATATCGCAGCAGATTAAGCGAGTGCTGTGCGTCGGCACGGGAGCCCTGCGTATACTCGCGTATCTGCAGGCAGAGGATTTGCTGGCAGGCATTGAGGATTCGGATACGCAGTACGCCAAAGACCCGAAACGGGATTATGCCTATGTTCTGCATGATAAAATTAAGGATCTGCCAAGAATAGGCAAGGGCGGCGGTTCTGCATATACGGCATATCCCGAAGCCGTGCTGCAGGCAAAGCCCGATGTGATTTTTTCCTGTTATACCAGGGAAGGCACGGAACAGCTTGCGCGTGACACCCGTATTCCCGTTGTCGGCGTGCGTTATAAGAGCATAGGCTTTGCGGACGCAAGTTTTTATGCTTCTCTGCGGCTTATGGCGTCCGTTGTGGGCAAAGAACAGCGGGCGGAAACGCTTTTGGCGTATATTGACGGCTGTAAGGCGGATTTGGCGGCACGGGCGCGGAACAAATCGGAACAGACCGTATATGTGGGCGCCGTGTCCTATAACGGTTCTCACGGTTTTTCCGGCACGTATTCGCAGTTTGGCCCCTTTACGGCAGTTTTTGCGCGGAACGCGGCAGACGACAAAAACCGCGAGGGTTTTTACGAGGCGGATTTGGAACAGGTGCTTGTGTGGAACCCGGATATTATTTTCCTGGATCCGAGCAATATGCATATAGTGCGCAAAGAATATGCCGTACGGCCGGCATTTTTTGCAAAGCTTGGTGCCGTGCGTGCCGGCCGTGTGTTTACCATGCCTTCGTTCAATAATTATTCCACGAATATAACATACTGCCTGATTAACGGTTATTGGACGGGCAGTCTGCTCTGTCCCGAAGCTTTTGCGGATATGCGGCTGGAAGATAAAGCCGATGAAATTCTGCGGCTTTTTTTGGGGCGGTCCTATTTTTCCGAAATGGAAAAGCTGGGACTTTATTACGGCAAAATAAGGCTGGGCGGTTAGTATGGCTCAGGGCGGATTGTTATGCAGGCTGATCTGCTGCCGGCGGGGGCAGGGTTCTGCGGTGTCCGAAACCGCGCTGCTCGGCGGTTATGCGGCTTATGTGCGCCGCAGCTATGCGGCAGCCGCAGCCATGCTGGCGGCATTGGTCGCCGTGACGCTGTGTTCCCTTATGCTGGGCGCTTCGGGGCTGCCGTTTTGGGATATTGTTCTCGGCTTGGCGGGCAAAGGTTCTGCCGTGAGCCAGACCGTATTGTGGAATATCCGCCTGCCGCGCATATGTACGGCCATAGCCGTGGGCATGGCATTGTCCCTTGCAGGGTGCATGATGCAGAATGTTCTGCGCAATCCTTTGGCGTCTTCCTCCACCTTGGGGGTGTCGCAGGGGGCGGGCTTCGGTGCGGCGTTTGCCATAGTTTTTTTTGAGGCGGGAATACAGGCTGATTCTGTGACTGCGTATATAAGCCAGCCCTGGGCCGTGACTGTATGCGCATTTTTGGGCGGCTTGGCCACAACTGCGGTGATACTGGGGCTTTCGCGGTTTGCGAGGGTTACTCCGGCTTCCATGATATTGGCAGGGGTTGCATTGAGTTCGCTGTTTGCGGGCGGCACAACCATAATCCAGTATTATGCCGACGATACCGAGGTTGCCTCCGTGGTATACTGGACGTTCGGGGATTTGGGCCGCACGGGGTTCAGCGAAATAGGCCTGATTTTTATGCTTTCGCTGTGCGCGTTTGTGTTTTTTTACCGCAATTACTGGAATTACAACGCTCTCGAAAGCGGCGCGGGTACGGCAAAAAGTCTCGGCGTGCAGGTAGACAGGCTTGTTCTTGCCACCATGGTTTTGGCTACGTTTATTGCGTCCGTGGCCGTGGCCTTTGTCGGTACCATAAGTTTTGTGGGCTTGGTTGCCCCGCATATGGCCAGGCGCTTTGTGGGCAACAATTACCGTTTTTTGCTGCCCTGTTCCGCGCTGACGGGTGCGATTATTATGGTTTTGGCAGAACTTGTTTCCCGTATGCTGATAAGTCCGGGCATTTTGCCTATTGGTGCGCTGACGAGTTTTTTGGGTGCGCCCGTGTTTTTGTACATGATATTTAAAAAAGGCGGCGTCAGGTGATAGCGGTAGAGGATTTATGTTTTTCCTACGGCAGAAAGGAAATTCTGCATAATGTCCGTTTTCGTGCCGCCGCGGGGGAATGCGTGGCCGTGCTCGGCAATAACGGCGCGGGCAAAAGCACGCTGATTTCCTGTATAAACCGTATTAAAAAGCCGCAGTCCGGCACTGTGGTCATCAACGGGCAAAACATCAATTCCCTTTCCGCGGTGCAGACGGCACGGTATATTGCGTATATGGCGCAGAAAAACGAACTGAGCCGGACAACGGTTTTTGATTCCGTGCTGCTCGGCCGGCGTCCGTATTTTAAATGGTCTGCCGGAAAAGACGATATGCGGCGCTGCGAAGAAATGCTGGAGCGTCTGCATTTGTCCGCGTACGCTATGCGCTGTATCGACGAACTGAGCGGCGGCGAGGTGCAGAAAGTCATGCTGGCGCGCGCCTTGGTGCAGGAACCGAAAGTCTTGCTGCTGGACGAGCCTACCAATAATCTCGACCCCAAAAACCAGTACGAAATTATGGAATTGGTGCGGCAGGCGGCAAAGGAACAGAATATAACCGTGCTGATGGTTTTGCACGATTTAAATCTTGCCCTGCGTTACAGCGACAGCTGTATGTTTATGAAGGACGGCAGGGTTTTTGCCCATGGCGGAACGGACATCGTTACCAGGGATTTGCTGCGGGCCGTGTATTCCGTTGAGGCGGAACTTATCGAATTTGACAATAAAAAAGTAGTGATGATCGGCTGATATGCGAAATAAGGATTTGCTTACGGAAAATTCGTCTGTGAATGATTTGCGTACGGATAATTTGCGTACAGATAATTTGTGTGCAGATAATTTGTGTACAGATGATCTGCGCAGAAAATGGCAGACTGTGTTTAATGCCGAAATACAGCGGAAGATGTGGGATTCCAAGGCACAGCGCTATGCGTGCAAAGCAGTGCCCACGCCGCAGGATAATGCCGTTTTGGCCTATTTGCTGCAAAGCGGCCTGCGCAAAACGGACAGGGTGCTTGATGTGGGGTGCGGAGCAGGGCTGTACGGGCTGGGCATGGCGCCTTACGTGCAGGCGGTTGCGGGCATTGATATTTCGGAAAAAATGATTGAGACCGCCAAGGCAAAAGCGCGGGAACTGCACTGCGAAAACTGCAGTTTTGTCTGTGCTGACTGGGCGCAGGCGGATCTGGCGGATTTAGGCTGGGAACAGGCTTTTGATTTGGTATTTGTGCATATGTCGCCTGCCGTGCACGACTATTCTTCCTTTGCCAAGCTGGTGCGGGCAAGCCGCCGCCGCTGCGTGTTTATTGTCAATACCAGGCGTACGGACAAGGTACTTGACGCAATGCTGGCTTTGGCGGGCATCAGCGGCGTTCAGGAAGAAAGGGACAGACAGATTCCTTATATTTTTCAATACTTATGGGAGAACGGCTTCAGTCCGCAAATCAGTTATGAAAAGGAAGTGTGGCAAAGCACCTATACCGTGGAGGAAATGACGGACTGGTGCCTGAACAGGGCGAAACTGCATAAAAATCTCAGTGCCGGCGACGAAGCGCGCATTGCCGAGGGCGTTGTGCGCGAAGCGCGGAAACAGGGCGGCGAAGGCATGATACGGGAAGAAATTGCCGTTACCGCGGTAACTTTCGACTGGCTTGTGCGGGAGCAGGGTTAGAATGTTTTTTAACTTTTTTTTTCGGGGGAAATAATTTCCCCCGGCCCCCTCATTACGCAAATAGACGGCAGCGCAATCATTTCCCCCAAGAAAAAATAATTCGGAAACATACTTTATAAAAGGACAGGACTATGCAGACGGAATGGGAAAAATGTACGGCGTTTCACGGCCATGAATGCGGCGGCCTGATGATCGGGTATAAGGCGGTTTTGCTGGCGCGCAGGCTTTTGGGCCTGGAGTTTTCGCATGACGAAGAAGTGGTGTGCATTTCGGAAAACGATGCCTGCGGCGTGGATGCCGTGCAGGTTCTTTTGGGGTGCAGCGCGGGCAAGGGCAATCTGCTTTTTCATCTGCAGGGCAAGCACGCGTTTAATTTTTATCTGCGCAAAAGCGGCAAAGCCGTGCGCTTAATGCTGAAGCCTTTGCCGCAGGGCATAACCCGCGAAAATTCTTTGTTCTATTATCGGGAGCAAAATCCGGAAGATTTGTTTTTTGTGTCCGAGCCGCGTCTTTTGCTGCCGGAGGAGGCCGTGCGCTTTTCGTCCGCAGCCTGCGAAAACTGCGGAGAAATGACCGCAGAACCGTATCTGCGCGTGCAAAGCGGCAGACGCGTCTGTCTTGCGTGTTTTAAGGCATACAGCAGGTTTATATAGCTTTATTGTCTTTTTTGCCTGCAGCGCCTTTGGTGTAGGAATAGATAAGCTCATAGAGCTTCTGCGGCTGGAAGGGCTTGGCTATGTGGTCGTTCATGCCTGCCTGCAGGCAGTTTGCGATGTCTTCGGCAAAGGCGTTTGCAGATACGGCGATAATGGGAACGGTTTTTGCGTCTTTTCTGTCAAGGCTGCGTATCTGTTTGGCGGCTTCCAGTCCGTCCAGTTCGGGCATCTGCAGATCCATGAGGATTAAATCGTAATAATTTTCCGTGCTGTGCGTGAAAAACGAAACCGCTTCCAATCCGTTCCATGCTTTGTCCGCAAGCACGTTTTGCGCGGTAAGCAGTTTGTAGGCTATTTCCATGTTGATTTGATTGTCTTCCGCCAGCAAAATTCTGAGGCCGTCCAAATCGGTTTTTTGTTTTGTCTGCGGCGCTTCTTTGTTTTGTTTTTGTTCTTCCGCCACGGCAAAGGGCAGGATAACGGTGACTTTGGTGCCTTTGCCGAGTTCGCTGTCAATGCTGATTTCGCCGTTTAAGCTGGTAATGATGTTTTTGATGATGGGCATACCGAGCCCCGTGCCGAGAATTTCTTTGGCTCCGAACAAAATTTCGCGCTGATAGGGGATAAATATTTTTTTCAGGAATTCCTTGGTCATGCCTTTGCCGGTATCTTCCACCAAAATTTGATATTTGGCGCTGCTGCCGCTGTCGAGCTGGCGCACTTTTACGGTGATGTTGTCGTATTTTACGGAATATTTAAAAGCGTTGGAAATTATGTTGTTGAGAATTTGCGTCAGTTCAAAGGTATGGGCGTACACATAGGGATTTTGAATGTCGTATTCAACGCGGAAGTTTTTGCCCTGGGTTATGGCCATGGCGTAAAAAGGCTGCATACAGGCTTCTATGGTTTCGGGCAGATTGATTTTTGCCTGTTCGTTGGCGTATTTTTTGTGTTCTGCGCGGGAAAGCTCCAGGATATGATTGATAAGTTCCAAAAGCTGATTGCTGGAATATTTGATTTTGTTGAGATATTCCCTTGTTTCGGCAAGGGTTTGCGCATGGTTCAGCCCCAGTTCCGTATAGCCTAAAATACCGTTGAGGGGTGTGCGCATATCGTGGGACATATTGGAAAAGAATTCGTTGCGGGCTTTTTCGCTGCTTTTGGCGTTTTCAACAGCCGTAATAAGCAGTTCGTACTGTTTCATCTGCGCTTCTTTTTCTTCGGTTACTTTTCTTAAGCATAAAATAGCGCTTTTCGTATTGGAAATATTGTCAAAAAATATGCGTGCCGCTACCCATTCCGAGCCGTTCGGGAAAAGCCGTTTGAAGTCGCCGCCGAATTCTTTTATGCCCTGCGCGGAAAGCGTGCGCAGGTTGTTTATGGAAAATGCGCTGATAAATTCTTCAGTCACGTTTTCTTCCATATACCGCGTGACGGTTTGGATAAAGTCTTGGTAGCTTTTGGCATGGGCAGTAAATTGTTTAATGTCGCTCGATTCTTTTATGGGCGTAAAGTTGTTGTTTTCCAGGTCGATGAGATAAATGGCGTAATAAATGTTGCCCAAAAAGCTGACGGTTTCCGTAATTTTTTCATAGCGTTTGTTTGCTTTGTACTCTTTATGGATGTAAAAGCCGATGAAAATATTGAGCAAAATCAAAATAGCCAGTGTGACATACAGCAGATTATGTAGTTTTTCCAAAAGGCTGGAATAAGGAATGGTGACAATAGCGGTGAGTCCGTCGGCAGTTTTGGCGTTGTAAAGAAATTTTTGATTGCCGTGAGGATCGAAAATTATTTTGAAAAAAGAGTTTTTGTTTTTGGAAATGAAAATAAACAGTTCGGAAGCGTGTTTTTTGATTTGTTCTTTGCTTAAACCCAAGCTGCTTTCATAAAAGAAAACATTGCCTGCAGAATCGTATAAATAATAACTGCTGCCGTCGGGAAGCAGTTTGCTGCGGGTGGGGTGGGCGTATTTGTCCGCGTAAATGTCTATGGCAACGACTTCGTTGTCGGCATTGACTTTTTTTGCGATGGTTATGGTGGATTTATGGGTTATGCTGCTGTCTGCATATATCGGGGTAAAGATTATTTTCCCGTCTGCGTTCAGGGCGTCGTTATACCATTTGGCTTTGCTGAAATCTAAGCCGCTTGCTTCTCCCGGAGAGCAGGCAATGATTTTTTTGTTTATAACGGCATAGGGTTTGATGTTGCCGTCGTCTTTGGAGCTTTCCTGCAGGGCGCGGAAAACCTTTTCCAGCCACTGCACTCTGTCCGGCATATTGCGGCTTTCGTTCATGATGACGGCAACGCGTTCGATAAAGCGTTTGTAGCTGAGGAAGGTTTTTTCTTCTTCCATGGCGTAATAATGGACGATTTCGTTGCCGAGGCGTTTGGTATTGGCAATAATAGAGGAGCGCATCAGCAGAAAACTGAATACGGCAAGGATAAAGAATGCCGCCAGCAAAATAAAGTGCGAACGGAAATCACGCAGTATTTTATTTGTGAAAGACAGCATATCTCTTACCTTATGTAATGATATGCCATTGTAGTCTACTTTGTGCATACAGTAAACAGCTTTTTGTATTTCGGTGTCGGTTAATTTGTTTGACAAAAGTTCTTTTCTATATATATAGAGAATGTGTCAATCATTTCAATATGAAGTGACAGGTGTTTGTTGGGGGAAAAATGGGCAGATTAACTTCTTACGGAACGCAGTTTTCCAAAATTGTGCTGGACAGCTTTGACGGCATTGCATATCTTGCGGATATTGATACATATGAATTGGTGTATATAAACAAGCAGCTGAAAGAACTGCTTAATATTGCGGACGAAAGTTATGTGTCGCAAAAATGCTTTGAGGTTCTGCAGGGCAGGAACGCTCCCTGCGAATTTTGCACCAATGCCCGATTAACGGCGGACAAGCCGCTTGTCTGGGACAGGTTTTATCATTCCATAAAGCGTCATTTTGAATTAAAAGATTCCGTGATAGAATTTGAAGGGCACAGGCTCCGTCTTGAATTTGGCGTGGACATCAGCCATATCAAGTGCCTTATGGACGAAATGCGGCAAAAAATTTCCGTGGAGCAGGTGCTTGTCAAGTGTGCAAGCACGCTCTGCAACATTGACGATATGGATTTTGCCATTACGCAGATTTTGGAAAGCGTGGTGGAAGTGTTTAAAGCCGACAGGGCATACCTTTTTGAATACAAAGAAGCAAATCAGGAGCTGATAGCTTCGTATTTTTACGCAAAGCCGGAAGTTAAGCCGTTTAAGGACATTTTGTCCGTTGCCGTAAAAAAGGAACTGCAGGAATGGCTTTCCGGTTTTAAAGAAAAAGACAAAGTGTACTATCAGGTGCTTGACAGGGATTTAAACCGCGATGCCGAGCTGTATAAAGCATTGAAAGACCGTTCCATCGACACCATGCTTGTTTTGCCTGTGTATGTGAACAACCGTTTTGAGGGGCTGATAGGTGTGGACAATGTTACGTACAACACCGATCAACTGCAGGTGCTTTCTTCCGTGGCCATGTTCATTTTGGATCACCTGCGCAAAAGAAAGCTCATAGAGCGGCTGGATTATCTCAGCAACATTGACGAGCTGACCGGCGTGTACAACAGAAACAAATATATTTCCGTATTGGGCGAAATAAAAAAGTCCGGGGAAAGCGTCGGAATAATTTATATTGACCTGAACGGGTTAAAGCGTGTCAATGATGAAGCAGGGCACGAACAGGGCGATTTGCTTCTGCGAAATACCACGGCTTTTTTAACCCGTTATTTCGGCCGCAGCATTTACCGCATAGGCGGCGACGAGTTCGTTGTGCTTTTGCGGGCGCTGCCCGAACAGACATTTTTGGGGCTTGTGCAGGAATTTAAATGCGATTTGAAACAGCACGGTGCTGCCTGTGATCTGTCTTACGGCGAAGAATACTGCCGCGGCGGCGATGCGGATTGGGGCATAAAACGTGCCGACGAGCTGATGCTTGCCAGAAAACGCCGTTATTACGAACAAAAAGCCCTTGCCTTTTCCGCGGCGGAAGGACAGAATATGCAGTGATTTTCGCGGGTTCGGCATTATTCTGCAAGACTGCGCAGGCGTTCGGGGTTTAGGATTTCCACGGTGCGGCTGTTCATTCTGCCGAGCACGCCTTCCCGTCTGAGACGCTGTATTGCGCGGGCAAGTGTTGCCCTGTGCACGCCGAGCATGGCGGCAAGCCTGTCCTGGGTGGTGTCGAGGGGCAGGCCCGAATTTGTTTGGTACGTATAATATTTCACAAAGGATATTTAAAAAAATCGCATTTGCGACAATTGCGGAAAATTTTGAAATTTTCTTTTTGCGGATTTGACCGATTTTTGTCCGAAAAAGCCGCCGCGGCGCTTCCTGTCTTGACAAAACGGGGATTTTCGGGAAAACTGGCAGAAAAGATATGTCAGATTGTCCGCAGGGACTGTTTCATTTTGCAGCGTGCGAGGTTACTATGTTAGCTACCATACAATTCGGTCAGTCATATTCTTCAAAAGAATATAAGGAAATTTCCACGGAATCCCGTATCCGTCTTTTTAATCTGCAGCAGGCGTGCCTGAACGGAAAAATCCCCGTGATAATTTATGTGGACGGCGTAAGCGGCACGGGAAAAGGTTCTTTTCTCAATCTGCTTTCCGAATGGTGCGACGCAAAACATATGAAAACGCACAGTTTTTGGTATCTGAGCGACGAAGAGAAACTGCGTCCCGAGGCTTGGCGCTACTGGACGCGCATACCGAGCCGCGGCGAAATGGCGGTTTTTGTGGGCGGCGTGTATGACGAACCGCTGCGCAGGCTTGCGGACGGGGAAATTACGGAAGCGGAATTTAATGAAATAATGCACGAACGCGTCGAGTTTGAACGCACCCTTGCGCAGTCAGGCTATGTGATTGTCAAGCTGTGGTTTCACCTTACGGCGGACGAACACAAAAAACGCATGAAAGAGCGCAGGAAAAACAAAGGAGAGGGTTTTTCCTCCTATGACGAAAAAAGCGAAGAAAATTACGAAAAGCTTTCACGCTCCGTGGAAAATATGCTGCCCCTTACGGACAAAGAATTTGCCCCCTGGTACATAATCGACGCCTTTGACGAAAAATACCGCAATATCAAAGCCGTTTCCGCCATATCCGCCTGCATGGACAATGCCCTGATACGCAAAAAAGCCTTCGAAGCGGCAGAGCCCGCCGCGGAAAACGATGCCGACACGGAAGCGGGCATTTCCATTTTGGATCAGGTGGATTTGAGCCTGAGCGTGGATAAGGAAGAATATAAAAAAGAATTGGAAGAACTGCAGAACGATATCCGTTCGTTAACGTATAAAGCCTATAAAAAAGGCATTTCCAGCACCATTTTGTTTGAAGGCTTTGACGCCAGCGGCAAGGGCGGCAGCATACGCAGGCTGACGCAGGCCATAGATTCCCGTATTACCCGCGTTATTCCCGTCAGCGCTCCCAGCGAAGACGAGCTTGCCCACCATTATTTGTGGCGTTTTTGGCGCTATGTGCCGCGCGCGGGCTTTGTCACCGTTTACGACCGTTCCTGGTACGGCCGCGTACTGGTGGAACGGGTTGAGGGACTGGCAAAACGCTGGGAATGGCGCCGTGCTTTTTCCGAAATCAATGCCTTTGAAAGCGAGCTTATCGCCAAGAAAAACATTCTGCTGAAATTTTGGCTGCACATTTCTTCCGACGAGCAGCTGCGCCGATTTAAGGAACGGGAGGAAATAGAATGGAAGCGCCACAAAATCACTGACGAAGACTGGCGCAACCGTGCCAAAAGCGAAGAATACAAAATTGCCGCCAATGAAATGTTTTTGCGGACAAATACCGTGCAGGCGCCGTGGATAATCGTTTCCGCGGAAAACAAGTACCATGCCCGCCTGGAAGTGCTC
>CASGAP010000016.1 GCA_949299515.1 uncultured Desulfovibrionaceae bacterium
CCTCTCTGAGCAAATAAAAAATACAAGGCACATAATTCAAAAAAGGTCGGACATATTTTGAATTTTCTCGGACATATTTTCCGCCCCTCGCAAACCCGCATGAATAAAGGGCTTTGCCCGATTGTTAAATGCAGACAAAAAACGCCCGTCCGCCGGGGTGCGCCACTGCGTCACGCTCCCGGCAACAAAGCCTTTATAAAACAAGTTCGTACTTCTGCTTTTCTAACTCCTGCTCATACTGCTTTGTAAGGGTACTATAGCTCAAAAAGTTTACTCGGTTATTTTTTCTTAATTCATCGAATGAGCTATAATTCATTTTAGCTTTAAACTCTTCTTTCCTATTGGAATCCGCCACTATTACCATACGCACATAAAAATCTTGTAGGTCATTAAATTTCAACAAAGAATTTTGAATGTCCGTGGAATGTTCTATCTCAAAGAACGAATGCGGCATTTCCCGTTCGCCAAACCATATTGTGTCAATGGTAGAACTTCTTTTTACGAAAGAATCGTATGAATAATTCGGCTGTTCGTGCAGTGTTGCCAATTCGCCGAGTTTTCTCCCGTCATAGAATTTACGGTTCTTATCCTGGTTCGGCACAAAAGTTTTCATGTTCTTCATATTTCCTATCAATAAGAGCAAACCTTGGAAATATGAATGATTGAAAATCGATATGTCTGAAGAATTTTTGTTTTTTGGGGTC
Organism: uncultured Desulfovibrionaceae bacterium; assembly: GCA_949299515.1. Taxonomy (GTDB): domain Bacteria; phylum Desulfobacterota; class Desulfovibrionia; order Desulfovibrionales; family Desulfovibrionaceae; genus Taurinivorans. Next base: position 705 of record CASGAP010000016.1, read on the forward strand.
TCTACCATTATACCACGGCTTTCTATCGATTTTCGCATGTCAACCAGCCCGTATAAACCCGGTCTTATCTTATAAAATGCTGGCTTACGCTGCAGTGTACACCTAATGCTGGCAAAGGGTGTCTTTGATTTCCATTTACAACCAGGAATCTTTAAAACATCTGAATACAATTGCCCTAAAGTCGCAACTCCTCCTGCATTTTTCAATGCTTCTATTATTGCTTCATATTGTGTCATAAAAGCCTCATACTTAAAACTTATATGCAAATATACTAAATCGGATAATACTAAGATGAAAGAACTTAGTTATTCTATTTCATCCTGTCAAAATAACACTTATGCAGCATTGGCATGATTATATTTAAAAGTAACTCACCAATGAAAACCTATGTTACGGATTAACCACGCCTCGAAGTGTTACGACACAGCTTACAAGCTGGCGCGGGATGTTAAAAAGCGGACGCGGGATTTCCGTTAAAACAGGACTGGCGTTCCACGCTTCACGGAGCAAGGAAAAAATACAAGGCACATAATTCAAAAAAGGTCGGACATATTTTGAATTTTCTCGGACATATTTTTAGCCCCTCGCAAACCCGCATGGGCAAAGGCGCTCCGCGCATTTGTTAAATGCAGACAAAAAACGCCCGTCCGCCGGGGTGCGCCACTGCGTCACGCTCCCGGCAACGGATATGCCGGACGCGGCTTTGCCTTGCACGGGCGTTTTCGTATCTTTGCCGTCAAACTGCCGTACAAAACGGCCAACTAAAGAACTTTGACATGCCTACGAAATTTATTGCCGCCATACTGGCTTTGTATGCCATAGCCGCCGCTCCACTGAATGCGCAAGACGGAGGCAGCGCCACCGGCCACGCCGGGCTGCCGCGCACTATCGAAACCGGGCCGCAGGGAAAATTCCACGTGCAGGGTATTGCCGTTGACACGGAAAAGGGATACATATATTTTTCGTTCACAACGAAGCTCATCAAAATGGACCTTGCCGGCAACCTGATAGGCAGCGTGGGCGGCATGGTGGGACACCTCGGCTGCATAACGTTCAACCCCGACGAC